>NZ_CP187360.1:4800000-6421248 GCF_049810325.1 Janthinobacterium sp. NFX145
GGATGGGCGGCCAGCAGCGCCCTGCCCGCTTGCGCGCGGTCGCGCCCCACCATCACGGGACAGCCGCCGCGCTGGAAGATCAGCAGCGGCTCGTCGCCCACCTGTTGCGGCGTGGAAGCTGCGCTGACGGCGCGCGGCGAACGGTCGGCGCTGCCATGGCCGCGCGAAATGACGCCCGGGCGCATGCCCGCGTCGCGCAAGGCTTGCACCAGCCAGATCGTCAGCGGCGTCTTGCCCGTGCCGCCGATAAAAATGTTGCCGACGACGACGACGGGCACGGGCAGGCGCGCTGATTTGATAATGTTTGCCCGGTACAGGCCGCGCCTGACACTACTCAGGGCGCCGAACAGCAGCGACACGGGCCACAGCGCGCACGCCAGCGGGCCGCGCGTCAGCCAGGCGCGGGTCAATGTGGATTCAAGCTTGGCGGGGGAGGATGTGGGCATGAAGGAAGACGTAAAAATGGTGTAGGTCGGATTAGCTGCGCCGCCAGGCGCAGCGTAATCCGACATGCTTGGCTGCGGCTTGTGTCGGCTTACGCCGTTCCGGCTAAGCCGACCTACTTGCCACCCGCCTGCGCCGCAAACGTCAGCTTTTCATAGCCGGCCAGGCGGGCCGCTTCCATCACGTGGATGACCATCTGGTGCATGGCGAACTGGTCGGCGTTGACCACCACGACGGGCGTCTGCGCGGGCGCCTTGCCGCCGTTGGCCGCTTTCGCCGCGTCCTGCAAGGCATCGGCCAGGCCGGCCACGTCGCGGAACGACACCGGTTCGCGGTTGACCGTGTAGTTACCCTTGGCATCGATGGTGACGTCGATCTGCTGCGGCTTGTCCTTGGCCTGCTCGGCGTCGGCCGTCGGCAAGGTGATCTGCAGCTCCGTAAACTTGCTGTAGGTGGTGCTGACCATCAAAAAGATCAGGATCACCAGCAGCACGTCGATGAACGGAATCAGGTTGATTTCGGGGTCTTCACGCCCCTTGCCTTTGCGGAAGTTCATTTGCGGCCACTGTGGACGATGTCGACGAACTTGACCGCTTGCTGCTCCATGTCAATGACGAAGCTGTCGACGAGGGCGCGGAAGTGGCGGTAGAAGATCAGGGCCGGCATGGCAATGGCCAGGCCGAAGCCCGTGTTATACAAAGCCACCGAGATACCGTGCGCCAATTGTGCGGGATTCGAGCCGCTGGCGTTTTGCGAACCGAAGATTTCAATCATGCCCACCACCGTGCCAAACAGGCCCATCAGCGGCGCCAGGGTGGCAATCGTGCCCAGGGTGGTCAGGAAACGTTCCAGTGTGTGGGCCACGCCGCTGCCCGCCTCTTCGATCGATTCCTTCATCACCTCGCGCGGCGCGTCGACGTTGCGCAGGGCGGCGGCCAGCACCACGCCCAGCGGCGAATTGTCTTCCAGCTTGGCCACCGTGTCCGGCGTGATCTTGCCGCTACGATACACCTGCACCACTTCATCAAACAGCTTGCGGGGCAGGATCTTGGCGCGTCGCAAATACAGCAGGCGCTCGATGATCAAGGCCAGGGCGACGATGGAAGCGATCAACAACAGCCAGATGGGCCAGCCAGCGGCTTGAAATATAGCGAGCAAAAGGAACTCCTGGTAAAGGGAAGGCGGTGAATCGCCCGAACAGCCTGTATTGTACCGAGCGCCGAAGTGCGATGGTGCGCGCGCGGGAATGGCGCAATGTAGCGCGTTGCCGCGCCGGCGGCAAGTGGCGCCCGCATGGCACTTGTCCACACGGCGCGTCGGGCGCACGCTGCCGCTGCACAGTTTTGCACACTTTGTGTGGATAAGATTGTGAGCAAGCATGAAGTCCAGCATGCAAGTCATTGATTTACATGAGAATTACTGCACTGCGCAAAATACAGGCATAGCAGCTCATCGCCATTAGTCAATGTCACAAAATCAAGAATTCAAGAGTTCTGCACATTTACTGTGGACAAGATTGTGCGCAAAGCCGAGGAATTCAATCAAGTCATTGATTTTAAAGGAGATTAAATCAATGCGTAAAAAAGTGGCAGCCGGCGCGCAATCGGCGGTAAACAGGCGGTCAAAGTTCTGCACACAATCTGTGGACAAGATTGTGTGCAAGCGCAAGGATACGCGCCAAGTACATTGATTTATATCGTTTTTATTGCCATGCATAAAAATGTGGCAGAGGTCGGAAAGCGGGGTTTTCCACGTCCGATTGCACTTCCAAACGGCAGTTTTCCACCGCCAGCGCAGTTCCACACATAAAGTGTGGATAAGATTGTGAGCAAGCCGATTGACTCCATGCAAGTGCCTTGATTTTAAAGGGATTTTTTTCCATGCTGAAAAATGAGGCAGCAATTCGGCGTGTTCACGCGGTGGAAAACCCGGACAAGCCACGAAACGGTTTATGCAGTTTTGCACACATTCTGTGGATAAGATTGTGAGCAAGGCGCACGGCCTTACGCTACATCCTTGATTTATATGGCTATTTTTATGCTGCGCAAAATTCAGGCAAGCGATGCCATGGGCCTTCCCGTGGATATATCCGGCGCCGTGCCAGAGTTCTGCACATTTTTTGTGGATAAGATTGTGCGCAAGGCCATGCATGGCATACTAAGCGCTTGATTCCTATACACTTTATTTCCGTGCGCAAAAATGTAGCAAGGCACTTTTATCGGTCAATGTTGCCTTGCCGGGCCATGTTTGTTCCAGGCAAAAAGTTCCGCACACTTTCTGTGGATAACTTTGTGCGTAAGTGGCAGGGGCTGAACTGATGTGCTTGATATTAAAGGTTTTTTTCCCCGTGCACGCAAATCAGGCATCCGGGAATTCATCATGAAATCAAATACTTAGAAATAGAACTTGTTGTTTTGCACGATATATGACATAAGCATGACCTCGCCGATAATATGTGGACAGTTCCCTCCCCCATAGCACCAGATGATGACCGATACCCCAACTGACAGCGGCTTTGCCGCCCCGCCCGTGCTGACCGTCAGCGCCCTGAACCAGGCCGTCGCGCGCCTGCTCGAGCGCTCGTTTCCCCTGACCTGGATCGCCGGCGAGATTTCCAACTTCACGCGCGCCGCTTCCGGCCACTGGTATTTCACCTTGAAGGACGATGGCGCCCAGGTGCGCGCCGTGATGTTCCGCGGCCGCGCCCAGTTTGCCGGCTTCACGCCGCGCGAAGGCGACAAGGTGGAAGTGCGCGCCCTCGTCACCTTGTACGGCGCGCGCGGCGATTACCAGATCAACGTGGAAGCCATCCGCCGCGCCGGCGTGGGCGCCCTGTATGAAGCGTTCCAGCGCCTGAAGGAAAAGCTGGCCGCGCAAGGCCTGTTCGACCAGGAACGCAAGCGCGCCATCCCCATGTTCGCGCGCAGCATCGGCATCGTCACCAGCCCGCAGGCGGCGGCCCTGCGCGACGTGTTGATCGCGCTCAAGCGCCGCGCGCCGCACGTCAACATCATCCTGTACCCCACGCCCGTGCAGGGCCAGCAGGCGCCGGAAAAAATCGCGCACGCCATCCGCACGGCATCGACAAGGACCGAGTGCGACGTGCTGCTCGTGTGCCGTGGCGGCGGCAGTATCGAAGACTTATGGTCGTTCAACGATGAAGCCGTGGCCCATGCGATCGCCGATTGCTCCATGCCCGTGATCAGCGGCGTGGGCCACGAGACGGATTTCACCATCGCCGACTTCGCGGCCGACCTGCGCGCGGCCACGCCGACGGCGGCGGCCGAACTGGCGGCCACGCCGCGCGCCGACTGGATGGCTTCCCTGCGCGCCGATGCGGCCGACCTGCGCCGCGCCATGCGCCGCAGCCTCGACGATGCGGCGCAGACGCTGGACCGCCACAGCCGCCGCCTGCTCAACCCGAAGGCGCAGCTGCAGCAACAGCGCTTGCAGCTGCTGGCCCTGTCCACGGCCATGACGCATGCGGCGCGCGCGCCCATCAACCAGTCGCAGTACGCGCTGGAGCGCCTGCGCTCGCGCTGGGCCAACCTGCGGCCCGACGTCACGGCGCCGCGCGCGCGCCTGGCGGACATGCAGCGGCGCAGCGGCGCGGCCATGGCGCAGCAACTGGGCCAGCGGCGCCACCACCTCGACGGCCTGGCGGCGCAGCTGGAGCTGCTCAATCCGCAGCGCACGCTGGAACGCGGCTATGCCATCCTGCGTGATGAAAAGGGAAATATCGTGCGCTCGCCGGCGCAGCTGCAAGCGCGCCAGAACGTCAATGTGCGCCTGGCCGAAGGCAGCGCGCAGATCGGCATCGCCAGCGTGCAGGCGAGTCTGGAATAAGCGCTGGAATAAAAAAGGCCGGGGAAGAACCCCGGCCCAACACCTTCCCTACTGAGTGGACTGCTACTGCAACTGCCCTTTCACACGGCCTGATTAAAACTTCATCGACACGCGCGCGCCAAAGGTGCGCGGCGCGTTGTAGAAGGCGCCGTAGATCTGCTGCGTGGGCTGGCATGGCATGCCGACGTCCGTGCAGATTTCATTGACGTCCAGCTTGACCGCCTTGTCGGTGGCGTTCTGCACGAACGCTTCGACCGTGTACGCCTTGTTGGCCGGCTGGAAGCGCAGGCTCAGGTCCAGGGTCGTGTAGGCTTCCTGGCGCTTGACGCCGGCGTGGCCCGGCACGTCGCCGTTGAAGGCGCCCGCACCCACATACGACATGGTTTCATAGTGCACCGAGGCGCGCGGCGTGAGCTGGCCGCCGGCGACACTGAAATCATGCTCGTACTGGACGGTCGTGGAAAACTTCGGCGCATGCTTCATGGTGCTGCCGCCCACGTTCACCAGTGGCGCCGTCGAACCGCAGGACTGGCCATTCGCGCGCGCCGCATCGACGTCGCACGACATGAAGTCGTCATACACGGCTTTGAGCCAGGTGGCGTTGCCCGTCAGGCGGTCGACCTTCGTTGGCCGCCAGACCCATTCCGCTTCCAGGCCCTTGACGGTGGCGCCGGCCGCGTTGAAGTTGGCCAGCACGCTGTTGACCACCTGCGACTCGAGCTTGTCCTTGTACTTCATCAGGAAGGCGTCGAGGTTCAGGGTCAATTCGCGGTTCAGCAAGTCCGACTTGAAGCCGATTTCATAGCTGGTCAGCTTTTCCGGCTTGGTGGTGGCGCCGCCATCGCCGATGGCCGGCGAATGGAAGCCCGTCGTCACGGAACCGAACAGCAAAATGTCCGGGCGCAGCTTGTACTCGATGCGGCCCAGCCAGGTGGCCTGGCCATATTTCAGGTCGGCCGTGTTGTCGCCCGGCGTATTGCCGCAGGTGGCGGCCGTGATGGCGCCGCCAGGGCCGATATTGTGCGTGTTGGCCAGGCCCGTGCCCGGCTTGACCAGTTGCGCCAGCTGATCGGGATTGAGCACTGTGGTGCCCAGCGGCGCGTTCGCGGGCCAGTTCGGGCAAGCCCAGTTCTTGCCGCCGACGTCGAATTTATGGTCTTTCGTGTAGCGCGCGCCGGCCGTCAGCTTGATCTGGTCCGTCACTTGCTGGCTGACCTGGCCGAACACGGCCTTCGATTTGAGCTGGCGGTCGCCCTGAATGAAGGACATCGACGACGCATACTGGCCCACGGTCGGCTGCACGAAGATCACGGCGCCGTTGGCGATATCCTGCTGCACGGCCGCCTGCGAAATCTGGCTGCGGTCGATATCGAAGCGCACCTTGTTCTTTTCATTGAACAGGAACACGCCGGCCACCCACTGGAACGGCGCATCGTCGTCCGAGCGCGCCTGCAGCTCGTGCGAATAGCTGTCGAACTGCGCCCAGTCGGTGCGGTTTTCCGACTTGAAGCCGGGGAACAGGCCGGCATCGGAATCGTTGCTGTTCTGGCGCTTGTAGCGGCTCCAGCTGCCCAGGTACGTGAAGTCCAGCGCGTCCGTCGGCTTGTAATTGAGCTTGCCCTTGTAGGTCAGAATCGACTGGTCCAGGGTGCCCGGCGTGTCGATCAGGGCCGAGCGCAGCTTCTCGCCCCGTTTCGGTTCGGCCGCCAGGTAGACGTTGCCGGCACCCTGGTCGAGGAAGTAGTCGGCGATGAAGGTGCCGCGCAGTTGTGGCGTGAACTTCCACAGCAGCGAGGCGCGCACGCCCATCTGGTCGCCGGCGCCATACTTGGCCGTGCCCGGCATGACGTTCGAGCCGCGGCGGAAGTCCACCGTGCCGTCATGGCTATCCTTGATGGCGGCGATGCGCAGCGCCACGTCGTCGGAAAACGGGATATTGAGCATGCCCTGCGTCTGCAGATGGCGCTTGTCGCCCACCGTGATGCCGGCCGAACCCATGAACTTGGCCGTGCTTGGCGCGGCCGACACGAGGTTGACGGCGCCGGCCGTCGAATTGCGGCCGTTCAGCGTGCCCTGCGGTCCGCGCGCCACCTCGACGTGCGACAGGTCATACATCAGCGCCGTGGCGCCCTGGGGACGCGGCGAATACACGCCGTCGACATAAAAGGCGACGGCCGGGTCGCCCAGCTCCGTGTGGTTGGCCGAACCGACGCCGCGCATGTAGACGTGCACGCCGCCCGAGTCGCCATGCTGTTCGACGACAAGGCTCGGCACCATGGTGGCCAGCGATGCCAGATCCTTGACCTGGTTGTTTTGCAGCGTGTCCTGGTTGAAGGCGGTGACGGCCAGCGGCGTCTCCTGCACGAAGGTATTGCGGCGCGTGGCCGTGACGACGATGCGGTCCATCTGTTCGGCAGCCGGTTTTGCCGCGTCGGTGGCTGCAGCCTCCTGGGCCATGGCGGCGCCGCTGCCCAGCAAGATGAACTGGGCGAATGTCGCATGCGCGAGGCTGAGGGCGATGGTGTTGCGTTTGAGCTGTTGCATTGTTGTTGTCTCCTGTACCGCTGGTTGATTGATGATCACATAGCTCTTTGGCTATTGCTGCACATTTTTTGGGTGTCAATCTGAAGTCATGTCGCCTCCGTGCGGGGTCAATGGGTAGCCACAGCGCGCCCGGCCGTGTCAAATAGAAAGGCATGGCCTTCTTCCGGCGCGAAGCCGATGCTGCTGCCCTGCGCCAGACTGTGGCGCGCCTCGCCATGCAGCTTGATGGCCACCGCATGCGGACTGTTATCGAGGGTCGCGTGGATGATTTGCGCATCGCCCAGCTGCTCGATCAGGGTCACCGTGGCGCCATAGCCTTCGTGGCGCGGCACCAGGCGCAGGTGTTCGGGGCGTATGCCGACCAGCATGCCCGCCTCGCCGCCAAGCTGGCTGGCCAGCGCGGGGACTGCGGCGCACGGCAAGAAGTTCATGCGCAGCGCGCCGATGAAGCCGGCGACGAACTGGCTGGCCGGATGGCGGTACAGGTCCAGGGGCGCGCCCACCTGCTCCAGGTGGCCGCCATGGAAGACGGCGACCCGGTCGCCGAGTGTCATGGCTTCGACCTGGTCGTGCGTCACGTAGATCATCGTGGTGCCCAGTTCCTGGTGCAGCTTGGCCAGTTCGATGCGCGTCTGCACGCGCAAGGACGCATCGAGGTTGGACAGCGGCTCGTCAAACAGGAATACCTTGGGCTGGCGCACGATGGAGCGGCCGATGGCCACGCGCTGGCGCTCGCCGCCCGACAGGGCTTTCGGCTTGCGGTCGAGCAGATGCGTGATCTGCAAAATCTCGGCCACCTTGCCGACGGCGGTGCGCACTTCGGTTTCCGGTTTGCCCGCCAGTTTCAAGGCAAAGCCCATGTTGTCGCGCGCCGTCATGTGCGGATACAGGGCGTAGCTCTGGAAGACCATGGCGATGCCCCGCTCGGCCGGGGCCACATCGTTGGCCAGCAAGTCGCCGATGCGCAGCTGGCCCGCGCTGATGTCTTCCAGTCCCGCGATCATGCGCAGCAGGGTCGACTTGCCGCAGCCGGACGGCCCGACAAAGACCATGAATTCGCCGTCGTGGATATCGAGGTCCAGGCCCTTGACGATTTCCGGGCCGTCGCCATAGGTCTTGCGGATGCCGCGCAGGGAAATGGCGGCCATGTCAGTGCTCCTCGGCCAGGACGGCGGCGTGGGATGCGCGCTGCGCGGCGATGAAATCGCGGTACCACAGGGCGCTGTCCTTGAAGCTGCGCTGCTGCGTGGCGTAATCGACGTAGACCATGCCGAAGCGCTTGGCGTAGCCGGAGTTCCACTCGAAGTTGTCCATCAGGCTCCAGTAGAAATAGCCGCGCACGTCGATGCCCTGCGCGATCACGGCGCGCAAGGCGTCCAGGTGCAGCTGCACGTATTCGATGCGCGGCGCGTCGTGGATCTTGCCGTCGACGGGCTTGTCGGCCACGGCCATGCCGTTTTCCGTGATGTAGACGGGGGGCAGCCGGTATTCGCGGTGCAGGCCGACGAGCAGTTCCGTCAAGCCTTGCGGATAGGTTTCCCAGCCCATGTCGTTGACACCGAGCTTGCATTCGGGTTTGCGCGGCGGCGTCTCGGCGCTCATGTAAGCACGCGTGTAATAGTTCACGCCGAGGAAATCGATGGGCTGCTTGATATCTATGAAATCGTTTTCAAAGATGGATAAAGCAGAAGCGTCGACGTGTTTCAGGGCCAGGGCCGGGTAGCGGCCCTTGAAGATGGCGTCCATATACCACTGCACCGAACGCGCATATTCGAGTTCGGCCAGCTCGCGGTCCTGGGCGCTGTCGGTGGCCGGCGTGGCCGTCCATTGATTGAGCACGATGCCCAGTTTCGCGGGCGGATTGACGGCGCGCATCGCCTGCATGGCTAGGCCGTGCGACAGCAGCAGATGGTGCGACACTTGCACGGCGGCGGCCGGGTCGGCCATGCCGGGGGCGAACTGGCCCGTGCCGTGGCCCAGCACGGCCGTGCACCACGGTTCGTTATGCGTGGCGATGCTGGCGACCTTGTGGCCGAAGCGGCGCGCCACTTCGGCCGCGTAGGCGGCGAAGTGGTAGCAGGTGGCGCGATTGAGCCAGCCGCCCTCGTCCTGCAAGGCTTGCGGCAAGTCCCAGTGGTACAGGGTCAGATGGGCATCGAGTCCCTTGGCGGCCAGGGCGTCGAGCAAACGCCCATAAAAGTCGAAGCCGGCCTCGTTCCAGGCGCCGGAACCCGTCGGCTGCACGCGCGACCAGGACATGGAAAAGCGGTAGGCGTTCACGCCCAGGCTGGCGATCAGCTCCACGTCCTCCGCGTAGCGGTGGTAATGGTCGCAAGCCACGTCGCCATTGCTGCCGTCGATGATCTTGCCATCCGTGTGGCTGAAGGTATCCCAGATGGAAGGGCCGCGGCCGTCGATGGCGGCGGCGCCCTCGATCTGGTAGGCGCTGGTGGCCACGCCCCAGGTGAAGGTGGCGGGAAAGTTGATATCGGTGTCGTCGTTATGCATGGTGGTCATGTCAGTGTAAGTGGATGAAAAAAAGTGCTAGCCTTTGACGGCGCCCTGGGTCAGTCCTTCAATTAAACGCTTCGAGGCGACAAAAAACATCAGCAGCAGCGGCAGCACGGCGATGGCGGCGCCCGTCATCAGCGCGCCCCATTCCGTGTTGTTCGGCGCCTGCATGCTGCGCAAGGCCAGCGGGATCGTGTAGTTCTCGACCGAGCGCATGACGACCAGCGGCGTGATGAAATTGTTCCACGAGTTGATGAAGGTGATCAGGCCCAGGGTGCCCATGGCGGGACCGATCAGCGGCAGCACGACGCGCCAGTAGATGGCGAATTCGCCGCAGCCGTCGATGCGCGCCGCCTCGATCAGGTCCTTCGGAATGGCCGTGCCGATGTACTGGCGCATCAGGAAGATGCCCAGCGCGCCGGCCGCTCCCGGCACGTACAGGGCGCGCGGCTGGTCCAGCCATCCGAGGAAATCCATCAGCATGAAGGTCGGGATCATGTTCATGAACGAGGGGATGATCATCGACGCCATCACCAGGGTAAACAAGGGCCGCTTGAAGCGGAACTCGTACATGGCGAAGGCATAGCCGCCCAGCGAGCAAAAGAACAAGGTCAGCGCCGTCGTCATCAGGGCCACGTACAGGCTGATGCCGATATTGCGCCAGAACGGCAGCCGCTCCTGCAGCAATTCCAGGTTGTTGAGCAGGGCCGTGCCGAACCAGCGCGGCGGCGGCAGGCTGTAGATCTCGGCGCTCGTATGCGTGGCGAAGACGAACATGAAGTAGAACGGCGCGACCATGATCAGGGCGCCGATGGCCACCATGGCGTAGGCCGTCCAGCGGGTGGTTTTCATCGGACCTCCTTGCGCTCATTGCGTTCATTGCGGCTGAAAATGCGGTTGTTGACCCAGGTGGTGCTGGCGATGATCAAAAACAGCAGCCAGGAAATGGCCGACGCCGTACCGAAGTCGCCCGAGGAAAACGCCGTCTTGTAGACGAAGATGGCCGTCGTCATCACCGACTGGCTCACGCCGCTCGATTCGGCCACCAGCACGAACGGCTCCTCGAACAGCTGCAGGTTGCCCATGATGGTCAGTGTCACGGCCAGGTAGATCATGGGTCGCAGCTGCGGCAGGGTGATGTACCAGAACTGCTGGCGTTTCGACGCGCCATCGATGGTGGCCGCTTCGTACAAGTCCTTGGGTATCACCTGCAGCGCGGACAGATACAGCACCAGGTTCCAGCCCAGGTAGCGCCAGAAAATCACGAAGGCGACGGCCGGCTTGATGAACAGCGAGCTGCCCAGCCAGTCGATCGATTCCGCCGGAAACAGGCCGCCGACGAGCGGCAGGCTGGCGCACCATTGAATCAGCACATTGATCTGCCCATAGTCGCGCGAGAACAGGGTATTGAAGACCATGGCGATGGCCACGCTGGACGTGATGAACGGTAAAAAGTAAATGCCGATCACCAGGTTGCGCGAGCGCTTGAAGCTGTTGTGGATGAAGGCTGCCAGCGGAATGGCGACCAGGTGCTGCGGCACGCCCGAGGCCAGCGCCAGCCACACGGTATTGCCCAGCGAGCGCAAAAACCACGGATCGCTCAAGGCGTATTTGTAGTTGTCCAGGCCCACCCACTGCATGGCTTCCACGCCGCTGGCCGCTTCCCACTGGTTGAACGACAGATAGATGGAAAACAGCAGCGGGAACAGGCTGAAGACGGCGAACAGGATGAAGAAGGGGCTGATGAAGATATACGGCGCCCACTTCTTCATGTTGTAGCGTTTCCTGGCGGGCCGCGCCGCAGCGGCAGCGGGCGCGCCCTCGGTACAAGGCATGGAGGTAGTCATGCTGCTCCTAGCGCCGCGCGCGGTGGGTGATCAGGGCCTTGGCGTCGGCCAGGGCCGTCTTGATATCCTTGTTTTGCGCCAGCACGCTTTCCAGTTCCATGTTGACGATGTCGCGCGCCACGGCGTCGAACTTGTCGACGCGGATGACGGGGATTTTCGCCGCCGTGTCGCGCGCCAGCAGACGCGTCTTCTGGCCGCCGAAATACGGCTGCGGCTCGTCCATCATCGGGTCCGCATACGCGGCCTTGAGGGCCGGGAAAGCGCCGATCTCTTTGAGCGAATGCAGCTGGATATCCTTGTTGACGGTCATGAACTTGATGAATTCCCAGGCCTGGGTTTTATTCGCGGCCTTTTTCGGGATGCCGTAGAAGGAGCCGCCGTAGGACGCCAGCGCGCCGGCCGGCAGGTTCGCCGCGCGCCACTGGCCGGACGACGCCGGCGCCAGCCACTTGGCCAGGTGGCCGCTGAGCCAGGAACCCATCATCTGGCTGGCCACCTTGTCGCGTTTGAATCCTTCGGCCCACTCGCCCGTCCAGGCCACGGTGCGCGCATCGATGCCGGCGACCCTGGCCGCCTTGGCCAGTTCGAACGCTTTCACGAAGCGGGGCGAGTCGACCAGCACCTGGCCCTTGTCGCCAAAATAGATGCCTTCGCCATCTTTCAAATTGGCGCGGATATAGATGTCGGCCAGGTCGCTGGCGCCGGCCAGCAGATAGGTGCCGGTGGCGGCCTTGAGTTTCTTGCCGGCGGCGATATACGATTCCCACGATTGCGTCAGATCGGTTTCCTTGATGCCCGCCTTGTCCATCAAGTCCTTGCGGTAGAACAGCGTGCCCGGTCCCAGGTCGGCCGGCATGGCGCCCAGGGTGCCGCGCGAACTGGTCGCCTGCACGAAGGTGAATGGCACGAACTGGGCGCGGTACTGCCCTGCCCCGTATGGCGGCTGCAGCAAATCTTCCATGCCCTTCGATTCGGCGAAGCTGCCGACATAGCGGAAGTCGATGGCCATCACGTCGGGCAGGCGCGCGCCGGCAGCCAGCGCCGTCGTCATCGAGTTATGGTGGTCGTCGATCTGCAGGCTGACCAGCTTGACCTTCACTTGCGGATACAGCTTTTCCCACAGGGGCAAGGCCGTCTTGACGGCGCGGTCGAGGTCGGGGAACGAGGCGACGGTAATCGTGGCCGGGGCCAGCGCCGGCAACGGTGCGGCCGGCGGGACGGCTGCGGGGGCGGCGGCCACGCTGGCAGCCAGGGTCAGCGCCGCCAGTGGGGCGGCGCCAAGGATGCTTGACTTCATTATTTCATCTCCGTTTATTGAGCGTCTTCTATCTTGAAAACGTTTTCACAACATGTGTCCATTTAACACCGCAAAGAAAATCAAGTCAACCGAAAAAGTTGTCATTTTTATTGAGGACAGCGTGGCGGGATGCATGCCGGGGCGCGTGTTCTCCTATGAAAAAGGCGAAAATATTGGCTGCCGGGCTTGCTGTTGTTTTTTGTGAAAACGTTTTCAAGCGCCGACCCACGGCCCTTTCGGCATTTATGGTAATCTTTCGATGAAAAGGTTTTCAGAGCACTGACAACCAGCCATTTTGATACCCAGGAATCACCTTGAACGATAGCGCCCACGCTGCTCCCCCTTCCACCCTGCTCGACGTGGCCCGCCAGGCCGGCGTGTCGCCCAGCACCGTCTCGCGCATCCTCAATGGCACGGCCAAAGTGTCCGACGACAAGCGCGACGCCGTGCTGGCGGCCATTGCGCACATGAAATTCGCGCCGAACCAGATGGCCCAGGGTCTGAAGAAGGGCCGCTCGATGACCATCGGTATCGTGGTGCAGGATATTTCCAGCCCCTTCTTCGACGAAAGCCTGCGCGGCGTGGACGATGGCCTGAAGGACACGGGCTATGCGTCCGTCATCGTCAGCGGTCACTGGAATGCGCAGGAAGAGGCCGACCGCATCCGTTTGCTGCTGGCAAGAAAAGTCGACGGCATCATCCTGCTGTCGGGGCGCATCTCGGACGAGAGCGTGCTCGATTTCTCGCAGCAGCGGCCCATCGTCTCGACGGGCCGCCTGCTGGCCACGAAAAGCGCCATCGGCTTCAAGCTCGACAACGAATACGGCGCCTACCTGGCCGTGCGCCACCTGGTGGAACTGGGCCACCGCCGCATCGCGTTCGTGGCCGGCCCCGCCAACAACACGGATGCGGCCGAGCGCCTGACGGGCTACCAGCGCGCGCTGCGCGAAGCGGACATCGCCATCGACCCGAAGCTGATGGTGGAAGGCGATTTCCACGAGGCAAGCGGGATGCTGGCCATGAACCATTTGTTCGATACGCAGCAGCAATTCAGCGCCGTCTTCGCCGCCAATGACCTGTCCGCCTACGGCGTGCGCCTGTGTTTGTACCGCAAGGGCATCCGCGTGCCCGACGATATCTCGCTCGTCGGTTTCGATGACTTGCCCGGCTCGTCCTACACGACGCCGCCGCTGACGACCATCCACCAGCCCCTGTACGACATCGGCCGCATCGCCACGCAAGCGCTGCTGGGGCTGATCAATGGCGAAGCCGTGCAGGCGGCAATACCGCCCCTGGAGCTGATCGTGCGGGAAACCACGCGGCGTATTCGCTAGGCCTGGCGCTGAACGAGAATCACTACGCCAACGGCATGCGCAACGCGTGCGGGAATCTGCAGCAATGGCGCATCCGCTTTACAATAGTGGCTCGTTCAGCAAGAATGCTTGGTTCAAGCACGCAAGGCTCAACCCTCCGGCCACAGGCTGGAAGACTCCGAACACTCACCATAAAGGGACATCACATGGAACATACTCTGCCACCACTGCCGTATGAAATGGACGCTCTGGCGCCGCATATTTCGAAAGAAACCCTGGAATACCACTATGCCAAGCATCACCAGGCGTATGTCACCAACTTGAACAACCTGATCAAGGGTACCGAGTTCGAGAACCTGTCGCTGGAAGAAATCATCAAGAAATCGTCGGGCGGCATCTTCAACAATGCAGCGCAAGTATGGAACCACACCTTCTACTGGAACGGCATGAAGCCGGCCGGCGGCGGCGCGCCTACCGGTGCCGTGGCTGACGCGATCAACGCGAAATGGTCGTCGTTCGACAAATTCAAGGAAGAATTCACCAAGTCGTGCGTGGGCAACTTCGGTTCGGGCTGGACCTGGCTGGTGCAAAAAGCCGACGGCTCCGTCGACATCGTCAACACCTCGAACGCCGGCTGCCCGCTGACCACCGGCGACAAGCCGCTGCTGACCTGCGACGTCTGGGAACACGCCTACTACATCGACTACCGCAACCTGCGCGCCAAGTACGTGGAAACGTTCTGGGGCCTGGTCAACTGGGACTTCGTTGCCAAGAACT
This sequence comes from Janthinobacterium sp. NFX145, assembly GCF_049810325.1. Lineage (NCBI taxonomy): Bacteria > Pseudomonadati > Pseudomonadota > Betaproteobacteria > Burkholderiales > Oxalobacteraceae > Janthinobacterium > Janthinobacterium sp. NFX145. The sequence goes on from NZ_CP187360.1 coordinate 4,814,580, forward strand.
TCGCGTAAGCGCCAGTTCCTGTCAACGTAGGGCGAAAAGAAGCCTGCGCCGCCCGGCGCGGGCTTTTTTTTGCCTGCTGAAAGGCACGGTGCTGCGCTACAATCACTGCCCCGCCACCGCTATCTCCCCTGCCCCGATGTCCGCTCGCCTGCTGCGCCGCCTGTTGATCTTGCCCCTGCTGGTGTGCCAGCTGCACGCGTGCGCGGCCGCCCCATCGCCCCTGCTGTCCGACTACACGCACAACGCCTGGGGCGCCCTGCAAGGCGCGCCCGTCGATGTGCTGAAATTCGCCCAGGGCAAGGATGGCTGGCTGTGGATCGCCACGGCCACCGGTTTGTACCGCTACGACGGCGTGCGCTTCGACAGGGTCGACAGCGTGTACGGCCACCGCCTGCCGTCGAGCAATGTGCTGGGCCTGGCCACGCCGGCGGACGGCGCCGTGTGGGTCGGCTACCGCCTCGGCGGCGTCAGCGTCTTTCGCAAGGATGGCGCGCGCACTTACCGCGAGGCGGACGGCTTGCCGCCGGGCGCCGTGTTCCATATCGAGGCAGCGCCCGACGGCGCCATCTGGGTCGGCACGCGCGATGGCGCGGCGCGCCTGGCGCCCGGCGCGGACCGCTTCGTTGCGCAGGCGGCCAACGTCGGCCTGCCCGACAAGCGTGTCTACCAGATCCTGTTCGCGCGCGATGGCACGCAGTGGATGGGCACCATGCACGGCGCCTATTTCCGCAGGCCGGGCGAGACGCGCTTTTCCCACGCCTGGCCGCGCACCATCCTCACCAGCATGGATGAAGCGCCCGATGGCGCCATCTGGGCCGTCGACGCACAAAGCAATTACTATCGCGTGCGCACCAGCGCGCCGCGCGGCGATGCACCCATCCGGCCCGACGCCAGGGGCAACAGCATCCGCTTCGACCGCGCCGGCACCATGTGGCTGATGCAGCCCGATGGCATCGAACGCAAGTTCGACCCTTCCGGCCCCAGCCTGCCGTCCCAGCGCCTGACGCGCCAGAACGGCATCAGCGGCCCGCTGCCGCAAACCTCGTTCCAGGACCGCGAAGGCAATCTGTGGTTCGGCACCTCGACGGGCCTGGACCGGCTGCGGCCGAACCGCCTGACAACCCTGAGCGTTGCCGTGCCCTTCGACCATCCCGGCATGCTGCCGGGGCCCGATGGCGACGTGTGGATCGGCGATTACGTGAGCGACGTGCGCAGCTTTACGGCCGACGGGATGAAAAAAGTGATCTTGAAGGGGGCGCTGGCGGCCAGCCACTGGGCGCCTGACGGCACGCTATGGCTAGGCAACGAGCAGGAACTCCACCATCGCGCGCGCAACGGCGTCATGACGCGCGTGGCGACGCCCGTGCAGGGACTCGATCCCCAGGCGCTGCAGCAAGACCGCTCGGGCGCACTGTGGGCCTCGTTTTCCGGCGGCGGCCTGTTTCGCCTGAACGAAGGAAAATGGAGCGCCAACGGCGGCCTGTCCGGCCTGCCCGCGGTGCTGACGACGGCCATGGCGATGGATGGCGCCGGCACCGTCTGGCTGGGCCATGCCGACAATACGGTCAGCCTGGTGGCCGACGGCCAGCGCGCGGGCGCCGTCAAACGGCTCGGCGCGCCCGAGGGTCTGCAGGTGGGCACCGTGTTGCAGCTGTACCGCGATGGCGAGGCGATGTGGGCCGGCGGCGAAAACGGCGTGGCGCTGTACAGCGCCGGCCGCTTCCACACCTTGCGCGGCGCGCGCGGCGCGGCATTTCGCGGTGTGTCGGGCATCGTTCGGCTGCCGGACGGCGACCTGTGGCTGCATGGCGCGGACGGCATAGCCCATATCGGCGCCGCCAGCCTGGCCGCGTGGATGCGGGATGGCAGGGCCGTCGACTCGGAACGCTTCGACGCGCTCGACGGCTTGCAGGGCCATGCCTCGCAACTGCGCCCCGTGCCGTCGCTGATCCATGCACCCGATGGCAAGCTGTGGTTCTCCACCTCGGCCACCATCGGCATGCTCAACCCGCTGCACATCCGCCGCAACACCCTGGCGCCGCCCGTGCAGATCCACAGCCTGCTGGCCGATGGCGCGCGTTACGCGCTGGACGATGGCAAGCCGCTGCACCTGCCGCAAGGCAGCAAGTCCCTGCAGATCGGTTTCACGGCCCTGAGCCTGTCGATGCCGGAACGCGTGCGCCTGCGCTACCGGCTGGCGGGCGTGGACGCCGGCTGGCAGGAAGCCGTGGGACGCCGCGAAGCCTACTACACCAACCTCGCGCCCGGCAGTTACCGCTTCGAGGTCACAGCCGCCAACGAAGACGGCGTGTGGAACACGCAGGGGACGGGACTCGACATCGTCATCGCGCCCGCCTTCGTGCAAACGCCGTGGTTCGTCGTGCTGCTGGCGCTGGGCGCCGCGCTGCTGCTGTATGGCGGCTATGTGCTGCGCATCCGCCACCTGACGCGCAATATGCAGGAACGGCTGCAGGAACGCTTGCAGGAGCGCCTGGCCGAACGCTCGCGCATCGCCCGCTCGCTGCACGACACCCTGCTGCAAAGCGTGCAAGGCTTGATCCTGTCGTTCCATGCGCATGCGGACATGCTGCCCAAGGGCACGCGCGAACGGGCGCGCCTCGATGGCACCCTCAACCTGGCCGACCAGCTGCTGATCGAAGGCCGCGACCAGATCATGGACTTGCGCGCCTCGGCCGAACCGGATGAACTGCGCCTGGCGCTGCAGCAATTCGGCAAGGGCCTGGCCGAGCACCGCGCACATGCGTTCGCCGTGCATGTCAGCGGCACCTGCCGGCGCCTGCAGCCGCGCGTGCATGACGAGGTTTATGCGATCGCGCGCGAAGCGCTGTTCAACGCCTCGCGCTATGCCGAGGCGGCCAACATCGTGCTGGAGCTCGACTATGCGGAACAGGCCTTCACCCTGCGCGTGCGCGACGACGGCTGCGGCCTCGACGACGCCGTGGCGCAGGCAGGCCAGCGGCCCGGCCACTGGGGCCTGGTCGGCATGCGCGAACGCGCCGCCGGCATCAGGGCCAGCCTGCGCATCGACAGCCGGCCCGGCGCCGGCACGCAGATCGAAGTGAGCGTGCCGGGCCGCCTGGCCTATTGACGCCGCTGGCAGGGAAGTGTTGTAGGATGCGCAAGAGCGCTGCCTTGCGCCGATCCCGCCACCACTCTGTCTGAAAGTACATCATGAAAAAATGCCTGCTTGCCCTGCTCGTGTTTGCCTCCGGTTCCGCCTTCGCCAACTCCGCTTGCGACACGCCGCGCAACGACTTCGACGGCCTGTATTGCCTCAACAAGGTGTACCAGGAAGCGGACAAGGAACTCAACGCCAACTACAAAAAACTCGCCGCCCAGCTCGATGCCGGCGGCAAGCAAAAGCTGAAATCGGGACAGCTGGCGTGGATAAGCAACCGCAACCAGAATTGCTCCAAACGCGAATCGTCGGGCTTTTATGTGAACCTCGATTGCGCCACCCAGACCACCATCGAACGCGCGCAATTCCTGCAGGACCGCGTGCGCGAATGCGTGAGCGCCGGCTGCCAGAACAGCAAACTGTGAGCTGAACCTGCGCCAGCGCAAACGGGAGCGGGCGGCAAGCGCCCATACTGGCCGCTCCAATGTCTTTCCCGTTTGTGCCATGAGCAAACTCATCGATATTTCCCTGGACCAGTGGGACGCCAGCGGCAGCGCCGCGCAACAGGCGGCGGCGCTGCAGGCACTCGAAGACGGGCAAGTGCTGCTGCTGCCCCGCCTGGGCTTCTCGCTGCGACAGGAAGAGCATGCCCTGCTGAACGGCGCGGCGGATAGCGCCAGCAGCGCCAAGAACATCAGCTGGGAAGCGGCGCGCGGCGTGCGCGGCCACGGCGACGCCTGCGATGCGGTCCTGCTGGCCGCGCTGATGCAGCGCTATGCGCGGCACACGCAGCGCCTGCTGGGCGGCTTGCTGCCTGGCTATGTTCCCCATCTGCAGCAAGGCAAGGGCAGCTTTCGTCCCGTGGAAATCGCCGGCAGAGTCAGTTCCTGGCGCAAGGACGATACGCGCCTGCACGTCGACAGCTTTCCCTCCTCGCCCACGCAGGGCCGGCGCATCCTGCGCGTCTTCACCAACATCCATCCGCGCGACACGCCCCGCGTGTGGAAACTGGGCGCGCCATTCGAGCAGGTGGCGCAGCATTTCTTGCCCGTCGCGAAGCGTCCGCAACCGGTGCTGGCATCCCTGCTGCAATGGCTGCACGTCACCAAGTCGCGGCGCACGGCCTATGATCACTACATGCTGCAACTGCACGACGCCATGAAGGCCGACCTCGGTTACCAGGCGCAGGTGGAACAGCACACCCATGCGTTCGCGCCGGGCCAGACGTGGATCGTCTTCAGCGACGCCGTATCGCACGCGGCCCTGCGGGGACAGTATGCGCTGGAGCAAACCTGGCTGCTGCCCGTGCACGCCATGGCCGCCCCGCACAAGTCGCCGCTGGCCATCCTCGAGCGCCAATTGCAACGTCCGCTGGCTTAGCCAGGTTCAGGCCGGCAAACGTGCCGCCTTGAAACGCCGCCACGCCTTGTGCATGCGGCCATCGCTGCCCTGCGCCTGCGCGCGTGCCGCCAGATAACCGCGCACGAAGGCCGCGTGCAGCCGCAGCCCGTCCTGGGTGGACTGATCAAGCTGGCCAGTCTGCTCAGCCTGAACTTCGGGCAATTGCTGCAGCAAGCGGTCGGCCACCTGCACATCGTTGAGCCAGCCCAGTTCATCCTGCAGGGCCGACAAGCGTCCCACATACGGTTTCACGGCCCGGCCCGCAAACAGCGAGGCAAAAAATTCCGTCGCGTAGCGCGTCTTCTTGGCCGCGATGCGCACCCGGTGGCGCTGCGGCGGCGTGGCATGCAGCAAGCCCTTGCCGCGCTTCATCAGGCGGCGCTGGTCCTTGCGCAGCGTGGCGCGGGCAAACGGCGAAACGCGCGCGTCCAGGCGCCGCAACTGGCGCACGGAGCAATTGTCGCGCCAGGCGCGCGCCTGCAGCCAGCGTTGCAAGCCCAGCATGCAGGCCGTATAGCGCGCCGAGGTGACGGCCTGGGCCGCTTGCTCGTGCTTGAGGCGCGCCTGCGCGTGCGCCGCCTCGGCCAGCGCCGCCGCATCCGCCTGCGCCTCGCCGTCGAGTTGCGCCAGGGTATTGCCTGCCAACACATCCCAGTCGCGCGCCTCGCCCAGCGCGCCGCCCAGCCACTCGAGTTCGCCCTTCAAGGCGTCCGGCAGCACCAGCAGGGACTTGAACATACCCAGCGCCGAACGCAAGCGGCGCAGGCCCACGCGCATCTGGTGCACGCTTTCCACATCCTCGCCGCCCGCCACGCCATCCTGGTTGCCGCTGACTTGCTCCAGGCAATTGCTGGCGATGGCCAGGAATACCTGCTCCACGGACATGGCCGCGTCCAGCGCCAAAGGCTGCGCCTTGGCCGCTTGCAGCGGCTGTGACGCTGCGAGACGGTAGCCGCGCTCCGCCTTGCTCATATGGCCCAGCTGCAGCGGCACGTCCTGCAACAAGGCCAGCGCCACGTCGAACAGGCTGGCCGCCTGCCCCTGCTTCAATTCCAGTTCGATCTCGCTGACGGGCACAGTGCGGACGACGCTATCCGCCCCGTCCGCGCCGCTTTCAATGACACCCTGGTCCAGCACGCATTCGATCTCGTCGCCCTGCGGCGTGCGCAACTGCCATACGGTGCGCTCCATGCGCGTGGTAAACACGGGCCGCAAGGCGTCACGGATGGCGTCCTGGCGCAGCAGCGCGCGGATGGGCTGCTTGCGGCCGATGGCCGCATCGAGCGCGGCCAGGTCCGGCTGCGGCCCGGGAACTTCGCCTTCCCATTCATGGCGGCTGTGCAAGCCGCCGCTGACGGTACCGCCCGCCTTCAGCGTTTGCACCCAGCGCCCCTCCACCTGGCGCACGCGCAAGCCCGCCTGCTGGCGGCACAGCTGCAAATCGGGCGTGTCGACATAGATATCGTGCATCCGCAGCAGCTGCGGTTCACCTTGCGTGGATTGCGCCAGCAGCGGGTGCGCGCGCAAACGGGGCACGTCTTGCGGTGCCAGCAACAATTTCAATTCGATTTCCATGACCGCTCCTTGCGAGACTCCTGAACGCCCATTGTAAGGCGCGTCCGGCCGCTCGCAAGGAGCACGCACACGGACCTTGATTTTGCGCGAAAATAAGCGCTTCATTCAACCAGGAGATGCCATGACCTACCACGCCGCCGAGAACCGCTACGACAGCATGCCATACCGCACCTGCGGGCGCAGCGGGCTGAAACTGCCGCTGCTGTCCCTGGGACTGTGGCACAACTTTGGCGACAGCAACAGCCTGGCCTCGCAGCGCGACATGCTGCGCACGGCGTTTGACCTGGGCATCACGCATTTCGACCTGGCGAACAACTACGGCCCGCCGTATGGCAGTGCGGAAAGCAATTTCGGCAAGCTGCTGCGCGACGATTTTTTACCGTACCGCGATGAACTGATCATTTCCACCAAGGCGGGCTGGGACATGTGGCCGGGCCCGTACGGCCAGGGCGGCGGTTCGCGCAAATACGTATTGGCCAGCCTGGACCAGAGCTTGCAGCGTCTGGGCCTCGATTACGTCGACATCTTTTACTCGCACCGTTACGACGCCGACACGCCGCTGGAAGAAACCATGGGCGCGCTGGCCACCGCCGTGCAGCAGGGCAAGGCGCTGTACGTGGGCCTGTCCTCGTATTCGCCGCAAAAAACGGCCGAGGCGGCCGCCCTGCTGAAGGAATGGAAAGTACCGTGCCTGATCCACCAGCCGGCCTACAATATGCTCAACCGCTGGATCGAGGAAGATGGCTTGCTCGATACCCTGCAGCAAGAAGGCATGGGCTGCATCACGTTCACGGCGCTGGCGCAGGGACTGCTCAGCGACAAGTACCTTGATGGCGTGCCGCAGGATGCCCGCGTCAACCGCCCCGGCGGCGATTCGCTGACGCAACAGCACCTGAGCACGGAAAACCTGGCCCGCGTGCGCGCACTGAACCAGATCGCCGCGCAGCGGGGGCAAACCCTGGCGCAGATGGCGCTGGCCTGGGTGTTGCGCGACCCCCGCGTCACCTCGACCCTGATCGGCGCGAGCAGCAGCGCGCAAATCCGCGAAAACGTGGCCGCGTTGCAGCAATTGTCGTTCACGGCCGACGAGCTGGCCGCCATCGACGTGCAGGCGCGCGAAGGCCATATCAATCTGTGGGAAGGTCCGTCGCGGGCCGTGTAAGGCGATTATGGCGACAGTGGCGGCGGCAGCAGGGCCAGCAGTTCCTGCGCCACCTGCCAGCGCCGTTCCGGCGTGGCAAAGACGCCCACCGCCACATGCCGGGTAGCATCACGCATATCGTTGATGTGTATCAATTGGCGCGGCCCTTGCGGCACATCGATGCGCGTGCACCAAGGCGCAAAGTGGTGGCGCCGGCACTGCCCGGCGCTGACCTGTTCGATGACCAGCTCGCCGTCGCGCAAGGCGATGTGCTCATAGTCGCGCGCGTGGCGCAGGTAATGCAGCAGGGCGGCGGCCACCAGGATCAATTCGGCGAACGAAAAAACGGGGATGTACCAGAGGCCGCGCAGTGCAAAAGCGGCGGCAATGACGAGGGAAAACAGGCATAGCAAGCCGTAGGCGCGCAGCAACTGGCGCGCCGTCAAGGCACTGTGGCGCGCCAGCAGCCATTGCGGCTGCTCGCGCGAGTGATCGCGTGGCATGGCGCCTCCCGCACTATCGCTTTATCACCCATCACAATCACCGCAGCGGCACTTGCCGCCGCAGGGTCAGCCAGACCGTTCTGCCAGCTTGCGCCCGGCTCAGGCGCCCATGCGCACCAGCGCGTGGCCCACGTGCTGCCACCAGTGTTCGCGCGACTTGACCTGTTTCAGGCAAGACGTGTCGATTTCCGCAGGAAACACATGATCCTGGCATGCCTTCGTTTCCAGCGCATGGCGCTGGTTTTCCGCCGCTGCCAGGGCCACGACGAGCCAGAACGCCAGCGCCAGCAAGATCACCAGCAAGCTCCAGGCCAGGTGATTGGTGTTACTTTTTTCGCCAAAAAACTCGCGCGGCCGCGTCTCGCGGTACATCGACATCAAGTCTTTTTCTTTCTCTTCCGACATCTGCGTTTGCATCCTCTGACATCCTATCCTGTGCCGGCCGGCTGGCCATGGCGGCGTGCACGCCGCCTTGCCCGCATTTTACGCTGATGCCGCAGGAGAGGCGGTAATTCATGGGGGCGATTCGCCACCACCTTCCTCCGCCGGCCGCACGGGCGCCATGCTTTCTACATGGTCGACGTCGATGTCGCCGCCATCGGGCGCCGTATTGCGCGGCTCCACGCCGGCCCGCTCACCTGTGCCGGCCGCATCGCTGTCGTTGTCGAGCGCTTCCGCATCCTGGCCGGGCACGCCCTGCATGTCGCTGCCGCTGTCGGAACTGTCGCTGGGGCCGAGCGCGCCCTTGCCATGGCCGCTGCCCAGGACGCGGTCGGGGATGACGGGCAAATTGTCCGGATCGAGTGTGCTGCCGCTCATGGTTGACTCCCGTTGAACAAAAAACCAGCTTACTCCCCTGGCCCGGCCAGCGGCGCACGCCTGCACCGCATTTTCCAAGGGGCAAATGCGGCGGCGCACAACTATTTTCATAAATTACTTCACAAATGTACTATTCATTGCTATAGTTAATTCAAGTAAGCATCTTCTCATCCAGAAACTGCTTCATCGCCGGCACGGCGCCCACCAGCGCCATGCCGACGAACCGACCGGTACGTGGCGATCCGGCCCATCCACCCAGCCATCATGCACATTTTGGAGTCTTATCATGCAAGCCAAATCACTCATCGCAGCATTGTTTGCCATCACCACCGCCACTTCGGCTTTGGCCCAAAGCGCCGCACCTGCCCCAACGGACAAGCAACTGACGCGCGAGCAAGTCACGGCCGAATACATCCGCGCCCGCAACGCCGGCGAAATCGCCACCAGCGAAGTCGACTACCCGAAAACGCCGGCCACCGCCGCCAGCCAGGTGACGCGCGAACAAGTCATGGCCGAGTTCTACGCCGCCCGCAAGGCAGGCCTGATTCCGCAAACGGAAGCGGACTTTGATATCGCGCATACGATCAAGCAGGTCGTGCAATAAGAAACCAGTCAGCCGGTTTCAGTCACACAGTAGTACACCTCAGTTGCGGCGCAGCACCCGGGCCTACCCCGGCCGGGCCACTCCCGGCGCTCACCGCGGCGAGCTGTCAGCATCGCCCCAATACCACCTTCCGGAGTTCCTGCATGTCCCTGCACCGCCGCTTGCTTGCCGCCAGCCTGATCCTTGCCTTGAGCGCTTGCGCCGACATGGGCCATATCGCGCCGCAATCGGCCATGCTCGACGCAAACAAACTGCAAGCGAGCCAGGCCATGGATGCCGCCGCCAGCGCCGCCATCGAATGGCCGCGCACGCAATGGTGGCAAGACTTGCATGACCCCCAATTGAACCGTTTGATGGACCAGGCCCTGGCCGACAGCCCCACCCTGCGCGGCGCCCAGGCGCGCGTGCGCCAGGCCGAGGCGCTGGCCGGCGCAGCCGAAGACAAGACTCGTCCGCAGGCCGACGCGGCCATCTCCATCAACCGCGAACTGTATTCCCAGCACGGCAGCACGCCGGCGCCGCTGGCCGGCAATTACGCGTGGCGCAACCAGGCCACCGTCACGGCCTCGTACGACCTGGACCTGTGGGGCCGCAACCGCGCCGCCCTGTCCGCCGCCCTGGGCGACGTGCAAATGGCGTCGGCCGAATCGCAGATGGCCCGCCTGGCGCTGGAAACGGCACTGGTGCGCACCTACATCCAGCTGTCGTATGAATTCCAGCTGCAGGATGTGATCGAACGCAGCCTGGCGCAGCGCGCCCGCATCCTCGACATCACGCGCCAGCGCAAGGCGGCCGGCATCGGCACGGACATTGACGTGGCGCAAATCGAAACCACCTTGCCGGCCGGCCGGCGCCAGCTGGAACAGTCGGCCGAATCGCTGGCTCTGCTGCGCAACCAGCTGGCCACCCTGGCAGGCAAGGGGCCGGCCGCCGGTGCGGCGCTCACGCGTCCCGTGCTGCGCCTGGACCAGCCGCTGGCCATCCCCGCCGCCCTGCCGGCCGAGCTGATCGGCCGCCGGCCCGACATCGCCGCCCAGCGCTGGCGGGTGGAAGCGGCGGCGCAGCGCATCGATGCGGCCAAAGCCGAGTTCTACCCGAACGTCAACCTGGTGGCCTTCGCCGGCTTCCAGGCGTTTGGCTTCAGCCATTTTCTCGACGCCAACTCGGACATCCGCGGCGTCTCGCCCGCGCTGAGCCTGCCCATCTTTGCCGGCGCCCGTTTGCGCGCCCAGCTGGGCAGCCAGACGGCCGTGTACGACGGCGCCGTGGAGCAGTACAACGCCACCGTCATCAACGCCATGTCGGACGTGGCCAATGCCGTCACCCGCGCCCAATCGCTGGCCAAACAGCACCAGCTGACCGTGCAGGCGCTGGCGACGGCGCAGCGCGCGCGCGACCTGGCGGAAAAGGCCTACAAGGCGGGCATGAGCGACGCCATCGCCATGCTCAACACGCAAGTGGCGCTGCTGGCGGAAGAACAGCAGCAGGCGCAGAATGGGGCGCGCGAGCTCGATCTGTACGTTTCCTTGATGAATGCGTTAGGAGGCGGCATCTGAGCTTGCAATCCTGGCATTGCCTTAGCCCAACAAGATACAATCGGAACTTTATTCACACATGAAGGAATATGACATGACCGCTTTTGACGCCACCTCCAAGCGGCTGCAAAACATCCGCACGCGCATGCCAGGCTTCCCCATGGAACTGATGCGTTTATTGCGCATGACGTACCACATTCAAAAAGGCATGAAGGACCTGACCAACGCCGCGCTGAAAAAGCACGACCTGGTCGATGCCAGTTACATGGTGCTGGCCGTGCTGTACGGCACGGACGATGAAACCTCGAACGCCTGCACCCTGGGCATGGCCTGTCATGAAAAGCCGGCCAACCTGACGCGCGTGTGCAACGACCTGGAAACGCGCGGCCTGATCCATCGGGGCACGCGCCCCGGCGACCGCCGCTCGGTGATGATCTCGCTGACCGACAAGGGCCGCGCGCTGATCGAGACGGCGCTGCCGGACGTGTACCAGGAAACCTCGGCCCTGTACGAAGGCTTCACGGAAGAAGAGCTGCAAGTGCTCGACAAGCTGTACATGCGCCAGCTGCGCAATTTGAACAATCTCAACAACCAGAACTGATAGCCTATCGATGACGCCAGCCACAGCAACAATATCTACGCACGGCCCCCTGAGCCGGGCGGCCCGCTGGCTGGCGCTGGCGCTGCAGGACTGGCGCGCGACGGAAGGCGAGCGCTGGATCTACGTCGGCAAGACCCTCATCGCCGCATTCTGCGCCCTGTGGCTGGCCTACCGCCTGGGCCTCGATTCGCCCAGCACGGCGATGACCACCACCATCATCCTGGCCCTGCCCAGCAGCGGCATGGTGCTGGAAAAAAGCTTTTACCGCCTGTGCGGCACCCTGCTCGGCTGCACGGCCGCGCTGACCCTGATCGGCCTGTTCCCGCAGCAGCCCGTGCTGTTGTTCGCCGGCCTGGCCCTGTGGGTGGGCCTGTGCACGAGCGGCTCGGCCCTGCACCGCAACGCCCAGTCATATGTGTACGTGCTGGCCGGCTACACGGCCTGCATGATCGTGCTGCCCGCCATCGAACAGCCGATGCAGGTGTTTTCGCTGGCCGTCACGCGCGTGGCTGAAGTGAGCCTGGGCATCATCTGCTCGGCGGCCGTCTCCAGCGTGCTGCTGCCGCGCCACCAGGGCACGCAGGTGATGCGCACGGTGCAGGCGCGTTACGGCAAATTCCTCACCTTTTGCCAGGATGTACTGCAGCAAAAGCTCACGCCGGCGCAGGTGGAACTGACGCATCTGCAGTTTGCCGCCGACGTGGCGGCGCTGGAACTGGGGCGCTCGGCCGCCCTGTTCGAAGTCACCAGCAAGGTCAGTCACGTGCGCGCGCAAAACCGCAAGCTGCACGCCTTCAACGCCACCTTCATGACGGCGCTGACCACCTTCTATACCTTCCACCGCCTGTTCGACCGCCTGCAGCGCGATGGCGAGACACAGGTCATGCAGGCCTGCGCGCCCCTGTACGCCATCGTCGCCGAAGCGCTGCAAACGACGCCATCACAAGACTCGCTCGACACCATGCAGCGGCATCTGCAAACGGCGCTGGGCCAGGCCCGCGCGGACATCGACGGCGCGGCCATCGCGCATGCGCAGCGCATCGATTTCGACACCGTGTGCGAACTGCTCGAACGCTTCGCGCGCGACATCAGCCGCTTTCACGAAGTGTATTTCAGCCTCGTGCACGACACGCCGCTCGATGTGAGCACGCCGCAGGCATACGCGCCGAAGACGCCGCCCGCGCTGGTGCTCGCCAGCGGCGCGCGCGCCGGCATCAGCCTGGCCCTGCTGGCGCTGGGCGCCTATTTCCTCGCCTGGCCCTACGCCAGCACGGCGATGCTGATGGCGGCCGTGTTCTGCGCGCTGGCCTCGTCCTCGCCGCGCCCCATCCTGATGATCCGCCAGGTGCTGACGGGCTTCCTGATCGCCATGCCGCTGTCGCTCGTCTGCGTGTATTTCGTGCTGGTGCACGGCGACGGCTTCCCCATGCTGGTCCTCAGCTTTGCGCCGTTTCTGGCCGTCGGCCTGTACCTGATGACGAATCCCGCCAAACTGGGCGTGGGCCTGGGCGTGTCGACCTTCATCACGCAGATGGTGCCGACGAATGTGATGCACGTCGATGGCGCGGCCTTTCTCAACACGGGCATGGCGCTGATCGTGGGACTGATGCTGGCCGCCCTCGTATTTGCCGTGCTGCTGCCCGAGCACACGATGGGCCACAAAGACCACATCGGCCGCGCACTCTGGCGCGAAGCACTGCATGCATGCACGGCGCCCGCGCGGCGTGTCAAACACCGTTTCGACAACCGCGTGCGCGACTTGCTCAGCCAGCTCAATGCGGCGGCCGGACCGGCGCCGGGCGAGGCCACGCGCGCCGTCGTGCGCCAGGCCCTGACCCTGCTGGAAATCGGCCACTCCGTGATCGAATTGCGCGAACTGATTGCCACGGCCCGGCCAGGCGCCACACGCCACGCGCTGCAGCAATGCGTGGACCACATCGCCGGCTGGCTGCGCACGCGCAGCGACCCCGCACTGCAGGCGGCCCTGGCCGCCACCCTGCAGGCGGGCGCCGTGGTGCGCGTGGCGCAAACGGAAGCTGGTGCGACACAAGAACGCAAGCAGGAGCAAGACCTGCGCCTGCAGACGGCGCTGGCCGACCTGCATTCGATCTACACCTCATTACTCGACCATATGGCGCCTGGCGCCGGAGACCACCATGCCGCGTGAATTCGCCCTGTTCGGAATTCTGATTCCTACCCTGCTGCCCCTGTTCCTACTCAGCATAGCCCTGCAAACCCTGCTTGACCGCGTGCTGGGCTGGCTGGGCGTGTACCGCATGGTGTGGCATCCGTCGCTGGCGCGGCTATGCATCTTCATCGCCATCTTCGGCGCGCTGGCTTTATCGCTTTACAAATAAAAAAAACTGTTCAACCAATCAAGGAAAGGCTGCCGACATGGTAAGCAAACTGACCCGCTATGCAATCACCGTGCTGCTATTGGCAGCCGCCCTGTGGACAGGCAAGACCGTCTGGGACCGCTACATGGAGTCGCCGTGGACGCGCGACGGCCGCATCAAGGCCGACATCGTCAACATCAGCGCCGACGTGGCCGGCACCGTCACGGACGTGCTGGTGCGCGACAACCAGGTGGTGCAGAAGGGCGATATCCTGTTCGTCGTCGACAAGGAACGCTATGCGAGCGCACTGGCGCAGGCCGACGCCGTGCTGGCCGCGCAAAAAACGGAGCAGGGCCGCCGCGGCAAGGAAGCGCAGCGCCGCGCAGGCCTGGACGCCAGCATCATCTCGACGGAAAGCCGCGAAAGCGCCGCCTTTGCCGCCAGCTCGGCCTCGTCGCAAGTGCAGGCCGCCGTGGCCGCGCGCACGCTGGCGCAACTGAACCTGGAGCGCACCACCGTGCGCGCGCCCGTCAGCGGCTACGTGACGAACCTGAACGTGCACAAGGGCGATTTCGCCGCCGTCGGCGCGGCCAAGCTGGCCGTCATCGACAGCGCCTCGTACTACGTGGTCGGCTACTTCGAAGAGACCAAGCTGGGCATGCTGGCGCAGGACGACAAGGCGGAAATGAACCTGATGAGCGGCGGCACCCTGCATGGCCACATCGAAAGCATCGCGCGCGGCATCACGGACCGCGACGCCGCCACGGGCCGCGAATTGCTGGCCGACGTCAACCCCACCTTCAACTGGGTGCGTCTGGCGCAGCGCGTGCCCGTGCGCATCCACATCGACGAGCAGCCGAAGGGGCAATTGCTGGTGGCCGGCACCACGTGCACCGTGGTGATCACGCCGCATTCGGCACCGGCGCCGAAGCCAGCAGCGGCCGCGCACCCCGCATGAGCCGCGGCGGCGCCGGGCGCCTGGCGGAAATCGCCCTGTTCCTCGACGCCGCGGCGCTGGGCAGTTTTTCCGCGGCCGGCCGCAAGCACGGCCTGTCGCCGGCCGCCGCCAGCGCCGCCATCGCGCGCCTGGAAACGGCGCTGGGCGCCACCCTGTTCGAACGCACCACGCGCCAGCTGCGCCTGACGGATGAAGGTGTGCACTACCGCCGCTACAGCGAACAGGCGCTGGACTTGCTGGCGCAGGCCGAAGACGGCTTGCATGCGGGCGACGGCGCCGTGCGCGGCGTGGTGCGCATCTCGGCGCCGTCCGACATCGGCCGCCAGTTGCTGCTGCCGATGCTCGACCGCTTTGCCGCGCTGCACCCGCAGGTGCGCCATGCGCTGACCCTGACGGACGCCACGGCCGACCTGGTGCAGGACGACGTCGACCTGGCCATCCGCTACGGCGAGCTGCCCGACAGCGACATGGTGGCGCGCCTGCTGCACCCAGGCCGGCGCGTCGTGTGCGTGGCGCCCGCGCTGGCCGCCAGGGTCGGCGTGCCGGCCGCGCCGCGCGACCTGGCGTCGCTGCCAACGCTCGTGCTCATGGCCGGCGACGGCGCGCCTCAGGAATGGCGCTACCGCGAAAACGGCAAGCGCCACGGCCTGCGCCTGCAAGGGGAATGGCACAGCAACGACGGTGAAATCATCCGCCGCTGGGCCGTGGCCGGCCATGGCTATGCCTACAAATCCCTGCTCGACATCAGCGACGACCTGCGCGCGGGACGCCTGCAGACGGTGCTCGACGATTACTTTGCCGACAGCGTCCCCCTGAACCTGCTGTACCGGCGCAGCCGCTTCCAGGCGCCGCGCATCGCCCTGCTGGCCGAGTTCCTGCTGCAGCAGTTCGCCGCGCTGCAAGTCTGACGGCCGCCCTTACTGCGCCAGCACGCCCAGCTGGCGCAACAGGGTCAGATTGTCTTCCAGGTGCCAGTTGTCGCTGATGCGCCCCAGCGCGTTCACGCGGTACAGGTCGAACGCATGGAAATCGATGGCTTGCCCCTGGCCGCGCAGCTCGCCCTGCGGCGTGGGGAAGACGCCTGTGAAATGGCCCGTGAAATGCAGGCGCAGGCTGACCCGATCGCCGGCCACCAGCATCTCCTCGATGGCGACTTTCAAATCCGGCACGGCCGCATGAAACACTTGCGAGGCCTGCAGCGGGCCGGCCAGTCCCTGCGGACGGCCGGCGGGCAAGGTGCGGTCAATAAAATCGTCGGCCAGCGCCAGCCGCGCCAGGGCCGGGTCGCCGCTCTGCCAGAACGCGGCGTAGCGGCGCGCGGCCAGCGCCGTTGTATCCGTGGCGGTGGCGCCGGACAGGTGGGCCGGCATGGGCAAATCCGTGGCGGCATGGGCTGGCGCGGCGCCCAGCAGCGACAGAGCCAGGAGGGCGGGGGCAAAAACGGAGGCGGAAGCAGATACGGGCATGATGAATCCAGGTTGGTTGATCGGCGTGCACATGGCACACCGCCATTCTGGACTCGCTTGCCCTGCTTGATAATTGGCCCCGCGCTTGAATCAGTCGCTCGCCAAATTTGAAAATGAGTTGAAAATCAGCGCCCGCCCGCCACGTCGAGGATGCTGCCCGTCACATACGTGGCGCCCGGTCCCAGCAGGTACAAAATGGCGTCGGCGATTTCTTCCGGCTGGCCGCCGCGCTGCATCGGCACGCCGGGTGCCAGGCGCGCCACCCTTCCCGGCTCGCCGCCGGAAGCGTGGATCTCCGTATGGATGATGCCGGGCCGCACGCCGTTGACGCGGATGCCTTCGGCCGCCACTTCCTTCGCCAGACCGAGGGTCAGGGTATCGACGGCGCCCTTCGAGGCCGCGTAATCGATGTATTCGTCCGGAGAACCGATGCGCGCGGCCGCCGACGACACATTCACGATGCGCCCGCCCTGCCCGCCACGAGCCGTCGACATGCGCCGCACGGCCTGCTGGCAGCACAGGAAATAACTGATCACGTTGGTGCGCAGCACACGTTCCAGGCGCTGTGCGGACATGTCGGTCAGCCGGCATTTCTGCTCCAGCACGCCCACATTGTTGACCAGCGCCGTGAGTGTACCCAGCCGCGCATCGATTTCGCCGAACAAGCGCGCCACGTGCGCTTCGTCGCTGACGTCGGCCTGCACGGCGATGGCCTCGCCCCCGTCGGCCACGATGCGCGCACACAGCGCCTCGGCCGCCGGCGCATCGCGCACATAGTTAATGCACACGGCATAGCCCTGGCGCGCCGCCAGCTGCGCCGTCGCCGCACCGATGCCGCGGCTGCTACCGGTAATCAAGATCACTTCCTTCATTGTCCCTCCTGGCTGGTTGTGGCTTCATCATACGCGGACGAAAAAAAACCCACGCGCGGCGGGTTTTCATGCAGACGCCTTCAGTTTCGGAAGTGCGTCATGGCGTACGTCAGATGCTGCCACCAGTGTTCGCGCGACCGCACGGACGCCAGGCATTTCGCGTCGACCTCGTTCTTGAACGCGGGGTCCACGCAAGCCTTGGTGACCAGCGCATTGCGCTGGTTTTCCACGCTGACGACGGCGATCGCCAGCCACGCCACGAGGGCCAGGGCCAGCACGCACAGGGTCCAGGGCAGCTGTTTCATGATGCGCTCCGCTTACTTCTTCGCCGGCGCCGGGGCGCGCTCTTTCAGCACGCGCGCCACCAGTTCATCCATCACGCGCAGGGTCGCCGTCTGGGTTTGCGGCTCGGACTGGCCCGGACGCGACAGCTGCGCCGGCGACGTGACGAAACGGCCATCGATGACGATGGTCGGCGCGCTGTCGATCTTGCTGGCGGTGATCAGCTGTTCGTTGCGTTTCAGCTTGGTCTGCACGCCGAAGGAATTGAACATGTCCAGGTATTTCGCCTTGTCGATGCCGTTCTTGACCAGCAGGTCGAGGATGGCGTCATCGCGGTTCAGGCGGTTGCGCTCGACGTGGATGGCGCGAAAGATCTTGTCGTGGAACTGGTCCAGCTGGCCCATCGCCTCCAGGGTGGCATAAGCGTGCGCCTGCGGGTCTTTCGGGCCATTGAAGGCCAGGTGGATGCGGCGGAAGGCGATCTTGTCGCCCTGCTTCTTGACCCAGTCGTGCATCAGCGGATCGAGCGCGTAGCAGTGCGGGCAGGAATACATGAAGTACTCGACCACTTCCACCTTCTTGCCCGTGTCCGTGCGCACTGGCGTCGGGAGCGTGGTAAAGCCGGTATCGGCCGCCATGGCGCCGCCGGTGGCCGCCACCAGGGTGACGGCGGCAAGCAGGGGACGCAAGAAACGCAGAAAACGCATATAAATCCTTCATTATAAAGTGGTCGTGAACGGGGCGAGATTACCACTTTTTGCGCCGGGCGATGAGGCCCGGGCGGAAAAAAGCCGTGTTTATCGCCCCGCTTTGCGCCCGCTTAAGCCGCATTTAAGCCCCGCTGCGCCTGCACCTCAAAAATGGTAGCGCGCCGATACGCGCAGCTGGCGCGCGTCGTTGAGGTAAATGCTGGAACGGCAGCCCGGCGCATCGCCGTAATGGCGGCGGTTGGCCAGGTTGCTGCCGGCCAGTTCCAGCTCCCAGGCGCCCAGCTTGCGCGCATAGCGCCCGTCCACTGTGGCAAACGCGGGCACTTGCGCCAGGCAGCTGCCGGCGAAATCGGGGCCATAGCGCAGCGCGCGCAGCCATTGCACGCCGACGTCGGCACTGGCGCCGCCCTGCCCCGTCCAGTACAGGCGCAGGCTGGCCAGGGTCTTGGGCACGAGGGCGATATCCGGGCCGTCGTAGGCGTAATCGTCATAGCGCGCATGCACTTGCCGCACTTGAGCGTCGAGGCGCCAGTCGCGCGCCAGCGCCATGCTGGCCTCGATGGCGATGCCGTCGCGGCGCGAGGGGTCGAGGTTGCCCGCAAAGCCCAGCTGGCCCAGGCTCTGGTCGAAGACGATCTGGTTGCTCAGGCGCTCGCTGAAGACGCGCACGGAAGCGCTGCGCGCCGCGTCGCCGACGGTGGCGCCCACTTCCATGTCGCGCCGCAGCTGGCCCGCCAGGGGGCGGTAGCCGGCGCGGGTATAGCCGTCGTCGTCGATGCGGTAGCTGCGCGCGGCCTTGGCGTACACGCTCAGTTGCGGGCGCAATTGCAGGCTGCCCTGCACGTCCCAGGCATTCTGGTTTTCCCAGTCGCTGCCGCCGGCGGGCAGGTCGGCCGGATCGAGCTGGAACTGTTCATGCCGCAGTCCCAGCAGCAGGCGCGGCGCATAGGGGCCGCCGAAGGCCAGCTCCTCGCGCAGCAGCAGCGCGCGCGAAGTCTGGCGCCGGCGCGCATCGCCATCGCGGCCCGAGCGCCGCTGCCACTGCATCAGATCCAGGCCCACTTCCGTATCCGTGCCCACGCCGCCCACCTTGCCGTAATGGCGCAGGCGCGGCGCCAGTTGCCGGCGACGGCTGCTGTAGGTCGATTCACTGCTGCCGTCCTCGCCCGCATAGTGGGCCGTGGCGCGTTTTTCCCGCTGCGACAGTTCCACGCCCAGCTCGAACTTGCCCACATAGCGCTGCACGAAAGCGCTAGCGCGCCGCACCTCATAGCGGTACAGGTCTTCGGGACGGGCCGCCAGCAAGGCCAGGAACGGCGCCTCGGGCGCGGGATAGCGGGTGTCCTGGTTCAGCTGGTCGGCGCTGAAGCCGAAGCGGCCCTGGCGCGCCTTCCATTCCGCGCCGCCGGTGAAGCCGCGCTGGTGAAACACGCTGCCATCGCGGTAATTGCCATTGCGCAGAGCGTCGACGGCCGCATCGAGCGTCATGCCGCCCTGCTCGCGCGACAGGGCGCCGCGCACGCTGTGCTGGCCGCCCTGCCCCAGTTCGGCGGACACGTCGCCATGCGTGACGCCGGCCGCGCCAGCATCCACGCCAGCCACACCTTCCTGCGCGCACGCCGGCATGGCCAGGGCGCACAGCAGCAAGGCGCGCGTGGCGATGGTCAGGACGGGAGGGGTAGGCATCATGGCGGCAGGCTTGAGACGTCACCTCGGCGCGGCTGCGCGCAGGCGGAACGGAGGGATGGCAAAAGCGAATCATTATACGCACGGCGCGCGGCGCCGCAAGCGCCAGCCCGGTGGTACTTTCCTTATGCCAATATTTTATTGGTGATTTGGCATTTTTGTAGGTATATTAAGCTGCGCCCGGCGATCCTGGGTGCAGCCGACTGCATTTAAAAATCAACAATAAGAAGTCACTGTGGGAGTCACGCATGGAAAGTCGTAGCACAACGCGCCAGGGGCCGCCAAGTCCCCGCGGCACGCGCCGCAGCATTGGTTTTTTCCCCATCTCGGGCAAGCTCAAAGCCCTCTCCATCGCCGCCCTGCTGCTGGCCGGCCTTGCCCTGCAGGCCGACCTGTTCGCGCAGCCTGGCCAAGGCAAGCCGGCCAGCGCGCCCTTGCCGCTGGCGCCATCGGCCGACGGCATCGCCCTGGCGTCGCCGCACGCGTCGGCCGTCAACACGCCCAGCGCCAGCAATGCCTGGGGCGGCGCGCGCACGGGCGCGCAAGCGACCCTGTCGGACCGCGTGGTCGACTACCAGATCGAAGCGACGCTCGATCCCGTCAAGCACACCATCGACGGCCAGCAGAAACTGCGCTGGCGCAACCGCAGCGCGCAAGCCGTCAGCAGCGTCTACCTGCACCTGTACCTGAACGCCTTCGAAGGCGAACATTCGACCTTCTTTACCGAAAAGCGCAAGCTCGACACGGGCTTCCGCTCGGGCGTCGACACGCGCGACGGCGAGTGGGGCTACATCGAACTGCGCAGCATGACGCAGAACGGCGCCAAGGCGCCCTGGCATTTCGTCCAGCCCGACAACGGCCCGGCCACCGACCGCACCGTCGTGCGCGTCGACTTGCCGCAAGCCGTCGCGCCGGGCGCCGAGACGACGCTCGACATCCGCTTCTTCGACCAGCTGCCGCGCGTCATCGCGCGCACCGGCTATTTCGGCAGCTTCCACCTGGTGGGCCAGTGGTTCCCGAAGATCGCCGTGCTGGAACTGCCCGGCGAACGGGGCGCCACCGCGCCGCGCTGGAACGCGCATGAATTCCACCTCAATTCGGAGTTCTACGCCGATTTCGGCCACTACGACGTGAAGCTGACCGTGCCCAAGGAATACACGGTGGGCGCCACGGGCGAACTGCAAGGCGCGCCGCAGGAAAAGAACGGCATGCTCACGCATCACTATGTGCAGGGCGACGTGCACGATTTCGCCTGGACGGCCGACAAGCACAGCGCCCAGCCGCTGACGGGCAGCTGGAGCGGCCCTGGCAGCCCGCCGGTGGCCATCAAGGTGCTGTACCCGCCAGAATATGCGTCGAACGCGGCGCCCGCGCTGCAGGCGGCCAAGGATTCGCTCACGTATTTCTCGCGCACGCTGGGCCCGTATCCGTACAAGACGCTGACGGTGGTGATTCCGCCGTTTAACGCGGCCGAAGCGGGCGGCATGGAATATCCGACCTTCATCACGGCGTCGAGCTACGCCAACCTGCAGCCGAAGACCATCCCCGAATTCGGCCTCGATTTCGTCACCATCCATGAATTCGGCCATGGCTATTTCTACGGCATCCTGGCATCGAACGAATTCGAGGAACCGATCCTCGACGAAGGCTTGAACGAGTACTGGGACCAGCGCATGCTGCGCGCGCGCGACCAGCACATCCACGCCACCACGCCCCTGCTCAAGCGCCTGGGCTTCGATCCCGTCTTCAAGGTCTTCGAATTCGAGCGCATGGCCGCACCGCGCCAGGATGCGGCCGATCCGCTGGGCCAGAACGCGTGGGACCGCCTGCAGGGCGTAGGCCCCGTCTACAGCCGCACGGCCATCACCATGCGCGACCTGGAAGCGCGCATCGGCAGCGAGGCCATGGAACGGGGCTTCAAGGCCTATTACGAACAGTGGAAATTCCGCCACCCGAGCGTGGCCGACCTGCGTGAAACGCTGGCCGAGGCGACGGGCCAGCGGCGCATCGTGGAGCAGGTCTTCGCGCAGCAAGTGTATGCCAGCGCGAACATCGACGACCGTATCGGCACCTTCACCAGCGAAGAGCAGACGCCGCTGGCCGGCACGGCGCTGGTGAACGGCAAACGCGTGGAACATACGGCCGACACGCTGGAAAAAGAGGAGAAAAAGGTACGCGAGGCGTGGGACAAGGCGCATCCGGACGCCAAGCCCGGCACCGGGCCGTATCCGTATCTGACCAGCGTGGTCCTGCGCCGCCGCGGCGCGCCCGTGCCGCAGGTGCTGCTGGTGAAGTTCGCCGACGGCACGTCCGAACGCGTGGTGTGGGACAACGAGCAGCTGTGGCAACGCTACACCTGGAGCAAGCCCGTGAAGGCCGTCTCGGCTGAACTGGACCCGGACCGCGTGCACTACCTCGACGTCAACAAGCTCGATGACGGCCGCACCCTGAAAGCCGACAAATCCGCCGCGCGGCGCTGGAGCTTCGACCTTGCCGCCGCCTTCCAATACCTCCTTTCCCTGATTGCCATCGTATGAGCGCCACTTCCACGACACGGGCCAGCGGCCTGACACTGACCACGCGCGCCAGCCGCGCCGCCCTGCAATGGCGCTTGCTGCTGCTGTGGGCCGGCCTGCTGCTGATCCCCGCCATCCTTGCCGTCATTCCCCTGTGGCGCACCTTGAGCGCCAGCCTCGATAACGCCGTGCATGCGGCGGCCCTGGCGCACAAGCTCGACCTGATGACCCTGGCCGACCTGGTGGCCAATGCGGGGCGCAACGGCGCCGCCATCAGCCAGGCGGCCATCACGGGCATCGTGCTGGCCCTGCTGCTGTCACCGCTGCTGAGCGGCCTGGTGGTGACGGCCGCGCGCGCGCCGGCGCCACTCGGTTTCGGTCCACTGCTGACGGGCGCCTTCAGCGAATACGGCCGCATGCTGCGCATGTTGTTGTGGAGCATCGTGCCGCTGGGCCTGGCGCTGACGATCGGCGCCGGCGCGCTGAAACTGGCCGACAAGCACGCGGCGAAAGCCATCCTGGAAGCCGACGCCGACCTGGCCCGCCACCTGGCCTTGCTGTTCGCGGGCGTGCTGTTCCTGCTGGCCTGCGCCACGCTCGACGCGGGCCGCGCGGCGCTGGCCGTCGACCGCCGCCGCACCTCGGCCGTCAAGGCCTGGTGGCGGGGCCTCGGCATGCTGCGCCGGCGTCCGCTGGCCAGCCTGGCCATCTACCTCGTCATCACCTTGCTGGGACTGGCGCTGTACGCGCTGCTGGGCGTGGCGCGCCTGAACCTGGCCGCGCCCGGTCCACTGGCCATCGTGGCCGGCCTGCTGGTGACGCAGCTGGCGGCGCTGGTGCTGGCGTGGATGCGCAGCGCGCGCCTGTTCGCGCTGATCGACGTCAAGCGCTCGCTGGCGTAATCAAGTCCCCAGGCGCCCTTCATCGGCAAGAAAGTCGATGAAGGTGCGCACTTTCGAAGACAGGTAGCGGCGGCTCGTGTAGACGGCGTACACCTTGCCGCCCGCCAACTTGAAATCATCGAAAAGGCGCACCAGCCGCCCCGCCGCCAGGTCCGCATCCGTCTGCCACGACGGCAGCAGCGCGATGCCCATGCCGTCGAGCGCGGCCGCGTGCAGCAGGCTTTCGTTATTGCATTGCAGGACGGGCGAAAACTTCACCGTCTCGCGCCCCTGCGGCCCGTCGAAATCCAGTTCATTACCGTTTGCCAGCAAGGAATAGCTGATCATGGCGTGTTGCGCCAGGTCTTGCGGCAGCTGCGGGTGGCCCGCGCGCGCCAGATAGGCGGGCGCGGCCACCAGGTGAAAGGCAATGCTGCCGATGGGCCGCGCGATCAGGGCCGGCGACGGCGCCTGACTGACGCGCAGGGCCAGGTCGAAACCCTCTTCCACCAGATTGACGACTCTTCCGCTGAGGTCGATGTCGAACGTCACTTCCGGGAAGCGTTCGCGGTAGGCGGCCAGGGTGCGCGTGAAGATGGCGTTGGCGAACCAGACGGGCGCGCTCAGGCGCAGCATGCCGCGCGGCACCACCGTCGTGCGGCCGACCGTCGCTTCCACCTCGTCGAGATTGTCGAGCATGTCGCGGCACTGTTCAAAATACACCTTGCCGATTTCCGTCAGGCTCAGGTGGCGGCTGCTGCGGTTCAGCAAGCGCGCGCCCAGGTGGCGCTCCAGGTGCATCACATGCTTGCTGACCATGGCCGGCGACAGATCGAGGCGCTCGCTGGCGCGCACGAAACTGTCGAGTTCCACCACGGCGCGAAACACGCGCATGCTGCGCAAGGTATCCATGACGATCCGATCATCAACAAAATGGAAATGATATATCAATAATTGCGATCTTGATCAACTGACTGCGCATGACTATCATGGTTCATCGTTAGCCATTCCTTCTGGAGCCGCCATGCAAGAGCACACCTTCCCCACTTACTTCCTGTCGCACGGCGGCGGCCCGTGGCCGTTCATGAAAGACCAGTTCGGCGGCCGCTACGACGTGCTGGAAGCGTCCTTGCAGGATATCCCGCGCCAGATCGGCGCGCGGCCGAAGGCCGTGCTGGTCGTCACGGCGCACTGGGAAGGGCCGCAATTTCTCGTCTCGGCCAGCCCCCGGCCGGACATGATCTACGATTATTCGGGCTTTCCGCCGCACACCTATCAAATCCAGTACCCGGCGCCCGGCGCGCCGGAACTGGCGGCGCAGGTCAAACAATTGCTGGACGCGGCTGGCCATCCGGCGCGCCTCGACCATGAGCGCGGTTTCGACCATGGCACCTTCAGCGCCCTGTTCCCCATCTACCCGCAGGCCGACATGCCGCTGGTGCAGCTGTCGCTGAAACACGGCTACGACCCGCTGACGCACGTCGAGGTGGGCCGCGCGCTGGCCAGCCTGCGCCGCCAGGGCGTGCTGATACTGGGCAGCGGCCTCAGTTACCACAACCTGCGCCAGTTCGGCCAGGCGGGCGCCGTCGCCTCGCACCAGTTCGACGCCTGGCTGCGCCAGACCATGGCCTTGCCACCCGAACAGCGGCTGGAACAGTTGCTAGCTTGGGATCGTGCACCGGGCGCGCGCCAGGCCCATCCGCAGGAAGACCATCTGCTGCCGCTGATGGTGGCGCTCGGCGCGGCCGAGCAGGAAGCGGGGCAGGTGGTGTATCACGAGGAGGATTTTTTTGGGGCGCTGGCGGTGACGAGTTTTAGGTTTGGCCAGGCAGCAACATAAACCCGCACTGCGAAAATGCCGGGGTCGGACGGGGACGCCGAGTCCCTGAGGGTCCGCCCCCTGTCGTCGCTATTGGGTTAAACAAAGCCGCTAACAAGCGGCTTTTAGTTCATTACGTGCCGCGCTTGCCGCGCGCCGCATTCTTCGCCTTCTCGGCAGCGATCTCCGCTGCCTTGGCCGCTTTTTCCGCCATCTCGGCCGCGTGCTGGGCCAGCAGGGCCGCGCGCGTGTCCGGCGTTTCCAGAGAGATACGTCCGAGGATGCCGCTGCGGTAATCGAGCAGCAGGGTGTGCGACGCTTTCTCGAAATCGTAGTCGCCGCCCTTGATGCGGAAACCGCGCTTGGCGGCGATGCCCTCGACCACGCCGATGGCGTCGACTTCATCGACCTTGGTGCCGTAGCGGGTTGCCAGCAAGTCCGGGTAGCGCTTGAGCAATTCCTCGGCCAGGAACACGGCCACTTCCTCTTCGATCAGCGCGTTCGAGCCGATGGCGTGGCTGGCCGCCAGCATCAGGCCGTCGCTGGGGATGGCGATCTTCGGCCACAGCATGCCGGGGGTGTCGACGAGGATGGTGTTCTTGTCCAGGTACAGCTTTTGCTGCATCTTTGTAACAGCCGGCTCGTCGCCCACCTTGGCCACGCGCTTTTTCAGCAGCGCGTTCATCAGGGTCGACTTGCCCACGTTGGGGATGCCCATGATCATGATGCGCAGCGGCTTCGTCGGCACGCCGCGGTGCGGCGCCAGCGATTTGGCCAGATCCGGAATGCGCGCCACGTCGCCCGGCTTCTTGGTCGTCATCGCGTACGCGGTCACGCCTTCCTGGGCATTGAAATACGCCACCCAGGCGGCGGTGGCGGCAGGATCGGCCAGGTCGGTCTTGTTGAGGATTTTCAGGCAAGGGCGCTGGCGGAACAGGCGCAGCTCGTCCACCATGGGATTGCAGCTGGCTGCCGGCAGGCGCGCGTCCACCACTTCAATCACCAGATCGGTGTTTTCCATGGTCTCGGCCGCTTTCTTGCGGGCCGCGTTCATGTGTCCTGGGTACCATTGTATCGCCATGCTCTTGCTTTCAAAATCGTTCGGTCAATCCGCTATTTTACGTGGTTGCCGCCACGACGTCCCATTTTCCGCCACCAGCGCCAGCCGTGCGACACGAACGAGACAATTGGTGATAATTTGGCAGTTACATGAATGATAAGATCCGCAGTCCGTCCAGCCTGGCCGGCTCCCCATCGCAAGCTTAACCTGACACGCATTCCATGCACTTTTCCCGCTTTTGCCTCCTCACCTCCCTTTACGCCTGCCTGCTGCCCGCCATGGCCCAGGAAAAACCGGCGGCGCCGGGCGACGCGGTGAATCAGGAAATGCAGCAGATCGTCGACGTGCAAGGCACGCGCGATCCCGACCTGCGCCCCTACCGCACCATGCTCAGGGGACTCGACGCGTATGCCGACCACCAGCGCCTGGCGCCAGCCGCGCCGCTGCGCTTCATGCTGATACCCGCCACGCCCCAGGCCAGGCTCGATGGCGTGACCCTGCACCTGTCAGCCGACAACCTGTCGATCCCCGTGCCGCTGGCGGCGGATGGCGGTTTCACTTTGTCGCGCGACAAGACCGCCTACGATGCGAATGCCGACCTGGTCAGCAACAAGAAGCGCGATACCTTGCGCTGGCGCGCCGACATCCACACGCCGGGCTTGCCGCAGAACGTGCGCCGCCTGGGCGACTTGCGCCTGGAATGCGAAATCCGCTGGGCCGTCGAGCAGGACGAATTGTCCTTTGTGCGGCGCAACCTGTTCCGCCTGGCGGGCGGACCGTGCCACTCGTCGCTGATCCACGTGCCGTTTCCCGTGGCCCGCAAGCTGCTTGCCGTGCAGGCGCGCTCGGGCGAGCGCACCCTGGACATCCGCCTCACGCAAGACCGCCAGCGCTACGTGCCGCCGCTGCATGACGTGAACTGGGACGACGATACCCTGCTGACCCTGACGTACGCC
This sequence comes from Janthinobacterium sp. NFX145, assembly GCF_049810325.1. Classification (NCBI taxonomy): domain Bacteria; kingdom Pseudomonadati; phylum Pseudomonadota; class Betaproteobacteria; order Burkholderiales; family Oxalobacteraceae; genus Janthinobacterium; species Janthinobacterium sp. NFX145. Next base: position 4,841,440 of record NZ_CP187360.1, read on the forward strand.
GACGAGGGCAAGATGGCTGGAGCCGCTCCGGCAGCGCCCTTGCAGACAATGCAGCATCAGTGAGGGGCACCCGGGAAGTCAGGTCAAATATTTCCACATGGATTTTTATATTTACTGAAAGAAACAAAAAAGTATGCTCTAATATCGCCTCTTAAATGAAAAGCAATTATTTTCCAGGCTGGTTCCCGCCGGGGAGATAGGCGATGGGGATAGTGCGATATGATGATGGAACACACTGGCAAGGCGCCCAAGCGCGTGCCGCGCAATGACTGGAAGAAGGAATGCCGGCAGTTGCAGGGCCAAGTGGCGCAGCTGGAAGAACGGTTGAAGCGCCAGAGCGCGGACAGCTATGGCTTGCAAGTGCTGTATGACCAACTGGTCAATGAAATCAAGCATCACCGCGACATGTTGCAGCTCGACAGTTTTGACGCGGACAAATCGTCGCTCGTCTACACGCAAGCCTGGCGCCGCTTCATGGCCGGCGATGCGCTCGACTACCAGACGCACCGCCACACGAATTCCCGCAGCCGCCCGAGTTTGCTTTAGTTAAAGCTCCGCCAGCGCCTTCACGTGCGCCGCCACGCTGCGGCCCAGGGACGACAGGTTGTAGCCCCCTTCCAGGCAGCTGACGATGCGGCCCTTGCCATACTGATCGGCCACGGCCATCATCTGCTGCGTCATCCACGTGTAATCGGCCTCCACCAGGCCCATGCCGCCCACGTCGTCTTCACGGTGGGCGTCGAAACCGGCGGAAATGAAAATCATCTGCGGCTGCTGCCGGTGCAGCGCTGGCAGCCAGTGGTCGAGCACCAGCTGGCGCACGGCGTCGCCCTTCGAGCGGGCCGGCACGGGCACGTTGACGCGCGTGTCCGTGTACGATTCCACGTCGCTGTACGGATAGAACGGGTGCTGGAAAAAGCTGACCATCAGGATGCGCGGATCATTTGCCACGGACTCGGCCGTGCCATTGCCATGGTGCACGTCGAAATCGACGATGGCGACCCGTTCGAGCCCGCGCACGTCGAGCGCATGCTTGGCGGCGATGGCGATATTGTTGAACAGGCAAAAACCCATGGGCTCGCTGGGCCGCGCGTGGTGGCCTGGCGGACGGATCGCGCAAAAAGCGTTGCTGATCTCGCCATCGATGACGGCGTCCGTGGCCGCCACGGCCGAGCCAGCGGCGGCCAACGCCGCCTCGTAGCTGTGCGCGTTGAGCAGGGTGTCGCCGTCGAGCGGGTAATAGTCACCGGCCTGCGGCACATTGTCGCGCACGAGGCCGATGGCCGTCGCGCTGTGGTTGCGCTCGATATCGGACAATTGGGCATGCACGCCATCGCGGTGCTCGACCAGGTCGCTGATGTGCGCGAGGATCAATTGATCATTGATGGCCTGCAAGCGGGCCGGCGATTCGGGATGCCAGTCGCCCATTTCATGGCGCTGGCAATCGGGATGGGTATAAATGGCTGTGCTCATGCGCTGTACTGGTTACCTCTGTCTCTGTCCGTTCTCCGGGAACACTGCATGGCATTCCTGTTCGCCCTGCGCGTTCTCGCATAAAATCACTGGCCGGTCTGTGCCGCTACTGCACTAATCTACCACGAGCCCGGCACGGGCGGGCGGCACGGCTTGACCTGGCCAAAGCGATTGTAAATTAAATAATCCGACTTACTGTGATAGAAATAGCATGTTTTCGAAAATACACCAGGCCGCACAGCAGATCGGCGAAGTTCTCGTCGGCAAACACTTGCAGATCCGCCAAGCCCTCGCCTGCGTGCTGGCCGGCGGCCACCTGCTGATCGAAGACGTGCCCGGCGTGGGCAAGACGACTCTGGCGCACGCGCTGGCCATCTCGCTGGGCCTGCAATGGAAGCGCCAGCAATTTACCAGCGACCTGCTGCCCGCCGACGTGGCCGGCATGAGCGTGTATGACCGGGGCAGTGGCAGCTTCATCTTCCACCCTGGTCCCCTGTTTACCCAGGTGCTGCTGGCCGACGAGATCAACCGCGCCACGCCGAAGACGCAATCGGGCTTGCTCGAAGCGATGGAAGAGCGGCAAGTGACGCTCGACGGCGTCACGCGCGCCCTGCCGCAGCCGTTTTTCGTCATCGCCACGCAAAACTGCGCGCACCAGCTGGGCACCTTTCCCCTGCCCGAGTCGCAGCTCGACCGTTTTCTCATGTGCGTCACCCTGGGCTACCCCGATGCGGCCGCCGAACGGGAACTGCTGCTCGGTGCCGACCGCCGCGCCATGCTGCAAACCTTGCCGGCCGTCATGAACGCGGAAGAATTGCTGCAGGCGCAGGCGGGCCTGCGCGCCATCCACGCCTCGGTCGGCGTCGTCGACTACGTGCTGGCCCTCGTGCATGCCACCCGCGTACCGGGCGTGTTTGCCGATGGCCTGAGCCCGCGCGCCGCGCTGGCCCTGCTGCAGGCAGCGCGCGCCTGGGCCGCCCTGGCCGGACGCGACCACATCACGCCCGACGATGTCCAAGCCGTGCTATTACCCGTCTGCGCCCACCGCCTGCATGCGGCGCAAGGGTCCACGGACAGCCGCACCCTGCTGCTGCAATTGCTGCTGGCGACTCCCGTCTGACCGCCATGCGCCTGCGCACCATCCGCTGGCTGCCGGCGCGCCCCTGGCTGGGCGCGCAGCGCGTGCACATCCGTCCCTCGCGCGCGGGCCTGGCGTTTGCCGCGCTGCTGCTGGCGCTATGGATCGCCGCCGTCAATTACCGCCTGGGCCTGGGCTATGCGCTCACGTATTTCGCGGCCGCCTGCGCCATCGCCGACATGCTGTTTGCCAGCCGCAACCTGGCGGGCCTGGCGCTGGCCGCCACGCCAGGCAATCCCGTGTTCGCTGGCGGCCACGCCACGTTCACCTTGCGCCTGATCAACCGCAGCACACGCCCGCGCCATGCGATCCAGCTGACCGTGATCGATTCCAGCGCAGCGCCCAGCCTGGCCGATATCGATGCCCACGGAGAAACGGCCATCCAGATCGTCGTAGCGGCGCCGCAACGCGGCTGGCTCGATGCCCCGCCCTTGCGCCTGTCCGGCAGTTTCCCGCTGGGCCTGTTTGTTGCCTGGTGCCATTGGCAACCCGAGGCGCGCGTGCTCGTGTATCCGCAGCCCGAGCAGAACGCGCCGCCGCTGCCCTTGCTGGCCAGCAAAGTGCAGCAGACACAACAAGCAAAACAGGCACAACAGCCACACTCGTCCGGCGGCGCCCTGGAACTGGCCGGCGTGCGCGCCTACCAGCCCGGCGATCCCTTGCACCGCCTGGCCTGGCGCCAGATCGCCCGGCATGACGGCGAGCATTTATTCAGCAAGCAATTCCAGCCAGCCGCCGACGCGCAAGCAGGCGCAGCCCATGGCAGCATCGTGTTCGATCTCGCCACCCTGCACGCGCTGTCGCCGGAAGCGCGTTTGTCCCGTCTGGCCGCCTGGGTGCTGCAGGCGGAACGCACGGGCTTGCCATATGGCTTGAGCCTGGGTGCGCTGACTCTGGCGCCGGCCCTGGGCGCCAGCCAGCGCGACGCCTGCCTGCGCGCGCTGGCGCTCCATGATGTGCCGCACGGTTCGCCGCACGGTTCGCCGCACGATTGGCCGCACGATGGGCCGCACGATTGGCCGCCAGCGCAGGCGACGCCATGAAAGCCTGGCTGAGCAACTTGCCGCGCGACAAGGCCGACATCGTGCTGCTGTTGCTGGCCGCCGCCATGGTGCTGGCGCCGCACGCGCTGCACCTGCCGCCGTGGCTGTCGGCCGCCGCTGCCGCCCTCCTGCTGTGGCGTGCCGTCATCACCGTGCGGGGCCGGCGCCAGCCGCGGCTGACCGTGCTCGCGCCGCTGGCCTTGCTGGGCATCGCCGGCGTCCACGCCAGCTACGGCACCGTGCTGGGGCGCGATGCGGGCGTGGCCATGCTGGCTTTGCTGCTGGCCTTGAAATCGCTGGAAATGCATGGCCGGCGCGACATCTTCGTCTTTGTCTTCCTCAGTTTTTTCCTCCTGCTGGCGAACTTCTTTCATGCGCAAGGCATCCTCAGCGCCGCGTGGATGCTGGCCACCGTCATCGTCCTGCTGGCTGGCCTGTTGTCGGCCCAGTACGGCGCCGTGCAGCCGCGCCTGGCGCAAAGGCTGCGTTTGCTGGGTCGCATGCTGGCGCTGGCCCTTCCCCTGTCGGCCGTACTGTTTCTGGCCGTGCCACGCATTGACGGCCCCCTGTGGGGCGCGGCGCCGGAAGGCGCGCAGGCGCGCACGGGCTTGTCCGACAGCATGCAGCCGGGCGCCATCGCCTCGCTGGCTCTGTCAAGCGAACCCGTCTTCACAGCCCGCTTTTCCACGCCGCTCCCGCCGCAAGACCAGCTGTACTGGCGCGGCGTCGTGCTGGGCGACTTCGACGGCGCCACCTGGACGCGCCGGGGCGCGGGCCAACGCGCACCGGCCAGCGACAACCGGATAGACATCGCACTGGAAGGCCAGCCCAGCCAATACGAAGTGACCTTGCAAGCGAGCGGCCAACGGCGCATCTTCGCGCTCGACGTACCTCGCAGCATCGAACGCCTGCCAGGCAATCCGTATGTCGTGTCGTCCGCGCTGGAAGTGCTGACCATACAACCTATTACTTCGACCGTCCGTTACCGCGTCAGTTCCCTGCCACGCTACCGGCTGCAGGCGGGCCTGTCGCCAGAGCAGCAGCAGCCATGGCTGGCCTTGCCCGCTGGCAGCAATCCGCGCAGCGTGGCCTGGGCCCGCACATTGCGCGGCCAGGGCGCGCAGGCGCTGACGCCCGCCGACGCCATCGCCGCCGTGCTCGGGCACTTCCGCCGCGCGCCGTTCCGCTACACCCTGCAGCCGCCGCTGCTGGGCAAGCAGGGCGTCGACGACTTCCTGTTCACCACGCAGGCGGGCTTTTGCGAACATTACGCGGGCAGCTTTGTCGTGCTGATGCGCGCGATGGGCATACCCGCGCGCGTCGTCACCGGTTACCAGGGCGGCCTGCGCAACGGCACGGACAACAGCCTGAGCGTGCGCCAGTCCGACGCCCATGCGTGGAGCGAGGTGTGGCTGGCTGGCCGGGGCTGGGTGCGCGTCGATCCCACCGGCGCCGTTGCGCCGTTGCGCACGGAGCGCAACCTCGACGCCGCCCTGCCGCCGACCGCGTCACCGCTGACGGCGTGGCGCGCCCTGGCCGGCCTCGATGGCGGCGCGCACGGGGCGGTGGCCGCGTGGCGCCAGCAATGGCAGCAGGCCGAGCACGTCTGGAGCAACTGGGTGCTCGACACCACGCCGCAGCGCCAGCGCGCCATGCTCGACGGCTTGAAAAACGTGCCCGCAAAAAAGCTGGCACTCGCTTGCGCCGTGCTGGCCCTGCTGGCCGCCGTGGCCGGCGCGCTGGTCTGGTGGCGGCAGGCGCGGCAAGGCGATCCGCTCGACGCCCTGTACGTACAGTTTTGCCAGCAGCAGGCGCGGCGCGGCTACAGCCGTGCGCCGCATGAAGGCCCGCACGGTTATGCTGCGCGGCTGGCCGCAGGCAAGGCCACGCAAGAGGCGCACGCCGCCATTGCACAGTTTCTGGCAATCTATGCCGCGATGAAGTATGGTAATGCCAACCCAGACGAACAATTCCGCGCGCGGCGCAGCTTGCGCCGCCTGTTAACCCAATGCCGATGAGACGCTCCTTGTTACCGATCAAATACCCCGCCCTGTCCCTGCTCCTCGCCCTTCCCTTGTGCCTGTCCACCGCGCATGCTGGTGAAAACAGCAATATTTCCGCTGCCGACCGGGCCCGTGCCGTGCGCGCGGCCAAGGCGCCACCCGCCAAGGCAGCCGCCAAAAAAGCACCGGCGAAATTCGACTTCGAAGGCGAATTTGTCGACTATGCCAACTGGAAGGAAGTACGCGCCTTCCTCGATGACATGTCCGCCAAACACGGCTTTAACCGCGCCGAACTCGATGTCCTGATCGGCAAGGTGCGCTATGTCGAGTCGACCGTGCAGCTGATGAAGCCGGCCCCGCCGGGCAAGCCGAAGAACTGGCAAGCGTACAGCGCCCGCTTCATCGAGCCGGTGCGCATCAATGCGGGCGTGAAATTCTGGGAAGAGAATGCGGATGCGCTGGCGCGCGCCGAACGCGAATATGGCGTGCCGGCCGAGATCATCGTCGGCATCATCGGCGTGGAAACTGTCTACGGACGCAACACGGGCCGTTTCCGCGTGCTCGACGCGCTGACCACCCTGGCGTTTTCCTACCCGGAAAGCCCGACGCGCGCCGCGCGCATGGAGTTTTTTAAGGGAGAACTGGAAAACGCGCTGCTGTACGCGCGCAAGGATGGCATCGATCCCTTGACCCTGCTCGGCTCGTATGCGGGCGCCATCGGCCTGCCCCAGTTCATGCCTAGCAGCATCATGAAATATGCGGTGGACTTCGATGGCGATAGTCACATCGACCTGCGCAATTCCACGGCCGACGCCATCGGCAGCGTCGCGCATTTCCTCGTCGAACACGGCTGGCGGCGCGACGATCCGGCCATCAGCACCTATCCCGTCACCGTCTCGGCCAGCCGCGCCTGGGAAAAATTCATCGGCCAGGGCTTGCAAGCGAAGTACCGGCTGGCGGAAATGCAGGAGGCTGGCGTGAGTGCCGGCCCGTCCACACCCCAGAACATGCTGTTTGGCCTGATCGATCTGCAAAATGGTTCAGAAGCAACTGAGTATCACTTGGCAACCAATAACTTCTTTGCTATAACTCAGTACAACAGAAGTTATTTTTATGCCATGTCAGTGATCGACTTGGGCAAGGCCATCAGTCAAGTGCGCGCACGCTAACCGAAAGTCAGTGTAAAGTTATAATATTACTTGTAAGAAAGCGTAAGGGATGTTGAAGCGACCAGAAAACAAGTCTATGGTAGGGCCGATAACATGTGCCAGCCTTGCTCGCCAGCCTTTGTGCGGCACGGAATACGGAAATGGTTTTATACTTAACTTTTGTCAAAGTACAATTTTTGTTCTATCATAGAGCATAATAAAGAATAAATAGGTGTTGCAACAAGACAACACCTATTTTGTACAAAGCAAGATTGCTGGGCTTTCCGGCCTGAAATTGAATCCTGTTGTACAATTGTGTATATATTACGAAAAACTGTATCCCGGATCGTACCGTGTGTGAATTCGTTCCTTTTAGTAAAGAATGAACATGAACGCAGCAAGAGCGAGCTCCGAGTGTTTTTTACTTTGCAGTGCAACTACAGAAGGAACAATAACATCATGACAAACCAAGTCGGCATTGATATGAACAGCGATTCGGACTCCGACGATCTGCTCCAGTACAACCCAAACAGATTGCTCGATACCCTGATCGAAAACCTGCGCCTGAAAAACGACGCAGCCCTGTCCCGCGCGCTGGAAGTAGCGCCGCCAGTCATCAGTAAAATCCGCCACCACCGCCTGCCGGTCGGCGCATCGCTGCTGATCCGCATGCACGAAGTCAGCGACCTGAGCATCCGCGACCTGCGTTACCTGATGGGTGACCGTCGTAACAAATTCCGCATCAGCGACAAGCAATTCAAGCCAAAAGAAGGCGAAACGCCACAAGGCTGATCCTGCCAGTTTCGCAGGTTTTCCCTCCCCGCCATGGGGAGGGGGTATTTCCAGCAGTTCTCAGGCCGTTCTGGCCGACATTATTTTCCCGTATCAACTATCAAGCAGGAAACACGCCGGTCGAGAGATAGCGGTCGCCACGGTCGCACACGACAAACACGATCGTCGCGTTTTCCACCGTTTGCGAGATGCGCAGCGCGATTTCGCACGCGCCGGCTGCCGAGATGCCGCAGAACAAGCCTTCTTCCGCCGCCAGGCTGCGCGCCATGCGTTCAGCCACGCCCTGGCTCACATACTCTACCTGGTCGACGCGCGACTTGTCGTAGATTTTCGGCAGGTACGCTTCCGGCCACTTGCGGATGCCGGGAATCTGCGAACCTTCCTCGGGCTGCGCGCCGATGATCTGGATGGCGGGATTCTGCTCTTTCAAATAGCGCGATACGCCCATGATGGTACCCGTCGTGCCCATGGCGCTGACGAAATGCGTGACCTGGCCATTCGTATCGCGCCAGATTTCCGGCCCCGTGCTTTCATAGTGGGCGCGCGAATTGTCTTCGTTGGCGAACTGATCGAGGATCACGCCACGGCCATCCTTCTGCATCTGCTCGGCCAGGTCGCGCGCATATTCCATGCCGCCCGTCTTCGGCGTCAATAAAATGTCGGCGCCGTAGGCGGCCATGCTCTGGCGGCGCTCCACGCTGAGATTATCCGGCATCAGGAGCAGCATCTTGTAGCCGCGCAAGGCGGCGGCCATGGCCAGCGCGATGCCCGTATTGCCACTGGTCGCCTCGATCAGGGTATCGCCCGGCTTGATGACGCCGCGCTCTTCAGCGCGCTTGAGCATGGACATGGCCGCGCGATCCTTCACGGAGCCGGCTGGATTATTGCCTTCCAGCTTGCCCAGGATGACGTTGTTGCGCGCAAGCGCATCGGCACCCGGCAAGCGCGTCAGCTGCACCAGCGGGGTATTGCCTATCGTATCTTCAAGTGTCTTGTAAGCCATCGTGTCTGTTTGAGTAGGTTCAACAAAGACCCATTCTAATATGAGATGCCGGCCCGCGTATCGCTGATCGGCTCCAGCAGCCGGGCCCGCGCGCGCCCCTTGCTGCGCCGCCACATGCGGCATGGCGCCTGCCGCGCCGCCATTTCCGGGCGTACACAAGGGGTATTGCGGCAGGCGCGCGCCGCATGCGCTAGACTCGTCACTGTTAGTTATTTTTGTTATTTGCTTATTCAGCCTCCGAACGGACTCGCCATGGCCAGCAGCACACCCGAATTCATTCCCGAAACGACGCAGGACGATCCCGTCCAGTTCGCCACGCTCGACTTGCAGGGCCGCAGCCACCAGATCTCGCCCGTCTTCAATGGGCTCGAACTGCAGCGCTTGCAGCGCTATGGCACGCTGCAGCGCTTTGCCGATGGCGATACCCTGTTCGAGGCGGGCAGCAGCAGCTTCGGCATGCTGGTGATACTGTCCGGGCGGGTCAGCATCAAGCGCCACGAAGTGATGGGACAGGCGTCCGTCCTGCGCGAAGTGGGCGTCGGCCACTTCATTGCCGAAGTGGCGCAATTGTCCGGCCGCCCCACCCTCGTCAACGGCAGCGCCGTGGGCGCCGTGGAATTGCTCGACATCAGTTCGGAATCCCTGCGCGCGCTGATCGTGGCCGAGGCGGAGATGGGCGAACGCATCGTGCGCGCCCTGATCCTGCGCCGCGTGGCGCTGATCGAATCGAATTCGGGCGGCCCCGTGCTGGTAGGGCCGCGCGGCAATGGCAATCTGTTCCACCTGCAAAGTTTTCTGTCGAGCAATGGCCATCCGCACACGGTGCTTGATCCGTCCACCGATGCGGCCGCCGCCGCGCTGGCCGAGCGCTACCAGCCTACGCCGCAGGAATGGCCGCTGGTGGTCTGCCCTGACGGCAAGATCATGAAGAATCCCGGCAATGCGGAACTGGGGCGCTGCCTGGGCATGCTGCCCGACTTGTCCGGTGACAAGATTTTTGATGTGCTGGTGGTGGGCGCCGGCCCCGCCGGCCTGGCCACGGCCGTGTATGCAGCCTCCGAAGGCCTCACCGTGCTGGCGCTGGAACAGCGCGCGTACGGCGGCCAGGCGGGCGCCAGCGCGCGCATCGAAAATTACCTGGGTTTTCCCACCGGTATCTCCGGTCGCGCGCTGGCGGGACGCGCCTATGTGCAGGCGCAAAAATTCGGCGTCGAGATCGCCACGCCAGCCAGCGCCGCCAACCTGCTGTGCGATACCTGGCCCCTGCGCGTCAATCTGTGCGACGGCACGCAGGTGCGCGCCCGCACGGTGGTGCTGTCGTGCGGCGCGCGCTACCGCCGCCCCTCGCTGGCCAACCTGAAAACGTATGAGGGACGGGGCGTGTATTACTGGGCCTCGCCCATCGAAGCCAAGCTGTGCCGGCAGGAAGAGATCATCCTCGTTGGCGGCGGCAACTCGGCCGGCCAGGCGGCCGTGTTTCTCTCCGGTCACGCCGCCAAGGTCCACATGGTGATCCGCGGCGAAGGCCTGGCGGCCAGCATGTCGAGCTATTTGATCGAGCGCATCGCCGCCACGCCCAACATCACTTTGCACACGCACACGGAAATCATCGCCCTCGAAGGTGACGACGATGGCTTGACGGAGGTGCGCTGGCGCAACAACCGCACGGGCGAGGAAGCCGCTTGCGCCGTGCGCCGCGTCTTCCTTTTTGTTGGCGCCGATCCGAACACGAACTGGCTGCACGACTGCGCCGTGGCCGTCGATGAACAGGGCTTTATCCGCACGGGCTTCGACGTCACGCGCGCCGAATGCCGCGCCCACGGCCACGCAATCTATCCGCCAGACTTGCCCGACCGGGCCGCGCTGGAAACGAGCGTGCCGGGCGTGTTCGCCATCGGCGACGTGCGCGCCGGTTCCACCAAGCGCGTGGCCGCCGCCGTCGGTGAAGGCGCGGCAGTTGTTTCCCAGATTCACGGCTTCCTGGCGCGGCTGCCAGCCGGCTCCGCCTGAAAATCGTGCATTGTAGAAACTGCTACAATCGGCTGTTGCCATCCAGCTGAAAGAGTCCGCATGCTCCACACCACCCGGCTTTTCCCGCGCCGCAGCATGCCCGCGGTACGCTGACGGTGCGCCGCATGCTCGTCAAATTGCTGCTGCTGGCCACCTTGTTTGCCATGCTCAGCATCGCCGCCCTGTACAGCTACGGGCGCTTCGCCGAGCGCTCGCTGGGCTCGCCTGGCACGGCCTTGCCCGTGGCGATGGATGCCACCCTGCTCGACCGCGTGCTGGCGCCGCAACTGGCGCAACGCCCAGGCCACAGCGGCACGGCGCTGATCGACGATAATCTGGAAGCGTTCGCCCTGCGCGCCCTGAGCGCGCGCGAAGCGGGCCGCAGCCTCGACCTGCAATACTACATCTGGCATAACGACGTCACGGGACGGCTGCTCGGGCGCGAACTGCTGCGTGCGGCCGACCGCGGCGTGCGCGTGCGCGTGTTGCTCGACGATATCAACGCGCGTGGCCAGGATGCCGCCATCCTCGCGCTCGACAGCCACCCGCTGATCGACGTGCGCATGTTTAACCCGGGCCGCAACCGCGACGGCATCTGGTTGCGCGCCACGGAAATGGCCTTGCGCGCCGTCAGCCTGAACCGGCGCATGCACAACAAGGCCTGGATCGTCGACGGCAGGGTCGCCCTCGTCGGCGGACGCAATATCGGCGATGAATATTTCGATGCCGCCGAACAAGTCAATTTCCAGGATGCCGACCTGCTGCTGGTGGGCCCCGCCGTGCAGCAGACGAGCGACATCTTCGACCGTTTCTGGAATAGCCGCGCCGTCATCCCCATCCGCGCTTTGCACGCTGGCAAGGACGCGGGCGCGCCGGAACTGCAGGCCGTGCGCGCCCGCCTCGACGCACTGACGGGCGAACTGGGCGCCTCACCCTACCTGCGGCAACTGACGGATGCGGGCCAGTTGCAAGCCCACCTCGATGGCCGCGTGCGCCTGCACTGGAGCGAAAAAGTACAGGTACTGTCGGATCCGCCGGAAAAAGCCGCGCCAGTAGCCAGTTTGCAGCGCAGCGAGCACTGGCTCATGCACAGTTTACTGCCCCTGCTGACGGAGGCGCGCGCGGAAGCGCTGCTGACTTCGCCATACTTCGTGCCCGGCGCGGCGCTGACGCGGACCCTGGGCGAAAAAGTCGCCGCCGGCGTCCAGGTCCAGGTGCTGACCAACTCGCTGGCCGCCACCGACGTGGCCCTCGTGCATGCGGGCTATGCGCGCTACCGCCAGGCGCTGCTGGTCGGCGGCATCGAACTGTATGAATTGAAGACCCAGCACCGCAAGCGCATCAGCCTGATGGGGTCGAGCCGCGCCAGCCTGCATACCAAGGCCATGGTGGTGGACGGCCAACGGGGCTTCGTCGGCTCCTTCAACCTCGATCCCCGCTCGGCCCAGCTCAATACGGAGATGGGCGTGCTGTTCGACGATGCCGCGCTGGCGAACGACATGCGCGCGCTGTTCCACCATTCGACGGCGAGCGACACCAGCTACCGTTTACTCCTTGACAACGGCGCCCTGCGCTGGTCCGACGCCACCGAAGTACCCGCCAAAGTGTGGACGCACGATCCGGAAGCGGGTATCTGGCGCCGCATGCTGGTGTCCGTGATGCGCTGGCTGCCGATCGAGTCGCAGCTGTAGCCGCACATGGCATGCAAAGACTTTAATCCCGGCAAGATTGCTACCTAAAAATACTTGTTGTTTTCAAGACATGTTAGATGCTGTTTTACCAAACGCTGCTATAATCGCTTCAACGAGACACCACCGCTGTCTCTGCAATACCTTTCTCGCCCCTTCCGCGATTGAATCCAACGTTGGCCAAAAGCTCGCCGACAGACTGCAACACTACCCTGTCACTTTTGGAGCTTTATCATGCGTAACACATCTACTTTGCTGGCCCTGGCCGCCGCTTCCCTGTGCGTCACTGCCGCCCAGGCCGCCACGACCAACCTGGTCAAGAATGGCGATTTCGAACTGACCAGCAACGGCACCTCGAAACAACTGAACGAAGGCACGTACGCCCGCGCGGACCGCACCTACCTGAGCGACTGGTCCAGCAAGGGCTACAACTTCGTCTTGAACGGCAATAACATCGACGACACCAACGCCGCGACGGCGCTGGCCTTGTGGGGCCCGAATTCCTACAGCGGCCGCGGCCCGCAAAACGGCCTGGGCGTCAGTCCTACGGGCGGCAATGTGCTGGCGGCGGACTGGGATTACTTTCCCGGCCCCGTCACGCAGCAGGTGAGCGGCCTCGTCCCCGGCCAAGCCTACACCCTGAGCTTTTCGTATGGCGCTGGCCAGCAAGTGGGTTTCCGCGGCGATAATCCCGTCAATTACTGGGACGTTGCGCTGGGCAACAGCAAGCAGCAGACGGCATCGCTGGCCAACGTCAGCCAGGGCTTCACGGGCTGGCACCAGGCCAGCATGACCTTCACTGCCACGGACAGCAGCGAATTGCTGTCGTTCATGGCCAAGGGCAGCCCAACGGGCGCGCCACCGTTCATGCTGCTCGACGGCGTGTCGCTGGTGTCGGCCGTGCCGGAACCATCGACCTGGGGCATGCTGATCGGCGGCCTGGGGCTGCTCGGTTTCCTAGCGCGCCGCCGCAAGACGGCCATTGCGGCCTGAGACACCAACAATTGGCCATTGCTTGATGGCATAAAATGAGCCTGCTGCACACCTTGCAAACCCACCTGCCCGGCATCGCCATCGATGTGCTGCGCCTGGGCCTGTGGCTGGTGCTGCTGGCCGTGATCTTCGTGCCGCTCGAACGCTTCTTTGGCGAGCGCCACACAGGGCGTTCCCGCACGGAACTGTTCAGCGACCTGGGCTTTTATTTCATCAGCAGCCTGCTGCCGGCCGTCTTGCTGGCCGCGCCGCTGGCCCTCGTCGCCGTCGCTGGCCAGCGCTGGCTGCCGGACGCCATTCCCGCCACCTTGTCCGCCCTGCCCCTGTGGGGCAAGCTCCTGCTGGGCTTGCTGATCGGCGAAGTCGGCACTTACTGGGGACATAGACTCAGCCATGAAATGCCATGGCTGTGGCGCTACCATGCCGTGCACCACAGCACGGAACAGCTGTATTTCCTCGCCAATACGCGCACCCATCCCGTCGACATGGTTGTCACGCGCCTGTTCGGCCTGACACCGCTGTATCTGCTGGGCCTGGCCGGCCCCGGCGCGGCGGGCAGCGCCGCACCTGTGCTCTTGCTGCTGGTCGGCACCGTCTGGGGCTTCTTTATCCACGCCAACCTGCGCTGGCGCTTCGGCCCGCTGGAATGGCTGGTGGCGACGCCCGCCTTCCACCACTGGCACCACAGCAAGGTCGAGCACATCAACCGCAACTACGCCTCGACTTTACCCGTGCTGGACCGGCTGTTCGGCACATATCACTTGCCGCGTACGTGGCCCGCCGCCTGCGGCATCGAGACGCCCATGCCAACGACGCTGGGCGGGCAACTGGCTGCGCCATTCCGGCGCACTGGCAAGCCGGAAGTCGAGGCCACAGAATAAAAAAAACCCGCGCGGCCGGTACCACGCGGGGTTTTCTTCTCGTGCTGCGCGGCACCACCACGCAACACGCCTTACAGCAAACTACAGCAACACGCTTACTTTTTCTCGGCTTCGGCCTTCTTCGCGTCGGCAGCAGCCAGTTTGGCTTCCTTCTTCGCCGCCGCTTCCGCAGCCTTGGCTTCTTTCTTGGCGGCCGTTGCCGCTTTCTTCGCAGCAGCCGCTTCCTTCTTCGTTTCGGCCGCCGTTTTCACGGGGGCGGCATCGGCGGCGGCTGGCGCGGTAGCGGCGGCAGGGACGACCTTGGCGGCGGCGGCTTCTTTCTTGGCGGCGGCAGCGGCGGCCTTGGCTTCTTTCTTGGCAGCAGCAGCTTCCTTCTTCGTTTCAGCGGCTGTCTTGGCTGGCGCCGCAGCGGTGTCGGTCGCAGCAGCTGGCTTCGGTGCGGCTTCTTTCGCTGCAACTTCCTTCACAGCAGTTTCCTTTTTTGCCGGGGCAGCTTTCGCCGCCGGAGCAGGCGCCGCTGGCGCGCCGGACTTGGCCTGGCCATTCACTTGCAAGCCCGCTTCCGACAGCTTCAACGAACTTTTCGGGCCGATGCCCTTCACGCGGGTTTCAAAATCGGCCCAATCCTTGAAGGCGCCGCCCTTGGCGCGTTCATCGATGATGGCTTTCGACGTGACGGGGCCGATGCCCTTGACGCTATCGAGTGCCGCCTGGTCCGCCTTGTTGACATCGACCTGGGCAAAGGCAAAGCCCATCGTCGCGATCAGGGTGGCGATGGCCAGCAGTATTTTTTTGAACATGGATATCTCTCCGTAAGGTGGTTTCAAGATGACTCGAACGCAAAGGAGGAACAGCGCCTTAACGGCTTAACGGCTGGGGCGTGATACGGTTGACAAGACGGGACAGCGGAATGGCAGGAGAACCTGCGCCAGATCAAACGGACCGGCGCAGGCGAGATGCGGCATACAGCGGCATAGTTACTGCGGGAACAGCTCTTCCCGGGTGACGGTGGCCGTGCCCAGCTTGCCGACGACGATGCCGCCGGCGCGATTCGCCGTGCGCACGGCCTCACCCAGGGCCATGCCGGCGCCCAGCATGGCCGCCATGGTGGCGATCACCGTGTCGCCGGCGCCCGAGACGTCGAACACTTCGCGCGCATCGGTCGGCATGTGCAGCACTTCATCGGCCGTGTACAAGCTCATGCCTTCTTCCGAGCGCGTCAGCAGCAAGGCGTCCAGGCCCAGTTGCGCGCGCATCTGTTGCGCGCGTTCCGTGAGTTGCTCTTCCGTATTCCAGTTGCCGATCACGCGGCGCAGTTCCGATTTATTCGGAGTGAGCACTGACGCTCCGGCATAGCGACTGAAATCATCGCCTTTCGGGTCGACCATGACGATCTTGCCGGCAGCCCGGGCCGCCTTGATCATCTCGGCCACGTTCACCAGACTGCCTTTGGCGTAATCGGACAGGACCACCACATCATAGTGCGGCAAGAGGGCATTGAATTGCGCCAGCTTGTCGCGCAACACCGTATCGCTGGGCGCATCCTCGAAGTCGATGCGCAGCATCTGCTGCTGGCGGCCGATCACGCGCAGCTTGATGATGGTGGAAATGGCCGCATCGCGCTGCAGATAGCTGTGGATGCCGCCGCCTTCGAGCAGGCGCTCGACCTGGCTGCCGGCCTCGTCGTCGCCGACCACGCCCAGCAAGCTCGTCTTCGCGCCCAGCGCGGCCGCGTTGCGCGCCACGTTGGCCGCGCCGCCGAGGCGCTCTTCGCGCTTTTCGATGCGCACGATGGGCACCGGCGCTTCCGGCGAAATACGGCTGACGTCGCCAAACCAGTAGCGGTCCAGCATCACATCGCCCACCACCAGCAGGCGTACCTGGGCCAATGCGGCCGGCGCCGTCAAGGCGACCACCTCTTGGGCGCTCATGCGCGCGTCAGGATCGAGCGACCGATCCCGTGGTATTCGATGCCATTCTCGGCCATGACGGCCGGCTCGAACAGGTTGCGCCCGTCAAAGATCACGGCCTGCTTCAGGCGCGCCTTGACCTGCTCGAAGTCGGGGCTGCGGAAAGCTTTCCATTCGGTCACGATGACCAGCGCATCGGCGTCCTGCAGCGCATCTTTCGAACTGTCGGCAAAGCGCACCTTGGCCAATTGCTGCGGCGTCAAGTCCAGCTGCAGCACGCGGCGCGCCTCGGCCATGGCGACGGGATCGTACACGGCCACGGTGGCGCCGCGTCCCAGCAAGTCGGCCAGCAGCACGCGGGCCGACGCTTCGCGCATGTCGTCCGTATTCGGTTTGAAGGCCAGGCCCCACACGGCGAAATGCCGGCCCGTCAGATCTTCGCCGAAGCGAGTGACCACTTTGCGTCCCAGCACCTGCTTCTGCTGGTCGTTGACGGCTTCGACGGCGCGCAGGATCAGCAATTCCTGGCCGTGCCCGCGCGCCGTGCGCTCGAGCGCCTGCACATCTTTCGGGAAGCAGGAACCGCCATAGCCGCAACCCGCGTACAGGAAGCTGTGGCCGATGCGCGGGTCGGAGCCGATGCCGTGGCGCACTGCCTCGATGTCGACGCCCACCTTGTCGGCCAGGTTCGCCAGTTCATTCATGAACGAGATGCGCGTGGCCAGCATGGCGTTGGCCGCATACTTCGTGAATTCGGCCGAGCGCACGTCCATCCAGTAGGTGCGTTCATGGTTGCGGTTGAATGGCGCGTACAGGCTTTTCAGCAATTCGCGCGCGCTCTCTCCGTCCGGCGTGGCGTCGACGCCGATGACGATGCGGTCCGGACGCATGAAGTCTTCGACGGCCGCGCCTTCCTTGAGAAATTCCGGGTTCGAGGCGACCGAGAACGTGGCGGCCACGCCGCGCGCGTCGAGTTCGCCCTGGATGGCGGCGCGCACTTTTTCCGCCGTGCCGACGGGCACGGTCGACTTGTCGACGATGACCTTGAATTCCGTCATGTACTTGCCGATGCCGCGCGCGGCGGCCAGCACGTATTGCAGGTCGGCCGAGCCGTCTTCATCGGGCGGCGTGCCGACGGCGATGAATTGCATTACGCCGTGTGCGGCGGCCGCCTCGACGTCGGTGGAAAAGGTCATGCGGCCGGCGGCGCGGTTGCGCGCCACGACTTCTTCCAGGCCAGGTTCATGGATGGGGATGCCGCCGCTGTTGAGCAAGGCGACCTTCTGTGCGTCCAGGTCGAGGCAAAAGACGTCGTTGCCCAGCTCCGCCAGGCAGGCGCCGGTCACGAGGCCAACATAGCCGGTGCCGATAATAGTGATTTTCATGGATGTACCGTATGGATAAAAAGCAGGTCTTACATAGAAGTACACGCCACATTGCTCAGGACAAGGTGACGTGTACGAATCAGTTCATGACATTGAGTTCTTCTGTGCGGCGTGGTGGGTAAGTCTCCCACTTATTGCAGCCAGGGCAGTGCCAGTAGAACTGGCGCGCCTTGAAGCCGCAGTGGCTGCACTGGTAGCGGGCCAGCTTTTGCGTGTAGCCGTGCACGAGGTTTTTCACCATCGACAGCTCGGACCAGATCGCGGCCGGCGCATCCATCATGCGCGCTTCCAGCAGTTTATCGAGGCCCAGCAGGGTCGGCGTGCGGCGCAGCTCGGCGCTGACCAGCTGCTTCGCCGCTTCTACGCCATCGAGTTCGATGACGGCCTTGAAGACGACTTCGATCAGGTCGATCGACGACGCCTCTTCCAGGTAGGAGCGCAGCAGGTTGACGCCTTCCTGTGGACGGCCCAGCTTGGTGTAGCCATCCATCAGGCGCTGCGCCACCAGGGCCACGTGCGGCACGCTTTGCTGCTCCACGCGGCGCCAGGTGGTCAGCGCGCCTTCCACGTCGCCGCGCGCCAGCAGCACGTCGCCCGTCAGGATGGTGGCGCGCACGCTCTTGCGGTCCGTCTGCAAGGCTTTTTCCAGCAGCGGCATGGCCTCGTCCGGTTTCATGTGCACGAGGGCGTCATGCGCCAGTTCGCAATAGAACTGGGCGATTTCCTTCTGGCGCGCGCCGGCGCCCGATTCCTGCAAGCCCACGGCCGCTTCGATGGCGCGTGGCCATTCCTTTTCGCGCTGGTAGATTTCCAGCAGCGCGCGGCGCGCCTGGGCCGCATATTGCGTGTCGATCAGGCTATTGAAAGTTTCTTCGGCGCGGTCCAGCAGACCCGCCTTCAGGTAATCCATGCCCAGCTCGTAGGCGGCGTGGCCCTGCTGTTCCAGCGGCAGGTCCGGGCGCGCCAGCAAGTTCTGGTGCACGCGGATGGCGCGCTCCGTCTCGCCGCGGCGGCGGAACAGGTTACCCAGCGCAAAGTGCATATCGGCCGATTCCGGGTCCAGCTTGACGACTTCGATGAAGGCGTCGATGGCCTTGTCATGCTGCTCATTGAGCAGGAAGTTCAAGCCCTTGAAATAATTGCGCGGCAGGCTGCGCGATTCGGACACCAGTTGATGAATGTCCACACGCGCGGCAATCCAGCCCAGCGCGAAAAACATCGGGATACCCAAGAGCCACCAGAGTTCAAAATCCATGCGATTGTTTTTATTCGAGTAAGAGAGATAGGAGCGACGGCGGCGCTTACTGCGCGCTCACGCTGTCCGGTTGCGGCTGGACATTGCTGGCCACGCCAACGGTCTGCAGCGCGGCAATGGTGGTTTTTTGCTTGCTCGCTTCGCGGCGGTGACGGAACACGGTCGGCGTCAGGGCCAATACGCCCAGGCTCGCGCCAGCGACAAAAAAGCCCAGCAGCATCAGGACCAGGGGGCCGCGAATTTCATAATTGAGGAAAACATGCAGGTCAACAACCTGCGCATTCTTCAGCGCAAAACTGAAGAACAGGACGAAAAGAACACAGCCAACGATGGTGGAGATGATTTTCATCGATACGTCCAGAAAGTACAAAAAATGCCCGTATGGCACAACCTTGGAATGCCTGACAGAAGCGTAGCGAGCGTCAGTGATTTGTGGCCAAGAAGCGCAACCGTACTTGAGTACGGTGAGCATCGCAGGCCGCAAAGCGCGACGCGCAGTAGCTTATGTCAGGTATTCTCAGCATATTAACAAAAAAAAGCGGCATCCAAGGACGCCGCTCTTTATGTCGCCTTCCAGCAGACGATTAATCCTCGATAATCGGTTGCCCGACCATCGCGTCCACGCGCTCGCGCAACTGTTTGCCCGGTTTGAAGTGGGGCACCCGTTTTTCAGGAACCATCACCTTGTCGCCGGATTTCGGGTTGCGGCCGATGCGCGGGGGCCTGCTGTTCAGGGCAAAACTGCCAAAACCGCGGATCTCGATACGCTGACCGGTCGCCAGGGCGTTGGTCATCGCATCGAGAATGGTCTTGACGGCATACTCCGCATCTTTCGCCACCAGCTGAGAATAACGCTCAGCGAGGCGGTTGATCAGCTCGGACTTTGTCATCTGCCGTATCCGCAGTCTTAGTTCTTGTTATCGAACTTAGCTTTCAACAAGGCGCCCAGGCTGGTGGTGCCCGAAGCTGCGTTGTTGTCGGTAGCTGCCATCTTCTGCATGGCTTCCTGGGTTTCAACGTTGTCTTTCGCTTTGATCGACAGTTGGATACCACGGGCTTTGCGGTCGATGTTCAACACCATAGCTTCGACGGTGTCGCCGACTTTCAGGTGCGTACCAGCATCTTCAACGCGGTCGCGCGAGATTTCGGAAGCGCGCAGGTAGCCTTCAACTTCTTCGGACAGTTGGATCACGGCGCCTTTAGGCTCAACCGATTTAACGGTACCGGTTACCAGCGAGCCTTTGTCGTTCATGGCTGCGAAGTTGTTGAATGGGTCACCTTCCAGTTGCTTGACGCCCAGGGAAACGCGCTCGCGCTCAACGTCGATGGCCAGAACGATGGCTTCCAGTTCGTCACCTTTCTTGAAGCGACGCACAGCTTCTTCGCCGGTTTCGGTCCAGGACAGGTCGGACAGGTGCACCAGACCGTCGATGTTGCCGGCCAGGCCGATGAACACGCCGAAGTCGGTGATCGATTTGATCGCGCCGCGGACTTTGTCACCTTTCTTATGGGTAACACCGAAGTCGTCCCATGGATTGGCTTTGCACTGTTTCATGCCCAGCGAAATACGACGACGCTCTTCGTCGATTTCCAGAACCATCACTTCTACTTCGTCGCCCAGTTGGACAACTTTGTTAGGAGCAACGTTTTTGTTCGTCCAGTCCATTTCGGAAACGTGTACCAGACCTTCGATACCCTGTTCCACTTCAACGAATGCGCCGTAGTCGGTCAGGTTCGTTACTTTACCGAACAGACGGGTGCTTTGTGGGTAACGACGGGACAGACCGGTCCAAGGATCGTCGCCCAGTTGTTTCACGCCCAGCGAAACACGGTTTTTCTCTTGATCGTATTTCAGGACTTTGGCGGTGATTTCCTGGCCAACCGTCAGTACTTCCGACGGGTGACGTACACGGCGCCATGCCAGGTCGGTGATGTGCAGCAGGCCATCGATACCGCCCAGATCCACGAACGCGCCGTAGTCGGTGATATTTTTGACGACGCCGGTCACGACCGTGCCTTCTTTCAGCGTTTCCATCAGTTTCTGACGCTCTTCGCCCATCGAAGCTTCGATGACGGCGCGGCGGGACAGAACCACGTTGTTACGCTTGCGATCCAGCTTGATCACTTTGAATTCGAGGGTTTTGCCTTCGAATGGGGTCGTGTCTTTGACAGGACGGGTATCAACCAGCGAACCCGGCAGGAACGCGCGGATGCCGTTGGTCAACACGGTCAGACCGCCTTTGACTTTACCATTGACGGTACCGACGACGATTTCGCCCGATTCCATCGCTTTTTCCAGAGCCAGCCACGAAGCCAGACGCTTGGCTTTATCGCGCGACAGGATGGTATCGCCGAAACCGTTTTCCAGCGATTCGATCGCCACGGAAACGAAGTCACCAACTTTGACTTCCAGTTCGCCGTGGTCGTTCTTGAATTCTTCGACAGGGATGAATGCTTCGGATTTGAGGCCGGCGTTCACGATCACGAAATTGTGGTCGAGGCGCACGACTTCAGCGGAAATAACTTCGCCGGAGCGCATATCTTGACGCGACAACGATTCCTCGAAGAGCGCAGCAAAACTTTCCATACCGGTAGATTCGTTAGTTGTAACAGTAGACATAGGGTTCACACAGGTTATCCAGCAGAGATCGCACGATGCGACTTAAACTGGGTTAGGTTTTTGACACACCCGGACAGGCCAGGAGCCGTCAACGGGCACCACATAGCACAACAACACGCTATTTTGCTGCAGCGGCATACCATTTCAACACGGTTTCGACGGCCTCATCAGCCGTCATTTCCGACGTATCCAGGACATGCGCCCCTTCCGCGGGGACCAGCGGCGCAATCGCACGGTGAGTATCACGTTCGTCCCGCGCCTGCAAATCCATCAGAAGGTCTTCCATATTAGCAGAAAAACCCTTGTCTATCAATTGCTTGTAGCGCCGTTGCGCGCGCGCCTCGACGCTGGCCGTCAGGAACACCTTCAATGGGGCATGCGGGAAGATCACCGTGCCCATGTCGCGCCCGTCGGCCACGAGGCCTGGCGTCTTGCGAAAGCCCAGCTGCAACCCCACAAGCGCATGGCGCACCGTTGGCAATACGGCAATCTTCGACGCCGTATTGCCCACTTCTTCGGCACGGATCTGCTCGCTGACGTTTTCATGCGCCAGCAGGATCTCGCCGCCGGCAAAATGGCAAGGCAGGTGTTCGGCCAGCTTGGCCAGCGCGTGCTCATCGCGCAAGTCCGTGCCGCGGCGCAGCGCGCTCAAGGCCGTCAGGCGGTACAGCGCGCCCGAATCGAGGTAATGAAAGCCCAGCTTGTCGGCCACGCGGTGCGCCACCGTGCCTTTGCCGGAAGCGGTGGGGCCGTCGATGGCGATGACTGGGATGTTGGAGGTCGGCATAGTATTAGGCAATCAATTAAATCAGGGTGTCTTTGGCAATCCCCGCGAATGCGGCGAAATACTCGGGGAAGGTCTTGGCCACGCATTTCGGGTCGTTGATGCGCATCTCGTTGCCGCGGCGCGCGGCGCCATCGAGCGAGGCGAGCGAGAAGCACATGGCCATGCGGTGGTCGTCATATGTGTCGATGGTGGCGGCGGCAATTTCGGCCGGCGGCGTCACGCGCAGGTAGTCCGCGCCCTCTTCCACTTCCGCACCGAGCTTGCGCAACTCCGTGGCCATGGCGGCCAGGCGGTCCGTTTCCTTCACCCGCCAGCTGGCGATATTGCGCAAGGTCGACGTGCCGTCCGCGTACAGGGCGGCCACGGCGATCGTCATGGCCGCGTCGGGAATATGGTTGAAATCCATGTCGACGGCTTTCAATACACCATTCGAACGGGCTTCGATCCAGCTCTCGCCCATGGTGATGGTCGCGCCCATCTGCTGCAAGGCTTCGACGAAACGCACGTCGCCCTGGATGCTGTCGCGCCCCACGCCTTCCACGCGCACGGGACCGCCGCCGATGGCGCCGGCCGCCAGGAAATACGAAGCAGACGACGCATCGCCTTCGACGTGGATCGTGCCCGGGCTTTGGTATTGCTGGCCCGGCTGCACGGTGAACGACTGCCAGCCGTCATGTTCGACCGTCACGCCAAAGCGGCGCATCAGGTTCAGGGTGATCTCGATATATGGCTTCGAAATCAGCTCGCCCGTCACGGCTATGGTGACCGCATGGTCGCGCGCCATCAGCGGCGCCACCATCAGCAAGGCCGTCAGGAACTGGCTCGACACGTTGCCGCGCACGGCGATGCGCTGCGCGTGGATGTGGCCGCGGCGGATGCGCAGCGGCGGGAAGCCCTGCTCGCCCGTGTATTCGATCTGCGTGCCGACGGCGTTCAGCGCGTCGACCAGGTCGCCGATGGGACGCTCGTGCATGCGCGACACGCCATGCAGGGTATAGTCGCCGCCGATCACGGCCAGGGCCGCCGTCAGGGGGCGGATCGCCGTGCCGGCATTACCCATGAACAGGTCCGCCTCGTGGTGCGGGAACACGCCGCCGCAGCCTTCCACGTGGTGCACCTGGTGGGCCGTGGCCGGGTCGCCCGTCAGCTCATCCTGCGTCCATTTGACGCCCAGCGACGTCAAGGCCGTCAGCATGACGAAGGTGTCGTCCGAGGCGAGCAAGTCGATGATCTTCGTCGTGCCCTTGGCCAGCGCGGCCAGCAGCAGCACGCGGTTGGAAATGCTTTTCGAGCCGGGCAGGCGCACCGTGCCCTGGGCGTGCATCACCGGCTTCAGATCGATATGGTGGGGGTAGTGCTTGGTCTGGGTCATGCTGGAATCCTTGAGTATTTATCGTGTGGGCGCGGCCGGTACTTCCGCCGTTTCAATCGCCTCGATCCATTGCTGCCGCGCGTGCTGGGCATTCGCATACACGCCCTCGATGGCGGCGCCGTCGTTCGCGGCCAGGTGGGCGCGCAAGGTCGTCAACTGCGCCAGGTAGGCGTCCAGTTCGTGCAGCAGCGCCGGCTGGTTGGCCAGGCTGATGTCGCGCCACATTTCCGGCGATGAGCCGGCGATGCGCGTAAAGTCGCGAAAGCCGCTGGCCGCGTACTGGAACAGCAGGCCCGCGTGCGGTTTGTTGGCGATGTCGTCGACCAGCGCAAAGGCCAGCAGATGCGGCAGATGGCTGACGGCGGCAAACACCTTGTCATGTTCTTCGGGGCTCAAGGTGTGCAGGATGGCGCCGCAAGCGCGCCAGGCGGCCGCCACCCGCTCCACGTCGTCCGCGGCGTTTTCCGCCAGCGGCGTGAGCACCACTTTCTTGCCCTGATACAGGTCGATGATGGCCGCGTCGGGGCCATTCGTCTCGCGCCCCGCGATCGGGTGGCCGGGCACGAATTGCGCCACCTTGCCACCGAGCGCCGCGCGCGCGGCCGCCACCACGTCGCTTTTCGTGCTGCCCGCATCGGTGACGATGGTGCCGGGCTGCAGATGCGGCGCGATGGACGCCAGGATGGCACCCGTTTGAGCCACAGGCGCGGCCAGCAGCACCAGGTCGGCGCCATGCAAGGCTTGCGCCATGTCGCCGCCGATTTCATCGATGATGCCCAGCTCCAAGGCGCGCGCCATCGAGGCCGACGAGCGGCCCATGCCGACAACCTTGGTCACCGCGCCCGCGTGTTTCAGGGCGCGCGCGAACGAGCCCCCGATCAGGCCCACGCCAAAGATCACTACCTTGTTCAGTGCAGGCGTCGTCATAGCGTCAGGCCAGCGCTTTCGTCAGCGCGGCGATGAAGATGGCGTTTTCCTGCGGCAGGCCGATGGAAATGCGCAGCCATTGCGGCAAGCCGTAGCTGCCCACGGGACGCACGATCACGCCTTGTTTCAGCAACGCCAGGTTCACACGCGCGCCGGCGCCTTCATCGTCGCCCACTTTGACCAGCACGAAATTGCCGTGCGATGGCACGTATTCCAGGCCCAGTTGCGCAAACGCTTCCGTGAACTGCTGGTAGCCGGCCGCGTTGTTGCGCGCGCTTTGCTCAAGGAAATCCTTGTCGTTCAGGGCCGCAATCGCGGCCGCCTGCGCCAGCGAGTTGACGTTGAACGGCTGGCGGATGCGATTCATCAGGTCCGTCAGCACGGGCTGGGCGATGGCGAAGCCGATGCGCAGGCCGGCCAGGCCGTACGCTTTCGACAGGGTGCGCGAGACCACCAGGTTCGGATACTGGCGCACCCACGCCGTCGACTCGTACTGGTCATCGGCCGACAGGAATTCGTTGTAGGCCTCGTCCAGCACGACGACGACATGCGCCGGTACTTTCTTGAGGAAGGCTTCCAGCTGCGCCGCCGTCAGGAAGGTGCCGGTCGGGTTGTTCGGGTTGGCGATGAAAATCAAACGCGTGTCGTCGGCAATCGCCGCCGCCATGGCGTCCAGATCATGACCATAGGCTTGCGCCGGCACGACGAGGTGGCGCGCGCCCAGTCCTTGCGTGGCCAGCGCGTACACGGCGAACGAGTACTGCGAGTACACGACGGATTGGCCATGCTGCACGAATGCGTGCGCGGCGATTTCCAGGATGTCGTTGCTGCCATTGCCCAGGGTGATCCAGTCGGCCGGCACGTCGTAACGTTTGGACAGCACGGCTTTCAAGTCGAAGCCGTTGGCGTCCGGATAGCGGCCCAGGTCATCGATGGCGGCGATCATCGCCTGCTTGGCCGATGCCGGCATGCCGTACGGGTTTTCATTCGACGCCAGCTTGACGATGGCTGCCTCGTCGAGACCGAATTCGCGCGCGACTTCCGCGATTGGTTTGCCGCTCTGGTAAGGGGCGATGGCGCGGACGTATTCTGGACCGATATTTTTAGACATGGTGTTCTTTAAAAGTTGGTGAATGATTAGGCTGGTGGTTTTTGTTGGGTTACGCTGCGCTAACCCAACCTACGGCTTATTGTAGGTCGGATTAGGCCGCAGGCCGTAATCCGACACCACCGTCGGCGTCACAGACTGACCGGATACGACCCCAGCACCTTGAAAAACGCCGCATTGCTCTGCAGCTCGGCCAACGCCTGGGCGACGGCAGCGTCGTGCACATGACCTTCCACGTCGACATAGAAATAATACTCCCAGCTGCCCATGCGCGCCGGGCGCGACTCGAAGCGCGTCATCGACACGCCGTGCTTGGCCAGGGGCGCCAGCAACTGGTACACGGCGCCCGCCTTGTTCGGCACGGCCAGCACCAGCGACGTCTGGTCCTTGCCCGACGGCGCCGTCTGCAAGGTGCCCACGACGGCAAAGCGCGTGCGGTTATGCGGATCGTCCTGGATATGGCCCTTGACCACGCCCAGCTTGTACTGCGCGCCGGCCAGTTCGCTGGCAATCGCCGCCACCGTGCCATCTTCGCCAGCCATGCGGGCCGCTTCGGCGTTCGAGGCGACGGCGTGGCGCGCGACGTTCGGATAATTCTGGTTCAGCCACACCTGGCACTGCGCCAGCGCCTGCGAATGGGCGCAGATGGCGGTGACGCCATCCATGTTGCCGCTCTTCGTCATCAGGCTGTGGTGCACGGCGATCGCCACTTCGCCGCTGATGATGAGGCTAGTCTGCAGCATCATGTCCAGGGTGCGGTTGACGGCGCCTTCCGAGGAATTTTCGATCGGCACGACGCCAAAGTCCGCCGTTCCCGCCTCGGCGGAACGGAATACTTCGTCGATGGACGCGCACGGCAAGCCTTCGACGGCGCTGCCGAACTGTTGATACACGGCCTGTTCGCTGAAGGTGCCGGCCGGGCCAAGGTAGGCCACGGTCACGCGCTTTTCCAGCGAGCGGCAGGACGACATGATTTCGCGGAAGATGGTCTGCACTTCGCGGTCGCCCATGGGGCCGGGATTGCGCTCGGCCACGCCGCGCAGCACCTGCGCTTCGCGCTCGGGGCGAAACACGGGCGCCTGGGTTTCGGCCTTCACGTGGCCCACTTGCTGGGCGATTTGCGCGCGGCGGTTCAGCAGTTCGAGGATTTGCGCGTCGATCGCATCGATCTGTTCGCGCAGCGGTTTCAATTTATCGGTCATGGTGGTTTGTTTCGTCAGCTGTACTTCAATCATGGCCGCGCGGCCTGCGCCGGCGGCGGGCCGGCGCGCTTATTCATGAGAATGCCGGACAAAATGATCAGGGCTAGGCGCGTTGCCGCTGGCAGTACGAATGTACGACAAGGCAATGCAACAACGCCCTGGACTTTTTGGCAGGCATTCTAGCGTCCGGCAAACTCGTTCAGATAATTCACTAAGGCTTGCACACCCTCGATCGGCATCGCGTTATAGATCGATGCACGCATGCCGCCGACGGACTTGTGGCCCTTCAGTTGCAGCAGGCCGCGCTGCTTGGCGCCGGCCAGGAATGCGTCGTTCAGACTTTCGTCGCGCAGATAGAACGGGATGGTCATGCGCGAGCGGTATGCGGGGTCGACCCGGTTCTGATAGAAGTCGTCCGCATCGAGCGCCGCGTACAGCAGCGCCGCTTTCTCAATATTACGCTGTTCCATGGCTGCAACGCCACCCTGGCGTTTGAGCCACTGGAAAACCAGGCCGGCGATATAGATGCCGTAGGTGGGCGGCGTGTTGTACATCGACTCATGTTCGGCCACGATGGTCCAGTCGAAAGCGGACGGGCAGATCGGCAGCGCCTTGCCCAGCAAGTCTTCGCGCACGATGACCAGGGTCAGGCCGGCCGGGCCGATATTTTTCTGCGCGCCGCCGAAAATGACGCCATATTGCGACACGTCGATCACGCGCGACAGAATGTGCGAGGACATGTCGGCCACGATGGTGGTTCCTGCTGGTACGTTCGGCGCCTGCTGGAATTCCACGCCGTCGATGGTTTCATTGGTGCAGATGTGCAGGTAGGCGGCGCCTGGCGTCAGCTTCCATTCGGAGACGTGTGGCACGCCCGTGAAACGGGCGGCCTTGGACGATGCGGCCACGTTGACGTTGGCATACTTGGCCGCTTCCTGGATCGACTTGCCCGACCACGAGCCCGTATGCACGAAATCGACGGTGGCCGGCTGCTGCGCCGCCAGGCCAGCCAGGTTCATCGGAATGATAGCGTTTTCGCCCAGGCCACCGCCCTGCAGGAACAGGATTTTGTAGTTGTCGGGCACGGCCAGCAGCTCGCGCAGGTCGGCCACTGCCTGCTGGTAGATGGAGATGAATTCGGGACCACGGTGGCTCATTTCCATCACCGACATGCCACTGCCATGCCAGTCCTGCATTTCAGAGGCCGCTTGCGCCAGCACTTCCTTGGGCAGGACGGCGGGGCCGGCGGAAAAATTGTAGATATGGGTCACGATACGGTCCTTGGCAAAATGGGAATCTTATTGGGGCGACTGCGTGGCTGCCCGCATGACCTGGTCAAGCACGGCATTCACGCGCGGGATCAGCACGCGCTGGCTGATGGCCATCGACTCGGCCGACAGTTGCGGCATGGTGGCCAGCATCTTGCGGCCCAGCGGCGTCTTGTAGAAGGCCGTCAACTGCTCGACTTCCGGCACCGTGTAAAAGCGCGCGTACAGGGGCACCATTTCGTCGCCCAGCTCGTCGATCAGGGTCGGGTCGGCCAGTACCTGCGTCAGGGTGGCGATGGCCAGGGGGATTTCTTCCTCGGCGCTGGCCAGCGCGCGCGCCTTGCGCTGTTCGTCCAGGTTCGGGTTGCCGCTGATTTGCTGCTGCGCCGACTGGCGGATCATGGCGGGCACCGATTGCAGCATCTGGTCGAAGATATTGCGCGTCAGTTGCGGGAACTGCATCGCGTCGAGCATGCGCCGCACGGCCACTTTCATGGCGGGGCTGGGCGCCGCCTGGCGCGCGGGCGTGGCTTGCGTGCTCTGGGCCAGGGCCGGCAGGGTCGCAAGAAAAGCCAGCGAAAACGCGGCGAAGAAGGTGGCGACGATTTTTCTCATGGCGTGCGGGATATTGAGTGACTTATAAATAGACATTGCCGGCGATGCATGTCGGCTTACGCCCGACGGGCTAAGCCGACCTACGCAATTCTGTTGGCGGCATAAGCACGCGCCAATAGCAATTGGGGCTCCCGAAAGAGCCCCAATCATCTTACTCCGGCTGGGCCGGATCGACCGGATCGACCGGGTCGGCCGCTGCCGGCGCAGGCGCGGCATCCGCCTCCGTCGTCAGCTCGACTTCGTCGATATCCGTTTCCACCACGCGCTGCAGGCCGGACAGCTTGGTGCCGTCTTCCACGGCGATCAGGGTCACGCCCTGCGTCGCGCGGCCCATCTCGCGGATTTCCGACACGCGGGTGCGGATCAATACGCCACCGGTGGTGATCAGCATGATTTCATCGCTGGTATCGACCAGGGTCGCGGCAACCACTTTACCGTTGCGTTCGCTGGTCTGGATGGCGATCATGCCTTTCGTGCCACGGCCATGGCGCGTGTATTCAAGAATCGGCGTACGCTTGCCATAACCATTTTCGGTTGCCGTCAGCACCGACTGCTGCTCGTTCTCGGCCACCAGCAGGGCGATCACGTGCTGGCCTTCTTCCAGGTTCATGCCGCGCACGCCGCGCGCCGTACGGCCCATCGGACGCACATCGTTTTCGTCGAAGCGCACTGCCTTGCCCGAATCGGAGAACAGCATCACGTCGTGCTGACCGTCGGTCAGCGCCGCGCCGATCAGGAAGTCGCCGTCGTCCAGGTCGACCGCGATGATGCCGGCCTTGCGTGGATTGCTGAAGTCCTTCAGCGGCGTCTTTTTCACGGTACCGAGGCTGGTCGACATGAAGACGTAATGGTCTTCCGGGAACGTGCGGTTCTCGCCCGACAGCGGCAGGATCACGGTGATCTTTTCGTTGTCTTGGAGCGGGAACATGTTGACGATCGGCTTGCCGCGCGAATTGCGCGAGCCTTGCGGCACTTCCCATACCTTCAGCCAGTACATGCGGCCACGATCCGAGAAGCACAGGATGTAGTCGTGCGTGTTGGCGATGAACAGCTGGTCGATCCAGTCTTCCTCTTTCGTCGCCATGGCCTGCTTGCCGCGTCCACCGCGTTTTTGCGCGCGGTATTCGGTGATCGGCTGGGCCTTCATGTAGCCGGTGTGCGACAGGGTCACGACCATGTCCTGCGGCGTAATGAGATCTTCAGTCTCGAGGTCGGTGGCGTTGAGTTCGATCTGCGAGCGGCGCACGTCCTTGTTGCCGGCGCCGTATTCGTTCTTCGCCGCCGTCATTTCATCGGTGATGATGACGGTCACGCGTTCCGGCTTGGCCAGAATGTCGAGCAAGTCGGCGATATGTTCCATCACGTCCTTGTACTCGTTGACGATCTTGTCCTGTTCCAGGCCGGTCAGGCGCTGCAGGCGCATCTGCAGAATTTCCTGCGCCTGGTCGTCCGACAGCTTGTACAGGCCATCCGTCTGCATGCCGTAGTGCTTCGGCAGGTTTTCCGGACGGTAGGCGTCGATGCCGCCTGGCGTGGTGCCGTCGCCCGTGCGGGCCAGCATTTCGCGCACGACGGACGAATCCCAGGCCTTGGCCATCAGCTCGACCTTGGCGATCGGCGGCGTCGGCGCGGCCTTGATGATGGCGATGAAGTCATCGATGTTGGCCAGCGCGACCGCCAGGCCTTCCAGTACGTGGCCCCGTTCGCGCGCCTTGCGCAGTTCGAACACGGTACGGCGCGTGACCACTTCGCGGCGGTGCGACAGGAAGCATTGCAGCATCTGCTTGAGGTTCAGCAGCTTCGGCTGGCCATCGACCAGGGCCACCATGTTCATGCCGAAGGTGTCTTGCAACTGGGTCTGCTTGTACAGATTGTTCAGCACCACTTCCGGCACTTCGCCCCGCTTCAGCTCGATCACCACGCGCATGCCCGACTTGTCGGATTCGTCGCGGATGTCGGAAATGCCGTCAAGCTTCTTGTCGCGCACGTTTTCAGCGATGCGTTCCAGCAAGGATTTCTTGTTGACCTGGAATGGCAGCTCGTCGACGATGATGGCGATGCGGCCGCCATCCTTGCCGTATTCTTCGAAGTGGGTCTTGGCGCGCATGACGACGCGGCCGCGGCCCGTGCGGTAGCCGTCGCGCACGCCGGACACGCCATAGATGATGCCGGCCGTCGGGAAGTCCGGTGCCGGGATCAGCTCGATCAATTCATCGATCGTGCACTCGGGATTGCGCAGCACGTGCAGCGCGCCGTCGATGACTTCGGTGATGTTATGTGGCGGAATGTTGGTCGCCATGCCGACGGCGATACCGGAGGAGCCATTGATCAGCAGGTTCGGGATACGCGTCGGCAAGACCGTCGGTTCCTTTTCCTTGCCATCGTAGTTGGGCTGGAAGTCGACGGTATCCTTGTCGATATCGGCCAGCAGCTCGCTGGCGATCTTGTCCAGGCGGCACTCGGTGTAACGCATCGCCGCGGCGCCGTCGCCGTCGACGGAACCGAAGTTGCCCTGGCCATCGACGAGCATGTAGCGCAGCGAGAAATCCTGCGCCATGCGCACCAGCGTGTCGTAGATCGAGGCATCGCCGTGGGGATGGTATTTACCCATGGTTTCGCCGACCACGCGGGCGCACTTGACGTAAGGGCGGTTCCACACGTTATTCATTTCATGCATCGCGAACAAGACGCGGCGGTGCACTGGCTTCAAGCCATCGCGCGCATCGGGCAAGGCGCGACCGACGATCACGCTCATGGCGTAATCGAGGTAGCTCTTGCGCATCTCTTCTTCGAGGGAAATAGGAATTGTTTCTTTTGCGAATTGATCCATTGGCGGTTCGACTGATCTCAGGCTGTGGTTAACTTATCTGTTACGCAATGTATGACGCAATACTGCATATCCTGGGTGGCTGTCGTCGTGGACGCCGCGCCGCGCGCTGCTGGCGCGGCCCGGTGTCCATGTCGCAGAGTGCCAGAACAAATCGGCGGGCTGGCGGCACGGCCAGTACGGCTACCGCAAGGGTAGGTGCTGGCCATGCCGTGCCGCCGTGGGCATTTGCTCGACACTCTTGACAGTCAAGCGCACGATTTTAGCATGCGCGCCCAGCTACCTGTACAAATTGGCCATACCGGCAAGATTGGCAGTTTGCATGGGAGGCGTGCATGTTGCCCTGTCGATAATGCACAATGGCAATATCAGTTCAAGACACCTGCCCTTAAAAGAGGCAAAAAAAGCGATCAATTGTTACAGACGCGTTACAAATGGGCATTTTCGTTGCGCAAAAACAACGCACGGTCTAAAATCGGGCAAGCTTTGATTTAACCACGGTCGTGTGCCCCTGATGCGTGTGGCAAAATGACTGGGAAGTTAATTGCTAGTTTCGCAATCTGAAACGAGCGCATATGGTCTACATGATAAAATCTTGGCACGTAGCACCAGTAGCGCAGTGTTGTTCTGCGGATATCACCCCCCGAAAGGAAAAAAGAATGAATAAATTTGTAACGCTGTTTTTCGCTGCATCCGCAGTGATTGCTGGCTCGGCTTCGGCCCAAACCCCAACCTCCCCACCATTCGCGCCAGTTACCACTGACATCAAAGCACCAAGCCCAAAAAGCGCTTACGTGCAAGATGCCCGCGGCGTCATCGTGCGTGACCCATTCGGTCTGTGCTGGCGTACCGGCTACTGGACACCTGCTGACGCGGTGCCAGGTTGCGACGTACCACTGTGCGTAGAGCCAGAAACCCTGCAAGACGGCAAATGCGTGGCTCCTCCAGCACCAGTCGTACCTGCTCCAGCACCAGCACCAGTCGTGCCAGTGCCAGTCGTCGTTGCTCCTACCTCGGAAAAAGTCAGCTTCGCTGCTGATGCATTCTTCGATTTCGACAAAGCTACGCTGAAGCCAGAAGGCAAAGCCAAGCTGGACGAGCTGTCCGCACAACTGGGCGGCATCAACCTGGAAGTCATCATCGCTGTGGGTCACACCGACTCCGTCGGCACCGATGCTTACAACCAAAAACTGTCGGTACGTCGTGCTGATGCTGTCAAAGCCTACCTGGTCACCAAAGGCGTTGAAAGCAACCGCGTGTACACCGAAGGCAAAGGCGAGAAACAACCTGTTGCTGATAACAAAACTGCCGAAGGCCGTGCGAAAAACCGTCGCGTGGAAATCGAAGTTGTTGGTACCCGCAACAAGTAATAGCTGATCCCCTGGACTTGCCGCAAGTCATCGCGCAAGTCAAGGACAGCATGAAAAACCCCGCCACGGCGGGGTTTTTTTTCGTCCGTGGCTGCCCAATTGTAAAATTGCCGCTATTATTCGACCTATGAACGCCGACCCTCTCGAAATCCAAAAATTCAGTGAGCTGGCCCACCGCTGGTGGGACCCCACTTCCGAGTTTCGTCCCCTGCACGAAATTAACCCCCTGCGCCTGGAATGGATCAACGCGAAAGTGCCGCTGGCCGGCAAGCGCGTGATCGACATCGGCTGCGGCGGCGGCATCCTGGCCGAATCGATGGCCCGCAAGGGCGCCGACGTGACGGGCATCGACCTGTCCGAAAAGGCACTAAAAGTTGCCGACCTGCACAGCCTGGAATCGGGCGCCAAGGTACGCTACAAGCTGATCGCCGCCGAAGCCATGGCCGAGGAAGAGCCGGGCCAGTACGACGTCGTGACCTGCATGGAAATGCTCGAGCACGTGCCGGACCCCGCCGCCATCGTCAAGGCTTGCGCCGCGCTGGTGAAACCGGGCGGCCATGTGTTCCTGTCGACCCTGAACCGCAACCCGAAAGCGTATCTGTTCGCCATCCTGGGCGCCGAATACCTGCTGCGCCTGTTGCCCAAAGGCACGCACGACTATGACAAATTCATCACCCCGGCCGAACTGTCGCAATACCTGCGCAGCGCCGGCCTGGACGTCAACAGCATGCGCGGCATGGGCTACAATCCGCTGACCAAGATTTACTCACTTAATAGCGATACCAGCGTCAATTACCTGGTGGCCTGCACCCGGCCGCTGTAACCATCACGCACAATACAAGGCGGCTGCGGCCGCCATTTTTCATTCCCACTTGACACACTTTGCCCGCCATGATCACTGACCATCTGCCAGCCCCGCGCGCCATCCTGTTCGACCTCGACGGCACCCTGGCCGACACCGCGCCCGACCTGGCAGCGGCCATCAACCTGCTGCGCGCGCGCGCCGGCCTGGCGCCGACGCCGTATGACATCCTGCGTCCCACGGCCTCGGCCGGCGCGCGCGGCATGATCGGCGCGTCGTATGGCATTGCCCCAGGCGAAAGCGGCTACGAAGCCCTGAAAGACGGCTTCCTGAACAATTACGAAGCGGCCCTGGCCGTGGAAAGCCGCTTATTCGACGGCATCCCCGCCCTGCTGGAAGGCTTGACCGCACTGGGCCTGGCCTGGGGCGTGGTCACCAACAAGGCGGCCCGCTTCACCGACCCGCTGGTCGGCCAGATCGGCCTGGGCGCGGCCGGCTGCGTGATCTCGGGCGACACCATGCCCCACCCGAAACCGCACCCCGCCCCCCTGCTGGAAGCGGCGCGCCGCCTGGACCTGGCGCCGGAAGACTGCTGGTACGTGGGCGACGACCTGCGCGACATCCAGGCCGGCCGCGCCGCCGGCATGCGCACGGTGGCCTGCGCCTGGGGCTACTGCGGCCCCGTCGAGCCGCAGCACTGGAACGCGGACCATTTGCTGGAGACGCCGCAAGCGTTGCTGGAACTGGTGACTGGCGTGGTGAAGGCGGCGCAGGAGCGGCAGCTGGCGGCTTGAGACACATCCCTTTTCGCAGCAGAAAGCTGAGGTCTGACCCGACGGGTCAGCCCCCTTACGCCAATGGCGCGAATGCATCATGCAAGAGTGGGCAGATTGCGCTACAATGAAGGTTCTGTGGGGACGACCTGGTTTCGACGTGGGTTGCAAAGCAGCGCAGGGCATACCGAGGGCGGGCTACCTCGTAAATACAACCTGAAAAAACTTAACTGCAAACGATAACTCGTACGCACTGGCAGCTTAATCGCTGTTAGCTCTAGAACACCTCGTCCCTGGGGTGGGCCGTCAAAAGCTCTAGAGTCATTTACAGGGACTCGTCGTATGCTGGGTTACTTAGCGTCCGACTAAATAATAGGTAACTCGCTTGCCCATAACGTGCACATCCGTGCTGGCTGAGTTAAATTAAATGATAGTGCTAAGTATGTAGAACTGTCTGTAGAGTGCTTGCGGACGCGGGTTCGATTCCCGCCGTCTCCACCACCGAATAAATAAAAAGGGCTTCCCCGTTTTGGCGGGGAGGCCCTTTTTATTTATTCCATGCATGCAGAACGCGGGCGTCGCATCCGCGTCCGGTACGGACGCGGGGGTTTTGCGGGACTTCGGCGAGCGCAGCTCGGCGCCGCAAAACCGGGTTGCGCTTGCAAGCGCAACCCTCTCCGATTCGTCTGACTAGCTTTTGCGCCGCAGGCGGTTTTTCCTAGCAACAACATCAGCCGCTCAGGCCGTGTACGAATGCCGGACCTCGTATATTGAATATGCCGCATCTCCGTCAGATAATGAGGACGTGGTAGCGGCCAGGCAGAGTGATGCTGATCAGACCGAGTGTCCTTGAACACGTGGGTCAGATAGGTACCTTTGCCTGTTTCATTTTACTAGTCCGAACGGTATCTTGGGCCATCGCGATGTTGCGTAAGCCTGTATACGAGGAAGGTCAAAAATGGATACGGCATGCGCGTTGGTTGGTATTGATGTGAGCAAGAAGAAGCTCGATGTTGCCATGCTTGTGAGCGGCAAGATAAAGGTGAAAGTGGTTGAGAACACCGCCGAGGGGCACAAATCATTGCTTGCATGGCTTAGCAAGTCGTCCGTACCGATGTCGTCAATACACGTCTGTATGGAAGCCACTGGAGTCTATTCTGAGCCAGTGGCGCTGGCCTTGCATCAAGAAGGACTCATTGTTAGCGTAGTCAATCCTGCCTGCATTAAGGGTTTTGGCGCCAGTGAAAATATCCGCAATAAAAATG
The DNA here is from genome assembly GCF_049810325.1 of Janthinobacterium sp. NFX145. NCBI lineage: Bacteria > Pseudomonadati > Pseudomonadota > Betaproteobacteria > Burkholderiales > Oxalobacteraceae > Janthinobacterium > Janthinobacterium sp. NFX145. The sequence goes on from NZ_CP187360.1 coordinate 4,877,098, forward strand.
ACGCCATCGATGCGGCGCTCATTGCGCGTTATTGCGCAGCGATGCGACCGGCAGCATGGCTGCCGCCACCGCTAGAGCAGCGCCAGTTGCGGGCATGGACGCTGCGTGTGCAGGCACTCAAAGATATACGCCAGCAGGAAGAAAACCGGCTGGAAGCCAATGCTTTCATCGGCATGGAAGATGTCGCGGCACATGTGCATCAGCACATTGCTTGGTTGAGCGCTGAAATTGCGAAGCTGGAGAGTGACATTAACGATCATATTGATCGCCATCCCAGGCTGAAACATGATGCTCAGCTTCTTGTCAGCATCCCTGGTGTTGGCATGGCCACAGCCGCAAGAATCCTGGGCCAGTTAGGCGACATTCGTCGGTTTTGCAACGCCAAGGCATTTGCTGCCTTTCTTGGCGTCACTCCTCGTCAGCGTAATTCAGGCACTTCAGTGAAGGGACGCACGATGATCAGTCGTACCGGCAATACCTCGCTGCGCGCCGCGCTTTACATGCCCAGCTTGGTCGCACGTCGCTACAATCCCATTCTCTGCCGTTTTGCAGAACGCTTGTCTGCAACGGGCATGGCGAAAAAAGCCGTAATTGGCGCGATCATGCACAAACTAGCACATCTGATCTATGGAGTGATCCACAATGACAGGCCCTTTGATGCGCATTATTTGGCAAAAGGACTTGTCATTCAAGACGGTATCTGACCCTCGCTCCGCCTTATTACCGAATGGATGTTCAATGGCGTGACATTTGACGGTTTTGATTCCAGTCAGTGTCTCCTCAAGGAAGCCAAAGCGAAGTATGATCAATTTTTTGACGATGCCGGCGATCCGCAAGAGTGGTGGAACGGTGATGGGGCGCTGTTGGCTGAGGCATCCAGACAATCTGGCGTCGCAAAGCCGATGCCACCAGTTCAACTCCGCTGGTACTTCATGCAATCTAAGAGTTATCGGTTTTTCTCAAAAGCGCTCGTGGTAATGCGCCTTCCAATCGAAACGGTATTCAATCCATGAAACGTCCCTACGAATTTACCGCAATATTCCGTCACGCCGGCCGGCTTGACGTCAAAACGATGCTGGGTGAGCTGCAAGGACTTGTTCCTGATCTGCTAGCATGTTCACCGATATTAAATGGCTGGTTTCTTAAAGGAAACAAAAAAGCGGAAGCACTTCTTTACGAAGTCTTTGACCACGATGGCCCCACCACAGCCGCCATTGCGGTGTTGACCGAGTCGTTGAAACACGATGTGGATCCGCGCATCGTCAGCATGTGGAATGGTCGCGACGGCAGCGAAGGCGCGTCGGTTCAATACGTTGGACGCCTTATGCCGGAAACAAGCATGATGGTGCTGCGTGCCAAGCCAGGCGCGTTCGCGCAAGATTGGCAACTCGTCACAGAGCTCGTTCATAAGTCCGTAGCAATCTGGCATCCCACCGTCGTGACGGTTGAATCGGCCGGCTACTTTGACAAAAAGGTTTTCAAAGACCGTCCAGGAATCGGCTGGATGCTGTATCTGCCAAGGGTACTCAACGTTCAGCAAGTACCCGAGGCTCGCGCACTGGTGCCGGTGCTGGGGACCGACAACCAGCAGATTGGCACGATCATCGTCAGTGTCATCGACGCGCCTTTCTCTGACGAGAATCCGGAGCATGTCAAGATAGCCAATGCCATTGAAATCCGATTGGTCGATCAGGACTTGCTGCCTCGATACGCAGACCTTTGAACGACATCGACCTTCGCGCCAGATTGTCATAGGCGGACCAGAACTATCTACGCGAGATGACCCATCACTGCGGCGAGCACACCGCTGGTCGCCACGCAGAACCGTTCGACGCTGGCCAGTGTGTCTGGCGGCGGTGAGGCCTCGCCGGTCAATCAGCAACAGGGAAGGAGGCGGCACCAAGGGGCTATTTCAGGACGCATGCCGTTCTTGAGTATGACGTAGTCATTTCCGTTTTACATATGGCGCTATGACAGTAACAAGCCTTCCAGGACCGATGTGAACAAACTCGCGGCGTCCATCTGCCACTTACGAATTAGCAGATGGTCAGGATCTTCGTAGTAGTAGATCGGGCGACCAGCGGCCAGGTGAGACTTGGCAGCAGCGCCGTCATCGGCCACGAGGGCTTTCAAAACCTGCCTTGACAGCTCATCCAACTGATTATCATTCACAAATTGCTTGGCAATTTGCAACGCCAATCAAATAACCTCTTCCTAGTTCGATTTTTCATTTTTGGTGACTCCAAGTTTTCCAAGTATCCAGCAGGGATTCCTCTGACTACATTTTGCGCCGCAGGCGGTTTTTCCTAGCAACAACATCAGCTGCTCAGGCCCTGTACGAAAACCGGACTAGCTCAACCTGCCTCTTACTCCTTGCGGATGCAGACCAGGCGACCGGATCACAAGCGGAAATTGTGTTCGGTCTTTAACGATGAAATCGACCTCCTGACTGCCATGCAACATCAGGAGCCAATGATATAGTGGCGGCCATGTACTCAATGAAAGAAACTGCCATGAAAAACGACGCAACCGCTCGCCCGCAAGCCACCCAGGCACCGGCAAGACTCAGCAAAGGGGACTTCGTCACCGCACTGCGCAAGCTGCTGCAAGAAGAAGGAAAGACCGGCAAGACCAGCGTGGACGTACGCGCGGCAACCCTGCACACCGACGTTGGTGTTTATCCCGCGCGCGGCCACTCGATGCCGACCTGTTGCACGGTGATGTATGAGGAGATGCAGCCCGGTGACGAGATACTGCTGACGCCATCCGGCGGCAAAGGGCCAACGCTGCTGGTACGGTATAAATTCCCGCGTGGAGAATCGCGGTCTTAAGCTACTGGAGGCGATTCAGAGCGCTAATCTGCTCCGTCCGCTTCCGTCCCCGAAAGCAGCCAGTCAATCCGTATTGACGCAGCCAGGGAAGACTCTTGTTGTGGCCATAGGCGGAACTCCCCTCGCTCCGCAGGACTTAAAACCGGCCATAGCCGAGCACCAGGTTGACGCCAATAGAATTGTTAATATGCTACACCTATAAATGTAAAAACTTGCACTTTCATGCCCGCTGAAACCATCTACAAGGATGACCAGACAAGCCACGGCGGCGAAAAATGCAGGACTACAAGCACGGCCAGCGAGCCATATCCAGCAAAGGCACGATGATCAAACCAAGCAAGCAGAAGGGCCACCTGAGCAAACGCGATCTCGACGCATTGACAAAGAAATCCCAACCATGAAAATTGCGCGCCTGCTTTCCTCCGGTTTCCTCGTGCTGGCTGTGGCCCTCGTCGTCTATGGTCTTTTCGGCTTCTCCCGTTTTGCGTGGTACACCGGCGTCTACTATGACGAGCGCATGATCCTGTTCGACCACGGCGCCTATCCTTTTGCGTGGGGTATCGCGTTGCTGCTGACGGGACAAATCGCCCGCTTGCACCATCGTCGTCCAGCCATGCTGCTCGCCGCTGGCGCCGCCCTGGCGCTGCTTCTCTGGAAGCGTGCAACGGTACCTGCCGCCATCGCCAATCAGCGACTTTTTCCGGATCCTGCTTTACTGGAGGGACTGATTGTTACCGCTGCCGTGGTGATCGTCCTGGCGCTGATAGACCGCCCCGTCGAGCAGGCCATCCGTAAGGCTCTTGGTCGTACCCGGTGACCCTTGAAGGTCACCGCCGCCTCCACTACTCGTCACACACCGCCCCACCAACCGCTCCTCCGATACTCAAGCCCGTCGACAAATCAAAGCCAAAATCGCAGTGGTGGCCATCCTTTGGCCGATATCGGCACAGCAGCATGTCACGATGACGAACGCGTATTTGTGCATCGGGACAGCCATTGGGCAAATCCGGTCCCATGGCGTTGAACATGTCTCTGGCAGCGGCTCCCGTCAGACGAAACGCGACTTTGGTATCGCCCGCAACCGGGGCGACGGCTTCGTCAAGATATCCGCCATAGATCGCGTACGAAGCTGAAAAATTCCTCTCTGCAAACGCCCATACGGCCCGAGCCTGGTGCGCCAACAGCAGGCACAGTAGCGTGACGCCTAGCAGGCTGGCGCGCCTCAGCATATGGAGCCGCCGATGCTGCGCCCCGTCAGCAGATCAAAGCCAAAGTCGCAATAATGGCCATCACGGGGATGGTAGGAGCAGCTCACTTCCGCCCGCTGGCGCAATCGATATTCGCCATCCACGCCACACGCGTTGCGCAAGTCGGGCCCCATCGCATCAAATAGCTGTTTCGCCGCCTTGCCGTCGATCCAGAACGCGATGCGCTTGTCTTTCCTGGTCGGCGGCTGCGGATCGCTCAGGCTGCCGCCATAAACCGCATAGCGGCCTTTGAATGACTGGTAAGAAAATAGCCATTGGGGAGCGGATTGGGCCATGGCTGTAGCCAAAACAAGAAGAAGAAAAACAACGAGAAGGCGTTTCATATCATCTGCCTTGCTACTTGATCGTGACATGGAAATGGTCGTCGTGCCGTAGCGCGCGCAAAGAAATCTGCGCTCGATAATTCTTGCCGCTATGCATTTTCTGAGCATTGCGAAGAATCAAAGATCCATACGTTGGTGGACTTGTTGCCAGTTGAAGCGATGGCGTTGCGCCATTTCGAAGTTAAAAAACCTCACCCCTTAAATATTCCATCGCCCGCCGATACTTCTCCACCCGCTCCAGATCCTTCTGCGTCGGCCTATCTATCCTCGACAAATCGCTATTCTCGGCCAAATCCGCCAACTTGACGGCCTTGCCGACCGGGTCCAAGGCCGCGCGGGCGATGAACGCTTCGTAGGACTCGCCGTCGATCTTGGTCACGGCGCGCACGCCGTCGATGACTTCCCGGGAAAATCCTTCGCGTGCCAGGTCGTCGAAGGTGATTTTTCCATCGCTGTCTTCCACTACATCATGCAGCACGGCGACGATCTGCTGGGCACCGGGCGCGACGCGCAGCATGACGCGCAAGGGGTGGAGTATGTACGGCGCACCGCCCTTGTCCGTCTGGCCCGCATGGGTGGCTGCGGCGATTTCAATCGCGCGCTCCAGGGTGCCGCGTCTTGCGTGTTCACTCATTGTTCACTCCTTGTTCACTGCACCTTGATTGGTGACGCCGTTGCGCGCCAGCCGCGGCGCTGCAAATGGCAAACACTGCTGCACAGCAAGGCTGGTACCAGTAAATTGAGGACTGGTACGAGCATCAGCAAACACAACAGCAATCCCAGGGCAAAAATCGCCGGACGCTGTTCGTGGCGCAACGCCGCTTGCTGTTCCGCGCCGAGCACCTTTTCAGCCGCCGCGCCGTAGACCATCTGGACATTCCAGGCCAGCAAGTACGAAATCAGCACACACATGGCCCACACCGGAATCAGCAGGGAAAGCAGCAGCAACAGGCGCCGCCGCCAGACAGGGCGGGCGGAGGATGCATCCAGGCCGGCCGGAGGCTGCCACGCGGCATAGCGGCGCGCCGCCACAGCCTTGGCGCGCTCAAGCAACAGCCAGCGCAACGGCAAGCGCGCCGTGCCGATGGCGCCGACGATAAAAACCATCACATAGAAAAAGCCAGCCAGCGCCAGCAGCGCCAGGGCGATCTGGCCGATCGACAGCATCGCCTTGGCGGCACTGCCCAGACCGTCGGCGATATTGCCCATCTGCGAAAGCGTGGCAGGCCCGTTGGCCAGTGTCCCGACGCCATCCATCACGCCCAGCCCCAGCAAGCCCGTAACGGACACCAGCGCCAGCATGGCGCTCAGTTCGACAAAAAAACGGCCGAAGCAGCTATACAGTCCCAGCCACAGCGCCACGACCGCCATGCACCACAGCGCGGAGCGCCACCACAGCCCCGCATGACGCGCATCGCGCAGTCCCAGGCCGACGCACGTGAAGGCTTCCCGCCAGGCCTGCAGCCAGGTTTGCAATATTTGTGTCACGCTCAAGCGTACTCCGCAGTGAAGGGGCGGATACGTCGATCCGTATGTTGCCGATTGTACATGGACAAGGCTGGCGCACGCGCCGCCGAGAGCAACGGGCAAACCCCGCTCCAGCTCGCCACTGTTTGCGATGCCGCAATTCCCGATGGAAAGGAATACGAAACAATGCCAACACCCCCACCGTTGCGCGTAGCGGCGCACCCCAGCTTGCTATCACTGATCTTTTACATCGAACGTGAATGGCAGGCAATTGATGATCGGAAATTTGGCATTGGGAATATCAGTATCGCGGAAGGGTTAGGGTACGACAAGCATGTGAGCCACCGGAAAGGCCTTGAAATGGATATACGCCCCATGCGGAAGGACAGGCTGGAAGGCCAGTCCGCACGCGTGTCACGTTTTGATGATGTGTATGACCAGAACGCCACCATCCAATTGATACGACTGTTTTTGCCGCATCCCATGGTCACCAAGGTCTTCTTTAACGATGGCGAGGTGCAAAAAACAATTGCCGGTGGGCGCGTCCGATCTCTGCAAGGGCACGACGACCATCTTCATATTGAAATCAGGGAGCATGGATGAATACTCGGCTTGCATGCTGCGCCATGGCGCTCACTCTATTCTCAACGGCACATGCGGCCGACAAGCCGCGGGAGTGGAGTGGCGAGCCAAGGCCATTGCGTGGTGACTATCAGATCTATGGCGGAACGCTGTCCGACATGCTGCCGCCCACGCGAAACGACCGGAAAGTGGCAATCATGGTCAAAGGGGAATTGGCACGGGAACTGTTTGCCCAGCTCGGCCCCGATGTGCAACAGGAGCAGGCCTGCAGCTCCTCAGCGGGTTACCGGGAGCGGCGCAGAGGAGATATTACCTGCGTTCATACAAAAGGGGCAGCATACGAATGCTATTTCGGACTCGACCTGCGCACGGGAAAAGGCACGTATGGAGCAATCTGCTAAACCGGGCTCTGCCTGGCGCGGATAAAACGAAGGCCTGCCTCAGTGCGCCGGCGAGCAGTAGCGACAAGTACGGCCCGCTCCTCCACCTTCAAAAATGGCTATCGAAATGCAAAAGCAGTCACGGCCTGCTCGGCAGGCTCGCAAGACGATGCATAACAAACCTGATTTCTTCCCGATGCCTTGGCCTTGTACAAGGCCTTGTCAGCGAGCTCAACCAACTCGACCGCCTGGTTTTCCAGGTGCGTCGGCATGAAAGCCGCCACGCCGACGCTGGCCGTCACCACGTCAAGGGGATTGCCACTATGCTCGACTCCCAGCGATTGCACTGCCTGCCGGACGCCTTCCGCCACCGCCAAAGCGCCAGGCAAATCCGTCCCAGGCAATAAAATTACCAATTCCTCGCCACCGTAGCGCGCCGCAAGATCCCCCGGTCTGCGCATGCTGTAGCCGACCACTTTGCCGATTTTTCTCAGGCACTCGTCGCCAGCCACATGGCCATAGATATCGTTGTATTGCTTGAAGAAGTCGACATCGATCAACACCAGTGCCAGAGCACTTTTCTCACGCTGCGCACGGCTGAACTCGGCAAGCAGCGACTGATCGAAGTGGCGCCGGTTCGCCAGCCCCGTCAATCCATCCTGGTTGGCAAGACGGGCCAAGGTTTCATTGATCATTTCCAGTTCATTACGCGCCGCCACCAGTCCCGCTTCGCTCTTGACCCGCAAATCGATCTGCAGCACCACGCGATATCCGATGCAGGCAATCAACAGCACCAGCACGCCGCCCACCGCGTTTTGCATCACCGCATCGAGACGCCATGCAGCGAGAACTTCATCCTGCGACAGCGCGGCAGAGACGACCAGCGGGTATTCCTCGACTTTTCGATAGCTATTGATACGCGTCACGCCATCGACTCTCGACTTGATCACTGCCGTACCAACGGGACCTTTCGGCAAATAATCATGAAATAGGGGAAACTGCGAAAGATCGCGCCCCAGCCAGCTTTCATCGAACGGCCGTCTCAATAACAGAATGCCCTGTCCATTCGCAATGAAAATGGCGCCTTTTTTTCCTATCGAAAAGCGTTCATAAAACAGCCTGAAATAATTCATGTTGATGCTCGCCAGCGCCACGCCGCCAAAACTTCCGTCAGGCATATTGATACGCCGCGACACCGTGACTATCCAGTGTCCCGTCGATTTGCTGCGCACGGGAGGACCGACGTACGGCCCCCGATCAGCATGCGTTCGATGGTATTGGAAATAATCGCGATCGGAGTTATTCAGATTGTTCAACAGCGTATGCTGAGAATTCACGAGCCAGCTGCCATCGCTGGCATAGATGAAGATGCCGTGTAACTGACGCAGCTCGGCGACACGGCTCACCAGCAACTTGTGCATGCGGGCCAGCTCAGGATCGGAAACACCATCGGTTTCCACACGCTCCACCAGGCCGACCAGCACCGTATCGGCCTCCTTGATGGTGTCATAAGCATGCTGCGCAACAGATTGCGCCAGGTTGGCGCTTTCGCGCCCCGCTTCATTGAGTTGCACTTCGCGTGCGCGCAAGGTCATCCACAGCTGGATCGCCAGCAGCGACAGGCACACCAGCACGACAAATGAGATCGCCAGCGGCAGCAGGGAAAAGCCACGGAAGCCTGCTCCCAGCAAACGTGGCGGCAAGCTGCGTGACCTGGTCATGGGTACACTCCCGGTTTGATATGCGGCAAAGTGTGCACCAAATAGGTGGCAACATACTCACACATCGTCACAAACACGATATAAAAAAGTTACCGCCATGGCGTCGGAGTATCCGGTTCCAGCTCGCTATTGTTTGCGATACCGCAATTCCCGGTGGAAAGGAATACGAAACAATGCCAACTTCCCCACCAAGTGCGGACTGGAGGTGGACATTCGTCCATTACGCAAAGATGGCCTGCCCATTCCAGTATATTGGTACAACAAAGAATACGCTCAAGCCGCGACGGCAAAGCTCATCGCACTTTTTCGCGCCCATGCCAGTGTGCGCACGGTGCTGTTTACCGATTCAAGAATCACGACCATCACTTTCACCTGGAACTGAGTACCTGACATGAAGAAACTGTGGGCTATGGCGTTCGGCGCCCTCACCGTGTTTTCACTGGCTTATGCGGCTGGCAACAGCGACTGGGGCGAATACCAACCGTTCAAGGGTTCTTATCTGATCTATTCGAATACCTTGGGCGAGCAACAGCCGCCCACACCGCATGAGCGCAAGATTTCTTTCATGGTCACGGGGGCAGTGGCCAAGGACATGTTTGACTCCATGGCTCCGGATTCGAAAGAGCGCTGCAGTTTGGAGCAAGGCTATCGGCAGCGCGACAAGGAAAGTGTCTCGTGCACCCTGGATCACGACGGCTATGTATGCCACTTCGGCTTTAATCTGCGCAATGGAAAAAGCATAGGTGGATCGATTTGCTAGATCGCCTGTTGCCTGGCACCGTCAAACGGCGCCAGGCTCACAGGCCCCTACCGCCGGCTCAACGGCACATATTCCCCCGGCAAGCTGGCCACCTCCAGCGCATCGGCAAAGGCCAGCAGGAACTTCGCCGGACCATGCTCGGACACGAGCAGGGAGGCGCCCTTGTGGCGCAGCAGTTTCAATACTTCTTGCTGGTGCGCCTGGTATTCGCTGGAGTGGCCGTAAAAGGTTTGATACATCTCCAGCGTTTCCATGGCCTTGGCGGCCAGGATGAATTCGGGTTTGTCCATGATGTCTCCTCGTTGTCATTGCTGCCAAAACCACGAAAAAAAACCTCAAGATGTGCGGCCCATGCCGGTCGCACTGCCTTGCGGCAACCACATCCGTATTTCCATCATACGCCTCAACCCGGCCATTGCGCCGTCCAGTCGCGCATCTTTTTCCATCCCGCCCGTCCGACGCCATCCCTGCGGTGCGCACGCTAGCGCCAGCTGCCGGCACATGGCATCATGCGCGTTGCCCATTTACTCTGACGACACATGGATCATTATCACTTCCTGGTAGGCGAATTCAAGAAAGATAGCCCCTTCATCGCCGCCGCAGCCAGCGCGCAGCTGTTTGCCTGGTTCGCGCACATCGGCGAACCCGTCGAGCGCTATGGCAACAAGCGCGGCAAGGTCGTCAAGTTCTCACAGCGAAATTACGAGAAGATGCTGTTTGCGCCAGAGACCGACAGCATCGAGCTGTTTTCACCGCGCATCGTGCCGCCCGACGAAGCCGACGAGACCACCAACTGCGACGCGCTTGTCGTGTATTCATCGGGCTCGTTGTTCGTGCTGGCCATACGCGCCAGCAAGCTTGCGCTGGCGCCCTTGTTCGACGCTGCGCGGGCCATACCCGGTCTGTTCGAGCATTGCGAGTATATCTACTGCTACGCTGAAACGCAGGGCTATGGCACCGGCTACGCACTCGGCTACCGGCAGCTCGACGAGGCCCATCCGATGACCTTTGGCGTTCCTTGCCCCGCAAATAACTGGGCCGCCATCAAGCGGCGCGGGCTGCAAGACTCGCACCTGCGCGATGTCTATCCCATCAATGGTTTTACGCAAGCCCGACTGGATGCGCTGCCGCCCGAGCGCCGGCAAGCCCTGCGCGGTGCGATGCAGGCCCATGGCCGCTGCGAAGAGCATGCCGGCTGGATCTTCTGGCACCTGCAGCCCGGGGAATTGGAAGCGGCCCGCGCCGCACTGAACGCACACGCCATGCTGGGCGCCTACATCAACAACTGAACCTCATGACTACACATTTATCGCTGCACTGCTATCTGCAAGACGAGGCCGCAGAACGCCCCAAACGCTGTTCCGACGTGACCATTCAGGCCGACCCGGCCACCCTGCGCGCCATCGCCCGCTTCCTGCTGGCCAGCGCGGACACGTTTGAGCAGGCGCAAGAGAGCGCCGGCATGCACGCCCATCTGCAAGACGAGTGGGACGGCTGGCAGGACGACTTCCCCGACCTCGTCGTGGTGGCCGCCTAGCCAGGCGCCCCGGCTGGCGCTCGTCGGGTAACATACGCCACCTTTGCCATACAGAGAACACTGATGCACCAATCCCGATACGCCCTGCCGTCGCTGCGCACGGCCGTGCTGGCCGCCGCGCTGGCCAGCCTGTCCGCCTGCGCCAGCCAACCCGCGCATGAAACGCTGTTCCTCGCCACCACGCTCACGCCCGCGCATTCCTTCACCAAGGGTATCGAAGGTCCGGCCGTGGATGCGGATGGCAATATCTATGCCGTCAACTTTGCGCGCCAGCAAACCATCGGCAAGGTCAGCCCCGGCGGCACTGGCGAGGTGTACCTGACCCTGCCCGGCACCAGCATCGCCAACGGCATCCGCTTCGGCAGCCGTGGGCAGATGTATTTGGCCGACTACATGGAGCACACGATCTACCTGGTCGACCCGGCCACGCGCGCGCTCACCATCCACGCGCGCGAACCGCGCATGACGCAGCCGAACGACATCGCCATCACGGCCGACGACGTGCTGTATGCGAGCGATCCGAACTGGAAGGAAAACACGGGCCGCGTGTGGCGCATCGCGCAAGACGGCACGGTGACCCTGGCGCTCGACACCATGGGCACGGCCAACGGCATCGAGGTCAGTCCCGACGGCAAGATCTTGTATGTGAATGAAAGCGTGCAGCGCAATATCTGGATGTATGACATCGCCACCGATGGCAGCCTGAGCGGCAAGCGATTGCTGATCAAGTTCGACGATTTCGGCATGGACGGCATGCGCGTGGATATCGACGGCAATCTGTACGTGACGCGCTACGGCAAGGGCACGGTGGTGAAATTGTCGCCGCAAGGGCGCATCCTGCGCGAGATCAGCGTGCCCGGCGCCAAGCCCAGCAACATCACCTTCGGCGGCCCCGATGGCCGCACGGCCTACGTGACGGAAGTGGTACAAGGGCGGCTGCTGCAATTTCGCGTTGACCGCCCAGGGCTGGAATGGCTGCGGGCGCAGGAGCGGCGCAAGCCAGAATAGCAGTGGGGATGTCGGCTTACGCGCTTGCGCGCTAAGCCGACCTACGCACTGTCACGATGGCCCGGCAGGTCGGCTTAGCCGGAACGGCGTAAGCCGACAACCTGCTTGGCCGCGACCAGGTCAGCGCGGAATGACGCGCTCCGCCTTCAATTTCTCGAACAGATTGAAAAATGCATCCTGCGTATCCTGGTAATCGAGAAAACCCGCCTTGCGGCTCTTGCCCATGTCCGTCATCACTTCCATCGGCCGCCCCAGGTCGGCATCCGTATGCCACCAGGAAGCGAGACGGCCGACGTCAAGCTCCACCAGGCCATGCTGCTCGGCGATGGCGCGCCACTGCGCGGGCGCGTCCTGCATGCGGCCGGCCAGCGGCGCCATCGCCTCGGGCAGATCGGCCGCCTCGACACCGAAGTAGGCGGCCAGGCGGGGCCACAGCCACTTCCAGCGGAACACGTCGCCATTGACGATATTGAAGTCCTCGTTGCGCGCGCAAGGGCTGCCGGCCGCCCACGCCAGGTGGCGCGCGATCTGGCCCGCGTCCGTCATGTCGGACAAGCCGTGCCATTGCGCGGGCGAACCCGGAAAGACGAAGGGCTGGCCGCCGGCCTTGCACAGATTCGCATATACGGCCAGGGTCAGGCCCATGTTCATGGCGTTACCCAGCGCGTAGCCGATGATGGTGTGCGGGCGGTGCACGCTCCACGTAAAACCGTACTGCCCGGCCGCGTCGAACAGCCGGTCTTCCTGCGCATAGTAAAAGTTCTCCACGTCCTGGCGCCCCTGCTCTTCGCGGAACGGCGTGACGGGCACTGCTCCCTTGCCATACGCATCGAACGGTCCCAGGTAGTGCTTGAGGCCAGTCACCAGTGCCGCATGGCGCAAATGGCCGGTGGGGCCCAGCGCGGCCAGCACATTGGCGACCATGGCGCCATTGACGCGGATGTTTTCCTGCTCGTTTGCCTGGCGCGCCCAGGCCGTGAAGAAGACGTGGCTGGCATCAATGCCCGCCAGGGCGGCGCTGACCGCCGCGCCATCCGTGGCATCGAGCGGCAAGCATGCGCAGCCGGCGGGCACTGGCGTGCGGCCGCGCGAGACGCCCGTCACCTGCCAGCCCTGCGCCATCAAGTGCGTGGCCAGATTGCTGCCGATAACGCCACTGGCGCCGATAATCAATGCGTGCTTGTTCATGCGTACTCCCATGCCTGTGTAAGTAACCATGATATAGCGGACAGAAATTCTTATTCGCGATAGTATTTCACCTTATTCATGAAAAATATTCTGCAATCATGTCCGAACATTTGAAAGGCATCGCGCCTTTTCTTGCCACCGCCGACGCCGGCAGTTTCACCAAGGCGGCCACACGGCTGCACCTGAGCAGTTCGGCCGTGAGCAAGAGCGTGGCGCGCCTGGAAGCGCGCCTGGGCGTGATCCTGTTCGAGCGCAGCACGCGGCGTTTGCAGTTGAGCAGCGCGGGGCATGCCTATTACGCCACCTGCAAGCGCGTGCTGCAGGAACTGGTCGATGCGGAAAACGTGCTGGCCGAGCAGGATGGGGAACTGGCAGGCAAGGTGCGCATCGGCGTGCCCGCTTCGTATGGCCGCATGCGCGTGATGCCGGCGCTGATTGAATTGTGCGAAAAATATCCGCAGCTGCAACCGTCGATCAGCTTCAGCGACCGCTTTTCCGACCTGTTCGAAGAGCGCATCGATATCGCCGTGCGCATCGGCGCGCCGGGCAGCTGGCCGCCAACGCTGGGACAGATGCCCTTGGGCGAAGAGCGCCTGATCTTTTGCGCGGCGCCCGACTACCTGGCGCGGCGCGGCACCCCGCTCGCCATCGCGGATCTCGATGGCCACGACTGCATCGCCTATGGCCGCGGCGACGGCACGGCGGCGCCATGGCTGTTTGCCGGCGAGGACGGGGTGGAACGGCGCGCGATCGATCCGCGCCTGACGGTGGGGGATGCCGAGGCGCAGACGGCCGCCGTGCTGGCGGGTCTGGGCATCGCGCAGCAGGCGACCTGGCTGGTGCAGGAGCACCTGGCCAGCGGCGCCATCGTCGAAGTACTGCCGGCCTGCGCCACGCCAGGCTTGCCGCTTTCACTGGCATGGCCGCTGGCGCGCCAGCTCACCGCCAAGACCGGCACGCTGCTCAAGGAATTGAAGCAGCGCCTGACGATCAGCTGATACGCAATATGAAACTCAATACAAAACGTTCTTCGCTTCAGGCAGTTCGACATTGGCCTTGGTGACGATCACCACGCCCGTGTTGACGAACGGTGCGACCTTCTTGCCTTCGATCAGGCTGACGAGGGTTTTCACGCCCAGCGCGCCCATCGAGTACGAACCCTGCACGGCGGTCGCATACAGGGTGCCGTCCTTGACGAAGTTTTTCAGGTCTTCATTGCCATCGAAGCCCACGGCGATCACCTTGCCGGCCTTGCCCGCCTGCGCGATGGCGCGGCCCATGCCCACGGCCGTCGGCTCGTTGGCGCCGAAGATACCCTTCAAGTCAGGATTTGATGCCAGCACGTCGGTCGTCTGGTTCAGCGCCGTGGCCATCTGCGACTGCGAGTAATACGTGCCGACGATCTGCAGCTGCGAGTTCTTTTCGATATAGCGCTTGAAGCCGCCCACCCGGCCCGTTTCGGAACCGGCGCCCGCCACGTACGACATCACGGCGATCTTGCCCGTCTTGCCGACCTGCGAAATGAGGGCCTTGGCGCTTTGCTCGCCGGCCGCTTCATTGTCGGTCGACAGGAAGGACTGGTAATAGCGCTTGCCGCTGTCGGCCACCAGCGAATCGATCAGCACGACGGGAATCTTCGCTTCCCACGCCTTCTTCAGGGCCGGCACCAGCGCGTCCGGGTCCGACGCGGCCAGCACGATGCCGGCCACTTTGCGCGTGACGGCGTTTTCCACCATGCTGACCTGGTCGGCGATGGCCGATTCCGAAGCCGGTCCCTGAAAGGTCAGGCTGTAGCCCTTGGCGTCCGCGGCGCTGGCCGTGGCGCCCTTTTTCACGTTTTGCCAGTAGTTGGAATTGGTCGTCTTGACGATCACGGCGATCTCGCCCGGGGCGGCGAAGGCGGCGCTGGAGCTCAGGGCAAATGCTGCGGTCAACAGACCCAGCGACATGGCTTTGATGGTGTTCATTGTCGTCCTCATGTAATTATAGATTTAGTAGATTGACTTCATGCGTGCTGCTTGCTGCTTCAGGCGCGGTTGCGCTTCTGATCGATCCAGACGGTCAGCAAGATGACCAGTCCGATAATGATTTGCTGGATAAAGCTCGATACCCCATTCATGTTCAAGCCATTGCGCAGGATGCCGATGACGAAGGAACCGATGACGGTGCCGGAAATGGTGCCGATGCCGCCGATCAGCGAGGCGCCGCCGATCACGGCGCTGGCGATCGCATCGAGTTCGTACATCACGCCCTCGTTCGGCTGCGCCGTCACCAGGCGCGACATCAGCACGCAGCCCGTCAGGCCCGACAAGGCGCCGGACAAGGTGTACACGAGCAGGGTCACGCGGCCCACCTTCACGCCCGACAGGCGCGCCGCTTCCGCATTCGAGCCGACGGCATAGATATGCCGGCCAAAGGTGGTGCGGCTGAGCATGATGGACACGGCCACGGCGATCACCACCATCAGCACCACCGGATACGGAATGCCGGGAAAGACGACTTCGGGAAAGGTGCCGCCCGTGTCGCGCTCGATGCGCCACAACACGCCGTTACCGAGTTCGCCGAACGACTCGCCCAGGCCGGAAATGGCGCGCGCACCCGTCACCTGCAGCGCCAGGCCGCGTGCGATCAGCATCATGCCCAGGGTGGCGATGAACGGAGGCAGCTTCAGTTGCGTGATGCAAAAGCCGTTGACGGCGCCGCACATGGCGCCCACCACGACGCCGCCCAGCATGGCGACCGGTACGGGCACGCCGCTTTTCACCAGCAGCGCGGCGGCCACGCCGGCCAGCGCCAGCACGGAGCCGGAACTCAAGTCGATGCCGCCCGTGATGATGACGCAGGTGGCGGCAATGCCCAGGTAGGCGATCGACGTCACTTGCAAGGCCACGCTCATGCCGTTGCTGACGGAGAAAAAGGCGTTGCTGGTCAGGGAAAACACGAGCAGCAACAGCGACAGGCTGCCCAGCGCGGCGAATTTTTGGATCAGTTCTTTGTTCATTTTCTTGTGGCTTTCTGATGTTAATGCATTGCTGCCTGGCGGCCCGATGCGAGCTGCATGATCTCTTCCTGCGACGACTCGCGCGTGTTGACGATGCCGCTGATACGCCCTTCATGGAACACGGCTACACGGTCCGTCATGCCCATGATCTCGGGCAGCTCGGACGTGATCAGCACCACGCCGATGCCTTCCGACGCCAGCTTGTCGAGCAGCTGGTAGATGGCGAACTTGGCCCCCACGTCGATGCCGCGCGTGGGTTCGTCGAAGAAGATGATTTTCGATTCGCGGTACAGCCATTTGCTGATGACGATCTTTTGCTGGTTGCCGCCCGAAAGGTTGCGCGCGATCTGCTT
The DNA here is from genome assembly GCF_049810325.1 of Janthinobacterium sp. NFX145. Taxonomy (NCBI): domain Bacteria; kingdom Pseudomonadati; phylum Pseudomonadota; class Betaproteobacteria; order Burkholderiales; family Oxalobacteraceae; genus Janthinobacterium; species Janthinobacterium sp. NFX145. Next base: position 4,893,517 of record NZ_CP187360.1, read on the forward strand.
CGAGGTCGGCGTCTTGATGCCCAGCGCCGCGATGTACTGTTGCGCCACCGCCTCTTCCCTGGCGAAATCGATGAAGCCGAAACGGTTCGCCAGCCCCGACACATTCGTCAGGGTCAGGTTGGCGGCCACCGACATGCGGATCGCCAGGCCGTGGCTCTTGCGGTCTTCCGACAGGTAGGCAATGCCGTGGCCGATGGCGTCGATGGGACTGTCGATGGTCACCGCCACGTCGCCCAGGTGGATCGCGCCGCTGGTGAGGGGATCGGCGCCAAAGATGGCGCGCGCCACTTCCGTGCGCCCCGCCCCCATCAGGCCGGAAAAGCCGAGGATCTCGCCGCGCCGCAAATCAAAGCTCAGCGGGCCGAAGACATCCTTGCGGTGCAAATCGGTCACGCGCAGCAGCACGTCATCCGTCGGCGTCGAGACGCGGTCGGGAAATTTTTCATCGAGGGTGCGGCCCACCATCTTGGCCACGATGGTGTCCAGGCTCGTGCTGGCAAAATCGTCGGTGCAGACGAATTTCCCGTCGCGCAGCACCGTCACCCTGTCGATGATGTGCTGCATCTCTTCGAGCCGGTGCGAGATGTAGACCACGCTCACGCCATTGCGCTTGAGTTCATTGATGATGTCGAACAGCTGGCCCGTCTCGCTTTCCGTCAGCGAGGACGTGGGCTCGTCCATGATCAGCACTTCCGTATTGAGCGACAGCGCCTTGGCGATTTCCACCATCTGCTGCTGCGCACAGGACAGGTTTTTCACCAGTTGGCGCGGGTCGATGCGCAGTTTCAACCGGTCCAGCAGCGCCTGTGCATCGGCACGCATTTTCTTGCGGTCGATGAAAATGCCGCGCACCGGTTCGCGCGCGAGAAAAATATTCTCGGCCACGCTCAGGTGCGGGATCAGGTTCAGTTCCTGGTGGATGATGGCGATGCCGGCGGCCTCCGCATCCACGCTGCAGGAAAAAGTGCACACCTTGCCCTTGTAGACCAGTTCTCCCTCGTCGGCCTGGTACACGCCGCTCATCACCTTCATCAGGGTGGACTTGCCAGCGCCGTTTTCGCCGCACAGCGCGTGGGCTTCGCCCTTGCGCAGGCTGAAACTGACGTTATCCAACGCCAGCACGCCGGGAAAGCGCTTGCTGACCTTGTTCAGCGCCAGTATCTCTTCGGATTGATTCATGGTGTGTCTCCTCCACTCCACTGCCATAGGCCGGCGCGCCGATGTCTGAGCATCTTGGCGGCGCGCCGGTCTGCTACTCATTTAACCGTCGATCAGTTGCGGATTCCAGGCATGCACGGTCTGGCTCTGTTCACCGAGGCCGCTGATCCCCAGGCGCATGGTGTCGCCCGGCTTCAGGTACACGGCCGACGGTTTCTGCCCCATGCCCACGCCCGGCGGCGTGCCGGTGCTGATGATGTCGCCCGGGTACAAGGTCATGAAGCGGCTGATGTAGCTGACCAGATTGGCCACGCCGAAGACCATGGTTCTGGTATTGCCATCCTGGACGCGCTTGCCGTTCACTTCCAGCCACAGGCCCAGGTTTTGCGGATCCGTCACTTCGTCGCTTGTGACCAGCCAAGGACCGATCGGGCCGAAGGTATCGCAGCCCTTGCCCTTGTCCCACTGGCCGCCGCGCTCCAGCTGGTACTCGCGTTCGGACAAGTCATTGACAACGCAGTAGCCGGCCACGTACGACAGCGCATCGGCTTCGCTCACATAGCGCGCGGTGGTGCCGATCACCACGCCCAGCTCCACTTCCCAGTCGCTTTTCTTCGAGTCCTGCGGCATCACCACGGCATCGTTGGCGCCGATGATGGCGCTGGTGGCCTTCATGAACAGCACCGGTTCAGCCGGCACGGCCATGCCCGATTCGGCCGCATGATCGGCATAGTTCAGGCCCACGCACAAAAACTTGCCCACGCCCTTCCACGGCGGCGCGATGCGGCCGGGATTCGCCACCACCGGCAGGCTGGCGATATCAAGGGCGGCCAGGGTTGCCAGGCCATCCTTGCCCAGGGTTGCGCCCGTGATATCGGACAGCACGCCGGACAGGTCGCGCACGGCGCCGTCGGCATCGATCAGTGCAGGTTTTTCAGCGCCCTTGGCGCCATATCGCATCAGTTTCATGTGTGTCTCTCGTCGTTGTAATTAGTTTGACCAGCCACCGTCGATGACGTGAGTCATGCCGGTGGTGAAAGCGGATTCGTCGGACGCCAGGTAGACAGCCAGCGCGGCGATTTCCTCCGCCCTGCCCACTCTGCCCATCGGCTGGCGGGCGACAAACGCCGCCTGCACTTCATCGATGCTCACGCCCGTCGCTGCCGCCTGGGCGGCAATGCGTTCCTTCAGCGACGGCGACTCGATGGTGCCGGGGCAGATCGCGTTGCAGCGGATGCCGCGCGTGACGAAGTCCGCCGCCACCGATTTCGTCATGCCCACCACGGCCGCCTTCGAGGTACCATAGATAAAACGGTTCGGCGCGCCCTTCACGCTCGACGCCACCGACGACATATTGACGATGGAGCCGGCGCCCCGTGCCAGCATGCCGGGCAGTACGGCGCGCATCAGCCGGTACATGGAACGCGCATTGATGTCGAAGGAACGGTCCCACGCCGCATCGTCGCAGTCGAGGATGGTGCCGCCGTCGACAAAGCCGGCGCAGTTAAACAGGATGTCGACGGGGCCGATCTCGTCGGCCAGCGCGGTGATGGCCGCGCCATCGGTCACGTCGAGCCGGCGGATGGCGCAGCCCGTCGCTTCCTTTAAGGCGTCGAGCTGGGCCTGGTTGATATCGGTGGCGATCACGGTGGCGCCTTCGCGCACGAACGCTTCAGCCGTGGCCCGGCCGATGCCCTGGCCAGCGGCGGTGAGCAGCGCGATTTTGCCTTGTAGTCTGGCGGTCATGTTGTCTCCTTTTATTTTTAACCCAACACCTGGCAATTCTGGGGTCGGACCCTCAGGGTCCGACCCCGGCCTTTTTTGGGGTCTACGTCATATGAAAAACCTGCTCCATCATCGCCCAGTGCTCACCCTCGGCGCGCGAGGCCAGCGGCTCCTGGCACGGGGCGCAAAAAGTCCACCAGCGCTGCGTTTCCGGGTCGGCGGCAATGGCCGCCATGTCGGCCTCAAAATCCTCGCCGTGGTATTCCCAGTAACCGAACAGCAGGTTTTCCGGCTGGCGCAGGAAGATCGAATAATTGCTGACATTCGCGGCCGCCAGCCTTGCCAGCACCTGCGGCCAGACGGCGGCGTGCAGGGTTTTGTATTCGGCGATACGTTCAGGCGCGATGCCGATGACCATGCCCATTCTTTTCATGGCGTCTCCTGGCTGATGCCGTAAAAGCGCAGCGCATTCAAACCGAAAATATCGTCCCTGTCCTCTTGCCCCAGATGCGCCAGCAGCGCCTCGCTGGCGGCCAGCCACGCCGCATAGCCCCCTGCCAGGTCCACCACGGGCCAGTCGCTGCCCCAGATCACGCGCCGGGGGCCGAACACGTCCAGCACATGTGCGGCATAGGGCCGCAGGTCGTCCACGTGCCAGCCGGGCCGCGCTTCCGTCACCAGCCCGGACAGCTTGCAATGCACGTTCGGCAGCGCGGCCAGCTGCGCCATGTCTTCGCGCCAGGCGCCGAACGCGGCATCGGCGATCGGCGGCTTGGCCGCATGGTCGATCACGATGGCCAACTGCGGATAAGCACGGGCGCAATGCAGCAGCGCGGGCAAGTGGCGCGGCAGCACCAGCGCGTCCAGACGCACGCCGTGTTCGACCATGGCAGCCAAGGCCGGCGCCAGCGCGGGATTGGCGATCCACTGGTCGTCATCGATATCCTGCAGCATGGGCCGCAAGCCTTTGAGCTTCGGCTGCGACGCCAGGCATGCAATCGCCGCCGCTGCGTCAGGCGCCAGCAAATCGGTCCAGCCCACGACGGCACGAATAAAGCTGGTCTGTTCCGCCAGCGCCAGCAGCCAATAGGTATCGTCTTCGGACGGCAGCGACTGCACCAGCACCGTGCCGACGATACCGTGCGCAGCCAGCAGCGGCGCCAGGTCGGCGGGCGCAAAATCGCGGTGGATGGCGGCCAAGGATGGCGGCGGCCAGCTGCCGGCGCGCGCGGCCAGCTGCCAGAAGTGCTGGTGGGCGTCGATGCGCATCATGCGGCCACTCCCGCAGGCAGCGGCGCGCGCGCATCGAGCAAGTCCGCGTCCCGCAGCGCCAGCCACAGGGCGTCGGGCAGCGGCGTGGCGAACCAGTCCAGGTTTTGCCGCAGCTGCGCCAGGTCTTGCCCGCCCGGGATGCAGGAAACGACGGCCGGATGGGCGAGCGGGAACTGCAGTGCCGCAGCCTGCAGCGGCACGCCGAATTCACGGCAGACGGCGTCCAGGCGCGCCACCCGCTTGAGTATGGCGGCCGGCGCATCGGCGTAATTGAACTTGCCGTTCCCGGCCAGCACGCCCGAGTTGAACGGGCCGCCGATCACGATGGCGTTACCACGCTCCACGCAAAGGTCCAGCAATGGCGACAGCGAGGCCTGTTCCAGCAAGGTATAGCGGCCGGCCAGCAGGGTGCAATCGAGGTCGAATTCCGCCATCGCGCGCAGCACGATCTCGCATTCATTGACACCGAGGCCCACGGCCTTCACCTGGCCGCTGGCGCGCAATTCATCGAGGGCGCGAAAACCGCCACCGGCCGTCAGCTGGCGCCAGTATTGCTGATCGAGTTCGCCATGCGTCGCCTTGCCGATATCGTGCACGAACAGGATATCGATGCGCTCGAGCCCCAACCGCTGCAGGCTGTCGTCGTGCGAACGCAGCACGCCGTCATATGTATAGTCGTAATGGGGACGGAACGGCAGCGGCGCGGCAAAGCCGTCGTCGCCGGGGCGCACCGAGGCGTCGGGCCGCATCAGCCGTCCCACCTTGGTGCTGATCACAAATTCATGGCGGGGCCGTTCGCGCAGCGCCGCACCAAGACGGCGTTCGGACTGGGTATACCCATAGAACGGCGCCGTGTCGAAGAAACGCACGCCCGCGTCCCAGGCGCCATCGAGCGTGGCGCGCGCCTGCGCGTCGCTGACTGGCTGGTACAAGCCGCCTATCGGGGCGCAGCCCATGCCGATGCAGGGCAGCGACAGGCCTCCGCGCGGCAAGGTATGCAATTGTGTGACATCCATGAATGCGGTCCTCAAGCGGCGCGCAAGGGGAAGCAGCCTGGCCCCACCGCGTCGAATTGTTTATAGGTCAGCACGAATTCCTGGTGGCCCAGGTCTTCCGAGCGGCTCAGTTCTCCGTTGGCCACGTTCAGCACGGCGGCGACGATCTCCGCGCCCACTTCTTCCAGGGTGGCTTCGCCCGTGAGGATCTTGCCCGCGTTGATATCCATGTCGTCGGCCAGGCGCTCGAAGGTTTGCGGATTGGCGCACACCTTGATGACGGGCGAGATCGCCGAGCCGACGACGGAGCCGCGGCCCGTGGTAAACAAGGTGATATGGGCGCCGCAGGAAATGAGTTCGACGATTTCCGCGTTGTCCGACACGTTCGGAAAACCGAAGCGCGGCTCGCCGTCCGGCACCACGTCAAGCAGGTACAGGCCGCCGCCGGCCGGCTGGTCGCCCGGTTTCAAAATGCCGACGATGGGCGAGGAACCGCTCTTGGCGTAGGCGCCCAGCGACTTTTCTTCCTGCGTGGTGAGGCCGCCATCGGCGTTCCCCGGCGAGAAGCTGCCATGGCCCATGATGGTGTAGTAGCGGGCCGCCTTGGCCACGGTTTCGACGATGGCGTTGCCCAGGTCGGGACTCACGGCGCGCCGCTGCATGTGGTATTCGCAGCCCACCAGTTCGCCCGTCTCTTCGAAGATGCAGGGGCTGCCGGCCGCGATCAGGGTGTCGAACGCGACGCCGACGGCCGGGTTGGCGCTAATGCCGCTGGTGCTGTCGGAGCCGCCGCAGATGGTAGCGACGACCAGTTCATCGATCCCCATCGGCACGCGCTCCTGCCGCGCCAGGTGTTCCAGCGCCCAGCCGATCCACTCGACACCGCTGCTCACGCTGGGGCGCGTGCCGCTGTTTTCCTGGATGGTGATTGTATGCACGGGGCGGTCGCTGTCGGCCACGGCGCTGGAGAGGCCATATTTGTTGAACCCTTCGCAGCCCAGGGAGACCAGCAGCACGGCGCCCACGTTCGGGTGCGTCAGCAGACGGCGCATCACCTGATCCGCGTATTCGTTGGGGAAGCAGCCCGTAAAGCCGATCAGGTGCACGGGCTGGCCGGGGAAGGCGTTGACCATCAGGCGCGCCACGTGATGCGCGCATTCGACCATATAGGCCACGACCACGATATTGCGGATGCCCTTGCGGCCATCGGCGCGCAGGTAGCCCGACAGGGCGGGTGTCGTCGTTGGAGCGTTCATGCTTGGTCGTCCTTGTCCAGGAAATGGTGGCCGTCCTGGCCCAGGGTAAACGTGGGGATGTAATCGCTTGCCAGGTTGTGCGTGTGGATATGCTCGCCGATGGCGACGGGGGCCGTGATGCTGCCGATCAGGGCGCCGTAGCGCAGCACCTTGTCGCCCATGGCCAGCGCGCGGCGCGCCACCTTGTGGCCAATCTGGATGTTTTGCGCCAGGGTGACGGGCACGCCGTCAATGGCGACGACGTCGCCGCAGGCCAGGGCTGTCCTGGCGATCAGGCAGTTATCCTCGGGCGACATCAAGAGCAGGCTGGCAGGCTGGGAAGCGAGGCTCATGGCGCACCCTCCCCGGCAAAGACGGCTAGGCGGCCGGCTGGCTCAGTTTTTCCCGCGTGCCGATCGAGGACAGCATGGTGCTGCGCGAGGAATCGAGGTGCGAGCGCATGGCATCGAGCGCCTTCGGCACGTCGTGCTCCGCCAACGCGCGCAGGATCGCCAGGTGTTCCTGCACCGCGTATTTGTTGCGGCCCTTTTCCTCGCCCTTGTCCCACTGGTAGTGATAGTGAAACACGAACGAGACGATATCGTAGAAGCCCTGCGCGAAGCGATTGTTCAAGAGGCCGATCAAGAAGGTGTGGAACTCGCGGTCCAGCGCCGGAAACGCGTTGTGGCGCGTGTCTATCCTGGCCGCCAGCTTCTCGTGCTGCTTGATCAGCCGCGCCAGTTCCGCATATGCCGGATCGCCATGCGGCAGATGCGCAAACTGCTCCACGGCCGCCATCTCGAACATGCGCCGCATGTCCGCCAGTTCGGTGGCGAACGAGCGGTCGAACGCGCACAGGCGCCAGCCGCCGCGCGGTTTCTTTTCGATCAGGCCGAAGCGCGAAAAGCCGATCAAAAATTCGCGCACGCTGACGGTACTGGCGCCCGCCTCGCGCGCCAGCTCCGCTTCCGAAAACTCCGCGCCGGGCGGCATGTCGCGCTGGTACACGCGTTCCATCAGCACTTGCTGGATGCGCTCCGCCCCCGACTGCAATTCCGAAATATCGAAGTAGTCGCCCGGTATGGGTTTGCGCAGCAAGCGCCGGTCCGCCGGGCTGGCGATCAGCCGCCGCGTCGACAGATACGCGATCGCGCTGCGAATCGCCGTGCGGCTGCCCTGGCAGATCGTGGTCAGGAACTGCTCCGTCGGCAGCATCTCGCCCACTGCGACATTCTCGGCGAGAAATTGCAACAGCAGATTGGTACTGCGCTTGAAGACGGTGGCGGGTTTGGACATGGATGAATGAACGCGCTATGCCAGCGAAAGGGAAAGTGGATGAGTGGGCCATTTTAGTCGATATCGGATTGGATCGGCATGCCAGAAAAGAAACAACTGCGCTAAGCGGGGCGTTCATGGCTGCGCTCCCGGCGCCAGCATGGCGCGCAGGCGCGGCTGCGCCAGGGCGGGACACAGCTGCCGCGCCAGCGCCGCCACGGGCGCCATGCGCCGCTCGATCTTGCCTGCGTGGTGCTGGGCGATGTCGGCCAGGCGGTGCGCGAGGAAGGGATTGCTGAAGCGTTCCCTGACCTGCGCCACATAGGCCAGCGCGGCGTCACCATGCCGCGCGCCCATGGCGGCAAACACGGGCAGCACTTCCTCGTGCCACAGGGCTTCCAGCGCGGCGCGCATGGCGCCATCGTCCATCGCCTCGCGCACCGTCATGCCGGCCGGACTGCCCCGTTCCATCCACAGCTGCGCCAGATAGGTGTGACCGAGGTTGAGCAGGAACAGCTTGCGCTGTTCATACTCGCGCAGGCTGCCCGTCACCACCAGTTGCGGGTGGCGGCACGGCAGCAGCATGCCTTCCTGCGCCTCGATGGCCCACAGCGCATAGGGCTCGGCCACCGCGCCTATCGGTTCGATCGGTTCGGAAACGATGCGGTCGACGAGGGAGTTGATCCACAGGCAGCCCGTTTGCAGGTAGACGATGAACGCGGCATCGCAGCGCCACTGCTGCGCCAATGTCACGATCACCTGGCGCAATACATGACCGTTGTCGGCCACCAGTTCGCACGGAAAAATCGAGATGGGCGCGGCGCCGGCCAGGAAGCGGTCGTGCAGCAGCACCAGCAGCTTGGCGGGAAAGCTGGCGGGAACGGTTGCGCCATCAAGCATACCGGCGTGGTCGGAATCAGCCAGCTGGTAGCCCGTGTCGCCCGTATTCGAGATGATCACGCGCGCGGCCACGGCAGCATCGCGCACCTGCCGCCAGTCGCTGCCGGCTTGCCACGCTTGCGTGACGGCGTCGGCGCGGCGTTCCTCGTCGACTTGCGCGCCGTCCTGCCAGCCGCGGATGCGCACCGGGTAGCCGCCGGCCTGGCGAAACGCCGCCACCCGCGCCGCACCCTGCGCGCTGCCGGTCGTTTGCACGATGGTGATATGGCCCAGCGCCTCGCCTGCCTTGGCCGCTTCGCTGACGAACAGGTCGGCGTGCGCCTGCAGGAAGCGGCTGGTGCCAAATTGCAGTATGGGATTGAGATTGCTCATCTCAGACCTCGACGATGGCCTTGATGACACCCGCCTCGGGCTGCATCCAGCGATCGAGCACGCCCGTAAATTCGTCGAGCGTGGTGCGGTGGGTATTGAGCAGCGCGGTGGGCACTTTCCCCGCCTTCATGGCCGCCACCACTTCCTCGAAATCGTCGACGGTGGCGTTGCGGCTACCCAGCAAGGTCGTTTCGCGCTTGTGGAATTCAGGGTCGGAAAAGGACAGGCGGTCGCGCACGATGGAGACCAGCACATAGGCCCCGCCGTGGGCGACGAAATCGAGGCCCCGCTCCATGGCGGCGATATTGCCGGTGGCGTCAAACACCACGTCGAAGAATTCGCCGCCGGTGGCGTCCGACAGTTGCTCCTTGTCGCCGTCGCCCAGTTGCACCGTGCGGACGATGCCCAGCGCGTCGCGGCAGAACTGCAAACGGTCGGCGCGGCCATCGAGCACCGTCACGTCGGCGCCTTTCAAGGACGCGAACAACATCACGGCCATGCCGATCGGACCGGCGCCCACCACCAGCACGCGCTTGCCGGCATCGACCGCGCCGCGCTTGACGGCGTGCGCGCCGATGGCGAGAAATTCGATCATGGCCGCGTCGTCGAGCGAGATGCCTTCCGTCTTGAAGACGAAGCGCTCGGGCAGCGCCAGGTATTCCGTCATGCCGCCGTCGCGGTGCACGCCCAGCACTTCGATGCGGGTGCAGCAGTTGGTCTTGCCCTGGCGGCAGGCCACGCAAGTACCGCACGACAGGTAGGGCATCACGTAGACCTGGTCGCCAGCGGCCAGGCGCGAGCCGGCTGGCGCACTGTCGATATGGCCGGACAATTCATGGCCCATCACGCGCGGATAGCTGAGAAAAGGCTGGGTGCCGCGGAAGATATGCATGTCGGTGCCGCAGATGCCGACGCGGCGTATGCGCAGCAGCACTTCACCCTCGCCGGGCACGGGCACGGGGCGCTGCTCCATGCGCAAACTGCCGGGCGTATCGCAAACGATACTTTTCATCATGGTCGTCTCTCTCGCCGCCCGGATCTTGCCGGTGGCATATTATATTTAACGTACAAACCAACTGTGAAAAAAATCCGTCTGTGCGGATTGTCTTTCCAGCCCTGCCAATGGCGCGCTTTGCTGCGCCGCACAACGATTTTTTCGTCATTCCATGTGGCTCGAACGCGCTGATTCTGCTGCAGTCGTCGTTCGGTTTTATAAATATACCGTACAAAAAAATGAAGGTCAACGGATTCTTTTTATGGTTTTTTCGGCTCCTCTGCTACATTCCTGCTTGACCCTGACGTTACGTCAGGCGCCATCGTGGTTGGTACGCACTGAAGACAAGGAGAAGACGATGCTGTTGAAAATCGGTGAACTGGCCAGGCTCACGGGCCTGACCATCCGCACCCTGCACCACTACGACAGCATCGGCCTGCTCTCGCCTTCGGCGCGCACGCAAGCTGGCTACCGCCTGTACCAGCACGGCGACATGGACCGGCTGCACCGGATCATGGCGCTGCGCAAGTTCGGGCTGTCGCTGGCCGATATCGCCAACGCCCTCGCCGGCCCGGATCTGCCGCTCTCCTCCATCGTGGCGCGGCAAATCGCCATGCTGGAACGCCAGATCGCGCAGGCGTCCACCTTGCGCGAACGCCTGCGCAGCCTGCAAACGCAACTGGCGCAGGGGCAGGCGCCGGAACTGGCCGAGTGGCTCACCACTATGGAGTTGATGACCATGTACGACAAATACTTTAGTCACGAAGAATTGCAACAACTGCCGCTGCTGTCCGATGCGGCCGTGGAACAGGAATGGAAAGCACTGGTAACGAAAGTGCGCGCCGTCAAGGACGCGGGCGCCGGCCCCGGCGATGCGCCAGCGCAAGCGCTGGCCACGGAATGGATGGTCAAGCTGGTGCGCGACACGGGCGCCCACCCGGGCCTGTTCGCGCGCCTGAACGACATGCATGCGCAGGAACCCTCGATGCAAGCGACGACCAGCATTGATGCGGACTTGATGCAGTTCATCCTCGCCGCCTTCAATGCCTCGCGCATGGCGCTGTACCGGCCCTTCCTCGACGAGCACGAATACGCGCATCTGGTGGCCAACTACGGCAAGCGTTCGGGCGAGTGGCCAGCCCTGATTGCCGCCGTGCGCGCCGCCATCGATGCGCGCACGCCGCCCACCGATCCGGCCGTGCTGCAACTGGCGCGGCAGTGGCTGGAACTGTTCCGCTCCTACGCGGGCGCGGACCCGGCCACGCAGCTGAAATTTCGCCAGGCGCACCAGCAGGAACCGCGTTTGATGGAAGGCAGCTTCGTCAACGCGGCCATGCTGCAATACCTGGGCGCGGCGATGGCCATCGTGGCGCAGGAGCGACCACACGCATAGTTGACGTGTGGCATCTCGTGGGCGCGGCCATGTAGAATCGGCCTTCGCCCACGAGAGGATTAACCGATGCGCCGCTTTCTGTTTGCTTGCCTGACCCTGCCCGCCCTGAACCTCGCCATGGCTGGCGATGCGCCCGTGCAAGGGGTATGGCAGGGCACCGTGGGCAAGGCCAGTATCGTGGCCTGCTTCAACCAGCCCAGCACCACGCAAGGCTCTGACCGCAGCGGCAATTATTACTACACGCGCTACAAGACGCCGATCATGCTGTCCCGGCCGAACGGCAAGACCCTGTGGCAGGAACTCGACGCCAAGGGCAATACGACGGGCACGTGGAGCCTGGGCACGCCGCAAGGTGGCAAGCTCACCGGCACGTGGACGGAGCCGAAAAGCGGCAAGACCCTGCCCCTGGCCTTGACCCTGCTGGAAGCGGCGGGCGACCGCGAACACCCGTCGTGTGCCAGCGATGCCTACAATCTGGCGCTGGAAGATTTTCCCGGCACCAAGGTCAGCAAACCCGCTACCTTTGAAGGCAAGCAATACCGCAACCTGCAAGTGGGCGACACCATCACGGTGGAGCTGATGGCGCCCGGCGACGGCGTGGCGAAAATCAACACACAGCTGCGCGCCGTGCTGGCGAAGAACAAGAAAGACCTGGAAGATTTCTATGCCACGCGCCGCGAATACCTGGGCCGCAACGGTTTCACGACGGAAGACGAAGTGTATGCGGATCCCACCTACTGGTCGCCGCGCTGGGTGACGGTCAAGTTCTACCGCTGGGCGGCCGGCTATGGCGCCAGCGGCATTTCCATCAAGTTCCGCACCTGGGACGTAAAAACGGGCCAGGAAACGGACGTGTGGAACTGGTTTGGCGCCAGCGCCAGCGATGGCGACGACAAGGCCGCATTGCCGGACCGCCTGCGCCAGGCCCTGTTCAAGGGCGTGAAAATCGACGCCGAATGCAAGGGCACGGATTACGACGGCCGCGGCCGCTTCCATCTGTCATTGAAACTGGAGGGCGTATCGTTCTGGCAAGACCCGAACGGCAGCGGCTGCGAAAACGACTTTTTACTGCCCTACAGCAAGGTCGGCCCTTTCCTCACCGTCAAGGGGCGCGCCGCGCTCAGCGATTTATTGCCGAAGAACTAGCCACCCGCCTTGTCCACCGTCTCAGCCACCATCTCCGCCGTGGCGGCCGCCAGGGTCCAGCCCAGGTGGCCGTGGCCCGTGTTGTAGTACACGCCAGGCGCCTTGCCCGGCCCCACTTTCGGCAGCATGTCGGGCAGCATGGGGCGCAAGCCCGCCCACGGCACAACCTTGCGCGTATTCACGCCAGGAAAGCACTGCTCGACCCATCCCAATAGCGGGCGGATGCGGTCGGCGCGGATGTCGTAATTGACGCCATTGAATTCGGCCGTGCCCGCCACCCTGAGCCGGTCTTCACCGAGGCGGCTGCTGACCAGCTTGGTCGCGTCGTCGAGCAGGCTGACGGTCGGCGCGGCCGCGCGGCTGGCTGGGTCTTCAAGCTGCACGGTGATGGAATAACCTTTCACGGGATACACGTTGACATGGTCGCCCAGCATGGCCGCCATGGCGCGGCTGGCCGTGCCCGCGCAGACGACGACGGCGTCAAACACGGTGCTGTCCCCATCCATGGAGACGCGCACCTTGCCGTGTTCGCGCGCCAGCGCCGTGACCTGGCCACCATAGCGGCAGGCCACGCCCAGGCGGACGCACGCGTCGGCCAGGCCGCTGGTGAATTTGTGGATGTCGCCCGTGGAATCGCTGTCCGTGTAGTAGCCGCCGTAAAAGTCGCCAGAGAGGGCCGGCTCGATGGCGCGCATTTCCTGCGCCGTGACGGCGCGCCGCTGCAAGCCGCCCTGCGCCAGCAGGCGCGACACGCCAGCCGCCCGCTCGAAACCGCGCTGGTCGCGGTAGACGTGCAGGATGCCGGCGCGGCGGTGATCGAAAGCTATGTTTTCTGCCTGCGCCCACCCAAACAAATGTTCACGCGCGGCGATCGCCATGCGCGCCGTGGCGATGGTGTTGCGCTCGTAGGCGGGCATGGCGGCGAGAAACTCCGCAAACCAGCTCAGCTTGTGCCAGCTGGGCCAGGGATGGAGCAGCAGCGGCGCATCGCGCCGCGCCATCCATTTCAGGGCGTTCAAAATCGTTGCCTTGTGGTTCCACACTTCCGCATGCGAGGCCGACAATTGCCCGCCGTTCGCGTATGACGTTTCCATGGCCGCGTAACGGTGGCGCTCGATCAGGGTCACGTCCACGCCCCGCTTGGCCAGCGCATACGCCGTCGTCACGCCCGTGATCCCTCCGCCGATGACAGCCACCCGCCTCATTGCGGCGACACCTTGTGCACGACCGTGTCGTCCGCCTGCAACACGCGGCCGTCCAGCGCCAGCACGTCCATCCTGCGCACGGGCAAGCCTGAGCCACGCTGCAACAGGGTGGAATGGGACTCGCCCGCTTCGAACAATTGATCCTCGCTCCACTGGCGCAAGCCGACGACGACGGGAAACAGCGCCAGCCCCTTTTGCGTGAGCACGTATTCCTGGTAGGCCGTGCCGTCCGAGGCGGGCGCAACCGTGAAGATGCCCTCTTCCACCAGGGTGTGCAGGCGGTCGGCCAGGATGTTCTTCGCCACGCCCAGGCTTTTCTGGAACTCGCCAAAGCGGCGCATGCCGTCGAAGGCGTCGCGCACGATCAGGAGCGACCAGCGCTCGCCGATCACGTCGAGCGCGCGCGCCACGGGACAGGGGTCGGTTTTCAGGCTCTTGCGCTTGGCCATCGTCATGCTCCAGGATTGAGTGGTTGCATTTTAAAACTTCCCGGCGTAGACTCCAAGTGGTTTTAATTTGAAACCACTTAATTGACCTCCCATGCGCGATACGACAACTCCCATCACGACAGCACTTCCTCCTACCCTCGTCTGGCTGTTTGCCACGGCGGCCGGCCTCAGCGTGGCCAATGTGTATTACGCCCAGCCCTTGCTCGCCACCCTGGCGCACGAATTCGGCATGATGGAGGCGGCCAGCGGCATGGTCATCACGGCCACGCAGATCGGCTGCGCGCTGGCCCTGCTGCTGCTCGTGCCCTTGGGCGACATGCTGAACCGGCGCCGCCTGACCCTGTTCCAGTTGGGCATGCTGGCCATCACCCTGGCGGCGCTGGGCTGCGCCCGTTCCACGGCCGCCTTGCTGGGCGGCATGCTGCTGGTCGGCTTGCTGGGCACGGCCATGACGCAGGGCTTGATCGCCTATGCGGCCAACGCGGCGGCCAGCCATGAGCGTGGCAGAGTGGTCGGCATGGCGCAGGGCGGCGTGGTGATCGGCTTGCTGCTGGCGCGCACCCTGTCCGGCGTGGTAGCCGATGTGGCCGACTGGCGCGCCGTGTATGTTGTTTCGGCCGCCATCGCTTGCGCCCTGCTGTTGCTGTTGTGGCGCAAGCTGCCACCGGCGCAGCCATCCAGTCAACAGCTGGCGTACGGCGCCCTGCTCGCCTCGATGCTGGACATGCTGCTGCACAACAAAGTGCTGCGCGTGCGGGGCATGCTGGCCCTGCTGATGTTTGCCGTCTTCAATATTTTCTGGAGCGCCCTGGTGCTGCCCCTGACGGCGCAAGGCTACAGCCATGCGGCCATCGGCGCGTTTGGCCTGGTGGGCGTGATCGGTGCGCTGGGCGCGGCGCGCGCCGGCGCCATGGCGGACAAGGGCCGCGCGCAATGGACGACGGGCGCGGCCCTTCTGCTGTTGCTGGCCGCGTGGCTGCCACTCAGTTTTGCAGGCGCGGCACTGTGGCCCTTAATCGTCGGCATCATCGCGCTGGACCTGGCAGGCCAGGCCATCCACGTGACGAACCAGAGCCTCATCTTCAAGGATGACAGCGACGCGCACAGCCGCCTGGTGGCGTGCTACATGCTGTTTTATGCGGTGGGAAGCGGACTCGGTGCGATTGCCGCCACCAGCGTGTATGCGCTGGCGGGCTGGCATGGGGTATGCGCGCTGGGCGCGGCGGTCAGCTTGCTCGCCCTGCTGTTCTGGCGGCTGACCTTGCCTGCTGAAAAAGCTGAGTGATCAACGCTTAATTCAGCATGGCCGTGGCGGAACCATGGCGGTAGGTTTTCAAGGCATCGGGCTGGATCTGGATCAGCGAACCGCTGACTTTAATCAGGTGCAAGTCCGTCAGCTGGTGCAGCACGCGCGACAGGGTGGCGGGCGCCAGGTTCAGGAACGATGCCAGCAAACTTTTCTTCAGGTCCAGCTTGACTTCGTTCGAGCGCTGCTGGTCCGATGCCTGCAGCAAATACTCGACCACGCGCTGGGTCGCGTTCTGCACGGAGCAGCGCTCCACGTTGCGGATAAAACCCATCAAGTGGTGCGACAGGCTGTTCATCATCTGGCGCGCGATGCGCGGCGACTGGTCCAACAGGCGCAGCAGCGCGTGCGGCGGGATGCGCAGCAGCAAGCAGTGCTCGAGCGCTTCGGCGCAGAATGGATACGGTTCATCGAGGAAAATCATGGCTTCGCCGAAGCTCTGGCCCGGACGGATCAGTTCCAGAACCTTGTCGGTCCCTTCCATGGAAAACACGCTGAGCTTGACGAGGCCGAAGACCACCACATAGGCGCCTTCCGCCACTTCGCCCTTGCGGAACAGCACTTTGCCTTTTTCCACTTCAACACGCACGACATCCTGGCGCAATTGCTCTAATTGCGAAGGGGAAATATGGCGGAACAGAGCCTGGCTCGATAGCAAGCCATCGACGTTGACCTTATGCATGACACTCTCTTATTAGATTAGCGAATGACTAAGAGTGTAATGGGCCGGCACGGTCAAGGCCATACGTCAAAGGAACTAGGGTTGTCTAGGCCGGAACGCCATGCAGATCAAACAATCGCGCATTGCTTGCGCATTATTTGCACTTTGTTTGATCTTTATTTGCTCAATTCACGCTCGACCGCATACACGGCGATCTGCACGCGGCTGCTGAGCTTAAGCTTTTTGAGGATGTTTTGCACGTGGATTTTCACCGTGCTTTCGGCCACGTCGAGCTGGCGCGCGATTTCCTTGTTGCTCAGTCCTTGCGCCAGGCAGGCCATGGCTTCGCGTTCGCGCGGCGTCAGTTTGTCATAGTCTTCCTGGGGCGCGTTCTGCCCCGCGCGGAACTGCGACACGAGCTTGGCCGTCATGGCGTCGGCGATCACGGATTCGCCGGCGGCGGCGCGGCAAATGGCCTGCCCCAGCTGCTCGGCCTCGATGTTTTTCAGCAAATAGCCGCGCGCACCGGCGCGCAGGGCCGCACCGAGGTCGGCCGCGTTTTCCGACACGGTCAGCATCAGCACGACCATCTGCGGCAGGTCCTGCAGGATCAGCTGCAGCGCCTCGACGCCAGTCACGCCGGGCATGTTCAAGTCCATCAGCACCACGTCGGGCCGCAGTTCGGCCGTCAGGCGCACGCCGTCCAGCCCGTTCGATGCCTCGCCCACCACCTGGAATTGAGGATTGCGCTGCAGCAGCAGCTTGACGCCGCTGCGCAGCAAGGTGTGGTCGTCGACCAGCAGGATTTTGATTGGTGCGTTCACGTGTTTGTTGCCTGATAAGGATGATTCATTTGTTACGCGGCCTGGCGCCGGGCTGCCGGCAAGGCCAGCGAGATCGTCGTGCCGCCGCCGGGCGTGCTGTCGATGGCAAATTGCGCACCGAGCCGCTCGGCTCTTTCCTGCATGATACGCAAGCCGATCTGCAATTCCGTTTTCTTGTCGCGCAGGTTGGCGGCGAAGCCTTCGCCATCGTCGCGCACCTGCAGCGCAAAATCGCGCCCATTGTCCACGCGCAGCGCCACATTGCTCGCCTGCGCGTGCTTGCGGATATTCGACAGCGCTTCCTGCACGATGAACAATATCTGCAACTGCTGTTCGGGCGCCAGCGGCGCGCCGTTGCCGCTCATCTCCAGGGAGCCGACGACGCCCGTCTGCAGCTCGAACTTGGCCAGCACTTCGCTGAGTTTGCTTTCGAGATCGCTGCCATGCCAGCGCGTGCGGAAATTGACCAGCAATTCGCGCACGTCCTGGTAGCTTTGCTCGACGCCCATGCGCATCAGCGGTAACACTTCGGCCGCTTCGTCGAGCTGACCACGGCGCACGGAATCGTCGAGCATCTGCACTTGCAGGCTGATGAAGTTCAGGCTTTGCGCAATGCTGTCATGCAAGCCTTCGGCCAGCAGGCTGCGTTCGCGCGCCACAGCGAATTCCTTTTCGCGCGCGATCAGGCGCTGGTTTTCAATGGCGATACCGAGGCTCTGGCCCAGCGTTTCCAGCCAGCCCTGCTGCTGCGCATGCACGGCTTGCGGGCGCGCAAAGTGCAGCGAAAAACTGCCCACCACCTGGTCGCGCGCAAGGATCGGGAAGACGGCGATGGCGATGAAACCTTCGTCCTGGCAGCGGTAGCGCTGCAGCGCATCGACCTGGCGAAAATCGCGGATCTGGATCACGCCCTGCGCCACGGCCGCGCCGCACAGGCAATCGTTGTTGCGGATGCAGTGTTCTTCTTCCACCATCGCGTCGGAAATGCCCTCGTGCACGATGATGTGCACGGTGTCCTGCTGCGGATCGAGGATGCGCACGGTGCCGCCTTCGGCCTGCGCGAACTGCATCACATGGCGCAGGAAGCCACGGCACAGCGCGTCGATGGCGTGCTGTCCCGCCAGCAAGGTGGAAATCTCGTGCAGGGTGGCCAGCTGGCGTTCCTGCGCGGCGCTCAGGCCCGATGCGGCTTGCGCCAGGCGGCGCTGGCGCCAGCGCGACGCTGGAAGTTGTTTGCGGGAAGGTTGACTGCGCGGCGCATGCATGAAGAACTCGAATCTGAAAAGTGGTGCGCCCGGCAAGCGCTGCGGCCTGCCGGGCTGGTAAAGGTTACAAACGGGTTACAAACGGGTTACAAACGGGTTACAAACGGATCTCGGTGCCGAGCAGTTTGACGAACTGCGCCAGCCAGGCCGGATGCGCGGGCCAGGCTGGCGCCGTGACGAACTGGCCATCCGTGACGGCGTCCGTGACGGCGATGTCGGCATACGTGCCGCCCGCCAGTGTCACTTCCGGCGCGCAGGCGGGATAGGCGGAAATGCGCTTGCCACGGATGACGTCGGCGGCGGCCAGCAATTGCGCGCCATGGCAGACGGCGGCGACGGGCTTGCCCGCTTCGGCGAAATGGCGCACGGCGGCGATGACGTTCTTGTTCAGACGCAGGTATTCGGGCGCGCGGCCGCCGGCGATCATCACGGCGTCATAGTCGGCCGGGTCGATCTCGTCGAAGCTGGCGTTCAGGGTGAACAGATGGCCGGGCTTTTCCGTGTAGGTCTGGTCGCCCTCGAAATCGTGGATGGCCGTCTTGATCGTCTCGCCGCTTTTCTTGCCGGGACAGACGGCATGCACGGTATGGCCGAGCATCAGCAGGGCCTGGAACGGCACCATCGTTTCATAATCTTCTGCAAAATCGCCGGTCAAAAACAGAATTTTCTTCGCTGCCATTTAGTTCTCCTATGAAAGATTGATGCCGCAAGGCGTATCTTAGCGCGACTTGGCAACCATACTGGATATTTATCAAACTTTTGCGCCTTGATCGAGGATTTTACAGGCTGAGGCAGAATTATTTGCAGCCTCGCCGGTCAAATCAAGCACACCTCCTTGAAAGGCCGGGCCATGGACAGCAACAGCGGCAACAGCGGCGACAGCGGCAACAGCACCCTCATACGTATCTTCGACCACTTGCCCGATGCCGAGCGCGCCCGCAACCGGCTGCTGGCCGATGGCTTTCCCGCTCACGCCGTGCAACTGGACGCGGGCGACGACGAGGCCGGCCCCGTGCAGGGCAATTTTACGGTCGGCAATCGCGACACCCTCACCAGCCGGCTGGAACGCGTGATCAATGCCCTGTTCGGCGGCGACAACCATATGTACCGGCGCAACTATGGCAAGACGGCGTTTCGCGGCATGGTGCGCCTGGTGGTGGCCACGCGCCATGCCGAGGAACAGGAACGCGCGCACGCCATCGTGCAAGCATGCGGCGGCAACGATATCGAACAGCGCACGGCCCGCTGCGGCCAGGACAGGCACGGCGGCGTGGCGGCCCTGTCGCGCTAGCCGGGGTGCACAGCAAGGAGAACGAGATGGACGTCACATGGGTGGTCGTGGCAGACAGCAGCCGCGCGCGGCTGTTTGCGCTGGGACAGCAAAACCAGCTGGGCGAGCTGCAAGACTTTGTCAATCCGGCGGGCCGTGACAACGATAACGCCTTGAACAGCGATGCCGGTGGACGCTTCGGCAGCGGCATGCGCGCGGGGACCCAAGCGGGCACGCAGGCGCACACGGCCGAGCCACAGGTGACGCCCGTCGACCATGCGAACGAACAGTTTGCCCGGCAGATCGCGCAGGTGTTGCAGCAGGGCCTGCAGCAACGGCGCTACAGCAAGCTGTGCCTGGTCGCCGCGCCGAAGTTCCTGGGACAATTGCGTCTAAGGCTAGATGCCCAGGTGGAAAAACGGCTCAGCCATGCCCTGGCCAGGGATGTCGCCAGCATGAACGTGCCGCAACTGGAAGCCTATCTGCAGCAGGCGCTGGACAGGAACGGCGGCGGCAGCTGAATGGCATGCGACCCGGCGCCCTCCGCAAGCGGGCACAATCTGTGGCAAGATCTGCGTTCTTTCTTTCAAAACCGGAACTTGCCATGATTTTTGAAATTGCCCACATCCAGATCAAATCGGCCACACACGCTGCCTTCGAAGCGGCCGTGACGAAAGCCGTCCCCCTGTTCCAGCGCGCACGCGGCTGCGAGTCGATGCGCCTGGAGCGCTCGATCGAAAACGGCGACGCCTACCGTCTGGTAGTCGGCTGGACAACCCTGGAAGACCATACCGTGCATTTTCGCGGCAGCGAGGACTTCCAGGCATGGCGCGGCCTGGTCGGTGAATTTTTCGCCGCACCGCCGCAGGTCGAGCACATGGATACGGTGGTGACGGGGTTCTAGACAGGCACCTACACTGCGGGGTGGTGGAAGACCTGCCGCAAATACGCGAGGAAAGTTTCATCCTTGCACAGGGTCTTGCCCGGCGAATCCGATAATTTCGCCACGGACTGGCCATTGCAGCGCACCAGTTTCATGACGATGTTGAGCGGCGTCAAGCCGACGTCGTTGGTGAGATTGGTGCCGATGCCAAAGCCCGTCATGATGCGGTCGGCGAAGTGCTGGTACAGGGCGAAGGCCTTGTCCAGGTCCAGGCCGTCGGAAAACACGAGGCGCTTGGTATTGGCGTCGATGCGCAGGGCCGCATAGTGGGCCAGCGCCTTCTCGCCCCACTCGACGGGGTCGCCCGAATCGTGGCGCAAGCCGTCGAACAGCTTGGCGAAATACAGGTCGAAATCGGCCAGGAACGCATCCATGCCCACCACGTCCGTCAGGGCGATGCCCAGGTCGCCCCGGTATTCCTGCACCCAGTCTTCCAGTGCCGCCTTTTGAAAATCGCGCAGGCGCACGCCAAACGACTGGAACGATTGCATGTATTCATGCGCCATGGTGCCGATCGGCACGATACCCAGCTTTTTCGCCAGGTAGACATTCGACGTACCCTTGAAATACTCGGGCACGTCGCGCGCCAGGCGCTGCACCACCTCGTCGTGCCAGGCGCCGGAAAAACGCCGGCGCACGCCGAAATCGGAAAACTCAAACGGATGCTTGCGCCGTGGCAGCTTGCCGAATTCCTTGACGGCTTCCACTTTCAAGCCCAGGCGGTGGCGCCCTTCGCGCATGGCCGCATCGAGGTCGAAACGGCGGAAATACAGTTCGTTGATGATGTACAGCACGAAAATCTCGAAGCCCATCACGTGTACCTGCGGCCCGGCCGCGTGCACGAGCAAGGTATCGCCATCCGTGCTCACGTCGATGAACTTGCGCTGGAAGCGGAACACCGTCAGGAAGTCGACGAAGTCGCTCTTCATGAAGCGCAGGGTGCGCAGATAGGCCAGCTCGTCGTCGGCAAACGACATCGAGCACAGGTGGTCGAGCTGCTCTTCCAGCTCGCTCTTCAGTTCGGCCAGGGGAAAGGCGGTGGCGTTGCGGCAGACAAATTCGTATTCGGTATGGGTATTCGGATGACCGTGCAGCAAGGCTTGCCACATTGTAAATTTATACAGATCGGTTTCCAGCAAACTGCGCACTATCGGGGTCATGTGTGTTTTCTCCAACTTCCTGAAGCCAGAATAGTACGCCACTGCAAGCATTTCAGCAGGGTCCGCTTGCAGGACAGCATCAATTGCCTGCATTGGCCAACAATTCAGGCAAGACGTCGGCGGACGTGGCCAGCCGCGCGCCGCGCGCATGCATGGCGGCAAGGAAGTCGCGCTGCTGTGCTGCAAAGCCCGTGACGGGGCTCATGCAGTCCGTCAGCAAGACCAGGCGCGACAGGGCCTGCTTGCCTTGCTGCGCTTCCAGGTAATCGGCGATGTGCTCGGTACTGGCTTTCACGCAATGGCTGCCCGCTTCGCCGGTGACATAAATCTGCTGTGCCGGCAGCAAGGTGTCGAGGAAAGCGCGGTTCAGCTGGGTGGCCGCATCCTGCGCATCGGGCACCTCCGCCATGACGGCCGAGTAATGCTCGGTCCACGGATTGGAACCCTTGCTCAGCTTGGCGACCACTTGCAGGTGATCCACTTCCCAGGCATTGTAGGCGGCGCGCACGGCCGCATGGATATTTTGCCCCCAGCTGCCGATCTCGCAATGCACAGGCCACACCATCAGCTGATAGCGCCCGGCTTGCTGCAAGGCATCGAGGTAGGCCAGCGCGCGCGGCAGGGCATCGCTGGCGGCGGGCAGGAACAGGCGGTCGCGCAACTGCTGCGCGGTGATCTGCGTAAACGGCGGCACGGCGCCGCCATCGCCCGTGCGCCAGAAGGCCGGGTGGGCGATGTCGTAGCGGTGGTGGGCGTCGAGGGTCACGCTGATCTGCGTCAGGCCATTGCCCCCTTCGCGTATCAGGTGCGCCACGCGCAGCATGTCGGCGTGGGCGCCGGGCACGGCCAGCGCCGGTGCGGCGTCCGGCGGCAGCCAGGCGAGAGGTAAATCGCAAAAATCATTTTGCGGATCGATGACGAGCAGGTGCAACTGGCGTTTCATGGCGGTCCTCGTGCGTGGCGGGAACTTGCATGATAATGGCAACATCGCCATCACGCCAATCCGGGACCCGCCATGCATCTTTCAGATCGCAATAACTTGCGTCCAAACAAATTACTCAACAGCAAATGGACGGCCGTGACACCGGCCAACAAGGAGAAGCACTTCCTCGTCATCAAGGTGTGCGCCGCGGCCACGCCCAATGAACCCGTCACACACGTGGAGCTGGAAGCCGTACATTCGGGCAGAGTGCAGATCCTGCCCTGGCGCGCGCTGCAGGATGCGGCGCAGTGGCATCAAGGATGGAAGACATAACGGCGCTGGCGCCGCTCGACCAGCTGCAATGCTACCTCGGCCGCTTCGCTGACGGCTTCGGCTTCCGTCGCGAACGGATGGTCGGCCAGCACGCGGTGCTTTTTGACGATATTGTTCCTGTGCATGGGATTGCTCGATGGGGTGTACAGGGACACATAGGCGCCCCACAGTTTGCAACCGCGTAAGGGTTCCGCCGTGTAATTTATTTCATACGTATCAACGTACTTTATCGGCACGATGTTTGCTCCAAAAATGACATCCCCGGGTAGCCTGTCTCAACGGCCCTACCCGGCGTAGGGTTGGAATACATGCAATCGCGCTTGCTCAGGATACTCACCTACTTATCTGCTTTTTATTACGCGGCACAGGGAAAAACTGAAACGCCACGCCTGGTTTCCAGGCATGGCGGCACGCCCACTGAAAGTATAGACGATGCGAAAAAATTATGAGAAGGCAACTCTGTACTGAACGCCGCAGGCGCCTGCCCTATTTCGCCGCCTCGGCGGCGGCATGCATGGACCAGACGACGCTGAGGATTTTCCATTGACCATCGCGCTTGACCATCTGCCACGCTTGCACGCCATAGTTGGACAATTTATCGCCGACGAGAAATTCGTAGTCGAAGTTGACCCACGCCACATGGCGGTCCTGGGTGATCTTGACGTTGTAGAATTTTTCTTCCGTGCGCAGGGGTTCGCGTTTGATGTAGTTGGCGAAACCGACGTAGCCGGCCGCCGCGACGCCGTCGAAGTGGACGTCCGTCGTGTCGCGCATTTTCTGGATGAAAGCGTCATCGGCCGGCGAGGCGAACAGGATGTTCGTGTGCAGCAGCAGCGACGACAGCAGCTTGACGTCCTTGGCGATCAGGGCCGCCTGGAAGTCGGCGACGACTTTTTCGATGGCGCGGATATCCTCGGGCGTGGAGGCATGGCGGCCCACGTGGGGCGGCGCCACCGGTGCCGTTTGCGCCAGCGCAATGCCTGCTGAAAACAAAGAACATCCGAACAGTACTGCGCTGGCCAACTTGTGCATGAGGGACTTTCATGGCGAACGGCTCGCCGGACTGGCACGGGGCGTGCCGCCGGCAAGCTTATGCCAACCATATTAGATTGGCAATCCCCCATTGGAACTAGAGTGTCACCAAACTCAGGCAGCCAGGGCCTCGATCGACGCGCGGCCCTTGGCGACGGCGCTGGCGACGGCATCCTCGCCCATGGCCACGCCTTCAGCTTGCACGAACTCGATGTCGGTGATGCCGATGAAGCCCAGCGCCGTGCGCAGATAGGTGCTCAGGTAGTCATACGCGGCGCCCGGGCCTTCGCTGTAGACGCCGCCGCTGGCCGTGAAAATCACGGCTTTCTTGCCCGTGGCCAGGCCAACGGGGCCATTGGCCGTGTACTGGAAGGTGCGGCCCGCGCGCGCCACGTGGTCGATCCACGCCTTCAGGGTCGACGGCACGGAAAAATTGTACATGGGCGCGGCCAGCACCAGCACGTCGGCGGCCAGCAATTCATCGACCAGGGTATCGGACAATTGCACGGCCGCCGCAGCCTGCGCGCTGCGCTGCTCGGCCGGCGTGAAGAAGGCGCCCATCACCTCTTCCGTCAGGTGCGGCACCGGTTGCGCGGCCAGATCGCGCACGACGATGGTGTCGCCTTGCGCGGCCAGTTTGGCGACGAATTCGCCCGACAACTGGCGCGACAGGGAACCGCTGTTGCGCACGCTGCTATTGATGTGTAGTACGTTTGCCATGATGCACTCCTTCAAGAACGATAGATGGGGGGTGCGGCGTTTGCTGCACTTGCACACATCATAGTTCGGGTCTACTATCGATGAAACCGTGTAAATATAAATGATTAGCATCGAATTTCTAGATATGGAGCCAGCATGAGAGAACCGGGCCAGCCTTCGCTCGACCAGTTGCGCGTGTTCGTCGCCGTCATCGACGCGGGCGGCTTTGCCCACGCGGCGCGCCAGCTGCACCGCACGCAGTCGGTGATCAGCTACACCATCGCCAACCTGGAAGAACAACTGAATGTGGTGCTGCTCGACCGTGGCAAGCGCAAGCCCACCCTGACGGACGCGGGCAAGGCCCTGCTGGCCGACGCGCGCGCCGTGGCCTTGAAGGTCGACGGCATGCGCGCGCGGGCCAAGGCGCTGGCCGGCGGGCTGGAAGCGGAAGTGTCGGTGGTGGTCGACGTGATGTTTCCCACCTGCGTGCTGGTGCGCGTGCTCGAGGCGTTCCAGGCGCAGTTCCCCACCGTCGCCCTGCGCCTGCGCATCGAAGCAATGGGCGCCGTGGCGCAGCTGGTGATGGATGGCAGCTGCCACATCGGCCTCGGTGGCTGGATGACGTCCACTGCCAGCGTCTTCGAGCGCCTGGCCGTCGGCCACGTGCGCCTGATTCCCGTGGCCGCCCCCAGCCACGCGCTGGCGCAGCTGGCCGGGCCGATTGCATCGAACGTGGCGCGCGAACACGTGCAGCTGGTGCTCAGCGACCGCAGCGTGCTGACGCAGGGCCAGGATTTCGGCGTGCTGGGATTGCGCAACTGGCGCCTGGGCGACCTCGGCTCCAAGCACGCGCTGCTGCGCGCGGGCCTTGGCTGGGGCAATATGCCCGAGGCGATGGTGCGCGACGACCTGGCAGAAGGCCGCCTGGTGCACCTGCCGCTGGCAGTCGACAATGGCGAGAATTATCCGATTTATCTGATCCAGCGCGCCGACACGCCGCCGGGGCAGGCGGGCAAGTGGCTGACGGAGCGGTTTGCGGAGCAGTTGCCGTTGCTGGTGCAGGGCTTCTAGAAAAAGTGGGCCACAGGTATGATTAGCCCCCCCAACGGCAGACACTGGGGTCGGACCCTGAGGGTCCGACCCCGGCCTTACTTGGGTCAACTTTCAATGACAAGGATTTACCATGGCCGGCATCGACGACTTCGTCAACAAACAAAAACCTGGCGCGCGCTTCGTCATCACGGCGCAGATGCTGCGCATGACGCCGCAGCAATTTGATTCACTGGCGCAGGAATGGATGGAAGACGGCGGCCCCGGCTTCGACGTGGCCGGCATCCCGCACCGGGTCGTCGTCGACGGGCAGTTTTATATCGGCAGGCTCACCGTGCAGCGGCACGGCGAGCCTGAGTAAAAGCTACTCCACGCCCAGCACGTGCAGGCGGCGCCGCAAACGCGCCACTTCCTCCGACAGATCAACCACCAGCGCGGCCAGCTCCGCATTCGCGTCGAACACGGATTCGATTTCATGCAGGCGGCGCGCGCGCACCAGGTCCAGGCTGGTAAAGCGCCAGGCCGTGAGCTGCCCCGCCGGCGGGCCGTCCTGCAGCAGCACGCCCGTCTGCACGTGCTGCACCACCCAGTCCGGCTCCACGGCGCAGGCGCGCGCCAGTTCTTCCAAGCTCAGGGCACGGTCTTCCAGCAATTCGCCAATTACCTTGTTAGTCATGATTTACCCTCCCAGCTTCTGGCGCGGATTGAAAGCCATCTCGCGCGCCATGGTTGCATACAGTTCGCGCGCCTTGTCGTCGTTCGCCGGCGGCAGCACCACTTCCAGCAGCAGATACAGGTCGCCCGGCTGGGCGGCGGGGATGCCGCGCCCCTTCAGGCGCAGCTTGCGCCCCGTCTGCGAATTGGACGGCACCGTCACGGACACCGTGCCCGATGGCGTGGGCACGTCGATTGCGCCGCCCAGTGCCGCTTCCCATGGCGTGACGGGTACCGTCTCGAAGACGTCGCGCCCCTCCACCTTGTAGCGCGCATCGGGCCGGAAGCGAATCTCCAGGTACAGATCGCCGGCGGGCGCGCCGCCGCTACCGGGATTGCCCTGCCCCCTCATGCGCAGCTGCTGTCCTTCCGTGACGCCTTTCGGTATCGTCACTTCCAGGGTGCGTTCGCGCGTCACCACGTGGCCTTGCGCATCCGCTTCGGGCACGCGCATGACGATGTGGCGCTTGGCGCCCTGGAAACTGTCCTGCAGATCGATGGTGATGGCGGCGTGGCTGTCCTCGCCCTGCATCTGGAAAGTGCTGTTGGAGCGGCGCCGCCCGCCCACGTGGGCGAACAGGTCGGCAAAGAAGTCGCTGTCGTCGGCGCCCGACGATTCGTAGCCCGCACCCCAGTCCGGCGGCGGGCGGAATGGCTGGCCCTGCGCGCCCTGGTTGCGGCCCAGTTCATCGTAGGCGGTTCGCTTTTCCGCGTCGCCCAGCACGCCGTAAGCCTCGTTCAAGGCTTTGGTGCGCTTGTCGGCGTCCGGCTCCTTGCTCACGTCGGGGTGGTATTTGCGCACCAGCTTGCGGTACGCCTTCTTGATATCGGCCTCGGTCGCCGTCTTCTCGACGCCAAGCTCCTTGTAATAGTCCTTGTATTCCACCGTGCCTGCTCCCCATGGTTGAACTGCCTATGGGAAGAGTACACGAATTGGGCGCTGGACAGCGTGTGCACAATACAACGCTGCCCGGCCGCGGAATCAGCGCACGCGGCGCAGCGAGGAAATGCGGCGGTCGAGGCCACCGTGCAGGCGGCCGTAGCTGCCCGGTCCCATCACCACGCAGCGGCCGCGGAAGTTGGCGTCGACGCAGAATTCCCAACGGCCGTAATTGACGACGAGCGATTCGGCGCGGTCGTTGAAACCATAGCGGTTCAAGTCGTGCACCTCGCGGTCCAGGCGCACGGGCCGGCCGCGCATGCCGGCATCGGGGAACAGCAGCACGGCGCCATTCATGTCGGGACGGTGGCCGCCGCCGTGGCCGGGGTAACCGGGATGAGGACGTTCCGGCTCCGGACGCGGCGGGCGTGGCGGGTAGGGACGGTGATCGCCGCCGCCATGGCCCGGGCGGCCCACTTCGCGCACGGAGGAAACGGCGTCGTTCATGCCCGGCATGGTGTCGTAGCGGCCCGGCCCCAGAGTGCGGCAATTGCCCCGGTAATTGGCGTCCTTGCATACTTCCCAGGTACCCGAGCGCACGATGATGCTCGAGGTCTTGTCGTTAAAGCCCATGCGCGACAACTCTGCCGCATCGGAACGCAGGGTGACGGGGCGGCCGCGGAAACCGGCATCCTGGAACAGGGTGATTTCGCCCGCCGATGCGGCAAGCGGGGCAAGGAAGGTGGCGGCGCACAGCAGCGCGGGGCGGAAAGATCGAACCATGACAACTCCAATACTGAGACATTTTCGCCAGTGTAGTCCAGGCGGCAGGCGGCGAGTGTAACAAAGGGCAAGCAAATGTCATCACACGGCTGGGAATGTAAAAACCGCCTGGCGGGCATTCCCGGCAGGCGGCCTGTCAGCACGGCGCAGGGACGCGGTCAGCGTACGCGGCGCAGCGAGGAAATCTGGTTTTCCATGGCGTTCAGTCGGCCATACTCGCCCGGCCCGATCACTTCACAGCGGCCACGGAAGTTCGAATCGCTGCACACTTCCCACTGGCCCTCATTGACGATGATGGACGAGGCGCGGTCGTTGAAATTGAAGCGCACCAGGTCCTCCGCGTTGCGCTCCAGCGCCAGCGGTTCGCCGCGCATGCCCGCCTCGGGGAACAGCAGTACGGCGCCGCGCTGCTGGTACTGCGGCTGCTGGTATTGCGGCTGTTGATATTGCGGATACTGCTGCTCGTACTGCGGCCGCTGGTACTGGTTATCGTACTGCTGCTGGCGGCGCGCTTCGCGCTCGTCGACCATGCGCGCCGACGACACGCGCCCATCAAGACCGCGCCCCAGGTCGTCGTGGCGGCCTGGGCCGAAAATGCGGCACGTGCCCTGGTAGTTCGAGTCGCTGCACAGCTGCCAGTAGCCGTTATGGATGACGATGCTCGTGGTGCGGTCATTGAAACCGATGCCGACGAAATCGTCCGTATCGCGGTTCAGGCGCGCCGAGCCGCCATTCTGGCCCGCGCCCGAATACACTTCCAGGCTGCCGCCACGGCCATAGCCGCCATTGCCACGGTCCGGATCGCGCCCCGGGCGTCCTGGATTATAGCCATCGCCGCGCCCCGTTTCACGCACTGAACTGATGGCGTCGTTCATGCCAGGCATCGAGGCGTACTCGCCCGGCCCCAGGGTCTTGCACCTGCCGCGGAAGCCGGCATCGGTACAGACATCCCAGGTTCCTGAACGCACCACGATGCTCGACACCTTGTCGTTGAAGCCCTGGGGCGACAGGTTATCCGCCGTTTCGCGCAGGGTCACGGCGCGGCCACGGAAATTGTCATCCTGGAACAGGGTGATCTCGCCCGCATGGGCGGCCGCATGGCCCCCCAGCGAGAGCAGCAAGGTCGCCGCGCATGCCAGCGTGTGTTTGAGAGGGCCCGTCATGATTAACTCCATTCTTCATTCTTTGGTGATGATTTGCCTGGCCAAAACGCCAGGATGCCATTGTAACAAGCGCCCTCCCCCACGGAGGGTCGCTCAAGACAAATGATCGACATGACAACTGATGCCAGTGTAACCATCCGCAGAAAAAAACGGTGTAACAAAGTATGGGAAAAGCACAATAAATTGTTACTAAAAGCAATAGCCGGCCCCGGCAGGGACCGGCTACGCTTGCCAGTCTGGCGTCAGCGCACTTCGCGCACCGACGAGATGCGGTTGCTCATGCGTTCCAGGCTCGCGTATTCACCGGGTTCCAGGGTGCGGCAACGGCCGCGGAAGCCCACGTCCTCGCACACTTCCCAATAGCCGGAGCGCACGCGCACGCTTTGCACCGTGTCGTTGAAATCGCGCTCGCGCAAGTCGGCTGAAGAGTTGCGCACGCTCAAGCTGCGGCCGGCGAAATCGTCGCGCGTGTAAAAGGTCAGTTCGCCGCCCAGCGAGCGCCCTGGCAAATGGCCGTGCTCCCGGTCGCGTTCCCAGCGGCCGTCCCGATCTCGCCCACGGTCACGATCGCGGCCCGGATGCCCACCCCAGCCGCCGCGCACTTCGCGCAGCGAGGTGATCTTGTTGGCGCGTTCATCGAGCGTTGGATACTCGCCCGCCTCGAGCAGGAAGCAATCACCGCGAAAATCGGCTTCCTCGCACGCTTCCCAGCGGCCCGAGCGCACGCGGATGCTTTGCGTCGTGTCGTTGAAACGGACGTCTTCCAGGTCGGCGACCGTATCGCGCACGGTCTGCGAGCGGCCGTGATAATCGTCGCGCGAATACAGGGTCAGTTCGCCAGCGCCGGCCAGTTCGGCCGTCATGGCGGCGCCCAGCAACAGGGCGCAGTTCAGGGTGTGTCTCAGCATGGTCTTGCTCCATAGTCAGGATAGTACGGTGTGACTATTTGGTCATCTTGCCAAATAGAGCACGCAGTCTAGCCGCGACTGGCCCATTTAGCTGTAACAAATGATTACCGCGCCCGGCCCCTCGCGGGGCCACGGCGGACAAGCACGGCGAATGCCGGTAGAATCTTGTGTTTCGTCAAGCTTGCCGCCATGCCACACACCACCTCGTTCACCCTGCCTGCCATCCGCACTGAAGTCTCATCGCTGTGGAAGCTGGCCTGGCCCATCCTGATCGGCCAGCTGGCCACCGTCGGCATGGGCGCGGCCGATGTGGCGATGACGGGGCATACGAATCCCGAGGAACTGGCGGCCGTCTCGCTGGGCGCGGCCATCTGGTCCATCGCGCTCGTCACCGTGAGCGGCATCATGATGGCGATCAATACGCTGGTCGCGCATGAAATCGGCGCCGCACGCCACGACAAGGTGCCGCACATCGTGCGCCAGTCGCTGTGGAAGGCGCTGCTCGTGGGCCTGGTCGCTTGCCTGCTGACGAACATGGCGGCGCTGGTGTTCGACCACCTGATGCTCGAACCCGCCGTCGCATCCAAGGCCAAGCTGTTCGTGCACATCATCAGCTGCGCGCTGCCGCCGTTCGCCGCCTACCGCGCGCTGTACGGCTACAGCACCAGCATCAACCAGACCAAGCCCGTGATGGTCATCGCGCTGGCCGCGCTGGCGCTGAATATTTTCGTCAACTACCTGTTGATCTACGGCCACTGGGGCATGCCGAAGATGGGCGGCGTGGGCTGCGCCGTGGCCACTACCTGCTGCGTGTGGATGATGCTGCTGGCCATGCTGACCTGGATCAGGATCGCGCCCGCCTACCGCGCCACGTATCCGTTCACGTACTGGGAAGGGCCGCAGCTGTCGTCCATCGGCCCCATGCTGCGCCTGGGCCTGCCCATCGGCGTGACCTACTTTGCCGAAGTGAGCGCCTTTGGCGTCATCAGCCTGCTGGTGGCGCGCTTCGGCGTGATCCAGGTGTCGGCGCACCAGATCGCCCTGAATTTCTCGTCCGTCGTCTTCATGGTGCCGCTCACCTTCGGCATCGCGCTCGTCACGCGCGTGGGCCATGCCGTGGGCGAAGCCAATTTGCGCAAGGCCCGCTTCATTTCATGGGTAGGCGTGGCCATGTCGCTGACGGCGGCCATCGTCTCGGCCACCATCATCACCGTCTTCCGCCACCAGATCGCGCAAGCCTACACGTCCGATCCGCAAGTGCAGGCCCTGTGCGCGCAGCTGCTGCTGTTCGCCGCCCTGTTCCAGCTGTCCGACGCGACGCAGGTCGCCACGTCCTGCGCGATTCGCGGCTACAAGGTGACGCGCCAGCCGATGCTGATCCAGCTGCTGGCCTTCTGGGGCTTCTCGCTGCCGATCGGCTACGTGCTGGGCCTCGCGCCGCAAGGCTTCCCCTGGTCGCCGGCAGCACCGATGGCCGCCGCTGGCTTCTGGATCGGCCTGGTGACGGGCCTGACGGTGGCGGCCGTGCTGCTGACGTGGTATCTGAACCGGCTGTCGCTGCAGCGCCTGCGTGCCGCCTGACCCTCCCGCAAGGAACAGCCATGCCACAACCGCGCCCCTTCAGGCAAGTCGATGTCTTCAGCAGCGTGCCCTTCCAGGGCAATCCGCTGGCGGTGGTGCTCGACGCCGACGGCCTGGATGACGCGCAGATGCAGGCGATTGCGCGCTGGACCGGCTTGTCGGAAACCACCTTCGTACTGGCGGCGCGCGATCCCGCCGCCGACTACCGCGTGCGTATCTTTTCGCCCGAGACGGAATTCCCGTTTGCCGGCCACCCGACCCTGGGCACGGCGCACGCCCTGCTCGATGTGGGCCTGCAGCCGAAAGGCGCGCGCATCGTGCAGGAATGCGGCGTCGGCCTGGTGCACATTGAACAGCAGGCGGGCGGCGTGCTGGCGTTCCAGGCGCCGCCCTGCACGGCGCGCGCGCTCGAACCCACTCTGCTGCCCCTGCTGCAAACAGCGCTGGCCGGCACGCCAGCCGCTGCCGGCAGCGTCGTCGACATGGGCATCCGCTGGCTGTGCGTGCCGCTGGCAAGCGCCGCCGCCTGCCTGGCCGTACGCGCCGATATCGCCGCGCTGACGGCCTTGCTGGCCGCCTCCGGGACCGATGGCCTGGCGCTGTACGGCCCGCACGCAGCAGGCGGACCGGCCGACTACGAAGTGCGCGCGCTGCTCAGCGAACATGGCGCGCTGGTGGAAGACCCCGTCACGGGCAGCGCCAATGCCTGCATCGCGCAGGTGCTGGCCGGTGGCGACTACAGCGTCCGCCAGGGCACCTGCCTGCAACGCGACGGCCGCGTATCGGTCCGCTTCCGCGATGGCCAGGCCTGGATAGGCGGCGCGTGCCTGACCGTGATCGCAGGGTCGATATTGGCCTGAACCGCATAAAGCGCCATGGAATGGGCGGCTATCGGATATTTCCAGCGAAGGAAATACGGCCAGCGCCCCCATATTCCGTGGCCGGGGCTATCGCATAAAGAGGCACGCTCTGGTATCGTCTTACGCTTAGGCAGCGCTCAAGTTCGCCTATGCATGCAGTGCCCTTCATCCTTCCAACTACCGAGACATCCATGCGTTTTATTCTTTGTTTTCTGGCCGCGATGGCCAGCGTTCCCGCATCGGCTGAAAAGCTGACCCTGGAACGCATCCACGCCGATCCGGCGCTGGCCGGCCCCGGCGTGCGCAACCTGAAGGTCTCGCCCGATGGCGAGAGAGTCACGTTCCTGCGCGGCCGCGCGGACAACCAGTTCCAGCTCGACCTGTGGGAATTCAAGCTGAAGGACAAGAGCACGCACCGCCTGATCGACTCGAAGGCGCTGGTGCCGAATGAAACGATTTCGCCCGAAGAGCAGGCGCGCCGCGAACGCGAGCGCACGGCCAGCCTGAACGGCATTCTCAGCTACAGCTGGTCGCCCGATGGCAAGCAGCTGCTGGTGCCGCTGGCCGGCAATCTGTACCTGGTCGACGCAGCCCACCCGGACAAGGCGCGCCTGGTCGCCAAGGGCAATGTGCTCGATCCGAAAATCTCGCCGAAAGGCCGCTATGTGTCGTTCGTGCGCGACCAGAACATCTATGTGATCGACCTGAAGTCGGGCCAGGAACGCCAGCTGACGACCGATGGCAAGGGCACGATCCGCAACGGCGAAGCCGAATTCGTGGCGCAGGAAGAAATGGGCCAGCGCACCGGCTACTACTGGGCGCCCGACGATTCCGCCATCGCCTACAAACGCTATGACGAAGCGCCCGTGCCCGTCGTGCGCCGCTTTGAAATCTTCGCCGACCGCACCGACGTCGTCGAGCAGCGCTACCCTGCCGCCGGTGACCCGAACGTGCTGGTGCAGCTGCTGATCGTCTCGCCGGAAACGGGCGCGCAGCGCCAGGTGGACCTGGGCACGAACCCGGACATCTATCTGGTGCGCGCCGACTGGAGCGCGGACAGCAAGTCGCTCGTGTACCAGCGCCAGTCGCGCGACCAGAAGACCCTCGACCTGGTGGCCGTCGATGCAAGCACGCTGGCGCAGCGCACCCTGCTGACGGAAACGTCAAAGACCTGGGTCAGCATCCATGACGACCTGCGCTTCCTGACGAACGGCACCTTCCTGTGGTCGTCCGAACGCACGGGCCGCAATCACCTGTATTTGTACGACATGAGCGGCAAGCTGCTGCACCCGGTCACTTCCGGCGCATGGGGCATCGACAACGTGCTGGCCGTGAACCAGAAAACCGGTAAAGTGTTCGTCGCGTCGAACCGCGACGCCGTCATAGACAAGCAAACCTACGCCCTGGCCCTCGATGGCAGCACGGCCGACAAACCGCAGCGCGTGACGAAAGCCGACGGCTGGCACGACACGACGTTCTCGCGCAATGGCGAAGTCTTCGTCGACACGTATTCCGACCCAGCCACGCCGCCGCAAGTGAGCATCCGCCGCCCGGACGGCGCCATGGTGGGCTGGCTGGAAGAAAACGCGCTGAACGCCAGCCACCCGTACGCCAAATACAAGGCGGACCACCTGCCGACCGAGTACGGCACCCTGAAGGCCAACGATGGCCAGACGCTGTACTACTCCATCGTCAAGCCATCGAACTTCGACGCAAGCAAGCGCTATCCCGTCTACCTGTCGACGTACGGCGGCCCGCACTCGCAGCACGTGGCGCGCCGCTGGGGCAACAACTTCGACCAGTACATGGCGCAGCAGGGCTTTGTCGTCTTCCGCCTCGATAACCGCGGTTCGTCGCGCCGCGAGCGCGCGTTCACGGACGCCATCTACCATAATCTGGGCGCGGCCGAAGTGGCCGACCAGCTGGTCGGCATCGACTGGCTGGGCAAGCAAAGCTTCGTCGATCCTAAACGCATCGGCGTGTTCGGCTGGAGCTACGGCGGCTTCATGACCTTGCGCTTGCTGTCGGCCGCATCCGACAAGATCGCCATGGGCGTTTCCGTGGCACCCGTGACCGACTGGTCGCTGTACGACACCCACTACACGGAGCAATTCCTCGGCATGCCGAAGGAAAACGTCGATGGCTACAAGGCCAGCACCGTGTTCGCCCACCTCGACGGCTTGAAGTCGCCGCTGCTGCTGGTGCACGGCATGGCCGACGACAACGTCTTGTTCAGCAACAGCACGCGCCTGATCGACGCGCTGGTGAACCGCGGCGTGCAGTTCGACCTGATGACGTATCCGGGCGCCAAGCACGGCATCTCGTCGCGCGCGGGCCAGCGCCACGTGTACAAGAAAATTGAAATGTTCTTCAAGCAGAACCTGGGCGTCGCGAAGTAAAGCGCGCCCGCAAATGAAAACCGCCGCCTGTCTCGCGACAGGCGGCGGTTTTTTTATGCGTGCGTCAGATTATGGCTTGCGCGTTACGGTCTCGACCGCATCTTTCACATCGCCCACTTTCTTCTGCACTTTGCCTTCGACCTGGTTTGCCAGGCCCTTGGCTTGCTGTTCTTCGCTGCCGACCAGTTTGCCAGCTTGTTCCTGGATTTTACCGCCGACTTCCTTCAGTTTACCTTCGACTTGATCTTTGTTCATGATGGATCCTCACTGTAGTTGGTACATCTGTTGTCCTGCCCCGAAGGGCCGGTACTGCGGCTCACTCGCTGCTTGAAGCGGCTTGCGCTGCTTGCTGCGTGTCGATGTGTCCATACTACGCTTGAGGTTGCAAAAACTATGTACGGTCCCTAACACATGCCAAAAATCAGCTAATTACGCGAAATCAGCCCGCTTTGCGCCAGACCGTCGCCAGCCACGGCTGCTGCTCGCGCGGCAAGCCGGGCGGACGGTAATACTGCTCGATCAAGGTAAAACCGGCCGCCTGCAAGTAGGCGGCCCAGGTCGCTTCGTCATGGTAGCTGCCGTAGCGGGCGCCATTCCAGCCTTCCTGGTTCTGCCCGCGCGGGTTCGAGCTGAACAACACACCGCCGGGCTTCAGGCACGCGGACAAAGCGCGCAGTACGCCGGCCAAGGCGGCGCTGGGCACGTGGAACAGCACGGCATTGGCGAACACGCCGTCGAAGTGTGCGGCGGGCAGGTCGAGGTCGACGAAATCCTGCCGCCAGACGGTGCAGCCGCTGTAGGCGCGCGCCATCTCGACGAAGCGGGCGCTGCCATCGACACCGGTCGCATGGTGGCCCATGGCCGTGAACGCTTTCAAATCGCGGCCCGGGCCGCAACCGAGGTCGAGAATCTCCAAAGGCGCCGGGCGGCCGATGGCGGCCAGCAGTGCGCTGATGTTCTGGCTGACGTCGTGGTCGCGCGTGCCTTCGAAAAACTGCTCGGCGCTGGCGTCGTAATGGGCCAGGGTGCGGCCCGTGATGGCGTGGATGGGGTCTTGCGGGTCTTGCGGTGGGGTCGGCTTCATGGCGGTCCTGTCGATATGTTCCGCCATTTTACGGTGCCGGCGCGCTAGGCGTGCGGCACCGTCAATGACTACCAGACGCGCACGCGCTGCTCCGGCGCCAGGTACAACTGCTGACCCGGCTTGACGTCGAAGGCCGGATACCAGGCGTCGAGGTTGCGCACGGTGGCGGCGCGGTATTGCGCCGGCGCATGGCCATCCGTGAGGATTTGCTGGCGCGCCGCCGCTTCACGCGCCTTGCTGCGCCAGCTGACGCCATAGCCCGTGAAGAAATCGCGGTCCGCACCAGGCTGCACCGGCTTGCCCTGCTGCGACAGGGTGAACGCGTCATGCGCGGCCGCCACGCCGGCCAGATCGGCCAGGTTTTCGCTCAGGGTCAGCTGGCCATTCACGGCCAGGTCGGGGAACGGTTTATAGGCCGCGAACTGCGCCACCAATTGCTTGGATGCCGTCTGGAAATGCGCCAGGTCGGCCGGCGTCCACCAGTCGCGCAACTTGCCCTGGGCGTCGAACTGCGCGCCCTGGTCGTCAAAACTGTGGCTGATTTCGTGGCCGATGGTGGCGCCGATGCCGCCATAGTTGGCCGCATCGGATGCTTGCGGGTCGAAAAACGGCGGCTGCAGGATGGCGGCCGGGAAGTTCAGCGCATTTTGCAGCGGCAGGTTGACGGCGTTGACCAGCTGGGCCGGCATGGCCCAGGCCTTGCGGTCGGGAGACTGGCCCAGCTTGGCCAGCTCCTGCCGGTAGTGAAACTGTTCCGCGCGCTGCACATTGCCCAGCGCATCGCCACGCACCACGCGCAAGCCAGCATAGCTGTCCCAGCGCTCCGGATAGCCGACGCCCACGTACAGGGTCTTGAGCTTTTCCTGCGCCTGCGCCTTGGTGGCCGGCGCCATCCAGTCCAGCTTGTCGATGCGGCGCGAGAAGGCGGCCACGATATTCGTCACCATGTCTTGCACGCGGGCTTTCGATTCAGGTGGGAAATAGCGTTCCACGTACAGCTTGCCGACGGCGTCGCTGAGGGCCGCGTTGGTTGCCGCCAGCGCGCGCTTGCTGCGCGGCGACTGCTGCGGCGTGCCGCTCAGGGCGCTGCCATAGAAGGCGAAGCGCTGCTCGGCGGCCGCCTTCGGCAAAATCGTGCTGAAATGATTGATGGCGTGGAAGGCCAGAAAATCCTTCCACGTGGCCAGCGGCACGCTACCCACCAGGGCCGCGCTGCCCGTCATGGCCGTCGGATGCCAGACGATGAAATCCGTCTGCTGGCCCAGACCGGCCGCCTGGAAGAAGGCTTTCCAGTCCAGTCCAGGCGCCTTGCTGGCGAAGTCGGCGGCGCGCCACGCATTATTGCCCTTGGCGACATCGGCCGAATCCTCGCGGCTGGCGTGGCTGGCGGCAATTTGCTGCTCCAGCGCAAACACGCGCGCGGCGCGGGCCGGCGCATCGCTGTAGCCGGCCTGCTTGAGCATGGCCGCGATATGCGCCTGGTAGCCGGCGCGCAAGCCCTGCATGCGGGCGCTGTCGCCCTGGTAGAACGCGCGGTCAGGCAAGCCCAGCCCGCCCTGCAGCAGATACGCCACATTGCGCGTGGTGTCGTTCAAGTCTTGCGCCACCCACAGGCCGAACAGGTTTTCCGTATAAAAATTGGTGGCGTTGAGCGGGTCGACATCGGCGCGCAAGCTTTCGCCCAGCGCGCGGGCCAGTCCCGCCAGGTCGCGGATGCCATCGATCTTCTTCAGCAACGGCTTGATCGGCGCCCAGCCTTTCGCTTCGATAGCCGATTCATCCATCCAGGAACGGTAAAAATCGCTGACCTGGCGCGCCGAGGCATCGGCCTGCGGCGCCGCCGACAAGCCTTCGACGAGACCGATGATGCGCTCGTTGGTGGCGTTGGCGAGGATGGCGAACGAGCCCCAGCTGCTGCGGTCGGCGGGAATCTCCGTCTTGCGCAGCCAGTCGCCATTCACGTAATCGTAGAAATCGTCGCCGGGCAAGGCCGTGGGGGCAGCGGGAACAACGGCGCTGGCGGCCGCCTGCTGGCCATGCGCCTGGGCGGGCAAGCCGGCCAGCGACACGCCGGCCAGGGCGAGGATGATGGCGGCCTGGACTGGCGTCCGGGACCAGGAAAAACGCAAACCGTGCATGGCGATCCTTTCAATGGAATAGTCAAAATCATAGCCTGTTTCCCATGAAAAAAGCGCCCCGGAATTTTTTTGCATGCGGACAAAAAATCGGCCTATAGTTTCACGACCCCGCGCCGCGCGAATGCCAAGGAGATTGCCATGCAACTGGAAGCGCTGTTTCAGCAACCCCACGCCCTGCCTGCCGCCCCGAAGATCGTCGATGAACTGGTGCGCAGTTTCGACAACCCCGCCATCGCCACCGAAGACATCGCCCGGCAGCTGGGAGCGGACCCGGCCTTGAGCGCCAAGCTGCTGCGGCTGGCCAACTCGGCGTATTACCACGTCTCGCGCAGCATCGGCACGGTGGAAGACGCCGTGCTGATGCTCGGCTTTGTAACCGTGCGCACGCTCGTCATCAGTTCGGGCCTGGTCAGCGGCTACAAGGCCGTGCCGGGACTGAATCTGCCGCAATTCTGGCGCTACAGCCTGCACAGCGCCGTGTCGGCCCGCTGGATCGCCAGACAGACGGGCGACAACCAGGATCTGGCGTTCACCATCGGCATGATGCATGCGATCGGTCAACTGGTGATCCATGCAGCCATGCCCGAACAAGCCATGCAGCTCGACAAGATCGCCCCGCCGCTCGACGCGCGCCGGCTTGACGCGGAGCGGGTTTCCCTGGGCTATGACTATGCGCAGGTGGGCGCCGAACTGGCACGCCGCTGGAAGTTCCCCCCTGCCTTTGCCGAGGCCATCGCCGCCTTTCCCGATCCGCTGGCCAAGGCGCCGCTGAACCG
The DNA here is from genome assembly GCF_049810325.1 of Janthinobacterium sp. NFX145. Lineage (NCBI taxonomy): Bacteria > Pseudomonadati > Pseudomonadota > Betaproteobacteria > Burkholderiales > Oxalobacteraceae > Janthinobacterium > Janthinobacterium sp. NFX145. Next base: position 4,932,387 of record NZ_CP187360.1, read on the forward strand.
CCTGGCCGCCATCATCCACCTGGCCGCCTGGCGCGCACGCATCGATGAAAACGCGTTGAGCAATGAAGAAATCATCGCCTGCTACCCCAGCAACGTGGCCGAAGCGCTCGGTTTGCCGCCCTCGGTGCTGGTCGACAAGATGCCGCCGCCCACCGAACTGAGCGCGGGACTGGAAGAACTCGTCAAATAAATCCACGCTGGCCGGAATCGCCAGCCCCCGCATCCATGCGGGTTTGCGGGCGATTCCGGCGGCCGGCAAGCAATCAGCTAAATTATTTGGCTCTGTCATCGATAAATAGGGGATCTGCCTGAATCTTTCCTTGGCTGGGCTGTCTGACTCTGCATACCCACCATGCAGGAGCCGATCATGCAGCCAGCCGAATGGATACGCTTTATCGCGCAGTTTGCGCAGTTGAACCGGCGCCAGCGGCAGGCAGGAATAGCCTTGCTGTGTGGCAATGAGCCACACGATGTGACCGTCACGCTGCTTGAAAACGCTACGCAAGCACGCCTGGGCTGTCCCGCCTGCCAATCGTGTCACCTGCACCGGCATGGCCATGCGCACGGCCTGCAGCGCTACCGCTGTGTATCCTGTGGGCGCACATTCAATGCCTTGACGGGTACGCCGCTGGCGCACTTGCGCCATAAATCGCTGTGGCTCGACTATGCGGATTGCCTGCTTGATTCCAGGTCAGTACGCCAGGCCGCTCAGCAGTTGGGACTGCACCGCAACACCACGTTTCGCTGGCGACACCGTTTTCTCAGCGTAGCAAAGACGGACCGGCCGCATTGTCTGCATGGCATTGCCGAGGCCGATGAACTCTACGTGCTGGAATCAGAAAAGGGATCCAGGCAGATGACGCGTCCGGCGCGCCGCCGTGGCGGCCATGCCCATCAGCGCGGCATTTCCAATGAACAGGTTTGCATCCTGGTGGCGCGCGACCGTACGGGCCAGACCCTCGATTTCGTCACGGGCAAAGGGGCGTTGACGAAGGCACAGCTGCATCATTCGCTGCTACCCGTTATCGACAAGGACGTGCTGCTGGTGACCGACGGTCATGCCGCCTATCTGGCTTTTGCGAGGGAAGCGGGCATCAGCCACCAAGCAGTCAACTTGCGCGCTGGCATCCGTGTGCGAGGGGCCGCCCACGTGCAGAACGTCAATGCCTATCACAGCCGCTTGCGCGCATGGCTACGGCCCTTTCACGGCGTGGCGACGCGCTACCTGCCGAACTACCTGGGCTGGCGCTGGATACTCGACGCCAGGCGCATCCGTTCATCGGAAACGTTATTGAAAGCAACGTTGGGCGCATTCCCACACTTGACGGTGACATAGCCAATTATTTTCACTTTTTTTTCAAAAACACCCTCAAGTTCCGGATAAGCACGCCGTTAATCTAGACAAGCGGTAATCCATTCACTAGTTACGGGTGTGCTCATGACCTCCAACGACGTTCTCTCGATGTACGAAAATATTGCAGGAATGACCAATAAAATGGTCGTGGCCGCACGTTCGAGCGACTGGAATGACTTGGATGCCCTGGAAAACCAGTGCGCCAGCGCTGCCAGCGCGACCATGACGGGCAAGGTGCCTGCCCTGGCCGGCGCTTCGCGCCTGCGCAAGATCGACTTGCTCAAGCAAATCCTGGCAAACGACCGCGAAATCCGCGCCATCACGGAACCGTGGATGACGCAGCTGCCGAGCGCCATGCAGGGCGCGCGCGCCCGCATGTAAGAAGCTGCAGCACCAGAAACGACAAAAGCACCCGCGGGTGCTTTTTTTACGTCAACTCCCTGGCAAGGAGCGCGACAACTGCGGCGCTCGGGAACAAGGAGGGGGGGGAATTTGGAAGGCGAGCCCCAGGTATCTCCTGGCGTCGCCTCGCTGCCGGTTGCATCCGGCGTTCGCGAGCACATCGTCGGCATCGCGAACCGCTTCCAGACCCAGGCGTTTATGCAACGCTACACCTGTTTGCCGCGCCACACTATCGTTGGTGACTGCGCCAGGCTGGGGCTGTTTTGTCGTAGAGCAAGTCCACTGAATTAATCATAACACCATCTTTAAGAAATAGGCAACGCGATTGGCAAGCATATCCATGTCTTTTTTCAATATCTTTTTTTATATCAAATTGTAGCGCAGCCTTGCAACACGATTAACGCGAGAACGGCTCCGGTTCCGGCTCGGCTACCGTTCCGTCCTCCACCGCCTCCGTCAGCACGGGCACATCCTTTTTCTTGCGGCGGAACGGTTTGCGCAGCAAGACCCAGTATTTCGACGGCGCGCCCGGCACTGCCGCCTGCTTGCGCTTGCGCACGACATACACGATGAGCGCCGTCAGCAACAGGAAGGCCACGGTGCCGATACCGAGCCACAGCAAGCCATTGCCGCCCGCCTTCTTGTCAGCGGCTGGCGCCGCGTGCAGGGGCTTGGGCTTGGCATGCGGCGCCGGCGCCTCGGCAGGCGCGGCAGCCGGCGCAGCAATGGCGGCGGCGGCGGGCTGAGCCAGCGCCTTTTGCAAGGCGCCGATCTTGCCCTCCAATTCGCCGAGCTTGTCATTCAGGGCCGCATTTTTCTCATCCAGCGCCACGCACGCTTGCGCCTGCCCGGCATCCGCCTGCGGTGCGCAAGCGGCCACGGGCGCTGTGGCGCGGCGCAGCGGCGGCGCACGCAGCGCGGGCGCAGCCGGTGTGGGCGCGGCGGGCGGCGGCACGAACACGCGCGCCGGGCGTACCAGGCCCTCGGCACGCGCGCGGGCCGCCAGCGCGGCAGCATCGGGCAACGGCGCGCCAGTCACTGCGCGTGGCAACGGCGCGGGGACAGGCATGGGCATGGGCACCGGAACGGCGGGCCTGGCTGGCGCACTGACGGCAGCGGCAGCAGGCGGCGCCGGCGTCAGCCACAGGGTGCCCAGGCGCACGACGGCGCCATTGCCACTGCCCAGCAATAAATACAGATGCACGTGGCCCGCCTGGATCGCTTGCCGCGTAGTCACGCGCACATAATGGCGGCCACCGCGCTCCAGCGGGCTGATCGTCAACCCCTGCAGGGCCGGATCCATGCCGATGCCGCCACCGCGGTACACATCGGGCGAGGCCAGGCGCACGGCCACGCCATTGGCCTCCTCGGGCGCCAGTGCCGTCAGTTCGATCTCGGCCAGCAAGGGCTGGCCCACGTGCGACAGCACGGCCATCTCACCCAGTTCGGCCGCCATGACGGGCGGCATGGCCAGGCTGGCGGCGGCGCACGCGATCAGGGACCAACGGAGAATAATGCTGCTGTGCATGGACTGATCGCTTTGATAACAGGATAAGAAGGGGGACTCGCCTGTCTTTAACGGCAGGAAATCGCAAAAATATAGATGGGCCACGGCAAAAATGATGCAATACAGCATCATCCTGTGCCTTTTTGACGCCTGGAGTACACTCGATCCACCTCTATCGATGAAAGGGATGTCATGAGTAGCAGAATCGAACGCGACAGTTTCGGCCCGATCGACGTACCCGCCGACCGGCTGTGGGGAGCGCAAACGCAGCGCTCGCTTGAGCACTTCCATATCTCCACGGAAAAGATGCCGCCCGAACTGATCGCCGCCCTGGCCACCGTCAAGCGCGCGGCCGCCCACGTCAACCTGGACTTGGGATTACTAGATGGCAAGAAAGCCATCGCCATCACGCAGGCGGCCGACGAAGTGCTGGCCGGCAAGCATGACGCAGAATTCCCGCTGGCCGTCTGGCAGACGGGCTCTGGCACGCAAAGCAATATGAACATGAATGAAGTGCTGGCCAACCGCGGCTCCGAGCTGATCGGCGGCTTGCGTGGCGCCGAGCGCCTGCTGCACCCGAACGATGACGTCAACCTGGGCCAGTCCTCGAACGATATCTTTCCCACCGCAATCCACGTGGCGGCCGCCCTGTCCGTCGCCAACACGGTCTTGCCGCCGCTGCGCCAGCTGCGCGCCACCCTGGATGCGAAAGCGACGGAATTTACCGACATCGTCAAGATCGGCCGCACCCATTTGCAGGATGCGACGCCGCTGACCCTGGGCCAGGAATTTTCGGGCTACGTGGCGCAGCTGGACTTTGCCGAGCACATCATCACGGCATCGTTGCCGCCGCTGCTGCAACTGGCCGCCGGCGGCACGGCTGTCGGCACGGGCTTGAATGCCCACGTGGAATTTGCCGGCCGCATCGCGCAAGAACTGGCGCGCCTGACGGGTCAGCCGTTCGAGACAGCCAGCAACAAGTTTGCCGCCCTGGCCGCCCACGATGCCCTGGTCGCCGCCCATGGCGCGCTGAAAACCCTGGCCACGGCCCTGATGAAAATCGCCAACGACGTGCGCTGGATGGCCTCCGGCCCCCGTTCCGGCCTCGGTGAAATCACGATACCGGAAAACGAGCCGGGCAGCTCCATCATGCCGGGCAAGGTCAACCCCACCCAGTGCGAAGCGCTGACCATGCTGTGCTGCCAGGTCTTCGGCAACGACGTCGCCATCACGGTGGGGGGCGCCTCGGGCAATTTCGAGCTGAACGTCTTCAAGCCCTTGATTGCGCACAACTTCCTGCAAAGCGCGCGCCTGCTGGGCGACGGCATGCGCAGCTTCGACGAGCATTGCGCGCATGGCATCGAACCGAACCGTGCACGCATCGCCGAACTGATGGAGCGTTCCTTGATGCTGGTCACGGCGCTGGCGCCGCACATCGGCTACGACAAGGCGGCGCAAATCGCCAAGCAGGCCCAGCATGAAGGTACGACCTTGAAGGAAGCGGCGCTGGGCCTGGGCTTTGTAACGGAAGAGCAATTCAGCACGTGGATCGTGCCCCTGGAGATGACGCGGCCCAACAAAAGTTAAGGCTCAGCCTGCATTCTCCCTCGCTTCATGTAAACTATGATCTTAGTTGACACCGTCATTCAGTGTTGAAAACACATCGTTGCAATAAGGGATACAATGCAAAAAGTAAGCTTTGATTTAACATCCGAGTTCGTCGAGCTGAACCAGCTGTTGAAGCTGGTCGGCCTGTGCGACAGCGGTGGCGCAGGCAAGGTCATGGTCGATAGCGGCGTGGTGAAGGTCGATGGCAAGAAGGAATTGCGCAAGACCGCCAAGATCCGCGCCGGCCAGGTCGTCAGCGTGGGCGATATCCGTATCACGGTCGTCGCTCCTGCCTGATTCCCGCATGGGGTGCGAAAGCGGCCCCATGCGTCCAGCTGGCTGCCTGGATCAAGCTGCAAACACGTCGTTATTGTCAGATAAATATCGATTGCGGAAGGGAGCGCCATGGACCAGCCCGAACAAGGTACGCGCAGCCAGGAACGCCTGATCGGCGACTTGCGCCAGGTAATAGAAAACGCGGAAGAATTGCTGCGTAACACAGACAAATACACCAGCAGCCTGTACCAGAGCGCGCGCGCCAGGCTGGAACTGGCCCTCGTCGCGGCCACTGCCGAGCTGGCCCGCTTTGAAGAAGAGCAAGTCACGCGCATGATGGACGCCACCCTGGCCGCGAATGCCCTGTACCGCGATCAGACGGGCGAAGCGCGCCTGCTGCGGGCCTTCGAGTAAACTGTCACGCCGTCAACACCGCGTGCGCCAGCCACTGGCGCAAGTGGGCGGCCAGGTCGAATGCCGGGTCCAGCTCGAACGCCGCATCGAGCGCGGCGCCAAACGTCTGGCCCTGCTGCAACATGACCAAGGCGGCATGCGCGGCCACATCCTCTACCAGCACCTGCGCCTTCCAGCGCGTCCGGCATACGAGCGCCCAGCTGGCCACCTGCAACTCCTGCGGAAACTTCCCCTGCTCTTCACCTTCCTGATGCGCCTGCCACAGGGCGGCCACTTGCCAGCTGGACGCCAGCAAGACGCAAGCGGGATGCAAGCTGAAACGCCGCGCTTCCAGCTGATCGGGATGCAGGGCGGCCAGCGACTCGGGCGCCAGGCCCTGCGCATCGGCCGCGTAATGGGCCAGGTGCACGGCCCATTCCAGGCGCGCCATGTCCGGCAGGTAGGGCAAGTCGGCCACAGGCGGAAAACTGGTCAGAAAATCGGCGAAACGGGCGCCAAACTCATTCAAGTCGACGCTATCGGACGGGTACTGGCGGCCATACGCGCGCGCCAGACCGCCAAAGAATGCCTCGCCCACCAGCGCCAGCACAACGGGGTAGGCGTGGCCCAGGGTGCGGCGCCAGGTGGCGCTCAGGTTGCCGCGGTACAGCGAGAAACGCTGCGGCACGGCTTCTCCCGCGAACGCTGGCAATGCGGCCTGAGCATCCAGCAAGGCTGTGGCAAACGCTTGCTGGCCGGCCGCCAGCGCGTCAAGCAACACGGGCGGCGGCGGGGACGGCAGCACCGTTCCCTGCCATGGCGTTTGCGGCGCATGGCGCGCCAGCATGGCTTGCGCCTTGTCCGCCTCGCCCAGCAAGACATCGAGGGCGGGCAAGTCCGTATCCCATTCGACCAGGGTGGGCATGGCGCCAAAGCGCAGCAAGGCGGCCGCATACAAATCCCAGACGGGATCGGCCACGGCGGCGCCATGGTGGTCGATCACCGCATGCGGCGTCAGCAGATGGCCGCCCAGGTGCAGCTCGCCCACGCTGCCTGGGGCAATGGACTGCATGGCCGCCAAGGCGTCTTCGCCGTGGTTGCACTGGTTCACATACAGGTTATTGATATCGAGCAGCAGGCCGCAGCCGCTGCGGCGTGCCAGCTCCGCCAGGAATTGCGCCTCGCTCATGGCATCGTCGGCAAAACGCAGGCAAGTGGAGACATTCTCCAGCAAGATCGGCCTTTTCAGCACATCCTGCACCCGCCCCACTCGTGCGCACAGCAAATCCAGGGCGGCGCCATTCAAGGCCAGCGGCAACAGATCATTGAGTTGCTGCTGCGCCACGGCGCCCCAGCTCAGGTGTTCCGACACGAGGGCCGGTTCGATGCGCTCGACCACGGCGCGCACATGCTGCAAATGGGCTTCGGAAAAGCCCCGCGCGGAACCCAGGCCCAGCCCGACGCCATGCAGGCTGATCGGGTAATCCTGGCGCAGGGCTTGCAGCACATGATTATCCCAGCCCGACGGCTGCAGGTAGTTTTCAGTGTGCACTTCCAGCCAGCCGACCTTGGGCCGGCGCGCCAGGAAGTCGCGGTAATGCGCGGCGCGCAGGCCGACGCCGGCAAGCGCCTGGATGGGCGGCGGCATGGGCAGGCGGCGGACGCTTAGGGCTGCGTGGCCGGTTTGGCAGCCTTGCCGGCCTTGATGGGCTTGACGGAGCCGCCCGCCTGTTCGCACGTGCCCTTGGCAACATAAGTCCATTCGGTCGGCAGATTGTCCGCCTCCGCCTGGCCCGCGCAGGAATGCGCGCCATCGGACGAGGCGCAATCGTTCTGCCCTGCCTTGGCGACGCCATAGCATTTTTCCTTGTCGCCAGGAGCGGGGCCATCGTGCGCGGCCGCGTTGAGGGTGGTGCCGGCACAAATGCCCGCGAGGGCGGCGGCGATGAGAGCTTGACGTTTGTTCATGGAAAATCCTCTTGCATGGGTCAAAGTAATCGATAAGTAATCGATAAGTAATCGCGGCAAATCACGGCACGCCCCGGGCTGCACGATAGGCAACACGAGGTGATGAACGTCATTCTACTGAATCGGCCGCGCCATGGCGAACCATCTTCAATCAGTCAATTTTATAGAGGGAGGGGGGGGGGAAGCGGAAAGACAGACAAAAACGCCCACCCGCCACCGTTGATGACGGTGGTGTGGGCGTAAATAGAGCGGGCGCCAGGCTGGCGCCGCGGGACTGCGCTCAGGCGGTCGTGTTGATGCGGTTGCCGAGGTGAGCCGGCAGGCTAGGCGCCGACTGTACCGGTGGCAACGCTGCCAACAAGGCCGTGGCGGTCGAGCTTTGGATATCCTGGGCTTTTTTCAGGACAGTCAAGCCGACGGCTTGCCGCGTGCCTGTCTCCGCCATCGTGGTTGACAGTTGAGCAATGCTTCCGACGTCCATACGTTTCTCCAATGAGGTTCTACCAGTATTAACGGATGGCCGCGGCAAACCTTTAACTTATTTTTCCAGCTTATTTTCCAACTGCAGCAGCAGCCAGGCCAGCACGTGCTCGCGCGCATTCAAGTCCAGCCATTCCACGCCTTCGCGCAAGTCGGCCGGCGCCGGGCTGTCGGAGGCCACGGCGATCACATGCGGGTCGTGCGGATACAGGGGTGCCTGTCCCACTTCCGGGCGGAACACTTCCAGCTTGGGAATGGGATCCGTCTTGAAACCTTCGACCAGGGTCAGGTCTGCCGGCCCCATGCGGGACAATTGCTGCGCCAGGCTCGGCTCGGGCGCGCCGCGCAGCTCATGCACGATGGCAAAACGGTACGGCGACGCCACCAGCACTTCCGCCGCCCCGGCCAGGCGCAGGCGGGCACTGTCTTTTTGCGGCGGTTCCAGCGCCAGATCATGGTGGCTGTGCTTGACCAGGTTGACGCGCAAGCCGCGCGCCGCCAGTTCCTTCACCACAAATTCCAGCAGGGTCGTCTTGCCGCTACCGGAACGGCCGATCACACCGAGTACCGGGTGTGCGGGCATCGCATCGTGCATGGTCACTCCTTGATTGAGAAGGAATGATTATACGCAGCCCCACGGGCGCGACCATCCGGCACAGGCGCCCTGCATTGCCCAGCGCATCGCCCAAGTCAAGCGCCGCCAGGTTTTCCACCATTCTTCGCGCCGGCGGGCACCTGCCGCCGGCGCCTGCCTGTGGACTTCGGCGCTGTCGTTCCCACGGTTTTACTATTCACCGCCTGCGCATTCCTGGCCGTGCGCGCCAATTGCCGGTGGGCGGCGATCGCGCCGGCCTCGGCATCGGACTGGAACGGTACGGCGGCAGCGGCCGCCACTTCGCCATCAGGCTGGCAAGCGGGCGCCAGCGGCGTAAAATCCTGCGCCCGCACCTCCGCCTCCCATGCGGCCCGCTGCGCCAGCACAGCAGCGGGCACGGCGGGCGCCGCGCGCGCTTGCGCCAGGGTCAGCACGGCGCCCAAGCCACTGGCGGCCGCCACGCGCGCGCCCATCTGGGGCAAGGCGCCATCGGCGGCGCGGCAAAAGCGCTGCAAAATGGTTTTGATGATCGACGTGTGATCGACCACCTCGTGGCTGACGCTGCCCGGCGCGATCAGCGGCGACACGAGCAGCATGGGCACGCGCACGCCGTAGCGGCGAAACGCGGGATCGTCATCGATGGCGGGGCCCGGCGGCACATGGTCGAAAAAGCCGCCGTGCTCGTCATAGCTGAGGATGAGCAAGGTGCGCGCCCAGGCCGGTCCGCGCGACAGGGCCTGGTAGACCTGCGCCACCAGCGCCTGGCCGGCGCGGATATCGGCCGGCGGGTGGTCGTCATTGTCAAAGAAATGCGGATCGATCCAGCTGACCGAGGGCAAGGTGCCCGCCAGCGCATCGCCGATGAAGCCATAGCGGCGGGCGCTGGAGCCGAACGGCTCGTACATTTCCGACGAACGGTAATGGTCGTCCGTCAGCGCCAGGCTCCAGGGTTTCCAGGCGGAATAGAATTTCCAGCTGACCTGGGCACGCTCGAGGTGGCGCACGAAGGACTTGTTCGCATACAGGGGCACGCGTTTGCTGTCGTGGCTGCCGGCCGCCTTGCCGCTGATGGCATACAGGCGGTTGGGCCAGGTGGCGCCCGGCACGGAGCTGTAGCAGCGGTCGCAGACGCAGAACTCCCGCGCCAGGAAATCGTACATGGGCAAGTCGGCCCCATTGTAGTAACCCATCACCAGATCGATGTCGGGGTCGCCCGGATGCGTTTGCGCATAGTCGTCGACAAAGCCGCTATTATTGTTTTGCAATTGCTGCGCCACCGACATGCCCGTATGCGACGGGTCTTGCTGCGGGCCAAAGGCCGTGCGCCGCAAATGGTGCACGGGGTAGCTGACGCCCGCATGCACGTTGGCATGGCTGGCCTGCAAGCCATCGATATCGGCGCGCCCGCCTTCCAGGCTCAGGTAGCCGAGCATGTGGTCAAACGAGCGGTTTTCCATCATCAGCACGACGATGTGGTCGATGCGCGCCAGGTTTCCAGGCACATCCACATCCAGAACACCCTCACCAGCAGCTGCGGCAGCAATCATCGGACCTCCCCGGCCGCGCACACGGTCGCAGCGACCCTGGTTCGACCAGGCTTGGCCAGTATGGTTCAGCTATGGCGGCCCGGCCTTGATGCACAACAACTCAATACGGCACGCGGTAGCGATAGCCCTTGAAACTGAAGATGGCCGCCTTCGGCTGCAATTTTTCCAGCACCAGTCCCGGCGCCAGCTCCTCACCTTCATGGCGCAGTACCTTGTCGATCAGCAGCAGGCGGTCGGCTGGATTCTTCGAATAGATATAGCCGCCGATGGCGACCGCAGGGATTTGCCGCTGTATCGGCTCGGGCAAGTCGCGCATGCCGGGCACAGTCTCTTCGGCAGCAGGCGCAGGTACGGGCACGGCAGGCGCAGGGACAGACGGCGCGGCCTGGCCGGGCGACTCCTGCTTTGGTTCCGCCACAGGCCTGGCATGGTGCACGGGCGCGGCGGTGGCCGCTGGCGGCACGGGCGTAACTTGCGCAACGGGAACCGGCGCAGGCGCGGGGGTCGCCGGTGGCGCAGCGGCTGGCATCGGCGCGGGCACAGCCTGGGCCAGCACAGCGGGTGCAGCCGTTGGTACCGTAGCCGTCGCCTGCCAAGGCTGCCACAGCAGCAATGCGGCCACCACGGCTACCGTCACGCCACCCAGCGCCAGCCAGACAGGCGCGCGCCGCGACGCGCCGGATGCGGCGGCATCGTGCAACTGCACTTGCGGTGCGTGGATCGACGGCAACTCGCCAAGTTGGCGCTCGGCTTGCGATTTTTTCAGTGCTTCTAGTATGTAGGACATCTTATTTCCCCGCCACCATCGCCGTCGCAGCGGACGCCGCCACGGCAGGAGCTGCGCTGCTCAGGCGCGGCTCCGAATTGTCACCCAGCTGCATCAGGCGTATATACGTTTTCGGACCCGCCAGGCCATCGGCCCGCAGGTTCTGGCTTTGCTGGAAAGCCCGCAGCTGGCCTTGCATCTCGGCGTCGAGCGGCAGATTGGCGGCCGGCGCCGGCAAGCCCCGCTGTTGCGCGAGGCGCTGCGCCAGCCAGTCCACGTCCGCGCCGCGGGCGCCCAGCGGCACCTCGTCGCGCCAGCTACGCGGGGCGCGCCAGAAGGTCGTGAAACCGCCATCGCTGCGCTGCGCCAGCTGGGACAGCGGCAGGCTTTGCTGCTTACCGTCGAGCATCAAGGTGGCCGTCTCGTCCTGCAAGCGCGTCAGCAGCGCCAGCTGTTCCCTGCCCTCCCCGTCGCGCAAGGCCAGCAGGGCGGGACGGTCCAGCACGCGCAGCTCTGCGATGCCGCCACGGCTGTGCAGGCAGCGCAGGCCGGCGCGCGCGCCCGCCTGGCAAGCGTCGCCGGCCGGCAACTGCTCGCCCCACAGGCTGGCCAGCTGGCGCAGCATGGCGTTGCGGTCCGGCACGCTAGCGGGCGCGGGCGCAGGAACACTTGCCGCAGCGGGCGCTGCCGGCGCCACCACGGCAGGTGCTGTCGCCACGGCCACTGTGGCAGGCGCATGCGGCATGAAATGCCAGGCCAGCGCAGCCGTGACCACGGCACCGGCCAGCACGCCACCGGCCACGTGGGGCCAGCGCAGACCCCGTCCGGCAGCCGGCTTGCCCTCTTCCGCAAACACTTCCTCGGCGGCACGGCGCAGGATCTGGCGCGTCACCTGCGGCTGGTTTTCCACGTAGGCACCCAGCAGCGCGCGGTCGCACAGCAGGTTGATGCGGCGCGGCACGCCGTGGCTCATGGCGTGAATTTGCGCCATCAAACGGGGCGCGAACGGCGTCTGCGCCGTGCTGCCCGCCACGGCCAGGCGGTGGCGGATATAGCTGGCCGTCTCGTCCGCCGTCAGCGAACCGAGGTGATAGCGGGCGATCACGCGCTGCGCCAGCTGCTCCAGTTCAGGCCGGGCCAGCATGGCGCGCAATTCCGGCTGGCCGATGAGGATAATCTGCAGCAGCTTGCGCTCGCTCGTCTCCAGGTTGGTCAGCAAGCGCAATTGCTCCAGCACGGCGGCGGACAGGTTTTGCGCTTCGTCAATGATCAGCACATTGTTCTTGCCCTGCGCATGGCTGGCCAGCAAGTGCGCGTTGATGGCGTCGACATAGCCTTTCACGCTGGCCACCCCGGGCGCCAGGGCGATGCGGAATTCCTCGCAGATCGACAGCAGCAATTCCTCGACGGATAGTTTAGGATTGAAGATGTAGGCCAGCTGGCAGTTTTCCGGAATCTGCTCCATGAAGCAGCGGCACACGGTGGTCTTGCCGGCGCCGATTTCTCCTGTCAGCAGCACGAAGCCGCCGCCGCTGCCCACGCCATACAGCAGGTGCGCCAGCGCTTCGCGGTGGCGCTCGCTCATGAACAGGTAGCGCGGGTCGGGGGCGATCGAAAACGGCGATTGCTTGAGCTGGAAATAATGCGTGTACATGGAGACCCTGCGGATGAAACGATCAAAATGCGCGGCGGCAAGCCGAACCCCTCATCGGGTGCGGGCGGGCGGCAACGGCTTGTATTTGGCGCAATACACTTTCGCCTTGCTGCGGAAGTAGACGATTTTACTGCCAGGCACGGAACCACGGACAGGAAAGGCGGAATTGTCGAGTTTATTGAAACGCAGGCCCGACACGCCGCGGATGGCCGGTTCCAGCTTTTCCGGCGTCGAGTCCGCCACCACGCCCATGAAGACGAGGGGACTGGTGTCGTCGCTGACGATTACGTCGGTAATCGGCGCGCCCCACAAGGTGGCGTCCGTGCGGAACCAATAGGCGCCCCCTTCATGCTTGTAGGCGGGGCCGAAAGCCGTCAGCAAATAGGCATAGAAGGCCTTGTTGTCGATCTGGTCGATGCACAGCACGGCATTGCCCACCACTTGCCCGAACGTGGACGGCGGCGGCTTTTGCTGCGCCAGTACGCCGGACACGGGGACACCGAAGGCCAGCAGGGCGAACGCCGCCAGCAGGGCCGGCGCACGCCACGGGCGCGTCAATGAACGGCGCAGGCGCATGATCAGCGCTTGCGCTCTTCTTTCTTGACCTTCTTGGCTTCCTTCTTTTCCTTCATGGTCTTGGCCGGTTCCTTCTTGGCTTCTTTCTTGCTGTCCTGTGCCTTGCTCATTATCTACTCCATACCTGGGCGAAAATGCCTGGGCCATTATGACACTCCCCCATGAAAATGCCAGCCGAAAAGCAAAACGGCCGCACAGGGCGGCCGTTCCAGTCGTACGTCAGTGCCAGATCAATGCAGGCACAGGCGGCGGCGCGTCTTTTCGATCAGCTCCGCATCGTAGGGATGCAGGTTCTCGATAAAGAACAATTCCGTTTCCGCCTCGTCTTCCAGGCACATTTCGATCATGACCGGGCCATCGCTTTCGCGGCCCAGGAAATCCTTCGGCCAGCGGTTCTTGCGGTGCGTGCGCATCATTTCCATGCCCAGCTTGGCCAGCGGCGCCGACACACCGGCGGCCAGCGCCTCTTGCTGCCAGTCGTCCCAGTACTCGCTCTTTGCTGCCTTGTCGTTCATCATGCTCTTCCAACTCAGGTGTAAAAGGCGGACTTTACTCTTCATGGCGCCCCTTGCCAAGCAATACTACCGCGCGCGGCGCAGACCAGTGCGAAAAAATTGGCATTAAACAAGGCCAATTTCAATACCATTCACGTCATACAAAAATTCCTTTACTAACAATGACTTGCAAGCCACCCCTCGGGCAGGCCGCGTCAAGCGCCACACTATTTTACAATACCACTTAAATACCTCTTGACTAGCCATCGGGGCAACAATATAGTGCCTTCAGCTTTTCGCCGCCCGACAAATAAAAGAACCGAGACAGGCGCATTCAACCAAACGCGGGACTGCACAACATGATCGAATACATAATCGGCGTCGACGGCGGGGGCAGCGGAACCCGCGTACGCCTGGCGCGCCTCGATGGCGAGGAACTGGCGCAGGGACAAAGCGGCCCATCCGGCCTGGGACTGGGCATCGAACGGGCCTGGACCTCCGTGGCGCACGCCGTCACCCTGGCCTTCCGCGCGGCCGGCCTGGAACAGCCATCGTTGCAGCGCATGGCCATCGGCCTGGGCCTGGCCGGCGTGCACAACAAGCAGTGGGCCGCCAGCTTCGTCGAACACAATCCCGGCTATGCCTTTGTGGCGCTCGAATCGGATGCCCTGACCACCCTGCTGGGCGCGCACGCGGGCCAGCCGGGCGCCATCGTGGCCATCGGCACGGGCAGCGTGGGCGAAGTGCTGCACGCGGACGGCAGCCGCCATGAAGTGGGCGGCTGGGGCTTCCCTTCCGGCGACGAGGCGGGCGGCGCCTGGATCGGCATGCGCGCCATCAACCACGCGCAGCAAGTGGTCGACGGGCGCGTGCCCGGCAGCGCCTTCGCCACGGCCATCATCGACGCCTGCGGCGGCCAGCGCGACGCCATGCAAGTGTGGCTGGCGGCCGCCAGTCAGACCAATTTCGCGCAACTGGCGCGCCTGGTGCTCGAACACGCGGCCAGCAATGCCGTGGCGCGCACCATCCTGGTCGACGCGGGCCGGCAGATCGCGCTGATCGCCAGGGCCCTCGACCCGGCCGGCGCCTTGCCCGTGGCCCTGTGCGGCGGCCTGGCCGCGCCCTTGTCGGCCTACCTGCCGGCGGAACTGTTGCAACTGGTCGTGCCGGCACAGGGCGACTCGGCCGCAGGCGGTCTGCGCCTGATACGCAAGTACTTGCAGGAGCAATGACCATGCTGGCCAAACTGTCCACCTTCAAACCCAATCCGGCCAGCGACACGCCGCTCTACATGCAGCTGGCGAACATGCTATCGGACGGCATCGCCAGCGGCGACTGGCGCGCCAACCAGGCCTTGCCTTCCGAGCGCGTGCTGTCGGACATCCTGGAAATCTCGCGCGTCACGGCGCGCAAGGCCATCGACATGCTGTGTGACCGGGGCATGCTGACGCGCAAGCGCGGCTCGGGCACCTACATCACGCCCAAGCTGGAACAGCCGCTGTCGCGCCTGACGAGCTTTTCGGAAGAATTGCGCCAGCGGGGCTTTACGGCCGGCTCGCGCTGGCTGCAGCGCGATATCGGCTCGGCCGCGCCGCTGGAACTGCTGTCGCTGGGCCTGTCGCCGCACATGCCGGTGGCGCGCCTGCGCCGCCTGCGCACGGCCGACGAAGTGGTGATGGCGATCGAAACGACCACCATCCCTGCGCTGTACATGCCGGATCCGCAGCAGGTGACCGATTCGCTGTACGGCTACCTGGAGTCGCGCGGCACCATCCCGATGCGCGCGCTGCAGCATATCCGCGCCGTCAACGCCACGGCGGAACAGGCCAAGCTGGCCAATATCAAGACGGGTGAAGCCATGCTGCACATCACCCGTGTCAGTTATCTCGACAACGGCGCAGCGGTGGAACTGACCCACTCGTATTGCCGCAGTGATTATTATGAATTCGTAGCGGAGTCGCGCAGATGAGCAGCACTATCAAAGGCAATATCCTTACCCCCGGCGGCTGGATCCACGGCGCCATCGCCTTCGGCGAGCGCGTCGACAGCATCACCGGCGATTCCCTCCACCCGTCGAGCAACAGCGACGACTATATTTTGCCCGGCTTTATCGACCTGCACGTGCATGGCGGTGCCGGCAAGGACATCATGGAAGGCGGCGAAGCCGTCTACACCATCGCGGCCATCCATGCGCGCCACGGCACCACCAGCCTCTTGGCCACCACCATGACGGCGCCGCCGGAAGACATCGACATGGCCTTGACGGCCATCGGCATCGCCGCCAAGGACCGCCGCCCGAACACGGCGCGCGTGCTGGGCGCCCACCTGGAAGGCCCGTACATCAATTCCGGCAAGCTCGGGGCGCAGCCCAACTACGCGCGCGCCGCCACGCTGGCTGAAATCGAACGCCTGCAAACCCTGGCCAAGCTGCGCGTCATCACCGTGGCGCCGGAAATCGCCGGCCACCTGGACCTGGTGCGGGCCCTGGCCGACGCCGGCGTGCGCGTGCAGATCGGCCATACGCTCGGTTCCTATGAAGACGGCGTGGCCGCGCTGGAACACGGCGCCATGGGCTTCACGCATCTGTTCAACGCCATGAGCGGCTTGCACCACCGCGAACCGGGCATGGTCGGCGCCGCCCTGGCGCACGCCGAATACGCCGAACTGATTCCCGACCTGCTGCACGTGCATCCGGGCGCCATCAAGGTGGCCCTGCGCGCCATTCCGCGCCTGTACTGCGTCACCGATTCGACCGCCGCCACCGGCATGCCGGACGGCGAATACATGCTGGGCCGCCACGCCGTGCAGAAATGCATGGGCGGCGTGCGCCTGCCCGACGGCACCTTGGCGGGCAGCACCCTGACCCTGGACCAGGCGCTGCGCAACCTGGTGGGACTGGGACTGGATCTGGCCGACGCGTCCAAGCGCGTGTCGACCAACGCCGCCGATTACCTGGGCCTGGAAGAACGCGGCCGGCTGGCCCCCGGTACTTACGCCGATCTGGTGGTACTCGATCGCGATCTCAAACTCAAAGCTGTGTATATAGAAGGAGAAATCTGTGACCTCAATGATGCTTAAAGAAGCCATTTCCGCCGCCGAATGCGTCGCCCTGCAACTGGCCAGCGACACGGAACGCTACGCGGAACTGGGCCGCAAATTGAGGAGCACCTCGTTCTCGACCGCGCTGACCATCGCGCGCGGCAGCTCGGACCACGCCTGCAACTACGTCGCCTACCTGATCATGGCGCGCCTGGGCCGTGTCGTCGCATCCCTGCCGATGTCGCTGGTGACCCTGAACAAGTCGCCGCTGGTGACGCGCGACACGCTGGCCATCTCGATCTCGCAATCGGGCCAGAGTCCCGACGTGGTCGAGCCGATCCGCTACTTCCGCGACGGCGGCGCCACCACCGTGGCCCTGGTCAACGATATCGAGTCGCCGCTGGCGCACGCCGCCGAATGGGCCATGCCCCTGCGCGCCGGCAAGGAACAAAGCGTCGCCGCCACCAAGAGTTTTATTACCAGCCTGGTCGCTGGTGCGCGCATGGTGGCCCAGTGGCAGAATGACCCTGAACTGCAGGCCGGCCTGGAAGCGCTGCCTGAAGCGCTGCTCGAAGCGACCCGCGTCGACTGGTCGCCAGCGATCGACGTGCTGGCCCCGGCCCGCAACATCATGGTCGTGGGACGCGGCATCAGCTTCCCCGTGGCGCTGGAAGCGGCGCTGAAATTCAAGGAAACCTCGGCCCTGCAGGCGGAAGCCTTCAGCGGCGCCGAAATCAAGCACGGCCCGATGGCCCTGATCGAAGACGGCTACCCGCTGCTGATTTTTGCAACGCGCGGCCCGACGCAGGCCGGCCTGCTGCAACTGGCCACGGAGATGCGCGGGCGCGGCGCCAAGGTTCTGCTGGCGGCGCCAAGCGATGTGGCCGAGCGCGACCTGACCCTGCCCGTGGCGGCCACGCCGGACCTCGACCCGATCGTCGCCATCCAGTCCTTCTACGTGATGGCGGCCAAGCTGTCGGCCGCGCGCGGCATGGACCCGGATGCGCCGCGTCACTTGAGCAAGGTCACCAAGACCAACTAAGCACTACCCGGCAGCTTCGCCCCCGGCACGGGGCGCGGCTGCCAGCAGCACCCGAATATAAGCGACGGCAAGGGCATGTACCCGCGCCGCGGACTCATGGACATTGGAGCCTCGCGCTCCAGGATAAAAATGACGATCAAGAGACTGTTGGCGGTTGTTGCCTGCGCGGGCCTGCTCGCGCCGCAGGCATGGGCTGCCGAGAAAATCGAATTCTGGACCTTCAGCATGAAGCCCAAGTTCACGCCGTATTTCAATGCGGTGGTGGCGCGCTATGAGGCGCAAAATCCCGGCGTCAAAATCGAATGGATCGATTTTCCATGGGACGTCATCCAGACCAAGCTGGTCACGCGCATCGTGGCCGGCACGCCGCCCGCGCTGGTCAGCCTGAACGTGCCCTGGGCCGACGAATTCGCGCGCGACGGCTTGCTCACCCCCGTCGATGGTCTGATCGCGGAGGCGCGCGCCAGCTACATTCCCAGCGCCCTGGCGGACTTGCGCTTCAAGGGCGGCACCTACGGTTTTCCCATGTACAGCAATGTCGCGGTGATCGCCTTCAATACCGCCATTTTCAAGCAGGCGGGCCTCACGCGCGGCCCCGCCAGCCTCGATGAACAGCTGGCGTTTGCGCGGCAGATCGCGCAGCGCACGGGCAAGGCCGGCATCGCGCCTGCCCTCTCCAAAATCGATGGCCTGTTCATGCAGCAGGGCCTGGGCGTGGTCCAGAACAACCGCGCCGTCTTCAATTCGCCGCAGCACGTGGCGCTGGTGCAAAAGCTGGCCGACACCTACAAGGTCGGCGGCTTATTGAAAGAAAGTCTGTTCGCCGAAGACAATTTTCCGGCCGTGATCGACGCCTACAAGGGCGGCCGCCTGGGCATGCTGCTGGCGCCACCGACGGCCATGCAGCGCATCCGCGGCGACGCGAAAGACATCTACACCATCACCGACGTGGCACCCGCGCCGCTGGGCCCCACCGGCATCGCCGACGGCGGCTGGCTCGTGCATTTCGCCATTCCAAAAGGCGTGCCGGCGCGCCAGCTGCCGTCGGTCGGCAAGTTCGCGCGCTTCCTGACGAACGACGAGAACCAGCTGGCCTTCGCCAAGCAGGCCAGCGTCTTTCCCACCACGGTGAAAGCGGCGGCCGACCCGTTTTTCCTCGCCACGCCAGCAAACGCGGGCGCGGCCGAAAAGGCGGTGGCCGCCGGCGCCCTGTCGATGGGCCACTCGCGCACCCTGTACGTGGCCGGCATCGACGACTACGACGAGTTGCGCCGCTCGCTCGTGAAGGCAGTCGAAGCCGGGGTCACGGGCAAGCAGGACGTGCAGCAGGCGCTGAACCAGGCCGTCGCCATCTGGAACCGCAAGCTGGCCACCCTGCCGCGCCACTAAGGACACCATGAAACTCGCCCACCGCCATACCGTGCAAGCCTGGCTGTTCCTCGCCCCCGCTCTGCTGCTGCTGGCCGCCTTTTCCTTCTGGCCCGTCGGCTACGGCTCCGTGCTGGCGTTTACCGACTACAGCCTGATACGCGAGACGCGCTTCGTCGGCCTCGACAACTTCCGCTACATCTTCAACAACGAGATGTTCGTCTCGGGCCTGAAAAACTCGCTGATGTTTTTGCTGATGGTGCCCTTCGTGCAGGTGGGCGCCATCACGCTGGCCGTGCTGGTGAACAACCGCCTGCCCGGCATCCGCCTGTTCCGCGCCGCCTACTACGTGCCCGTGGTGACCACCGTTTCCGTGGTCGGCATCATGTGGGGTTTCATGTTCCACGAACAGGGCGCGCTGAACTACGTGATGATGACCTTAAAACTCGTGAACGCGCCCGTGGGCTGGCTGTCGAACGACAGCCTGGCCCTGTTTGCCGTGATGTTCGTCACCCTGTGGCGCGGCCTGGGCTGGTACATGGTGATGTACCTGGCGGCCCTGCAATCGATTCCGTCGGACATGCAGGAAGCGGCCATGCTCGATGGCGCCAGCCGCTGGCAGCGCTTCTGGAAAATCACCGTGCCCATGCTGCGCCCGACCATCATGCTGTGCTCCATCCTGTCCGTGCTGGCGGCCCTGAAGGCGTACCAGGAAGTCGACGTGCTGACGCAGGGCGGCCCGATGAATTCCACCTTCACGGCGCTGTACTACGCCTACGACCAGGGTCTGAAGCACCTGAAACTGCCGCGCGCGCTGGCGGCCAGCTTCGTCGTCTCGCTGTTCTGCATAGCCATCGCCCTGCTGTGCCTGCGCTATCTGAAACCGAAGCACCGCTAACCGGGACTGACCATGAAAAACCGCTCCCGCCCCCTGACAACGCGCCTGCACATCCTGGGCCACTATGCCGTGCTGTGCGCAATCGCCGTCGTCTGCGTCTTCCCGTTCTGGTGGACCCTGGTCACGGCCATTTCCACGCAAGGCAATATCTTTGCTTTTCCGCCCACCTTCTGGCCGAAGGCGCCGTCGTTCGACAACTTCATCGAAGTGTTCAACGCGATCCCGATCTGGTCGTTCTTCAGGAACTCCGTGCTGATCGCCGTGTTCACCGTGTTCTGGAAACTGCTGCTGTGTTCACTGGCCGCGTATCCGCTGGCGCGCCTGAAGTTCCGCGGCCGCAAACTGGTGTTCGGCCTGATCCTGGCCACCCTGGTGCTGCCGTCCGAGGTCAACTTCCTCGTCAACTTCATCACCATCACGCAAATGAGCCTGGTCGACACCTACACGGGCGTGATCCTGCCCAACGTGGTGACGGCCGTGGCCATCTTGCTGCTCAAGCAGGCGTTCGAGGAAGTGCCGCAAGACCTGATCGACGCGGCAAGGGTCGATGGCGCGTCCGAGTGGGTCATCTTCAGCCGCATCATGCTGCCCCTGATTACGCCATGGCTGGCCACCGTCGGCATCCTGACGGCCGTCGAATCGTGGAATGAATACATCTGGCCTTCCATCGTCATGAGCAAGCCCGATGAATTCCCGCTTTCTGTCGGCGTGCTGTACTTGCGCGGCACCTTCGGCAGCAGCACGCGCGTGATCGCGGCCGGCACCCTGATCACCATCGTGCCGACCCTGCTCGCCTTCCTGTTTACCCAACGCTTCTTCATGCGCGGCATGGACGGCGCAGTCAAATGAAAACGTCTCTCGATAAGGAAGCCTCCATGCACGACCAGCGCATCAGCATCAGCAAAAAAGTACGCAGCCCGATTTCCTGGGTGCCCACCTTGTACTTCGCCCAGGGCTTGCCGTTCTACGCCGTGGCCCTGGTGGCCGGCCTGATGTTCAAGAGCATGGGCGTGCCGAACGACCAGATCGCCCGCTGGACGGGCCTGATCGGCTTTGCCTGGGTCTTCAAGTCGCTGTGGAGCCCCTTCATGGAACTGGCCTCGAGCAAGAAGACCATGGTGGTGCTGTTCCAGTTCCTTGGCGGCCTGAGCCTGGGCCTGATCGCGCTGGCCCTGCAAACGCCGCTGTGGTTCGCCGCCTGCATCGCCGTGCTGTTCGTCGCCGCGCTGGCCTCGTCGACGCACGACATCGTCTGCGACGGCCTGTACATCGCCAGCCTGTCGGACAAGCAGCAGGCCGCCTACGCGGGCTGGCAAGGCGCCTTCTTCAATGCGGGCAAGTTCATCTCGCTGGGCGGCCTGGTGATCCTGGCCGGCTACCTGGAGAAAAAAATCGGCATCAAGCCGGCATGGTCGGTGATCTTCCTGATCATCGGCGCCATGATGCTGTCGCTGGCCGCCTACCACCTGTGGGCCCTGCCGCAGGTGCGCAACGCGGCCGTGGCCGACAAGAGTGTGGCCGGCATCAGCCGCACCCTGTGGGACGTGCTGGTGGACTTCCTGAAAAAGCCCGGCATCTGGGGCATGATCGCCTTCATCATCCTGTTCCGCGCCGGCGAGGCGCAAGTGCAGACCATCGGCCCGCTGTTCCTGCGCGAAGCGCGCGAACTGGGCGGCCTGGGCCTGTCGACGACGGAAGTGGGCGCCGTGTACGGCACCGCCGGCACCGTCGCTTTCCTGCTGGGCAGCATCGGCGGCGGCTACTTCACTTCCTGGCTGGGCCTCAAGCGCGCCATGTTCTTCCTGATCCTGGCCATGAACTTGCCGAACCTGGTGTTCTATTACCTGAGCCACAGCATGCCGACCGACCTGACCCTGATCACGGCCGCGCTCAGCGTGGAGATGTTCGGCTATGGCTTCGGCTTCGTCGGCCTGATCCTGTTCATGATGCAGGTGGTCTCCGTCGGCAAATACCAGACGGCCCACTATGCGTTCGCCACCGGCGTGATGCAGCTCGGTTCCGTGCTGTTCAAGATGATCAGCGGCGACATCCAGACGGCGCTCGGCTACAAGACTTTCTTCCTGTGGGTGCTGGTGTCGGCCGTGCCCGTATTGATCCTGTCGCGCTTCATGCGCATCGGCCCGAAGGAGTCCTCCGACCCATCTGACGCCAGCGCCACGTCCGCGCCGGCCAGCGCAAGCTAGGAATCGCACAGTCCATGGCACACATCGCATTAAAGAACATCGTCAAGCTGTACGACGACAAGCACCCGGTCATCCACGGCATCGACCTCGATATCCGCGACGGCGAATTCGTCGTCTTCGTGGGGCCGTCCGGCTGCGGCAAATCGACCCTGCTGCGCATGATCGCGGGGCTGGAAGACATCACGGATGGCGAGCTGCATATCGGCGGCCAGCTGGCCAACGATATCGCGCCGGCCGAGCGGGGCCTGGCCATGGTTTTCCAGAGCTACGCCCTGTACCCGCACATGACGGTGTACGAGAACATGGCCTTCGCCCTGAGTCTGGCCGGGCACAAGAAGGCCGAGGTGCGCGCCGCCGTCGAACGCGCGGCCGACATCCTGCAGATCACGCCACTGTTGAAACGCAAGCCGAAGGATCTGTCGGGCGGCCAGCGCCAGCGCGTGGCCATCGGCCGCGCCATCGTGCGCAAACCCAAGGTCTTCCTGTTCGACGAACCGCTGTCGAACCTCGATGCTTCCTTGCGCGTGCAGATGCGCGTGGAAATTTCGCGCCTGCACCAGGAACTGAAAACCACCATGATCTACGTCACGCACGACCAGGTCGAGGCGATGACCCTGGGCGAGCGCATCGTCGTCTTCAACGGCGGGCGCATCGAGCAAGTGGGCAGTCCGCACGAGTTGTACAACAATCCCGGCAACCTGTTCGTGGCCGGCTTCCTCGGCGCGCCGAAGATGAACTTCGTCGCTTGCGAGGCCGTCGCCAGCGGCCCCGGCTCGGTGGCCGTGCGCCTGCCCGGCGGCGCCGTCATCGACGTCGAAGCGCAGGGCGGGAGCGTGGCGCCGGGCGACCAGCTGACCCTGGGCGTGCGCGCCGAACATGTCAGCCTGCGGCACGCGAACGATGCAGGCGACAACGTGGTCGACGCGGCCGTCAGCCATGTCGAATACCTGGGCGACGTGGCCATCGTGTACGCCAGCATGCCGGGCGTGAACGAGATGCTGGCCGAAATGCTGGCCGTTAAGCTGCCGGCCGAGGAAGGCATGCGTCAGGCGGGCGACGCCATGCGCCTGCATCTGCCGCCGCAGCGCTGCCTGCTGTTCGATGCAAAAGGGCAAGCCCTGGCGCGCACGTTTGCCGCACCCGCTCAGCCGTTTATGTGACAATAGCCGTTTTGTATCATGCCGCTTCTGTTTGACTTGTGCACACAGACTGGCAGAATGATGTTTTTTCGAGCTTCCTTGCCCCTCTGGCAAAGCCACTGCACGATGTTGCGGCTGCCAGTGCAGGTGCGTATTTTTGTTATTGATTGAAGGATAACCCATGTCCCAATTCCGTCTTGCCCGTCTTAGTCTGCTCCTGGCCGCCATCGGCCTCAATGTCCTGCCATCCCTGTCGCATGCGCAGGATGCCAAGCCAGCCGCCGCCGCTGCCGCTCCGGCCGACTCCGTGCGCCCTGAAGTGTTCAAGCTGCTCGATCCGACCGTCGTGAAGGCATCGATGGATGCCAAGAACTACGCCGACGTGCAAAGCCGTATCGACCAGGCTGCCGCCATTCCGGCCCTGACGCCGTACGAAACGTTCGTGCTGAACCGCCTGCGCGTGGCGCTGGCCTCGACCACCAACAATGCACCGATGGCCATGACGGCGCTGGAAGCGGTGATCGAATCGGGCAAGCTGGACAAGAAATCGGAAGGCGACTTCATCCAGGCACTGGCGAACTACCACTACAACGCCAAAGATTACCCGAACGCCATCAAATGGTTCACCCGTTACCAGACAGCAACGGGCGACGTGGCCACCGTGCGTCCCTACATCATCCGCGCCTATTACTTCAGCAACGATTTCGCGCGCGCCAAGCAGGAACTGATGGCCGACGTGACGGCCAAGCAGCAAGCGGGCAAGACGCCGAGCATCGAAGAACTGCAATTGCTGGCCAACACGGGATCGAAAAGCAAGGATCCGGCCACCTACCTGATCGCCATGGAAAACCTGGTGCGCTACTACCCGTCGGACGACTACTGGAGCGACCTGCTGGGCCGCTTGCAAGGCAAGGCCGGCTATTCCGACCGCTTCGCGCTGGACGTGCTGCGCCTGCAATTCCAGGCCGTCGGCACCATGCCGCCACAGGACTACAGCGACATGGCTGAAATCGCCTTGCAGAACGCCTTCCCGACGGAAGCGAAAAAAGTCCTCGACGCCGGCTTTGCCAAAGGCGTGCTGGGCACGGGCGCGAATGCCGCCAAGCACAAGAAACTGCGCGACCAGGCCAGCAAGGCTGCCGCCGACGATGCGAAAAACATCGCCAGCGGCGAAGCCTCGGCCATGAAGAGCAAGGATGGCACAGGCTTGATCAACCTCGGCTACGCCTTCGTGACGATGGACCAGTTCGACAAAGGTATCGACCTGATCCAGAAAGGCATCGCCAAGGGCGGCCTGAAGCGCGTTGAAGACGCCAAGCTGCGCCTCGGCTATTCCTACGCCATGGCCGGCAAGAAAGACGACGCCATCAAGGTGCTGGAAACGGTCAAGGGCGGCGACGGCGTGGGCGATCTGGCCCGCTACTGGATCCTGTGGCTGAACCGTCCTGCCACGGCAGCGGCACCGGCAGCAGCGGCAGCAGCGGCGCAGTAATTTCCGCTCCCGGCAGCACACGCAAGGCGGTTCCCGGCTCAGGCCGGGGCTGCTTTTTTTTCGACCTTTTTTCCTCCTTCCATGCCGCCAGCCACTGTCGCCACTGCCACCGCCGCCGAACGATTGACCAGCCTGGACGCCTTTCGCGGCTGCGTGATCGTCACCATGATCTGGGTCAACTACCTGGCCGGCATGCCCGGCATTGCCTGGTGGCTCGAACATGCGGGGCCGCGCGCCGACGGTATCACCGTGCCCGACCTGGTCTTTCCCGGCTTTCTGTTCATGGTCGGCATGGCCATTCCGCTGGCCTTGCAGCGCCATTGCGGCAACGTCACGCCAGCCTTGCTGGGGCGCCTGCTGTGGCGCTCCGCCAGCCTGATGCTGGCCGGCGTGGTGCTGGCGAATGCCTACCGCTACGATGCGCAGGCGGCGCTGCTGCCGCACGCCGTCTATGTCCTGTTGTTTTATATGGCCATGATCCTGCTGTGGCGCCAGGGCGCGGGCAAGCTCGAACTGGCCGCAGGCGGCGCCCTGATGCTGTTCCTGCTGGCGACGTTCCGCGGCGAATTGAATGCGGAATTTTCCAGCACCTGGCTGCAACCGTCATGGTGGGGCATCCTCGGCATGATCGGCTGGGCGTATCTGCTGTGCAGCCTGCTGTACCTGGCGTGCCAGGGCAACGGCACGGCGCTGATGGGCGTGTTTGCCCTGCTGATCACGCTGTACATGGGCGGCACGGCGGGCAGCCTCGATTTCCTGCCGGCGGGTATCAACGGGTTTGTCAACGTGCAGCAAGTGCTCGGTTCGACGGCGGCCAATGTGCTGGCCGGCACCCTGGTGGGCCAGCTGTTCCTGCGCGGCGCCGCCCTGAGCCATGGGCAGCGCATCCGTTTCATGGCGTGGTTCGCGCTGGGACTGTTCGTTGCCGGCCTGCTGCTGCGGCCGTATCACCACATCAACAAGATCGCGGCAACGGAATCCTACACGCTCGTGTGCAGCGCCATCATCCTGGCCCTGTTCCTCGTGTTTTATGTCGTCATCGACGTGTGGCGCTGGCGCGCCTGGGCGGTGGTGCTCTTGCCTGCCGGAACAAATGCCCTGTTCGCCTACATCGTGCCCGACCTGTGGCAGCAACTGGCGGCCGTGCTGCACCTGCCGCGCTTCTGGTGGCCGTATCTTGAAACGGGCGGCGCGGCCGGCCTGTGGAATGCCGCCGCCGTCACCGCCCTGATGCTGCTCTTCACCGCCCTGGCCACACGTCACGGCCTGAAGCTGAAGTTCTAGACTTTGATGTATATCTTGCGCTTGTCCATGCCGTAGGCGATCAGCCAGCACAGCAGCATGAAGCTGACGGCAAACAGCATGGACCCCACGCGCGCCGGCGCCCAGCCCGTAAACCAGTGCGTGTACAGCCACTGGTACAGGTTGCCGCCGCCGATGCGCACGGTAAACGCGATGATCACCAGCACTTCCGACACCAGGTAAATGAAGAGCGTGTTCTTGCCAAAGACTTCAAAGAAATACGTCCAGCCAGTCATTTGACGTACGTCAATGATGTACATCAGCAGCGCCAGCAGCAGCAAGTCCAGGCCGATACCCAGCATCACGTAAGAGCTGGTCCACAGCTTCTTGTTGATCGGAAACACTTCATTCCAGCACAGGGCCACGGCCACGCAGATGACGCCAGCCACGACCAGCTGATACAGCGCGGCACGCAGCTGCGCCGGCGCCGTCTGGCGCACGAAGCTGCCCGCCAGGTAGCCGGCAATCACATTGACAATCGATGGCAAGGTGCCGAGAACACCTTCCGGATCGAAGGCGATGCCTTCGCCGTGGTACAAATGGCTGTCGCCCAGCAGGATCAGATCGAGCTTTGCGGGCGCGTTGCCGTGCAGGCTGTAATCGCCCCAGGTCGCCAGGATGGCCCAGTAGCCGAGCAAAGCGCAGGCGCTGAACACCAGCGCGCCGCGCGTCTTCCAGTAATGCAGGATCAGGGCGGCGGCCAGGTAGCACACGGCGATGCGCTGCAGCACGCCGGGGATGCGCGTGTGCGAAAGCGGCGACCAGGCGAACTGGCCCGCATCGTCGAGCTTGAAGAAGGGGAACCAGTACAGCAGGAAGCCCAGTAAAAAAATCAGCGCGCTGCGCTTGCACAGCCTGGCCAGCACGGCGCCATGGCCCAGATGTTCATATTTCCCCAACGCAAACGCCAGCGCATTGCCGACGACAAACAAAAAGCTGGGGAAGACCAGGTCCGTGAGGGTAAAACCATGCCATTCGGCATGCAGGAACGGCGCATACACGCTGCCCCAGTCGCCCGGCGTATTGACGACGATCATCAGGGCGACGGTCAGGCCGCGCAGGACGTCGAGGGCGAGGTAGCGCTGGTTCATGGTTGCGCCCCCTTCAGGATGGGCGCCATGGCCGTACCCAGCACATGCTGCGCATCGCCGCTCAATTCCCAGAACATGCCACCACGCAAGCCCTTGTCGCGGATATAGCGCACTTTATGCGCCACCGATTGCGCATCTTCATAGCTGATGAACACGCCGCTGTCGCGGTTGTACAGATACGGTACTTGCGACGCGGCATTCCAATGGCGCTGGAAGCCGCGCGCGCCCTGGCCCTCGGCCAGGTAGCCTTGCTCCTGCAGATATCGGTAAGTAAATGTCGGCGTAGCGTCGTTGCCGCTGGCGGCGCCCTGGCAAGGCTGGTACAAGCCATCGCCGCGGGGACCGGCGGCGCACTGCTTCCAGCCATAGCCATAGAAGGGCACGCCCAGCACCAGCTTGGCGGCAGGCACGCCGGCGCGCAGGAAGCGCGTCACGGTGGCGTCCGCATACAGCTGCTTGTCGCGCTGCGGGTCGGCGGGGTCGGCATGCAGGGGCGCCAGCTGGCCACTCTCGGCATCCCACACGCCGCGGTAGTCATACGTCATCAGGTTGATCCAGTCCAGCTGCGCCGCCAGGCGGACGATCCAGCCGGGCGAAGCGTCGCTGTCGTCGCTCAGGCTGGCATGCGCGCCGGCGGCGATGGTGATCAGGTAATGGCGGCCGGCATCCTGCTTGCCGGCCTGCTCGAAGGCGCTGCGCAGTTCGCTCGCGAGGCGCACATAGTTTTCCTTGTCGTCGGCGCGATGGCAGAGCTTGCCTTCGATACAGGGAATCCCCCCAGTGGCCGGATGTTCCCAGTCGATATCGACGCCATCGAGGCCATGCCGGCGTACCAGTTCCAGCGCGGAGGCGATGAACGCCTGGCGTGCGGCCGGCGTGGCGGCCACGTCCGAAAAGCGGTTCGACCAGATCCAGCCGCCCACCGACAGCAGGACGCGCAGGCGCGGATGACTTTGCTTGAGCGCATTGAGCTTGCGCAAGTTGCCGGCATCGGCTTGCGGTGCCGGCAGCACGATGCTGCCATTGGCCGGCCGGGACGGCTGGCCTTGGGCATCCCGGCAGGCACTCACGCCGCCGCCCTCGGGTGCGGGATTGCCATGTTCGCCATCCCAGCAGATGTCGGCGAACGCGTACTGGATCAGGCTGACATTGCCAGCGCGAATATTGTGCTCGTTAACGGGAAAATCGGCCGATTTCCAGCCGGGATAATACGCCACCACTTCCGGCGCGAAAGCCGGCGCGGCAGGAGCGGAAGGACTGGCGGAGGCGGCGGCCAGTGGCAGTGCGCAGGCGAAGCAAGCCAGCATTGCGTGTAATGTCATCGGAGGTATCTCACCCTATAAAAAATCCATCTTGCAATAAAAAAATGGCGGAGCCAGCTGCGCTCCGCCATTGTCATGCCATCCCGGGTGTCCGCCGGGAGGCATTAACCAAGTAAAACGTCTTACATCTTGCCACGCAGGCCAAAGAATACCTGGCGGCCATTCTTGTAGAACGCGCGCGGCTGGTCTTTGGTCGACGCATACGACTTCAACAGCGGATTGTTCAAGTCCTTGCCTTCCAGCGACAGGGTCAGGAACTCGTTGATGTTGTAGTTGACGGAAGCCGAAACGGTGGCGACGTCATCCTGGTAAATGGCGCTCTTGCGATCCAGGCCGTTCAGGAAGGCGGAACGGAAGCTGTAGTTCAGGCGCGCGCTCCATTTGGCATTTTCAAAGAAGCCCGACAGGTTGTACGAGTTCTTCGACGTGCCGACCATATCGCAGTTGCCTTCATCGGCGCACGCCGATTTTGGCGCCGCTTGCGTTTCCTTGCCGTCAGCATAGGTGTAGTTGGCGCTGAAGCCGAAACCATTGCTCAGGTCCTGGGTGTACTGCAGTTCCACGCCACGCACGCGCGCCTTGGTATTGACGGCGGCGCTCATGCTGTAGTCGGTTACGCGGCCGAGAGTCGTGTTGTAGAACTGCGCCACCGACGAACCGTAGGTGACATACGAAGCCAGTTTCATCTGATACAGGTTCACGGCGATCAGCGACTTCGGCATGAAGTACCATTCCACGCCCGCATCGACGTTGTTCGACAAGATCGGCTTCAGGTTCGGATTGCCGCCGGAACCGGACATCGTCAAATCGTTCAGGCTCAAGGCACCCAGTGCGCCAAAGTCAGGACGCGCCATGGTGCGGCTGGCCGCGCCGCGCAACACGACATCCTTCGCCAGGTCCGTGCGCAAGTTCACGCTCGGCAGGAAGTTATTATAGGTGTTCGAGCTGAGGGTCGGTTTCCACACGGTGTTCGGCGATGCATTGGCCACGTCGATCTCGGTCTTGACATAACGCACACCGAAGTTACCTTGCACGTTGGCAAAGTTCAGGTCACCCATGACGTAGGCGGCATTGGCTTTTTCCGTCATCTGGAATTCGCCCTGGTAAGCATGCCTGTCGTACGTCACGTACTTGTCGCCCCACTCCTTCATCGAGGAACCGCTGAAGGTCCAGGGATTTTGCAGCACGTTGGCCAGGGGACTGGTCGGGAAACGCGTCAAGCCTTTCGGCGCATTCTCCAGCAGGCCGGCGCCCGGCGCATAGGTGCCTTCGAGCGCGGTCAGGGAACGGTCATGCTTGGCGGTACGCAGACCAAAACGGATGGTCGGCACGGCATCCCATACGGTGCTGTAGGCACCGTCGACCTGGCCATAGTTTTCCTTGTCACGCGTGGTGGTGTCCGTTGCCCAACCGGTGAAGAACGGGGCGCCGGTGCGTGGATTCAAGGTCGCGGCATTGTCGATGACGACATTGGCCGGCGCATCGATGCCATGCACGGTCAGACTGCTGCCCGAATAAGCCAGCCAGGCTTCATACGCGTAGTCGCGGGCGTGGCCCGTGCCGCGCGTGGTACCGACCTGGCCAGTAAACTTCAGGTTGGCGTTGGCGCGGTACTTGAAGTTAAAGTCGACAAATTTCGAATCGCTGTAGGAACCTGGACGGGCAATGATGTCCTGCACCGAGGCGCCCATTTCCGAGCAATCGGCGACCGGGCACTTCGACGGGAAGGCGATCGACGTAATCGTGTTGCCCTTGAGCGTGTACGACGACGGGACGGCGCCGGGCACGCCCAGGACTTGAAACGGCGCATGCATGAAGTTGGTATTGACGTTGTCCGCATCGAGGCGGGTGTAGAAGCCGTTGACGTTGAAGCTCAGGTCGTTCGATACCTTGTATTCGATGTCCAGCGAGCCGCCCTTGCGCTGGCGCTTTTGCTCAAACAGCGAGGAACCGGTCAGGAACGACAAAGTCTTGCCTGCGACTTCGGGATTGGCGGCAATCCAGGCTTTTGCATTCGTGTCATTAAGCTTTTCCCACCACAGGAATTCCTGGCCCTGGCGGCGCAAGGTGCGTTTCTCGTTAAACACTTGCAACAGAATACCCAGGTCGTTGGTGTCGTTTTTCCAGTTGATCAAGCCGCTGACTTGCGCATCGGTTTTCTTGGCCGATTCCGTGTAAGCGCCTTCAATCGAGCCCATCAGGGTCAGATTCTTCTTGAAGCTCAAGGGCTTGCGGGTTTCGATATTGACATTGCCGGCGGCGCCGCCTTCGATCAGGTCTGCTTGCGAGCTTTTGTGTACGGTGACGCGGCCGATCAGCTCGGACGGGAACATGGAGTAGCTGACGCTGCGGCCACCGCCCGTGATGTTGGCGATATACCAGTCGCCGCTCGACACGGTGTGGCCGTTCAGGGTGGTCAAGGTCAGGTTCGAAGGCGTGCCTTTCAGGCTGACGCGGTCATTGTCGCCAAAGCCACCTTCGGTGCCGCCTGCCGTGGCGACGGACACGCCAGGGATGCGCTGCAGCGAATCGGCAACGCTCTTGTCCGGCATCTTGCCCACGTCTTCGGCCGTGACGACTTCGACCAGGGAGTCGGAATTACGCTTTTGATTGAGCGACTGGGCCATTGCGGCGCGCACGCCGGTTACCACCACAACACTTGAATCCGGCTGCACTGCTTCCTGCGCCTGGGCGGCAAAACTCGCACCCAGTACCATCAACCCCACGGCTGCCGCGATAGGCGTCAGGCGCGTTACACCGCTAGCTGTCAAATTGCGTTTCATGTACTCCCCCTTGATTTAGGCTCCAGGATTGGAACCTTTTCATTTTTAATGTAGGTCTTCTTTCCAGCCCACCACTCTCGCCGGCATGCTGCAGACCCTTCGGCACAACTACTTACAAAACCAATTCAACGCCAATATACTACTATCCAATACCAGAACACTACCAGTTGCAACTTTTTTTTTATAACGTTGCTTGAATCACACAGACCACTTTATCCAAATCAATCCGTAGCCCGTATGAGCAGGCTAAATACCTGCGAGGCCAGGCATAAATTGCTGGCCTGATAATTCAAATTGGTTTTATAACGGCCTTTTTTGGTATTATCCAGCGACACAAAACAGATACAGAGCGCGTCTGCAACGCGCCGTAACGGAGACCCTCAGCGTATGACCACCCTGGCTCACATCATGCAAGGCCTGGGGCAGACGAGTAGCCTGCCCCTGTACCAGCAACTGCAGCGCGCGCTGCGCGAAGCGATCGACAAGCGCATCCTCGGCCCCGAGGAAGCCCTGCCGGCCGAGCGCCAGCTGGCCAGTGACCTGTCCGTCTCGCGCATCACCGTGCGCAAGGCCATCGATGGCCTCGTCAACGAGGGCTTGCTGGTGCGGCGCCCCGGCTCGGGCAATTTCATCAATACGCGCATCGAGAAAAACTTCGCCAAGCTGACCTCGTTTTCCGAGGACATGCGGGCGCGCGGACGCACGCCGCGCAGCGTGTGGCTCAAGCGCGCGGAGGGCACCGTCACGCCGGAAGAAGCCTTGCGCCTGCGGCTGTCGCCGGGCGCGCCCGTGTACCGTTTTCACCGCATCCGCTATGCGGACGAGATACCGATGTGCCTGGAGTACGCGACCATCGTTGCCAGCTGCCTGCCGGCGCTCGACGCAGTCGACGTATCGATGTATGACGCGCTGGAACAGGCCGGCAACCGGCCCGTGCGCGCCTTGCAGCGGCTCAGCGCGCTTTTGTTGACAGGGGAACAGGCCAGCCTGTTGCAGGCGGAGGAAGGCGACGCGGGCTTGTCGGTGGAAAGGCTGGGCTTTTTGCGCGATGGCCGCGCCGTGGAATTTTGCCGCTCCTACTTCCGCGGCGATATGTATGACTTCGTGGCGGAATTAAGTACCAATTAATACCGGATGCCCGAATTTCTCAATACCAGATAACACCACTTATTGCAGTGCAATATATATGCCGGTATCGCGCCGAATATATGCACGGCTATGGTGCAATCATCGGCGGTGATTATGTGACTGCCTGCGCGGAATATAAAATAAGGCCGCGCAATACGGTTTTGCGCATCGCAGCAAAACGTGCCGTGATGCCTCAGGCAGCGGGCGCCGCGCGGTGGCCGATGCACAGCAAAATCACGCCCAGCGCCACGCACAGCCAGCCGAATAGCGGCCCCAGCCATCCAGCCCAAGTGGCAATAGATGGCGGCGCCGGCAGCGGCGCCAGCAAGGTGCTGCCCGGCATGGCGCTGCTGGCCCGTTCCGCCAGCACGCGGCCATACGCATCGCTGACCGTCAGCACGCCCTCGCGCGCCGCGCGCAGCACGGCGTAACCATTTTCCACGCCGCGCACGACCGTCATGCGCGCGCCCATCCAGGCGTCCAGCTGAAAATCCCAGGCCGGCACCAGCATCGCCCGCGCCCCGGCCGCGCCATACGCCTGCCCCAGGGAGGCAAAATGCATGTCCTTACAGATAGCCAAGCCCATGGCCTGCCCCGCCACCGGCTGCACGGCATACGCGCTGCCAGCAAGAAACTCGCGTTCGGGCGGCGCCAGATGCTGTTTCTGATAGCTGACGGGCGCGGCGCCATCGGGCGCGAACAACCAGGCCAGGTTGCGCCGGCCGGCGGCGTCCTGCACGCCGATCCCCACGGTGATCCACGCGCCCGTGCTACGCGCCAGTGCCTGGAAACGCTGCCGCACGGCGTCCGCCTGCACGGGGTCCAGCACGGCGATCTTTTCCGGCAGCAGCACCAGCGTGGCGCCCTGCCCGGCCAGCGCTTCGACGTGGCGCGCGTACTGGTCCCAGATGGCTTGCGCGCGTGCCGGCGGCGTGGCCGGGCCGATAAAGTCATCGATGGCCACCAGCCCCGCCAGCGGGCCGGTCGGCGCAGGGGCGCCGTGCACGCGCCAGGCGCCACCGGCCCACGCGGCCGCCAGCAGCAGCACGGCCGCGCCCGCCGCTGGCGCATACGCGCGGCCACCGGCCAGCAACAAGGCCAGCGCGGATGGCACCAGGCACAGCAAGAACAGCAGGCCAGGCATGCCCGCCAGGGCCGCCACCTGCAACACGGCAATATTATCCGCTTGCGAATACGCGAGGCTGCCCCAGTTACCGTCCGGCAGCAATGCGGCCATCAGGGCATCGACGGCGACCCACAGCACGGGATACGCCAGCACCGTCCAGGACGCACGGTAGCGCAGCACGAGGCGCCGCGTGGCCAGCACCACCAGCAGCCACAGCAGTGCCTTGACGGCGATCGCGGCCAGCACGGCCGACAAAGGCATCAGCAGGCGGAAATAGGCAAGGTTCGACGACAAGCCGAGCATGGCGGCCAGGAACGTCATCCAGGCCGCATCGCGGCGCGACGAGCGCAGGGCCAGCCACAGCACGGGCAGCGGCGCGCACCAGGCCAGCGGGCCCAGCGGCTGCGGTCCCAGCACCCAGTACAAAGGCAGGCCCGCCGCCAGCGCGGCGGCGATTTGCAACAGGCGCTGGCGCAGCGCGGTGCCGCCGGCAAACAGGGCCGGCGCAGACAAGGTATTGGGCAAGGTATTGAGCATGCTCATGCTTTCAAGGGGAGCCAGATTTCCACGCCGCCGATGCCGCTGGCGGGGTCGAACTGCTGGTCGTAGCGTTCAAAATCGGGCGCGTCGGCCACTTCCAGACCGGACTGGGGCAGCCACTCGTTCCACACCGTATGCCAGGTGGCGCGGATGGTGGAAATGTGGCCGCGGTGATGAAACACGGCATAGCGCCGCGGCGCGATACGCAGCCGCATCCAGCCCTCGGGGGCCTGGGAAAAGTCGCTCACCGGCATGGCGCACAGGTAATCGAAATTGCCCGCATCGTCATTGTTGCAGCACACGCCATACACCAGCTGGCCGGGCGCCGCATGGGGCAGGAAGCGCTGCCACAGGGCGGGGATGCCGGCAGCCGTTTCGGCGCGATAACGTTCGACGAGGCCGGCCAGCAGCAGGGCGGGACCCTGCTCGAAACGCGGCGCTTCCAGGGCCACACCAGGCGCCACATCCATTTTAATGGCGTCCACCAACGCAAGGTTGGCAACGTGGCGCTGGGCCCGCACCTTTTCCGGCGTGATCTGGAACTGGTCGCGGAAGGCCCGCGTAAATGCCTCATGGGAACTGTAGCCGGCCTGCAGCGCGACGGCGAGGATGTCTTGCGCGCCCTGCGCCAGCGCGCGGGCCGCCTCGCTGAGCCGGCGCGCCCGCACATAGCGCATCACGGAGTGGCCCGTGGCCAGGCCAAACGCGCGCGTCAGGTGGCACGGCGAGGCGCCGCCCACGTGGGCGATATCGCCGAGCGAAATATTTTGCGCATAATGCGATTCGATATACCAGAGTGCCTTGGCCAGAGTGTGCATGGACGCTTCCCGTTGAACGAGCAGCGACTGTAGCATTTTCAGGCAGGCGTGACTTGACCGGAATTGCGCAATACGGGCTTACTTTCTGGTGCGCTTTTCGTACACCAGCTGTCCGCTGCTGATACGGGCCAGCTCGGCCATCTCCTGGGCCAGGAAGGCCAGCAGGTCGTCGATGCTGACGACGCCGGAAAGCGCGCCCAGGCTGTTGACCACGGGCAGGCGTCGGATGCCGTTGACGCGCATGCGTTCGATGATGTCGTAGACGTCTTCGTCTTCGCTGGCCGTGAGCAGCTGCGCGCTCATGATGTCGCCCACCAGCAGGCTGGCGGGATCGAGGCCCAAGGCGATGACGGAAATGACGATGTCGCGGTCGGTGAGGATGCCGATGGGGACGCGCTCGCCGTTCGGCTGTTCGGCCACGATCAGGTCGCCCTCGTGGTGCTGGCGCATCAGCAGCGCCGCGTCTTGCACGCTGGTGTCACGCTGGCAATGGATGGTGTGCAGGGTACAGATGTCGCCGATGCGCATGTCGCCACTCCGTTTGAGGCAGAGTGTCCACGCTACGCCAGCCCGCCGTGGCGGGTTTGAGGCACATCAATGAAACGAGTCTTACTTTTCTTCGGGGGGCGGCAGGAAGCAGGCTTCGACGATTTGCAGGTCGTTATCCTTGGCAAATTCGCGCACGAAGTGAAACGCCATCGGCTCGATCTCGCGCAACTTCGTGTTGACCACCACCGATTTGACGCCATTGACGACGGTCGGGCGCACGTAGGGCGAATACTGGAGGTGCGCATTGCGCCCGCCACCTTCGGGATTGAAACAGGACATCACTCCACAAAGGCGCTCGGCCCAATCGCTGGGTCGGAATTGCTTGCCATTGCTGGTGAGACCAAGGATGAAGAACTCGTCTGAGAGTTCCCCTGTTTTTTGAGATAACTCGGCCATGTGGCTTGTCGGGACTGGATTGCGTGAATGGCCCCGGCGGGTAAGCCGGGCTGGTAGTTCAACTACGTTTGCTGCGGTAAGCCAGTATTATATCTTATAGAAGACTTGGGTTCTACCTCGATCTGCCCTGACGATGCAAACAGGGGCCGGCACGCCTAACGCGCCAGCCCCTATTTTAACCTTGTTCCACGCGCAAGGCGCATGGATGGCGCGTGTGCGCCCGCGTCAGCCGAGGAAAACGGCGCCCGACATCAACAGCAACAGCAGCATCCACAGCAGCAAGGCGCGCCAGACCAGGCCCACCGTGCTCTGCAAGGCGCGCGCGCCCGGCTCTTCGCCAGGCAGGATATCGCTTTCGCTGTCGCTGTCATCGACGGCCATGTCCGGCGTGACGAGCACGCGGGCCGCCGTTTCCGCTGGCGTGCCCAGGCGTACGCCCATGGCGCCGCCGCCGGCCGTCAGGATGATGCCGATGGCCTCGTCCTGCCAGCGCTGGGCGAAATTGCGCCAGGCATAGATGGCATCCTCGAAATTGCCGACCACGGCAAACGCCACGGCCGTCAGGCGCACGGGGATCCAGTCGATCCAGTAAAAGGCGCGCGCGGCGAACTGGCCGAACGCTTCATTGCGCATGTGCTCAGGCTCGTTCCAGGCGCGCGCCAGGTATTCGGCCACGCGGTACATCACGGCGCAGGCAGGACCCACCGGCATCAGGAACCAGAAGAACACGCCAAACACATTGCGGTGCGTCGTGATCAGGGCTTTTTCCACGGCGATGCGGGCGATCTCGCTCGCTTCCATGCCCACCGTGTCGAGTTTGGTCCACTCGCCGAGCAAGGTGCGCGCGGACGCTTCGTCGCCGGCGCTCAGGGCCAGCTGGATCGAGGTGAAATAATGGCTGTAGTGACGGAAGCCCAGGGTCAGGTAGACGATGAGGACGTTCCAGACGAAGGCCAGGGGGGTCAGCTGGTAATACCGCAAGAGCCAGTACACGCCTGCCGTCGGCACCATCAACGCGCCGATCATGAGGAACCAGCCCATGCGGCCATGGTTGGCGTGGCCGGCATTGAACCAGGTCTCCATGCGCATTGCCAGGCTCTTGATTTCGGCGTAGATCGGATTGTCCGCGCGCAAAGGTTTGAGCTGCTCGATCAGCAATGCGCAAAGTATGGAGAGAAATGTCATCAAACGTCCTTTTTGTCTTTTTCAGCAATACCGCAATGCCCGCTACGATAGCGCAGTGCCGTGCTGGAATCAAACTTATTACGTGCGCGGCATCATTTTACGCGCGCAAGAGGTGAAACAGATTGCGCAGCATGCCGGCGGTGGCGCCCCAAATATAGAAACGCTCGTAGGGCATGGCGTAGAACGAGCGCCGCCCGCCGGGCAATTCCACCGACAGGCGCTGATGGTTGAGGCCATCCATGAGGAAGGCCAGCGGCACTTCGAAAATTTCCGCCACTTCGGACGGGTCGGCGCGCAGCTCGAACGGCGGCGTCACCAGGCCCACCACGGGCGTGACCTGGTAGCCGGTGCCCGTCAGGTAGTCGGGCAGGCAGCCCAGCACTTCGATATGTTCGCGCGACAAGCCCACTTCTTCTTCCGTTTCGCGCAAGGCCGTGGCGACGGGCGACGCATCGAAGGCTTCGCTGCGCCCGCCGGGAAAGCTGACCTGGCCCGCATGGCTGCTCAGGTGGTCCGTGCGCATGGTCAGCAAGATGGTCAGGCCCTGTGGGCGCTGCACCAGCGGAATGAGCACGGCGGCGCGCACGGGCACGGCGCGGGCGGACAGAAAATCCTGGGTCATCTCGGGCTGCCAGTCAGGCTGTTCGGCCAGGCGCTGGCGCAGCCAGTCCGGCGTCAGGCGCACGGCGTCCAGCGCCGCTTCGCCGGCGATCGAATCGATGGCGAGTTGTTTTGGATCAAATGCGATAGTGGCCATGGCAGCTTGCCTCAACAGCAATTCAGAATAAAAAAAGGGCGCCGCGAGGCACCCTTTTCCCAACGCAGACGCTGATATTACGCGCTTGCTTTCGCCACAACGCGGCGATTTGGCAATTTTTCTTTGATACGCGCCGATTTACCCGAACGCTCACGCAGATAGTACAGCTTGGCGCGGCGAACGTCACCACGGCGTTTCACTTCGATCGAAGCGATCAGCGGCGAGTACAGTTGGAACGTACGCTCAACGCCTTCGCCGGACGAGATCTTGCGAACGATGAAGTTCGAGTTCAGGCCACGGTTACGACGGGAGATAACGACGCCTTCGTAAGCCTGGGCGCGCTTGCGCGTACCTTCGACTACGTTGACGCTGACGATAACGGTATCGCCTGGTGCGAAGTCAGGAATCGATTTACCCAGACGGGCGATCTCTTCTTGCTCTAATTGTTGAATCAAGTCCATTTTATAACTCCGAAAACCATCATGCCGGCGCACTGTGGATAGCAAGTATCCGCCCGGTAGAGGATGGGTATTACCAATTTGGGCAACATGCCCGGCACTACTGGCCACCCTGCCGGCCGTCCGGAGACGGCTTACAGGCTGGCCAAGAATTTTTCGTCGGTCTTGCTGAGCAAGCCGGCGGCGCGCGCACTGACCAGCAGGTCAGGCCGCTTTGTCGCGGTCGCTTCCAGCATGCGCTGGCGGCGCCACTTGACGATCTCGGCATGATTGCCACCCATCAAGACGGGCGGTACGGCCATGCCTTCGTATGTTTCCGGCCGCGTGTAGTGCGGCGAATCGAGCAAGCCATTGACGAAACTGTCCTCGATGGCCGATGCCTCGGTGTTCAAGACACCCGGCAACAAGCGGATCACCGCATCCATCAGCGCCATGGCAGGCAATTCACCGCCCGACAACACGAAGTCGCCGACGCTGATTTCCTCGTCGACGCAACGGTCCAGCAAACGCTGATCCACGGCTTCGTAGCGGCCACACAGGATCACCAAACCAGGTTCGGCTTTCAGCTGCGTGACGCGCTCGTGCGTCAACGGACGGCCTTGCGGCGACATGAACACCACGCGGGGCGCCGCCAGTCCCAATGCGGTCTGGCGTTGCTTCGCGGCATTGATTGTCGCTTCGAGGGGACGGGCCATCATCACCATGCCGGGGCCGCCGCCATACGGGCGGTCATCCACGGTACGGTGATTGTCGGTGGTGAAATCACGGGGATTCCACAGCGACAAGCCACATTTCCCCTGCTCGAAGGCGCGCCGGGTCACACCCGACTGCGTCAGCGCGGCAAACATTTCCGGGAAAAGGGTCACGACATCAAATTGCATCGCTCACCATCCTGCAACGTTTGCCCGGCGCATTGTTAAGCGCAGGCGGTTTAATAATCGAGGCCCCAGTCGACCGTGATCTTGCTGGCAGCCTTGTCAACGTTAATGACAAACTGGCCAACAAACGGGATCAGGCGCTCAGGCGCCTTTTCAACGGTCTCATCGGCAGTGGCGACGGGCGTAACGCGCAAGATCGACTGCGGACCATTGCTCATCATGTCGTGCACTGTGCCGAGGCACTCGCCTTGCAAATTCTCGACTGTCAGTCCGATCAGATCGGACCAATAAAATTCATCGGCCGTCAGCGTCGGGAAATGGCTACGCGGAATTTGCACAGAGACGCCTTTCAGCGCTTCTGCGGCATCCCGCCCGACCACACCCACCAGCTGGGCCACGACGTCGCCGCCGTGTAACTTCGCTTGCCTGACTTGAACATCATGCAAGGTCGGTTTATCAAACCACCAGGTTTTGACGCTTAATAATGCATCCGCGTCGTCGGAGAAAGGAGTGATCCTGACTCCGCCAGCAATGCCATAAGCACCGGAGACATAGCCTACCTGTACCAGGTCATCGGGGACTTTCACCCCGGATGCAGTCTTGACCGTCAAACCAGTGATCTAATTAAGCTGCTGCTTTGTTGTTGCTAGCTACCAGGCGAGCAACGGTTGGCGACAATTGTGCGCCAACGCCTTGCCAGTAGGCCAGACGGTCTGCGGTGATACGCAGTGGAACTTCGCCACCTTGCGCCATCGGGTTGTAAAAACCGATACGCTCAATGAAGCGACCATCGCGGCGATTGCGCGAATCAGTAGCGACGATGTTGAAGAACGGGCGCTTCTTGGCGCCTCCACGAGCTAAACGAATAACGACCATAATATTTCCAAAAAGTGTGCTGAGGCGGAAAAAGCCGCAAATTATAGCGCGCTTTACCGCCAGGCAGCAAGCGTTATGATGACGGGCGTGTAATTTGGGCTAATCAAACATTATGACCAGTCATGGCCGAAGACGCAATAGGCGCGTGCGTCTATCGTGCCGGCCATGGCTTGGCATCAGGCGAAATCATTACATAAACGCCACAGGAAAGTGCTATCGTTGTGCGAGACAATGACCGATACTGGCAATCTTTACCGATGAGCAACTCTGGAGTCCCATGACCACCGCTACCATTTTGCAACAGTCGCACAAGAACAAGGCCTTCACGGCACTGCTGGCCTTCCTGCTGGGCATGCTGGGCGCCCACCGCTTCTACCTGCATGGCGCCAAGGACCGCTGGGGATGGCTACACCTGGCCGCCCTGCCCGCCAGCTTGCTGCTGCGCCAGCTGTTTCCCGACGCGGACTGGTTTTATCAGATATTGCCGCTGACCCTGTCCGCCCTGGCCGGCTTCCTGCAAGCGCTGGTGCTGGGCCTGATGCCGGACGACAAATGGGATGCGCGCTACAACGCCGCCT
Organism: Janthinobacterium sp. NFX145; assembly: GCF_049810325.1. Classification (NCBI taxonomy): domain Bacteria; kingdom Pseudomonadati; phylum Pseudomonadota; class Betaproteobacteria; order Burkholderiales; family Oxalobacteraceae; genus Janthinobacterium; species Janthinobacterium sp. NFX145. The sequence goes on from NZ_CP187360.1 coordinate 4,972,976, forward strand.
CCGGCCGTCCGTCGGACACGGGCTGGCCCCTGGCCGTCGTGCTGGTCGCTACCTTGATGCTAGGCGCGGGCGTGCTGATCGCCACCATGGCACGCCTGTTCGACTTGCTGTACACAGGCGGCGCCTACGGTTAATTTCCGCACGGAAACCAGCTCGACTCGCCCACATGTAAGTGTTGGTAAGCAATCATGATTTTCCTCTATACTGCATTCACAATGCCGACATTACTGGCACATTTAACACCCCCTAGGAGAAGATCATGATTCGTCGCCCACTCATCCTCGCAGTCGCCATCACGGCCCTGTTCAGCACTTCCGCCTTCGCGCAAAACCTGTCGCCGAAGGCGCAATACGCCTACGACACGAAGCAAGCCAGCACCCGCTATGCGGACGACAAAAAACTGTGTGCAGAAGAAAGCAGCTCGAAAGCCCGCATGCAATGCCTGCGCGACGCCAAGGGCGAATACGACCAGGCCATCATCAACGCCAAGGCCGCGCAAAAGGCCGGCAACTCGTACGCAGGCCAGAACAGCAAGCCAGCTCAGCAGATCTGCGCCGATTGCGGCAAGGTGCTGGCAGTCAACGTTACTGAAAAAGCCGGTGAAGGCGGCGCGCTGGGCATGATCGGCGGCGGCGTGGCCGGCGCCCTGCTGGGCCGCCAGGTCGGCGGCGGACGCGGCAAGGATCTGGCCACCCTGGCCGGCGCCGCAGGCGGCGCTTTCGCGGGCAAGCAAGTCGAAGGCCACATGAAAAACAGCAAGGTGTGGACCGTCACCGTGCAATACGAAACGGGCGCCAAGGCTGACTTCGCTTTTGACCAGGATCCTGGATTGGCTGCTGGCGACCTGGTGCGCAATTCAGGTAATGGTATTGCCAGAAGGTAAGCTGAACCCAAGAGCAAGGACTGGGGTCGGACCCTCAGGGTCCGACCCCGGCACTTACGTTTGGGGTTAAAAAAAGCGCTGGAGAGTGATCTCCAGCGCTTTTTTGCATTCAGCCAGCTTCGGCTGGCCAAGTTTCAACTTAAAACTGCTCCTCCGACAGCGCCATCACGCCGGCGCTGCCGTCGATGATGGTGGCGCGCAGTCCTGGCGCTTGCGACAGGATGTGGTCGGCAAAGAAGCGCGCCGTGGCGATTTTTGCCTTGTAGAACGAAGCGTCGCCGCTGCCTTCTCCCAGCCTTTGCTGCGCCACCACAGCCGCGCGCGCCATTTGCCAGCCGCCCAGCACGATGCCGGCCAGCTTCAGATACGGCACACTGCCTGCGAACACGGCCTTGATGTCCGTCTTCATGTTCGCCACCACATACTCAACTACCGCTTCGAGCGCGGCGCTGCCTTCGGCCAGGTGGCGCTGCATGGCCTGGAAGTCGGCACCGGTCAGTTCGCCCAGCTGGGCCTCCGTGGCGCGCACCTGGGCGATGATGGCTTTCGCCACGGCACCGCCGTCGCGCACCGTCTTGCGGCCCACGAGGTCGTTGGCCTGGATGGCCGTCGTGCCTTCGTAGATGGTCAAGATTTTGGCGTCGCGGTAATGCTGGGCGGCGCCCGTTTCTTCAATAAAACCCATGCCGCCATGCACTTGCACGCCGTCGCGCGTGACGTCCTGCGACATTTCCGTGGCCCAGCCCTTGATCACGGGCACCAGGTATTCATAGGTCGCCAGGCTTTCCGCGCGCACGTCCGCGTCCGGATGGTGGTGCGCCACGTCGCTGATGGCCGCGCCCACGTAAGCCAGCGCGCGCGCCGCCTCCGTTTGCGAGCGCATCGACATCAGCATGCGGCGCACGTCCGGATGGTGGATGATGGAGACCGGGCCTGGCGAGCCCGCCAGGTCGCGCGACTGCACGCGGTCCTTGGCGAACGCCACGGCCTGCTGGTAGGCGCGCTCGGCCAGGCCGATGCCTTGCAAGCCGACGCCGAAGCGGGCCGCGTTCATCATGATGAACATGTATTCGAGACCGCGGTTTTCCTCGCCCACCAGGGTGCCGATGGCGCCGCCGTGGTCGCCGAACTGCAGCACCGCCGTCGGGCTGGCCTTGATGCCCAGCTTGTGCTCGATCGAGACGCAGTGCGCGTCGTTGCGCGCGCCCAGGCTGCCATCCGCGTTGACGAGGAATTTCGGCACGATGAACAGGGAAATCCCTTTCACGCCGGCGGGCGCGTCCGGCGTGCGGGCCAGCACCAGGTGGACGATGTTTTCCGCCATGTCGTGTTCGCCGTACGTGATGAAAATCTTCGTGCCGAACACTTTATAGGTGCCATCTTCCTGCGGCACGGCGCGCGTGCGCACGGCGGCCAGGTCGGAACCGGCCTGCGGCTCCGTCAGATTCATGGTGCCCGTCCATTTGCCGGATACCAGGTTTTCCAGGTAGACAGCCTTTTGCTCGTCGCTGCCAGCCGTCAGCAACGCTTCGATGGCGCCGTCCGACAGCAGAGCCACGAGGGCGAACGAGATGCTGGCCGAGTTGAGCATTTCAATGCAGGGCGTGGCCAAGAGCTTGGGCAAGCCCTGGCCGCCAAATTCCGTCGGATGCTGCACGCCCTGCCAGCCCGCTTCGCCATAGGCCTTGAATGCTTCCTTGAAGCCTTTCGAGGTAGTCACTTGCCCGTCGTGCCAGAAGCTCGGCTCCTTGTCGCTGGGGCCGTTCAAGGGGGCCACCACGCCGCCGCAGAACTTGGCGTTCTCTTCCAGCACGGCTTCGGCCGTGTCGGGCGTCGCGTCTTCGCAGCCAGGTAGCGTGTGGATTTCGGCCAGGCCGGCCAGTTCGTTCATCACGAACAACATGTCTTTCAGCGGGGCTTGATAGCTCATCTTCTTTTCTCCAAGAAAAAAGCCACGCGCGGCTCGCCGTGTGGGGCGGGCCGGCGTGGCTTTGTCAATAACAAAACCGGAAGGGGTGTGACTTAACCCAGTTCTTTGACCAGTTGCGGCACGATCTCGAACAGATCGCCCACGATGCCGTAGTCGGCCACGGCAAAGATCGGCGCTTCCGGATCCTTGTTGATGGCGACGATGGTTTTCGAGTCTTTCATGCCGGCCAGATGCTGGATCGCGCCCGAGATGCCGACGGCGATGTACAGCGATGGCGCGACGATCTTGCCCGTCTGGCCCACTTGCCAGTCGTTCGGCACGAAGCCGGCGTCGACGGCGGCGCGCGACGCACCCATGGCGGCGCCCAGCTTGTCGGCCAGCGGTTCCAGGATGTGGAAGTTCTCGGCCGAACCCATGCCACGGCCGCCCGACACGATGATTTTCGCGGCGGTCAGTTCAGGACGGTCGGACTTGGCCAGTTCGCGGCCCACGAAGGCCGATTTGCCATTGTCGGCAACGGCGGCGACGGTTTCCGTGGCAGCCGAACCGCCGGTGGCGGCAGCGGCGTCGAAACCGGTGGTGCGCACGGTGATGACCTTGACCTTGTCGCCAGATTGCACGGTGGCAATCGCGTTACCGGCGTAGATCGGGCGCTCGAAGGTGTCAGGGGAATCGACCTTGGTGATTTCCGAGATTTGCGCCACGTCCAGCTTGGCAGCCACGCGTGGCAGGATGTTCTTGCCGTAGGCGGTGGCTGGCGCCAGGATGTGGCTGTAGTTGCCGGCGATGGCCAGCACTTGCTCGGCCACGTTTTCGGCCAGGCCGTCGGCAAAATATGGCGCGTCGGCCACGATGACTTTCGTCACGCCGGCGATTTGCGCGGCGGCAGCAGCGGCGGCCGATGCGTTCGAACCTGCGACCAGTACGTGCACGTCGCCGCCGCACTGGGCAGCCGCGGTCACGGTGTGGTGGGTGCTGCCCTTTAAGGTAGCGTTGTCGTGTTCAGCAATAACTAATGCGACCATGATGTGTCCTGTAATTGTTCTGGATAAACGGCGAGGCCGCGCTTAGATGACTTTGGCTTCGGTACGCAGCTTGGCGACCAGCGTAGCGACGTCCGGGACCTTGATGCCGGCCGAGCGCTTGGCTGGCTCGACGACTTTCAGGGTCTTCAGGCGTGGCGCAACATCGACGCCCAGGTCTTCCGGCTTGACGGTCTCGAGCGGCTTTTTCTTTGCCTTCATGATGTTCGGCAAGGTCACATAGCGTGGCTCGTTCAAGCGCAGGTCGGTGGTGATGATCGCCGGCAAGGTCAATGCCAGGGTTTCCAGGCCGCCGTCGACTTCGCGGGTGACGGTGACTTTGCCGTCTTCCAGCACGACTTTCGAGGCGAACGTGGCTTGCGGCCAACCCAGCAGGGCAGCGAGCATCTGGCCGGTCTGGTTGCTGTCGTCATCGATGGCTTGCTTGCCCAGGATGATCAGTTGCGGCTGTTCTTTCTCGGCCAGGGATTTCACCAGCTTGGCCACGGCCAGCGGTTCCAGTTCGGTCGTCGTTTCCACCAGGATGCCGCGGTCGGCGCCGATGGCCATGGCCGTGCGCAGGGTTTCCTGGCACTGCGTCACGCCGCAGGAGATGGCGACCACTTCAGTGACCTTGCCAGCTTCTTTCAGGCGCATCGCTTCTTCCAGCGCGATCTCATCGAAAGGGTTCATCGACATTTTGACGTTGGCGGTATCGACGCCAGTGCCGTCACTCTTGACGCGGACTTTGACGTTATAGTCGACCACGCGTTTGACGGGTACCAAGACTTTCATAGCTATGCCTTTGGGAAATTATAAAAATGACGGATCAAGTGCTGATTGTGCGTTCGATTATAAGAGAAATTTGAATCTTGAACCGAATTTAAGCACGATCGTGCGATTTTTTGTTAGAGCAATCCATCTAAACTGTCCAGCTTCGGGGATTTCAGGGGTGTCCGCCGCTACGCTGCAGGGCAGCAAAAGGGCTGGCTCGGGAAGGAAAACCAGGCCGCGCCACGGCGGCCCCGGCTGGCAGAATTATTTGCGTTGCATCAGGAAGACGAATTCGGTACCCGTCTGCACATGCGACAGCAGGGCATTGCCCGTTTGCTTGGCGAAAGCCTGGAAGTCGCGCACGGAACCGGGATCGGTTGCCATGATGCGCAGCACTTCCCCGCTCTGCAGCTCTGACAAAGCCTTTTTCGCCTTCAGAATCGGCAAGGGGCAATTCAAGCCCCGCGCGTCGAGTTCTTTGTGAAATTCCATAATCTCGGTATCAAGTAGTGTGTCGCTCATCATCAATATCCCACCATTGTTTTGTTGTACTGATTTTCGACATACTACTCTAAATCAGGGGCATTGACGCGCTGCACCAAAATAGTTCATCGGCTGTTGTGGTGTCACAACGAGATTCCACACGGCAAAACGGCCCGCAAACACCGTCTGCGGGCCGTTTTCAAGGGGCTGTGGGGCGAAAACCCCGCATGCCCTCTAGCTTACGCCTTATTTCACGCGCTCGCCGACCCAGGCCGGCACGCCTGCCAGAGCATTCGCCAAACCGCTAGCATCGGTACCGCCGGCCTGCGCCATATCGGGGCGTCCGCCGCCTTTTCCGCCCACTTGCTGTGCAACGAAGTTCACCAGCTCGCCCGCCTTGACCTTGGAAGTCGCGTCCGCCGTCACGCCGGCGATCAGGCTGACCTTGCCGTCCGCCACGCTGGCCAGCACGATGGCGGCCGTTTTCAGCTTGTCCTTCAGCTTGTCCATGGTTTCGCGCAGACGGGCCACGTCGGCGCCGTCCAGCACGGCCGCGAGCACCTTGATGCCGTTGACATCGACGGCTTGCGTGACCAGTTCATCGCCCTGGCCCGAGGCCAGTTTCGATTTCAGCGCGGCCAGTTCCTTCTCCAGCGCCTTCACATGATCCTGCACCTGGCCGATGCGGGCAGTCAGTTCTTCCGGCTGCGCCTTCAAGGCGTTGGCCGCTTCGACCAGGCGGCGGTTGATGGTTTGCACCAGCGCCAGCGCGCCCTCACCCGTCACGGCTTCGACGCGGCGGATGCCGGCGGCAACACCGCTTTCGCCGATGATCTTGAACAGGCCGATGTCGCCCGTGCGCTGCACGTGGACGCCGCCGCACAGCTCTTTCGAGCTGCCGATATCGAGCACGCGCACTTCGTCGCCGTATTTCTCGCCGAACAAGGCCATTGCGCCATGCTTGACGGCATCGTCAAACGACATCAGATGCGCTTGCGTGGCGCGGTTTTCCAGGATCTCTTTGTTGACGATGGTTTCCACGGCGGCGATCTGCTCGGCAGTCATCGGCGCATTGTGGCTGAAGTCGAAACGGGTTTTGTCCGGGTCGACCAGCGAACCCTTTTGCGCCACGTGGCTGCCCAGCACTTCGCGCAAGGCCTTGTGCATCAAGTGCGTGGCCGAGTGGTTGCGGATTGTGCGCGCGCGCTTGGCCGTGTCGACCTGCGCCGAGACGGCGTCGCCCACTTTCAACACGCCCGACTCGAGCACGCCGTGGTGGCCAAACACGTCAGCCTGAATTTTCAGCGTGTCGCTAACGGCAAAGCTGCCGGCGCCCGAGGCGATCACGCCCTGGTCGCCCACCTGGCCGCCCGATTCCGCGTAGAACGGCGTCGTGTCGAGCACGACGATGCCATCCTGGCCCGCCTTCAGTTCCGTGACCTGCGTGCCGGCCGCGTACAGCGCGACGACCTTGCCGCTGAACGTCAATTGATCGTAGCCGACGAATTTGTTTTTCTCGCCCGTGTACTCGACCTTGCTGTCCTTGTGCGTCTTGCCGCCCTTGCGCGACAGTTCCTGGCTTTCCTTCAGTGCCGCATCGTAGCCGGCCTGGTCGAACGTGATGTTGCGTTCGCGGCAGATGTCGGCCGTCAGGTCTGGCGGGAAGCCGTAGGTTTCGTACAAAGTAAAAGCGGTAGCGCCGTCGATGCCGGTCGCATCCTTGGCCAGCTGCGCTTCCAGCACTTTCATGCCCGTTTCCAGGGTTTCGCCGAAACGTTCTTCCTCGGCTTTGAGCATGTTGGCGACGTTGTCTTTCGCTTCTTCCAGCTCCGGATAGGCGCCGCCCATCTCGATGGCGAGGTCAGCCACCAGCTTGTAGAAGAACGGCTTCGTCTGGCCCAGCTTGTGGCCATGGCGCAAGGCGCGGCGGATGATGCGGCGCAAGACGTACGCGCGGCCTTCGCTGCCCGGAATGATGCCGTCGACGATCATGAAGGCGGCGGCGCGGATGTGGTCGGCGATCACGCGCAGCGACTTGTTTTCCAGGTCCGTGGCGCCCGTTTCGCGCGCGGCAGCCTTGATCAGGTGCTGGAACAGGTCGATTTCATAGTTCGAATGCACGTGCTGCAGCACGGCGGCCAGGCGCTCCATGCCCATGCCCGTGTCGACGCATGGCTTCGGCAACTTGTGCATGACGCCCGCTTCGTCGCGGTTGAACTGCATGAACACCAGATTCCAGATTTCAATGAAGCGGTCGCCATCTTCGTCAGGCGAACCCGGCGGGCCGCCAGGAATGTCGGCGCCGTGGTCGTAGAAGATTTCCGTGCACGGACCGCATGGGCCCGTGTCCGCCATCTGCCAGAAATTGTCCGACGCGTAGCGCGAGCCCTTGTTGTCGCCGATGCGGATGATGCGCTCGACGGGCACGCCAATTTCCTTGGCCCAGATATCGTACGCTTCGTCATCTTCGATGTAGACGGTGACGGTCAGCTTGTCGGCCGGCAAGCCATATACCTTGGTCAGCAGTTCCCACGCGTATTGAATCGCGTCGCGCTTGAAATAGTCGCCGAAGCTGAAGTTGCCCAGCATTTCAAAGAAGGTATGGTGGCGCGCCGTGTAGCCGACGTTTTCCAGATCGTTGTGCTTGCCGCCGGCGCGCACGCAGCGCTGCACCGAGGTGGCGCGCGTGTAGGGACGGCTGTCCGTGCCCGTAAACACATCCTTGAATTGCACCATGCCGCTGTTCGTCAACAGCAAGGTCGGATCGTTGCCTGGCACCAGGGAGCTGGAACGGACGATGGAATGGCCCTTGGACTCGAAAAATTTGAGGAACTTGTCGCGGATTTCAGTTGATTTCATGTTTTTTTGGCAAAGAGTGGCGGCAGCTTTAAAGGGAAGATTATACGTGATCTAGGTACGGGAATTGGCGCCGGGCAGGCAGCATTGTTGCAAGCCTGCCCATGGATGCCGCCCTGCCCGCTCAGGCCGGGTCGTGGTGGCTGGCGCAGGCGTGCGGGGCTGTGCCAGCCACACTGGCGCCGGCGGCCGCATTGCAGTCGGCGCAGCGGCCGTACAGGGTCAGCTCGTGGCGCTCGACAACAAAGCCTTGCGGCGCCATGCGCTTCAAGTCACCCGGGCAATCGTGCACGTCGAACACGCGCTGGCACGTGGTGCACTGGAAATGGTGATGGTGGTGATTGGCGACAGCGTTCGACTCGTAGCGCGGGTTTTCGCCCGGCAAGGTGACCACGTGCACTTTTTCTTCCAGCACCAGGGACTTCAAGTTGCGGTAAACGGTGGCAATGCCGAGCTGCGTCACTTGCAAGCTGGCCTGTTCGAGGATTTCCTGCGCCGACAGGGGGCGCTGGGCCGACTCGATGGCGGCTTGAATAGCGGTTTTTTGACGTGTTGTGCGTTCCATAGCCGACAGAATACACCATCCGCCTCTATCTACCGCCCGGAAAAACTGTCACACAGTAATGATAATGGGTTATCATTATCAACTTAGGGCAGGCATTTACCTGTCACGCACTGCCCCAACCCTGCCAACACTGATAGCCGATAAGGAAATCTTGCCCATGTCCGTACGTCCTCACCAACCCACTCCCCTCGCGCTGGCCATCATGCTGGCCTTTGCCGCTCCCGCCAGCGCACTGGCGCAGCAGGCGACAATCTTGCCTGCCGTCACCGTCTCGGCCAGCGCGCTGGCCCTGGGCAGCGACGACATGAGCACGCCCGTCACCGTACTCGAAGGCGAGGCACTGGTGCTGGCAAGGGCAGCGACCCTCGGTGAAACCCTGGCCGGCCAGCCCGGCATCACGTCCAGCCATTTCGGCGCCGGCGCCAGCCGTCCCATCATCCGCGGCATGGATGGCCCGCGCGTGAAAGTGCTGTCCGATGGCGCCGAAGTGCAGGATGCCTCGACCATCAGCCCCGACCATGCCGTCGCGGCCGAACCGATGCTGTCGGAACAGATTGAAGTCTTGCGCGGCCCGTCCGCGCTGGCGTATGGCGGCGGCGCCGTCGGTGGCGTGGTCAATGTGATCGACAAGAAAATCCCCACGCGCGTGCCGGCAAAGGGCTTGGAGGGCAGCGCGGAAGTGCGCGCCAACTCGGGCGCGCGCGAAAAGGCGGGCGCCTTTGAAGTGACTGGCGGCTCCGGCAACATCGCCTTTCACGCGGAAGGCGTCAAGCGCGATGCGAAAGAATACAAGGTCGGCAGCGGCTGGGAAGGCGGCTCGAAAGTAGGCGGCAGCTACAACAAGACGGACACGGGCAGCGTGGGCGTGTCGTGGGTAGGTCAGCGCGGCTTCCTGGGCCTGGCCTTCACCAGCCAGCACGCGGAGTATGGCTTACCTGGCCACAACCACGAATTCGAAAGCTGCCACCCGCACGGCACGCATTTGCATTGCGGCGGCCACGAGGGCCACGGCCATGGCGACGAAGAAGAACATGAGCACGAGCATGAACACGAAAGCGTGCCCTACGTGAAACTGAAGAGCGAACGCTGGGATGTGCGCGGCGAATTGCGCGACCCCGTGCCCGGCTTCGCCAAGCTGCGCCTGCGCGCCGCGTTCACCGATTACAAGCACGATGAAATCGAAGGCACGGAAATCGCCACCACGTTCAAAAACAAGGGCCACGATGCACGCCTGGAAATGGAACACCATCCCGTCTTCGGCTGGCGCGGCGTAGTCGGCCTGCAAACGTCGAAGCGCGATTTCTCGGCCCTGGGCGAGGAAGCGTACGTGGCGCCGACGGTCACGAAGAAACACGCGGCTTTCCTGGTGGAAGAATACAAGCTCGACCAATGGCGCTTCGAAGCGGGCTTGCGCCACGAATGGCAAGACATCACGGTCGACAGCGCCACCTTGCAAGACCGCAGCGCCAAGGGCACCTCGATCTCCCTGGGCGCCGTGTGGAAATTTGCGCCGCAATATTCGCTCGGTTCGACCATTTCCCGCACGCACCGCCTGCCCAGCGCCGAGGAACTGTATGCGCATGGCGTGCACATGGCTACGGCCACGTATGAGCTGGGCAATGAAAACCTGGGCAAGGAAACGTCGAACAATATCGACTTGACCTTGCGCAAATATGCGGGCGCCACGACCTTCTCGGCCAGCGCCTACCGCAACAAGGTCGACAACTACATCTTCGGTTCCACCCTGGACAACCACGAAGGCTTCCAGCTGATCCAGTACGCCCAGCGCGACGCCACGTTCACGGGTGTCGAAGGCCAGATCCGCCAGCAACTGAACCCCATGTTCGGCGCCAGCGTATTCGGCGACTACGTGCGGGCCAAGCTGGCCGACGGCGGTGGCAACTTGCCGCGCATCCCGGCCCAGCGTTTTGGTGTGAAATTCGACGCCAACTGGCAGGCGTGGAGCGGCGTGGCCGAGCTCTACCGAGTGGGCAAGCAGGATAAAGTGGCCGCGTTCGAAACGGCAACGCCTGGCTACAACATGCTCAACCTCTCCGCCAACTACGACACGCGCATCGGCACGACGCCGGCCCAGTTCTACATCAAGGCGAACAACCTGACGAATGAGCTGGCGTACAGCCACACCTCGTTCATCAAGAATGCGGCGCCTTTGATGGGGCGCAATGTGACAGTAGGCATGCGCGTGACTTTCTAAGTTGTTTGAAACGTAGGTCGGCTTAGCGCGCAAGCGCGTAAGCCGACAACACCAGCGGCGCCAACAATGTTGTCGGATTACGGCGCTGCGCGCCTAATCCGACCTACGCCATGGATGGAATAATATCTATCCTGTCCGTACAAAACCCGTCCACGCCCCAGGCCAGCAGCTCGCTGGCCCGTTCGGACGTGTTGACGGTGTAGCAGAACAGTCCGTATCCCGCCTCCTTTACCTCTCGCGCCAGTTCCGGTGTCAGCTGTTGATGGTCGCAATGGATGGCCACCACGTCCAGCTCCTTCGCCTTTTTTACCCAATCATCCGGTATCTGTTCGACCAGCCAGCCGCGCGCCAGTTCCGGGGCCGCCTCGCGCGCCGCTTCCAATGCAGCGATGCTGAACGACGATAGCAACGGCAATAACTCTCCTGCCGCAATTTCCTTTGAGAAATAATCGCGCGTGGCGCGCGCCACGGTCTTGCCCGTGGGCACGTCGAAGCCGGGCGCCGGCTTGATTTCGATATTCATCCAGATGCGCTGCGCCTTGCAATAGTCCACCACGGCCTCGAACGTGGGCACGCCTTCGCCCGCGAATGCGGGGCCGAACCAGGCGCCCGCTTCCATTTCTCCCAACTGCGCGGCCGTGTAGTCATTGACCTGGCCGCTGCCGGCCACGGTGCGGCCCAGCTCGGGGTCGTGCACGACGACGGGCACGCCGTCGGACGCCAGCATGACGTCGAATTCCACGGCGCGGTAGCCGTAGGCGAGGCCGCAGCGCAGGGCGGCCAGGGTATTTTCAGGCGCCAGGGTGCCGCCGCCGCGGTGCGCCAGGGTGCGTGGATAGGGCCACATGGGATTTCCTTTATCGCAATTTTATGGATGCAAGACTGTCTTGCCATACTATCCCGTGCCAATGCTGAAAAGTAAAGCGGCCCCGTTTGGCGACGCGCCGCGGTGAATGGCGGCGCGCCAGTCCCGTTTCGTCGCAGCTCTGTTGCGCCCTGGCCTGCGCTGGCACACAATGCCCCATCGCTACCAGCAGACACCACCATGAAAACCGACGCTCCCTCCGCCGATACGCCAATAGCCAAGGCCAGGTCTCCGTACTACCGCATGCTGCACGATGCCCGCTACGCGCTGGCGCTGAACGTGATCTGCGCGCTTGTCATCACGTTCATCCTCAATCCGGGCAGCCATTTTGGCCAAAACCTGATCGCCTCGATGTGCATCGGCACGATCGCCTTCCTGCTGATCGACGGTGTGCGCCTGACGTTATGGGGCGCGGACCAGCGGCCCAGATTCCTGCCTTTCATGCTCATCATCCTGATTTCCGTGCCCGTGGCGCAAATACTGGGCTTGGCCCTGTTCAGCTGGCTGACGGGCGTGGACGTGGGGGGCTTTGAAAACCTGCTGCCCACGCAAATGATGGGCACACTCGTATTCACCCTGCTGGCCACGGGAGGCGCCGTGCTGTTTTTCTCCAGCCGCGAAAAGATTGCCCGCCTGCAAATGGCGGCAGCCGAGGAAAAAGCCCGCGCCGAATCCGTGGCGCGCCAGGCCATGCAGGCCCAGCTGCAGCTGCTGCAGGCGCAGATCGAACCGCACATGCTGTTCAATACCCTGGCCAACCTGCAGGGCCTGATCAGCTTTGACCCGGAGCGCGCCCAGTTGCTGCTCGACCAGCTAATCCAGTATCTGCGCGCCACGCTTTCTTCCTCGCGCGCCGAGTCCACCACCCTGGAGCAGGAATTTTCCCTGATGCAAGCCTACCTGGGCCTGATGTCGATCCGCATGGGCGCGCGCCTGCGCTTTACCTTGGACTTGCCCGAGGCTTTGCGCCAGGTCAAGGTGCCGCCCATGCTGCTGCAGCCGCTGGTGGAAAACGCCATCCAGCACGGCCTGGAACCGAAGATCGAAGGCGGCCATATCCACGTGCAGGCCTCCACCGACGGCGGCGTGCTGATTCTTACCGTCAGCGACGATGGCCTGGGCCTCGACCATCCGGGCCAGACCAAGGGCACGCAGCTGGGCGTCGCGAATATCCGCGAACGCCTGCGCGGCATGCATGGCGATACCGCCAGCCTGTCGCTGATCGCCAACCATCCGGCAGGCGCGACCGCCCGCCTGACATTCCCCCATCCATCCACCATCACGAGTCCCCTCGCATGAGCCAATACACTCCACGCGCGCCACGCGCCCTGATCGCCGAAGACGAACCGATACTCGCCGCCGCCCTCGCGCACGCCTTGCAGCGGCTGTGGCCGGAACTCGACATCGTTGCCACCTGCCCCAATGGCGTGGAAGCCTTGCGGCAAGGCCTGGCGCTGCAACCCGACATCCTCTTTCTCGACATCAAGATGCCAGGCAAGACGGGCCTGGAAGCGGCCGAGGAACTGGCGGAACAGTGGCCCGACGGCGTTGCGTTTCCCCACATCGTGTTTGTGACCGCCTACGACGAATATGCGCTGGCCGCTTTCGAGCACGCGGCCGCCGACTACGTCTTAAAACCCGTCAACGATGCGCGACTGGGCAAGACGGTGGAACGGCTGCAGCAGCGCTTGCGCGACAGCGGCGGTGGCAGCGGCACCGCCGCAACCACAGTAACGGCAGCAGCAGCGCCAACCACCACGGCAACGCAGGCAGCCGGATCCACCAGCGACGACAACATGGCCCGCCTGCTAAGCCAGCTGCAAGCCATGCTGCCGCCCGCCCCGCGCCTGCAAATGATACGGGCCGCCGTCGGCAACAGCGTGCGCATGATCGCGCTGGCCGACGTCGTGTATTTCGAAGCGCTGGACAAATACATCAACGTCGTGTGCCAGGACAGCGAAGCGCTGATACGCACGAGCCTGAAGGAACTCTTGCCCCAGCTGGACCCGCAACAATTCTGGCAAATCCACCGGGGCACCATCGTCAACGCCAGCGCCATCGCCACGGCCGTGCGCGATGAGGCCGGCAAGCTGTCGCTGACCCTGCGCCAGCACCCGGCGCAACTGCGCGTCAGCCCTTTATATGCGCATTTGTTCCGCCAGATGTAACTAATGTAGCTGGTGCTTCAGGTCCGACAACTCATCGTGCACCTTGAGCACGGCGCTCTTCATTTCCGGCGTGACGCTGGCCGCCGTGCCGCAGGCCCGCTTGGCGCGGTCGCCCAAGGATTCCATCTGGTCGACAGCTTGCCGGATGCGCGCATCGTCTTGCGTGTCGATGGCTTGCCGTACGGCGCTCTTTTGCTGGTCCAACTGGTTGATGCAATCCTTCAAGTCCATCGGCATGCCCTGCTGCTTGCCGCACAGCTGGGCCGCCTGGCCGATCGCGTGTTCGATGGCGCCAAAGCGCCGTGCCACTTCCTTTACCTGCATCATGATGATCTCCTGTTCGCGTGGTGTCCGGGTTGGATCACCAAGCTGGCACAGGGTTCCCCGCCACGGCCAAATCGCAGGACTCAGCCCACCGCTTCGCGCGCCCCCAGCGGCTGCAAATGGCGCAGGCGCAAGGCGATCAGCACGCCGCCGCCCAGGCACAGTCCCAGCATGATGACCACGCCCGTCCAGCCGTCGAAGCCCCACATCATGCCCGAGGCGGAACCGATCAGGCTCGATCCCAGGTAATAGAACAGCAGGTAGAAGGCCGACGCCAGCGCCTGCGGCGCGCGGGCGCGGCGGCTGACCCAGCTGCTGGCGATCGAGTGCGAGGCAAAGAAGCCAAAAGTGGCCAGCGCCATGCCGATGACGATCAGCGGCAGGGAATCGAACAGGGTCAATAAAATGCCGGACAGCATCACCGACAGCATAATCCACAGCACGCCCCGGCGTCCCAGCCGATCCACCAGGCGCCCGGCCCAGACGGAACTGAAGATACCGATCAGGTACAGGAAGGCCAGCAAGCCGACTGTGCTCTGGCGCAAGCCAAATGGCGCGGCCAGCAGGCGGTAGCCGATGTAGTTATACAGGCTGACGAAACAGCCCATCAGCACGAACGCCAGGCAGAACAGCCACGGCAAACCCTTATCGGAAAAATGCTGTTTTATCGCGTGCGGCAAGGCATTCCAACCTTTGGTACTGGGCACGAAATTTTTCGATGCGGGCAGGCTGCGCCAGAATTCCATGGCGGCCAGCACGCCGGCCACGCCCAGCACGCCCAGGGCCCAGCGCCACGAGAGGAAATCGCTGAGCATGGACGCGATCAGCCGGCCCGACATGCCGCCAAACGCGCTGCCCGCAATATACAAGCCCATCGACAGCCCCAGGGACGGCCCCTCGATTTCCTCGCCCAGATACGCCATGGCCACGGCCGGCATGCCGCCCAGGGCCACGCCCAGCGCGGCGCGGATCGCCAGCAGCTGCGCATAATCCTGCGCAAACGCGGACAAAATGGTGAGAATCGCGGCGGAAAACATCGACGCCACCATCAGCGGTTTGCGCCCGACCCGGTCCGACACGGCGCTCAGCAGCACCAAGGAAATGGCCAGCAAGCCGCTCGACACGGACAAGGACCAGCTGCTTTGCGCCGGCGTCAGATGAAACTGCTGCGACAGCAGCGGGAACAGGGGCTGGATGCAATACAGCAAGCTGAAGGTGGAAAAGCCGCCGAAGAACAGGGCGCGGTTGCTGCGCTTGAATTCGATGGAACCCTTGGCGATGGCCGTGCGGGGAACGGGAGCAGAAACCGGAATGGCGGATGGGGCAGCGGGGGCAAAGGCAAGCGATGAATCAGACATGGCCGTGTTTCGAAGAAGGAGCGAGTCTTCATCTTAGGATTGCCAACTCATATCGTCCAATATATATTCAAGGCCCAACTCATACTTTAAAACGATTACTGGACGAATATGGAACTGCGCCACTTGCGTTACTTTGTCGCCGTCGCCGAGGAGCTGCACTTCACGCGTGCGGCCGAGCGCCTGCACATCGGCCAGCCGCCGCTGAGCCAACAGATCCAGGCACTGGAAGCGGAATTGGGTGCGCAGTTGTTTGAGCGCAACAAGCGCTCCGTGCGCCTGACAGAAGCAGGCCGCCTGTTCCTCGACGATGCGCGGCGCATCCTGGCCCTGTCGGAACAGGCAGCCGTCACGGCGCGCCGGGCACAGCGGGGCGAAGCGGGTGAGTTGCGCATCGGTTTTACGTTTTCCACGCCGTTCACGCCGTATTTCGCTACAGTCATCAACCGCTACCGCCAGCAGTTTCCGCACGTCACCTTGACCTTGCACGAGATGGCGACCCTGCATCAGCTCGAAGCGATCAGCGGCCGCACCATGGACCTGGGCTTCGTGCGCCCGCCGGAAACGACGTATCCATCCGATATCAAGCTGACGCAACTGCGCCAGGATCCGCTGTTCCTCGTCTTGCCCGTCGCCCACGCGCTGGCGGCCAAGGATGCGATTGCCATCGCCGACATGGCGGGCGAAGGCTTTGTCATGTACCCCAAGGATGCGGGCACGGGGATTTATCCGCAGATCTTCCGCCTGTGCAAGGCGGCCGGCTTCGTGCCCCAGGTGGCGCAGGAAGCGGGCGAAGCGTCAACCATCATCGGCCTGGTGGCGGCCGGCTGCGGCATTTCCGTGCTGCCCGCCTCGTTCGACCGCATCCGCATGGATGGCGTGTGCTACCGCCCCATCGCCGACCCGCAGGCGACGACCAGCTTATTACTTGCACAAAGGGAAGAAGAGACGTCGCCGCTGGTGGCGGCGTTTGTAAAACTGGCCGAAGAAGCGGCCATGGAAGAGAAAGAATAGGCCGATGAGGTCGGCGTAGGTCGGCGTAGGTCGGATTAGGCCGCAGGCCGTAATCCGACAATCGCATGCGTCAAGTCGCAGGTCACGAATAATCCGCATCCAGCTCCGAACCCGCATAATTTTCCAGATCCTCGAACAGGCTCTTCATGCTGGCCCGCGTGAGGATTTTATGCACGACGGTGCAGCTGCGGCGGTACGACTCTATGCGGTCGAGCAACACGGGATGGTGCTGCACGGGCACCTTGGCCACCAGGGCGGCCCAGCCTTCCTCGAAGTCGGGCTTGTTCTTGCGCACGGAACGCACGAAGCGTTCAAACTCCTTCTGGCCCGTGCGCGCGATGATGCGTCCCCCGCCTTCGATGGCGAAGATGATGGCCAGGGCGATGACGCCCTCGGCATTCAAGTCGCTGTCGCTGACGGGACCGTTGTCATGGTGGCGGCGCAGCCAGCCGGCCAGGCGCACGACGGCTTGCACTTCCTTGCGCTGTTGCAACTGCACGGCATACTTTTCATAGCCGGCCCAGTTCTGGTTCGGGTCGGCCTGGCAAATATCGATGAACAGCTCGCGCAGGCGCCGCTGCAGGTAGACGGGGTCCTGGTCGTATTCACCGACGAGGGCGTCTTCGGGCAGCTGCGACAATTCCTTGATCAGGCGAAAGCCTACCTGGAACGCGTGCTCGGCGCCGTGCTCGACGAGGAAGTCGAGGGCCGCCTGGTCGCCTTCATGCGTGACGGCCTGCTCCAGGCCCAAGGACACGCCGCCCACCGTCAGGAACAGCGCTTTCTGGATGCCGTCGGCCGTGCGTTCATTCGTGAACTTCTCGGCTACCATGGCCGTGATGCCCGTCAATTCGTCGGCCAGGTTCAGGGCCGCGTCTTCGCGCGGGTCGCCCGGCAACAGTTTGATGGCGCGCACCAGGCGCGGAAGATTCTCTACAACAATTGCTGGCAGCATTAGACGTTCCCTGCTTTCATTACGAGAAAATACCGGTGCCCAGGCTGCGGCGCGTGCTGGAGCGTGGCGCGCTGCGCGTGCTCGGCACTTGCTTGCGCAGGCGGTACAGCAATTCCTTGGTGCTCCGCTGCAACATGGTCGGCTCTTCGTCCGGGTCGTCCGAATATTCCGCGTCGGCCAGGTCGGCGCTGTGGCGGAAGTCGGGGAACAGCTCGAACAGCGAGCGGTCCCAGCCGTCTTCATTCGCTTGCGCCAGCTCGATGGCCAGCGGCACGACGTCGTTGTCGGACGAGGTCACGCCCGTCACGTACGGTCCCTTGATGACGATTTCGCCCGCCACTTCGAGGATTTCCTTCGGCGCCATCGAGAACAAAATGGCGAACGCCGTGGCGCCCCAGTCGGTGGCCGATGCTTCCAGCAGCAGCTCGCGGCGGCGCTCGGCGTCGTCGGTGGAGAACACCACGCCGTGGATGTGCGCGAACAGCGACTCGGCGATGCGTTCCGGATCGTCCTCGATCTGGTCGTCGCTCCACGTGGCGGCGATGAAGGCCAGGCTGTCGGCCCAGGCTTTCGGCGGCACCAGCAGGGTGGCCAGCGACATCTTGCCGCCATCAAAGCCGGCCAGATGCAGGGCCGTCACCTGCGGCGGGATGGCACTCAGCACTTCCACCACGGCCAGGTCGCCATACTGGTCGGCCGCATCGGCAAACGCCTGCTCGGCGTGGCCCAGCGAACCGGACAGTACCAATTCCGTGACCTGTTTCGTCAGCGCGGGAAGATTGCTCTTTTGTTCCGTGTTATCGGCCATGGTCATCTCCATCCTGGTCAAACATCTGGGCAAAATCGTCGGTGGCTTCGTCTTCGTCGTGATCGTCGTCGCCGTCGTCATTGGCGGCCAGCTGGTCGAGCGACTGGTCGTCGTCGTCCCACAGGCGCGGGTTCTTGTGCAGGAAAGCCGTGATGATGGCCTGGCGCGCCAGGTCGGGGAAGCTCTCTTCGATGGCGGCGTACATCTTGGCCGCTTCCGGCGCGGCGCAGGCGGCCATGGAAAACACGCGGGCCGTATCGCCGAACTCGTAGTCTTCGCTTTCGGCCAGCAAGCCTTTCGGGTCGCTGAAGGTGATGTGGTCGACCAGCGCGAAGGCCAGCATGTTCACGTCTTCGATGCCGCCGCCGCTCGCGTATTCGCCGACCAATGCATCGACCATGCTCTTGTAGTTCTTGCGGTTCGGCGGGTCGCCGAGGATGCCTTCGATCTGGCCTTCCAGCTCGCGCGACTGGTACGCGAATTCAGGGTGTACTCTTCTCATGCTGTGCTTTCCAATGTGATGCGCGGCGCTGATAAAAGCGCCGTTGTTGTTGTTTTTCAAATCATTCGGGCTGGCCGGGCGGCCGCCGGCAGGCTTAGTCTGCCGGCAGTACCGTGCCGTGCAGGCGGAACACGCCGCACCACAGGGCATAGGCTTCCGCTTCCGGGTCGATGATGATGCGGTGGTTCACGCTCTGGTCGTATTCGGCGCGCTTGGCCGGGTCGGCCAGGATTTCATACGCCTTGGTCACGCTCTTGAAGCGCGCCTCGGCGCCGGGAGCCTGGTTGCGGTCGGGGTGGAAGCGCATGGCCAGCGAACGGTAAACCTTCTTGATTTCATCGTCGCTGGCATTGGGCGCGACACCGAGGACGTTATATAAATTTTCCATAAAAGGCTCCGGGGTCACGTTTTTCTACTAATTAAAGGCGAATTATCCTATAGAACGGCGTCGGCGTCGCTTGCATGCCGGGAAATGGGGCCAAATACGTGCTTATAAAGCGCTTGCGGTACGGTAAAATGCTTTTTACTGTCACTCTTCCGCATTGATCAATGAGCAACGATAAACCGAATACCGCCGCGCCAGCGCTGGCGCCCAATTTCTTGCGTAACATCATCGAAGCCGACCTGGCCGCCGGCGCCCACGTGCGTCCCGGCCTGCCCCAGGTGATCACGCGTTTCCCGCCGGAGCCGAACGGCTACCTGCACGTGGGCCACGCCAAGTCGATCTGCGTCAACTTCGGCCTGGCGCGCGATTACGCCGGCCAGTGCAACCTGCGCTTCGACGATACCAATCCGGCGAAGGAAGAGCAGGAATACGTCGACACCATCATGGACAGCGTGAAATGGCTGGGCTTTGACTGGGAGCCAAAGCAGGCCGATGGCCAGAGCCACCTGCATTACGCGAGCGACTATTTCGACCAGCTGTACGCGATGGCCGAGTACCTGATCACGGCCGGCTTCGCCTATGTGGACAGCCAGAGCGCCGAAGACATGGCCGCCAACCGCGGCAATTTCGGCCAGGCCGGCAAGAATTCGCCGTTCCGCGACCGTCCGCGCGACGAATCGCTGGCCCTGTTCCGCGCCATGAAGGCGGGCCAGTTCAAGGATGGCGAACACATCCTGCGCGCGAAGATGAGCGAAGATGCCATGAGTTCGCCGAACATGAACTTGCGCGACCCGGCCATCTACCGCATCCGCCACGCGCATCACCACCGCACGGGCGATGCCTGGTGCATCTATCCGATGTACGACTACACGCACCCGATCTCGGATGCGCTGGAAAACATCACGCATTCGATCTGCACGCTGGAATTCCAGGATCACCGTCCGTTCTATGACTGGCTGCTGGAAACCCTGTCGGCCGGCGGCTTCTTTGCCAAGCCGGTGCCGCACCAGTTCGAATTCTCGCGCCTGAACCTGACCTACATCGTCACCAGCAAGCGCAAGCTGCGCCAGCTGGTGGAAGAAAAAATCGTCGATGGCTGGGACGACCCGCGCATGCCGACCCTAGTGGGCATGCGCCGCCGCGGCTACACGCCGGAAGCGATTCAATTGATGTGCGAACGCACGGGCGTAACCAAGTCCGACGGCTGGATCGACTACAGCGTGCTCGAAGGCTGTTTGCGCGAAGATCTGGACCCGAAAGCGCCGCGCACGGTGGCCGTGCTGCGTCCGTTGAAACTGATCATCGACAATTTCCCTGAAAACGACAGCGTGGAATGCACGGCGCCCGTGCACCCGCACTTCCCCGAGCGCGGCTTGCGCACCTTCCCCATCTCGCGCGAGCTGTGGATCGAGGAAGACGACTTCATGGAAGTGCCAAATAAAGGCTATTTCCGTTTGTATCCGCCGATCGACGACAAGCCGGGCAGCAAGGTTCGCCTGCGCTATGGCTATGTGATCGAGTGCACGGGCTTTGACAAGGATGAAAACGGCAAGGTCATCGCCGTGCATTGCACCTACTTCCCGGACAGCAAGTCGGGCACGGAAGGCAGCGCCAATTACAAGGTCAAGGGCAATATGCACTGGGTCAGCGCGCCGACGGCGATTCCCGCCGAAGTGCGCCTGTACGACCGCCTGTTTACAGACCCGCAGCCGGACGCGGGCGGCAAGGACTTCAAGCTGGCTCTGAATCCGCTGGCCAAGGAAGTGGTGCAAGCGTGGCTGGAACCGGGTGCGGAACTGGCCCAGCCGGAACAGCGCTTCCAGTTCGAGCGCCACGGCTATTTCGCGGCCGACCGCGTGGACAGCCAGCCTGGCAAGCCCGTCTTCAACCGCATCGTCACCCTGAAAGACAGCTGGCAGCCCGCCAAATAGAGGCTGGACGGCACACGAAAAAAACCGCTGCGGCGGTTTTTTTTCGTTTCAACCATATATATCACCTGAGAATATTGCCAGTTGACTATATTCACGATAATTTTGTATATTAGGCAGCTATTGAGCAATTTACAATGTCGATGGCGCTTCTACAACGCAGTCCAGCCTCCGCCACCCAGGCGGCACCCGATTCCTCTTCCTGATGCGGATGGCGATGTCTTCTACTGCCGGCGAACACCCCTTATCTGTTGAAAAAAGACCGCTGTGGCTGCTCGGCTTTGTGATGTCGATGATGGTGGGCCTGTTGTTCTACATGGCAGCCTCGCTGTCGATCGAAAGCGATGCCAGCGAACAGTTCAACAATCTGGCGCGCAATACCCGGAAAAGCATCGAATCACGCACCAAATCGTATGCCAACCTGCTGCGCGGCACCGCCAGCCTGTTCCACGCCAATGCGCACGTGAGCCGCGAGCAATTTCACCGCTACGTGGCAAACCTCGCCCTGCAGCAGAACTATCCGGGCGTGATGAATCTCAATTACAGCCAGGAACTCGACGAGACGCAGCGCGCCGCCTTCGAAGCGGCCATGCAACACGACTATCCACCCGGGCGCGACGGCTATCCGGCGTTTGCCATCCATCCGCCCGTCCCGCGCGCCCATTATTCCGTGCTCGTCTACGTCGAACCGATCGCCAGCGCCCCGGACAAGTATGGCTATGACATCGCCTCGCGCCCCCTGATCGCCGAAACGCTGGCGCAGTCGCGCGATTCCGGCAACGTCAGCAATTCCGGCATGCCCGTGCCGATGGACGGCCGCCCCCAATTGACGGCCATGGCCATGCGCCTGCCCGTGTACCGCTTCGGCATGCCGGTCGCTACGGTGGAGCAGCGGCGCGCCGCTTACCAGGGTTCCGTCGGCATCGGCTACGACCTGGTGTCGATGATGCGCAGCGCCCTGGCCGACATGCCGGTACGCAACGTCCGCCTGACCGTGTTCGATATCGGCCCGCAGGCGCCGGAACGGCCGGACTTGCCGCTGCAGTTGCCGCACGACATGCGCCCCATCTTCGACAGCACGACGGCGGGCATGCATGCGCCATGGTGGCAGCCCGGCAGCTCGGGCCGCTATCTGAGCAGTACGATGCTGATCGAACACAATGGCCGCGTGTGGCAAGCGCTGTTCAGCGTGCGCAAGAGCGACCTGTATTCACGCTTCGACGCCTTCCTGCCGTGGCTGGCCCTGCTGATCGGCTGTGCCAGCACCATGCTGCTGTATATGCTGTTCCACACCCTGGCGTCGTCGCGCCGGCGCGCCATCCAGATGGCGACGGGCATGACGGAAGAATTGCGCGCCAGCCAGATCCGCCTGCAACTGTCGCACCAGAAACTGCGCCGGCTGGCGGCGCACGCCGACCAGATCAAGGAAGAAGAACGCAAGCGCATCGCGCGCGAAATCCACGACGACCTGGGACAGAACCTGCTGGTGCTGCGCATCGACGCCGACATGCTGGCCTCGCGCACGCAACGCCGCCATCCGCGCCTGAACGCCCGCGCCCGCTCGACCCTGGAGCAGATCGACGCCACCATCAAGAGCGTGCGGCAAATCATCAACGACTTGCGCCCTACCGTGCTGGACCTGGGCGTGAATGCGGCCGTCGAGTGGCAGGTGGCGCAATTTCGCCAGCGCACGGGCATCGCTTGCGAAGTGAACGAAAGCCATGACGACATTTGCCTCAGCGATCAATGCGCGACGGCCCTGTTCCGCATCCTGCAAGAGTCGCTCAGCAATATTTCCCAGCATGCGAATGCCAGCCGCGTGCAAGTCAAGCTGGAAAAGTGCCGCGATACGGTGTCCATGAGCATCAGCGACAACGGCGTGGGCGCGGCCATCGACGGGCGCAACAAGCTGGGCTCGTTTGGCCTGGTGGGCATCGAGGAACGCATAAAATTGCTGGGCGGCACTTTTTACATCGAAAGCAGCCCCGGCGCCGGCATGAGCGTGCACGTCAGCGTGCCGCTGGGCGCGGACGCCACCGCCTTTCCCTACCAGGAAGAAAGCCGGGCCAGCAGCTGACAGGCGCGCGCCCGCATGAAGCAAGCTCAGCTTGCATATTTCGTAATTAGATGCAATATTGATGTAGAACAACTCAGCGTGCCCGCCCGCCATGGGCCAGGCATTCCTCGACCACTTGCCAGGAGTACACAGCCGCCGCTTTCCCTTGCTTCACCGTATTTCCCACAACGCTCTTTACAAAAGGACATTCATGGATACGAACGACAGTTTCAAGGCAATTGCAGATTTGAATTTGGACGCGATCAAGGTCAAGCTGATGCACCGTGAGTCAGGCGAAGGATGGAGCCTGGAGAAGGCGAATGCGGTGGAATTCGAATACCGCCGCTTCCTGATCCTGATGAAACAATTTCCACAAGAAGAGACGGCACCGCTGATGGACGTCGATACCTTCTGGCACTACCACATCCTCGACACCCTGAAATATGCGGCGGACTGCGAACAGGTGTTCGGCTACTTCCTCCACCACTTCCCGTACATCGGCTTGCGCGGCGAAGACGACGAAGCGGCGCACCACCGCGTGGGCGAGCGCATGAAGCAATTGTATGAGCAAACGTTCGGGGAAGATTATATCCGCGCAGAAACGGCGTATTCGGGGCGTGCGGTACAGGCGGCGTATTCGGGACGGGCGATACAAGCGGCGTATTCAGGACGGGCTGTGCAAACAGCATTTTCCAGTGCGGCGGTACAGGCGACGGCTTACTCGGGCCGGGCCGTGCAGACGGCGTTTTCCAGTGCGGCGGTACAGGCGACGGCGTATTCGGGCCGCGCGACCGGGCTTGCCAGCACCGCATTTTCCAGCGCACCAGCCTCATTGACGGCAGCGGTGGTCAAGTCGTCCTCGACTGGCCAGGAAATGGGGCGTTTCTATGTCGATCGTCCGGTACTGAACCGCGACGCGCAATAGAAAAGCGGAAAACAGATGTGGCTGCCGCACGCGGCAAGCCTGACTTACCCAGACGGCACCTCTCAGTTTGCCGTCTGTCAGGCGCTCTTAGGCAGCCATCAACTCGCGCAATTCACGAATGCTGAAATCGCTGATTTCATGCATGCGGATAAGGATCGTGGCGCCGATCGGCAAGGTATTGTGACGAATCTTGCTGATGACCGGTGGCGCCACTTCCAGAGCTCGCGACAAGGCGGCATCATTTTTCAGTTGCAGCTTGTCGATGATCGCGTCGAGGACGCGATTCGGGTTGTAGGTAGGCAAAGAGGTAATTTGTTTGAGAGACATGATCAAAAATCCGTACTTGTTGTATTAGAGCAATAAGAAACCGAATGTCTCTTCTGCAATAATTCAGGGTAAACACACTAAAAAGCGCCATCACTTATGCGGCTTTTACGCCGCAAACAATATAATACACGCTATTGTTGATTTTTGCGTAACTTAAAGCAAAATTGTGATAATTGAAGAGAATTGACGCACCTGGAATGTGCTAGAGGATAACTCAAATCGGGAAAGTTTGCTGCACGTCATCAGTTTTTACGATGAGCAACACCGCTATGCATGAGCCAGGCTATCGCCATGAGGGTGCTCAGGCGGGCCATTTCCGCGGATAAATGCCAGCCTTGCACGGCCACGCCGGCCGGAGTGGCCGGAACGCAAGTGCATCCGGCATCGTCCACACGGCACCAGGCCAGTTGCCGGCGAATTTCATCGGGTGGTGGCGGCGGCTGCAGCGCGTGTTCACGCCTGCGCATATAGGCGCGCACCTGTTCCTTGCTGGGATGACTCGTCGCTCGCATGGCTCGCTCCTGCTGACGGGAAACAGCGTCACGCTCTGCAGAGCTCGCCACAAGAGCCCAGACGCGTGACGACATCGCTCACCATATCGCCAGCGCGCCATGGCACGTTTGCGCTGCATCAAATGGCAAGGCCCCGGCGTTGCGCCGAAGCCCGTACTGCCCCATCCTTACTTCTTTTGCTGGCGCACGCGCTGCTGCTGTTTTTCCTGCGTTTGCTGGCGATTCTGTTTGCGCTCGAACAGGGTGACCGCATCTTTCTTGGCTTGCTCGGCGGTACGCATTTCTTCATGCGCATCGTGCGGGACAAAAAATTCGGCGTCCTGCGCCGCCACCACCAGCTTGATGGCGGCCTCGTCGTCGAGGTCGTACAGTTCCGTCAGGACGGTGGTGACCTCGTCCAGGTATTCTTCGTAAGTGAGGGTGCTCATGCGGTATTCCTTAAGTGAGTGGCGCAGCGCGGGAACGGCGCGCTGCGCGCCGGCCCAGCAAAGTGCGCAGATAACCGGCCATTTTACCCGATGCCGGCGCCATCGGCTGACAGCGACTGCAAGGCATCGGCCACGCGCGCGTAGCGCAGGCGCACGCCCAGCTCGCGTTTGAGGCGCGCATTGTGCAGGCGGCGCGACTCGGACATGAACGACAGCAGCATCGGCGTAACCACTTGCCGCAGCTCGGCACGCGGCAGGCGCGGCGGACGTGGCAGGCCGAACGTGTCGGCCACGGCGTCGAAATACTCGGCCATCTTGAGTTCGCTGTCATCGCTGGCGTGATACACGCGTCCCGGCTTGCCCCGCCACAGGGCCCGCTCGATGATGCGCGCCAGGTCGTCGGCATGGATATGGTTGGTGTAGACATCGTCGCCCGCAGCCAGGGCCGGCGTGCCTTCGCGCAAGCGCTTCAAAGGCAGGCGGTCGTCCGCATAAATGCCGGGCACACGCAGGATGGCCACGCTGGCGCCGCGGCGCGCGCCCCAGCCGCGCAAGACCTGTTCCGCGTCGACGCGCCGCTTCGCGCGCGCATTGGCCGGCGCCGTCGGCCGTGTTTCATCGACCCAGGCACCGGCGCAATCGCCATACACGCCGCTGGTGCTCACATACACCATGCGCGCATGCTCGGGTAAAATGGCGGCCAGATTGCGCGTGCGCTGGTCCAGCAAGCCCGACGACCGGGGCGGCGCCAGGTGCACGATCATCGTCGCCAGTCCCGCCAGCCGTTTCAGGCTGGCGCGGTCGTCGAGGTTGGCCACGATGGGCACGGCGCCGGCTTCCCGCAACTGCGCGCAGCGCGCCGGCTGGCTGGTGACGGCAAAGACGCGAAAACGCGCCGCTAGCTGCGGCAGCAGCCGCATGCCGACGTCGCCGCAGCCCAGGATCAGCAAGCGCGGCAAGCCTGACGGCTTGCGCAAAGAGTGCATTAACATATTTTTCATCTCAAGGATTGTATGACTTTTCAAATTACTGTTCAGCCCAGCGGCCACCAATTCAGCTGCGAAGCGGACGAAACCGTCCTGTCGGCAGCGATACGCGCCGGCGTCGGCCTGCCGTACAGCTGCAAGAGCGGCGCCTGCAGTTCCTGCAAGGGCAAGATCGTCTCCGGCAACGTACAGCATAAGCCATACCAGGCCCGCTCCCTGACGGAAGATGAAGCGGCCGCCGGCTATTCGCTGCTGTGCTGCGCCGTGCCCCAGGGCGACCTCGTGGTACAGGCGCGCGAAGTGGCGGGCAGCAGCGACTACCCGATCAAGAAAATGCCGTCGCGCGTGACCACCATCGAGAAAGTCGCTCCCGACGTCGTCGTGCTGACCCTGCAATTGCCGGCCAGCGAGCGCCTGCATTACCGCGCCGGACAGTATATCGAAATCATGCTGCGCGACAACAAACGCCGCAGCTACAGCATGGCCAGCGCGCCCGTCGAAGGCGGCCCGGTCAGCCTGCACATCCGCCACATGCCGGGCGGCCTGTTCACGGACCAGGTGTTTGGCAGCATGAAAGAGCGCGACATCCTGCGCTTCGAAGGCCCGATGGGCACCTTCTTCCTGCGCGAAGATTCCGACAAGCCCATCGTGCTGCTGGCCTCGGGCACGGGCTTTGCCCCGTTGAAAGCCATCGTCGAGCACATGATCAACGAGCAATCGCCGCGCCCGATCACCCTGTACTGGGGCGGCCGCCGTCCGCACGACCTGTACATGGATGCGCTGTGCCGCCAGTGGGCCGCCGACTTGCCGCAGTTCACCTATGTGCCCGTCGTCTCGGACGCCTTGCCGGAAGACGCGTGGGAAGGCCGCACGGGCTTCGTGCACCAGGCCGTCATCGCCGACTTGCCGGACATGTCCGCATATCAGGTGTATGCCTGCGGCGCGCCCATCGTCGTCGAGTCGGCCAACCGCGATTTCGTGCAGCTGTGCCAACTGCCAGCCGACGAGTTTTACGCGGACGCCTTCACCACGGAAGCCGACCTGGCCAAGTAAGCGTCACCTTCCAGACAGCGGGGCGCGGCTGGTGCGGCGCCCGCTGCCGCCACCGCTACACCCCGCTGCTCCCTGGAAATCTCATGTCTTTCGCCATCCTGCGTCACCGCAACTTCGCCTTTTATCTTTCCGCCCGCGTGCTGGGCACGGTGGCCGTGCAGATGCAAAGCGTGGCCATCGGTTGGCAGGTGTACCAGATCACGGGCAGCCTGTTCGACCTGGGCCTGATCGGCCTGGCCCAGTTCGCCCCCTTCCTCGTCTTGATTTTGCCGGCCGGCCACGTGGCCGACCGCTACAACCGCCGCAACATCATCGCCTGGTGTCTGGCGGCACAACTGGCTTGCGCGCTGGCCCTGCTGGCGTTCACCCTGAGCGGACTGTCCATCGTCTGGCCCGTGTTTGCCGTGCTGGTGCTGTTCGGCAGCGCGCGCGCCTTCATGATGCCGGCCACGCAAGCCGTGCTGGTGAACATGGTGCCCACGCAACACTTCAGCCGCGCCGTCGCGCTCAGTTCGTCGAGCTCGCACGTGGCCATCATCCTGGGGCCTACCCTGGGCGGCTTGCTGTATTACTTCGGCCCCAAGGTGGTGTATTTGATCTCGTCCGCGCTGCTGGTCGTGTCCGTCCTGCTGATGCGCGCCACCACCCCGGCGCCGCAAGTGGTCAGGCGCGAACCCGTCAGCTGGCATACCCTGCTCGAAGGCTTGCGCTTCGTCTGGTCGAAACCCATCGTGCTGGGCGCCATTTCGCTCGACCTGTTTGCCGTGCTGTTCGGCGGCGCCACGGCCCTGCTGCCGGCGCTCGCGCACGACGTGCTGCATATCGGCCCCAGCGGCCTGGGCTTGCTGCGCACGGCGCCCGGTGCCGGCGCGGCCCTGTGCTCGATCGCGCTGGCCATCTTCCCCATCACGCGCCGCGTGGGGGCGTGGATGTTTGGCGGCGTGGCCGTCTTCGGCCTGGGCACCCTGGTGCTGGGCAGCACCAGTTATTTCCCGCTGGCCCTGGCGGCCCTGTTCCTGATGGGCGCCGGCGACATGGTCAGCGTCTACATCCGCCACCTGCTGGTGCAGTTCGAGACGCCCGACGAGATCCGCGGCCGGGTCAGCGCCGTGAACGCCGTCTTCATCGGCGCCTCGAACGAGCTGGGCGAATTCGAATCGGGCCTGACGGCTGGCTGGTTCGGCCTCGTGCGCGCCGTGCTCTTCGGCGGCGCCGCCACCCTGGCCGTGACGGGCATCTGGGCCGTGCTGTTCCCCGTGCTGTCGCGCATGGACCGCTTCCCCCACCACGAAAAGGAAGCGGCCGCCAGGACGGCCACCACGGCCAGCCCATAAGGTCTAAGATGCGCTATCGCCACTGACCAAGCCGCACCATGAAAATCACGCTTCCATTCCGCAGCTTCATCCGCAGCCGCCCCCACCTGAGCCTGGCCTCGGTCATCGGCGTGGCGGCCGGCCTGCTGCTGCCCTCGTCCTGGCAACAGATGACGCGCTTGCTGACGGCGTGGAACGTCGCCGTCTGGTTTTACCTGGCGACGATGGCCTGGATGATGATGCGCGCCAACCATCACAAGGTTAAAGCCATGGCGGCGCGCCAGGACGAGCGGGCGGCCACGGTGCTGTCGGCCCTGTCCGTCGCTTCCGTGATGAGCCTGGTGGCCATCGTCTCGCAACTGTCCTCGATGAAAGACATGGCGCCGGACGAGCGCGCGCTGCATTACGGCCTGACGATCCTCACCCTGGTCGGCTCCTGGTTCCTCGTCGGCACCCTGTTCTGCTTCCACTATGCCCACCTGTATTACCAGGCCGATCCCGCGCTGCGCCCGCTGAAGTTTCCCGACGACGAGCAAAACCCCGATTACTGGGATTTTCTGTATTTCGCCATCACCATCGCCGTGGCCGTGCAAACGTCGGACGTTTCCGTGCAGACGCGCACGATGCGGCAGATCGTGCTGGGGCAATCCGTGCTGAGCTTTTTCTTCAACCTGGTCGTGCTGGGGCTGTCGATCAATATCGCGGCTGGACTCATCAATGGCTGAAAAATCATTTCATAGCGGAAACTTGACCTGACTGAAGGGTTAAGCTCATCTTAATCGTGCGCACCCTCTTGAAATACTGGAAAGAGGAGTAAGATAAGTTCCATGCACAGAGTTCATGTGCATGAGGCAGCAACCAGGCCGCAGCACGCCTGAGATGGGTTTTTTTTGAATTGACAGGAGTAAGCATATGCAAATCAATATTCATACCGACAGCACCATCGCCAACACCGCTGGACTGAACGAACATGTGCAATCCGTACTTGAAAGCGCACTGAACCGCTTCCGCGACAACCTGACCCGCATCGAAGTCCACATCAGCGACACGAATGGCCCGAAAGGCGGCGCTGACGATATCCGCTGCGTCATGGAAGCACGCGTTGCTGGCTATCAACCGATCGCCGTGACCGAACAGAACGCCACCGTGCATCAATCCGTTGCCGGCGCCACCGATAAACTGAAACGCGCCATCGATAGCGCCCTGGGCCGCCTGCAAGACAGCAAGCGCCACGCCACCGGCAAGAATGCCGTGATCGATACGGCCGAAGCGGAAGAAACCGCCGAGTAATTCCCCACCTGCAAGATTTCCAGAGACTGAGGCAGCCGTTCAAGGCTGCCTTTGCACATCTGGCCCGCCTTTTGCACGCGGCAACTTCAATAATAAAACCACAAGCATTCCAGCGTATTAACGCGGCAATGAAATAATTGTCGTATTTCTCACAGTAAGTGACATCAAGCAAGGCGTTGCCGTTACGGCCAAGGCCGCTTTACGCTATCATGAAGTGACCGGCCCCCTGCTCGCGCGCCGGCTTTTTGAAAGTGTGATTGTGGAACAGATCGGCAACTTCGGCGCTTCAGGCTGCAACATCGGCGATTTACAGCTATTTCGCGATGGGGCGGATAGCCAGACGGCCGCCATGCTGGCGCCCTGCCCCGTCATGCGCCTCGAAGCGGGCGAAGCTATTTCCGACACGCAAGGCGCCAGCCTGTACATCGTCCTGCGCGGTTCGCTGGCCGTGGCCGCCGACACCCACACGGGCATGGATGACGGCACCGTCAGCAAGGTCTTGCCCGGCGAAAGCGTGGGCGAACAATCGGTGCTCGATGAAGCGAGCAACCTGGCCGCCATTTCCGCCCTGGAAGAAACCGACTTGCTGGTGATCGACGCGGCCATCGTCTGGGAATTGATCGAACAGTCGAACGGTCTGGCGCGCAACCTGCTGCGGCTGCTGTCCTTCCGCATCCGCGCCGCGAATGCGCTGCTGCGCCGGCGCCAGAAACTGGGCGAATTCTACCGCCAGCTATCGATGGTCGACAGCCTGACGGGCTTGTACAACCGCGCCTGGCTGACGGATCTGCTGCCTAACATGATCGTCACGGCCCACGCCAGCGGCTCGCCGCTGTCGCTGGTGATGATCGACCTCGACCATTTCAAGCGTTTCAACGACACGCACGGCCACCAGGCGGGCGACCAGGCGCTGCGCATCGCCGCACAAGTGCTGGGCGCGGCCCTGCGGCCCACGGATTTTGCCGTGCGCTATGGTGGCGAGGAAATGATGGTGATCTTGCCCGATACCAACGAACACGTGGCCCTGCGGGTGGCCGAGCGCCTGTGCGAGCGCATGCAGCTGGCCGTCATCTTCGCCGACATGCGCAGCGCGCTGCCGCACATCACGGGTTCCTTCGGCGTGGCCAGCCTGGCGGCCGAACAGGACGACGAGGCGCTGATCGCGGCCGCCGACGCGGCCCTTTACCGCGCGAAGGCAGGCGGACGCAACCGGGTCATGCTATAGATCAGGCAGCCTTGCTGTCGGCTGGCTTGCTTGCATCCGGCTTGGCGGCGTCATCCTTCTTGCTGCTGTGCGCGGCGATGAAATCGGCATAGCCCTTCTGCACCAGCTCATACGTCTTGTCGATATTGCCGGCGATATCGCCACCCAGCACTTTCAAGCCCTCCAGGATATCGCGCGCTTCCTTGAAACCTTTCTCCATGCCGCCGCTGATGGTGTCCATGAACTTGGTCAGGGCCGTATCGTCGTCCATGCCGGGATTTTGCTTCTTGTAGGCGTCAAAAAAACCCGTCGACAGCGATACAATGCGGCTCGCCGTCGCTTCGGCGCTGTTATCCTGCGACGCCGCG
Organism: Janthinobacterium sp. NFX145; assembly: GCF_049810325.1. Lineage (NCBI taxonomy): Bacteria > Pseudomonadati > Pseudomonadota > Betaproteobacteria > Burkholderiales > Oxalobacteraceae > Janthinobacterium > Janthinobacterium sp. NFX145. The sequence continues at coordinate 5,004,470 of NZ_CP187360.1, forward strand.
TTCTGGATCGCATCGTCGCCGTACTGGCTCTTCAGCGCTTCATTGATGTTGGTGATGGCCGTCTTGTACAGCAGCGCCAGCGGCTCGTTCTCGGAACCGATGGACACATTCAGCGACGCCTGCATGATGGAAGCGTTCAATTGCAGCTTGGTGCGGTCATTCACGCTCATTTCAGCGTTGATGCCGTCCTTTTGCTGGACTTTATCGTCCTTGCCGGCAACGCCTGTACTGACGGAAGTCACGGAAGGGTTGGAATTGCCGCTTGCGGCGATGGGAATTGACACGATAGACCTCCTTGAACGGACAATGTATGCCACCATGCGGGAAACGCGATGATGACCATCCTCTCGTGTAGTATCGGCAGGTTTTCAGAAAACTGTAGCAGCGGCCGCTTTTAGCGGCCCGGATAACCAATCAAGCAACGACCATCAATGACTAACCAGACCTTTCTTTGGCACGACTACGAAACCTTTGGCGCCCAGCCGCGCCGCGACCGTCCGGCCCAGTTCGCCGCCATCCGCACGGATGCGGACCTCAACGAAATCGGCGAGCCGATCATGCTGTATTGCCAGCCTGCCAATGATTTCCTGCCCGACCCGCAATCGTGCCTGATCACCGGCATCACGCCGCAACAGTGCTTGCAGCTGGGCGTGCCCGAACACCAGTTCGCCGCCACCATCGAAGCGGCCTTTTCGGAGCCGGGCACCATCGGCGTGGGCTACAACACCATCCGTTTCGACGATGAAGTCACGCGTTTCCTGTTCTGGCGCAATCTGATCGACCCGTATGCGCGCGAATGGAAGAACCATTGCGGCCGCTGGGACATCCTCGACGTGGTGCGCATGACGCATGCGCTGCGCCCGGAAGGCATTCAATGGCCAAAGCGCGACGACGGCCAGACCAGTTTTAGACTGGAACACTTGAGCAAGGCCAATGGCCTGGCCCACGAAGCGGCGCACGATGCGCTGTCCGACGTGCGCGCCACCATCGCCCTGGCGCGCCTGATCCGCGAAAAGCAGCCGAAACTGTTCGAATTTTGCCTGGCCCTGCACAAGAAGGACCGGGTCGCCAGTGAAATGGGCATGCACCTGGCCGCCGCCGAGCGCCAGCCCTTCCTGCACGTGTCGGGCATGTTCCCCGCCGAACGGGGCTGCTTGGGCGTCGCCTGGCCGCTGGCCACGCATCCGAGCAATAAAAATGAAATCCTCGTCTGGGATTGCGCCTACGATCCGCGCGAACTGTTCGCGCTGGACGCCGACACCATCCGCACGCGGCTGTTCACGCGCAAGGAAGCCATGCCGGAAGGCATGACGCGCCTGCCCGTGAAAAGCGTGCACCTGAACAAGTCGCCCATGCTGGTGGGTAATTTAAAAACCCTGTCGCCGGCCATGGCCGCGCAATGGGGCATCGATCTGGATGCGGCGAAGGTCAACGCGCAACTGGCCGCGACGGCGCCGAACATGGATGCGATCTGGGCCGAAGTGTTCCAGCGTCCGGGCGCGAACGCCGCGCTGGACGTGGATGAGGATTTGTACAATGGTTTCGTCAGCAACGACGACCGCCGCCTGCTCGAATCCTTGCGCCGCGACACGCCGGCCAAGCTGGCCACGGCCCGCCCCTCGTTTGCCGACGAGCGCCTGCAGGAATTGCTGTTCCGCTACCGCGCCCGCAATTTCCCGCAAACCCTGAGCGAAGCGGAAAGCCTGCGCTGGGAACAGCACCGCGCCGCCCGCCTGTTCGACGGCGACGCCGGCGCCCGCACCATCGAAATGTTGTTTACGGAGATCGACGTGCTGTCGGAATCGGTCGATGAGCGGGGAGAAGAGATTTTAGGCGAGCTGTACGACTACGCGGAGATGGTGGCGCCCATGCGCGACTGAAAGAGGGCGCGAGTCGGGTAGGTCGGATTAGCGGGCCGAAGACCCGCGTAATCCGACAACATTGTTGACGTTACCGGTGTTGTCGGGTTACGGCCGCTGGCCTAACCCGACCTATATTTTTTATGGGTGATGTTTAAACCGAACGATGCTGATTGATCGCATCGCGCGTTTCAATGGCCACGCGGCGCGCCGCGTCGGCGAAATCTTCGCCCGCTTGCGGCGTGGCGTAGATGATGGCGCGCGACGAGCTGATCATCATGCCCATGCCCTTGGCCGTCTGGCCCGCGCCAACTGTCGCCGCGATGTCGCCGCCCTGGGCGCCGATGCCGGGCACCAGCAGCGGCATGTCGCCGACGATGGCGCGCACTTGCGCCAGTTCTTCAGGGAAGGTGGCGCCGACGACAAGCGCGCACTGGCCATTCTTGTTCCATTTATCGGCCACCAGGCGCGCCACGCGCTGGTACAGCGGTTCGCCATCCGTATTCAGGAATTGCAGGTCCGAGCCGCCCGGGTTCGAGGTGCGGCACAGGATAATCACGCCGCGGTCTTTCCACGCCAGATAGGGGTCGAGCGAATCCTCGCCCATGTAGGGGTTCACGGTGACGGCGTCGGCGCCGTAGCGCTCGAACGCTTCGCGCGCGTACTGCGTGGCCGTCGCGCCGATGTCGCCCCGTTTCGCGTCGAGGATCAGCGGGATGTGCGGATAGTGTTCACGCACATAGCGGCAGATGTCTTCCAGCTGCTTTTCCGCGCCCAGCGCGGCAAAATAGGCGATCTGCGGCTTGAAGGCGCATGCCAGGTCGGCCGTGGCGTCGATGATGCGCGTGCAGAAGGTGGTGATTCCATCAGGCAGGTCGCGCAGTTCGGCCGGCAGTTTCGCCAGGTCGGGGTCCAGGCCCACGCACAGCAGGGAATTATTGGCCGTCCACGCGGCGGATAATTTATTGATGAAATTCACGGTACACCTTCTCTATATTCAGTTGCAAACCCCGTATTGTAACGCGGCGCGGGATTGCGAAGGCAGACGGAGGCGGCGACCGGCGCTGATTAAACCGACATGGCGGGCCGTTTCAGGTATATTTGCCCCATCCCTTTTACTCGGCACGGAACCCATCATGCAAATCACCAATCAATTCACCAAATGGCTGCGCCTGGCCCTGAGCGTCACCGTCCTGGCCGGCGTCCTGACGGGCTGCGGCTACAACGACTTCCAGAGCAAGGATGAAGCCACCAAGGCCGCCTGGGGCGAAGTGGTCAACCAGTACCAGCGCCGCGCCGACCTGATCCCCAACCTGGTCAACACCGTCAAGGGCTATGCCACGCACGAGCGCGAAACCCTGGAAGCGGTGACCAAGGCGCGCGCCGCCGCCACCAGTTTCCAGATCACGCCCGAAGTGCTGAACGATCCGGCCGCATTCGAGAAATTCCAGCAAGTGCAGGGCCAGCTGTCGTCGGCCCTGTCGCGCCTGATGGTGGTGTCCGAGAAATACCCGGACCTGAAGGCCGACACGAGCTTCCGCGACCTGCAATCGCAGCTGGAAGGCACGGAAAACCGCATCACCGTGGCGCGCCAGCGCTACATCGTGGCCGTACAGGATTACAACGTGCATGCGCGCAGCTTCCCGAACAACCTGACGGCCATGGTCTTCGGCTACAAGGTCAAGCCATCGTTCACGGTGGAAAATGAAAAAGCCATCTCGACCGCACCGACCGTCAACTTTGGCAAATAAGATGAAAGCCTGGTCCTACCTCGCGGCGCTGGCGACGGCGCTGCTGCTGTGGACGATGGCGCCAGCTGGCGCACAGGGCTTGCAGCCCGTGCCGCCGCTGGCGGCGCGCGTGACGGACAACGCCGGCATGCTCGACGCCAAGCAAAAGGCGGCGCTGGAAGGCGTGCTGGCCGATTACGAAGCCAAGACGGGCAGCCAGATCGCCGTGCTGCTGGTCAAGAGCACGGAACCGGAAGCCATCGAGCAATACAGCATCCGCGTGACGGATGCCTGGAAGCTGGGCCGCAAGGGTGTCGATGACGGCGTGCTGCTGATGGTGGCGAAGGACAACCCCTCGTCCCTGCGCCGCCTGCGTATCGAAGCGGGCCGCGGCGTGCAGGGCGTGCTGACGGATGCGCAATCGAAACGCATCCTGCAAGACGTGATCGCGCCGCATTTCAAGCAAAACGACTATTACGGCGGCCTGGTGGCCGGTGTGGGGTCGATTGCCACCTTGCTGAACCAGGAGCAATTTCCCGCTCCCGCACAGCAGAAGGCCCCAGCGACGGTGGAAGCGGGCGGCATGACGTTCTGGCTGCCGCTGCTGTTCTTCGGCTTCCTCGTCGTGCTGACCCTGTTCCGCTCACGCGGCGGGCCGACGCGGCTGCAGCGCGGCAGCAACTGGTCCAGCGGCGCCACCGGCGTCGTGCTGGGCAGCATCCTCAGCCAGGCACTGAACAACCGCGGTGGTGGTGGTGGCGGCTTCGGCGGCGGTGGTTTTGGCGGTGGCGGTGGCGGCGGTGGTTTCGGTGGCGGCGGCGGCGGATTTGACGGCGGCGGCGCCTCGGGAGATTGGTAATGACGAAACATCTGACATTTGGCCAGCGCTGCGGACGCGCGTTAAAACATTTGCGGGGCACGCCGGCGACGGCGCGCCAGGCTTTTCCAGAGCGCACCTTGAAAGCCATCGAGACGGCGATTGCCGACGGTGAAGCGATGCACCAGGCGGAAGTGCGCCTGATCGTCGAAGCTGCCCTGACGCCAGGAATGGCTTACCAGGGAGTGAGCAACCGCGAGCGGGCGCGCGAACTGTTCGCCCAGTATGGCGTGTGGGATACGGAAGACAACGTTGGCGTGCTCATCTACATCAACCTGGCCGAGCATCAGGTCGATATCGTGGCCGACCGCAACGTGGGCCGCCGCGTCACGCCGGAGCAATGGCAAGCCGTGTGCCGCACCATGACCAAAGGGTTCAAGGATGGCAATTACCACGACAGCACCGTGGAAGCACTGGCGCAGCTGAATACCTTGCTGCAAAGCCACTTCCCTGCCAACGGCACACGCGGCAACCAGTTGCCGAACGAACCCATCCTCCTCTGATTCCTGCCCAGGGATTAAAATCCGCCATGGCACCGCAGCATGGCGGCGCCCCCACCCGCCGAGGAGCACACATGAAACTAGTCAATAAAACCGCCATCGTCACGGGCGCCACGCAAGGCATCGGCCTGGCTTGCGCCACCCGCCTGATCGCCGAAGGGGCGCAGGTGATGCTGGTCGACATCAAGGAAGAAGGCGCGCAGGCGGCAGCCGCGCTCGGCCCGCAGGCGCGCTTCTTTTGCGCCGACGTCAGCCAGAAGGCGGACGTCGACGCCATGCTGAAGGAAACCCTGGCCCAGTTCGGCCACATCGATATCCTCGTCAACAATGCGGGCGTCACGCACGCGGCCGATTTCCTCGACGTGTGCGAAGACGATTTCGACCGGGTCATGCGCATCAATCTGAAATCGATGTTCCTGTGCGGCCAGGCCGTGGCGCGCGAAATGGTCAAGCGCAACAGCGGCTGCATCATCAATATGTCCAGCGTGAATGCGGAACTGGCCATTCCGAACCAGGTGCCGTACGTGGTGTCGAAAGGCGCCATCAACCAGCTGACCAAGGTCATGGCCCTGAACCTGGCGCCGCACGGCGTGCGCGTGAACGGCATCGGCCCGGGCACCATCCTGACGGAACTGGCCAAACAGGCGGTGCTGTCGAGCCCGCAGGCGCGCCACACGATATTGTCGCGCACGCCGCTGGGCCGCTGCGGCGAACCGGAGGAAGTGGCCGGCATCGCCGCCTTCCTGGCCAGCGACGACGCCACCTACATGACGGGCCAGACCATCTATGTCGATGGCGGACGCATGGCGCTCAACTACACGGTGGCCGTGAAGGAATGAAGACAGACGCAGACAGTTATATCAAAAAAGAATAATGGTTATCTGAAAAGACCATTAGACACATATCGTGCGACGCAGCATAATGCACCTGTCTCCACTATTCTCCTCCAAGAAAATAGTTTTAAGCCCGCTTTCACCAGCGGGCTTTTTTTTCGCTGTCCTTCCTGAAACATGGCCATTCTTGCCATGATGCACAATCTTCCCGCTCCTTCTGGCTACCGCAAAAAAATGTTGCGGCGTGTCATCAGCCCGTCATCTTCGCCCCCTATACTTGCCTCATCTGCTGTACAGGCAACCGATATGCCTGACTACAGACAGGTGTGCCGCGATGGCACACCACTCCCTTTCATGACCGTGGCGGGCGCTGGCAAGGCGCGCGACATGCTGAGTACCGAGCAACTCTCAACTCTTGACCCATTTCATTTGGGTTTTTGGCCCGCGTCCCCGCGGGCCTTTTTTTGCCCGCACGGCAAGCTCTTGCGCAAAAACACGGTAGCCCGCCCTGCCCATGATATTGTGACGGCCTTTCCACCTGTCCTGACACCTCATGCCTGCACCCTTGCCCGAACTGTGTTTTGCCGACCGCTACGAACGCCTGCGCTACCGCACGGCGCTGGTGCTCTATGCCTTGGTGATCCTGATCGGCGACATTCCCGGTGTGCGCGCGGACGTGGGCCAATATGCGTCGGGCGGCGTGCTGCATTCCGTCGGCTATGGCGTGCTGGCTCTGATCCTGTTCAGCGGCACGGCCGGCGGCATGGCGCGCCGCGCGTTGCTGTCGGTCCTGATGGTGGCGGCCATGGGCGCGCTGGACGAATTCATCCAGAGTTTCCTGCCTTACCGCCGTGGCGCCGTCAGCGACTGGGTGGTCGATATCACTGCCGCGACGGCCGTGGTACTGCCACTGTACTTTTTCTGGCCTGCCATGGCCGCCGCCGCGCTGAAGAAACAGCGGGGCTGATCACGGCGCACCGCCATCGCCGGCACCCAGCGCCAGCGACAGCTGCCCCTGGCCGGCTGCCGCCCGGCTGGCGATACGGCGCAAGGCCGTGCGCATTTCCCGCCGGCTGGCCGCTCCCGCTGCACGCGCCGCATCGCGCTGCATCTCCATCAACTGCTCCGACCGTGACAGCCTCGTCAAGGCATGCAGGGCCTGGGTCAGCGCATAACGGGCGCGCGCGCCGTTCGCAGCGCCCGGGGCACCGTACACCGCAATCACCAGCTCATTGATCAGCTTGACGCTATGGGAATCGGCAGACATTTATTCTCCTGAAGTAAGCAACGGGGAACAAGGGGAAAGCGCGAACTCCGTGCTCGCCCTGCACAAGAATGTCTTTTATACCAAGCTCTACAATTGAAGCGCTTGATGTACCTCAATGTGAAATAACAAGGATCGAACATCTTTCCCGCCCTGCTCTCTTACCAAGTAACCCCCATTAAATTATTGTGATTTCTGACTTCCATAACCGGCGCTCTGCAAGGTGGCCGACGAGGCTTGCCAGCTGCTGGCAGTGCTCGCACTGCGGCGCAACTGGGGCCTTGCATAGCATCCGGTTCTGTTCGTCATAAATTGACAATATTTTCCTGAGGATTACTTAGCAGTAGTTGCGGCCATGCTTGGCGTGCCTGGCATGCGCCATTGACGCTGACCTCCGCCACACCCTGGAAACCGGGTTAACACTTTGTCAGACCAAGAGGAGAACAAGATGAGAGCAAAAAAAACCATGGCGCTGGCCGGCCTGCTGTGTACGCTGGCCGCCTGCAGTTCAAATCCGAACAGCACCGGCATGAGCAGCATGAACGGCCGCAGTGGTGAAAGCTACAGCAATACGACCGCGACGGGCAACGCAGCGACCAACACCGGCATCACCGGCAGCACCATGAACGACACCAGCACCGGCAGCGCCGACACGCGTACCTCCGCGGCCAACAACGCCATGAGCATGGACGGCAGCCAGTCCGGCGTCAGCATCGCCTCCGCCACGGTGCAATCGATCGAGCCGGTGCCACGTGGCATGGATCAGGGCAGCGGCGACATGCAGTCGGGCAGCTCCGGCACAGCGGGCACCACCTCGGGCAACATGCAGTACCGGGTCACCCTGCGCCTGGACGACGGCAGCACGCGCACCCTCATGCAAAACTCCCAGCCAGGCTACCAGATCGGCGATCGGGTCAAGGTGGTCAACGGCTTGCTGCAGCGCTATTAACGATATCCGGGGATCAGCGCGGCATGCGCCGATCCCGCCTGGCCGCTGGCATTCGGGGCGCTGAGCGCCAGCGGTCAGGCACATCGATCGCAGTCAGGCATGCGAGGTGTGGCAAGGCGGGACGGGACAGGCATCATGCCTCGACAAGACAGACATCATGCCTTGCCTTGCCTTGCCTTGCCTGGCCTTTTCCCTGCTGCCATGCTTTGCTTTACTTTTCTTGCCATCTTTTGCTTTATCTTTTCCTTGCCATCGTTTCACCTGGCATGATCTTCGGCAGCGCCCTGCCTCCTCTCATGTTGCGTCTTGGCTGCCTCCTGCCTCGTTTGCCTCTTGCAGACGTCCTTGCTGAATCCGCGCCGGGAGCGCCATTCCCGTGCTCCCGGCGCTAGCGCCTACTCCACCATACCCACCTTGCGCTGGCTTGCCGCCAGCCCGGCGATCAGTTCCGCCGCTTTTTTCCCGGCCAGGAAGGCATGGTCGGAATTGTAGTATTCCCATTCGCTATAGCGTCCCGCCAGCACGATATCCTGCGTCGATAACCATGCCTTCACCAGCGCCACATTGGCGGCCCGCGCGTGGTCGTACACCACATAGGCGTACGGCATGTCCACTTGGTTGGCGGCCAGCAGGCGGTCATCGTCGCGCAGCAAGCCCACCGCGATGCAATCGGCCACGCAACGGTCGATCAGGGCCTGTCCATCGAGCGGCAACGGTTTCCAAGGCGAATAACTGATCTCGCACGTCAGGCCGAAACCGCCCGGCGCGTTGCAGTGGGGGCTGGCATTCCCTTGCAGGAAAATACGGTGGAATATCGTCTCTTCCGGATAGTAGATCCAGTGTTTCTCGCTGATGTTTTCACGCGCCACGCCCAGGTTGACGCAGCGCACGGAAATATGCCGCAAGGCGCGCGCCGCCGCCTGTACCTGCGGCGGCGCCTGCTCGCCGATCAGGCGCACCAGCTGCGGCAAGGGCATGGTGCTGAGCAAGTGCTGGTAGCGGAAGCGGCGGCCGTCGCCCAGCACGATCACGTGCTGCCGTGGCAAGACCTGCACCACATCGGCATTGAGTTCCAGCTTGCCTTGCAGGTGCGGCAGGAAGCCCGACATCAAGGCCTGGAAACCGCCGCGCAGGGGGTAGCCGAAGCGCGCATTCGGGCCCATCGGCCTGGCCACCGGTTCGAGCGCGCCCTCGATGATTTCTTGCAGGTTCGGCAAGGGAACACGCCCGCCCAGCCACGACGTTTCCATCTCGGCCAGGGGCACGGTCCACAATTTCTTGTTGTAGGGAATCGCAAAATGGCGGGCGATGCCGCTGCCCCACACCTGATGGATGAATTGCTCGAAATTGGGCGCGGTCTGGCCTGGGGCTTGGCCCGGCGCCGCCACGGCATCGTGCAGCTGTTCCAGCCCCGTGCCGCCGTCGGCGCAGCAATCCTCAACGGCGCAGGCCGCTGCCTGGCCCGGGGCCACCGGCGCCTTGCCGTAGCGCGCCTCGATGGCGCCAACGATGCACTCCTTGATGACGGCTGGCGGCAAGCCGTACAGCGCCCCTTGGAAAGGATAACGCGTGTAGACCTGCTTGCTGTAGACCCAGGCTTCGCGGTTTTGCCAGTGCAGATTGGTCCCCAGCAAGGTGCGGTACATGTCGAGCACATAGTCATCGTTGGAAAACATGATGTGACCCGCGTGATCGAAGGTAAAACCGCGGTCATGGATGGAGCGGCACCAGCCGCCCACGGCGGCATTTTTTTCCAGCAGCAAAGTATCGGCGCCCAGGTGATAGGCGGCGCTCAGGCCCGTCGGACCGGCGCCGATGATGGCGCAGGCCACGGCTTGCGGCGCACCGGGGGGATGCAGCAAATTGACATCGGCGCCGGTGCCCGGTGCGGCGGCCTGTGTCGTGCCGGCGGCGGACACGGCCTGGCGGGCGCCCTGCCCCGGCGGCGTCGTGTCGAGCAAGTTGCGCATCTGCTCCACCGTGGCATCCCAGGAGGTGGCGTCGACAATGGCGCGCATGCGGGCAGCCATGGCCGCGCGCTGTTCCGGTGTCGCGGCCAGCGCCGCCTCGCAGGCGGCGACAAAGGCTGCCGGCGTGTCGGCGATGGCCACGATGTCGCCATACGGCACGGCCACATCGGCGATCGGCGTGCTGACGATGGGCAGTTGCGCCGCCATGTATTCGAGCACCTTGGTGGGACTGATGAAGCGGGTCGCCTCATTGCTGGCAAACGGCAGCAGGCACACGTCCCAGCCGGCCAGGAAGTGCGGCAGGGCCTGGTACGGTTGCTGGCCCAGGTAATGAATATTCTGGCGCTGCGGCAGGCTGGCCGGGTCGATCTTGAGGATGGGGCCGACCAGCACGATTTGCCAGTCGGGATGGGCGTCGGCCAGCGCCGCCACCAGGGCCGGCTCGAAACGCTCGTCGATCACGCCGTAATAGCCGAGCCTGGGCCGGCCAATCTCCGCCTGCGCGGGATGGCCATTGTGGCGGTCCAGCGCCTGTTCGAAGTGCACGGTGTCGACGCTGCTGGCGAAGCAATGGACGTTGGCGTGGCGCGTGCGCTTCGCCTCAAACAGGCTGGGGCCGCCCGCAAACACCAGGTCGGCGCGCGCCAGCAAGGCCGCTTCTCGCTGCAATAACTGACGCGGCGCATTCTTGAATGCGGCCAGTTCATCCATGCAGTCATACACGACCAGCCCCGCGTGCAGGGCCGGCAGCAGCGGCAGCGCCATCGGCGTATAGAACCACACGATGGGGTCGTCGGCAGGCGTGATCTGGCTCAGCAGGGGCTGCAGCACGGCCAGCTGGTCATCGTGAAAGCCAGGTGCCTGCACGGGCGTGCGGGGCTGGCACACGGTCACGTTCGGCGCCGGCGTGGACAGCTCCAGCCGGCTGGCTCCATCGTCCCAGACGGGCTCCTCGACAAAGACCACGCGGTAGAATTGCGCCAGCCGCGACAGCAGCTGTTGCGGACGCTGATACACGAAATTCCAGCGCAAATGGGAAAAAACGATGATGGTTCGCATGCCAGTTCCTTTCTGCCCCGCCGGGGCAAACGTTGAACAAAGGTGTGCCGTCAGGCGCTGTGCCTGCCGTAGTGCCGCCGTGTAGGGGGGGACAAGGATGCGCCGCAGCCGCTCGCCCCCCTCGCCTTCCAGGCCGACCTCCCACAGGCCGCTGCGGTGCCAGTGGCTGGCATCGTCCCAGTCGGGCCGGTCGATGACGGGATAAATACAGATGCCGCGCAGCGCGGCGCCATGCTGGACGGCCAGCGCCGCCTCGGCAGCCACGTCGCGTATCCAGGCGCCGCGCCCGCTGCCCACGTGGCTCGTTTCCGCCAGCAGCAAAGGCCGCTGGTAGCGCGCCTGTACTTCCAGCAGCAACTGGTGCAGGGGCATGCGGCGCGGTTCGCCCAGGTGCCACCACAGGCGCAAATTGCTGCCGCTTTCCCACTGGTTGCTGTGGTAATAGTTCAGGCCGATCAAGTCCAGGTAGCGCGGCGCGCCGCCCAGTTCCGGCGCTTGCCGGCCGCACAGCATGTCCCACGCTTCGAACTGCGAGGCGCGCCAGGCGGCCGCCTGGTCGACCCAGTCCGTACGTCCGGGCGGCGCGGTCACGTGGATCAGGGGATCGCATTGCAGGAAACGCGCCTGCGGACTGACGTCACGGATCGCATCGCAGGCGGCGATGCTGCCGCGCACCAGCTGCCGCTTTCCTTCCGCTCCCGCATCGGGCCGGTACATATTCAGGCACTGGAACATGTGCACCGACAAGCCCCAGCTGGTAAACGAGATTTCATTGATGGGTGAGTACACGGGCGCGCTACCCGCATACGGCGCAAGGAACTGCGCCGCCGCCCGGCAATAGCGGGCAAAGCGCGGCACGAAGTCGGGTGAAAACAGGTCGAGCCCGGCCGGCCAGCCGTAGTGGCAGAAGGTCCAGTTGATCTGCAGGCCCAGTTCCTGCGCCACGGCGGCGCGCTCCTCGATGAAAGAGAAATCGAACTGGCCATCGCGCTCGGCCAGGCGCCAGCCTATGCTTTCGCGCACGCTGCGAATGCCGAACTGGCGCAGCAGCAGGTAGTCTTCGCGCACCCTGTCCAGGTGGCCCGTGGCGCGGTTCATGTCCAGCGCCTGGCCGCCATGGGTGACGTGGTCGGCGCCTTCGTAGCCGGCCTGCCAGTAAGTAAGGAACGGCGCTGCCGCGCCATCGGTATCGGCCATGCCTGCCCCTTTGAAATCTGAACCAGATGAAACTTGCCAGGTCCGGCTTGCGTTCAATTGAGCCGGATGTTGCGGGTGGCCGCGCTGAGCAGTTCCAGCGCGGCCTTCGGCGTTCGGTCCGCCGTCAGCAAGCCATTGGCTTCCTGGAAGGTGTCGGCGAACTGCGTGTAGCAAAAGCCGCTGAACATCTGCGCCGTATTGACGACCGTCATCAGGCGCCGGTAAATATCGAGGAAGGCCGCCTCGTTGCCCACGCGCGCATAGCCCCAGGTTTCCGCCGATTCGCCCTGTTCCCGGTCGAAGGCGATGCCACCAAACTCCGTCAGGACGATAGGCTGGCCCCGGTGCGGGAAGCCGTCGAGCGTGAGGATGCGCCCGCCCGGACGGCGCTGGTCGAACAGGGTCGTGCGGGCCGAGTCGCTGATCGCATAGCGCGCCTGCAGCCGTTCCGGATCGCAGTCGTAATCGTGGATGCCGAGGATGTCGGTGGCCGACGCTTCCCAGCCGTCATTGCCGATCACGGGGCGCGTGGGGTCGAGCGTGCGCGTCAGGTGGTACAGCGCTTCGACGGCGTTGCGGTGCGCCTGGATGGCCGTCAGGTTGGGCACGCCCCACGACTCATTGAACGGCACCCAGACGAGGATGCATGGATGGCTGTAGTCGCGTTCGATCACGTCCGTCCATTCGCGCACCATGCGCGTGATGGCCTTGCTGGAAAAGCGGTACGTCGATGGCATTTCTTCCCAGACGAGCAAGCCCAGGCGGTCGGCCCAGTACAGGTAGCGCGGATCCTCGATCTTCTGGTGTTTGCGCACGCCGTTGAAACCCAGGGCCTTGGCCAGTTCCACGTCGCGCCGCAAGGCATCGTCGGAAGGCGCCGCCAGCAAGGTGTCTGGCCAGTAGCCCTGGTCGAGCACGAGGCGCAGCGGATACGGCCGGCCATTGAGCATGAAGCGGTCGCGGTTGATGGCCACCGAGCGTAGCGCCGTGTACGACTTGACGGTATCGAGCAGCTCGCCGTCATGCCACAAGGTCACTTCGGCATCGAGCAAAATGGGACGTTCGGGGCTCCACAGCAGTTCGTTGCGCGAATCGTCGATGCCGGGGTCGGACAGGGCGATCTTGCGGCTCGCTTCGTTTTCAATCAGCTTGTACTGGTCGTCGGCCAGCAGGTTGCTGCCATGCCAGATGCGCACGGCCACGGTGAGGTCATCCTGCAGGTCGCCCATGGCGAACACTTCGCAGCCGATCTCGTAGCCCTCGAACACGGGTGTCCAGCGCAGTTTGCCGATGTAGGTGGCCGCCACGCGCTCGATCCACACGCTTTGCCAGATGCCCGTGGTACGCGGATACCAGATGGAATGGGGCAGCAGCTGCCAGTCCTGCTTGCCGCGCGGCTTGGCCAGGTCGTGCGGATCGTCCTCGACGCGCACCGTCAGCACCTGCGGCCCGTCGGGCAGCAACGCATGGCTGATGTTGGCGACAAACGGCGTGTGCCCGCCCTCATGGTCGGCCACCACGTGCCCGTTCAGCCACACCTTGGCATGGTAGTCGACGGCGCCGAAATGCAGCAGCACGCAGGGTCCGCCCGGCTGCAGCAGGAAGTCGCGCTGGTACCAGCAGACGCGGTGAAAGCCTCGGTCGCCCACGCCGCTGGCCTGCGATTCCGGCGGAAACGGCACGATGATCTCGTGCGTCCAGCCGATGCCGCCGTCGGGCAGGCGGTAGCGCCGCTCATTGTCAAACGTAAAGCGCCAGGCGCCGTTCAGCGATTGCCAGTTCTCGCGCACCATCTGCGGCCGGGGATAGGCAAAGGCGCCCGCGCCCGGCAGGACGGTTTCAGCCTGGCCGTCATGCGTATTCGGTGGGGAGAGATGGTCATTGAGCATGCGTGTTGGATGCTTGCCGCAGGGAGCAAGTTCCGGCGTATGGGACTTGCGCCGCAACGCATGAGCAAGATCAAACCACGCTCATGCCAAGGGAACCACCATGCGTGCGCTGTGTCCGGCAGCCTTAAAGCGCTGTACCACCGCGCGCCCCGCGCTGGCGGCGCAGTGCTTGCGGCACAGGGCCACGCAGGCCCCGCCAAAACCGGCGCCCGTCAGGCGCGCGCCGTACACGGCGGACTGCGCCGACAGCAGGGCCACCAGCGCATCGAGCGCCGGCAGCGACACTTCATAATCGTCGCGCAGGCTGGCGTGCGACAGCGTCATCAACTGGCCGAAAAGCACGGGACCATGCTGGCCGCACGCCTGCAGCACGCGCAGGTTTTCGCTGACCACATGGCGCGCGCGGCGGCGGTACGGTTCGGGCAAGCCTTCCACCATGGACGGCTCGCGCACGTCGCGCAGCGCCGCCACGCCCAGCAGGCGCGCCGCCTGTTCGCACTCGGCGCGCCGCTCGTTGTACTTGCTGCCGGCCAAGGTGCGCGCCATGCCGCTGTCGACGACCAGCACCTCGCTGTCGCCAGGCAAGTCGAGCAATTCATGCTGCAAGGTACGCGCATCGAGCAGCAGCATGTGGCGCTCGTCGGCCAGGCTGGACGCCATCTGGTCCATCACGCCGCAATTGACCTGCGCATAGCGGATTTCCGCCTGCTGCCCCATCAGCGCCAGCGACACGTCGTCAATCGACAGCCCCAGCAACTGGCGCAGCGCGCGCAGCATGGCGATTTCCAGCGCCGCGCTGCTCGACAGGCCGGCGCCCGGCGGCACGTCCGATTCGATATGCGCGCGCACGGCCGGCACCGCCACGCCGCGCTCCTCGAGCAGGCGGATGCAGCCTTCCAGGTAGCGGCCGAAGCCGGGCGGCGCGGCGCACTGGTGCTCGAAACGCACGAGCTCATCAAGGGTTGCCGAATAGAACTGATGGTGTCCATCGGCGGCCAGCGCCAGCCTCACCCGCGTGCGTTGCGGCGTGGCGCACGGCAGCATGTAGCCATCGTTGTAGTCCGTATGCTCGCCCAGCAGGTTGACCCTGCCGGGCGCCGAGGCATCCACCACGGGGCTCGCGCCGAAATACGCCTCGGGGGTGATCATGGCAACTCCAGGGTCAGCGGACGCAGCCGCCCCTGCACGGATGTGGCCGGCCAGTCCGGGTCGCAAGTCAGGTTGTGCAGGTGCCCGCCGCTGAGCAGGAAAGTGTCTTCCACCATGCTGTCGGGCAAGGTCGGATGGAAGGCCAGGGCCATGCCCTCCTTCAGGGTGATTTCCGTGTGCGCGCCGGCGGCCACTTCGGGCGAGCGGTAGCCGGCGATGCCGCCCTGCCGGTATTCGTGCACCGTATCGGGCTGGCCCGCATACGCATAGGCGCTGTCGAGCGCGTGATACACCATGCTCAGCGCGTGGCCCACTTCGCAGGCATCGAGCGCCACCGCTTCCAGCGCCAGGATGGCCGCGTCCGCTTCGCCGATGCCGTCGCGCGCGGGGTGGACGGGACGGAAGCGGCGCTGGCGGCTCAGGCTGGCGCACAGGCCGAAACGCTGCGCGCACAGCGCCAGCACGGCCAGTTCACCCAGCGGCGACGCGGCCGGCGGCGCGCGCCGGTAGCGCACGAAGCGCTCGGCGCCCGCCGCCAGCACGTACACGGCGTGCAGGCCGCGCGACCACAGGGCGCGGGCGCACGCGCCGGCCAGCTCCTGCTCGCTCCAGTCCGGGCGCGCGGCGCGCAGCGCTTCGCTGGCGGCAGCGGCGGCCAGGCGCCCCACTTCGCGGTAGCGCACCTGTTCCGAGGCCAGCAAGGGCAAGCGCTCTTCGCGCAGCACAACGGGCAGGCTGCGTTCATGCAGGCCAGGCCGGTCGCACAGCACGGGCCGCCCGCCCGCCGCATGCTGCACGAAATGCTCGCGCAATTCAGCCATCCGCGGCTGCATCCACGGCGTCACTTGCCAGGTCCAGCTGCCGCGCACTTCTTCGTGGCGCAGCCGCTGCGCCTCGGCCGCATCCGTCAGGATGTAGGCCGCGTCGCGCGTGACGAGCACCTCGGCACAGCCGCACTCGGCCGTCTGGCAGGCGCTGCCCGACGCGCCCGCCGTGGCCCAGGCGAACCAGTCCACGCCGCGCAGGCGCAGCGCGCCCGCCCGCTCCTGTTCCAGCCAGCCGCGCATCTGCGCCAGTTTATGTGCAATTTCCAGTTCAACATTCCAATTCATGCGATTTCCTCTGCCATATTCCATGCCACGTGCACGTCCTGCAACTGCCGCGCCGACTCCTCGGGCAGGGCATCCATGGCATACATGCCAGCACCCAACTCGGTACCGGCCAGGTATTTGAGCCGTTCACGCGTGCGGTACGGTGGATAAAACTGCGCATGCAGCTGCGTTTCCGGATGCGCGCACCCGTCCGGCGGCGCCTGGTACCAGGCCATCAGATAGGGCATCTCGCGCTGCCACAGGCCGTCGTATTTCAGCAAGACGGTTTTCAGCGCGCGTGCCAGATCCTCGCGCTGCCCGGCCGACAAGGCCGCAAAGCTGTCCGTCTGCCGCAGCGGCATCACCCACGCTTCATACGGGTAGCGGGCGCAGGCGGGAACAAAAGCGATGGCTTCCGGTCCCAGATACAGCAGGCGCGCGCCGCCATCGGCTTCGCGCCGCGCCATGTCCACCAGCAAGGCCTGGCCATGCTCGGCAAAATACGCGCGCTCCTGCGCCAGCATGCGGGCCGGCACGGGCGGGACAAAGGGATAGGCGTAGATCTGGCCATGCGGATGGTGCAAGGTCACGCCCACTTCCGCGCCACGGTTTTCGAACGGCAGCACGTAGGCGATGCCGGGCCGCTTGGCAAGCTCTTGCGTGCGTTCGGCCCACGCTTGCAGCAGCAAGACGATATGACTGACAGGCAAGGTACCCAGCGAGGCGCAGGCATGCTGGGCAAACACCACCACTTCGCAGTGGCCGCCAGCGGGCGCCGTGGCAACCGTCAAGGCGGGCGGGTCATGGGCATGCAGTGCCAGGGTGGGAAAGCGGTTGTCGAAGACGGCGATATCGTAGTCGCCGGCAGGCAACTCCGTCGGATGCGCGGGATCGCGCGTGGGCGCCAGCGGGTTGTACTGCGCCGGAGGGAGAAAGGTGCGGCCCTGGCGATAGGCCGCGTACGCCACCCACTCGCCGCGCAAGGGGTGCCAGCGCAAGTGCGGATTGGCTTCCTGCGGCAGGGGGAAAGGACTCGGTGCAAGGCCAGCGACGACGATGGGACGCCGGCTGTAGAGAGTCAGCTGGCGCCCATCGGGCTTGACGAGTTGCTTGCAGTACATGATGTTTCGCAATCTTAAGACATGAATTCTTAAGACTGGGGCTGGCAAGGAAAGTTCCAGAGTTTGCGGCGATTTCACCAGTTCAAGCAGCACCGGCCCCAGCCGGCACGAGTTTTTTACCGATCAGTACGCAAATTCCCGATTCGCATTATCATGTGCACAGCCTGTCATCCCTGCCGCTTTCAAGGCCGACCCTATTGTCGTCAGGGGATAGACAAATCGTCCATTGTGATTTTCAACCACGTCCCGATATCGCTACCATGACTCCATTTTCCATACTCGATCTGGCCCCCATCGCCGAAGGCAGCGACGCCAGCCAGTCGTTCAAGAACACGCTCGACCTGGCGCAGCACGGCGAACGCTGGGGCTATAACCGCTACTGGCTGGCCGAACACCACGGCATGCCCGGCATCGCCAGCGCCGCCACGGCCGTCGTCATCGCCCATGTGGCGGCCGGCACGAAAACCATCCGCGTGGGCGCCGGCGGCGTGATGCTGCCGAACCACTCGCCGCTCGTCATTGCGGAACAGTTCGGCACCCTGGAAGCGCTGCATCCGGGCCGCATCGACCTGGGCCTGGGCCGCGCGCCCGGCTCCGACCAGACGACGGCGCGCGCCCTGCGCCGCGACCTGCAATCGGACGCGGAGCAGTTCCCGCAGGACGTGCAGGAATTGATCGACTATATGTCCGACGAGCCGCGCCAGCGCGTGCTGGCCGTGCCCGGCAAGGGCGCGAAAGTGCCCGTGTGGATACTCGGGTCGAGCCTGTTTGGCGCCCAGCTGGCCGCCCACCTGGGCTTGCCGTACGCCTTCGCCTCGCACTTCGCGCCACAAATGATGATGCAGGCCGTGGCCTACTACCGCGAACACTTCAAGCCGTCCAAACAATTGGCGAAACCGTACGTGATGCTGGGCTTTAACGTCTTTGCCGCCGACACGGATGCCGAGGCGCACCTGCGCGCCACGTCGATGCAGCAAGCGTTCGTCAACCTGCGCACGGGCCGCCCGTCGCGTCTGCAACCGCCCGTGCCTGGCTACCTCGAGCAACTGGGTCCGCAGGAACGCGCCATGCTCGATTCCGTCCTGTCCTGCACGGCCATCGGCGCGCCAGACACCGTCAAGGCGAAGATGGCCGCCTTCATCGCCGAAACGGGCGCCGACGAACTGATGATCACGTCGCAGATCTTCGACCACCAGCACCGGCTGCGCTCGTATGAAATCACGGCGCAGGTGCATGCGGAGCTGGCACGCGCTGCTTAAGTTTTAACTCTCCTCGGTATATCCCCCTATACCCTTTTCCCGGCCGTCGGCAACGATCGCCGGGATTTTTTTGCCTGCCCGGCAAGAAATGCGCAGCCCCGCTATCATGTCCATCCAAAAGCATCATTCCAAGAAAGTTGTAACCGCATGAAATCCGCACCATCGAATGTCGACGCCAGCGCCCTGCTGACGTCGACCCGCATCCTGTTGTTCGCCCTGTCCGCCGGCGTGCTCGTCGCCAGCCTCTATTACGTGCAGCCGCTCACGTCCATGCTGGCCGCCTCGTTTGGCGTCAGCGTGCCGCAAGCCGGCTACCTGGTCACGGCCACGCAGATCGGCTATGTGCTGGGCATCGTGTTTCTGGTGCCGCTCAGCGACGTGCTGAACCGCCGTCAGCTGCTGACGTGGATGCTGATCGCCAAGATAGGCGCCCTGCTGCTGGCCGCCACCAGCCAGAACATCATCGTCTTTGCCATCGCCAGCGTCTTGATGGGGATCACGTCCAGCGCCTTGATGGTCGTCACGGCCATGGTGGCCTCGTACGCGCCGGATCACAGCCGGGGCCGCATGGTGGGCACCGTCATGACGGGCTTGTTGTTGGGCATCTTGCTGGCGCGTACCGTGTCCGGCACCGTGTCGCAGATCAGCGGAGGCTGGCGCAGTGTCTACGTGCTGGCCGCCATCGTCGTGGCGGCCCTGCTCGTCATGCTGCGCCGCATCCTGCCAAACGAAGCGCCACGCGGCAAGCTGCAATATGGCAAGCTGTTGGCCTCGCTGGCCGACATCATCCGCCAGGAACCGTTGCTGCGCCAGCGCGCCCTGTTCTCGGGCCTGGGCCTGGGTACCTTCAGCGTGTTCTGGACGGGCCTGACCTTCTTGCTCAGCGGCGCGCCCTACCACTACTCGGAAATGCAGATCGGCCTGTTTGGCCTGGCCGGCGCCACGGGCGCGTTTGCCGCCAACACGGCGGGCCGCATGGCCGACCGCGGCTATGCGCGCCAAGCCACCTGGCTGCTGGCCGTCGCCTCGATCGCTGGCTGGGCCTTGATCGGCTTTGGCGCCCATTCGCTGGTGCTGCTGCTGATCGGCATCGTCCTGCTGGACATGGGCGTGATGGGCTTGCAAGTGACGCACCAGTCGATCATCTATAAACTGGCGCCGCATGCGCGCGCAAGGGTCACCACGGTCTTCATCGCGGGCGGCTTCATCGGCGCCTCCGCTGGCTCGGCCCTGGCCAGCGCCAGCTTTGCCGCCGGCGGCTGGCCCGCCCTGTGCATGGTGGGCGGCGCCATGCCGCTGTTGATGCTGATCGTGTGGAGCAAGTACCGGCACACGCAACGGCGGCTGGAGCGGGCTGCCTGATCCAACGCTGCGGCGCCAACACTATGGGGCCAACAATACTGTCGGATTACGCACGGCTTCGCCGCGCTAATCCGACCTACGCCTGATGCTGATAGGAACAAATCACGTAGGTCGGCTTAGCGCGCCAGCGCGTAAGCCGACACTGCCGCGCCAACATTGTTGGCACAAACCACCCCTTACTTTGCAGCCTGCTCGCGCGCCTTGCCAAACGCATCGCCCGCCTTCCAGGCCGGCATCTTCGCCGCGTTCGCCACGGCTAGACCCAGGTTCAGCGTAAATTGCGCCTGCTGCGTCATGCCGGACAGATCCCAGCTGGCGTCGTACTCATCGGTCACCTGATGGTAGCGGGGACCGTAGGCGGCCGCCTTGGCTTTCGATGCTGCCACGTCCTTGATGTACTCGCGTCCGCCATTGATGGAAAACGCGGGCACGCCCGCCTTGGCAAAGCTGAAATGGTCGCTGCGGAAATAGCCGCCGGCCAGGTCGGGACGCGCTTGCGCGATGTGCATGCCCATGGCTTTGGCGGTTGCCGCCGCCATGGCGCCCAGTTCCGTGCGCTCGCTGCCTTGCGCGCCGATGTCGTGCGTGGCGCCGACAAAGTTCAGGCTATCGAGGTTCAGCGCGGCAGCCGTCTTGTTCAGGGGCCACAGCGGATCGGCCGCGTAGGCGGCGCTACCTAATAAACCCTGCTCCTCGGCCGCCACCCACAGAAAAATCTGCGTGCGCTTCGCCGGTTTTTTCACGGCTTCCTGCGCCATGGCCAGCAAGCCGGCCGTGCCCGAGGCATTGTCGACGGCGCCGTTGTAGATCGTGTCGCCAGTGTCACCCTGCTTGCCCAGATGATCCCAGTGGCCGCTGTAGATGACGGCTTCCTCTTTCAGTGTCGGATCCGTGCCCGGCACCATGCCGGCGATATTGAACTGCTCCACCTTGCGCACGGCCGACTTCATTTCGCCGCTCAGCTTGGCATTCAAGGCGACGGCCTTGAAGTCCTTGCTTTCCGCTTGCGCGCGCAAGGCGTCCAGGTCCTGCCCACCCGCCGCGAACAGGCGGCGTGCCGCGTCTTCCGCGATCCAGCCCTGCAGCGGGGTGCCGGCAGTGCGGTCAGCCAGTTGAAAGCGCTCGCTGCCGCTCCAGCTGTTCTGCACCACGCTCCAGTCGTACGAGGCCGACGGTTTCGTGTGAATCAGCAAGACGCCGGCCGCGCCCTGGCGTTTGGCTTCCTCGAATTTGTAGGTCCAGCGGCCGTAATAAGTCAGCGCCTTGCCGGCGAAACGGTTTGGTTCGGCAGCGGTCGGCTGCGGGTCGTTGACCATCATGACGACGATCTTGTTTTTGACATCGACACCCTTGAAATCGTTCCAGCCTTCTTCCGGCGCCGTGATGCCGTAGCCGACGAAGACGAGCGGCGCGTCGAAGGTGTGGGCGCCAACGGAGTCGCCCGTGGCCCAGACCCAGTCCGGACCGAACGCCAGCGGCACGGCCTTGCCACCACCCGCCACGGCCTGCAGGCTGCTATCTTGCGGCAAGGATTTCACGCCGGCGATCTGCACGCTCTGGCGGTAGCTGTTGCCGCGCACGGGACGCAAACCGGCCATCTGCGCCTGGGTTTCCAGGTAGGCCACCGTCAGGTCGGCGCCCCGTTGGCCCGTGCCGCGGCCTTCCAGCAAATCGTTGGACAGGAAGGCCAGGTGGGCGCGCAAAGGCGCTTCCTGCACGATGGGCGAGCCGGTCGCGGCCTGGGCGGAAAACGCCAGCGCAGTCAAGGCGAGGGAAGAAAACAGCTTCTGCATAATATCCTTTGGGTAAGAGGAGGAAAGCGGTCCGGCGGATGGCCGAGCCGGCGATTGTATGCCATGGAGAAAGATGGATCAAAATGCGGACGAAAAAAATCCCCGCAGCAAGGGCGGGGATTTTTCAGGAAGAACGTTCAGACCAGCAGTGCGGCCGCCAGGGATTCGATCTCTTCGGCCGATTCCTCGAGTATCGTGTGCAAGGTGCTGCCGCCGATGCCGAAGTCGATCTTCGCCGCCGCCTGGCGCCGCGCGGCGCTTTCCGGCGGGTGCAAAGGCGAACCGACGGGCGACAGATCGTTGGCCAGCACCAGGGTCGCGCCCAAGGTGCGGGGCGGGAACGGGCTGCCGCCGTGCCACATGCCTTCCACGGCTTGCAAGACCATGTCCGGCACTTGCAACTGGCGCAGCACGCCGCGGCCGATCAGCTTTTCGCCGTATTCGATCCAGTCTTCGGTATTGTCGTCGAGCAAGCCCGGATATTCCTCGGCGCGCGACAGCAGATAAAAGCCGCCCACTTCGTGCACGATGGCGGCGAACATGGCCGTTTCCACGTCCACGTGCGTGACTTTGCGCGCAATCACCTGGCTCAGCGCGGCCACGTGGGCCGTGTGTTCCCACAGCTTGGCCGCCTTGGCGCGCAATTGCGGGTCGGTAATCTGGCTGCCCAGCTGGCGCACGATGACGGACGCCACCATCGATTTCAGGGTGGCAAAACCCAGGCGCGAGACGGCCGCGCGCACATTGGCGATTTCATTGCCGGAACGGTTGTAGGCGGCCGAGTTGGCCAAGGCCACGACCCGGGCCGACAACAGCGGCTCGGCCATGACCATGCGGGCGGCCGCTTCGATATGGCAATCGGGGTCGTCCAGCGCTTCCTGCAGCTTCAAGGTGGCCTTGACGTTGGCGGGGAACGTCAGCTCGCCCTTGCTCGCTTGCAACGCGATAATCTTGAATACTTCCAGTCTATCCATGGGTCAATCTCCGGTACGGGCCTGTTCAGGCTCTGCTGTGTGGATGGGCCGGGAATGCGCATGTATCCCCGGCCTGGCTCCCGTTTCCGGCAATATTACAGCAAGTTCAAACTCAAACCTATTACTTTCCGGAAACTTTCCCTGCCACGCCTTCGACAAAATAATCCATTTTCGTCAGCGCCGCATCGTCCAGCACGCCTTTGTCCAGGCGCACCTTGCCGTCGTTATCCTTGATCGGCGCGCTGAACGGATTGAGCTTGCCAGCAACCAAGTCTTTCTCGCGCGCCAATACAAACTGTTTCACGTCGGCCGGCACGGCGGCGTTGATGCCTTCCAGCTTGACCATGCCATCCTTGATGCCGCCCCAGGTGCTGCTGGTTTTCCACGTGCCGTCCAGCACGGCTTGCGCCTGCTTCGTATAGTAGTCGCCCCAATGGTGGGTGACGGCGGCCAGCTGCGCCTTCGGACCGTACTTTTTCATGTCCGAATGGTAGGCGATCGCATACTTGCCCTTTTCCTCGGCCGCCTGCACCACGGCGGTCGAGTCCGTGTGATGGGTGACCACGTCGGCGCCCTGGCCGATCAGGGTGATGGCCGCGTCGCGCTCCTTGCCCGGATCGAACCAGCTATTGACCCACACCACTTTGACTTCCGCCTTGGGGTCGACGCTGCGCATGCCGCGCGTAAAGGCGTTAACGCCCTGCAACACTTCCGGGATGGGGAATGCCGCCACGTAGCCGGCCACATGCGTCTTGCTCATCTTGCCTGCCAACACGCCGGCCAGGTAGCGGCCCTCGTAGAAACGGGCATTCGTGTTGGCCACGTTGACGGCCGTCTTGTAGCCCGTCAAATGAATGAACTTCACATTAGGAAATTGTTTCGCCACTTTCAAGGTGGGATTCATGTAGCCGAACGAGGTCGTGATGACCAGCTTGCTGCCCGTTTGCGCCAGGTCGCGGATGACCCGTTCCGCATCCGCGCTTTCCGGCACGTTTTCCACGTACTTGGTGGTGATCTTGCTGCCCAGCGCCTTTTCCATTTCCTTGCGCGCCTGGTCATGCTGGGTGGTCCAGCCCGCGTCGCCGATGGGGCTAATGTAAACAAAACCGACATTCAGCGGCGCGGCGGCGGGCGCGGCGGCCATGGCGGGCATCAAAATCGCACTGCAAACGGCGGCGCACAACAATTTCTTGGACATGGTTTTCCTTGTGGTCAGTGATTAATTTCCGGGATTGAAATTTTTCCCCAGCGAAGCGGGCATGTTGAGCTTGATGTAATTGGCATTGCTGGAGATCAGCACCAGCACGACGATGGCCGCCAGGTAGGGCAGCATCGACAGCAGTTGCGATGCAATCGGCACGCCCAGCGCCTGCGCGTGGAACGTCAGAATCGTGATGCCGCCAAACAGGTAGGCGCCGCCCACCACGCGCGCCGGACGCCAGGTGGCAAAGGTGGTCAGCGCCAGCGCGATCCATCCCCGTCCCGCCACCATGCCCTCGACCCACAGCGGCGTGTACACGAGCGATAAAAACGCGCCGGCCAGGCCGCAGCAGGCGCCGCCGAACAGCACGGCCGCCAGGCGGATGCGGCGCACGGGATAGCCGAGCGCATGCGCGGACGCGGGAGATTCGCCCACGGCGCGCAGCACGAGTCCCGCCCGCGTGCGGTACAGAAACCAGGCGATGGCGACGCACAGCAGCAAGGACAGATACACCATCGGATGCTGGCGGAACAGGGCCGGCCCCAGCACGGGTATGTCTTCCAATAAAGGGATGCCGAAGCGGCCATTCTGCAAGCTGTTGCCCACGTACTTCAAGCCGATATACGTGGACGCGCCGGCGCCGAACAGAGATAAAGCCAGGCCCGTCGCGTACTGGTTCGTGCCCAGCCACACGGTCAGCCAGGCAAAGAAGCCGGACAGCACCATGCTGGCGCCCGCCCCCGCGAGAAAGCCCAAGGTGGCGCTGCCCGTGTTGACGGCCACGGCAAAACCCGTGATGGCCGAGACCAGCATCATGCCTTCCGCGCCCAGGTTGACCACGCCCGCCTTTTCATTCACCAACAAACCGAGGGCGGCCAGCATCAGCGGCGTGCCCGCATTGATGCTGGCGGCGACCAGCGGTGCGATGGTCA
Organism: Janthinobacterium sp. NFX145; assembly: GCF_049810325.1. NCBI lineage: Bacteria > Pseudomonadati > Pseudomonadota > Betaproteobacteria > Burkholderiales > Oxalobacteraceae > Janthinobacterium > Janthinobacterium sp. NFX145. The sequence continues at coordinate 5,029,479 of NZ_CP187360.1, forward strand.
GCAGCAGGTTATCCATGTTTTCTCCAGCGCAATTTGTATTGAATCAGCACGTCGCAAGCGAGCAAGGCGAACAGCAAGATGCCCTGGAACACGCCCGTGATGGCGCTGGGCAGACCGAGGCGCGACTGCGCCAGTTCGCCGCCGATATAAAACAGGGCCATGACGAAGCTGGAAAAAATCACGCCCACCGGATGCAAGCGTCCGACGAAAGCGACGATGATGGCGGCAAAGCCGTAGCCGGGCGAGACCGTGGGCGTCAACTGCCCCATCGGCCCCAGCACTTCGCAGGCGCCCGCCAGGCCGGACAGGGCGCCGCAAATCAGCAAGGACGACCATAAAGTCTTGCGTGAGGAAAAGCCCGCATACCGCGCGGCGGCCGGCGCCATGCCGCCCACGCGCAGGCGGAAGCCGGCAATGCTTCTGGACAGGTACAGCCAGCCGCCCAGCGAGGCCAGCAAAGCAAACACGATGCCCACGTGCAAGCGCGTATCGCTGATGACCATCGGCAACAGCAAGCCGTCCGACAGCAGTTTCGATTGCGGAAAATTAAACCCTTCCGGGTCACGCAGCACGCCGTATACGAGATAGCTGAGCAGCAATTGGGCGATGTAGACGAGCATCAGCGAGACGAGGATTTCGCTGGCGTTGTAGCGGTCGCGCAGCCACGCCACCAGGCCCGCCCACGCCATGCCGCCCGCCATGCCGGCCAGCAGGGACACGCCGATGATGGCCGCGCCACCGACGCCGTCATCGAGGTATAGCGCGGCCGCGCCGCCGCAGATGGCGCCCAGGGTCAGCTGCCCTTCCGCGCCGATGTTGTAGATGTTGGCGCGAAAGCAGATGGCCAGGCCCACGGCAATCAACAACAAAGGCGCGACTTTAAGGCCCAGCTCGGACCAGCCGTGCGCGTCGCGCAAGGGTTCGACAAAGAAGACAGCGAGACCGGCCAGCGGATCGTGTCCCAGCGCAAGAAATAGCAGCGCGCCGCACAGCACGGTCAGCAGCACGGCCAGCACGGGCGACAGCCACGACATCAGGCGCGACGGAGTCGGCCGGGCTTCCAGGCGCAAGGCAAACTTAGCCATGGACTGCCTCCTGCGGCCACAGCCCGCTCATCCATTGCCCCACCTGCGCCACGCTGGCCTCGGCCACGTCGAGCGATGGCGAGATTTTTCCCTTCGCCATCACCAGCAAACGGTCGCTGATATCGAACAATTCATCGAGCTCTTCCGACACGACCAGCAGCGCGCAACCGGCATCGCGCAGCGCCAGCAATTCGGCGCGGATTTGCGCGGCCGCGCCCACGTCCACGCCCCAGGTCGGCTGCGCCACCACCAGCACCGTGGGTTCACGCATGACTTCGCGGCCGACTATGTATTTCTGCAAATTGCCGCCCGACAGGCTGCGCGCCAGCGCCTGCGGCCCGCCCGCCTTCACCTGGAAGCGGGCGATGATGGCGGCCGCCCGCTGCGCGATGACGTTATGGCGCACGAAGCCGTGGCGGATGGTGGCCGGTGTCTGCAAGCTCAATAACACGTTGTCGGCCAGCCCCATGTCGGGCACGGCGCCGCGTCCCAGCCTTTCTTCCGGCACGAAGCCGAAGCCCAGCGCGCGCCGCCTTCCCGGCGGCAGTCGGCCCGCTGGCGTGCCATTGAGCACGATGCTGGCGGCGGCCGCGCGCATGTCTTCACCCGACAGGGCCGCCAGCAATTCCTGCTGGCCATTGCCGGACACGCCCGCGATGCCGACGATCTCGCACGCACGCACGTCGAAATGGATATCGATCAATTGTGTGGCGAACGGGTGGCTCTTCGGCAAGTTCAAATTCTTGACGCTCAGCATGGCCGCACCGGGCGTGCGCGCCACGCGCGTGACGGCGGGCGGCTCGGCGCCGATCATCATGCGCGACAGGCTGGCCGCTGATTCCTGAGTGGGGTCGCATACCCCCGCGTTCTTGCCGGCGCGCACCACCGTGCACGTATGGCACAGGGCGCGGATCTCGTCGAGCTTGTGGCTGATGTACAGGATGCTGCAGCCTTCGGCCGCCAGCTGGCGCAAGGTCGTAAACAGTTTTTCCACGGCACCCGGCGTCAGCACGGACGTCGGCTCATCGAGAATCAGCAGTTGCGGCTTGGCCAGCAAGGCGCGCACGATTTCCACGCGCTGGCATTCTCCGACGGACAAGGTGTGCACGTGGCGCTGCGGTTCCAGGTCCAGGCCGTACTGGCGCGCCGTTGCTTCGATGCGCTGCGCCAGCTCCGCCATGTTGGTGCCGGCGGGCAAACCGAGGGCGATGTTTTCCGTCACGGTCAAGGTGTCGAACAGGGAAAAGTGCTGGAACACCATGGCGATGCCCAGCGCGCGCGCGGCCGACGGGTTGGCGATCTCGACTTCGCGGCCATTCCACAGAATGCGGCCGCCATCGGGCTGCACGGCGCCGTAGATGATTTTCATCAGGGTCGATTTGCCGGCGCCGTTTTCGCCGAGTACTGCGTGGATTTGTCCGGGCGCGACGGTGAGACAGATGCCGTCATTGGCCACCACGGCCGGATAGCGCTTGCTGATATCGAGTAATTCCAGGCGTGCCGTCATTGTTTTTTTCGTGCCTCGCTGCAGGGTCGCCGGCATCGCCGCCGGTGGAGAAATTCAAGCTCTTGTCTCTATCGTATCGGCATCCGCGATGCTTGGGGGATGACGCGGCGGCGCGCATTTCTATTTCCTCAAAAAAACAACACCTGTATACAATTTTGAAAAAAATTATCAGCTTTACAGCGGCCGCCTTGCCCCGCAAGGGCGAGAAGGTGCGATGATTATATGCAAGAAATGATAGTAAGTATGCAGACAAGACATATCGCCCAACGCGGTGCTTCTCGCATCATGGATTGAACGGCGCGTAATTATCCCCATCGCAGCGCTTCATGCGGGCTACGCCCCCTGCTATTTCATTTCCCGTTTCCCCACACCGCCATCAGGAGCCGAAAGTGCCAAAAACCATACCGTGTCTGTTGCTCTGCCTCACTACCACCCTCGGCGTGGGCGCAACCGCCCAGGCTGCCGAATGGAGCGATACCGCGCTGAGCTGGCGCGCCGGCAATGATTACCGCGAGCCGTTCAATCCGGACGACATCAAGAAAAACATCTTCGCCATCACGCACGCCAGCGGCTACAAATACGGCAGCAATTTCGTCAACCTCGATTTCCTCATGTCCGACAGCAAGGACCCCGGCGCGCTGGGCAAGACGTCCGGCGCGCAGGAAGCGTACCTGGTGTACCGCAACACCATCGACATCGGCAAGGTGCGCGGCAGCGATATCCAGTTCGGCCCCGTGCGCGGCGTCGGCGTCACCCTCGGTTTCGACGTCAACACGAAAAATGACGTCGGCTACAATTCACGCAAGCGCATGCTGGTGGCCGGCCCAACCCTGATGTGGGACGTGCCCGGTTTCTTCAACACCAGCCTGCTGTTACTGCGCGAAAGCAATGCCCCCAGCGGCGCGTTCCCGCCCATCTCGCAAGTGACGGGCCGCTACACGTATAAAACGCACGCCATGCTGACGGGCGCCTGGGGCATCCCGCTGTCGCCGCTGTTCTCGTTCGAAGGATTCTTTAACCTCATCGATTCAAAAGGCAAGGATGAAGTGGGCCGCAAGACGGCGGTGGAAACGAACATCGACATGCAGGTGATGTTCGACGTGGGCGCGGCCCTGGGCAGCGCCAAGAACACCTTCCGCGTGGGCCTGGAATACCAGTACTGGAAGAACAAGTTCGGCAACTCGCCCGCCACCACGGGCAACGTGGGGCAGACGGCAAAGACGCCGATGATACGCGCGGAGTACCATTTCTAAAATTCATTGTTACGCATCAACACTCACGGTCGCGCCTGATGCCAGCATGAAGCTTTCCTGCTGGCGGAGAGCGCGACCGTGGAACAACTACTGCCGTATTACGAGCGCGAGCTGGGCCTGTTCCGCCAGTACACGCGCGAATTTTCCAGCCGCTATCCGAAAGCGGCCGGGCGCCTGCTGATCGCCGGAGACACCTGCGAAGACCCGCACATCGAGCGCCTGATCCAGTCCGTTGCCCTGCTCACAGCCAGGGTCGCCAAGCGCCTCGACGACGCCTATCCGCAATTTACCAACTCCTTGCTGGAAACCCTGTACCCGCACTACCTGCGGCCGTTTCCTTCGTGCTCCATCGTGCGCATCGCGGCAGACGAAGCGCCCGCTGGCGGTCAGCTGGCCCAGGTGGTGCATGTGGCGCGCGGCACGGTGCTGCGCTCGCAACCGGTGCAGGGCGTCGCCTGCAAGTTCACCAGCGCGTATGACGTGAGCCTGGCGCCGCTGGCGCTCACGCAGCTGCATTTCTCGCCCATCATCGACGCCCCGCCCGGCCTGCGCCTGCCCGCCGGCGCCAGCGCCTTGCTCAGCATGCAGTTCACCAGCAGCAGTGACAACTACTACCTGGACCAGGCCGGCTTTGCCAGCCTGCGCCTGTTTGCCGATGGCGAACCGTCGGTGCGCGCGGCCCTCATCGACGCCCTGTTCCTGCACGGCGCGGGCGCGTACGTGGCGCTGGACGAACACGGCCCATGGCAAGCCATCGATGGTGCCTTGCTGGCGCCGGCAGGCTATGCGGACGACGAGGCGCTGATCCCCATTTCCGCCCGCTCGCACCCGGCCCTGCGCCTGCTGACCGAGTATTTCGCGTTTCCGGAAAAATTTCATTTCATCGATATCGCATGGTCCCTGCTGGCTCCCTTGCTGCCGAAACAGTGCCGCCAGTTCACCCTGCACCTGCCGCTCAAGGGCGTGCGCAGCGACAGCCACGAGGCGCGGCTCTTGTCCGGCGTCAGCCCCGATAATCTTTTGCTCGGCTGCACGCCCGTCGTCAACCTGTTCGCCAAGTCCGGCGTGCCGATCCGCCTCACGCATACCGAGCCCGACTACGCGCTGGTGGCCGATGCCACGCATGCGTTTGCCTACGACATCCACAGCATCGAGGCCGTCACCGTGGTGCGCAAGGACGAGGCCGGCGAGCGCCTGAGCACTTTCTTGCCCCTATATGCCTCGCTGCAGGGTTCTCAGGTAGAACAGGGCCAGGAGTATGGTCAATACTGGCTGGCGCGCCGCGACGAAGCCGTGGCCGCCATCAGCCCCGGCCATGAAATGCGGCTGAGCCTGATCGACCCGCAGTTTTCACCAGGCAGCGCGGCCTGCGCCACCGTCTCGACGCAGCTGCTGTGCAGCAACCGCGACTTGCCCACGCAGTTGCACTACGGCTTGCCCGGCGGCGACTTGCTGGCCGAAGACGTGCCCGACGGTATCCCCGCGCGCTTCCTGCGCAAGCCCACGCCCAGCGTGCGTTTCCTGGCGGACACCCACTGGCGCCTGATTGCGCACCTGTCGCTCAATTACTCCAGCCTGACGCAAGCGGGCCTGGGCGAATTCCAGAAAATGCTGGGCCTGTACGACCTGCCCCGCTCGCCCACCACGCAGCGGTTGATTCAGGGCATCGTCACGCTCGAACACGGCGGTACGCGCGCGTGGATGCCGACCGTGCCGTTTCCCACCCTGATGCCCGGCATCGCCATCCGCCTGGGCATCGACGAGCAAGCCTTCGTCGGCTGCAGTATCCATATCTTTGCCCAGGTGCTGCAGCGCTATTTCGCCCTGAACAGCCAGCTCAACTGCTTTAGCCAACTGACGCTGCTGTCGCACCGCAGCGGCGAGGAACTCATACGATGCCCGGAACGCAGCGCCGACGCCACCCCAGCGTGATCCAGCAATTGCTTGACGCGCCGCAGCGCTTCGAGTGCTTCCAGGCGCTGCGCCTGCTGTTGGCGTGGCTGGCCGAACACGGCATCGACGAGCACGCGGCGCTGGCAAAGCTCGTGCGCTTCGACAATAGCGTCTCGCTGCGCTTTCCCGCCAGCCAGGTCGAGGCGCTCGCGACGGGCGGCATCGACGATGCGGATGCCCTGCTGCAGGCGCTGCTGTCCGGCCACGGCCAGGCCATCCACCTTACGCCTGCCTTCATGGGCCTGCTGGGTTGCCAGGGCAGCTTGCCCAGCCATTATTCCGAACGCATCGCCGCGCACCAGCATAGCGAACGCGACACCGGCCCACGCGCCTTTCTCGACCTGTTTTCCAGCCGCGCCGTGGCCCTGTTTTACCAGGCCTGGCAAAAATACCGCATCGAGCAAGCCGGCCACAGCGGGGACTTCCTGTCGCGCCTGCTGGCCCTGGCCGCATGCCAGCCGGGCCAGGGCCAGGACGAGGCCGCCGCCGGCCTGTACAGCGGCTTGCTGCAGCAGCGCAACATCTCGTCCATCGTCATGGCGCGCATCCTTACCGACCACTTCGGCGTGCCCTGCCATATCGACGAGGCGACGGGAGCCATGGACGTGTTGGCACCGCGCGAACAAACGGCGCTGGGCATGGTCAATACCGTGCTGGGCCAGCGCGCCACCATCGGCGAACGCTGCCGCCGTCCCGACCTGGCCGTGCGCCTGCGCCTCGGCCCGCTCACGGCGCAGCAGCATGCCAGCTTCCTGCCGCGCGCCCCTGGCAGCCAGGCGCTGCGGCACATCCTGATGCTGTTCGGCCAGCCGCTCGTGCGCTACGACATCGTGCTGGTGCTGCGCGCCAGCGATGTGCAAGGGACAACATTGGCGGCAGCGCCACAAGGCGGCCTCGGCTGCAACAGTTTCCTTGGCGATGCGGCAACGCCACGCCACCGCGATGACAAACATTACGAAATGCACTTGATGCCCTCGTTCAACGATTGATCCTTGCGGCCGCGCAAAACGCTTGTGTTCGCTATTGCTACAGTCGGCCAACGATCCCTACCGTGAAGCGATGCGCGATGAGCGAATTCCCCGATACGACGGCGGCATGGACGGCATTGACGGGCGACATGCAGGGTCAGCGCCTGCTGCGCCTGCGCTTTCCGCATGGCGACGGCCCCGCCGGCATCCGCTTCCTCGCCAACAGCCTGTCCGCCAGCGAAAGCCTGTCGCGCGACTTTTCCTATGTGGTGGAAGTGCTGTCCGACGATGCCGCCATCGCCCTCGACAAAGTGATGGGCAAGATGGTGACCATCGAACTGGTGCGCGAGGACGGCACCTTGCGCTACTTCAATGGCTATGTCTTCGAGTTCCGCTTCCTGCGCACGGACGGCGGCTTCGCGTTCTATGAAATGGTGCTGGAACCGTGGCTGGCACACTTGCACTTGCGGCAAAACAATGTCGCCTTCCACGGCTTGACGGTGGCGGCGCTGACGGACAAGGTCTTCGATGATTACCTGATGCGCGACTACAAGCTGGCCGCCAGCGGAGCCGATCCCGCCATCACCTACACGTGCCAGCACAACGAGAGCGACCATAACCTGCTGCACCGCCACTGGGAGCAACTGGGCTGGCACTACCGCTACGAACACCGCCTTGACGGCCACACCTTGTGGCTGTCCGACGACAGCACCACCGGCAAGCCCATCGATGGCGATCTGAGCGAAATCCCCTTCCAGCACCAGGCAGGCTCCCAGGAAGACGATGGCGTGCACCAGTGGAGCACGGTGCGGCGCATGGCGCCAAGCCAGATGACGGTGGCCAGCTTCAACTTTAAAAATCCACGCAGCGCCCGCGCCAGCCGTGATTCCCTGAACAAACAGGGAGCCGTACCCTCGCTGGAAATTTATGAAAACACGGGCAGCTACGGTTTTAAAAACATCGACGATGGCGAAGCGCTGGCCCAGCGCCGCATGGAAGAACGCGACGCGCAGGGGCAGCTGTTCGAAGCGCAAGGCAACGACCGCACGGCGCAACCAGGGCGCTGGTTCACCCTGGGCGGACATTTCGACAGCGCCGCCGGCGAATACCTGATCCTGTCCGTGCACCACTACGCCAGCAACAACTATCAGCAAGGACACGGCGCCACCTCGCACTACAGCAACACGTTCACCTGCATCCCCCGCGCCATCCCTTGGCGGCCGGGCCGCAACTTTCATAGCCGCGAACCGAAGATCTACGGCGTGCAGACGGCCACCGTCGTCGGGCCGCCCGGCGAGGAAATCCACACGGACGGTTATGGACGAGTGAAGGTGCAATTCCATTGGGACCGCCTGGGCACCTTCGACGACAAGAGTTCACCGTGGATACGGGTGATATCGAACTGGGCCGGCCCGAATTTCGGCCACATCAGCCTGCCCCGGGTGGGCATGGAAGTGGCCGTGCAATTTCTCGACGGTAACGTCGCCATGCCCCTCATCATCGGCTGCGTCTACAACGCGCGCAATATGCCGCCGTGGGATTTACCGGCCAACAAGACGCAGAGCGGGATGCTGAGCCGCTCCTCAAAAAAAGGTTCCGCCGCGCACGCCAATGCCCTGCGCTTCGAAGACCGCAAGGACGCGGAAGAGCTGTGGCTGCACGCGGAAAAAGACCAGCGCATCGAAGTCGAGCACGACGAATCGCACTGGGTCGGCAACGACCGGCGCAAAACCATCGACCGCGATGAAACCGTGCACGTCAAGCGCGACCGCACGGAAACGGTGGACCACGATGAAGACATCACCGTGCACAACAACCGCCGCGAGCGCGTCGACCATGACGAACACATCGACATCGGCGACAACCGCCGCGAACACGTGGGCGGCAACGAGCAGGTGCAGATCGACGGCCACCGTTCGGAACGGGTGACCCTGGCCAAGGACGAAACGATCGGACTGGCCAAGGTACTGACCATCGGCGCCGCCTACCAGACCACCGTCATCGGCGCCATGAACACCACCGTGGTGCTGGCGCAGGCCGAGCAAGTCGGACTGACGAAAAGCGTCATCGTCGGCGCCGACAGCACGCTCACGGCCACCGATTCGCACACGATGACGGTAGGCACGTCCAGCATCACCATCACGCCGGGACGCATCGAACTGGTTGCCGATGAAATCATCATCCGCGGCAGGTCGAAGGTGCAGATCCATGGCGACGACATCGACAACAATCCGGGCTGACGATGAACGACGCCGGCACAGCCCATTTCAACATCCCCAACCTGCTCTTCGACAACCGCACGCCGCATGCGGCCAGCCAGTTCGACATGGTCGACCAGTTTGGCCAGGCCTTTCATGTGGTGGTGGCGCGCATGGGCTACACCTTGGGACCCTGCGGCGCGGACGGCCTGGCCAGCCTGCTGCCCATGGCACGGCAATCTCCGCTGGCCACGGAAGACCGGCACCTGGACGGCGACACGCAGGCGGGCACGCTACAGGAGAGCGACTTCGCGCCCTACAAACCGCGCTGCGACGTGATCGTCAATGGCGTAGCGCACGCGCCGCGCGGGCAGGCGATGCCGCAATTTCTCGTCAACCTGAAGGTGCGATCGGAAAAGAAGACCCTGATCGACAAGACCCTGCAAGTGAGTGGCAAGCGCGCCTTCCGCAAGAAAGCCGTCCTCACGCGCCTGGCGCAAGGCTGCGCCCGCATTGCCACCGTGGGCCTGCTGCGGCCCAACCCCTGGCAGTTGTCGGCGCCGGAAGCGTTCCTGCAATTGCCGCTGCACTATGCCTACGCATATGGCGGGCAATGCCGCATCGAGGCCGATGACTGCAACGCGGCGGCGCACGACTCTTGTCAGGCCAATCCGTTGGGTCGCGGTTTTGCGCGCCACTGGTACCTGGACGTGAAACAGATCGATGAGGCGCCCGCGCCGCGCATCACACCGCCATCGCAGCCGTGCACAGCCGCCCAGTTCTGGCAAGGCGCGGGCGGCAAGGAGCTGCCGGCGCCGGCGGGGCTGGCCGTTATCGGCCGTGGCTGGCTACCGCGCCGCGCGCTGGCCGGCAGCATCGTCGTCAAGGACAAATGGGATGCCGACGAAGTCCCCGCCCTGCCGGAAGACTTCGATTTCGCGTACTGGAACAGCACGCCACCCGACCAGCAATGTCCGTACCTGGCGGGACTGGAACAATTCACCTTGACCAATCTGTGTCGCCACGACCACCCCTCGGCCCGCATCGACCCGCGCGGCAACACCGTGCTGCGCTTCGCCCTGCCGCGACAAGTGCTGTGCCTGCTGCTGGCGGACAAGAACGACCAGTTTCTCGTCTGGCGCCTGGCCATCGATACGGTACTGATCGATCCCGAGGCCGCCAGCGTGGAGCTGGTGTGGCGCGCCATCGTGCCGGCCGACGCGGACCAGGTCGGGTCGCGTCTGCTGCACCTGATGGAACCGGCGCAAATCGCCCGCATCGAACTGCTGGAACAGGCGCAGGAAGCGCTCAGCGAAGCCGCCGGACAGGGCAAGAAACCATGACGAATGAAACCGTCACGAAAGCCTCGCGCTTCTATTGCGTCAGCCTCAGCCCCGACATTTGCAAGACGCCCGTCGGCTCGAGCACGCCCCCTATTCCCTACAGCATCATCGGTGAGTTTGCGGAAGCGCAAAATGCCTCGCCCAACGTCAAATCGCACAGCGAGCCCGTCATCCTGCACCAGCGCAGCATCATTCCCACCGTGAAGGGCGACGCGGCCGGCAAGGCGGGCGGCGTCAAGAGCGGCACCGTCGGCAAGCAGGTCGACACCAAGGTCGCCAGCAGCATCCACCGCGCCAACGGCGCCAGCCTGGTGCAGATGGGGCGCGAAGTATGGATGAATTCGCGCAATACCGTGGGCAAGATTTATGAACGGGGCGGAGAAGCGGCCAAGCCCGTGCTCAAGGAACTGACGGCGGCGATACGGGAAGCGGCACAGGATTACAAGGAGCATGGCTCCAGGAAAATGCATGGCGCCGCCGAAGACCTGGTGGACGCGGGCGGCACCATCCTGACAGGCAGCGCCGTGCTGGGAGTCGCCGGGGTGGGCGTTGCGGCGACGGGAGTCGGCGCCCCCGTTGCCGCCGCGATGGAAGCGGGGGCGGCAACGGGCGCTGTGGCCGGCACGGCGACCGTTGCAACAGGCACGGCAATGAAAGCATCGGCCACGGTGCTCGACCAGGCGGCCGACTACATCTTGACAGGCAAGACACCTGATTTGCTCAATACCGCCTCAGACATCGTCATGAATGCGGCAGGCACATTATTGCAAACGGCGGCCTTCAGCAAGGTTCCAGGCGGAAAAATACTGAGCAAGTTCCTTGGCAAGAAAACGGCGTCGACCATCAACAAGGTCAAGGACAAGCTGGTCGGCAAAAAACCGGACCAGCCGCCCCAAAAACTCGACAAACCTCCCCCAAAAAACGGCGGCGACGACGGCAAGAGCCGTGGCAAGAAAGAACCAAAATCGGAAGCACCGTCCGACTGCTGCCCCAAGGATAGCGGCCCCGCGAAAAAACCCGTCAAGGGCCGCAAGCCCGTGCATTTCGGCACGGGCCAGGAAATCCTGTACCAGACGGATTTCGCGCTCGAACGCAGCATCCCCATCGCCTGGACGCGCTGCTATCGCTCCGGCGCCGAATGCGAAGACTGGGGCTTGCTGGGGGCGCGCTGGTCCACGCCCTACACTACCAGCCTGTCGCTATGCGATGCCGGCATCGTCTACCACGAAGACAGCGGCCGCGCCCTGCGCCTGCCACACATGGAACCGGGCCAGCAACACGATAGCCGCAAGGAAGGTTTTACGCTGTCGCGCAACGGCGCCGACACATTCACTTTGCTGTGGCGCGACGGCAGCGTCGACCGCTACGCGCGCGCTGAAGATGGCTGGCTGCCGCACGGCTACGACGGCGTCAACGCCATGCTGGCCCCGTCCGCGCCAATTACCACGCAGCGCTTTGCACTCGTGCGTAGCGAAGGACGCGATGGACGCGGCGTCAGCATCGAGCGATTGATCGATGCCAGGCCGGGCGAAGTGCTGTTGCGCCTGCGCAGCGACGATGGCGGCGTGCTCGAAGCCATGCGCGCGGAGGCAGAACAGTCCTTCAGCATCGGCCGGGTTGACGAAGTGCTGGCGGACGGCAGCCGCCTCTGCCACGTCCGCTACCAATACGCGGCCGAAACAAACGAAACGCAGCCACCCTTCGCGCCCCGCTACAACCTGGTCAGCCAGTCGAATGCGCTCGGTGACACGCGCCGCTACAGCTATCGTCACCACCTGCTCACTTCATGCAGCAGCTACACGGGTTTTAGTTACGAGCTGGAATGGATCAGCCTGGACGCGCTGCACGCCCGCTGGAGCGCTTCCCCCTTGAGCGAACCGGAACTGGCACAGCACTATCCAATCACCGTGGCCAACAGCTACCAGGCGCGCGCCATCGCCACGCGCGCCCAAGATGGCAGCGAGCACACGCGCGTCGATTACGTGGACAACGACACCAGCAGAGTCATGGAAAACGGCGGCGTCCTCGAATACACATTCGACGCCAACTGGCTGGTGACCGAAGTGCGCCGCGTCATCGACGGCAAGGCCGCCTCGCTGGGCCGGCGCGAGTGGGACCGCGATGGCATGCTGCTGGCCGATATCGATGCCAACGGCGCCGCCACGCGCTATGCCTACGATGCGGCCGGTAACCTGACCCGCAGCACCGATGCCAAGGGGCACAGCAACAGCATCGACTACGACGACCGGAACCAGCCTGTCGCCTTCACGGATCCGCTGGGCAACACCACCTTGCGCGAATACGATGCGGCAGGCCGCCCCGTCAGCATCACGGATGCCCTGGGCCACGTCACGCGCTACCGCTACGACCAGCGAGGCCAGCTGGTGGAACTGATCGACGCCAGGGGCGGCAGCAAACATTTCCAGTACAACCGCCAGGGCTGGCTGACCAGCTACACGGATTGCTCCGGCCACACCAGCGAATACCACTACGATGCGCTGGGGCGATTGGAAACGGCCCACGATGCGCTGGGCCATGCCACCCGCTACGAGTATGACGCTCTGGGCCGGCTGATCCGGCTCACGGCGCCCGATCAAACGCGGGAGCAATACGCCTACGATGCGGACGGCAATCTGGTCTTGCACGCGGATGGCGCAGGCCAGCAGACGCGCTACCGCTACAACGGCCAGGGCTTGCCCGTGGAGCGCACGGACGCCATCGGCCAGACCTTGCAGTATCGATACGATGGCGCGCTGCAACTGACGGAATTGATCAACGCCAAGGGCGAAAGCTACCAGCTCGCGTATCACGCGGAAGGCTGGCTGGCGTCGGAAACGGGTTTCGACGGCAAGCGCACGCAATACAGTTATGACCAGGCCGGCAACCTGACGGCCACCGAGTGCGGCAGCCAGCGCACGCAGCTGCTGCGCGACGCGCTCGGCTTGCTGAGCGCCAAGACCACGGCGGATGGCGTGGTGCGCTACGCCTACGATGCGCTGGGCCGGCTGACAGCCGTATCCGCTCCGCAAGCCGAACAACGTTTCTTCCACGATGCCCTGGGCCAGCTGACCGAAGAACGCAGCGCATATTTTCTGCAGTCCGCGCCCGACGCCGGCAGGCTACCGAACGCTCCGCGCGCGCCGGACGCCAGCTTTGTCATGACGCACGCTTATGACGAACTGGGCAACCGTACCCAGACCATCCTGCCGAACGGGCGCCGCATCGACACCCTGCGCTACGGCTCCGGCCACTGGCATGGCGTGCTGTGGCAGGGCCAGACCGTGGTCGACGTGGAGCGCGACAAGCTGCATCGCGAAAAGCAGCGGCAGCTGGGCAACAGTGGCTTGCTTGCCACGCGCCAGTACGACCCGCAATCACGGCTCACGCAACTGACCCTGGCACGCGGCGCCGACGCGCCCGTCCCGGTACGCGAGCGCCGCTTCGAATACGATGCCCAAGGAAACTTGCGCACCATCGTGCAAACGGGCGCTTCTGCTGTCGGCCCGCTTGGCAAACTCAGCTACACCTATGATCCCGTCGGGCAATTGCTTTCCGCTGTGCAACCCGGCCTGACCGAACAATTCGCCTTCGATCCGGCAGGCAATCTGGTCGACAAGGCTCCAGCACCCGGCAACGTCCTGAAAAACTACGGCGATACCGAATACGATTACGACGAGCAAGGCAACGCCACCGGCAAGCGCTTCCATCCACCGGGTAGGGAGTCGACGTGGAGCGAGCTGGAACTCCAATACGACGCCGAAAACCGCCTTAGCCACGCCACAAGGACGGAATGCCAGTCACGCCATCGCGCCCACTACTTTTATGACGCCTTCAGCCGCCGCATCGCCAAACGCGTCGATGAAGCACGCTGGACCAGCCAGCAAGACATCACCAAAGACCAGCCCGCCCGCACGAACGCCACCACCTTCTTCGTCTGGGATGGCGACACGCTGGCGCAGGAACTTGGACACGAAGAAACGGTCACATACCTGTACGAGCCGGACAGCTTCGTGCCGCTGGCCAAAATTAGTTCGCCAGCCTGTCTTCAGGCAAGCGCCGTGCACCTGCCGCGCGTGGCCCAATGGGATTTGCCTGCCATCCGGGACGACGCCGAACTGCAGGCCGCGATTGCGCAAGAACAAGCGGACACCGAAACGCTGCATGCATCGGCATGGCAAGGTACCCAGGCGGTAGCCGATGACGCGGCAGCACACGATAGCATCATCCACTACCACTGCGACCACCTGGGTACGCCGCGCGAACTGACGGATGCACAAGGGAACGTGGTCTGGAGCGGGCGCTACAAGGCTTGGGGGCGTTTGTTGCATATAGACGGAGAAATCGAACAGCCGCTGCGGTTTCAGGGGCAGTATGAGGATGAGGAAACGGGCCTGTTTTACAACCGGTATCGGTACTATGATCCTGACGCATCGAGATATCTAAATCAAGATCCTGCCGGGCTGTCTGGTGGTATGAATTTATATTCTTATGCACCAAATCCTACAATGTGGATTGATCCACTTGGGCTACAAAAAAAATGTGGAACATGTTGCCTCGGCGGACGTTTTTCAAGTGCTGACAGTGCAGCTCGCGCAGCATTAATCCGCTACAACTCAAAATCAATTCGAGATAACCTTGAATATGGCGGACTAATTTACAAAGGAAAGAATGGGAAGTACGATTTCACAAAAGCGACACGGGGAGATAATGACGGAGTAAATCCATGGGAAGGCAAGAAAGTTGCAAAAAACTGTGAGGAATCTGGATACTGGCATACTCACGGAAATTACTCAACAGAAAATGGAATACCTACAACAAGAGAGAAAGATTACTATGACAGCAACAATTTCTCCAAGGCTGACATAGATATTGCGAAATATAAAGGAGTAGGAAAATTTGAGTATAGAGGCTATTTAGGCACTCCGAGTGGTGCTTTAAAAGGATACAACTCGAAAAATGGAAAGACTTACAATTTATGAGAAATACTATTATTTATCTTATCGCATTTATTTTTCTATCACTTAGCGAAAATACCGC
Organism: Janthinobacterium sp. NFX145; assembly: GCF_049810325.1. Lineage (NCBI taxonomy): Bacteria > Pseudomonadati > Pseudomonadota > Betaproteobacteria > Burkholderiales > Oxalobacteraceae > Janthinobacterium > Janthinobacterium sp. NFX145. Next base: position 5,044,823 of record NZ_CP187360.1, read on the forward strand.
CTCAAAAAATCTATACAACCAAAAAGGAAGAAAAATGGAAAACTCAGAAAATGCGAATTATATGATATTAGGAAAATATTTCATATATTCCATTATAGCCTATGAGGATTTTGAAAAAAAACAAAAAAATATTGAAGATTTCATTATCTACATAAAAGATGAGGATAATGAAATAGAATTAACATTCCACCCAAACCTTGCAAAGGGAGAGAGTCCAATGCTAGGAGGGAAAACCTCGCTGGGTCGAACGGTGGTTTATCTTATATCAAAAAAAGACAAGAAAATAATTAAAATCAATTATCAAAAATGAATTTTATTAAATTGCATTAAAGCAAGATATGTTCATAAAAAAATTGTTAAAAATGACCAGCAGCCACCTTCCACAACGGGCCATCGGTGCAAAACACCCATCCATGCGCTCAAGGAATGGCAGCAAAGGAAGCAAGAGCTATTGGCACATACATTACAGACGCAGGAGGAGGAAATCAATATTTCATTGATGATTCAGATATATCAAAACTCAAAGCTAATGAAAATATTTAAATTTCCGACGCCATAAATGAATATAAATAAAAATACTGGAGATATCGAAATAAATGAGAATTTTCACGTAAACAAAAACACATCAACAAAAGAAATAAAAAACATAAATTCTCTTGAATATTTTGGAAAAATAAATGAATTTGAAACATATAGCATGCAAAATATTAAATTTCTCAATGTGGAAACAAGAGTAAATTTCAGACTTAAAAATGGAATTCTTTGCATTATTGAAATATTCTGGACAGATGGAATCACAAACAGACTTGGCTATAACTCCAGTCACTCGGCATGATCAATGAAAAAAAAATATCTTAGTAAGTTAGTTTCAAAATCACTAGGTCAATCAGCGGAAATATCGACAAAGTACGAGGATTTTTTTTTCTTTCTCGTGGGGATACATACTAATCAAGGCAGATCAAAAATCATCACTTTGCTCGACAATGATAATATATGGAAAAAACACAAATATATAATAAAGAAAATAAATATTAACTAGCAGAGCACTCCAACAAACCTTTCCTATCCCGATAGAGATATGAAAAAAAATATATCCAAAATGGAAAACCTGGAAGAAAAAATTTCCGGAAAAAATATTGAAAAATTGCTCGTGGCTTTGGATGAATTCAGAAAAGAGCAAAAAAATATTTCAGATTTTGAAATATATATTCAAGACAACAATGAAGGTATTAAAATAACTTTCGTACCAAATTTTGCACCCGGTGAAAAAATACTAGGTGGAAAAACATCACTGGGAAGATCCATCACTTATACCATTTCAAAAAAGACGAGAAAAATCATCAGTTCAAACTATCATAGATAAAATGAGACTATCAATCAAATAGAGTTCACTCTAATTAATGATGAAAAAATTGCGTCTGGAAGAAAAATATCTTAAAAATTTGCGAAGAAAAATTATCGCAAAAAAAACTGCGCCACTTACAAGCAACGAACTTGATTTTTTTGCCAGCTTGCTCGAACGCGAATTTTATAGCCCGGAAATACATCAGGTCATCTGGGATATAGCATGGCAAAGTCCTGCAAACGCAGCCATGTTAAAAATTGCACAAAATATCATCGCCATCAATGTATCTGCCGACGACGATGTTTTCAATAGCCATATTGAAGCTATATTTAGTTACTACCTACAAAACTCACCAAGCTATGAACAAGAGAAAATTCTTGATCGCTTCGAAAAAAGCAAATCCCTGAGACTGCGCATGATTGTGGCCGAATTCCACATGTGGAAAAATCATGTTTTGAAAGGTTTGCACATGATGGCAAAAATACTTGATGAGGAAAATATAGATCATGCTATCGCTGATTCTATTTGCATGTGGATCGCGCAAAAGAGAACTCCGGAACTACAGAACTCTTTTCTTCATGATGCGGCCCAAGAACGGGAACAAGGAAATATTTCCTATGCGAAAACTCTAGAGTGGATATGCGAAAATCTCATCCGATAGCGGTCAAGGCATATTGTCCGGCTGGAGATTGTCGTATTACCACTCCGTACCAGGTCATCCGGCAAGGTTTCAAAAAATGAAAACATTATCCTTTGATACAGAAAGTGGTTATTTCCTATTGGATGGCATCATGATGGCGCCACTTAACGAATCTGAATTTATTCAAATTGCAAAAGAAAATAACATTGAGATAGAAGACAATAAAACAAACACTTATGTGCGCAATTTATCAACCTGCGGAAGATTGAATGAATTTGAGTTTGGCATAAATTTTATTTTTAAAAATTATTGCATGAAGAGTGTTTGGCTATCGTGGGATGGGGGAAATACAGAAAAATATGGATATAACACGACAGAGTACCAATTAATAGCCGACAAAAACCGACTAGCCAAATTACTTGCTGAAGTCTTGGGAAAAGGTCCTGATGAGATAAAGAAAACATTCTCCGCATTTAATTTTTCATGGGGCAAAATTTCAGCTTCAGCATCTCTTCAATCAGCGATGGCATCAATTGGAATATCGTGGAATATGCACTATTTTCATACGCAATAAATCAAAGGACCAAAATGAAAATTCTTATTTATCCACATAAGAAATTTTTATCAAGTATGAATTTTGAAATTGGAAATGGAACTGATATCCACATTACGCTGTCCAAGGATTGGAATACCAAACTAATCACGCCAAAAATAATCAATCTACTGATCAATGAAAATTCAGAGGAAAAGAGTTGGAAATATGTTTTTTGCATTTTTCTAAATCCGAGTTTCTTCTCCGCTTATTTTTATGCCCAATCAGAAAACTATAGGGTAAGCCTGATTGATGAAAATAAGAAACTGATAAAATTTCACAAAATTTAAATTATTGACAATGAATATAATTCATGATGCTATATTTGAAGATGGATATTTTTCTGTAAAAGAATCAATCATTCTATTTAGAGGAATGAAAAGAAAAAATCTACACTCGATGAATCAAGACTGGGAAGCCTGGATAAAGTGTAAGGATGAGGTAATCGCCTACAAAACAAGTTTCAAACTAAAAAAATTAAAAATAATAGTTATTTGTTTTTTTGAGAAAGATGATGGCCTCATAAAATTCTGGGATTTTGGTCCGGAAAATTGCATGGACGGATTTCAGTCTAAACCCGAAGGAAAATATACAAGAAGATTGAGACGATGGTTTCTAGATGAGTTTGCTATCACGCTGCCGCAATCAGGACCTTGGGGGAAAATAGATGCATGTCATGACCCGCACAATCACACCACATCGGTTTTTTGTGCATATCAATAAAACCACTATTTACTATGAACGAGGAATAAAGACAGGGCTTCGCGCTTTCAAAGAAGAACATGAAGCCTGTGAAAATTTTTTATTAATAATAAAATCCTGGCTTATGTAATTTGAAAGTAATATTTTTTGTATTTATCCTATCTTCCCAAGAGAAGCATGAAATCCAGAAAAATCACATGTTAAACACAATCAATATAGGAATACTTTGCCTTAATTTTGACGAAGCAAAAGAATTTTATATTGACAATCTCGGATTCTTTATTACGGTGGATACCATCATTCAGTGTGATTCAGGCACCAGTCGCCGCCTGACAATGGCGCACGAGTCCAACAAAAAATTCTCAATAGAATTCATGCCTCCTTCAAACATTGAGCAAGCACATCGCGTAGGTAGCAAAGGTGGTACGCTCAATCTATTCACTTTACCAACGAAAAATATTGACACGCTCAAGGAGCGACTGGACAAAACTGCTTTTTTCATCAGTTACGTAGAGACTCCCTACGCAAGTTTTCTGAACGTCGAAGATCCGATGGGGAACAATATTTGCCTCTACGAACCGTGCTGAATCATTGCAATAATTCATACGAGATGCCTCATTCAAAATTTCGCATAACAGAATGAAAAAATTTGAAATCCCAGGCTGTATTTTTGATTTCATTGATGGAGTACTGCTCGTCAATGGAGAGATTGCATTATCGAAAAAGACTTCAGCAAACGATTTCATAAATAGCATTATCAATATATTCCATATCATACCTACAACAACAGCGGCTGGAATGTATATTTTTGACATCAATGGATGGGTAGGCGATTACGTTGTAGAGTTAATTATTGTAAAAGAGAATTTCCCCGAAATGGATTGCATAATAATACATTATTTTGAAAATAATTCTGTAGGCAACGGCGTGAGTGAATCATCGCTAGTCAAACAAATTCAAAGAAAGTCTGGCATTCCCGGAAAAATGAAAGGACTATCAGAAATAGCATTTCAATTTTCGTGGGGAGGGGTTATCGTACAGCATGACATAAAAATATACTCCTCATGCATAATCTTGCAGTACAAAACAGCCAGAAAATCACCCGTCAGATTGAAAATGAATGATCATTGTGTATCGTATATCGATATAGATAAATCTGTAGAAGTGCAGCAACGAATAGTAGCATCCATAAAAAATAGTGATATTTTTTTCCCAAAAACAAGTGAGATACGATGGCTGAATTTATTGAAGAAGCTACCTCGAAAATTAAAAACCTGTCTTCTCGATGAAATTTCTTTTGGAAATTCATTGATAGCATTGCATTCTTCAGGCTGGCCAGATGAGGGAAGCGTTGTAGCACTGCTCAGTAACAGGTTCAGCACGAAGAAATTCGACAAGGATTTACATTTCAGAGCGCTGAATGACGCGCATTACTGCAAAGAAGAAATTTCATATGTTGAAGATAACGTTACGCATTTGATGATCAATTAGGCAATGCAGGAACAGCCCAGGATTTGACTTGCCCATCGCCCTGCACGATACTTGCCGCTGTCGCCAAAGCTCCCCACCCTGAGCAATCAACCATCAGCGCCTGTCACCACCGCCTACACTCACAGCATGCCGTCTCCGAACTCTCCCACCGCCCCCTACATCGGCCGCTTCGCCCCCTCTCCCTCCGGTCCCCTGCACATGGGCTCGCTCGTTGCCGCCATGGCCAGTTATCTTGACGCGAAGGTGCATCGCGGCACGTGGCTGTTGCGTATCGAGGATCTGGACTATGACCGCAATGTCGAGGGCGCCGATCTCGGCATCCTGGCCAGCCTGCAGCGCTGCGGCATGCACTGGGATGGCGAGGCGACGTGGCAGAGCCGGCGGCTGCCGCTGTACCAGGCGGCGCTGAAGCAATTGCAGGACGATGGCCTCGTGTATGCGTGCGGCTGTTCGCGCAAGGAGATCCAGGATTCGAATTTGCTGGCGGGCGCGCCGAAGAATGGGGCCGCCGTGTATCCGGGCACCTGCCGCCACGGCTTGGCGCCGGGCAAGGCGGCGCGGGCCTTGCGGCTGCGCGTGCCAAAGGGGCCGCAAGCCGTGTATGGCTTTATTGACCGCTGGGCGGGTCCTCAGCGGCAAGACCTGGCCGGCGAGGTGGGCGACTTCATCGTGCTGCGCGGCGATGGTTACTGGGCGTATCAGCTGGCCGTCGTCGTCGACGATGGCGCGCAGGGCATCACGCAGGTGGTGCGTGGCGCGGACTTGCTCGATTCCACGCCACGCCAGCTGTATCTGCAGGATGTGCTGGGCTTGCCGCATCCCGGCTTCCTGCACGTGCCTGTCGTCACGAACGACAGCGGCGAAAAGCTGTCCAAGCAGACGGGCGCCCTCGCCTTCGATACAGGAACACAAGCCACCGAACTGCTGGCGTCGGCGCTGCTGCCGGCGGGCCGCTTCCTCGGCCTCGACGTTCGCGCCGAGAACGTGGAAGACTTCTGGCGGCAAGCGATTCCCGCCTGGGCGCAGCGCTTGTCGCAACTTCCGATACACGCATAAAAAAACCCGCCGCGGCGAACCGTAGGCGGGTTGGAATGCAGGCGCCAGCCGCTAGGGCCGGCGCCTGGTATCAGGCAATTAGAAGTTGCCCTTGAACTGCACACCAAACTGACGCGGCTCATTGATGAAGCCCGTGCGGTTGTTGAAGTCGATGGCGCCCGTGATACGCTGGGTGTCGGTGATGTTACGGCCAAAAACGGCCATTTCATACTTGCCAGCATCCCAGGTGTAGCCCACGCGCAAGCCACCTTCAACCATCGGCTTGCCGGTGAACTCGGTGGACTCGTACAGGAAGAAGTTGATCTTGCTGCGGTAAGCCCAGTCCGTGAAGACGAAGAATTCGCCGTTTTCCATCGGGATTGAATAGCGGCCCGTGGCGGTGACCGTCCACTTCGGCGCTTGCGGCAATGGGTTGCCGTTGATAACAGCACGGTTAGCGGCGTTGATCGGATCGGTCACGGTGCAGCTACGGCACGTGGCTACCGACAGGGATGGATCCTTGATTTCCGTGAAGTTGTAGCTACCGCCCAACGACATCTTCAGGCTAGGCGTGACAAAACCTTCCAGTTCCAGTTCCGCGCCGCGGCCATTCGTCTTGGCCGCATTGATCAAACGCGTCACGTTCGAGGTGCCGCCAACGACCGTCAATTGCTGGTTTTTCACCTGGTAGTTGTACAGGCTGAAAGCGACGCGGGCGCGGCGCTCGAACAGGTCGGCCTTGATGCCCGCTTCGAACGAGGTGATCGTTTCCGCATCGGCCACGGTCACGGATACATCTCTGCTGGCTGGCGCGATACTTGGCGCGCGGAAACCGGTGGCGACACGGCCGTAGAAGTTCACATCCTTGTTGTACTTGTAAGTACCGCTCAGGTCCCAGTTGACCTTGGCTTTGCTGACATCGGCGCTGGTCGGGTTGATTTGCGGGACGTTGTTCGCTACTACCGTGTTGAAATCCTTCTTGTCCTTGGTGTAGCGCAAGCCGGCACGCAACATGAAGTCATCGTTGACGGCATAGTTGACGGAACCAAAGGTGGCCCAGGCCGTGTTTTTCTGGCGGCTGGCCAGGTGCGAAACGAGCGCATGGTCGCTACCGCCGAAGTTATCCGTATAGCCGTTGGCGTCCTCATTGAAGTAGTACACGCCAGCCTGCCAATTCAGCGGACCGGCACTTTTCGATTCGGCGCGGAATTCTTGCGAGTACTGTTTCACGCTGCTGATGCCGCCAGCAGTTTCCACCGGGAATGGAATCGCTGGCACCATGCCTGGTGCGCCACCGTCGATGTCGCCATGCGACACATACTTGCCCACGCGTTCGAAACCGGTGATCGAGTACAGCTTGACGCCGTCGAGTTCCCAGCTCAGGCGAGCGCTGGCGCCATTGGTGCGCAGCTCCTGGAAGTTCAAGGCATCGGTGTAGGATTTGGTCGGATCGAAACCGTCGACCAGGTCATTCGTGCCAAGCTTGATGGCGTTGGCAAAGAACACGCGCGCGCTGCCCGTGGTGCTGCGCTGATGCACATTGAACAGGGCGTTGAACGTGCCATTCGGCGCATACATCAATTGCACGCGTTCGGCGTGTTCGTTGTAGCCGTCCAGCGCGTTTTTCTTGCCCGTAAACGTGTTGTCGACGTAGTCGTCGCGGTGCTGGCGCAAGGTCGAGACACGCATGGCCCATTCTTTGCTCAGCGGCACGTTGACGGCGCCATCGAAATTGGTCGTGTTGTGCGTGGCGGCGGAGACGTTGTAATAGCCTTCAACCTTGTCCAGGTTCGGCTTGACGGATTCGAACTTGACCACGCCGGCAGGGGTGTTGCGGCCGAACAAGGTGCCTTGCGGGCCGCGCAGCACTTCCACGCCAGCCACGTCGAAAATCGGATAGCCCTTGAGGATAGGATTTTCTTGCACGACATCGTCGTAAATCAGGGAAACAGGTTGCGATGCAAAGATGTTGAAGTCGGTATTGCCGTAGCCGCGGATGTAGAAGCGGGGAAAGGTGCGGCCATTCGACGACTCCACGTTCAGGCTCGGCACTTTGCCGGCCAGCACGCGAATGTCTTGTCCGCCGGATACCAGCACGTCGAGCTTTTCGTCGCGCAGCAGCGACACGGAAACGGGCACGTCGCGGATATTTTCCTTGCGGCGCTGCGCCGTCACGGTCACGGTTTCCAGCTGGCTGGCGGCAGGGGTCGTATCAGCAGCGACTTCATCAGCGTAAGCCGAGCCGATAGGCAAGGCAGCGGACAGTGCCAGCATAGCAGCGCTTTTGGCGCACAAACGCTTGTGCATCTTGGACATCTTGATCATGTTGTTTCCCAGAAGTTTAAAAAAGAATTGCGAAACCTGTCTCCGGCTTATGTACGGCGCTGGATGATCGTCTGCACCATCACGGTGCAGCAGCGCGAGCGGATGTCTCTCCACTCCTGGCGTCACTGGCTCTGCCCTGGCTGTCGTGCTAGCTGACAGCGGTAGCGGCCGCATCTCTGGGATGTCTGATGAACACCAACTTTTGAGTAAGGCGCCAATTTAATTCAAGCGCCTTGTGCGCTGCAAGAATATTGTTATGTAAAATATTCATTCATCAACATAATGGGCCGACTAGTGGTTATTCAGCCACAATACCGCCTCTATCTTGCTATTTCCTTGCTATTTCATTGCTATTTCCCCCGGTCACCTGCCGCAGGGCGCGACTTTTTTTGCCTGGCCCGCGAAAGCGGAATTGGCGTCCAGCAAGACAGCCCCGGCGGTAAAAATAGTTGTAATATCGCCAGAATTGAGTTGCCAAGCCGCCCCATTCCAGTGCGGCGGCAGCCCCCTGCACCATCGTCGATCGCCTCCATGCCAGAATCCAGCCAACCCAGCAACGCCGTCCCGTCCGCCACCGTCGCCGCCCAGGCGGCGCATTTACTGCTGAGCGCCCATTGCGACATCGTCTGGAGCACGAAAACCTTCGGCCAGTTCGATGCCGACCAGCCATCCTGGCGCGCCTTCACGGGCCAGACCGAGGCCGAACTGCTGGGCCGTGGCTGGGTCAATGCCCTGCATCCGGACGACCGCAACTTGCCTTACGTCATGCCATCGCACCTGACCAGCGTGTTCGAAGCGGAATACCGGCTGCGCCACGTCAGCGGCGCCTACCGCAACATGCTCGTGCGCATGATGCCCGTGCTGGCGCCCGACGGCAGCATCGTTGAATGGCTGGGCTCGCATTGCGACGTGACGCAGCAACGGCAGACGGAACAGCGGCTGCGCCTGGCCATGCAGGGCGGCCGCATGGGCACGTGGGAGATCGACCTGGGCAGCGGCAGCATGGCCGGTTCGGATGCCTTCAAGGGCAACCTGGGCCTGCCGCCTGACAGCCACATCGATTACGCGCAGCTGACGGGCGCCATGCTCGACGGCGACCTGCAACACTGGCAAACGGTAGTGCACGCGGCCATCGCCAGCGCCAGCGATTTCGAAGTCGATATCCGTGTGCGCTGGCCCGATGGGTCGCTGCACTGGGCGCACATGCGCGGCACCTGCGCCAGCGACGGCGCTGGCAACGTGATCGGCCTGTCCGGCATCTCGCTCGACCTGACGGCCAGCAAACAGAACGAGGAAACCTTGCGCCTGACCCTGGCGGCCGGCGAAGTGGCCACCTGGAACTGGGACATCGTGGCCGACCGGGTCACGGCCGACAGCAATATGGCGCGCTTGTTCCCCGTCAATGCCGATGCGGCGACGGCGGCGCCGCTGGCGCGCTATCTGGACATCATCCACCCCGATGACCGCGAGCAAGTCAGCACGCAGATTGCCCAGGCGCTGCAGGCGCACACGCCGTTCGAGGCCAGCTACCGCGTCGGCGCCGGCGATGGCCAGTACCGTTCGGTCATCGCGCGGGGCCGCGCGGAATACGCGCCCGATGGCACGCCCTTGCAATTGCCCGGCGTCCTGCTCGACATCACGCGCCAGAAACAGGTGGAAGATGCGCTGCGCCGAAGCGAGGAACGCTACCGTACCCTGATCGAGCTGATGGACCAAGCCTTTTGCGTCATCGAAATGCTGTACGACGAGCAAGGCCGCCCCGTGGATTTCCGCTACCTGGAAGGCAATCCCGCTTTCGTCAAGCAGTCGGGGCTGGAAAACGCCATCGGCAAGACCATCCGCAGCTTCGTGCCCGACCACGACCAGCACTGGTTCGACCTGTACGACCAGGTCGTCAAGACCGGCGAGCCCGTGCGCTACGAAAACGAAGCCGTGGCCATGGAGCGCTGGTTCGAAGTCTTCGCCGCGCGCCTGGGCGGCCCCGGCAGCCGCCTGCTGACGGTATTGTTCAGCGACATCAGCGAACGCAAGCGATCTGAACAGCAATTGCGCCAACTGGCCGACAACCTGTCCGAAATGGACCGGCGCAAGACGGAATTCCTGGCCACCCTGGCGCACGAACTGCGCAACCCGCTGGCGCCCATCCGCAACGGCTTGCAGATCATGCGCCTGGCCGCCGACAAGCCCGCCACCGTGGCGCGGGTGCGCGACGTGATGGAGCGGCAAGTCAATCAGATGGTGCACCTGGTCAATGATTTACTCGACGTGGCCCGCATCACGCGGGGCCAGATCGAACTCAAGCCCGAGCGCACGGACCTGAAAGCCATCATCGCCGGCGCCGTGGAAACGAGCATGCCGCTGATCGAGGCGGGCCGCCACCAATTGCAAGTGGAACTCGACGAGCAGCCGCTGCCACTCGAGGCCGATCCCACGCGCCTGGCGCAAGTGCTGGGCAATTTGCTCAACAATGCCGCCAAGTACACGCCGGCGGGCGGCCAGATCAGCTTGCGTGCATTACGCGATGGCCACGAGGCCTTGATCGAAGTCAAGGACAGCGGCGTGGGCATCCCCGCCGAATCGATCGCCACCGTGTTTGACATGTTTACGCAAGTGGGACAAAACATGGGCAGAGCGCAGGGCGGCCTGGGCATCGGCCTGTCGCTGGTGCGGCGCCTGGCCGAGCTGCATGGCGGCAGCGCCACGGTGGCCAGTCCAGGCGCCGGCCTGGGCAGCACCTTCAGCGTGCGTCTGCCGCTGCTGACGGAGGAACCCAAGGCGCCCACCGAACCGGCCATCGCCGCCAGCTCCGCCAGCAGCCGCCATTTCCGCGTGCTGGTGGTCGACGACAATATCGATGCGGCCGACACCCTCGCCGCCGTGCTCGACATGATGGGCCACGCCACGCAAGTGGCCCACGACGGCGCACAGGCTCTGGCCGTGGCACCGCAATTCTTGCCGGACGTTATCTTCCTCGACATCGGCCTGCCCGGCATGAGCGGCTATGAAGTGGCGCGTGCGCTGCGCCGGATACCGGCCGGCGCCAACGTCGTGCTCGTGGCCTTGACGGGCTGGGGCGCCGAAAACGACCGCAGCCAATCGAGCGCGGCCGGCTTCGACCACCATCTGACCAAACCGGCCAACCTGCTCGCCATCGGCGAACTGCTGGCTACCCTTTCCACTCCAACAATACTGACAGACCATGACTGAATCCACGAACCACATCCGCCGCCATCTCCTGCTGGTCGGCGGCGCCGCCCTGCTGTGCCCGACACCGATGTTGTTTGCCGCGCCCGCCACCAGCATCGCCGCCGCCCAGACGCAACTGGCCGCGCTGGAAAAATCCGCAGGCGGACGCCTCGGCGTTGCCGCCTGGCGCCAGGGCAGCGAGCTGCGCGTGGCCTACCGCGCCGATGAACGCTTTCCCCTGGCCAGCACCTTCAAGGCCATGCTGGCGGGTGCCGTGCTGGCGCGCAGCGTCAGCCAGCCGGGCTTGCTGGATCAGCACGTGCGTTACGAGAAAAAGGAACTGGTCACCTACTCGCCCATCACGGAAAAGCATCTGGCCGACGGCATGACGGTCGCCGACCTGTGCGCCGCCACCTTGCAGTACAGCGACAATAGCGCGGCCAATTTCTTGATGACATTATTAGGCGGGCCGCAAGCCGTGACGGCGTTTGCGCGCAGCATCGGCAATACGGTGTTCCAGCTGGAACGCTGGGAAACGGAATTGAACAGCGCCATCCCCGGCGAAGTGCGCGACACGGCCAGCCCCGCGTCGATGGCGCACAGCTTGCAGCAATTGTTGTTGGAAAATAGCTTGCCGGCGCCGCAGCGCCAGCAACTCGATACCTGGATGCGCGGCAACACGACGGGTGACAAGCGCATCCGCGCCGGCGTGCCTGCCGGCTGGCAGGTGGCCGATAAAACCGGCTCGGGCGCGTATGGCAGCGTCAACGACATCGGCGTGGCCTACCCGCCCAGCGGCGCGCCACTGGTCATCGCCGTGTACTACACGCGCGAACAGAAAAAAGCGGACACGAATCAGGACATCATCACGGCCGCCACGCGTATCGTGACGGCCGCGCTGGTCTGATTAGATCCAACCCTGATAAAACCGTCGCGAGCGGAAGAGAGGCTCGGCGCCCCCGCTGCGCCGAGAGCGGAACTGTGCTTCAGCACAGTGAGCATCGCAGGCGGCAGATCACGACGCGCAGCAGGTTTGATCAGGTCGTTGGGGGCAAAGCGGCCATGAAACCGGCGTACGTGGACCATGCGGGGTCGGCCGCGCTGCGGATTTCAATCGGGAACTTTGGACGCGGCGCCAGCGCCGTGTTGAGGCGGTTGAAAAACTCTTCGCCCGACTGCGTGTAATAAATCCATTCGCGCAGGTTTTCGCCCGTGGACACCAGCGCCAAGGTGGCGAAACCGTCTTCTTCCACCACGGGCGCCAGCGCCGCTTCCAGCTCTTCCATGTGCTCGCGTTCGTTCGGCGCGGGCATGCCCGTTTCGTCTTCATAACGCCAGGCGATGATGATGCGGTCCGGCTGCGACGACAGGTCCCAGTCGTCATGGAAAGTATCGACATAGCGGTAGATGATGGCCATCTCGTCGCTATGCGTGACGATGGTGCCCCAGCTGCGGGCGGAAGTGGAATTTTCATTCATGGTTGCAACAGTCAAAAAGTAAAATCGGGCAAAGGGCGAGCAGTCTACAGTACTGGCGGGCAAGTCACATTCCACGCGTCATACTGGGCGCCGCTCTTGCGCAGCCAGACACGGGCGTAGCTGTCGCGGTCGCTCTTGAACACCAGCGCATAACGCTCTTCGGCACGCGGTGCGGCCGTGCCCACGTCGACAGCCGCCAGCGCAAATTTCAGCGCCCGCAAGGGGGCGCAGGCCGTATTGCCCGCCATCAATAATCGCGCCCGCTCCAGCAACGGTTTCTGGTACAGCAAGACGCCTTCCAGCTCCACATCGGGGATGCGCTGCAGCATGCGCACGGGTTCGGCCACCGCGCGGCAGGTGCCACGGTCGAGCCAGGCGTAATACTCCATGCCCGCCTCTTGCCAGCGCGCCTGCTTGCCCTCGCCGTGCAGCACGAACTTGGTGCGCTGCGTCCGGCACAGCGCGCCATGGCCGCGATACGGCGACGTTTCCACGCTGCCCACCACTTCGCTGCCGCGGCCGCCCACCACGGGCACGCTCTCGAACACGGTGCGCGCAGCCGGCTCACCCGGATATTGCTGTGCATAAAATTCCAGCAAGGACGCGCGCTGCTGCGCATCCACTGCCACCACCTCGGCGGCACTGGCTGAGATGCACACGGCCGATAGGGTAAAGAGCGCTACAGAGCGCATGAAATATCCTGGCATGGCATTCCTTCAATCGACGTTCAGGGGCGGATATCGCCCAAGCGCAGATTATATAGTTACCAGGAAATACAAGGAGCGTACGGCGTCAGGACGTGCGGAAGTTGACGCCGCCAGCGAGCAACTTGGCGCCACAGGTGGTGGTATCGCCTTCAAAGGCGATGGCGATGCCGTTGATGGTGTGCCGCGACGAGCCGCTGGCGATCTTGCAGCCTTGATGCCCCTTGATGGGGCAGCTGCACAAGTCCCCGACGCAGGCCACGGCAATGCCATTGACCGTAAAATGCGTGGCGGCACAACTGAGCACCTTGCCGCCATGCGACGTGGCGTCGCCCAAACGGATGACTTTACGCATGCTGCCTCCCGTTCTACTTGCCCACCGAGCTTTCCAGGATGGCTTCCACCGATGGCGCCGCATAGTTGCCCGGATCGACGGACGGGGTGACGCGGCTGCGGAAGATATCGCCATTGGCATCCTGCTGCTGGCGTTTGGCGTCCGATGGCGGCGTGATGAAGATGATGCTGGCCTCATTGCCGTCACGCAAATTAATCGCGGCAGTGGCGCCGCCATCGCGATAGCTGCCCATCACGCCAATGGCCATCTGCATGAACCAGGTGGCGGCACCGGTATTGCCCAGGCGAAGATCGGTATTGATGAACTGTGCGCTCTTGCTGCTGTCGATTTCCGGCCCGCCTTGTGACGCATAGTCATGCAACATGCCTTCGAGCATCAGCACCTGCTCCGGCTGATTTCCCGTACCGGCCACGATGCGTGCTGGCCCCTTGCCGCGCTCCGCCACCGGCAAGGTTTGCAGCGCCTGCTGCCAGCCCGCATTGAACATCTTCTGGCGCTGGTCACGCCGCGTGACGGGCTTGCCCTCTTCATCCGCAAATTTGACGAATACGGGCCGATGCACGAAACCGAACGAGGGCAAGCGGTCGAAGGTTTCCATCTGTTCCCGGTTCCATGGAATGGGAAACCACGGCGTCGGCTTCCAGTAGCGCGGAGGGCGATTTTCCCAGGGATTGAGTTTATCGAACGTATGCAAGCCCACGCCGCGGATATCGGGCCGCTGGGCGAAGGCGGCGGCGGCGGCGAGCCATTCGGCGACGGTAGGTTGACGTTCGCTGAAGGCTTCAGGTCGCTGCTGTTTCGCGCGCGAGGGCAGCGATTGCATGACTTCGTAATACATGCCACGCAGTTTTTCCTGGACGAAGTTATTCTCCGGGTCATCCCATACAAATGGGCGCAACGGTTCTACTCGTTCGCGGCGTGCCAGGATGAATACCGCCGTGGCATCAGGCATATCCGGAATGAAATACCCGTTTACCAGTTTTCTTGCAGTGCCTGGCTTCCGGTTGCCATCCCGCGTGCCAACACTGTCCTCGGAATGCAAAACGATGTAGGGTACATCAGGATGCCTATCGAAAAAATCAAACACATCAATCAACAATTGGTCAGGATGCTCATCCAGCTTCCAGGAAGCAATCGAAAACAAGTGCCAAGCCATGCCCGATGTGCCAGCGCCAGCCACGAGTCCCGCCATCGGCTCAGTTAAGCTCGGTTGTGCCGCCGGGTCAAGGATGGGAGTACCTGCATAGAACGATGGCAGCCCCCAGTATAACGGGGTGAAATTGACACCATTTTCTAGCGCATCATAGGCCCTGCTGCCGCCTTCCCCGTCCTTGTCATCGCCCGTCCAAGGGTATTTCTTGGGATCTTTTTCGCGTATGCTGGTGTAAGCACTTCCTTTTTGCAAGGCCTCCCACAATTTTCCCTGACGGTATTTATCCAGCGTCACCCCCAATCCGATCACTTCCAGCACGTACTCTTGCTCTGGCTCCATAGGTGTCTTTGGCTGTTGCGCCTGCAACTGTGACGCGATTTCACGCGCCTGGCTCTTCGATAAGGCACTGAGCCATAACAAACCAAAAAATAAAATCACAACAACTATTGATATTCCCAACCAACGAAGCGTCATCATGGTTATCACCTTTCGGCCTGCAGTTTCGAAGGAATAGTCGGAAGAAAATTATTACCGACGGGGCTATAAAATCCATTTATTTTGCTTTTTTTTCGGTCACTATTTTTGTGTTTTTTGTTTGTGACACTACAATTTTCCACAATGGCCCTGATAGCAAGGGTAATCCTGCAGGCAAAACTCCAGTGTTGTAATAGTCAATGGTGCCATTGATCACGGCACTTCTCCAGGCAGGCTCGACGGATAAATATGGCGCAAACTCCAATACGAATTTTTCTTTTATCCGTATCCCATTGCGCCCTTTTTCGTTGCTCTTTAAGTCCTTCACCCGCCAATCCGCCACCGCACATAAATACGCGTAGAACTGCGGATCCGAACTAGCCTTGCCGCTGCCAATCGCCACGTCATATGCGGTCACTTGGCTATGATTCTTCGCACTACCGATAATGGAGCTATGAAAAGACTTGGCACTGACCTCCCGCTGCCAGCGCAAGCGTGCTTCATTCGGGCTTTCCTGGATGGTCGCCAAGACATTTCCTTCCGTGTAGCGTGTAGCGGCAATGACCTTGCGTTGATCGAGTGGCTCTTTGCCATCGAGTTTCTTTTCCTTGTTATAAGCAGTCGTCATCAAGGCCAATTCGGCCCCGCGTATGGCCTCATCGCGTTCTGGAAAGCGGCGATAGCCAGCCGGATCCGGGCGATCCTCGGCGCTTGTATGCAGGCCGCTTCCGCTGGTAAGTGCCACTGACGCATCGCAGGGATCGACTTCTTCCACAGGTCCCTGATCTTCAGGTTTACGGTTTCGCATCATGGAAGTTTTGGGAATATTGGGCGAATCGATTTGCGAAGTGCCACGCAAATCAGCCAACACCGGCTGTTTCAACGCTTCCCCATTGATGGTGCGTACGCCATTACGTTGTTCCACTTTGCTCAACCTGGTATTGACAGGCCAAACCACCGCATTGTGTTGTGCACGATGACTACGCAAGGAAAGCTCCACATGGGACTGTTCGCTTTCTGTCATGAGCCTTAATGGAAAATCAAAAGGCGGCGGCTTGCCAACCAACGACGCCGTGGTTTTTCCCGTAGCCGGATCCAGTCTGGTCTTGTTGCTGAATACCCGCTGATAAAACCTGCCGCCCAGTTCCGCCAGCGCGCTGCGCACCTTTTTATGTTCCACTATCTTGGTGTGCCCGGATGAGACACTGTACCCATCAAGACTGGATGTCTCCTCTTCTTCAACCAATTCGCTTCCAGATGCATAATCGGGCACGCCATCCCAGCCTATTCCCTGGATGTTATCCAGTGCCACCGTCATGTCTTCCGGGCAGAAATATAGATAAACCTTGCGGCGGTTATCGCGGTCCTCTGCACTCTGCCAACGGCTGCCAACCATGCCGCGATGCTCATCCTTTTTCAAGTCGACAAACGGCGGCTGGCAAGCCTGGCCGTTGCCTTTCGCCACACCGGCCACGATATTCACCAAGGTCTTCAGGCGCGCACCCAGCGTCTGCGCGCCACTGAGCAAATGGTAATAGGGCTTCATCGCTGCATCTTCGCCGCCATCGAACCAGGCGGCTCCGCGCATCAACAGAGGCAGACTGTCCACCAGGCTGTAAGGCGGATGCGTGAGTATCAAATTGTCGGCCGGCGCCAAGCCCTTTTCCATCAGCATCGCTTGCGCCAGCAGCGACAGCAGACAGCCCTGGCTGTGCGCGACGATGCTGACGGTATCATCCGCATCGTAATCGCGGATCATGGAAATCAGTGCGGCCAGGCGCTGGGCCGCCAGCACCATGTACATGCGCCCGGGTGCAGTCCTCAATGGACGCAAGGCATCGCCCATGGGATCGACTGGCGCATAGATTCCCGGACGCCACATGTCGGGCAAATTGCTGGTAGCGTTACCGAAGGGGCCGCCTTCCTTGGACAAGTCCTTGTCGAGACGGTTGCCGTAGCGGTCAACGAATTGGCCGTTGATCGTTTTGCATTTCACTCCCACTTCACGGTAGCCCCAGTAAAACGGAATCACGGGGCTGTTGGTGTCCTTGGCGATCGTACGCTTGAAGAAGACGGCGTCGGGATCGTCTTCCAGCTTGTCCTTGTCCGCCGCCACGGGCATGCGGTAGGTGGCAGGCGTAAATGAACGGCCCAGCCTGGCAGCGAGGCCGGTACACAAGCCGTCCTCTACCGCCTTGTAGCTGACGCCAACATCATTGACGCCATGGATGACGATGATATTGCCCGGCAAATTGCGGCGTATCTTGACCTTCTTGCACACGCTGCGTTCGCAATGCAGGAGCGCCACTTCCTCGCCCACCACGTACGGTACTTTCGGATAGCTGCCCATCGCACTCTCCTGGCGTCGTCAATCCTTGTTGTTGAACACTTCGATGGCGGCCAGGTGCATCGCTGCGCGCTCCAGCACGTCCGTCTTGCCGCCTCCATCGCTGCGCCCATCGGCCGACGAGCCATCGCCCAGCTTCACAGCGAAGTGCGCCTGCGGTGCCAACTGCGGTTGTTGCCGCACGCCATCGACGGCGCTGTCGTCGCCTTCATATTGAAAGATGAATTGCTGGTCGGCCTTGCCCTCGGCAAAGCTTGGCAATTGCACCTCCATGCTTTGCGGGTCGTTGAAGACGAAGTTGGGCGCATTGAACTGCAGCGGCGACTTGCTGCCAAAGGTGATGCCGTTGGCGATACGGATGAAAGCGCCATGTTTGGAAATCAACACGATTTCATCGGCCATGCCTGTCAGCTTGCCTTCGCTGGCGGTGAGCTTCAGGTTTTTCGATGCATTGAGTTCCATGTCGTCATGCTGGCTTTGCAGCAGGAACTTGCCATGGTGGGCGATGGCGCGGATGCCATCCGCATGGGAAAACAGCGAGATGCCCTTGCCCGCGTTCACGCTGTAGCGCTGGCCCGCCACAGCTTGCAAGTGCTGCTGCGCCACCGTATCGATATTACTGACGGCATAGCTGACGATGGCCTTCGAACTGGCAAAGCTGATGCCGGCGGGCGCCGTCACGGCAATCGCCGCCGCACCGCCTAGTTCGGCACGGGGCTGCGTATTGCTGCCGCCCTCCCAGCCTTTCAAGCTGTGCTGCAATTCCTGCTGCGCCTGGTCTTCCTGCTCCAGTGCCTGATGCGTGGCCGCGTAGCTGCCCAGCGAGCGAAACAATTCCAGGCAGTTTTCCATCAGGCCCAGATATTCGCTGCGCGCCATGTGGCTACCCTCGCCATTCAGGCGCTTCCAGGCTGAAATCAGCATGCCCTTGCCCGCCCGCATGGCCAGCTGCTCATCGGTGCGCAGCTCGGCGCCCTCGCCGCGCGCATCGCCCTGGCCGTTGCGCCGGTCCTGCGTCAGCCAGCCCAGATTGAGCTGGGTGGAACCATGATCGCTGGCAAGCTGGGCATTGATTTGCCCGTGCACATCATCAAAACGCAGCTGATTGCCACGCGTACCCTTGATTTCGCGGCTCTTGATGCCTGACAAATAGCGGTTACCGGGCAAGTCGCCTGCCTTGCTCAGGGCAATCGGCTGCGCATTGTGGTTGTACAACTGTCCCACGATGATGGGCCGGTCCGGGTCGCCCCCGAGAAAGGCCAGCAGGACTTCGCTGCCCACGCGGGGCAAGCCCAGATAGCCGCATTGCTGCATGCTGCCGTGACCGTTTCCCGCCCAGCTCGACGCGACCCGCACCCAGGCCGAATCGGCATCCGTGTCGGAGGCGCCCGTGCCGCCTGCATGCTCGTGGTCCAGCTTGCGCGTGGCGGGAAAGCGCACCTTGACTCTGCCCATAGCGTCGCAATGGACTTCCTCATTCGCCGGCCCCACCACCACGGCACTTTGCATGGGAACTGGCGGCAGGTCGATGCGCGCGTCATAGGCTGGAACGATGGGCACGCCGCGCCGCACGGCGGTCAGTGCAATATGCATGCGCAAGGGACCCTCGTCCACCGCCGACGCCAGTTCGCGCTGCGGCAGCGAGGCGTCGTCGGCCAGCCAATGGTTGCGCGCAAACAGGCGGGCCACCCTGGCGGCAAGCTCCCTGGGTAAATTATTTTGCGCCGCCACCTGCAGCGATGTGACGACAAAGTCGCGTTCGTCCACTGGCAAGGCGTCGATGTCCGGGTGCTCGGCCAGGCTGAAGTACTCCCCAGGGCACAGGTCGCGTACGCTGCCTTCGGCGTGAAAGCAATGGCTCTCGTAATCGTGCTGCTGCATGGCCAGCATGCCCAGCTGGCACAAGGCCTCATGATCGTTGCCCGCACGCGGCGGGAGCACGCGGTAATCATCGAGCGTGGCGGCAATCGCATTACCATGCATGCCCTGCGTCCCCCGTCCCAGGGCATCGGCGGTCATGAACGGCCGCGCGCGCGGATGTTCTTCATTCCAGCTATGGCGCGTCACCTTGCCCGCCTGCAGCTTGCGCACTTCGCTCCACGACGTCAAGGTGTCACGCTGTTCCGTCGCGCGGTCCGCGTGATAGCGCACGGTATCGGCCATGTTTTTCCACAAGCCATCGGCATGGTTGAACAGCACCAGGGTATGCGCCGGCTCGGCATGTGCATCCGTATTGCCCTCGGCACGAAAAAACCAGGCGACGCCATTGCGCTTGAGCAGGCGCCGCACGAAGGCCGCATCGGACTCATTGTGTTGCATGACAAATTCGCGCTGCGGATACGTTTGCGCCTCAAAGAAATCGGCAAACGCATACTGGAAGGCGTGCGCCAGCACGGTATTGCTGCGTATCCATTCATCGAGCAAGGTCTTGACGATCTCGATATCCGTCAGGCGCCGGAAGACGCGCGTATTGCAGCGCTTTTCCATGATGGCGAAGGCGTCCGTCAGCACCAGCTGGTAGCTGGCCAGCGCGCCATCGCTGTCGCCAGCACTGGCTTGCGTGACGATGCCACAGATACTGCGCAGCTGGCCCTGGTCGGTGACGATATCGATAGCCGCGGGCAAGGCAATCAAACTACTCAGCGGCAAGTCGGCATGCGTCGAGACACACAAGATGCGGTATTCGATGCCGCCACAGATGGCCTCGCTGCCGGCGATACGCTGCGGTATCAGCACGCCGGCAGGCACCTTGGGCGAAACACCCAGGCGCAGGCGCAGCGGTCGCTCGGCACCCGATATCGACTCGTCACCGTCCATGGCATTCTCCTCGTTCGCACTTGCATCGAATCAAGCTGGAGAACCGACAATGCCATGGGATGGCAGGGAAATACTTGATATTTAGTAAGAGGCTGTCTTGCTGCTCAATACATCCCTCAACAATTGCCGCTTCGCCAACAAGGCGGGATCAAACGCCGTCCACTGCTCCAGCCGCAGCGCATACGCAGGCGCCATCATCCAGCCGAACACTTCCGCCTTGTCTTCCTCGGGGCCGTAGGCCGCGTACAGGCTGACCAGTCCCGGCTGCGGGTGGCCCAGGTTCTGGAAACCCTTGCCATAGGCCGTGGCACCGCCCTGGCCGTAAGCCGTGCCGGGCGGGTTCAGGGCCAGCCAGGCGGGGTCGCGGTAATAGAAGTCGTTGAACAGGCGGAATTCAATGAAGTGGTAATACTCGTGGTGCACGCGCAGCTCCATGCCGGATGGACACAGGGCGGCCAGCAGGTTGTCAGCGTAGACGACGCTGTCGATTTCCGGCGCCGGCATGGCCAGGCGGCGCTGGCCGTCCACGCTCAAGTCTTTCACCAGCACGACGTGGCGCAAGCCCGTGCGCGCGAAGACGCCAGCCGGGTAGCGCTCCATGGCCGGCAAGACGATACTGAGCAACAATTGCAGCCCGGCACGGTCTTGCGCCGAGTCCGTGAAAGCGTGCGCCGCGCTGCCGGGCATGGCCAGGGTCCAGGCGGGCGCCAGTTGCAGGGCCGCCAGGCGCGCCGTGGCGATGGCTTGCAGTTGCGCCACGCTGGCTTCCTGTGGCGCGACGGGAGCATAGCGCACGTTCCAGTCGCACTCGCTGCGCATGCTGTCTTGCTGGGCGGCATGCTCGAACGCTTGCGCGTCGGCCGCCGATGGCGCGGGCGGCCCGGCGCTGGCGCAAGCGGACAGCAGTACGGCGGCAAGACAGGACAACAGGCGGCAAGCAGACATGAAATCTTTCACGGGCTAAAAAATGGGGCGCAATCGCTGCGCCCCATTGTACAAGCTGCAAGTTTCCCAAAGCATCAGCGCTGGTAATGCTTGAAGAAATTCCAGCTGATCACGGTGGCGTCCGGGCCCAGCTCATCGCTGAATGGCCAGCCGGGAGGGCCCCCGCTCCACGCATGGTTCATGCCCTCGACCGTGTACTTTTGCGCGATGACGGCGCCGTTGTGCAGGTAGGTGTCGATGGAGTAACTGCGGCCGTACGGCACCGTCTGGCGCACGATGCTGTCGGCACGGTAGCGCACGCTGTCATTGTCGAGGCCATCGTCGCCATAGTCGTTGGTCTGCAGGAATTGCTCGATGGTTTGCTCGCCGTTGACGGGGTTGACGACGATGTCGGACGTGCCGTGAAACACCATCGTCGGCATCAGCCGGCGCGGCGAGCCGGAGCAGCGCCAGGCATCCTTGCCGCGCACTTTCGGGTCGAACGAGCTGCCGTTGAACAGGGAATCGGCGGCCGTCAGCATGCCGATGGCGCCCTTGTACATGCCACCCGAATGCACCATCACGGCGGCGAACACGTCGGAATAGCAGGCGGCCATGATGGAGGCCATGGCGCCACCGGCCGAGATGCCCGTCACATACACGCGGCTGTCCTGCACCGCGTACTTGCTCTTGACCTTGTTCAAGATGCCCATCAGCACAGCAGGCTCACCCGTGCCCCGTTCCTGGTTCAGCGGCAACATGAAATTCCAGCAGCGCATGGGGTTGGCCGTGGCGTTCTGGCGCGGATAGACGACGATGAAGTTTTCGCTGTCGGCCAGCTGGTTGTAGCGGCTGACGGCGGCCATGCTGTTGGGCTCGGAACCGCAGCCGTGCAGCATCAGCACGACGGGCAACGGCGTATTCGGATTGTAATTGCTCGGTAGCCAGACCTGGTATTCACGCGATCCCCACAGACTCGCGTACAGGCCGAAGTCCCACTGTCCAGCAAAGGCCGGCAGTGCGGCCAGCAAGCCGCAGGCGGCGATGAGTGCAGATAAGAAGTGACGCAGTTGCTGATGCAGATGTGCCATGCCAGTCTCCTGATTGTTATTAAGGACGAAAACAGCGACAACAAACCAGCCTGGCGCTAACCAGGCTGGCACTTCAACAACCTTTTAGAACTTGTAGCCGGCCTTGGCGATGATCTGGCGCGGCGGGCCGTAGAAACCGTCGAGGATGAACACGGCAGGAATGTTGTAGCCATCCGTGCGGTAGCGTTTGTTACCCAGGTTGCTGCCATGCAGACTGAAGGTCCAGTTCTTCGGCGCTTCCCACACGACGCCGGCCGTCCAGATGCTGTAGCCGCCCTGCGCCAGGGTTTCGCTCAAGTCCGTGGTCGGGTAGACCTTGCTGCGGTAGCCATAGCCGACCATGCTGCGCAAGGCGCCGCCGAACACGTCGCGGTCCGTGCGCGTCAGGTTCAAGCCCACTTGCCGGGCTGGCGTATTGCTGAACTTTTGCGTATCCGCAATGTTCTTGCCGCCGCTCATGAACTCGTCATAATGGGCATTGAGCAAGGCGAGGAAGCCGTTGACTTCCCACTGGCGGTTGGGCCGCCACGAAAATTCGAACTCGGCCCCTTTCACGGTTGCCTTGCCCGCGTTCGTGAAGTCGCCATAGAAGCCCGGCACGCCGCCCGGCTGCACGTAGCTGGTGAACACCGACAACTGGATATCCTTGTAGCGGTTGTAAAACAGGGCCACGTTGGCGTCGAACGTGTCGTCCGGCGCCGCGTACTTCATGCCCACTTCCAGCGCGTCGAGTTTTTCATCCTTGTATGGCCGCGCCGAGTCCGGCACCACCAGGTTGTTGGCACGTACGTTGTAGCCGCCCGACTTGAAACCGCGCGACAGGTTGCTGTAGAAATTCGTCGTCTTCGACGCTTCGTAGCGCACCGACAGTTTCGGCGAGGTGTTGCTGACCGACAAGGACTTGTCGAAGTCGGCCGCCGTCTGGATGGGCCGCGTAAAGCCCACGTCGGCAAAAGCACGGTTCAGCACGATGGCGCGCTTTTCCTCGCGCGTGTGGCGCAAGCCCGCATTGATGCTCCACACCTTGCCCAGCGGCCAGGTCCAGTCCGTGTACAGCGCCGTGCTGTCCGTCTCCACCGTACTGACGGCGGCCGTGAACTGGCGCCCCAGGAAGTTGTTGTAGATGCCGCCGCCGGCCGTGCCTTCGAAGCGGTACAGGCCGACCACGCCGGCGCCGTAGTCGCCGCTGTATGACGCCTGCAATTCCAGGCTTTTCTGCTCGTCGCGCGAGTCGCCGAACACGTCGGCGATGGGCTGCGGCAAGCCGTCGAAGTCGATGGTTTGCTCGGACGTGCTGCGCCGCTTGGCGCCGATCACTTTGACAGACCAGTCATTCGACAAGGTGTAATTGGCCACCAGCGAGCCGCCCCGGTTGTGCGTGAAATTGTTGCCCGGCATGCCGCTCTGGATGTCATACGCATCCGTGCTGGCGGGCCGCTTGAGCGGGTCGAAGGCGCTCACGCCCATGCGCTGGAAACCGCGCACGCCGGACTTGTCGTCCGTGGCGTCCAGGCTCAGCACGACGGTCAAGGGGATGTCTTGCGGAAAGTAGCCGACGGACAGGCGCGCGGCCGTGCTGTCCTGGTCGCTGACCTGTTCGCCATTAAACGTGTTGCGGCCGAAACCGTCGCGGTCCAGCTTGGCGGCGGCCAGGCGCGCGCGCCAAGTGCCGCTCTCGTTGGCCAGATTGAAGGCGGCCTTGAAGTTGCGCTGCTTGTAGTTGCCGATACCCACTTCCGCCGACGCGCCGTTTTCCTTCGCCAAGGGGCGCGAAATGTATTTGATGGCGCCGCCGATGGTGTTCTTGCCGTACAGGGTGCCTTGCGGGCCGCGCAGCACTTCGATGCGTTGCACGTCAAACACGTCGAGCAGGGCGCCTTGCGGCCTGGCCATGTAGACATCGTCAAAATAAATGCCCACGCCCGGGTCCACGCCCCAGACGGGGTCAGCCTGGCCCACGCCGCGGATAAACGCCGTCAGGGTGGTATTCGTGCCGCGCGAGGCGTACACGGTCAGGTTCGGCACGCGCTCCTGCAAGTCGGCCAGGTTCTGGATATTCGCCCGTTCCAGGGCCTTGGCGGAAAACGCCGTGACGGCCAGCGGCACGTCCTGCAGGCGCTCATCGCGGCGGCGGGCAGAGACCGTCACGGTTTCCATGCGTTCTTTCGCCTCGCTGGCTTCCTGCGCAGTGGCGGCGTTGACAGCAGCGGGGTTGGCTTCCTGCGCCTGGGCCTGGGTGGCAAAGGCGCCGGCAACGGCGAGGGCGGCGGGCATCAATTTCAAAGCAAGTTTCATAGCGTCTCCAATGTCAGGCTTGCTGACCGCCAGGGAAGACGGCCGGTTTACAGAATCGCAAGACGTCACGGTACCGGCGCGCGCAATGCGAGCACCTGCCCTGCGATGACTGTTTCCCGGCCCTCGGCCCGTGCGGCGAGTGGCCTGTTTATTTTGAATTTATGGTAAGGAAGGACTGCAACAAGGTATTCACACGCTGCGCCTGGTCCAGAGGCGTGGCATGGCGCGAGTTCGCGATGATCTCGATCTCGCACTGCTGAAACTGTGCGGCAAAGGCCCGCTTGCTGGCGACGGGCGTGTAATCCTGGTCGGCCGCCATGATGAGGACGGGCATGGCCAGGGCCTGGAAGTGAATATCGATATCCCAGTGGAAAATGGCGTCCAGCGCGGCCAGATAGGCGCGCTTGTCCATGCCCGCCATCTGCGTGGCGAAGCGCTCGACGAGCGCTTGCTGGGCAGGATCGGGAAACAGTTTCTTGCCGATGATCTTGCCCATGGCTTTCAGGCCGAAGGTGGCGATCACGGTGCGGCGCAGCCAGTAGGCAAACAGCAGCGCGGCCGGTTTGCTGCCCTGGAATGGCTGGGAATTGATCAGGCACAAGCTGGCCACCCTGCCCGGCGCGCGGTTGGCCATTTCCAGGCCCACCATGCCACCCAGGGAAAAGCCGACGATGTGCGCGCGCGGCACGTCGAGCTGGTCCATCAAATTGAAGAGGTCGTTGGCAAAGTCGCCGATCTGCCAGTCGCCGTTGGGCGCGGGACTGGCGCCATGGCCGCGCAGGTCGGGCACGATCAGGCGATAGCTGCTGCCGAGAGCGTCGATCTGCGGGCGCCAGTCTTCGGCGCAGGAGCCGAGGCCGTGCAACAGAAACACGGGCTCGCCCTGCTGCTTGCCGAGGTCGAGGTAATGCAATGGAACATCGGATGTCGTGTGACGCCGCATTCTGTCTCCTTGCTGTTGAACATGCTTTGTGTTCAGGTGCAGGAATATGTTTTCCTGCTGTTGGAAAACATAATACGGAATCAGAATTCCGATTTCAAGTTAAATCGCTAAATAGTTCAAGTCAGGTAATTTAAAGCAACACGCACCAGTTCATCCTCGAGCGCGGCGCCCGACAAAAAGGACAGCGAACCCGTCAGGGTGTGCTGGTTGAGGATGCCCAGCAGCACGGGTGGCACCACCATCATCGCCTGCGTGGGATTCGGGTGGCGAATGCTCGACGACTTGCTGGCCAGCACGGCCACCGTGCGTTGCGAGATCAAATGATTGATCTGGTGCACCCTGTCGCGAAATTGCGCATCCTGCGACGCGCGCGTGATCAAGGCCCGCAAGACGCCGCTGCGCCCGCCATTCACGGCCACGAACATGGCCACCATGGCGCGGATGAAGTCTTCCAGGCTGCGCCCTTCCCACTGGCGCAGCTCCGTCAGGGTCTCGACCTTTTCCACCATGTCGGAAAAAAAGCGCTGCAGCAGCAAGCGGCTCAACGTATCCTTGTCGCCCAACAAACGGTAAAACGTGCCCACCGAGGTTTCCGCCAGCCTGGCCAGGTCGGCCACACCGATTTCATCGAAACGGTTTTCCGCCAGCAACTGTTCACCGACCTGCAGCAGGCGCTCGAACGCTTGCTTGCTGCGCGCCTGGGTGGGTTCCGGGGGAACGATCATCTGCGGGAAGGGCATCGGAAAGGAAGGCATGCGGAGTCGGCGTCTCGAATAGTGGAACCTAAGTTCCGTTATGGGTGCGCGTATTGTAACGCGGGAGACAGCCGATAGGTGCGTTCAAATGTGCTACCTGCCCTGCCATTCCATGTAGACGTCGGCGCGCTGATAATGCGCGTCGCCGGCCGGCCGCGCCACGTGGGCAAAGCCGCTGCTTTCATACAGGCGGATGGCGGGCGCCAGCTTGCTGTTCGACTCCAGGAACAGCAGTTGCGCGCCGCTGGCTTCGAATGCATCGAAGGCCCGTTCGATCAGCCGGCGCGCGATGCCCAGGCCCTGGCATTCGGGTGTGACGGCCATCTTCGACAACTCGATGCTGGCGTCGCCGGCGCGGATCAGGGCGCAGGTGCCAACGATCTTGCCGTCCAGGCGCGCGAGGAAAATCTGCCCGCCAGCGTCGAGGATCGAGCTTTGCGGATCGGACAACACCTTGTCGTCCAGTTCCTCGACATAGAAATAGCGTTCCAGCCAGGCGATATTCAAACGCTTGAAGTCGGGTGCATATTGCGCGGCGTAATCGATGATCTCCACGGCAGCCTGCTCGCGCTGGCGCCGGCAGGCGGCGATCGTCTCGCCGAAACCTTGCGCCTGCAAGCGCGCTTCGGCCCGGTCCAAACTGGCCAGCAGTTGCGGCGTACCGTGTTCGAACACCGTATCGACGGCCGCGCGCACGTCGTCCCACAGGGGCGCCATGTCGCGCAGCAAGGCTTGCCCCGCGTCGGACAGCGCCAGCAGACGGCGACGCTCATCCTTGGCGTCCGGCATCTCCACCACCATACTCGCATCGAGCAGCTTGCGCCCCAGCTGGACCACCACAGGATGCGTCTGCCCGATCTGCGCGGCCAGGGCCGTGATCGCCGTGGGGCCGTTGTCGCGCAGCAGCAATAACAAGGGGAAACAGCGCGACGTCAGCTCGACGCCGGCCGCCACATAGCTGGTATCGACGCCGGCATACAGTTGATCGGAAAGACGACGCAGGCGGCTGGCCAGCATCAGGGAGCCGTAGGTTTGCAAGTTGGAGGACATGAGATCGGGATATATGTAAGTAGTTACGTACACCCTAACGCAAACCAGCTTTCCAGGTCAAGCCTCAGCTTGCTTAGTCTTCCGCCAGCGCCTCCCGCAACCTGGCCTGAAACACGGCGTCGACCATCTCCCCCAATCCCGGCCACATCTGCGTCAGCCAGCGCTTACCCTCCTCGCTTGGCGCCACATACGGCACGTCGCGCGTGGCGCAGGCCAGGCCGATTGCGATGACTTGCCCTGCATCCTCCAGGCCGCCCGCGATCATGGCGTCGATGGGCATGGCGATCAGCTCGGCGGTCAGATGCGGACGCAGCAGACAGGCAGGCGCGATGATGGCGAACGATGCTTCCACGTAACTCCAGCAATTGGTGGGCCAGTGGGCGCTTTTCACATTTTCCAGGAAGACAGCATCACTGAGCGTTTCCGGATGGGCTTGCGCTTGCGCATAGAAGGCAGCCAGGGCGACGAGTTGGGGCGGGGAAGTCCAGGTAGGCATCAATCTTGATCCAGGGAGCGCCGCAATGGGCTTGCGGCAATGGCGGACTGTAGCATGTTCAAGCGGCACGCTGAAACACGGCTGGCACGGGCATAATGCCGGTATTGCTCTCGCCATCTTACTTGAGGAAATCCATGTCGGTCTACGCCATCACCATCCCCTGCTTTGCACAGATGCTGCGCTCCCTGACGACGCTGCTAACTAAAGGTGAAGAACGCGCCCAGGCGCTGGGTTTCGATGCGCAAAACCTGCTCGTATCACGGCTGGCGCCCGACATGCACACCCTGGCACGGCAGGTGGAATTCACGTGCACCCAGGCGCAGGAAGCCGTGTGCCGGCTGACGCGGCAAGCGCTGCCCCAGCTCGCCACGCCCGCGAGCATGCGACAAGCCGGGGCGCTGTTTCCGGCGTAAAGCCTAAAAACGCTCGTCGCGCAGCGCCGGCATCACCAGTTCGCGCACGAACGAGGCATTCGACAGGTTCAGCAGCATGCGCACGACGGCGACGACGTCATGCACGGGAATCAGCTCGCCCTCGCCCCGCGCGGCGGCGTCCGCCAGCGGCACGGACAAGCCATCGTAGGTATTCAGGTAGCCCAGCTGCAGCGCCGTGACAGCCAGTCCCTGTACACGGAAACCTTCGCGCAAGGCGTCGGCGATGCCGTTCAGGGCGAATTTCGAGGCGCTGAACGTCACTTCCGGGCGGCCGCTCTGGCGCAAGCCGGACGTCGACCCCGTGAGTATCAGCTGCGGCTTGTTGCTGGTCAGCAAGCGGGGCACCAGACGCTTGAGCAGCAATATCGTTGCCGTGATGTTGGTATTGACCATGTCGACGATGGCGTCGTCCGCATCGCCGAGGAAAGCGTAGTCATCGCTGAAGGCCTTTTCTTCCCACACACCGAGGTTGTAGATCACGGCGTCCAGCACGGCCGGCGCCTCGCGCGCGATGCGTTCGACGGCCTCGGCGGGTGCCGCCAGATCCGCCGCTATCCATTGCAGCTGCGCGCCCTGGCTGGCGGGCAAGTCGGCAGGTCGCTGGCGCGATACGCCGATGACGGCATGGCCGTCAGCGAGCAAACCGTCCACCAGCGCGCGTCCCAGGCCCCGGCTGGCGCCCACGATCATGATGTGCATTGTGTGTCCTTTCCAATGAAGTCAACGCTGATGATAGCGGCGTTGTATTAAGCACAGCTGAGGCTGCTGCCCATATCCCCCGCATTTACTCACGCGGCGGAAATGCGTATGCTAGGTCTGGCAATCTCCGATAACACACAAGAACGAGACACATGCCTACTTCCAACACCGCCGCCATCAACGCCGCAAGCCGGCCCCTCACTAAACAAGACTACAAGACCCTGTCGCTGGCCGCCCTCGGCGGCGCGCTGGAATTCTACGATTTCATCATCTTCGTCTTCTTTGCCAACGCCATCGGCCAGTTGTTCTTCCCGCCGGAAATGCCGGAATGGCTGCGCTTGCTGCAAACCTTCGGCATCTTTGCCGCCGGCTACGTGGTGCGTCCGCTGGGCGGCATCGTCATGGCCCACTTCGGCGACTTGCTCGGCCGCAAGCGCATGTTCACGCTCTCCATCCTGATGATGGCCGTGCCGACCTTGCTGATTGGCCTGCTGCCGACGTATGCCACCATCGGCCTGGCCGCCCCGCTGCTGCTGCTGTTGATGCGCGTCTTCCAGGGCGCGGCCGTCGGTGGTGAAGTGCCGGGCGCCTGGGTGTTTGTCTCCGAACATGTACCGAGCCGTTTCACGGGCTTTGCCTGCGGCGTGCTGACGGCCGGCCTGACCGTCGGCATCCTGCTCGGTTCGCTCGTTGCGACGGGTTTGAACACTGTCTATACGCCAGCAGAAATCACTGATGGCGCCTGGCGCTATCCATTCCTGCTGGGCGGCATCTTCGGTTTCGGCGCCATGTATCTGCGCCGCTGGCTGCATGAAACGCCCGTGTTTGCGGAAATGCAGCAGCGCAAGGCGCTGGCCACGGAAATGCCTTTGAAATCCGTGCTGCGCAGCCACCGCGGCGCCGTCGTCGTATCGATGCTGCTGACGTGGATGCTGTCGGCCGGCATCGTCGTCGTTATTTTGATGACACCTGCCCTGCTGCAAAAGATCCACCACATCGCGCCGCGCACCACCCTCGTCGCCAATACCGTGGCCACGCTGTGCCTGGCCTTCGGCTGCATCATCGCCGGCATGCTGGCCGACCGCCTGGGCGGCAAGCGTGTGATCTTCGTCGGTTCCGTGCTGCTGGCCATCAGTACGTATATTTTCTACACCACCGTCGGCACCCGCCCCGACCTGCTGCTGCCCCTGTACGCGATGACGGGCCTGTTCGTCGGCGTTGTCGGCGCCGTGCCCTACGTGCTGGTGCAAGCGTTCCCGGCGCAGGTGCGCTTCTCGGGACTGTCGTTTTCCTACAACTTGTCGTACGCGATTTTCGGCGGCCTGACGCCCGTGGTCGTGACCCTGATGCTGAAGAACAACGTGCTGGGCCCCGCCTATTACGTGATCGGCGTGTGCGTGGTGGGCATGCTGACGGCGCTGTTCATCAAGGATCAGCGGCAGACCGTGGGACGATAAACGCGCCACCTGCCGGCCAAGCCACCTTCGGGTGGCTTTTTTTTCGCCCTGATTTGTCGCGCTGCACCAAATTCTGAAAAGACGTTTCACATCGCGAAATTTCGAGTGACGGACTCAGCAATTACTTCTCTCACTTTTTGAAAATTCATTTCATATCATGAAAAATATAAATTAAGTCATTGTAAAACAAAGACTTAATTTAAGTTATATGTCTTATATAAGACTTGAACATCGACGCCAATCGGCCTACTATTTAGTCATGCAGTTTGCTTCGACAAGACGTTGTGGCGCACTCGGCGATTTTCTCAAACATTGCTTTTCTTTTTAGGAGATTCACATGTCCCAATATCAAGACGACATCAAGGCCGTTGCCAGTTTGAAAGACCAACAAGGCAGCGCCTGGAACGCCATCAATCCCGAATCCGCCGCCCGCATGCGCGCCCAGAACAAGTTCAAGACCGGCCTGGACATCGCCCGCTACACGGCGAAGATCATGCGCAACGACATGGCCGCCTACGATGCGGACCCATCCAAGTACACCCAGTCGCTCGGTTGCTGGCATGGTTTCATCGGTCAACAGAAGATGATCTCGATCAAGAAGCACTTCAACAGCACCGACCGCCGCTACCTCTACCTGTCCGGCTGGATGGTCGCCGCCCTGCGCTCCGAGTTCGGCCCGCTGCCAGACCAGTCGATGCACGAGAAGACCGCCGTCACCAGCCTGATCCGTGAGCTGTACACCTTCCTGCGCCAGGCCGATGCACGCGAACTGGGCGGCCTGTTCCGCCAGCTGGACGCTGCCCAAGGTGATGCCAAGCAAGCCATCCAGGCCAAGATCGACGGCCACGTCACCCACGTCGTGCCCATCATCGCCGACATCGACGCCGGTTTCGGCAATGCCGAAGCCACCTATTTGCTGGCGAAACAGTTCATCGAAGCGGGCGCCTGCTGCATCCAGATCGAAAACCAGGTGTCCGACGAGAAACAATGCGGTCACCAGGACGGTAAAGTCACGGTGCCGCACGAAGACTTCCTGGCCAAGATCCGCGCCATCCGCTACGCCTTCCTGGAACTGGGCGTGGACGACGGCATCATCGTCGCCCGCACGGACTCCCTGGGCGCCGGCCTGACCAAGCAGATCGCCGTCACCAATGAACCAGGCGACCTGGGCGACCAATACAATTCCTTCCTCGACTGCGAAGAAGTGTCGGCCGACGCGCTGGGCAATGGCGACGTCATCCTCAAGCGCGAAGGCAAGCTGCTGCGTCCAAAACGCCTGCCGAGCAACCTGTTCCAGTTCCGCGCCGGTTCCGGCGAAGAGCGTTGCGTGCTCGACTGCATCACCTCGCTGCAAAACGGCGCCGACCTGCTGTGGATCGAAACGGAAAAACCGCATATCGCGCAAATCGGCGGCATGGTCAGCGAAATCCGCAAGGTCATCCCGAACGCCAAGCTGGTGTACAACAACAGCCCGTCGTTCAACTGGACCCTGAACTTCCGCCAGCAAATCTTCGACGGCATGAAAGCGGCAGGCAAGGACGTGTCCGCCTACGACCGCGCCCAGCTGATGAGCGTGGAATACGACCAGACGGAACTGGCGATCGCCGCCGACGAGAAAATCCGCACCTTCCAGGCCGACTCGGCCCGCGAAGCCGGCATCTTCCACCACCTGATCACCCTGCCGACTTACCACACGGCAGCCTTGTCGACCGACAACCTGGCCAAGGAATACTTCGGCGACCAGGGCATGCTGGGCTACGTGGCCGGCGTACAGCGCAAGGAAATCCGCCAGGGCATCGCCTGCGTGAAACATCAAAACATGTCCGGCTCGGACATCGGCGACGATCACAAGGATTACTTCAGCGGCGAAGCGGCGCTGAAGGCGGCGGGTAAAGACAATACGATGAACCAGTTCTGAGCTTTTGGCTTGGCTGTAGAGTGAGAAAGCCCGCTTCGGCGGGCTTTTTGCGTCTGAACGTTGCGTGATGTCAGCTTCGTAGGTCGGCTTAGCGGAACGCGTAAGCCGACATGCATGGCCGCTGGCGCGAATTGGCGGGTTGCTTGTTAAGTACAAAAACCGCTTCCGCGATCTTTATTGCATTTGAACCCTAGTCTCGCAAGGACTATGCTGAACTACACGCTCAGCTCAATCACAGGGAGCGGCCATGCATCTCCCCGTTGCCATTTTTAAAGATGCAGCCAGCGTGTACGGCGTGAACGTCCCCGGCATCCAAGGCGTCCACTCGTGCTCAACAACGTCCGGGCAGCCATCACCAGCCACATCGAGACACTGCTGGAACTGGGCGAACCCGTGGATATCACGCAAAGCAAGATTGTAGCCCTGCAGAAAAATCCTGAGCATGCGGGTGGCATCTGGGTATTGGTGCACCTCGACCTTGAAAAGCTCGATAGCAAATCGTGAGAATGCCTGCATCTGCGCCAGGCGATAGCGCCGATCCCAAAATCACTTACCGGCAATCGATATCGATCTCGTTCTGCCCAGCCTTGCGGCCCTTCCTATAGGTGAATTCGCAAAGGCTGACACTGTCGTCCATGCGTCTCGACAGCGTTACCTCACCATGCGCGCCGTAGCTGCATTGCAACCATTTACCGTCTGGATAGCGGCCTTCAAGACGGTAGCTGAGCGCCGTGTGCCCTTTCTTCTTGCGCTCCCCGCTCGGTACCAGCTGCCCCCTGCGCTCCGGGGCGCCATCGATGGGCGCTGCGGCGCTCAAGTAGAGCTGGCTGCCGATATACGGTGTCCACCCAGCTGGCACGGCGTTCAAGCTGATCGATGTCGCAGGCACGCTCTCCGGGCAGGCGAGCGAAGTGGCCATGGCACCCTGCGCGAACAAAGAAAAAATACAGCAGGCGGCACCGCTCAACAAACGTTTATATTGCATGAGCACTCCGCTATTCGATGACGAAAAAAGCATCGGCATTGTTGCTGGGGTCGACATACAAGCCATTCTTGTACTGGCCTTTGGAGCGCAAGGTTCGCGAAGTCTCGATGCCCGGGCGCTTGCCCGACCACTGATCCATGACGAGGATGCCGTCCAAGGTCTGGCCCATATACAGGGCTGCGTGATTGCCTTGCTGATGATTCGCATACTTCCCGCTGATAAACGTGGCAATGGCCGTGCCCTTGCGCAGCAGCCGATTTCCCAGCACCGCCGCCCCCTGCTTCCAGGCCGATGTGGCAGGCGCTCCCGCGTAGAGGCGAACCAGCGCAACGCATTGGTGGTTGCCGACCATGGTGGTTTTTTCCAGGTCGGCGACTTTGCTGTAGGCGTAGGACATGGGACTCTCCGGGGTTGGTGGGAGAGGCTTACGATACATGGGGGAAACTATGGGGGATTGAGGAGGGACAAGGTTTGCGGGGGAATAAGGGTTACGCAAATTTGATTGCACATCTGTATTCGAATGAATACAATGATTCCATGAAGACGGTCAAGAAAACCAGGAACTTCAGCAACTGGCTGTCCCAGATCAAGGACGACAAGACAAGGGCAATCATTGCCCAGCACATTGTCCGGCTGGAAAATGGCTTGGGTGACGTGAAGCCGGTGGGTGGCGGCGTCCGTGAACTACGCATTGATGTAGGGCCAGGCTGGCGCGTCTACTTCATTGAAGTTGAAGGGTACGTGATCGTGTTGCTCGTAGGAGGCAACAAGAGTACGCAGACTGCCGACATCAAGAAGGCCAGGCAGATGGTCAAGGAATTGAAGAAGTCTGCCGCAGACCCGAAAAAATAATGGCGATCCGAAGCAATACAGGAGGTGCATCATGACTGAGTACAACATCACATTGTCTGACCTTGAAGGGCTGGATCTGGAAGACTTCGATCCAGCGGAATACATCACCAGCGATGAAGCAGCCGCCGCCTACATCACGCAAGCGCTGGCAACGAACGACGCCGCCATATTTGCCGCCGCCATTGGCGATATCGCCCGCGCGCGCGGCATGAGCGAAATCGCCAAGGCGGCGGGATTGGGACGAGAGAGTCTGTACAAGGCGCTTCGCCCGAATAGTCAGCCGCGCATGGAGACCATGACCCGCGTTCTGGGGGCGCTTGGGGTGCGGCTGGTGGCGGAGGTTATTGGGGCTGGGAAGGGGGATGCGGTGAGTGGCGCTTCCAAAAAAGCGGGGGCTGCGAAACCGCGCTCGCGGGGCAAGTCGGCGGTGGCGAAGCCAGCAGCTGTCTAGGGCTAGGGCTGCCGTTAGGGCACGGACTGATGCTTTGGGCGCCGTAGAAGCCTATTGGGGGCTTGTCGGCATAAGTTCATAGCCTAGCGGGGAGGTCAAAAGGTCGAACCTACTGGTCCGACGCTCTTCGAATCGACGAAATCTACCACTGTGTGGGCAGATTCGCACACCAAGGGCGTGTGCTCGTGGTTTTAACCAGGCTCTGGACTGAGCGGGCTTCTACGGTGTCCAATGCCTCAGCCCGTGCCTAAATAGCAAACGTGACCCAGTGTGTGGATATTAGGTCGAGTATATTCAGTATAGTTTAATATTCCCCATTTCTCGCGACTCCAGATCGGTTGCCATATAACTTAAAGCAGGACTAAATAATAGAGCCTCAGTGCGGTTTCCTGAGTTAGTTTTATACGCAGTCATCGAATTGCGTTTTGAGAATTCAATAACACTCCACCCACGGAAAAGTTCATATAATTCCGAATTCGCCGCGCATGTTATTAAAATCTTTCGGTTCCTCATTTTTCTTTCTTTCAACATATTTGACAACTTAACCTGCTCATCCCATCCAAAACGAGATGCGTGGTATCGATCAAAGTGCTGAGAAAAAGTTCTTGTTACATAGGGTGCATCAATAAAAATCAAATCGTTAGCAGTACTTTTCTCTATTGTTAAATCAAAGTTTCCATGAATTATTTCCGCACCCTGAAGTTTCTCCGAGGCAATCCTTATCTTCTCCGGACAATAAAAGTCACGCCCATTATTACCAAAAGGAACATTAAAATCACCTTGTCTGTTCTCACGGTAAAGCCCTCCCCAAGAGGTATTAGTTAAGAAAATAATTCTTGCAGCAGCTTGTATTGCATTTGAAGGCTGAAATTTTTTAACTCTTTTAAAATCATCGATTGTATTTTTCAAACTAGAAAGATGAATTAAAACCTCTCGAGGATTATCCCTTACCGCTGACAAGCAAAATGCAATGTGTTCATTTGTATCTCCCAGCAATGCCTTTTCACACTCACCCCCAAGAAAGAAAGCTGCACTTCCTGCAAAAGGTTCAATTATTCGCTTAAAATCTCTTGGTAAGAAATCAGCTAAACGATTTATAAGCCAAGTTTTAGACCCTGGCCATTTGAAATATGGTTTAATCACTATCCAAAAACCGTCCCAGATGCTGGCCTAATAGAATACATCCAATATGTTCCATTACAGTCTATTTCAACTGGAAGATATTTTACTGGGCTATTATAAAGTAATGTTGGCGTCTCTAATGATATGGCACGCAAGGCAAAAGCTATTGAATGAGGTTTATTTCCAGAACAAAGATAATAAACATTTTCATCATTAAATTTTTCCACTCCAGCCTCCGTCATCCTCTGCCATGCTTCCACAGCATCACCCGATGTTGCCTTTAAAATAAATTCATCCGGAATTCGAAAACGTTCGATTAATGCAGCATTTGCAAGCATAGCTCGCTCTACATAACCAGTATGTCCACCGGGACTCGCTAATAGAGCGACAACTCGCTCAGGCTCCTTTCTAATCAGAAGATTCAATGTTTTCCACCCATCAAAACCTAATGAAACAAAAAAGAGCTTTTCCTTGCTGGGCTCAAATTCCCCATAATAACCCGGAACAGGTATTGACTGAAATGCACCATCTGAGAATGATATTTCTTCTAAATCGTTGTAACTAGGTTTTGCGTCCGGATATTTTCCTTCTGAATAACCGAGGCAAATCTGATCAACCTGCCCTGATCTAAATGCTTCACCTAAGAGTGCCAAACTAAAATAACGTGGACAAGTTGAGACATCAATAAAAATTGATGCAGGGAAAGTTCGCTCCTGCTCTCCAATTGCAGCCCAGAAGAGCGAACGAATACGTTCATAAACATCGCTCAGACGCTCTGTATCAGCCTCCAGAACAGTACACAAACCACTTGCTGAATTGAGAAAATTATGTACTTTCGAGTGATTATTTTCTAGCACAGGGGATGAAGTTGTGGTTAAAGGCTTTATTAAGATACTAGACTTGAAATGGATAGAATCACACCCTAGAATAGCGGTGCATCGAGCATCCCAACTAGTTCCAACTAATCCAAAATCAAAACTTCCTCTCCATAACGAATTTGGATTATCACTCTTAATAGATTCAGCCACAATTATTCCATCAGAAAATTTTGTTTGTTTTTGACTCACGCTTATTCTCCTGAAAACAAGTCGTCGATTCTATTACCATCAAGCCTATCGAACAAGCCAGAAGCGAATCTTTCAATATCCTTGTCGTCGGCAGCATCCGCAATTGAAAGAACATCTTGTACCTGCACGATAACCGGATAATACGCTCCGCGATATGAGAATCCAAAAGCCGGAGCAAGCGAAGTATGAACGCGAAATCGCATTGTCATTTCATCACCATCTATCACTTTGAGAAATCCCGCCTCAGCAGCATCAACGATTAACTCTACAGCTCGACTTGTTCGTGCACTCTTTGAAGTTGTAGAAAGCTCAAAAACACCACGTTCCGTAGTTTTTAGGTGACGTACTCCATCTCTTGATCCCGATTGCAACATATGGGTAACTTTACCTAATCCAGATACCAATTTCGCAGTACATGAGGGATGATTCACTCCGTGGGTTGGTAATGACTTAACCTTGGCTTTACTTGAAGCAAGAAGCCCAGCGCTTTGAATACTAGGTTTTATTTTCCCAGAATTTAAAAATTGTGAAATAGTCATTTTCGACTCGCGGAAGATATATTCCAAATTATTCAAATAATCCCTAATGCAACTATCGCTAAGCTGCAATATCATGTCAGCGTAGGCATATTTTGGTTGAGAATGCAGATCGTGCATAATCGACAAATATGCGCCCACCATGGCCTTACGCGTGAGTTGACTGCTTGCCCTACGCTTTGACCATTTTGGCACATCATCACCTGGCAGAGATTTATTCGTCCGCATTTCCAAATAGGTTTCGTATATTGGCAGTGCAGAATCATCGCCTCTTCTACTACGATCAAGATCACCATATTCTTCTCCAATGCTATTACTTGCCTCTTTAAGAAGCGCTTGGGCAAATGGCGAAACAGACTCTCGCAATGAATCCTCTAATAAAAAATTCAAATTAAGTTTACCAAACATGCGCTCCGTATTAAAAACAGGTATACCATCAAGCGAAATATCTTGCACGCGCCGAGAGAACTCTTTAATACGTAGATTGGTTACACCTTCCGCAAACGATCTAAATTGTTTATCTTTAATGCTATCCAATTCTAAAAATTCAACATCAGCGCTTTGTACTGTTAACTTTGGAAGTAAAGTTTCAGACAAAGATTCAGGACGACTAACGAAAGAAATTACATGAAAAAGCGGTCGGGTCGATAATCGTACCCAAGTAGCCAGAATTTGAACGCCGAACGCGTCCAAGGTTTCTGCTTCATCAAAGCAAACTTTAAAAAAAATTTCATCCTGACTATTTGAATGGCTGATGACTTGGGCTAAGCGAGCAATAACTTCACGCGACAACGCTCCAATCTGTGACGGCGAGCCGATAGCATCAAGCACATCCTTTGCCAAAGTGTGTTGCTGCGATGCTTTTTCAATATAACGCCGCAGCGATCGAACACTGCTTGAAAGATCGGAAAACGAAATTGGTGGCCGAGTATTTAATTCACGAAGAAACAATTCCGCAGAGAAATCAGAGAGTAGTTTCTTAACAACTTTCTGCTCATCTGCGGCCGAAAATTTTAGCTGCCCTGTAGATTCCAACTCAGATACCGCATCAAATATTTCCTGCAATTGGATTAATTCAAGGTATCTGGAATAAATTGCACGTTTAAGTAAATCATTTTCATCTTTCAACCAAAAGGAGATCGCATCCAATTGAATATCCGGAAGCTTAATATACACTCCAATAAACTCAGAAAATACAGTTCGCCCCAATTGCTTTCGAAGGCCTTCGTTATTCAAACGCTCGCGCCACGAAAGTGATTTTAATAGTGTCGTTTTACCAGTTCCACGAGATCCGATTAAGTAACATGGCTTCGTTTGTTGCAAAGTAGAATAAATATCTTCTTGCAAATAATATAAATGCCTGATTTCATACTCAAAACGAGTATCAGAAAAAGGA
This sequence comes from Janthinobacterium sp. NFX145, assembly GCF_049810325.1. NCBI lineage: Bacteria > Pseudomonadati > Pseudomonadota > Betaproteobacteria > Burkholderiales > Oxalobacteraceae > Janthinobacterium > Janthinobacterium sp. NFX145. Next base: position 5,083,938 of record NZ_CP187360.1, read on the forward strand.
GAAAGGGTAATCATATGATCTTCCTACGGCATTGCCATGTCTTTGATGGTTTTTCGCGATTTACAATTTCAATTATTTCTAATAACTCCAAAATAATCAAAGCATCTGTTAATGCATCTACTTGGGCAGATACTTCAAGATCTACCTTAAGAGAATTCGGAGCGGATTTTAGTAGGTCATTGAATCGAAGAACGATCTGTGGCGATGTCAATTTCGCTAGAACGTGCTCAATCCAAGGTTGATCAATTTCATTCCAAAGTTCTGTTTGATCAATAAGACGTAATTTAATTGCATCACGTTTTACAAGCCCCAAATGATCACCGAAACGATGCGGGATCAACTCCATCCCTAAAGGCTGCCCAGTTTCCGTGGAGAAATATATTCGAATTAGATTAAATCCATCCTCTAGAGCTGGAGCGGAGATGTGAATGATGCGGTGTGCGCCACGCATCGGACTATTCACCGTGAGGAGTGGATCCTGATGAATATGCCCATGTAAATAAATAACGTTCTTTCTCGATTCTAAAATTGTCTCTCGTACGAACCCTGCATTTAGCATTTCGTTATATCCGTCAATTCGCGGCATCGGCTGCGCTAGCAGCGGGTGGTGTCCGAATACAACTGGCACACTGCTGGCATCGCACTCCCGGATATATTGTGCAATAGCGTCAACGTGCCCTCGCTCTGCGGCTGGGCAATCGATTTGTTCACTTACCATCTTGTCGAATACATCAACAGGCACTGTCGACTTCAACGTATCAAGTGCTTTCACCATCTCGTTACGTATCCGTTCGGGGAAGGCTCTGAACTCGCCACACAAGAAACAAGTGTTAATTGGAAGAAAACGTATCGATGGATTGTCAACACCTATCGGCGACAGATCCGTTGCTAAAGGCATACCAACGGTTAGTGCACTCGCGCTACCGCATACGTCCGCCCATACCTGAGAGAGAGGGGAAAACTTGTCTAACAATGGCTGACCATTGACAATTAAAGATCGGTCTAGGTCATGATTTCCCGGTACAGCGAGTAGACCACGGTGTTGCCAATAATCCACATCAGACAACTGAAGAGTTCGATGCAAGAAGGTTAGGCAATCCTTGTAACCGGCTATGTTCCCTTTGGTTGTCAAATCACCAGTCAGTACAATCGCGACAAGGTTTTTCTCTTCCGCTCGTATACGATTGATGCCACGTGCAATGTCTGCGATGCGCGTTGAACTCACTGCTCCAACAGTCGCGGCGGCCAAACCTTGATCCTTGTGGTCAACTAACTGCGATCGCAAAATTAAGTCCGGATAGTGGACGTCCCCTAAGTGCAGGAAAGAAACATGACTAATCGGCAACTACTTCTCCTAGGAAGCTCCTAACAGACGCGATGGCATCCTTTGGAGGAAACAAATTTTCGACGAGCATTCAGAGCAACAACATGGAACAACTTACTTCGTCCGAAGGACATCGAAGCTGCCATTCGTCTTTGCCTTGGGGCCTTAGGGTGGAATATCAACATCATAGGTGATGTTGTTAAACTATGCATCTGTTCTATTTTTCGCAGCCTAATTGACAATGAAAATTGTCCCCATCATGAACACCTGAAGTAAAGCTGAAAACAGAGCCTTTGGGGGAGTAATTCCACCAGCACGACTTAACATCCGCGCTCGTTATCGAAGGCAAGCGGAGTCAGTAAAGGGCCAGATACTGTCTTGAATGGCAAGCGCGTATCGGCGTATCAGGGTCAGGTCCGCCATTTGGAGACGAACTGATGCATTGAGCGCCTTAGAAGCAGGCTCAGTCGAAGACCTAGTTAGAACCACGAACGCGCGCCGGAGGCGCGCGGGGCTGCCGCGCAGCGGCAGCAGTCAGTGGATTCGGAGAGGGCCGGGCCGGTAGGCCCGCCCCTTCGAATCCCCCGCGCACGCCCCGCAGGGGGCGTGCTTCTCTTCGCCTACAGACGAAAAAAAAAGCTACCCGAGGGTAGCTTTTTCTTTTTCGTCTTTGGCGGAGAGAGGGGGATTCGAACCCCCGATAGAGTATTACCCTATACACGCTTTCCAGGCGTGCGCCTTCAGCCGCTCAGCCATCTCTCCTGAAGGCAATGCGCGCGTCTTGCTTGCTCACATTGTGTACTGCATATCGCTTGTCGCGAAGCCGCAGATTATAGCAAAGATTCTACGGACTGCCAAAGTTATTTACCTTGGGGTAAAACCATTGGCTGGCCAGAATTGGTTTCGGATGTTCTCATGCTTCCACCCCAGTAAAAGCTGGGGTCAGACCCGGCGGGGGCCTGTGCCCCAGTGGGGCGCAGGCCGATCCCGAAGGGACTGACCTTATTACGACGCTTCCTTCAGCTGATCCAGGATGGCCGGGTTTTCCAGGGTCGACACGTCTTGCGTGATCGTCTCGCCCTTGGCCAGCACGCGCAGCAGGCGGCGCATGATTTTGCCGGAGCGGGTTTTGGGCAGGTTGTCGCCGAAACGGATTTCCTTCGGTTTCGCGATCGGGCCGATTTCCTTGCCGACCCAGTTGCGCAGCTCCAGCGCCAGTCGTTTCGCTTCCTCGCCCGTCGGACGCGCTTGCTTGAGCACCACGAAGGCGCAGATCGATTCGCCTGTCGTGTCGTCCGGGCGGCCCACCACGGCGGCTTCGGCCACCAACGGGTTGGCCACCAGGGCCGATTCGATTTCCATCGTGCCCATGCGGTGGCCCGACACGTTCAGCACGTCATCGATACGGCCCGTGATGGTGAAGTAGCCGGTGTCCTTGTTGCGGATGGCGCCGTCGCCTGCCAGGTACATCTTGCCGCCCAGTTCTTCCGGGAAGTAGCTGGACTTGAAACGCTCGGGGTTGTTCCAGATCGTGCGGATCATCGATGGCCATGGACGTTTTACCACCAGGATGCCGCCCTGGCCGTTCGGCACGTCCTGGCCCGCTTCGTCCACGATGGCGGCCATGATGCCTGGCAATGGCAGGGTGCAGGAACCTGGCACCATCGGCGTGGCGCCCGGCAATGGGGTGATCATGTGACCGCCCGTTTCCGTTTGCCAGAAGGTATCGACGATCGGGCATTTCTCGCCGCCGATGTTTTTGTAGTACCACATCCACGCTTCCGGATTGATCGGCTCGCCGACCGTGCCCAGCAGGCGCAAGCTGGTCAGGTCATAGTTGCTTGGATGGACTTTCGGGTCCACGTCGGCCGCCTTGATCAGCGAACGGATGGCCGTTGGCGCCGTGTAGAAAATGCTGACGTTGTGCTTCTTGATGGTTTCCCAGAAACGGCCGGCGTTCGGGTAGGTCGGGATGCCTTCGAACACCACTTGCGTGGCGCCCACGGCCATCGGGCCATACGCGATGTAGCTGTGGCCCGTCACCCAGCCGATGTCGGCCGTGCACCAGAATACGTCGTCGGGCTTGATGTCGAAGCTCCACTTCATCGTCAGCGCGGCCCACAGCAGGTAGCCGCCGCTCGAATGCTGCACGCCCTTCGGCGTGCCCGTCGAACCCGAGGTGTACAAGATAAACAGTGGATGCTCGGCATCGACCCATTCCGGCTCGCATTGCGCCGGCTGGCCTTCGACCAGGTCGTGCAGCCATGTGTCGCGACCGGCCACCATCGGCAGGTCGCTGCCCGTGCGTTTGTAGACGATGACGTTTTTCACGCAGTCGCAGCCGCCCAGCGCCAGCGCTTCGTCGACGATGGATTTCAATGGCAGCTTCTTGCCACCGCGCAATTGCTCGTCGCCCGTGATGACGGCCACGGCGCCCGCGTCGATGATGCGTTCCTGCAGGGATTTCGCCGAGAAACCGCCAAAGACCACAGAGTGGGTGGCGCCGATACGCGCGCAGGCTTGCATTGCAGCAACGCCTTCGACGGACATCGACATATAGATGATCACGCGGTCGCCCTTGGCGATGCCCTTGGCTTTCAGGCCATTGGCGAACTTGCAGACTTTTTCGTGCAGCTCTTTATATGTTGCCTTGGTAACGGTGCCGTCGTCCGCTTCGAAGATGATGGCCGTCTTGTCGCCCAGGCCGTTTTCGATATTGCGGTCCAGGCAGTTGTAGGACACGTTCAGCTGGCCGTCTTCGAACCATTTGTAGAATGGCGCGTTGTCTTCGTTCAGGGTGCGGGTGAACGGCTTTTTCCAGCTCAGGTTTTCGCGCGCCAGCTTGGCCCAGAAGCCTTCGTAGTCGCGTTCGGCGTCGGCCACCATGGCGCGGTAGGCGTCCATGCCGGAAATCGTTGCCTGTGCGGCAAATGCTGCCGATGGGTCAAATACGCGCGACTCTCCTGGTCCCTGCTGTTCCGTGCCCTGCCCTTGGTTTTCTGTAGCGCTCATGCTTGTCTCCAGTGTAGTAATTGTTTGCTAACACGATAGACCCCGTGTCTTACGGACGCCTTACATGTCGCGTTTATGCAGCGTTTTACCCCTATCAAGGCTAACCATAAGCGCCTTCGGCAACAGGAGTCAAGGGGACGCCATACAGTATTTTCACTGGGAAAATGCACGCTGCACCGAAGGTTCAATACCACTTCGTGTTTCATCAAACCTAATAATCAGAAGCAAGGCCATGCGCAGTAATCAGCAGCAAGTGTAAAATGTCGGGCATACCAAAAATTGGTATTTACTCCCCCAGGAAACCCCACATGATCGACCACCTACCACCGTCATCCAAACATACCAAGCTGCACCCGCTGTCCTCCTTCATCTTCATGTCGCGCTGGCTGCAGTTGCCGCTGTACCTGGGCCTGATCCTCGCACAATGCGTGTATGTATTTCATTTCTGGGTGGAATTATCCGACCTGATCGGCGCCGTGTTCGGCAATGATGCAGCCCTGCAGCACGTGCTGACGGCCGTTGCCGTGCCGGGCAGCGCCCTGCCGACCAAGCTGAACGAAGCGACCATCATGCTGGTGGTATTAGGCCTGATCGACGTGGTGATGATTTCGAACCTGCTGATCATGGTCATTATTGGCGGCTACGAAACCTTCGTTTCGCGCATGCACCTCGATGACCACCCAGACCAGCCGGAATGGTTGTCGCACGTAAATGCTTCCGTGCTGAAGACGAAACTGGCGATGGCCATCATCGGCATCTCGTCCATCCACCTGCTGAAGACCTTCATCAACGCCAACTCGTACAAGATCGAAGTGATCATCGCGCAAACGGTGATCCACATGGTCTTCATCCTGTCGGCGATGGCGATTGCCTACACCGACCGCATCATGACGGTGACGCAGAACCAAGCGAGAACCCCTCACTAAAGAAACAAGCCCATGGCTGCCAGCGGCGGCCATGGGCTTTCAGCAAAGAGTCTTACCCTTCTTATCCACCGCGAGAACACCATGACTGTCATAAAGCAAGAAGACCTGATCGAATCCGTCGCCGCAGCGTTGCAGTACATTAGCTACTACCACCCTGCTGATTACATCGAGCACCTGGCGCGCGCCTACGCGGCCGAGCAAAGCCCGGCGGCAAAAGATGCGATCGCGCAAATCCTGACCAACTCGCGCATGTGCGCGGAAGGCAAGCGTCCTATCTGCCAGGACACGGGTATCGTCAACGTCTTCCTGAAAATCGGCATGGGCGTGCGCTTCGAAGGCTTCTCCGGCACCGTCACCGACGCCGTCAACGAAGGCGTGCGCCGCGCATACAACTTCGACGACAACAAACTGCGCGCTTCCATCGTGGCCGATCCGCATTTCGACCGCAAGAACACCAAGGACAACACGCCAGCCGTCGTGCACATGGAATTGGTCGAAGGCAATACCGTCGACGTGAAAGTCGCTGCCAAGGGCGGCGGTTCGGAAAACAAATCCAAGATGATCATGATGAACCCATCCGATTCGCTGGTGGACTGGGTCATGAAGACCGTGCCGACCATGGGCGCCGGCTGGTGCCCGCCTGGCATGCTGGGCATCGGCATCGGCGGCACGGCTGAAAAAGCCATGTTGATGGCAAAAGAAGTGTTGATGGAAGACATCGACATGTTTGAGCTGAAACAACGCGGCCCGCAAAACAAGCTGGAAGAACTGCGTATCGAGCTGTGCGACAAGATCAACTCGCTGGGCATCGGCGCGCAAGGCCTGGGCGGCCTGACGACCGTGCTCGACGTGAAAATCATGATGCACCCGACGCACGCCGCGTCGAAGCCGGTCGCCATGATCCCGAACTGCGCCGCCACGCGCCACGGCCACTTCGTGCTGGACGGCTCGGGCCCGGCCTACATGGAACCGCCATCGCTGTCGTCGTGGCCGGAAGTGCACTGGACGCCTGACACGGAAAAATCCAAGCGCGTCGACCTGAACACCCTGACGAAAGAAGAAGTCGCTTCGTGGACGCCGGGCCAGACCTTGCTGCTGAACGGCAAGATGCTGACGGGCCGCGACGCAGCGCACAAGCGCATCCAGGACATGCTGGCCAAGGGCGAAGAATTGCCGGTCGACTTCAAGAACCGCGTGATCTACTACGTCGGTCCCGTCGACCCGGTGCGCGACGAAGCCGTCGGCCCGGCCGGTCCGACGACCGCCACCCGCATGGACAAGTTCACCGACATGATGCTGGAAAAAACCGGCCTGATCGCCATGATCGGCAAGGCCGAACGGGGACCGGTCGCCATCGAATCGATCCAGAAGCACCAGTCGGCCTATTTGATGGCCGTGGGCGGCGCCGCCTACCTGGTGTCAAAAGCCATCAAGCACGCCAAGGTGCTGGGCTTTGCCGACATGGGCATGGAAGCGATCTACGAATTCGACGTGGTCGACATGCCGGTGACGGTGGCCGTGGATGCGAAAGGCACCTCGGTGCACAACACGGGTCCGAAGGAATGGCAGGCGAAGATCGAGCAACTCAATAGCGTCAGCAAGATTCCCGTGACGGTTGCTTAAACAAGCTCTACCATTAACGCCGCGCGGCAATCCAGCGCGGCGTTTTTTTATCTACTCCGGTTCCCCATGACTTCTATTGCAAGCAATGTCCACCCCGACGCGCCCATCGGCATTTTTGACTCCGGCGTGGGCGGCCTGTCGGTGCTGCGCCATATCCGCGCGCAGCTGCCGCAGGAAGACCTGATTTACTTTGCCGATTCCGGCCATGCACCGTATGGCGACAAGACGGAACAGCAGGTGATCGACCGTTCACTGGCAGTGGCCGGCTACCTGCTGCAGCAAGACGCGAAAGCACTGGTCGTCGCCTGCAACACGGCCACCATCGCCGCCATCAAGGCGCTACGCGCGCGCTATCCCGACCTGCCCATCGTCGGCGTCGAACCTGGCCTGAAACCGGCAGCCGCCATCAGCCGCAACGGCAAGATCGGCGTGCTGGCCACCGAGCGCACCTTGCGCGGCGACAAGCTGCTTGCCTTGCGCGAACAAGTCAGCAACGCGACCGGTGCCACGTTCATCTTGCAGCCCTGCGTGGGCCTGGTCGAACGCATCGAACAGTCCGCGATGGGCAGCGACCCGCTCGATGCCACCAGCGCCATGCTCGACCGCTATATCGCCCCCCTGCTGGCGCAAGGCGTCGATACCCTGGTGCTCGGCTGTACCCACTACCCCTTCGTGCAAGACGCCATCGAACGCACGGTGCGCGCGCATACGCAGGAACCCGTCACCCTGGTCGACACCGGGGAAGCCGTGGCGCGCCAGCTGGCCCGTTTGCTCGACGCGGCCAGCCTGCGCCGCAGCGGCAACGACGCGCCACGGCTGCTGGGCTACACGACGGCCAAGGTCGAAGCCCTGGCGCAAGCCTTCGCCGGTTTGCTGGACTTGCAGCCGCCCGTGGCGCACCTGTCCGTGTGAGCGGTGTGAGAGCAAAAGCGACCGTTTTCATGCAATCTTTCGATTCTTTAAAAAAGACCGCATTTAGATTTGCCACTTTGCCGAGTTCTTTGTATAATTCGGCACCTGTTCAGCAAAACAGCTAAACAGGTAAGTAAGACAGTGGTGGCTGTAGCTCAGTTGGTAGAGTCCAGGATTGTGATTCCTGTTGTCGTGGGTTCGAGCCCCATCAGCCACCCCACAGAATTAGCGGTAAATAAAAGGGTTACATGCTTCGGCTTGTAACCCTTTTTTCATTTCCGCGCACATGCATAAGGCAACATCAGCCGCCCTTCCACAACATGTCAGGCGAGCGCATCAGCGAACGAAGCTGGTCGGCGCACAACAATCAAACTTGATGCATACGCTTGATTTATCGTATCCCAAAGAATACACTTGTATGCGTGAAAAGCATCCATACCACCGCCACGTTCGATGACTGGTTCAGCCAGTTGAAGGATCGGAAAGCTTTTTTCCGCATCCAGGCCCGTATTGACCGTGCCGAAGACGGCAACTTTGGCGATTGCAAACCTGTCGGTGGCGGCGTTTCGGAAATGCGAATTGATTGTGGTCCCGGTTACCGCGTTTATTTCACCCAGCGCGGCATGGAAATAATCATCCTGCTCGCTGGCGGCGACAAATCAACGCAAGCAAAAGATATCAAAACGGCGCAGCGGCTCGCGCAAATACTCCAGGAGGTCTGATGATACAAAAACTCAACAAGTGGGATAGCGCGCAGCACCTCAAAACCGAAGAGGATATCGTCGCCTACTTTGAAGCTTGCCTGGAAGAAGCGGGCGACGACGCATCCTTCATCGCCAAAGCGCTCGGCAACATTGCCAAGGCGCGCGGCATGACGCAACTTGCCAAGGATACCGGATTGGGACGGGAAAGTTTGTACAAGGCCTTGTCCGGCGAAGGCAATCCAAGCTTCGACACCATTTTGAAGGTGACGCATGCACTCGGCTTGCAATTTCGCGCCGCAGCGCTGAACACCTGACCACCGATCAGGCGTGGCAGCGAAAAGACTACCCCGCCAGCACCGACTGCACCGTCGTCGCCAAATCCTCCAGGCGCACGGGCTTGACGAGGAAGTGGCGGAAGCCCACGGCCAGCGCGTCGTCCATGTACATGGGCAGGCTGTGGCCGGTGACGGCGATCAGCACGGCGTCGGCCGTGTCGGGATTGTTATGCAGGCGGCGGCCGATTTCGATGCCGCTGATGCCGGGCATTTCGATGTCGAGGTAGACGGCGTCGGGCACGCACAGCTTGACTTGCTCGACGGCCATTTGCCAGTTGCGCACCACCACGGCGTGGTGGCCCAGCGCCTCGAGCAGCATGGCCAGCGATTCGCCCACTTCCTGGTTGTCGTCAACCACCAGGAGATTTAATTTGCGCGCAGCACTTGCCGGCTGGTCGCCCTGACGGCGTTCCACGGAGGAACTGCCTGGTGTCGTTTCAGTTGTCTGGCTCATTGTACGTTCACGTCTGACGGCTGCAAAAACGCGAGTATACAAGAAGCGCGCACAATGCCGCCGCACCCGAGCAATGGTGCCAAGCGGCAATCGAAGCCACCCGCTGTACCGCGCCAGCAACACTTTCCTACCCTGCAAGCGGCCATACCTCCACTACGCAATACTCGCAATTGACGGATAAAATGAGAATCATTATCATTATCATCCCCTTGCGCCGGATGTCCACGCCACGATGTTGTCGCGCCGCCCGATTGCCCGCGCAAACATTGTCATTACGGAGATCCATGCATGGCTGCCACACCTTTCACACTGCCCTTTTCGCTGCGCCCGTGCGCGCTGGCCATCGCCCTCGCATGCCTGAACGCGCCCATCGCCGCGCAGGCACAGCAAGCTACTACTGCCGATAACGCCGGCCCCATCCTGGAATCGATTCAGGTCAGCAGCAATCTGCTGGGCACCAGCATGGCCGCCAGCACGAAAAATTTCGCCGGCGCGCGCACCGTGGTGCAAAAAGACGATATCGAGAACTCGGGCGCAACCAGCCTCAGCGACGTGATGCGCCGCATTCCCGGCGTGCAGATCAGCGACAACTCGGGCAGCGCCGGCAGCGCCATCTCCCTCAATATCGGCGTGCGCGGCCTGGCCGGGCGCTATTCGCCGCGCAGCACGGTCTTGCTGGACGGCATCCCGATGTCGGTGGCGCCATATGGCCAGCCGCAACTGTCGTTCGCGCCCGTCAGCCTGGCCAATGTCGAAACGGTCGACGTGGTGCGCGGCGGCGGCGCCGTGCGCTTCGGCCCGCAAAACGTGGGCGGCATCATCAACTTCAAGACGCGCCGCGTGCCCACCACGCCAGGCATCACGGGCGACGCCACCGTGCGCTACAACTCGTACAGCGAAGTGGGCCACAACACGCAAGCGAGCGTCTTTGCCGGCACCCAGCTCGACAGCGGCCTGGGCCTGGCGGTGCTGTATTCGGGCATCCGCGGCAGCGACTGGCGCGTGGGCAGCGATGAAAAGGTCAACGACTTCGCCCTCAAATTCCGCTACGACCTGAACCCGACGGCCGAGGTGTACGGCAAGCTGTCCTACTACGACGTGACGTCGCGCACGCCGGGCGGTTTGAGCGCCGCGCAATACAAGCAGGACCCGTTCCAGAACACGCGCCCGACCGACTTCTGGAGCGGCGAGCGCAAAGCCTTCGACATCGGCTACCTGAACGCCCTGTCCAGCACGCAGGAACTCGAGGTGCGCGCCTACTACAACAAGAGCTCGCGCGAAAGCACCCTGATCAATGCGAACCGCAACGGCCTGGGCCGCCAGCCGCGCAACTATGAGACGACGGCCATCGAACCGCGCTACACGCAGCGCTTCATCACGGGCAAGATATCGCAGGACGTCACCGTCGGCTACCGCTACCTGGCAGAACGGGCCGACGAGACCATCTACAACGTCGTCATCGCCACCGGCGTGCAACAAAAGCCGACGCGCTTCGCCGACAATTCGACCGATGCGCAAGCCGTGTATATCGACGACAAGATCGCCATCGACGCGTGGCGCATCACGCCCGGCGTGCGCTACGAGCACATCAAGACGGAACGCTTCAACCACTTGCCGACCGACCAGAAGATCGATCTGCTCAACAACAAGGCCCTGCCCTCGCTGAACGTGGCCTACTTGCTCAACAACAACGTGACCCTGTTCGGCAACTACAACAGCTCGTTTGGCGCCGTGCAAAATACGCAGCTCAATGCGCAATCGAGCAAGAACCCGCTGCAGCCGGAACTGGCGAAAACGGCCGAACTGGGCGCACGCTGGAAGAGCGGCCAGCTGTCGGCTGAGGCAACCTTGTTCAACATCAAGTTCGACAATCAGATCCAGTCCGTCGGCAGCGGCGAGAACGTCGTCTTCTACAACGTGGGCGCCACGCACCACCGGGGCCTGGAATCGGCCGTCGACTACCACTTCGACAAGTCCGGCCCGCTGGCCGGCTTGAATGCCTACGCCACCTACACTTACACCAAGGCCACCTTGCAGGATGGCGTGAACGCGGGCAACGACGTGCCCTTCTATTCGCGCACCACGGACACCATCGGCGCCCACTACCAACTGGGCGCCTGGGGTTTTGATTTGTCGAGCAGCCACCAGAGCCGCCAGTTCGCCGACGAAGCCAACACCGTGGCGGAAAATCCGACTGGCAGCCTGGGCGTGATTCCCGGCTTCCGTACCTGGAACACGCAAGTGAAATGGAAAGTACCGGGCCAGACTGGCCTGGAGCTGGTCGCCGGCGTCAACAATCTGAGCGACAAGCGCTACTTCACGCGCACCTCGGATGGCAACCTGGGCAAGATCGTAGGCGCGCCGCGCATGGTCTACCTGCAAGGCCGCCTCGCGTTCTAACAGCCGGCAGCACGCCTGGCACGCGCACTGGGCCAAAAACCTGCATCGTTGTATTTTCGATGCAGGTTTTTTTACGTCCGTCATGTCACAAAGATGCTGCGGTGCAAGCTAAGACAGGGCCGCGTACCCCTGGAAGTCAGTACAACTAATTCACCGTGGAAATTATTTTCATTTTAAACACAAATGATTTCACAATTACAAAATTTTTCCTGAAAAAACTTCTATTTTTTGTGAGTTTTAGTGATACTCTTCAATATCATTTAGGAAATTGAATTAATTATTCAACAATACAACGGACAATACATGAACCTGCCAGCCACCCTTATCAAGATCGCCGCACTCACCACCCTGATCACTGCCGGCGCCGCCAACGCCGCGACCGAACTGGTCATCAACGGCAGTTTCGAAAGCAACGCCATCAGCACACCGTTCGCGCAATTGAGCGCCGTGACGGGCTGGACCTCGTCCGTCAGCGGCAACACGGCCTTTGAAATCCAGAAGGGCGCCACGCAAGGCGGCCAGAGCGGCTTCAACCCCGTCGCCGCTGCCGGCACGCAATACCTGGAACTCAATGCCGAGCGCCTGACCTCCGTCTCGCAATCGATCGCCACCACGGCCGGCGGCACGTATGCGCTGTCGTTCGCCTACTCGGGCCGCCCGAATACAGCAGGCGGCGCGAACAGTCTGATGAATGTCTACTGGGGTTCGACCCTGCTGACGCCAACGGCCCTGGTGGGCACGACCACCGGCGTGTGGCAAACCTACAGCCAGAACGTGACGGCGCTCGGCTCGTCGAGCCTGCTGCGCTTCGAATCGATCGGCCCCGTCTCGGCGCCGACCTATGGTTCCTATCTGGATAATGTCTCGGTGATGGCTGCCGTGCCGGAACCGGAAACCTACGCCATGATGCTGCTGGGCCTGGGTTTGCTGGGTTTTGTGGTGCGCCGCAAGAACGGCGCCTGAGCCTGAGCTAGCATCGCACATCAGCCGCCCCGCCGCCATGGCCGGGCGGCTTTTTTCATGGAAAGACGGGAGCATAATTTTCAGGAAATGTTGCCAAGAAGAATTAAATTGACGCTACAATAGCGGGGTATCAAGCAATGCCAAGCATCGCTCCGCCAGGGCCCCTACCCCGCCCTGATCATCAGCACGCATTTTTTGAACAGGAAGGCTGGCACCACCGGGCCCGATAGCGCTCCCGGCACGGCCACCGCACACGCACCATGTCCGCAGAAAAAACCATTACCGAAACGAGTTCCTACGGCAAGGAAACGCCCGTGGGACGTCCCGACATCGACGGCCGCGCCGGCATTTTCGTGCCCACGGCGGAATTTGACATCGACAACACCACCACCATCCGCAAGGGCGCAGGCATTGTCGGCTTCGGCAACCTCGATGGCACCCTGACCGTGTACTTCGAAGCGAACCGCTTCGACGAAAGCAATCTGCACAAGTGGGAACACAAGGCGCGCAAGGCGTACGACCGCATGGTCATGGGCGCGCCCACGGTGTCGAAAGCGAAAATCGATGCGCGCATGCTGGAACAGGTCGGCATCATCGATGGCATGGGCATCAATCTCAAACACCCGGAACGCCTGACGCACTGGCTGGCGATCTCGAACGTGCCGGATACAGCGCCGGAAGAGCCTGTCGTTCGCTGGAAAAACCGCTAAGTAATCCTCAGGAAATTATTGTGAAGTTATGACGAACAGAACCGGATGCTATGCAAGGCGCCCGCTGCGACGCAGTGCGAGCACTGCTAGCAGTGGGCAACGCCGCAGAGCGCCGGTTATGGAAGTCAGAAATCGCAATAATTTATTGGGGGTTACTCCGGCGGCCGGAGAGCGAGGCGGGGCGCCAGGCACGAGGTATTGTCCTACACGGTAGCGGACATTCATCCGATGCCCAAAGGCATCAACTCATCCTATGATGAAAGCCTGACCACATTTCACACCACTCAGGAGTACGACATGTCCCGCCTCATCCCGATCAGCTTTGGCGCCTTGCAAATAGGTCTGGCAGCGGCGGCGATGTACATCTTGTGCTCGGCGGACGTACTGCACCAGGGTTCGGTGTATTTCCACTAGTAGAATGACAAAGCCGGGCAAGCATTGCTTGTCCGGCTTTGTCCTGCATGCAAACACGCTACATTAGCGGCGGCCGTGATAGCGGCCATGCCCGCCCCAGCCGCCGCGGTGTCCACCGTAGCGCCCAAAGCCAAACATGAAGTCCAGCCCGATCGATACGGGCGGATTGTAATAATACGGTTGCGGCGCGTACACTGGCGCCGGCACATACACGGGCTGCTGCACGTACACCGGCGGCTGCTGCACATACACGGGCTCATTCGTATATTCCACGCGCGGCGCGCTCATCACGCGGCCTGACTGCACCGGCTCGGACGAGACCGTATGCCAGTCGTAAGGATTGTAGGCTCCCTGCGGCGCGCGCGAACCGTAATACGCAGGACCGGGGGGCGCCACGGCGCAGCCACCCAGGGCGGCCAGCGAGATTACTGCCAACAGGGTTTTCATCGCAATTCTCCTAATGTGTACTGCTTAATTAAGTACTATAAGAAATTACGCCGTGCTTTGCTGTGCTTTTACCGATTGTTACACGCCGACGCACGCCGCAACATGAAATGTCGCAAACGCGCCACAAGCGGCCCATGCCGCATGTTTCCTCAAATAAACGGAATCGCGCAGGTATCGATGGCCTTGCCGGCCGCATCGTAGCGCTGCACGCACACCTGGTAGCGCACGCCGTAATCGAGCTCGACCTGCTCGACCTTGCCATACTTCAATTTCCAGCTGGGTTGCACTTGTTGCCGGCCAGCCAGCGCGGCCACATCCTGCGGAATCGCCATCGCCGTTTGCGTCTCGCCCTGGCGCGCATCCTGGCGCCGCGCCACGTCGATGGCCACGCTCACGGCCAGGTCGATGCCGCCGTCCGCATAGCTCAGCGTGGGTGCGCCGCGCTGCGCCCGCATCACGCCCCAGGCGCAAGGCTTGCCGCCGGCTTCGCACTGCTTCAGCTGCGCCAGCGGAAAATATTCAGGGGCAATCTTGCCATCCTTGATGGGCCAGCTGGTGCGCACGCCGTCGCGCTTGCCCGTCAGGGGATTGTCCCAGCTCAGGCTATTGACGACGGCCACGGTCTGCCCCGCCTGCAAGCCCACGGGCGTGCCCAGCGATGCGCAGGCGGAAAGCAGCAAGCCGCTGGCGGCCAGGGAGGAAAGTGTCAGGATGCGCTGCATGGTAGGCCTCTTGTAATGGGAGATCCCGAAGGTATGTTTCGAGGGTAACAGAATCGGCGGCGACAGTGCCGTTGGCTGGCGCACATAACAGTACGGGCGGCACCCTTGCAGGCGCCGCCCGTAGCGGAGTCGGCCATGCCGGGAGCGCCGCTCCCGGCAAATGTGGATCAGTCCAGTTTCCAGGCGTAATCGACCTTGGTCCAGGTTTGCGCCGCGGCGCCATCCTTGGTGCCCGGCTTGAACTTGCATGCGGACAGGGCCTTGATGGCGGCCTTGTCCAGATTCTTGAAGCCGCTGCTCTTGTCGACTTTCGAATCGGCAACGCTACCATCGGCATTGACCAGGAAGGACATCGACACGGTGCCCTGCTCTTCGTTCATCAGCGAGGCTTTCGGATAGTCGGCCTTGCAGTTCTTGGCATCGAACGACGCCGGCACCTCGGCCGCGAAGGCGGCGGAAGAAACGGACACCAGCAAGGCTGCTGCAACACTCATCAAACGCTTATTCTCAAACATGTGCTTCCCCATGATTATTATCAAATACGGCAGTTACCATTTCCTGTGCGCTGTTGGCCGCGCTTAAAACTCTTCCCACTCGTCATTGCTGCCGGCGCCTGCCGCCTTGCGTGGCGCTGAAGCCGCCACGGGAGCGGCTGCTTCGGTCTTGCGGGTCAGCGACTTGACCGGACGCAATGCCGGCGCCGGCTTGCGCACGGCCACTGGCGCGGCAGCCACGGGGGCCGGCACATACGCCGCCGGCTTCTCTTCGCCGTCGACCAGTTTGAAGATGCTGACCACGTGGGCCAGTTCGGCCGCCTGGTCCTGCAGGCTTTGCGCCGCGGCGGCTGCCTGTTCGACCAGGGCCGCATTTTGCTGCGTCATGCCATCCATCTCGATGATCGACAAGTTGACCTGTTCGATGCCGGCGCTTTGTTCCTGGCTGGCACTGGCGATCTCGCTCATGATGTCGGTCACGCGGCGCACGCTGTCGACCACTTCGCCCATCGTCACGCCAGCCTGGCCGACCAGTCGCGTACCGCGTTCCGTCTTCTCGGCCGAATCGTCGATGAGGATCTTGATTTCCTTCGCCGCGCCAGCGGAGCGCTGGGCCAGGTTGCGCACTTCCGACGCCACCACGGCAAAGCCGCGGCCTTGTTCGCCGGCACGTGCCGCTTCCACGGCCGCGTTCAGCGCCAGGATGTTGGTCTGGAAGGCGATGCCATCGATCACGCCGATGATGTCGACAATTTTCTTCGCCGATTCATTGATCGAGCTCATGGTGTCTACCACTTGCGACACGACGGAACCGCCCTTCAGGGCCACGTCCGAAGCAGTGGCGGCCAGCTTGTTGGCTTCGCGCGCATTGTCCGCATTCTGTTTCACGGTCGAGGTCAGCTCTTCCATGGCCGATGCCGTCTTTTCCAGCGCGCTGGCCTGCATTTCCGTGCGCGACGACAGGTCGATATTGCCGTCGGCAATTTCGCGTGACGCCGTGCCGATGGTTTCCGTACCGACGCGCACCTGGCCGACGATGCCCACCAGGCTGTTGCGCATTTCCTTCATTTCCGCCAGCAGGCTGGACGTATCGGAAGGCTGCGTATGGATGCCGATCGACAGGTCGCCATTGGCGATGCTGCCGGCGATCGATGCCGTGTAGTCAGGCTCGCCACCCAGCTGTTTCAGCAAGCCGCGGGTAATCACCAGTGCCGCCGCCACGCCCATCGCCACGGCCAGTACGCCAAGGATGATCATGAACAGGCGCGCGCTGTCGAAGGCCTTGCGGGCGTCCGATTGCATCTGCTCGTTAAGCTTGTCTTCCAGCACGGCCAGTTGCTCCAGCGCTTCCATCCATTTTTTCTGTACCGGGCGGATTTCCTTGATCATCACGCGCGTGGCGCCTTCCGCATCGTTGGCCATCCACAGCGCCGACGCCTTGGCGATGGCTGGCATGGCGGCCGCTTCGTATTCCTTGATCGAGGTCAGCAGGGCTTTTTCTTCCGGAGTCGACTCGACGGCGAATTTCTCTTCGAGCTTCTTCTGCGTTTCCTGATAGGTGCTCGTCTGCGTCTTGATACGCGCCATTTCAGGTTCCATATCGCCCGCGTCCGTCATCAGGGTCAGGATGCGCAGCGAGGTGATGCGGTCGCTGACGTTGCCACGCATGTCGATCACCAGGCGGGTGACGACGTTGTTGACATTGATCACGTGATCGAGACGTTCCTGGATTTGCGCCATGCGCGCGATGCCGAGGACGGTCACGGCCACCAGCAGAACCAGTACCAGGGCGAAACCCAGGCCCAGGCGGGTACCAACCTTCATTTTTGCTAAATTCATTTCGGCTCTTCGTAAATGAAACTATTGATAAGGATTTTTGCCCGGCACGACAAGACGAAGGCTGCGCAACACCGGTGTCCGCCCTTACCGATTGGTATGCTGGCGGTCTCCGGCCGCACGCAGCCTGGGGTACTTCCTGATCTACAACAGCCCTGAAAACGCCAGTGACTGCGAATGCAAATTTGTTCTACACACTGAATTTTTGACACAGATGATGCGAGATCAACATCAAACATTCATATGAGAAATATTTGTCTATAATCAATTATAGGTGTAAATTTTGCCTCAAAGCAAGCAATAAGTACCCGAATAAATGGCTGATTAACTTTCTTCGGGGAAATGGCAACAACGCCGTTTCTTGCCCCATAGAAATGCCCCACGACAGTGCGGGCGTGCGCCGAAACAGCGCATTTACAACACATGGCATAGCCATATGACATCGTTTGGGGAGAGGGACTCAGAGGAGGGGTAGTGCGGACAATACCAGTGCGCAAGGGCACCGGTATAGACAAGTTGGATTAGCGGTCCCAGCTGCAATGCATCACATAGGCGTGGCCGTCTGTGCCGAAGACAAAGATGCTCCAGATAGCGCCCAATCGACCAGCCAGGCTGCCCTGGCCCGATGATACCAGTTGATACCAGTGCGGCTCGCTACCGAACAGTTCGGCCAGTTCGGCCTCGAAACCATCATATAAACGGGCGTCGAGCGGCTCGCGGTCCGCCTCGCTCATCGGCAGCAAGCGCTCGAGCAGCCACTGGCGCGGCGTGCACAAGGCGCCGCTGCAGTCCATGCTCTCGATCGGCTGCAGGCGCATGCCGTCCGGCTCCAGCTTCAGCGTGCGGCACAGCGCGTCGAGCGATGCCTGCGGCGCGACGGGCCCCAGATACTCGCACAGAAACAGGCTGCCATCATCCTTCAATGCGGTGACTGCCTGCAGGTAGCCATGCAACTGCTGTGCATGGACATGGACGTCGCCGCGCATCAGGCAGGCAAGGACAAGCGCGCCGCCGCTTCCAGCAGCAAGCGCGGATCACCCGAGGCCAGCTTCTTGGAATCGGACAAGGTCTGGCGGAAGCCGCGCGCGCCGGGCAGGTTTTGCATCAGGCCCAGCATGTGGCGCGTGACGCTGTTCAGTTTTAATCGCCCCGCTTCTTTTTCCAGCTGCGCGCTGATATACGGAATCATCGCTTCGAGCACCTGTTCACGCGTTTTGACGGGCGTGTCGTCGCCGTAATAGCGCTGGTCGAACTGCGCCATCACGTAGGGGTTGTGATAGGCCTCGCGGCCCAGCATGACGCCGTCCAGGTGCTGCAGGTGCAGGTCGATTTCCTCGAGCGTCTTGATGCCGCCATTGATGATGAATTCGAACTGGGGAAAATCACGCTTCAAGCGGTAGGCATAGTCATACTTGAGAGGCGGCACTTCGCGGTTTTCCTTCGGGCTCAGGCCTTTCAGGATGGCATTGCGCGCATGCACGATAAACGTCTTGCAGCCGGCATCGGCCACGGTGCCGACGAAATCGCGCACGAAGTCATACGATTCGCTGTCATCGATGCCGATGCGGTGTTTCACGGTGACGTCGATGTCGACCACGTCGCGCATGGCTTTCACGCAGTCGGCCACCAGTTGCGGCTCTGCCATCAGGCAGGCGCCAAACGCGCCCTTTTGCACGCGCTCGGACGGGCAACCGCAATTGAGGTTGACCTCGTCGTAACCCCACTGCTGGCCCAGCCTGGCGCTGGTGGCCAGGTCCTTCGGATCGCTGCCGCCCAGCTGCAGCGCCACCGGATGCTCTTCCTCATTGAAGCGCAAATGGCGCTCCACGTCGCCGTACACGAGCGCGCCCGTCGTCACCATCTCGGTGTAGAGCCAGGTATGGCGCGTGATTTCGCGGTGGAACTTGCGGCAATGGCGGTCGGTCCAGTCCATCATCGGGGCGACGGACAGGCGGCGGGAGGGCAAAGAAGAGGAAGTCATGGTGTCTACAAAAAACAGGAGCTGCAAATGACAAACCCGCTGCGCGCCTCACCGGTGAAGGAAAGGCGGAGCAACGGGCTTGAGCGTGGCATGGCCCGCAGGCCATGCGCTA
Source organism: Janthinobacterium sp. NFX145 (assembly GCF_049810325.1). Taxonomy (NCBI): domain Bacteria; kingdom Pseudomonadati; phylum Pseudomonadota; class Betaproteobacteria; order Burkholderiales; family Oxalobacteraceae; genus Janthinobacterium; species Janthinobacterium sp. NFX145. Next base: position 5,103,307 of record NZ_CP187360.1, read on the forward strand.
CAACAGATTACGAATCGCGCGACGCTTTTTTACGCTCGTGCTCTTTCAGGAAGCGCTTGCGCAGACGGATCGATTTAGGCGTGATTTCCACCAGTTCGTCGTCCTCGATGAATTCGACTGCGTATTCCAGCGACATCTGAATTGGCGGTACCAGGCGCACCGCTTCGTCGGTACCCGACGAACGCACGTTGGTCAGCTGCTTGCCCTTGATCGGGTTGACGACCAGGTCGTTGTCGCGCGAGTGGATACCGATGACCATGCCTTCGTAGACTGGGTCATTGTGCGACACGAACATGCGGCCGCGGTCTTGCAGTTTCCAGATCGCGTAAGCAACAGCGGCGCCGTCATCTTGCGAGATCAGCACGCCGTTACGACGGCCAGCCATTTCGCCACGGGTGTTGTCGACTGGCGCGTATTCGTGGAATACGTGGCTCATCAGGCCGGTGCCGCGGGTCAGGGTCATGAATTCGCCCTGGAAGCCGATCAGGCCACGCGCCGGGATCAGGTACTCGAGACGCACGCGGCCCTTGCCATCCGATTCCATGTTTTGCAGGTCGCCACGACGACGGCCCAGTTCTTCCATGACGCCGCCCTGGTTGACTTCTTCCACGTCAACGGACAGGTTTTCAAACGGCTCGTGGCGCACGCCATCAACCATTTTGAAGACCACGCGTGGACGCGATACGGCCAGCTCGAAGCCTTCGCGACGCATGTTTTCGATCAGAATCGTCAGGTGCAGCTCGCCGCGGCCCGATACTTCGAAGATCGTGTCGTCGTCGGTTGGCGAAACGCGCAGAGCAACGTTGGCTTTCAGTTCGCGGTCCAGACGGTCACGCAGTTGACGCGAGGTAACGAATTTGCCTTCGCGGCCAGCCAGTGGCGAGTTGTTGACCATGAAGTTCATGGTCAGGGTCGGCTCGTCGACGGTCAGCATCGGCAGCGCGTCCGGGGTATCGACTGCGCACAGGGTCGAACCGATGCCGATTTCGTCGATACCGTTGATCAGGCAGATGTCGCCGGCGACGGCTTCGTCAACCAGCACGCGCTCCAGGCCCTTGAAATTCAGCACCTGGTTGATGCGGCCTTTGATAGGCGTGGCGCCTGGGCCATTGATGACCAGCACGTCTTGACCAACTTTGACGGTACCGCGGTTGACGCGGCCAATGCCGATCTTGCCGACGTACGACGAGTAATCCAGCGAGGTGATCTGCATTTGCAGCGGACCTTCAGGATTGTCGTCACGCACTGGAACGTGTTCCAGGATGGCGTCAAACATTGGCTTCATGTCGCCGCTGCGCACGTCTTCGGTCAGGCCGGCATAGCCGTTCAGGCCCGAAGCGTAAATGATAGGGAAATCCAGTTGTTCGTCGGTCGCGCCCAGCTTGTCGAACAGTTCGAACGTCTGGTTGATGGCCCAGTCCGGGCGCGCGCCTGGACGGTCGACCTTGTTGACGATAACGATAGGCTTCAGACCCAGTGCCAGCGCTTTGCGCGTGACGAAACGGGTTTGCGGCATCGGGCCTTCCTGTGCATCGACCAGCAGCAGAACCGAGTCCACCATCGACAGAACACGTTCCACTTCGCCGCCGAAGTCGGCGTGGCCTGGGGTGTCGACGATATTGATGTGGGTGCCTTCGTACTCAACAGCGCAGTTCTTCGACAGAATCGTAATGCCGCGCTCCTTTTCCAGGTCGTTCGAGTCCATGACTCGGGTGTCGACCGCTTGGTTTTCACGGAAGGTGCCTGACTGGCGCAGCAGCTGATCCACCAGCGTGGTTTTGCCGTGGTCAACGTGGGCGATAATGGCGATATTACGAATTGCGCGTTTTGTATTTGACATGGTCGTAGTAGTTACTGAAAAACTGCGGAGTGCGTACAAGGTGTACGAGATACCCGAATGCTAATCTATTTCCGGAACCGCGTAGTATAGCATGTTGCGTTGCAACGCTATCTAAAAATGCTGGCGGCTCCCGCAGTCGGGGACGGTTTGTTTAAAAAAGCGACACTGTTTAACGAGTGTCGCTGGGTAATATGACGTTGCTGTGACTTATTGATGCGCCGTGGCAATCAAGCGTTCCGGCGCCAGGATGCTGTATTCCTGCAACTGGCCGGTGCCCAGCAGCTTGCTGTCGTGATACACGCGCACCCTGCCCGGCTCGGCTGGCACGGCGACGTCTTCCTTGCCCAGCGCGATGCGCTGGCCATGCAGGAAACGCTTGGCCAATTCTTCCGTCAGCTGGACGGCGGGGAAACTCGACAGCAAGGCATCGACGGGCGCCAGCAGGCTCAACGGCGCGGCATGCGCAGTCAACTCATCGAGCGTGACGACGCCGTCCAAGGTCAGGCTGCCCACCTGCGTGCGGCGCAAGGCGTTCAGATGGCCGCCGCAACCGAGGGCATGGCCGATGTCTTCGCCCAGCACGCGGATATACGTGCCCTTGCTGCACATCACGGACAATTTCAGGAACGGGGCGTCATAGCCGAGGAACTCGAGCTTGTGGATGGTCACCGGGCGCGCTTCGCGCTCCAGGGTGATGCCTGCCCTTGCATACTCATACAAGGGCTTGCCGTCCCGTTTCAAGGCCGAGTACATCGGTGGCGTCTGCAGGATAGGCCCACGGAACTGCGCCAGCACGGCTTCGATCTGCTCTTCGGTGACGTTGACGTCGCGCGTTTCCAGCACTTCGCCCTCGGTATCGCCCGTATCCGTCGTCTGCCCCAGGTGCACCAGGGTTTCGTAGGTTTTGTCGGCTTCCAGCAAGTCCTGCGAGAACTTCGTCGCTTCGCCAAAGCACAGCGGCAGCAAGCCCGTGGCGAACGGATCCAGCGTGCCCGTATGCCCCGCTTTTTTCGCGTTCAGGACGCGCTTGGCCTTGATCAGGGCGTCATTGCTGGACCAGCCCACAGGCTTATCCAACAGCAAGACGCCGTCGACCAGGTCGCGCACCCGCTTGATGCCGGGCGGTTTCTTCGGACCCGCCACTGTTATTGCTCGTCCGCTTCTGGTTTGACATCCGGCTCGGCGTCGGCCGCGCGCGTGGCGTTTGCCTTGTCGATCAGCAAGGACATTTCCATGCCGCGCGAAGTCGAGCTGTCGTGCACGAAATGCAGCATCGGGAGGGTGTGGATGTGCAGGCGCTTGCCCAGCAAGCCACGGATGAAGCCAGACGCGGCCATCAGGCCTTCGGTGGTGTTCTTGATGGCTTCCTTGCTGTCTTTCAACATCGTGAAAAACACCTTGGCGTGCGCGTAATCGGGCGTGATCTGTACTTCGGTGATGGTGATCATCGTGCCGACACGTGGATCCTTCAATTCGTAGGCGACGATTTCAGCCAGATCGCGCTGGATCTGGTCAGCCACGCGCAAGCCGCGCGCTGGCATGGTTTTGCTATGTTTAGCCATGATTTTATGCTGTCCTAAGTGCCGCAGGGCGCATGAGTCAAACGGTTGCCCGTTGACCAATGCGCCCCACGTGTTTGCGCGGACAACGATATGTCCGCGCCATTACTTCTGTGATTACAGGGTACGAGCGATTTCCTGAACTTCGAACACTTCCAGGGTGTCGCCAACCTGAATGTCGTTGTAGTTCTTCAGCGACAGGCCGCACTCCAGACCGGCGCGAACTTCTTTCGCATCGTCCTTGAAGCGTTTCAGGGAGTCGATCTCGCCGCTCCAGACCACGATGTTGTTGCGCAACAGGCGGACGGAAGAAGCACGCTTGACCACGCCATCGGTGACCAGGCAACCGGCAATCGCGCCCACTTTCGAGACCAGGATAACCTGGCGGATCTCGACCTGGCCGATGACGGTTTCGCGTTTCTCTGGTGCCAACATGCCCGACAACGCCGATTTGATCTCGTCGATCGCATCGTAAATGATGTTGTAGTAGCGAATGTCCACGCCATTCGACTCGGCCAGCTTGCGTGCCTGGGCATCAGCACGGGCGTTAAAGCCGATGATGACCGCTTTCGAGGCGACTGCCAGGTTGACGTCCGATTCCGTGATGCCGCCGACGGCTGCGTGCACAACTTGTACGCGCACTTCGGAGGTCGACAGTTTCTGCAACGAACCGACCAGCGCTTCTTGCGAACCTTGCACGTCGGTTTTGATGATCAATGGCAAGTTTTTCACTTCGCCTTCGGCCATCTGGTCGAACATGTTTTCCAGTTTCGCAGCTTGCTGTTTCGCCAGTTTCACGTCGCGGAACTTACCTTGACGGAACAAACCGATTTCACGCGCTTTGCGCTCGTCAGCCATGACGACGACTTCTTCACCGGCAACCGGTACTTCCGTCAAGCCCTGGATTTCGACCGGAATCGAAGGACCGGCTTCAGCGATCGACTTGCCGTTCTCGTCCAGCATGGCGCGAACACGGCCATACGAAGAGCCAGCCAGGATCACGTCGCCGCGGCGCAAGGTACCGGACTGCACCAGGATCGTCGCGACAGGACCACGGCCCTTGTCCAGACGCGCCTCGACTACCAGGCCGCGCGCAGGCGCATCGACCGGTGCCGTCAGTTCCAGCACTTCGGCTTGCAACAGCACTTGTTCCAGCAGGTCGTCGATACCTTGACCCGTTTTGGCCGAGACCGGAACGAATGGCGATTCGCCACCGTATTCTTCCGGCACGACTTGTTCGGCGACCAGTTCCTGCGTCACGCGGTCAACGTTGCCGCCTGGTTTGTCGACCTTGTTGATCGCCACCACCAGCGGTACGCCGGCTGCTTTCGCATGGGCAATCGCTTCTTTCGTTTGCGGCATCACGCCATCGTCGGCGGCAACCACCAGAATGACGATGTCGGTTGCCTTGGCGCCACGGGCACGCATCGCGGTAAACGCTTCGTGGCCCGGGGTGTCGAGGAAGGTGATCATGCCGCGTGGCGTATCGACGTGGTAAGCACCGATATGCTGCGTAATGCCGCCCGCTTCGCCGGATGCAACCTTGGCGCGACGAATATAGTCCAGCAGCGAGGTCTTGCCGTGGTCGACGTGACCCATGACGGTGACCACCGGTGCGCGTGGCTTGGTTTCGAAGTGCGCGTGTTCGCCCACATCGGCCAGCAACGCTTCCGGATCATCCAGTTCGGCGGCGAACGCCTTGTGGCCCATTTCTTCCACCAGAATCATGGCGGTTTCCTGGTCCAGCACCTGGTTGATCGTGCACATCTGGCCCAATTTCATCAAATGCTTGATGACTTCGGATGCCTTGACGGACATTTTGTGCGCCAGTTCGGCCACGGTGATCGTTTCCGGTACGTGCACGTCTTTGACGACGGCTTCCGTAGGAGCCTGGAAGTTCGATTCACGGTCGTCATGGTGCGTCGGGCGACGGCCCTTCGCGCCACCGCGCCAGCTGTCACGGCCGCCTGGGCCGCTGTTGCCGCGTGGCTTGGGACCACCGGTGGTGCCGCGTTTTTTCGCGTCATCGGACCAGGTGGACGACACATTCGCCGACTTGATGGATTTCTTGTCTGCAACAGCAGGCTTCTTGTCGCCCGGCTTGTCGCCAGGTTTCTTGTCAGCAGGCTTGTGCAGGGTGCCTTCCGGCGCCTTCGGCTTGACGGGAACCGGTACGGGTTCCGGTGCCTTGATGGCGCGGCGCGGCGCGTTCATCATGGCCTTGATCTGGGCGACTTCGTCGGCAACGGCCTTGCGTGCACGCTCGGTGGCTTCCGCTTTGTCAGCGGCTTCCTTGGCGGCAACAGCAGCGGCAGCCGCTTTCTTCTTCGCTTCTTCAGCGGCAGCAGCTTTTTTCGCTTCGGCGGCGGCGTCGTCAACGACAGGCGCAGCGGCGCTGGCGGCAGGCGCGGCAGCAGCCTTGGCGGCGGCTTTCTTCGCTTCCGCTTCAGCTTCTTTCTTCGCAGCCAGTTCAGCCTGTTGCGTGGCTTTCGCCTGGGCTTCTTTTTCCGCGTCGAGCTTGGCCAGACGTTCTTGCTTTTCGCGCAGATCGGCTTCCTGGCGGGCGATCAGTTCAGCCTGTTTACGGGCTTCTTCTTCACGGCGCGCCACGTCGGCGGGATCGATCACCGGTGCGGCAGGCGCGACCGGTTCAGCTGCGACCGGCGCAGCTTCGTCACGCTGGACGAAAGTGCGTTTCTTGCGCACTTCCACCTGGATGGTGCGCGATTTACCGGTTGCGTCAGCTTGCTTGATCTCAGTCGTTTCCTTGCGGGTCACGGTGATTTTTTTCTTTTCTGTGTCAGCCGCTGCGCCGTGTGTGCGGCGCAGATGATCCAAAAGCTTGTCCTTATCATCTTTCGACAATGGATCTGACGTCGAACTTTTCTCGACGCCGGCAGAACGCAGCTGCGTCAGCAGCAAATCTGCAGGCATCTTCAGTTCGGTGGCAAATTGGGCTACGTTGTTACTCGCCATTCAGTCCTCTTTTCTATGTGTCGCGGAGATGATAAAGATACTCAAATTAAGCCTTTGCGGATTCGGCCAGACTCCATGCCTTGGCTTGCAACGCCTTGGCACGATCGTCGTATTTCGAGTCAACCAACTTCATCTCATCGTCGGTCACATCTTTAAATTCACTTGTAATCAGTTCACGCGCACGGTCCGCAGACAAGGCCAGGATTGCGCCAAATTCGTCGTATGCCAGTGCTGCAAATGCTTCAACGGTCTTGATACCAGCCAGACCCAGCTTGCCGGCGGTAATGCGGTCCATGCCTTCCAGACCCACCAACGCCTCGTCCATGCCTTCCAGACCCTCTTCCGAAGCAATCGCTTCGGTCACGAGCGCATCACGCGCACGGGTACGGAGTTCATTGACGGTATCTTCGTCAAACGATTCGATTTCCAGCATTTCGGAAATTGGCACGTAAGCGATTTCTTCCAGACTGGCGAAACCTTCTTCCACCAGAATATCGGCCACTTCCTGGTCGACATCGAGCTTTTCCATGAACAGGATGCGCACGGCAGCCGTTTCCTGGGCAGCTTTGTCAGCCGATTCTTCGGCCGTCATGATGTTGATCTTCCAGCCGGTCAGGTCAGAGGCCAGGCGCACGTTCTGGCCGGAACGGCCGATCGCGATTGCCAGGTTTTCTTCGTCCACGACGACATCCATCGCGTGTTTTTCTTCGTCAACCATGATCGACGACACGTTCGCCGGCGCCAGGGCGCCGATGACGAACTGCGCCGGATCTTCCGACCACAGCACGATGTCGACGCGTTCGCCACCGAGTTCGCCGGTGACAGCCTGCACGCGCGAACCGCGCATGCCGACGCAAGTACCGATCGGGTCGATGCGCTTGTCGGCCGTGTAGACGGCGATCTTGGCGCGCACGCCGGCATCGCGGGCAGCGGATTTGATTTCCAGCATGCCTTGCTCGATTTCCGGCACTTCCAGCTCAAACAGCTTCATGATGAAGTCTGGCGCGGTGCGCGACAGAATCACTTGCGGGCCGCGCATATTGCGGTCGATGCGCAAGATGAAAGCACGCACGCGGTCGCCGATACGCAGATTCTCTTTCGGGATCATCTGGTCGCGTGGCAAACGGGCTTCGATCTTGCCCGATTCGACGATGGCGTCGCCGCGTTCCATGCGCTTGATGGTGCCGGTAACGAGCGAATCGCCGCGTTCCAGGAAGTCGACCAGGATCTGTTCGCGTTCGGCGTCACGTACGCGCTGCAGGACAACCTGTTTGGTATCCTGGGCGAAACGGCGGCCGAATTCGACGGATTCGATCGGTTCTTCGATGTGGTCATCGACTTCGATATCGGAAATCTGTTCTTTTGCCTCGAAATGCAGGATCTCCTGATCCGGCAATTGCAGGCCCGCTTCATCGGGCACGACGTGCCAGCGGCGGAACGATTCGAATTCGCCCGTTTCGCGGTCGATCGAAACGCGGATGTCTACCTCACCCTCATACCGTTTCTTCGTGGCTTGCGCCAACGCGAATTCGAGGGCGCCGAAGACGACATCTTTATCGACGTTTTTTTCGCGCGCCAGCGCGTCAACCAATAATAAAACTTCGCGGCTCATGCTTTGCGTCCCTTAAAAACCACCTGCGGCACCAAGCGTGCCTTATCCACATCCGCGAGCGTAAACTCCAACATCGCCGGACCATCCTTACCTTCAAATTCCAACGACAATTTATCGCCCACGGGTTCTTGCAAGATCCCCTGGAACGATTTCCGGTTGTTCGTACCCGGCATCGCCACCATCAGCTTGACGATGATTTCCTGGCCTGCGAAACGGACAAAGTCTTCCAGCTTGCGCACCGGACGATCGAGACCCGGGGAAGAAATCTCGAGACGCTCGTAAGGAACGTTCTCTACCGTCAACACATGCGATAACTGGTGACTCACCGTGGCACAGTCTTCGACCGTGATCGGACCTTTTTCAGCGGCATCGGCGGCGCTGAAATCAATAAAGACGCGCAGCAGTCCGCGCTCGGCACGTTCGACATCAACGAGCTCATAGCCCAGACCAGTAACTGTCTTTTCAATTAATCCCAACTGCTGCAAGAAATTCTCCAGAAATAAGGCCCGTTTTCGGCATGACAGCACCACTTGGGCGCCGACAACATGCAAAAACACGCATTCAAGTCATATATGGCCCCTTGCGGAGCCATTACAAACGGTTCAACAAAAAAAAAATGGGCATCTGCCCATCTTCTTGTATTTCCCCAACCAGATGAAAGCACTCCCCACCAAACAACCCTGCGGAGAACTTTTATTAGGCTGCAGATTATAACCTCTTATTAACTTCGCCGCAATGCCGCACACGAGGAGCGGCCCGGCTTACAACAGTTACAAGAGCGCGCACCTGCCGCAGATCGGCGGGTGCGCAAGAAGAAACTCTTCCCGATTAACCTTTGCTGCGGCGGCGCGGCATGCCATCCATGCCGCCGCGATCCATGCCGCCACGCGGCTGGCCACCGGAACGCGCTTGCCCACCGGCACCACCGCCCGTATTGCGGCGCGGACCCGTGTTGGCGAAGCCGAAGGCCGTTTGCAGCGGATCGGGCTGGCGCGGACCGCGCTGCGGTGCGCGGCCTTCGCCGCCACCTGCCGGACGCCCCTGGCCCTGGCCTGCCGCACGCGGCGGACGGCCCTGGCCCTGGCCTTGGCCTTGCGCACCTTCGAACGATGCCGACGAACGGGGCTGACCACCCTGGAACGGACCTTGCGGCTGGCCACGGCCAGGACCACGCGCTTCGCCTGGACGGCCGGCGCCGCCTGGGCGGCCCTGGCCTTGCGGACGGGCAAACTGGCCTTGCGGCTGGCCACGGCGCGGCGCGACCGGGAATGGATCGGCGTTGCGGTTGCTCACATCGATGCGGTTGCCATTCGGCTCGTCATCGCGGTCCTTGCGTTCGACCTTGCGTGCTTCGCGGCCCTTGGCGGCGCCAGCGGCACGGGGGTCGCCCGATGCCGGCATTTTCTTTTCGATGCCGTAGGCGGTCAGCAGATCGCGCACAGTGTTTTCATCCATCTCTTCCCAGCGGCCGCGCTTCAGGCCGCTTGGCAGTGTCATGGCGCCGTAACGGGTACGAATCAGGCGCGAGACGGTCAGGCCGATCGCTTCGAACATGCGGCGCACTTCGCGGTTACGGCCTTCGCCGATCACCACGCGGTACCACTTGTTGATGCCTTCGCCGCCGCCATCGGCGATCTTCGAGAACTGCGCCAGGCCGTCTTCCAGCTCGACGCCGGCCAGCAGCTTCTGGCGCATGCCCTCTTCCAGCTCGCCCAGGGTACGCACGGCGTACTCGCGGTCGATGCCGTAGCGCGGGTGCATCAGACGGTTGGCCAGGTCACCGGAGGTGGTAAACAGCAGCAAGCCTTCCGTGTTGAAGTCGAGGCGGCCAACGGCCAGCCACTTGCCTGCCTTCATGGTTGGCAGGCGGTCGAACACGGATGGACGGCCGTCCGGGTCGTTGTGGCTGACGATTTCGCCGGCCGGCTTGTGGTAGACCAATACGCGCGGCGGCTTCTTGCTGACGCGGCGCTGGATCAACTTGCCGTTGATGCGCACGTGATCGCTCGGCAAGATGCGCTGGCCGATGTGGGCCGGCTCGCCATTGACGGACACGCGGCCCGAAATGATCAGGTCTTCCATGTCGCGGCGCGAACCGAGACCGGCTTCGGCCAGCACCTTGTGCAGCTTCGGCGCGTCGTCGTCGGACGTCAGGTCGCGGCGCACGGCCACTTTCTGCACGCGGCCCGTGCCGCCTTCTTCGCTGTCGAACGCGTCGGAGGTGACGAACGAGAAGACAGCATCAGCGTCGCTGAGTTTGCCTGGCGCAGCCTGGCGGCCTTTGCCCTTTTTTCGGCTCTTGCCGGCATTCTTGCCAGCGCCCGGCACGTCGTTGCGCGGACCACGCGGCAGGCGCGGGCCGGACACGAGGTTGCCTTCGGCATCGAACACGTCGGCGACAGGCGCGGCGGCTTGCTCTGCGGCAGGCGCGCCTGCAACGGCTTCGGCGGCCTGCGGTGCTTCGGCGCGCGGCGGCTGGCGCAGCGCGCGTTCCGCCTGCACGCCACGCATCTGGCGCGGACCGCGGGTCGGACGTGCTTCGGCCGGCTTGTCGGCGACGGCTTCGGGCGCCGTTTCAGCGACGGCGGCAGCGGCCTTGGCGGCGGCGCGGGCGCGCGGCGGACGCGGCGCAGGTGCGGCGACTGCCTCGGCAGCCGCTTCGGCGGCGTCGGCCACGGCTTTCAGGGCTGGCTTGGCGCGGGTTTTCTTGACGGCTGGGGCAGCTTCAACTTCAGCAGCGGCGACGGGCGCATCAGCGGCCACGTCGGCTTTCGTGCGGCGCTTCGGCTTGGCTGGGACAGCGTCGCCAGCAGCGGTAGTTGCAGCAGCGGCATCGGCTTCGATCTGAGCCTTGGTGCGGCGCTTGGGCTTGGCAACGATGGCTTCGTCGCTGGCGGTTACTGTCTCGGGTGTGTTCGGATTATTCATTCTTCGTTTCTTGGCTGTGCTGACCTGGCGCAGCGTCAACCGTTAGTTCTGGCGCAGGGTCGTGAGTGTAGGCTTCGTCCGTGGGCGAAGCATCGGGGCCGGCATCAAGGCTTGCTGTCACATCTATATCTGTCACAGCCGTATTGCTACCTGCACCAAGCTGGGGGACAAGCTCATTGCTTGCCTTGTCAAAATTTTCTTGCAGGGCCGCTTCCAGGGCTTCGAGCCCATTGCCCTGCATCTCGCTGATTTGCTGCAAAGGCGGCAGCTGGGACAGCGATTGCAAACCCAGATCATCCAAAAACTGCTTGGTGGTGGCCAGCAAGGCCGGCCGTCCCACCACGTCGCGGTAACCGATGGCATCGACCCAGCCACGGTCTTCCAGCATCTTGATCGTCTGCGAATTGACGGCAACGCCGCGAATTTCCTCGATATCGCCGCGCGTCACCGGCTGGCGGTAGGCGATGATGGCGAGGGTTTCCAGGGTCGCCCGCGAATACTTGGGCGGCCGCTCGGGCGTCATGCGATCGAGATACATCTTCATTTCCGGGCGGCTTTGAAAGCGCCAGCCCGACGCCAGACTGACGATCTCGATGCCGCGCCCTTCCCACTCATCGCGCAACTCTTCCAGCAATTGCTTGATCGTGTCGGCGCCAACGCCGACGCCGCGCACGCGACCATTCTCGTCCGCATCGACGAACAGCTTCTTCAAGCTGTGGATCGTCAGCGACTCACGAGCGCACAGCAACGCGGTTTCGAGGACTTTTTTAGCCTCAATTGTATTCATAGCAATTCTGTGCGGATGTGTGTTGCAATTCGTATGCAGAGAAAGAAATCAAAAACGTTCATTTCAACGTAACAGAGGGCAGACATCGATGATGACGCCGTGCTGGGTTACTAGTTGAGGCTGTTTTTCCGACGCCTTGGCCGATGCGCGCAAAGCGGGACTAAAGCGGATGCAGTGAAAGTCCTGCCATCCATGGTGCTGGCCTTAATTAACCTTCACTAAGTAACCAGCAATGAAACGATCTCCGGAGCAGCTGCTTTTCCCGTGGCGACGAAGCAGCCAGACAGGAGAGCGACAGTCGTCGTTTCATCCAACGATGCCAATTGTACCTGATAAAAAGCGGAAAAGCGCAAAACCGGGCAAAACACGCGTTTTACCCGGTTCTGGCGCGACATATCGCCCGCTGCCCGCATCACAGGGAGGCGAGTTTCTCCGACAGAATGGCCGATGCACCCAGGAAAGCTGGGTACTGCGCCGTGATGACGAAGGTCGGCACTTGCGAGACATAATTGGCGAAGCGGCCCTTGCGCTCGAAGCGGGCGCGGAAGCCGGAGCGGTCGAAACGCGCGCCCAGGCGTGGCACGATGCCGCCGCCGATATAAATGCCGCCCAGCGCGCCCAGGGTGACGGCAACGTTGCCCGCCACGGTGCCGAGCATGCAGCAGAACGCTTCGATGACATCGTCGCACAGCTGGGATTCGCCAGCCAGCGCGCGGCGCGTGATTTCCGCCGCCGGCAAGTCTTCCGCCGGCACGCCCGCGCGGTCGGCCAGGGCGCGGTAGATCAGTTCCAGGCCATCGCCGGAAATCAGGCGCTCGGCCGAGACGTGCTCGTATTCACGCCAGGCAAATTGCAGAATGCTCACTTCCGTTTCATTGAACGGCGCAAAGCTGACGTGGCCGCCTTCGCTTTGCAGGGCGATCCAGCCGCCATGCGAAGGAATCAGGCCCGATACGCCCAGACCCGTGCCGGCGCCGATCAGGCCGATGGCCGTGTTCGGACGGGCCGTGCCCGCGCCCACCTGGTGCTTTTGCTCGTTCGACAACTGCGGCAAGGCGCGCGCCAGGGCCGTGAAATCGTTGACCACGTCCAGGGTCGTGAAACCGCACTCTTCGCGCATGGCGCGGATCGAGAACGACCAGTGGTGGTTCGTCATGCTGAGGAAATCGCCGTCGACCGGGTTGGCGATGGCGATCACGGCATGGCGCACGGCTTGCCCGCCAGCGGCCGCGATGTGCGGCAGGGCCAAATAGGCTTGCAGGGCGGCGGACAGGCTCGGGTAATCGGCACAGGGCAGCACTTCCACCAGGGTGATGTGGCCAGCGGCCACTTCCAAGGCGAAACGGGCATTGGTGCCGCCCACGTCGGCCAGCAGGCGCGGTCCATCGGCAAAGGCGGAAGTCGGCAGTACGGGAGAAGACGAAGCGCTCATGATTTTAAATGATGAAGTGGGACGCATGGGACGCCAAGCTTAAAGGATGAATGCGCCCGGAGGCAAGCAAAGTTTGTAGTTTAAGTACATCAAAACGAGCCTTTATTGGTAGTTCCACTCCAAATGCAACAGGCAGCGCAAGAATTGCTTGAAAACAATGATTTATAGTAAGTGCTTGCACTCGACAGACGCACGAAAAGCATGTTGCATAGCAGCAGGAATCGCCTTGAAAACACAGTATGCCGGAGTTTGCGCAAAGCCGCTTTGTATGGAACGGCGCAGGTGCGGCGCTGCCGTCCTGGCGGCGCTGCAACGGTGTTTTCGTATTATTACTACCGACTTGCGTGCTACCAAGCAACAGCTATCGGCCAGCAATCAGGCGGATCAGGAAGGCAAACCTTCGCCCAGCAGGCTGGCAGGCGCCGGCTCGTCCGAGCGGTAGGCGGCATTCCAGGCGTCGAGGCCGCCATGCAGGGGCTTGGCGCGGTGGAAGCCGTGCTGGTGCAGCAGCTTGGCCACTTGCGCGGCCGTCACGTCGTTGGGACAGCTGCAATACACGATGATGTGGCGGTCCTTGTCCATGGCGATCATGGCCGGCACGGGTTCCTTGCCGTTGAAGAACAAGGCGCCCGGCACGGCCGGCTCCAGCGCCTGCGCCGTGGCGCTGCGCGCGTCGACCATCAGCGGCTCCTCACCCTGCTCTATCAGTTCGAGCAATTCATCGATGCCAATGCGCTCGATCTGCAAGGCCTGGCGAAAACGCCGGCGTTCGAGGAATTTGTACAGCAGGAACAAGCCCAGCAAGGTGGCCAGCATCAGCAAGGCCGTGCTGCCCATGGTGCTGAGCAAGTCGAGCACTTGCTGCACGCTGGCATGGAAAATCACGCCGACGACGATGCCCGTGCCGCTCCACAGCAAGGCGCCCAGGCCCGCGTACAGGAAGAACAGGCCCGGCGGCGTACCCAGCGCGCCCGACATGGGCGCCGCCACGGTATTGAAACCCGGCACAAATTTGGAAACGATCAGGGCTTTCGGGCCCCAGCGCTTGAATTTGTCTTCCGTCTGGCTGACGCAGTAATCGGGCGACAGCGAGATGCGGCACAGCAGCCGCAGGATGCGCTTGCCGAAATGGCGGCCCGCGCGGAACCACGTGAAGTCGCTGATCAGGCAGGCGCTTAGCGCGGCAGCCAGCACCAGTCCCCCATTCATGTCGCCATCGACGGCCAGCGCCCCCGCCACCACGAGGATGGGAAAGGCGGGAATCGGCAGGCCAAGCTGCTCCACCAGCACGATGCCAAAGACAATCAGGACACCGTAATGTTCGAGCAGATAAATGAGGTTGGGCATGGCCGCTATCTTACCGTAAAAAATCCCTTACAACTGCACGCCCTTGGGTATGGCGCTGAGCAGGGTGCGCGTGTACGGATGCACGGGATTGCGGTACAGCTCGTCCGAATCGGCCAGCTCCACCACTTGCCCCTTGTGCATCACCATCACCTGGTCGGCAATGTATTTCACCACCGACAAATCGTGCGAAATGAAGATGTAGGACAGGCCGAATTCATCCTGCAAGTCCTGCAGCAAATTGAGTACCTGCGCCTGCACCGACACGTCCAGCGCCGACACGGATTCATCGCACACGAGGATTTCCGGCTGCATGGTCAGGCAGCGGGCAATCGCGATGCGCTGGCGTTGTCCGCCAGAAAACTCGTGCGGATAGCGGTGGAAGGCCTGTTCCGGCAAGCCGACTTTGTCGAGCAGCCAGTAAGCCTTGGCGATGCGTTCCTGGTCGGTCGCGCCGATCTTGTGGATGCGCATCGGTTCCAGCAAAATCTGCCCCACCGTGTAGCGCGGGTTCAAGGACGCATACGGATTCTGGAAGATGATCTGGATGCGGCGTTTATACGGCAAATATTCCTTGTTCGGCATGGCGATCAGATCCTTGCCGTGGAACATGGCCGTGCCGCCCGTTGCCTGATGCAGGCGCAGCAAGGTCAAGCCCACCGTCGTCTTGCCGGAACCGGACTCGCCCACCACGCCCAACGTCTTGCCGCGCGGCAAAGTGAACGACACGTCCTTGACGGCCTGGAATTCGCGCTTGCCGAACAGGCCTACGCGCGTATAAAAACTTTTACTGAGGTTATTCACCACCAGCACGGGCTCGTCGCCCGGCGTGTAGCCGCGCGTGCGCTGCTGCATTTCAATACCGGGGCCGGCCTTGCCGTCCATGTAATCGGCAATCACGGGCAGGCGCCACGGGCGCTCGTCCAGCGAGGGCCGGCAATGCAGCAGGGCTTTGGTATAACTGTCTTGCGGCGCTTCGAACACTTGCCGCACCTCGCCCGTTTCGCGCACTTCGCCGTGGCGCATGACGATCACCTGGTCGGCGATTTCCCCCACCAGGCCCAGGTCGTGGGTAATGAACAGCACGGACATCTGATGCTTCTTTTGCAGCGCCGCGATCAGGTCCATGATCTGCTTCTGGATCGTCACGTCGAGCGCCGTCGTCGGTTCATCGGCGATCAGCAGTTTCGGTTCGCAGGCGATCGCCATGGCAATCATCACGCGCTGCTGCTGGCCGCCCGACATCTGGCTCGGGTAGGCGTCGATCTTGGTGGCCGGGTCGGGGATGCCCACTTCTTCCAGCAGCGCCAGCGTGCGGGCGCGTGCCTGCTTGCGGTTCATGCCCATGTGCTGGCGCAACACTTCGGCGATCTGGAAGCCGACCGTAAACACGGGGTTCAGCGACGACATCGGCTCCTGGAAAATCATCGAGATATCCTTGCCGCACATGGTGCGCCGCTCGGCGATCGACAATTTGAGCAGGTCGCGCCCGCCGAAGTGGATGCTCGAGGCGGGGGCTATGATGGTGTTATCCGGCGGCAGCAAGCCCATCACGGCCAGCGAGCTGACGGACTTGCCGCTGCCCGATTCGCCCACCAGCGCGACGGTGCTGTTGCGCGGCACGTTGAACGAGATGCCTTTGACGGCTTCGAACGTGGTCTTCTTGTCCAGGCGGAAGGTGACGCGCAGGTCGCGCACTTCCAACAGGTTATTCTGGTCCATGAGCAACTCCTATTTCACTTTGGGGTCGAGCGCATCGCGCAAGGCATCGGTAAACAGCGAGAACGCCGTCACCAGCACGGCCATCGCCGTGGCGGCGGCGGTCAGCTGCCACCATTTGCCCAGGATCAGTTCATTTTGTGCCTCGTTGAGCATGCTGCCCCACGACACGGTACCCACCGGCACGCCAAAACCGAGGAAGCTCAAAATCACTTCCGCCTTGATGAAGCCCACCACCAGAATCGACATTTGCACCAAGGCAACGTGGCTCACATTCGGGAAGATGTGGGAAAACATCTTGCGCCAGTGCGAGGCGCCGATGGCGTCGGCCGCCATCACGTATTCGCGCGCCTTGTGCTTGATGTATTCGGCGCGTATCAAACGGTACGGACCCGTCCAGCCCGTCAAGCCCAGGATCAGCACGATGGTCAGCACGCCCTTCTGCTGCAGCACGGCCGCCACGGTGAGAATCATCAGGATCGACGGGATCGACGTAAAGATGCTGTAGAACCAGTTGAAGAAGTCATCGACGCCGCCGCCGAAATAGCCGGACACGGCGCCAAAGATGGTGCCCAGCACCACGGCCAGCAAGGCCGCCACCAGGCCCACGACGATCGACGTTTCGCCGCCCTTGATGGTTTTCTGCAGGATGTCGTGGCCCCACTTGTCGGCGCCGAACGGCAGGGTTGCCGCCTTGTGCGTGACGAGTTTCTTGGCCTTGCCCATGCCGGCGCGCAAGGCCGTCAAGTCGTCGGCCAGCGGGTCCGTGACGCCGTACATCTCGACGCCGGCCGATGGATTACTGCCCATCTGGGCCCGCAGTTCGGCGATATCGTCGGCCAGCGGATCGAGCACGTTGACGGGCGTCGGCGCGCTGCGCTCGTCCGTCACGGGCATCGCGCCATCGGCGGCGACGTCCTTGTCGGCGCCCACGAAGGTCGGCGGCGCATAGCTGACGGCCACTTCGTCTTCCCAGTTCGAGGCCACCAGGCCGCTGGCGGACGCCAGCACCAGCAGGAAAAAGGCGCCGACCACGACCAGCGATACCATTGCAATCTTGTCGCCGCGCAAACGGCGCCACGCCAGGGCCCACAGGCCGGGCGATGTATGAGGTTTCGACATCGTCTCTTTCTACTTCAGTTGTACGCGAGGATCGACCGCCTGGTACAGCAGGTCGGTGAGCAGGTTGAAGAGCATGGTGGCGGCGGCAACGTACACGGTGATCGCCTTGATCACCGGGAAGTCGCTGCGCTCGACGGCCAGAATCACTTCACGCCCGATGCCGGGGATGCCGAAGAAGCGCTCGAGCAGGAAAGCGCCGATCAGCAGGGCCGGCAAGTTCGACATCACATAGGTAATGATGGGAATGCCGGCATTGCGCAGCACGTGCACCCACATGATGCGGCCTTCCTTGAGGCCCTTGGCGCGCGCCGTGCGCACGTAATCCTGGTTCGCCTCGTCCAGCACGAAGGTGCGGAACAGGCGCAGGGTCGGCGCAATCGACACGGCCAGGCCGATCAGGATAGGCAAGGTGGAATAGCGCAGCAGGTTTTCCCAGAAGCTGTCGCCCCAGCCCTGCACGGGGAACAGGCCCAGTTTATAGGCGAAGCCGTACTGGAAGACGATGATGTAGACGAGGATGGAAATCGACATGCCCACCGTGCAGGCGATCATGACGGCGCGGTCCGTCAGCGAACCGCGGACAAACGCGATGGCCAGCGCCAGCGCCACGCCAAAAAACGTTTCCAGCACGGTCAGCGGAATCAACACCATCATCGACGGCCCCAGGCGCGAGGTGATGATGTGCGACACGGATTCCCCCGTGGCCCAGCTCTGGCCGAAGTCGAACGTGACGATCTGCTTGATGAAGATCCACAGTTGCACGTAATACGGCTGGTCGACCCCGAGCTGGCGGCGGATGTTGGCGATGCTTTCGGCACTCGACATCTTGCCGGCCAAAATGTAGGCGGGGTCACCGCCGACCCAGTTGAACAGGATAAACACCAGCAGGACCACGCCCAGCATGGTGGGCAGCATCTGCCACAGGCGGCGCAGGATATAAGCAAACATAATGATTCCTTGTCGTTATAAGCTGCGCTTATTTAGTGGCGGGAGCCGGAGTAGCCACTGGCGCACCGCTGCTGTCGATATCCATGTACGCCCATTCCTGGAACAGGATCGGGTGCTTCTTGTAGCCTTGCACCGACTTTTGCGCCAGCATGTTGCGGTAGCGCGCATAGCCGATCAGGGCGCCCGCATTGACTTCCAGGCGGCGCGCCATCTTGTGGAACAGCTCGTCGCGCTCGGGGCTGGCCGGCATGGCCTGGCTGGCCGCGTACCATTTATCGTATTCGGGATCCTGGTAGCAGCCATTGTTGTTCTGGTGCGTGTTCGGGCCGTAGAACAGCTGCATGAAGTTGTCGCCGTCCGGATAGTCGGCCAGCCAGGGCGCCGTGCGCGTCTGCATCTTGCACTGCTTTTCCGTCTTTAAAATGTCGGAAAAGATCATGCGGTCGTTTTCCATGCGGATGCCCAGCGAGTTGTAGGTCTTGCGCCACATTTCCGCCTGCAGCACGCCATTGGCTTCGTTGCGCGAAGCGTAGCGGATCAGCAGCGGCTTGCCGTCCGGCAAAGTACGCCAGCCATCGGCGCCCTTCTTGTAACCGAATTTATCCAGCAATTTGTTGGCCAGCACGGGATCGTATTGCAGCAGGGATTTGTAGTGGGGATCGTAGCCTACGACACCGGGCGGTATCGGATAGTCGAGACGCTTGGCCTGGCCATTCCAGATGATGCGGATTTCCTCGTCGATATTGTGCGCCATGGCGATGGCGCGGCGCAGGGCGATCTTTTCCTTGCTGAAGCCGCCCAGGGTCGGGTCTTCCATATTCCAGTAGTAATAGCTGATTTCAGGATCGAGCAGGCGCGACAGTTGCACGCCCTTCTCCGCCAGCTCGGGACGCAGCTTGCCGTTGAGCAGCGCTTTCGGCGCCAGCGGGCCATCGAGCCAGAACACGTCCGTGCCGCCGCTCTGGAACGACAGCCAGCGCGACTGGTCTTCGATCATCACGGAAATTTCGATGCGGTCGATGGCGGGAATGCGTTTACCCTGCATCTGGCGCACGATGCGCTGGTCGTCCGGATCGTCGCCGGCCATGAAGTTCCACGTCTCGGGCAAGTGCTGCGGGTTGCGGTTCAGGACGATGCGGTTGCCGCGCGTCCACTCACCGAGGGTGTAATAGCCGGTGCCGACGGGATTCGAACCTACCTCGCCCTTCACGTCGCCATATTTATCCACCACTTCGCGCGCCACGGCGGCCGTCGGCACGTAGGCGAGGATCATGGGGAAATTGAAATCGGTCTTGGTCAGCGTGATGCGCAAGGTGTACGGGTCGAGGATTTCCAGGCCGGCCACCTTCTTGTTGAAGTCGAGCTTGTTCGACTTGGCCGCTTCCTTGGCCAGATCATCGAGGCCCACCACCTTGCCTTCGAACAGCCAGCTGTGCGGCGAAGCCAGGCGCGGGTCGAACAGGCGCTTCCACGAATACACGTAATCGGCCATCGTCAGTTCGCGGCGCTTGCCGCCGAACGCGGCGTCCGGCGTGAACAGGATGCCTTTTTTCAGGCGGATGGTGTAGGTCTTGCCGTCGGCGGACACTTCCGGCATGGCGGCGGCCGCGCCGGGCACCACCTTCACGGGACGCGCCAGGTAATCATAGGTGTACAGGGTGTCGAAGACGGCCTGCGTGATGTGGTTCGAATACAGGTCGCGCGCGGTGGCCGGATCGAAGCCCGTCTCGGCGGCCGGCAGGATATAGCGCAAGGTTTTCACCGGCGCGCCCGCGGCAGGGGCGGCATCGGCGGCAACGGCCGCCAGCGGCAGGGTGGCCAGGCAGGCGAGCAGCGCCACGCGCCGCATCCATGGTGACTTCATGTAATACCCTTCATCTCGATTATCTGTCGCACCGCATTGGTGCGCCTGTACTGGCTTCCCCCTGGGATACAGGATTCCACCGCCAAAACCAGTCCATCCACGCAAGATCTATGCCTTGCTCATCGCCAGCCCCGTCCGCATGCAGGCGCGCTGGAAAAAGGCGTAACGATAACGCATATTTTGTCCGCCGGGCGAAAAGCCGCAGTGTTGGCGTGGCACGCAGCCACGGCTGCCCGATCACGGGGAGAATCTTCCGCAGCGCAACAAAGGCAGCTCGCCACCATGACAAAACGCCTTGGTAATAACCCTTACGGCCCCGAATGACAGCTGTTTTTATGGCAGTACGGAAAATATGCGGCGCAGTGCAACATTGAAATAATTGCAAATATTGAAACAAGTCAACATTATAAAAAACACTGTTGTTTCCATGCCGAAAAAGCATGTGTGCGCGTTGACAGGGTTTCCCGTCAAATGGTCTTATCAATCACGGCAACGCACGATATGCCGTTTGACCCACAGCGATTGCCGACGCAGCAATCTTTATCACCCTGGCAAAGCTGTGCCGCACACAGGCCGGCCGAGCACACTTTCGGAGTTCTGAGAATGATGATGGAAACAGTGATATCCCGCTCCGTACGCCTGATCTTTTCGGGTAGCGTGGCAGCGCTCAGCCTTGGCATCATGGCTGCGCCGGCAATGGCGCAAGACGCCAATGTGCAACGTGTGGAAATTACAGGCTCGAGCATCAAACGAGCCACGGCCGAGACCGCATCGCCGGTACAACTCATCACCCGCGATGACTTGATGAAATCGGGCAAGGCCACCGTGGCCGAATACCTGCAAACCCTGACCGCCGATGGCGCCGGCTCCCTGCCGACGGGCTTCGGCAACGGCTTTGCCGCCGGTTCCACGGCCATCTCGCTGCGCGGCCTGGGCGCCACATCGACCCTGGTCTTGCTCAATGGCCGCCGCATGGCGCCGTTCGCGCGCGCCGATGACGGCCAGAAGAGCTTTACCGACCTGTCCACCGTGCCGATGCAAATCGTCGAGCGCATCGAAATCCTCAAGGACGGCGCCTCGTCGACGTATGGCGCGGACGCCATCGCCGGCGTCGTCAACATCATCCTGCGCAAGGACTTCGAAGGCCTGACCCTGAAGGCCGACACGGGCATCTCCGGCGACAGCGACGCCAAGCAGCACCGCGCCTCGCTGACCTTCGGCAAGGGCAACCTCGACACGGATAAATTCAATGTCGTCGTCAATGCCGAATACAGCAAATCGGACATGCTGATGAACAGCGACCGCGCCGGGCGCAAATGGATAGGCAAGGGCGACCTGCGCCCGTATGGCTATGCGATCAACACCCAGTTCGCCGGCGGCTACATCAACAGCAACAACGATGCGAATCCCTCGCCGACAGGGCTGATCCGCGACCCCGTCACCAACAACTATGTCTCCCTGCCCGGCTGCGCCACCTTGTCCGCGTCTTCACCGCAAGATCCGAAAGGCGGCTGCGTGTGGCACCACGACCAGTTCCGCGCGATGCAGCCAAAGATCGAATCGGTCAACCTGTACACGCGCGGCACCTGGCAAGTCAATGCCGACACCCAGGTGTACGCGGAAGCAGGCTACTCGAAACGCGACACGGCCTTTACCATGATCCCGCCATCGGTCACACCCACGGTTGCCTTCCCGCCGAACGCCGGCAACCAGGCCGGCGTCATCAACTACGCCAGCGGCGCCGACACCAGCATTGTGCTGGCCGCCAACCATCCGCAAAATCCGTACGGCGTGCCGGTACGCGTGCGCTACCAGGCTTTCGACGTCGGCCCCAGCACGCGCCAGGCCAACAACGAGTTCAACCGCATCGTGCTCGGCGTCAAGGGCAATGCCATGGGCTGGGACTACGATGCCGGCTACACGCATTCGGAATCAAAGCTGCACCTCGATTACAGCAACATGCTGAACATGGCCGTCGTCAGGGATGCCCTGGGCGATTCCAGTCCGGCCAGCAAGCATTTCCCCTACTACATCGGTGCACAGGCAGGCAAGAATCCGGCCTCGCTGTACGCGGCCATGGTGACGAACGCCACCTCCGATTCGACGACCAAGCTCGACATCATCGACTTCAAGGCCTCGCGCGAGCTGATGCAGTTGCCGGGCGGCGCCTTGGGCCTGGCCGTGGGCGCGGAACACCGCCGCGACAAGCTCGACAATCCATCGCTGACTGGCACGGAAGACGGTTCCATCAACGCCAGTTACGTGGCGGCCAAGGGCGACAGCAAGGTGTCGGCCGTGTTCCTCGAAGTGCTGGCGCCCGTCTTCAAGACGGTGGAACTGTCGGGCGCCTTGCGTTACGACAAATACGACCGTTTCTCGTCGACCACGCCGAAACTGGGCGCCAAGTGGACGCCACTGAAAACCTTCGCCGTGCGCGGCACGTATTCGGAAGGTTTCCGCGCGCCGGGCCCGGCCGAAAGCAATGCCGATTCGCAATCGACGGGCACCGCGACCGTAAGCGATCCCGTGCGCTGCCCGGGCGGCACCCGCCTGCCGGGCGCCAATGCCAGCGACTGCGAACTGCAGGTGGCGGCCGTCAAGGTCGGCGACCCCAGCCTCAAGCCGGAAAAATCCAAGGGCTACACCCTGGGCATCGTGTGGGATCCGTTCAACGATACCAGCCTGTCGCTCGATGGCTGGAAGATCAAGCGCGAAAACGAGATCAATCCCCTGCCGTACAACGAAGCGGCCGCCCTGCCGACCGCCATCCGTTCCGACAGCAACCTGACCATCAATGGCGTGGTGGTGCCGAACACGGGCGTCTTGCTGATCACCAAGGCGCCGTACCGCAACTCCAGCTTCACGGAGATCAAGGGTATCGACCTGGACATCAAGCAGCGCGTGCGCCTGGGCGACTACGGCCGCGCCACGTTCGGCCTGACCTGGACCCACATCGCCTCGTGGGTGCGGGCCGAATCGTCCACCGTGCGCTACCAGTTCGCCGGCACGCATGGCAATTGCGATACCTCCAACTGCGCCGGCACGCCGAAGGACAAGATCAATCTCACAGGCTCGTGGGATCTGGGCAACTGGAACGTCAGCGGCGTGCTGAACTATCGTTCAGACATGAAAAATATCAAGTTTGAGGGCATTCCTTGCTCCTCCAAACTGGCCGACGGCACCCCGGCGCCGAACGGTTGCAAGCTCGCCTCGTTCACCACGCTCGACCTGTCGAGCCGTTGGAACGTCAACAAACAGTTGCAATTGTTTGCCTCGATCAACAACGTGACCGACAAGATCGCGCCGCTCGACCCGCTGACCTATGGCGGCATGAGCTACAACCCGATGGATGCCAGCGGCGCCATCGGCCGCTACTTCAAACTGGGCGCCAGCTACAAGTTCTTCTAAGCTGACGCAGGCATCCTGACGCGAGGCGGTGAGCAATCACCGCCTTTTTTTGTTCCGACTGTGGCGCGCGAACACGCATCCACATGCCTATTGCGCAAACGCAAACCTTAGCTCCCGCGCGCCTGTAAAACTCCCTTGCAGGCCACTTGGCCAAACCCACGCCACAGGAGTGTCAGATGATGCCAACCCGCAGTCCCTTCCCTGCCTTGCGCCTGCTGTGCGCAGCCTTGCTCGGTGTTTATGGCCATGCGGCCATGGCGCAGGACACCGACACAGCCGGCACGCCCGCCATGCAAAGAGTCGAAGTCACCGGTTCCTCCATCAAGCGCCTCGTCGCGGAAACGGCAACGCCCTTGTCCATCTTCAAGGCCGAGGATTTCGCCAGACAGGGCTTGACGACGGCCCAGGAAGTGCTGGGCAGGATCCCCGCGAACGCGTCGAGCATGGGCAGCGGCAATGCCGTCGGCGGCAATACCAGCGGCTTGCCCACGGGCGGCCAGGCCAGCGCCGACTTGCGCGGACTGGGCGGCGACAAGACGCTGGTGCTGCTCAATGGCCGGCGCATCGCCAACCATCCGTACGATGGCGCCAGCGTCGACCTGAACATCATTCCCATCGCCGCCCTGGAAAGAGTCGAAGTGCTGCGCGACGGCGCCTCGGCCATCTACGGCACGGACGCCATCGGCGGCGTCATCAATTTCATCACGAAGCGCTCCGTCAACGTCACGAACATCACGGCCGAAATCATCGCCCCCCAGCACAAGGGCGGCGACGAGCACCGCCTCAACCTGTCGACGGGCTTTGGCGAGCTCGACACGGATGGCTACAATATTTTTGGCGTGCTCGACTACCACAAGCAAGAAGTGCTGACCTCGCAGGACCGCGCCTTCTCGGCCACCGGCATCATCCCCTCGCGCGGCCTGTCCATTACCAGCGGCACGACCTTCCCCGGCAATTACTTCGATGCGGCGGCCAACGGCGGCAAGGGCCTGGCCGGCAATCCGTATGCGGCCAGCGGCTGCCTGCCGCCGCTGTCGGTGCCGGCCGTGCCGGCGAACGGCACTTGCCGCCAGGATTACACGCGCCAGATCGACGACCTGCCGGCGCAGGAACAGCTGGCCTTCTTCGGCAAGGGCGCCTTCAAGCTGGGCGGCGGCCACCTGGCCACGGTGGAATATCTGCATTCGGAAAACAAGGTGAAGGCACGCACGGCGCCGCCGCCGCAAACAGGCTTGATCCTGCCCAGCACCAGCCGATACTATCCGGGCAATGCGGGCGGCGTGCCGGCCCAGCCGGGCTTGTCGGGCCAGCCCCTGAGCGTCAACTGGCGCCCCGTCGAGGCAGGCCAGCGGCAGATCGATTCCACCGGCAAAGCCGACCGCCTGGTGCTGGCGCTGGAAGGGGAACTGGCGGGCTGGGATTACAAGACGGGACTGAGCCATGCGATCAGCAAGTCGTCGGAGAAATTTACCAACGGCTATGTGCAGGATGCGAGCTTTGCCGCTGGCGTGCTGAACGGCATCCTGAACCCGTTTGGCGTGCAGGATGCCCCCGGCAAGGCTTACCTCGACAGCACGGCCCTGCGCGGCGAAGTGCAGAACGCCAGGGTCACCACCACGGGCTTCGACCTCAAGGGCAGCCGCGAGCTGATGCAACTGGCCGGCGGCCCGCTGGCCATCGCTTTGGGCGGCGAAGTGCGGCGCGAAAAGGCCGACTTCAACGTCAACCGCGACATCGCCGGCCAAGCCACCAGTTCCGGCTTGTCGGGCTCGCTGTCGAAGCGCGGCTCGCGCTCCATCCAGGCCGTCTTCGGCGAAATCAACTTACCGCTGATCAAGGACCTGGAAGTGCAGCTGGCCGCCCGTTTCGACCATTACAGCGACGTGGGCAGCACCACCAATCCCAAGCTGGCCCTGCGCTACCAGGCCAGCAGCGCGCTGGTGCTGCGCGGCTCGGCCAGCACGGGTTTCCGCGCCCCCACCCTGTTTGAAAAGAATGCGCCGCCGTCGAAGAACGATACCAACGACAGCTATGACGACCCGATTTTGTGCCCCGGTGGCGTGCCGCAACCGGGCGCCAATCCCTTGCGCGATTGCGACTTGCAGCAGTTCAAGCTACAAGGCGGCAATGAAAACCTGAAACCGGAAAAATCCACGACTTTCGCCTTCGGCCTGGTGCTCGAGCCGATCAAAGAAGTGACCGTCGCCATCGACTACTGGAACATCCATTTGAAGGACAAGATTGGCTCCTTACCCGAGCAATCGATCTTCGGCAACTACGAGAAATACAAGGCCTTGTTCCTGCGCAATCCCGATGGTTCGCCCTACGCCATTCTCGACCTGAACGATAACATCGGTGAAGTGAAAACCGACGGCATCGACGTCAGCCTGAATGCGCGCCTGGCACGCGGCGCGTATGGCGATGTCAACGTCACGGTCGATGGCACGTGGACCCACAAGTACGACTACCAGAACGAACGCAACGGCGCCTTCATCGCCAACGTGGGCCGCTATGCCGACAACAATCCGGTATTTCGCTGGAAGCACACGGCCACGCTGAACTGGCGCAAGGGCAACTGGGGCGCCACCCTGTCGCAATCGTTCAAGTCGCGCTACACGGACCAGAACCTGGTCGAGCCGCCATACCGGCACGATGTGTCGTCGTACAGCCTGCTGGGACTGTCGGGCAGCTATGCGTGGAAGGGCTTGCTGCTGACGGCCGGCGTGAAGAACCTGCTGGACAGGGAGCCGCCGTTCTCGAACCAGGGCACCTTGTTCCAGAAAGGCTATGACCCGCGCTACACGGACCCGGTCGGGCGTGCGTATTACCTGCGCGGCAGCTATACGTTTTAAGGGGAAAAGTTCAGGTCGACAGCTAAAACAGGCAGCGCTGGCAACAGCGTGCCAGCGACAGAAAAGCGGCGCCATCAGCGATGATGTGCGCCGTTTTATTTTACGCATCTGAGCAGGACTGACAAGGGTTCACGATACTTTATTGCTGAAGGATTATAAAAAAAACAGGAAAATGTTGCATTTTGTCCAAAAAGTCCGCGCGAAATTGACAATCTGAATGGTGAATGTTTTGATGAGGGCCCTGAAAATTTACAGAATTTTCATTGGTGGATTTGTAAAAAGGCAAATAAATTGTTGGCGAGCAACAAGTTATTTCAAAATAATTGCCGCCTTTATCACAATAACAAGGAATTTCAGATGATGATAGAAAATGTAATATCGCGGTCGCTGCGCCTGATGTTTGCAGGCGGCATGGCCCTGAGCATGCACGCCGCGTATGCGCAAGAAACAACAGATGGCACCATGCAACGCGTGGAAGTCACAGGTTCGAGCATCAAGCGCATCGCTTCCGAAGCGTCGCTGCCGGTGCAGTCGTTCAACCAGAAAGACATCAAGAAAACCGGCGTCACCACGGTGACCGATTTCATTCAGCAGATTCCTGCGATGCAGGGCTTCTCCGTGGCCGCCGATTCGGTTGGCGGCGGCGGCGGCGGCGTCACCACGGCCTCGATCCACGATATCGGCGCAGCCTACACGCTGGTACTGCTGAACGGCCGCCGCGTGGCGCCATCCAATTCCGGCACCACCATCGACCTGAACTCGATCCCGCTGTCGGCCATCGAACGCGTGGAAGTGCTAACGGACGGCGCCTCGGCACTGTATGGCGCCGACGCCATCGCCGGCGTAGTCAACTTCATCCTGAAAAAAGGCGCTGCGCCGCTGGAAATCAATGCCAAGTACTCGCGTCCTGAAGAATCGGGCGGCGCCAGCAACTCGATTTCGATCAGCAAGGGCTTCGGCGACATCGACGATGATGGCTACAGCATCTTCGTGTCGGCCAGCCATGACGAACAAAAATCGCTGAAAGCATCGCAGCGCAGCTTCGCGAAAAGCGGCATCATCAATTTCAACGATCCGAAGACCGGCAAGGCGCTGCAATTCATCAACGGTTCCTCGCGTTCGGCCCCTGGCAACGCCACTGTCGATTACAACCGCACCGATCCGCTGACTGGCGCCGTGGTCATCAATCCGAAGACCGGCACGCCCTTCGTCGATAGCGTCAACCTGAACCCGTACGCATTGGCCCATGGCGGCAAATGCGCCGCCAGCAACATGGACTTCTATGGCGACGGCAACTGCTATTTCGATTCGCCATCGACCATCGAGATCAATCCTGAATCGAAGCGTGACGCCATCTTCAGCTCGGGTACCGTCAAACTGGGCAAAACCGGCTTCCAGGGTTTCTATGACCTCGCCTACACCGAAGCGCGCGTCATCGCCAGCATTGCGCCATACCCGGCCGATTTCTCCGTCGACGTCGGCTCGCCGCTGTTCAACAAATACCTGGCGCCGAACCTGACGCCAACGCAATTGGCCAACGCCACGGGCGCCGTCGCCAAATACCGCCTGTCGGAAATGGGCAACCGCGTCTACAACTACGGCACCAAAGCCACCCATATCGTCGCCGGCGTCGATGGCAATGCATTCGGCTGGGACATCAATTCCGCCGTGACCTACTCGAAAAACAAGCAGACGCAGCAATACGTCAGCGGTTTCCCCCTGTCGGACAAATTCGATGCGCAATTGGCTGATGGCAACATCGACCCGTTCGCCTACCCTGTGGGCTCGATGCCGGACGCCATGCGCCAGGCACTGATGGGCACGGGCTTCAGCGGCACCTACAACACGCAAACCGTGGAAATGAAGGGCGTCGATGGCCGCGCTTCGCGTCCCGTGTTCTCGCTGCCGGGCGGCACGGCCATGCTGGGCGTGGGCGCCGACTACCGCAACACCTCGTACAAGGTGCAACAGGCGGACGTGGCCAAGCAGGCGCAGATCCTGTTTGACAATGTACAAGTCGACAGCGAATACGCGCGCGACAATGCGGGCGCGTATGCCGAACTGATGCTGCCGATTTCGAAGAAACTGGAAATGACCGGCTCGCTGCGTTATGACCAGATCGGCGCCATCGACAACAAGCTGACGGGCAAGACGGTAGGCAAGAAAGAAAACGCCACCACCTGGAAAGTCAGCGGCAAGTATTCCGCGACCAAGAGCCTGATGTTCCGCGCCGCTGCCGGCACCGGCTTCCGCGCCGCCAGCATGCAGGAAATCGCCGGTCCGCTGGAAGACTGGGGCGTTACCGGTGGTAACTATCAATGCCCATTGACGGCAGCGAACGGCATGGGCGGTCACCCGCTGGCCAACTATTGCGAAGGCGTGGTACGCCAGCAGTTCGAAGCCTTCCAGAGCGGCAATCCGGAATTGAAACCGGAAACGTCGAAGCAATGGAGCATCGGCACCGTGTTCGAGCCGATCGACAGTCTGTCGATGTCGTTCGACCTGTGGAACGTGCAGATCAACGATCAGGTGACACCGGTCTCCGAAGGCTTGATCTTCAGCAATCCAGCCAAGTATGCCGACCTGTTCACTACCAAGCACATCACCTCGACGGGCAAGGACGTGCTGGCCGTCAAACTGCTGCCAATCAACATTGGTAAAGTGGAAAACCGCGGTATCGACTACGACTTCACCCACAAGATGAAGCTGCTGGACGGCCGTCTGACGAGCCGCCTGATGGGTACCTACCTGCTGCGCTCGCGCTACACGACGCCAGGCACGAATGATCAATGGGAAACCAGCCTGAATCGTTACGGTTCGAACGACAAGGTCAGCTTCCGCAACATCATCCGCGCCACCACCACGTTTGAGACGGCCAAGTTCACGCATACGCTGAGCGCCAGCTATCGCAATGGCTACACCGACAAGGAACAGACCGCCAAAGGCTGCGCCGTGATCGTCGCCGGCAGCCCAGGCGAATGCTATGGCATCCAGCTGGAAGTGCCGAGCTACACCACCTTCGACTTCCAGACGGCTTACCGTCCGCTGAAGAACGTGGAAGTCACGGCTGGCATCCTGAACCTGTTCGACCGCGATCCGCCGTTCACCCTGCGTAACACGGGTTCGCATCAAGTGGGCTACAACCCATCGTACTCGAGCGCCCTGGGCCGCCAGTTCTACCTGAGCGGTTCCTACAAGTTCTAAGCTCATCGTGAGCTGAAAACTGAAAAGCCCGGAAAGCTTAGCTTTCCGGGCTTTTTTTCATGCTGCGCGCCACGTCACTTTATTCCGCGTCGCCCTGCAAGCGGCGCTGCTTGACTGCCGCCGCCAGGTTTTCCAGCACGGCCACGCTGGCGCTCCAGTCGATGCAACCGTCCGTGACGGACTGGCCATAGATCAATTCCTTGCCCGGGATCAGATCCTGACGCCCCGCCACCAGATGCGATTCCACCATCACGCCGACGATGCGGCCATCGCCGCCGGCCACCTGGCTGGCGATGTCGGCGCACACGGGGATCTGGTTTTCCGGTTTTTTCGAGCTGTTCGCATGCGAAGCGTCGATCATCAGGCGCGCCGCCAGGCCTTGCGCCCCGATGGCCTTGCACGCCTCGTCCACGCTGGCCGCGTCATAGTTCGGGGTTTTCCCGCCGCGCAAGATGATGTGGCAATCCTCGTTGCCGTTGGTCGAGACGATGGCCGAGTGGCCGCCCTTCGTGACGGAGAGAAAATGGTGCGGCTGCGAGGCGGCCTTGATGGCTTCCACGGCGATTTTGACATTGCCGTCCGTGCCATTCTTGAAGCCGACGGGACACGACAATCCCGACGCCAACTCGCGGTGCACCTGCGACTCCGTCGTGCGCGCGCCGATGGCGCCCCAGCTGATCAGGTCGGCGATGTATTGCGGGCTGATGACGTCGAGGAATTCGGTGCCGGCCGGCAAGCCCAGCTCATTGATGTCGCGCAACAGCTCGCGCGCCATGCGCAAGCCGTCGTTGATGCGGAAGCTGTTGTCCATGTACGGGTCGTTGATCAGGCCCTTCCAGCCCACCGTGGTGCGCGGCTTCTCGAAGTAGACGCGCATGACGATTTCCAGTTCGCCAGCGAAACGCGCACGCTCCTTGACGAGCAGGCGCGCATATTCCATCGCCGCCTTGGTGTCGTGGATGGAGCAAGGGCCGATCACCACCATCAGGCGGTCGTCCTGGCCATGCAGGATACGGTGCAGGGCAATGCGGGCGCTGGCGGCGGTCTGTTCGGCTTGCTCCGAGCAGGCGAATTCGCGGATCAGGTGGGACGGCGGAGTCAATTCCTTCATTTCGCGAATACGCAAATCATCGGTGCGGGGCATCATTTTCTCCAAAATTTAAGGAAGGGTAAAACATCTGGGTAAAAAAAAACCGCCATCAGTGGCGGTTTTTTAGAATTTGCTGGGATCTCGTGTTGCTGCTACGTGAACCGACCGCTACTCCACCGCCTTTGGGTTGGAATTGCTAAAGTAAAAATAAGCGGTAAAAAAGTGGCGAGCGAACATGCGAGTCATCCGTAAGTGATGAACGACTATAAACCTAAATTGCAACGGTTGGCAAGCATATTTGTCGGCAAAGCCGCATGCCGCCGCCGTTTTACACTGCACAACACGCAAAAAAGCATAAAAAGTTGCGCGCTGCCGATACCCGCCTGTTCGCCCCTACCGCTGTGCTCGTCGTGGCAACCACGCCACGCCGGCCATTCTATCGACGACAAGCGGGGCACTACTTGATCTAGATCTAGTCCCGGCGTCGCCGCACGGACAAAACTCAAGGACGTATCGATGACCTTTGACTGCCTGACCTTTCCGGAGAACCGCATGATCCCTACATCATCCCTACAGTCCGCCGCCTTTTCACCACCCAGACTGGGCCTGGCACTGGCCAGTGCGCTGCTGAGTCTACCCGTCCTGGCACAGGACGCCGCGCCGATTGCCCGCGTGGAAATCACCGGCTCGAACATCCGCCGTGCGCAAGCGGAAACGGCTTCTGCCGTACAAACCCTGAACGCAGCCGACATTGAAAAGTCGGGCAAGTCCAGCGTGGCCGAACTGCTGCAGACCCTGGCCGTCGACAACCAGGGTTCCGTCCCCACCACCTTCGGCAACGGCTTTGCCGCCGGCGCTTCCGGCGTGTCGCTGCGCGGTCTCGGCACGGCCTCGACCCTGGTGCTGCTGAATGGCCGCCGCGTCGCGCCGTATGGCCTGGCAGATGATGGCCAGAAAGTATTTGCCGACCTGAACATCATTCCCCTGGAAGCGGTGGAACGGGTGGAAATTCTCAAGGATGGCGCCTCGGCCATCTATGGCTCCGACGCCATCGCCGGCGTCGTCAACGTGATCCTGCGGCGCGACTACCAGGGCACGGCCATCAAGGGCAATTACGGCAAGACGAAGGAGTGGGACGGGCGCGATGCGCGCGCCGCCATCACGCACGGCTTCGGCGACATCGACAGCGACCGCTACAACGTGCTGTTGAACCTCGAATACAGCGAAAAGGCCGCCATCTGGAACCGCAACCGGGCCGGGCGCGGCGCCATCGGGCGCAGCGACTTGCGCGACCTGGGCTTCAGCGCGCAGGAGTCGCTGAGCGGCGCGGGCGCCATCACCACCAACAATGCGGCCGGCAGCGCCGTCAACGGCAATGTGCGCAATCCCGACACGCTCGACTACTACAACCGCGGCAACCTGGCCGGCGCGGATTTTACGCGCACCTTCCCCGGCGCCGCCTGCGGCAACTTCACCACGCATCCGCAAGGTGATCCGGGCGGCGGTTGCCTGACCGATGCCGCCCAACAATACGGCCAGATCCAGCCCAAGCAAAAGAACATCAATTTCTTCGGCCGCGCCGCCTGGCAATTGACGCCAGCGCTGCAAACGTATGCCGAATTGAACCTGTATCACAGCAAGTCGAACTCGGCCACCACGCCATCGACGGTCAGCGGCTCGGTCGGCTACCCGGGCGGCCCTGTCAGCAATGCGGGCGTGTCGCTGGGCGCGGCCCATCCGGACAACCCGTATTTCGGCACGGCGGCGCGGCTGCGCTACCTGGCGGCCGACGTGGGGCCGCGCCTGTCGGAAGTCAACTCCACCTTCACGCGTTTTGTCGCCGGCATCAAGGGCAGCGTGGCGGGCTGGGATATCGACAGCGCCCTGCTGTACTCGCAGAACAAGGTGTCAAACGACCTGGACGGCTACCTGCAGCGCGACGTGGCCTTCGCCCTGCTCAACCCGACTGCCGCCAATGTGGCGGCGGCCAGCCTGAACCCCGCGTATGCGGCCCTGCCAGCCGGCAGCCTGTGGCGCATCGCGGAAAACGCGGGCCTCAATTCCGCCGAGCTATACGCGGCCCTGTCGCCGCGCATCTCGAATGACGCCAAAACGCATATCGCGCAGATCGATTTCAAGGCCAGCCGCGAATTGGGCAAGCTCGACGGCGGCAGCCTGGGCGTGGCCGTGGGCGCGGAATTCCGCCACGAATCGACGGAACTCAAGCCCACCACGGGCACGGAACGGGGCAATATCATCGGCCTCGGCTATTCCGCCTACAAAGGCAGCCGCAATGCCTCGGCCATCTATGCCGAGGTGCTGGCGCCCGTGCTGAAGACCGTGGAACTGTCGGGCGCCCTGCGCGCCGACCATTTCACCGACGTGGGCAATTCCTACACGCCGAAAGTAGGCGTGAAATGGACACCCGTGCGCGAACTGGCCCTGCGCGGTACCTTCGCCAAGGGTTTCCGCGCTCCCAGCGCGGCGGAAAACGGCGTCGGCGGCCTTGCAGCATTCTCCACCGCCAGCGATCCGCTGCGCTGCGCGCTGGGTGTGGAAGTGGCGTGCGATCCAGCGGCAATCGCCGTCATCACCTCGCCCAATCCGAACCTGTCGCCCGAGCGTTCGCGCAGCTATTCCGTGGGCGCCATCTGGGACCCTCTGCCGCGTACCAGCATTTCCGTCGACCTGTGGCAAATCCGCCGCAAGAATGAAATCAACCAGGAGCAAACGGATGCGGCCATTGCCGCCGGCAACGTGGCGCGCGACCCCACAACGGCCACCGGCATTCCCGGCGATCCGGGCGCCATTACGGCCGTGCTGGCCAACTATGTGAATTCGGCGCAAACGACGGTGCGCGGCATCGATATCGACGCGCGCCAGCGCTTCAGCCTGGGCAGCGACTATGGCAGCCTGGTGTTCGACGTGAAATGGACGCATCTGTACAAATGGCTGCGCACGGAGCAGGACGGCACGCAGCGCGATTTTGCCGGCACGCATGGTAATTGCGACGTGTCCAACTGCATGGGCACGCCGGACGACCGCATCAATCTGGGCGCCACCTGGGAACGCCAGAACTGGCGCGTCACGGCCAACGTCAATTACCGCGCACCGCTCGACAACGTGCGGTTCAAGAATGACCCGGACGGCTGCGCCACGCATTTCGCCGACGGCACGGATGCCCCACACGGTTGCCGCATCGCCTCGTTCACGACGGTGGACCTGACGGCCCGCTGGCTGGCCACGCCCAAGCTGGAAGTGTTTGCGACGGTGCAAAACCTGTTCGACAAGATCGCCCCGCTCGATCCGCTGACCTATGGCGCCACGGGCTACAACCCGCTCGACTATGCGGGCGCGGCAGGACGGTTTGTCAGCGCGGGGGTGAAGTACAAGTTCTGAGAAATAGCGGTGGTGTCGGGTTACGCGCTTTGCGCTAACCCGACCTACGCGAGCAGCATGCCAAAAATGTAGGTCGGATTAGCGGGGCGTAGCCACGCGTAATCCGACACCATTGTTGGCCTCACAGTGCCCGAAAAGATCAGGCAGTCCCGCCAACCGTGATGCCATCGAGGCGCAGGGTTGGCTGCCCCACCCCCACGGGCACGCTTTGCCCCTCCTTGCCGCACACGCCCACGCCCGAGTCCAGGCGCATGTCGTTGCCGATCATGGAGACGCGGTTGAGTACGTCCGGGCCGTTGCCGATCAGGGTCGCGCCCTTCACCGGGTAGCTGAGCTTGCCGTTTTCAATCATGTACGCTTCGCTGGCCGAAAAGACGAACTTGCCATTCGTGATGTCGACCTGGCCGCCGCCGAAGTTGACGGCATACAAACCATTTTTGACAGAGGCGAGGATCTCGCCCGGATCCTTGTCGCCACCGAGCATATACGTGTTCGTCATGCGCGGCATGGGCAGGTGGGCAAACGATTCGCGGCGCGCATTGCCCGTCACGGGCATTTTCATCAGGCGCGCATTCATGGTGTCCTGGATGTAACCCTTCAGGATGCCGTCCTCGATCAGGGTCGTGCACTGCGTCGGGTTGCCTTCGTCATCGATATTCAGCGAGCCTCGGCGGCCGGCCAGGGTGCCGTCGTCGACCACGGTGACGCCCTTGGCCGCCACGCGCTCGCCGATGCACCCGGAAAACGCGGACGAGCCCTTGCGGTTGAAATCGCCTTCCAGGCCATGGCCGATCGCTTCGTGCAGCAGGATGCCGGGCCAGCCAGGACCCAGCACGATGGTCATGGGGCCGGCGGGCGCCGGGCGCGCGTCCAGGTTCACGAGCGC
Source organism: Janthinobacterium sp. NFX145 (assembly GCF_049810325.1). Lineage (NCBI taxonomy): Bacteria > Pseudomonadati > Pseudomonadota > Betaproteobacteria > Burkholderiales > Oxalobacteraceae > Janthinobacterium > Janthinobacterium sp. NFX145. Next base: position 5,138,277 of record NZ_CP187360.1, read on the forward strand.
TGAATTGACGGCGTCCGTCGCGTATTGTTCCAGCACGGCATCACTGAAATAGTCATAGCTGAAACGTCCGCCGCCACCGGCCGAGCCCGTTTCGCGGCGGCCATTCTGTTCCGCAATCACGGTCAGCGAGACGCGCACGAGAGGGCGGATGTCGGCCGCCAGCACGCCGTCGCTGCGCAGCACCAGCACCACGTCGTATTCGCCGGCCAGGCCCGCCATCACTTGCACCACCCGGGGATCTTTCGCCCGCGCCATCTTTTCCACGCGTTCAAGCAATTGCACCTTGGCCGTGGCATCCAGCGATGCGAGCGGATCGTTGGGCAGGTACAAGGAACGTCCACCCTGGGCAAGCATCTGGCCCGCGATCTTGATTTTGCCGGCGCCGGCGCGCGCAATCGTGCGCGTGGCCGCCGCCGCTTCCAGCAGGGCACGCTCGGAAATGTCGTCGGAATACGCAAACGCCGTCTTGTCGCCGGACACGGCGCGCACGCCCACGCCCTGGTCGATGGAAAAACTGCCCGTCTTGACGATGCCCTCTTCCAGGCTCCAGCCTTCGCTCTTGGTCGACTGGAAATACAGGTCGGCATAGTCGACCTTGTGCGTAAACATCGTGCCCAGGGCTTTGAGCAGCTTGTCTTCATCGAGGCCAAACGGCGTGAGCAGGATATCGCGCGCCACGGCCAGGCTGGACAGATTGGGTTCAAATGGGATCATGGCTTTTTCTCAACATTCAATTTACATCGTGCGGTGGGCCAGCGCTGGCAGCGACTCGCGCACGCCGGCCAAAAACAGCAGGTCGATCTCGCCGCTGACCACGCCCTCGCCTTCGGGCAACACGGCTTTCACTTCGCCCCACGGGTCGATCAGCATGCTGTGGCCCCAGGTGCGGCGGCCGTTCGGATGCAGGCCGCCTTGCGCCGAGGCCAGCACATAGCACTGGTTTTCGATGGCGCGCGCGCGCAGCAGCACTTCCCAGTGGGCGCTGCCCGTCGTATGGGTAAACGCGGCCGGCACGACGATCAGCGCGCAATCGCCCATGGCGCGGTACAGCTCGGGAAAGCGCAGGTCATAGCAGATGGACAGGCCGACCCGGCCGAACGGCGTCTCGATCGAGCGCACCTGCGCGCCCGGCACGATGGTACGCGATTCGTTGTACGACTCGGTGCCGCGCGTAAAACCGAACAGGTGGATCTTGTCGTAGCGGCCGGCCGGCGCGCCTTGCGGGTCGTACACCAGCGTGGTATTGAGGACCTTGCCCTCCTCGCCGGAAATCAGGGGCAAGGTGCCGCCGATCAGCCAGATGCCGTGCTGGCGCGCCATCTGCGCCATGCCATCCTGGATCGGGCCGCTGCCGGGCTGTTCCGCATGGGCCAGCTTGTCCGTTTCCTGCTTGCCCATGATGGCCCAGTATTCGGGCAACACCACCAGTTGCGCGCCAGCGGCGGCGGCCTGCGCCACCAGACGCCGTGCCGTGGCCAGGTTGTCGTCCACGGATGGCGAGGAAATCATTTGTACTGCTGCGACTGTATGCATCATTGCCACCTTTTCTCCATTCGAACGCCTCGCCTATTTCGCCACGGCCTCCACGGCTGCGGCGGCAGGCACGGCGACGGGATCCAATTTACCACCATCGAGCTTGGTCACGACGGGCGATTTCCACGGGCCGGCGATCTGCATGTGATAGGTGAGCGCCTTCATCACGGGTGCGCGCAGGAACAATTGCGCGAGGAAACTACCCAGGCCGATGACGGGGTTGACGGCCAGCGCGTAGACGAGCGGCCCCGTGCCCAGGTTAAATTCCGGGATCACCACCACGTGCAGATTCGTCGTTTCATTGGCGATATCGGCCGTGCCATCCATCAGCACGGTGGCCGCCACGCCGTGCATCTTGAGGTTGTCGGTGGTCACGACGCCGCGTTTGATGCTGGCATTGGCCGTGATGCCGTCGAAGGCCAGGCCTTCGGAAAACACGTCGTGGAAATCGAGTTTCAGCAAGCGGGGCAAGGCTTGCAGGCTGAGCACGCCCAACAGCTTGGCGGCGCCCGGATCCTGCTTGAGGAACTGGCCCGACTCCACGTTCATCTCGATCTGCCCAGACAGGGTGGGAATATCGAGCGAATACGGCAAGCCGTTCCAGGCGATGTCGCCGCTCAGGCGGCCTTTGCCGCGGCGCACCGTGTCGGCAAAGCCGAAACGGTCGAGCAGTTTGCCCGCGTCGACGATATCGAGGCCAAAGCGCAGGCTGGTCGTGCTTTGCCCATCCTTGATGACCCATTTGCCATTGCCGCTCAGGGCGCCATCGGGATTCGATAATTGCAGCTTGCCCACGCGCCACTCGCGCCCGCCCGCCGCCATGGTGTTATAGGCTTGCAACTCCAGCCGGCCGATCTTCTTGTTGAACAATTCAAATTGCTCGGCGACGATATCGAGCGAAGGAATCGACTGGGCGCCGCTCTTTCCCTCCAGCAAATTCTTCACGTCGTTGGCGGCCGACTCCGGAATGATCAGCGACGACAGGCGCGCCGTCATCTTGCCCAGGCCCGACGGCGTTTCCAGCCAGGTCACATAGCCCGACACTTGTTTCGCATCAATATTGGCTTGCCACACATCCTTCTGGTGCGTGGCGCCCACCACCACGTTTTCCAGCTTGCGCTCACCCAGCATCAGTTCGCTGGCGCGGGCCGCCATCATGTCCGGCACCACGTATTGCGCGATATCGGGCGCATCGTCGGCGGCGCCGCTGTCGGTGGGCGCCGTGGCGCTGCCGGCGATCTCGCTGCCGACGGCGATCCAGCTGTCGACGTCCAGGGTTTTCATATTGACGTTGAACATCATGCCGCTGTCCGGCTCTGGCGCCGGCACATTCACGCCGATGCCGCCGCGCACCAGGCGCCAGGCGTCCTTGCCCTGCTTCTGGCGCTGGTAGCGCGCAGCGATTCCGGATCCCAGCGCGATGCGGATATCGTCCGTGCGCAAGCCCGCGCCATTGGCCGCATTGCCCGTCAGGGTAAATTTCACGGGCAGGCTGTCGCCGGCCGGTTTTTTCAGGGGGGCGGGGAAATCCAGGCCCAGGCCCGTCAGCGGCGACTCGACATTGACCACAACCTGGTGGTCGCGCGCCGTGATCAGGCCGCTGTAACGGGCGCCGCCATTCAAATGTTTCGCCAGGCGCTGCAGCACGGGCGCCGGATACGTCTTGCGCAAGCCGTCGATGGTCATGTTGCCGGCAATCTTGACCTGGATGGTATCGTCCGCCTGCGTGCCGCCCGAAATGGCCAGCGGCCCGCCCAGCAGGCTGCCGTTCAAGCCATTCAGGTTGACGCCCTTTTCAGTGAATTCGATCTTGCCCTGCGTGCCCAGCACGGGCGGCATGTCGTGGAACAGCACCACGTCGTTGCCCGCCAGCTGCAAGCTGCCCTGCACGGTCGATTCGAGCATGCGCTCTGTCGGCAAGTGCAATTTGAGGGCCAATTTGGCGTTGCCCGTCGCCGTCGTTTCATCCGTGAAATGCTCGATCCAGCCCAGCACGGGGCTGGCCGTCACGTACTTGAGAAATTCCTGCATCGGACCAGCTGCGTTGCCTTCAATATCGAGCAGGGTGTCGAAGACGGTCAGGTCGGGGATCACGGCTTTGACATTCGTCAGGGCCACGCCGCCCGTGGTGGCCGTGTCGCCGCGAATTTCCATGCGCGCCCGTTCAAACACGAAACTGCCCTTGATCTTTTCCGCCTGCGGCCACAGGGGCGCCTTGCCCGCCAGCGGGCCGCTTTCCGCGAACTCGCCGGGCGCGTAGTTCAGGGTGCCATTCTCGATCTTGCCGGCCACGCGGAAGTCGCCGCGATTGCGCTGGGCCGGCGTATCGCCCTTGAAGGGGAAATGCTCGAGTTCGCCGCGCAGGCGCAGGCTGACATCGCTCGCCACGCCGCCTTCCAGCGCCCCCGTCAGCCAGTGGCGCAGGTGCTCGGGCGTTTGCAGCGGCAGATAGCGGCCGATGGTGTTGATCTGGAAATTATCGATGCTGCCTGTCAAGTCGACCTGGCCCAGATTCTTGCCATCGAGCGGCAAACGCTGCGAGCCATGCAAGGCGACTCGCATGCCTTGTTGATTTAAATCAAGCCTGTCCAGGTCGACTTGCAGCATATTGTCTGCTTGGAAAGCCCAGCGTGCCGCCATTTCGAATTGTTCGAACGGCAAGGCGGGCTCACTCAAATAGGAGGCCAGTTGCAATACCAGTCCCTGTGCATCGATATCGATCTTGCCGCCCTTGTCACTGGCGTCGAGACTGCCAGTCAAATGATCGAAACCGGGGATAGCCGGTGCAGCCGCCTGTGCGGGGCTGGTCGCCGTCTTCGCCACAGCCAGGCGCGCCGGCTGCGCATTCAGCCCAAGATCGATGAGCTTGCCGCGCAAACGGTAGCTGGCCGGCGTCGCCATCTCGCCTTCCCATTGCGCCGAGAAATCCTGCAAACGCCCGCGCGGCGCCAGGGCGTCGAGGCGCTGCCGCTGCTGTTCGCCCAGCGGCAGCTTGTCGGCCAGCGCGGCCAGGGTGTGCAGATCGAGCGACTTGGCCGTGATTTCCGTGCGCGCCGGCTTGCGTTTGGTGGCGGCAACAAAGCGTTCGGACAGGGTCGTGGGCGGCAGGCTGAGGCCATCTCGGGTTTCCACCGCGAAATTCGTCAACTCGACCTGGTGCCCATACGCGCCAAACGTCGGCTTGCCGTCGGGCACCTGCGCCGACAGTTCTTCTTTTGCCGAAATGCGTCCGCTGACGGACAACAGGTCGAGCGGCGCGATATGCTCGCCCAACTGCGCCGTCACATCCGTCAAGCCGACGTCGGCCGTGAAGCCGGCCAGGCGCGCGTGATCCAGGCTCAACCAGGCGCGCAAGGCGCCCTTGCCCTGGCTCAGTTCGAACGGGTAATCGAGGTAGCGGCGCCAGGCGGCCAGGTCGGCATTTTTCAGGTCGGCGTACAGCTCGCCTTTCCACATCGACACGTCGGAGATGCGCGTACTGAAAGGCGGGTGCGTGAAGTGAGCGCGCACATCGATGGGCGCGGCCAGGCTGGCCGGCGGCGTGGCTTGCAAGCCCAGGCGGTGGCTGCGCCAGCGGTTGCGCAGCAGCAAGTTAACCTGGGTTAAAGCCAGCTCCGGCGTGCCGCGCGCTTCATCCGTCCAGCGCACCTTGCCGTCGCGAATGATGATGTCATGCTGCGACAGCAGCCAGTCGGCGCCCTTGCCATCGCTGCCTTGCGTGCCGTCGATCAACACCCCGGCCACGTACAGCTTGCCATCCTTGCTGCGCCGCACGTCCAGGTCGGGCCGCGTGATTTCCAGGGTTGTAAAACGCACGGAACCGAGCACGCTCCACCATGACACGGTGGCCGATATGCTCGGCAGGCTTAGCGCCTGGCGCCCCGCCTGGTCGCGCAGGGTCACATCGCCGAGGAAAAGATTCGGCCGCACGCCATGCCACGAGGCATAAATACGCGCAATGCTGACAGGGTTGCCCAGCGCGCGGCTGGCCGCCCGCTCGATATCGCCCTTGTAATAATCGATATTCGGCAAGATGGCGTAGCGCAGGAACAGGAATAGCACGGCGAAGGCGAAATACGCCAGCAGCACCAGTTTGATGGTAAAACCCAACACATGGTGGGTAGCCAGGTTGGCCATGCGATAGGCGGCACGCAGCCGCTGCCAGCGCAGGGCCAATGGCACATGTTCTGTCACGCTTGCTTCTGGCGGTTTTTGCATCAATAAGCTAATAAACTGGCCCGGCGTCAAATAATGGCAAAAATCGTCTGCATTCGTGGTACGCACCCACATCCCCGCGCTTGCGTCTGAGCAAAGCCTCCCTTACCATCGTCCGGAAGAGCACGTACTGCCGGCGGTATTCGGCCAGCGGCACAATTTTACCGCATCCCCCGCCATTCGCAGCCAAGTTAAACAAGATCATGCACGCCGCATCCACGAGACAGTTACCGATACCATGAGCACACAGCCTTTGATCTCCGCCTCCCGTTTCTACCAGCGCTGGCTGGACGCCGCCCCCGAGCGCGCCGCGCAGGTAGCGCAACTGGTGCGCGCGCCGCTGGACAAGCTCGACTTTGCCGCCGAGCTGGCCGCCCAGGCGAACGCCGCCACGCCGCCGCTGCCGCCCGAGCGGGCCATGCGCCGCCTGCGCAACCTGCTCGTCTGCGGCCTGATCGCGCGCGATCTGGAAGGCCGGGCCGACTTGCACGAAGTCGTCACGGCCATGACGGGCTTTGCCGATTTCGCCATCCGCACGCATGTGGACGCCATCATGGCCGAGATGGTGGCCCTGCACGGCATGCCTGTCGGCGAGGAATCGGGCGAGGAACAGGCCTTGATGGTGTTGGCGATGGGCAAGCAGGGCGGCGGCGAACTGAATGTGTCGTCGGACATCGACCTGATCTTTGTCTACCCGGAAGACGGCGACACGCACGTCACCGTACCGGGCCAGCGCAGCCTGTCCAACCACGAGTTTTTCATTCGCATGGGCAAGAAACTGATCGCCGCTCTGGCCGAGATCACGCAAGACGGTTTTACTTTCCGCGTGGATATGGCACTGCGTCCGAACGGCAACTCGGGTCCGCTGGCCGCCAGCCTGAGCATGGTGGAGCAATACCTGATCGTGCAAGGCCGCGAATGGGAACGCTACGCCTGGGTCAAGGCGCGCGCCGTGACGGGCAAGCCGGAAGACATTGCCTCGCTCGACGCCATCGTGCGCCCGTTCGTCTTCCGCCGCTACCTCGATTTCGGCGTCATCGACGCCATCCGCACCATGCACGGCCAGATCCGCGCCGAGGTCAACCGCCAGGAACGGCTGCATCCGGACCGCAGCAACAACGTCAAGCTGGGCCGTGGCGGCATCCGCGAAATCGAATTCCTCGCGCAAGTGTTTCAGTTGATACGCGGCGGGCGCGACGCCGAACTGCGCGAGCGCTCCACGCGCGCCACCCTGCGCACGGTGGCCGACAAGGGTTTGCTGGAACCGGCCATCGTGGAACAGTTGCTCGGCTCTTACACCTTCCTGCGCAACCTCGAACACCGGCTGCAGTATCTTGACGATGCGCAAACCCACACCCTGCCCGCGAATGACGCCGACCGCCTGACCGTGGCGCAGATGATGGGCTTGCCTGACACGGCCACCTTGCTGGCCCAGTTGGAAGCGCACCGCGTGTTTGTCGCCGGGCAATTCGACGAAATGTTCAGCGACAAGAGCAGCGGCACGCCGCCGGCCGACACGGGCATCGACCCGCAGACGTCGAACGACTGCGCCGCCTCGGACCAGCAGGAAGCCATCGAAGCGCGCTTTGCCGCCCTGGGTTTCCATGAGCCGGCCGCCTGCGCGCGCCGCCTGCTGGCCACGTGGCAGGCGCCGCGTTTGCAATCATTGCCCGAGGCGAGCCGCACGCGCCTGGTGGCCCTCGTCAATTCCGCCCTGCCCCTGATCACCGATTGCTCCGTTTCCAATGGTAACGCCAGCCAGCTAGCCACCCTGGGCCGGCTGCTCGATTTCCTGGAAGCGATCGCGCGCCGCTCGGCCTATCTGTCGCTGCTGACGGAATACCCGCATACGCTCGAGCGCGTCGTGCGCATGGTGTGCGCCAGCGGCTGGGCCGCCACCTTCCTCACGCAACATCCGATTTTGCTCGATGAACTGCTGGACGAACGCATCCGCAACACGGTGCCCGACCCGGCCGCCCTGGCGCTGGACCTGCAGCGCCAGCTCGACGACGCGCCCGGCGACACGGAGCGGCAAATGGATATCCTGCGCGAAATGCACCATGCGCAACTGTTCCAGTGCCTGGCGCAAGACCTGGCGGGCGACCTGAGCGTGGAAAAGCTGGCCGACTACCTGTCGCAGCTGGCCGACATCATCGTCGCCGCCACCGTGCAAGCCGTCTGGCAAACCTTGCCCACGCGCCACCGCGACGTGCCGAAATTCGCCGTCATCGCGTACGGCAAGCTGGGCGGCAAGGAACTCGGTTATGTCTCGGACCTCGACGTCATTTTCCTCTTCGACGATGACGACCAGGAAGCGCCCGGCCTGTACGCCAAGTTGGCGCAACGCTTCATTACCTGGATGACCTCGCACACGTCGGCCGGCATTTTGTTCGACATCGACATCGCCCTGCGCCCCGACGGCGCCTCGGGCATGCTGGTCTCCAGCGTGCAGGCGTTCGAGCGCTACCAGGGCAGCGCGGCCTGGGTGTGGGAACACCAGGCGCTCACGCGCGCGCGCTTCTGTGCTGGAGATACCACCATCGGCAAGCATTTCGAACGCATCCGCGACACCATCCTGCGCAAGGAGCGGCCGGAAAACGGCCCGCTCAAGGGCGAAGTGGTGGCCATGCGCAAGAAGATGCTCGATGCGCATCCGCCCCGCCCCGGCAGCTTTGATTTGAAGCAGGATCCAGGCGGCATGATCGACATCGAATTCATGGTGCAATACCTGGTGCTCCAGCATGCGGCGCAGTATCCGCAACTGACGGCCAACTCGGGCAATATCGCCCTGCTGCGCCTGTGCGGCGAACTGGGGCTGATCGACGCCCAGCTGGCCGCCCTCGTCGCCGACGCCTACCGCGCGCTGCGCAAGCTGCAGCACCAGTTGCGCCTGCAGGGCCAGGACCTGGCCCGCGTGGAACCGGAGCGCGTGCGCGTGCATGCGGATAATGTGATGCGCCTGTGGCAAGCCATCTTCGGCGCCGTTGCCTGAGGCCGGCCCGGGCATGCCACTCCATTACCTGTCCCGGCTGAGCGGATCGGCGCGCGATACGCAAGCCAATCTGCAGCTGGGCTGCGTGCTGGCGCTGGTGGCCGGCGCCGTGAATGCGGGCGGCTTTCTTGCCATCGGCGGCTATACCTCGCACATGACGGGCATCGTTTCCGGCATGGCCGACGACCTGGCGCTGGGCAATATCACCGTGGCCCTGGCCGCGCTGGGCGCCTGGCTGGCCTTTGTCAGCGGCGCGGCCGTGACCGCCATCATGGTGAACTGGGGCAAGCGGCGCCGGCTGCACAGCCAGTTTGCCGCCAGCCTGCTGCTGGAAGCGGCCTTATTGCTGCTGTTCGGCTTGACGGGCAATTACCTGGCCACCATGCCCGACGTGCTGGGCCCCGTCACCATCTTGCTGCTGTGCTTTGTGATGGGCTTGCAGAATGCCATCATCACCAAGATTTCGGGCGCCGTCATCCGCACCACGCACGTGACGGGCCTGTCGACCGACATCGGCATCGAACTGGGCAAGATGGCGTATTACAACCGGCGCCACCTGCCGGATCGGATGGTCAAGGTCAACCGCGGCAAGCTGAGAACGCACAGCCTGCTGATCGCCTGCTTCTTCATCGGCGGCGTCAGCGGCGCCCTGGCCTTCAAGCACATCGGCTTTCCCGCCGCCACCATCCTGCTCGCCGGTGTACTGACCCTGCTGTCGGGCGTGCCCGTGCTGCGCGACTTGCGCCTGCTATGGCGTTTTTACCGGCGCCGTTTCTATTCGCACAGCCATAAATGAAAAAACGCCCAGGCAACTACCTGGGCGTTTTTCTTATGCGGTCAAAAAATTACTTGGCCGACATCAGTGCGACGGTGGTGTCGAGCATGCGGTTCGAGAAACCCCACTCGTTGTCGTACCACGACGATACTTTCACCAGGCGGCCCGACACTTTGGTCAGGGTCGAATCGAAGTTCGACGAAGCCGGGTTGTGGTTGAAGTCGATCGAGACCAGTGGTTCGGTCTGGTACGTCAGGATGCCTTCCAAGGCGCCTTCCGACGCGGCCTTCATCAGGGCGTTGACTTCTTCCACGGTCGTGTCGCGCTTGGCGATGAAGGACAGGTCGACCAGCGACACGTTGATGGTCGGTACGCGGATGGCGAAACCGTCCAGCTTGCCATTCAGCTCAGGCAGCACCAGGCCCACGGCGGCGGCGGCGCCCGTCTTGGTCGGGATCATGCTCATGGTGGCCGAACGGGCGCGGCGCAGGTCTTCATGCATCACGTCGGACAGCACCTGGTCGTTGGTGTAGGCGTGCACGGTGGTCATCAGGCCCGTTTCGATGCCGATGGCGTCGTTGAGTGGCTTGACCAGCGGTGCCAGGCAGTTGGTGGTGCACGACGCGTTCGAAATGACGGTGTCGGTCGATTTCAGCACGGAGTGGTTGACGCCGAACACGACGGTCGCGTCGACGTCCTTGCCGCCTGGTGCCGAAATGATGACTTTTTTCGCGCCGCCCTTCAAGTGAGCCGAAGCTTTCTCTTTGGTGGTGAAGAAGCCCGTGCATTCCAGCACGACGTCCACGCCCAGCTCGCCCCATGGGATTTCAGCCGGATTGCGCTGTGCGAATACACGGATCGGATCGCCATTGACGATCATGTTGTCGCCTTCGACGGTGACCGTGCCTGGGAACTTGCCGTGCGCGGTGTCGTAGCGGGTCAGGTGGGCGTTCGATTTGGCATCGCCCAGGTCGTTGATGGCAACGATCTGGATATCCTGTTTCTTGCCGCCTTCGTAGAAAGCGCGCAATACATTACGGCCGATGCGGCCGTAGCCATTGATTGCAACTTTGATCGTCATACTCTGCTCCTGATTAAAAAAGAAGGTACATGCACGGCCCCGGCGAGCACATCGCCAGGGCCGTTAAAAATCAATATTAGCCAGCGATAACGGCCTTGACCTTGGCGACGACGTTCTCGACCGTGAAGCCGAAGTGCTTGAACAGCACGCCAGCCGGAGCCGATTCGCCAAACGTGTCGATACCGACCACGGCGCCTTCCAGGCCCACGTATTTGTACCAGAAGCTGGTCACGCCTGCTTCGATGGCCACGCGCGGCACGCCTTTCGTCAGCACGCTGGCCTTGTAGGCGGCGTCCTGACGGTCATACACGTCGGTCGACGGCATCGACACCACGCGCACGGCGATGCCTTCGGCAGCCAGCGCGCTGGCGGCGGCGACGGCCAGTTCCACTTCGGAACCGGTGGCGATCAGGATCGCCTTGGCGTCCGCCACGTCGTTCAGCACATAGCCGCCGCGGTAGATGTTCTCGATCTGTTCGGCGCTACGTTCTTGATATGGCAGGTTCTGACGCGAGAAGATCAGGGTCGACGGGCCATCCTTGCGGCGCACGGCGGCGCCCCAGGCAGCGGCCGACTCGACGGTGTCGCATGGACGCCAGTTGTCCAGGTTCGGGATCAAACGCATCGACGAGACGTGCTCGACCGATTGGTGCGTCGGACCGTCTTCGCCCAGACCGATCGAGTCGTGGGTGAACACGAAGATCGAACGCAGCTTCATCAGGGCGGCCATGCGCAGGGCATTGCGGCTGTAGTCGGAGAACGTCAGGAACGTGGCGCCGAACGGGATGTAGCCGCCGTGCAGGGTGATGCCGTTCATGATGGCGCTCATGCCGAATTCGCGCACGCCGTAGTTAATGTGGTTGCCAGGCTGGCCCGAACGCACGGCCACGCACTCTTTCCAGTTGGTCAGGTTCGAACCGGTCAGGTCGGCCGAGCCGCCCAAAAATTCCGGCAGGGACGAGGCCAGTGCCTGGATGGCGTTCTGGCTGGCCTTGCGGGTGGCGATGTTTTCTTTCTTTTCGACGCAGGAAGCGATGGCGGCGCTCAGGGCCGCTTCGAATGCCTGCGGCAAGTCGCCCTGCATGCGGCGCGACAATTCAGCGGCTTGCTGCGGGAATTCCTTGCCGTAGGCGGCAAAGCGCTCGTTCCAGTCCGCTTCCAGCAGGGCGCCCTGCTCTTTCGCATCCCAGGCGGCGTACACGTCGGCCGGCATCTCGAATGGCGCGGCATCCCAGCCGATGTATTCGCGCACGGCGGCGATTTCCTTGTCGCCCAGCGCAGCGCCGTGGACCTTGTCGCCGCCTTGCAGGTTCGGCGAACCCTTGCCGATGATGGTCTTGCAGCAGATCAGGGTTGGCTTCGATGCGGTCTTGGCGGCGGCGATGGCGGCAGCCACGGCGGCAACATCGTGGCCGTCGACGGCGCGGATGACGTTCCAGCCATAGGCTTCAAAGCGGGCCGGGGTGTCGTCCGTGAACCAGCCTTCGACTTTGCCGTCGATGGAGATGCCATTGTCGTCGTACAGGGCGATCAGTTTGTTCAGGCCCAGGGTGCCGGCCAGCGCGCATACTTCGTGCGAAATACCTTCCATCAGGCAACCATCGCCGACGAAAGCGTAGGTGTAGTGGTTGACGATGTCGTGACCTGGCTTGTTGAATTCGGCAGCCAGCAATTGCTCCGACAGGGCCATGCCGACGGCGTTGGCGATGCCCTGGCCCAGCGGGCCGGTAGTCGTTTCAATGCCTGGCGTGATATCGACTTCCGGGTGGCCCGGGGTTTTCGAATGCATCTGGCGGAAGGCCTTGATGTCTTCCATCGACAGCTCGTAACCGGTCAGGTGCAGCAGCGCGTAGTGCAGCATCGAGCCGTGGCCGTTCGACAACAGGAAACGGTCGCGGTTCTGCCATTTTGGATTCGCGGGATTGTGGCGGTAGTGACCACTCCACAGGGCAACCGCGATCTCGGCCATGCCCATCGGCATGCCTGGATGGCCGGAGTTGGCCTTTTGTACAGCGTCCATTGCCAGTGCGCGGATCGCATTGGCCATTTTGGTAGTCGGGAGCGTAGTTGTCATGATGGTGTGGGTCAGTCGCGAGTTTGGGATTCGTTTGCAACAGCACGGACAAGAAAGAACCCAGGCCGGCTGCTTTATGTAGTCAACTATTTTACCAGACTAGGGGGCTGCAAATTAGAATTGCGGCGTACTGGCCAGCCAAATGGCTATACTTTGACGTCTTTCCACCCCACATATACCCCCGTTGAGGATTTGCATGCCGCGTTTTTTCTGCCCCCAGCCGCTCGTTGCCGGCACCACCATCGCCCTGCCGGAGGCTGTCGCCCACCATATCCAGGTCGTGCGCCTGGCGCCGGGCGACGTCATCACCCTGTTCAATGGCGAAGGCGGCGAAGTGCAGGCGAGCCTGGTGGCGGTTGCCAAGCGCAGCGTGACGGCTGACATCCAGACGCACGTGGCGCGCGAAGCGGAGCTGCCCTACGCCGTGACCCTGGCGCAGGCGCTGCCGGAAGCGTCCAAAATGGACTGGATCATCGAAAAAGCCATCGAACTGGGCGCGGCGGGCATCGTGCCGCTGTCGGCGCAGCGCTGCGTCGTGCGCTTGTCCGCCGAGCGGGCCGAGAAAAAACTCGCGCATTGGCAAGGCATTATCGTTTCCGCTTCGGAACAAAGCGGACGCAACCGCCTGGCGCAGCTGGCGCCATTGCAAGATTTTAATAGCTGGAGCCGCCAGCAAGACTTACACAAACGCATCATCCTGACGCCGCGCGCGGAGCAGTCGCTGGCCGACTGGGCCCGCCACCAGCCGCCGCAGGCCATCACCGTGATGGTGGGCCCGGAAGGCGGCTTTTCGGAAGCGGAAGAAAAGGCGGCCCTGGCCGCCGGCGCCATCGGCTTGAGCATGGGCCCGCGCATCCTGCGCACGGAAACGGCGGGCCTGACGGCGCTGGCCACCTTGGCGGCATTGTGGGGCGGGATGTAAGAACGGGATCCGATCCCCTCCCTGCGCGGCACTTTTCCGCGCTCGCCAGTTAAAACGACAAATATCAACGTTCAGACATGAAAAAACCCTGCAAGCATGACGCTTGCAGGGTTTTTTATCTTTCCTGCCAGCCGCACCGGAAAACGGTGCGGCTTCAACCACGAACTATCAGAACTTGTGGTTGTATTCAGCAGTCAGACGCATGCTACGTGGTGCCGTGTAGCTGATGGCACGGTTGTAGGTAGGCGACACGTTGGTGCCGCTGTTGTACGTTTCGTCAATGGTTTGCACAGCCTGACGATTGAACACGTTAAACACGTCAACTTTGAAGACCAGGCCTTTGACTTGTGCAGGCTTGAATGCAACGTTCGCATCCAGACGGATATCTGCTGGCAATTTACCCAAGGCACCGCGTGGCGATGGCACGCCATTGCACATGTGGTAAGCCGATTGATAACCGAAATCGCCATCGACTTCTTCGTTGTTACCCAGGCAGTTCTTCGGACGACCGGTCGCCGCCAGGAAGTTACCACCCACGCTCCATTGTGGCGTCAGCTCGTAGAAGCCGTAAGCCTTGATCTGGTGCGTGCGATCATTTGGCAGCAAGCCATACGCGCCAACCATCAGCTCAGGGAAGTCCCAGGTCTGCGTCGCTGCCACGTCGGTTTGTGCCAGATCGGACAGCGTCTGACCTTCGGTATTACCTTTGCTGCGCGACCACGTGTAGTTAACCTTGCCATACCAGCCATTGCGGAATGGATGTTCAGCAAACAGGTCAACTGCAGCGTAGGTACGCTTGGCCTTGTCGAAGCCCAGATCTTCCTTGCTCAGGTTAACCTTGGTGTATTTGCCATTGCCAGCAAAGTCCACCAGGAAGGTATTCGCTTCGCCTGGGTTGAAGTTGGCGCAACCGAAACCACCGTAGTTCGAGGTATCAATCTTGTTACGCGCAGCCCATGCTGCAACCGGACGGCCATCGCAGAAATCGTCGATGGTGGCGCCCAGAGTACGGTAGGTTGCCTTGGCACCGAAGTTCAGCGAAGGCGAAAACGCCTTTTCAAAGCCGATGGTCAACTCGTCCTGGTAAGTAGGGCGCAGGTTGGTTGCCGACAGCGTTTTCGCATCTTTAGGCTGGAAGTACTCATTGTTCGACGAGTATGGATCGGTCAGATTGACACGGCCAATAGGCGCACCGTTGGCATCAACATCCGTGTACGTGAAGTACTGGGTGGTATTGAGCGAACGGCTGGCGCCACGCACGGCGAGGTGGGTCGGGATTTGCAGGTGATAACGGCCTGCGCTACCGAATACTTTCAAGGTGGCATCGCCGTTCACGTCCCACGAAGCGGACAGACGCGGAGCGATCTGGTTCTTCATTTCCATGAACTTGACGTTTTCGCCGTTCTTGTTGGTGAAGCCTTCGTTACGCAAACCGATCGTCACCAATACATCTTTGTTAACTTGCCACAGATCTTCGATGTATTGGGCATCCTGATCCGAATACGCATTCGTCACAGTGTTCAGAATGTGCTCGCTACCATAGTAGCCCTTCGTACCGAGGCCGCCGCCGCTGGACACCGCTTTTTTCTGGTCACCCAGGTTGATCGGCGTATTTGGCGTCTTGGTAAAACGGTAGATATACAGACCGCCACCGGCACGGAACTCACCCGCATTGATCGACTCAAGCTTGTTTTGATCCAGGCCGGCACGCAAGGTGTGGCTGCCCAGTTTGTATTCCAGATCCAGACGCAAGGACTTGGTTTTGTCTTTCGCGCCTGGTGGCCCGATGAAGTTGATCAGTGGCTGCTTCGAGTTATACGTCACGCCATCAGCGCGGGCAGCCAACGGGGCTTGAACCTGGAACAGCTTGGTATTGATGTCGTAGCCGTCGTAGGTGTTCGAGTGCTTGGAGGTATTGATGCCATACAATGCGGAAACGGTGAAGTCATCGGTAATATTACCCGTGTACTTCAGCACTTGCGCTTCGCCGCCATTACCGCCGTCAATCGCGGCAATGTTCGAATAGTGCTCTCTGGACGCGACGACGCCGTTACGCGAATTATTCTTGTAGTCGAAACCGGACAATTGCACGTCGGTTTTTGGCGTATCACCGATCAACGTCAATTCCAGACGATGGTTGTCGCTGATGTTCCAGTCAAATTTGCCCAGATAGCGGTCAACCTTGGCCTTCGATTCGCCCCAGCCAGTGGTAGGCGCAGCGGTATTGGACGACGCCAGGTTGATGTAGTCACGGTCAGTGCGCGTTGTTTCCGCAGCAATGAACATGAACAGCTTGTCCTTGATGATCGGACCGCCGACATAGCCAGAAAACTGCTTGCTGTCGGTTTTGTTGTATTCACGGTTGAACAAAATCTTGCCGTCGGTTCCAGCATTGACCGCATCGCCCGTGATTGGATAGTAGCCATTGCGCGCCTTGGCACGTGCGCCATTTGGCGTGATGCTCATCTGACCGCCAACTTCCCAGTTATTCGTGCCGCTCTTGGTGGTGATATTGACCACACCACCAACCGAACGGCCGAATTCAGCGCCATAGCCGCCAGTCAGCACTTGCGCTTGCGCAATCGCGCCAAATGGCAGTTCCGATGAACCGAGCTGCGTCAACGCATTGGTTACCACCATGCCGTTGATGTAGTAAGCATTTTCAGACGCACCACCACCACCGAAGCTGGCGCCGCCCGCATAGCGGGAATCGGCACGGGTCGTATTTGGAGCCAGTTGAATGATGGCGCCGACGTTTTGAGCGATTGGCAGGGCGGCCAGTTCCTTGGCGGTAAACACCGCACCGTTATTCGTATTCGAGACGTCAATCCGGCTGCGACGGCCGGTCACTTGCACGGCTTGAACTTTGGAATTGAACGAGGCGTCCACACCTTGGCCGATCACGATGTCGACTTCTTTCGATTCGACAACCTTACCGTC
Source organism: Janthinobacterium sp. NFX145 (assembly GCF_049810325.1). Classification (NCBI taxonomy): domain Bacteria; kingdom Pseudomonadati; phylum Pseudomonadota; class Betaproteobacteria; order Burkholderiales; family Oxalobacteraceae; genus Janthinobacterium; species Janthinobacterium sp. NFX145. The sequence continues at coordinate 5,154,809 of NZ_CP187360.1, forward strand.
ACGTACCAAGTCGATCTTGTAGTGACCGATAGGCAATGCGGTAGCCGTGTAGCGGCCATTCGATTCAACGCTAGCCGTACGCTTCAAACCCGTATCCAGGTTGTGCAGCGCTACGCTGGTACCAGCAGGCGCATCAACCGTACCGTAAATCGTACCGGATGCATTCGACTGTGCCATGACAGGCGCTACGACCATCGTGGACATGGCGCCGGCACTGAAGGCCAGCGCCAGGGCACGTACTAAAACAGTTTTTCTCAACATGTGGTTTCCTAATTATTAGATTAAGCGTCTCTGGTAGAGTTGCTTGGTAAATTTAAGCACTAAATCATGTTTAATACGTTTTTATTTCCGGTTTTAGTTTTTGATGACTTGACACTCCCCCGCCACTGATAGGACAGGCTTCAGACAAAACAGGAAAAACCTACTTGCCTAAGCGATACATAAAACCATAGGCGATTGTTCACTGTCAACATAGGAGAAAAATATGATGCAAAGATACAACAAAATGAACGGAGCGGGAAAAATGGCAAATGCGTCCAAGATTGTGCGGCAATGCACCATTTTGATGCGCTGCAAAAAACGCATATTAATATGCGAAAAATTATTGTTTAAAAACACATGACGTTGCGCGCGCCTCGCGTGCATGGCCACAAGCTGAAATGCCTGCCGTGGCGCACCTGCAGCCCTTGGAACCCTGCCTTTCAAGCACGCGAAGCCTGTGGGATGGCGGCAGGCCTGTTGCAGATTGACAACACACAATGGAATTGAACTATTCAAATCTTAAGTTTTCAATTACATTGTATGAATATCCCCAAAGAGAATATTCACATTTGAATATAAGTTATTAGATGCACCAGTAGTTATCGGAATCCCGCTGTAGAATTTTTATATTCGATATTTAAATAAACAACAAATAGAAGTGCGCCCTGCATTTCCGCCTCTGATAAATAAAAATCAGCGCCATCAAAAAATCATATCTGCATAATCAAAAGCAATTAACTCGGAAATGCAATAGCCTCGCCATTCGAGGAGAATCGCATTAAATAATTCCGCAGTTATTGAACGTAATAATTTAAAATAAAAAGCAGGTTTGGATGGCCGGTGCCGGTGCGCAGCATCCTTCACGCGCGCGAAGCGCGAATGTGGCAGCGCCAGCAGCACGCTGCCATGCCATGCCATGCCACGATGGCAGCCTTCCCGAGGCTGCGAAAAATCCCCTCTCCCCGTATCGCTGCTGCACTTCTTGTCCATTCAACTTGGCAAGAAAATTCAGAATTTGCCTATACATATTGATAATCAATTTATTTGACCGCTAAAAAACCCTCTGGTCAACCAATGCCCGGACGTATGTAATTTGAGCGTGCAAAAACAGCTCCCCAGCACACAAAATGAACTGTGCTCAAAGACAGGTAAAACACCTCGCCATCAACTTTTCAGGCAGAGTTTGCCTACCGCATTGCAAATGCCAGCCGAGGCTGTTCAACGACAGGCTGGCGCACCCAAATGGTGCATTGCGGAAGTTTGCTGTCATGCCATCGCCTCATGTAGCCGATGCCACCATGACGTCAGGGGAAGCGCCGCCTCTTGCGCTGAACCCGGCCGCCGGCAACTTCCATGGGGCAGGAAAATGGCCCGACATCCGCCCGGGCAGCCATGCATTGCGTGCCAGAAGGAGTAAAATGCCGCCTTGCGCCGCGCCACGCGGCTGCCCACTCTCCGCTAGATACGGAGCCCTGCACTTTTCGGATAGACACCATGTTGCGACTCAACGAAGTAAAACTCCCCCTCGAACACGACGAAGCGGCCCTGCCTGCCGCCATCCTGGCGCGCCTGGGCATAGCCGCCGCCGATTTGCTCGGCTTTACCGTCTTCAAACGCAGCTATGACGCGCGCAAGCGCAGCGCCGTGGTGTTGATTTACTCGCTGCATGTGGACGTCAAAAATGAAGCAGCCGTGCTGGCGCGCCTGCAGCACGATGTGCACCTGATGCCCGCGCCCGATACCGACTACAAATTCGTCGCCGGCGGCGAACAGCTGGCCGGCCACAGCACTGAACCGCGTCCCATCGTCATCGGCACGGGCCCCTGCGGCCTGTTCGTGGCGCTGATCCTGGCGCAGATGGGCTTGCGTCCCCTCATCCTGGAACGGGGCAAGCAGGTGCGCGAACGCACGGTCGACACCTTCGGCTTCTGGCGCAAGCGCGAACTGAATCCGGAATCGAACGTGCAGTTCGGCGAAGGCGGCGCCGGCACCTTCTCGGACGGCAAGTTGTACAGCCAGATCAAGGATCCCAAGCATTACGGCCGCAAGGTGCTGACGGAATTCGTCAAGGCGGGCGCGCCTGAAGAAATCATGTATGTGAGCAAGCCGCACATCGGCACCTTCCGCCTGGTCAAGATGGTGGAAGAAATGCGCGCGAACATCGAGCAACTGGGCGGCGAATACCGCTTCAGCAGCAAAGTAGTCGATCTCGACATCGTGCCGGGCGCCGATGGCGGCCAGGTGCGTGGCGTGGTGCTGGACAATGGCGAAACCATCGCCAGCAACCACGTCGTGCTGGCCATCGGCCACAGCGCGCGCGACACCTTCGAGATGCTGCACAAGCGCGGCGTGTACATCGAAGCGAAACCGTTCTCGATCGGCTTCCGCGTGGAACACCCGCAATCGCTGATCGACAGCTGCCGCTTCGGCCCCAGCGCCGGCCACCCGATCCTGGGCGCGGCCGACTACAAGCTGGTGCACCACGCCAGCAATGGCCGTTCCGTCTACAGCTTCTGCATGTGCCCGGGCGGCACGGTGGTGGCTGCCGCCTCGGAGCCGGGCCGCCTGGTGACGAATGGCATGAGCCAATATTCGCGCAACGAGCGCAACGCCAACAGCGCCATCGTCGTCGGCATCACGCCGGCCGACTACCCGGGCGACCCGCTGGCCGGCATCGCCCTGCAGCGCGAACTGGAAGAGCGCGCGTTTGCCCTGGGCGGCGGCAACTACGATGCCCCGGGGCAATTGGTTGGCGACTTCGTCGCTGGCCGCGCCTCGACGGAATTTGGCAGCGTGGTGCCGTCGTACAAGCCGGCCGTGCACTTGACGGACCTGGCGCCGTCCTTGCCCGAATACGCGATCACGGCGCTGCGTGAAGCGTTTCCGGCGTTCAACAAGCAGATCAAGGGCTACTACAAGGCCGACGCCGTGCTGACGGGCGTGGAAACGCGTACCTCGTCGCCGATCCGCATCAAGCGCCGCGACGACAACCTGCAAAGCCTGAACACGCGCGGCCTGTTCCCCGCTGGCGAAGGCGCCGGCTATGCGGGCGGCATCCTGTCGGCGGCCGTCGATGGCATCAAAGTGGCAGAGGCGGTAGCGCTGTCGATGGCCGCCGCCTGAGGTCCGTACAGCAGATCAGGCTGCCAGCGGTAGCCTGATCTGTATATGGCAGCCGGGTGTGCTGTCGATGGCGCACACCTGGCCGCCCAGTTGCTGCACGATCGTGTAGACGATGTGCATGCCCAGGCCGGAGCCGCCCTGGCCCCGCTTGGTGGTGAAAAACGGTTCAAACATGTGTTCGCGCACGGCCGGCGCCAGGCCGATGCCGTCGTCGGAAAATTCCAGCAACAGCCAGCGCGTAGCCGCCTCATCGCCGTCCGCCTCGATGCGCGCGCGTATCGTGATACGCCCCGGCCCGCCCTGCGGATAGCCGTGGCGGGCGCTGTTCATCAGCAGGTTCGAGAGGATTTGCGACAGCTTGCCGGCCGCCAGGCGCACCTGGCAATCGGGCGCGATATCGAGTTCCACGCCCAGCGCCGCCTTGCGCAGTTCCGGGCTGTGCGCCGACACCAGGCCGTGCACGTAGTCGTGCAGGGCCAGATCGGCCACGTATTCGCTGACCTGGTCCACGGCCAGCTGCTTGAAATTACCGATCAGGTCGGCAGCGCGCGCCAGGTTGCGTTCAATCAAGGCCGCCGCGCCTTTCAGCGACTCGGCAATGTCGATCAGTTCGGCGCGGCTGACCTTGGCGCCGCCCAGCAGTTGCACCAGTTGGTCGGCATAGCTGCCCATGCTCGAGGCCGCCGTCAGCGCCACGCCGATGGGGGTGTTGACTTCATGCGAGACCCCGGCCACCAGCGAACCGAGGGCCGCCATCTGCTCCTGCTCGATCAGGTTGGCCTGCGCCGCCAGCAGCGATTCGCTGCGCTGGCGCACGATTTCTTCCAGCTGCCGGGTGCGTTCCTGGTGCTGCAGCTCGGCCGCGCCGCGCGCCGAGAAGATCGACAGCAGCAGCAAGGCCAGCAAACGCTTGTTTTCATCGATGGGCCGCGTGTCGATGGCCGACAGGATGCCCAGGGTCTTGCCATCGGTATCGATCAGCGGCATGCCGACATAGCTTTCGGCCCGCATGTCGACCAGGAGGCTATCGAATGGAAAGCGACGCTGGATGTCGCTGCCGTGAAAACACATGCTCTGGCAGGTGACGTCTTGGCAAGGCGTGTGCTGCAGGCTGTATTCGATATTCGGCTGGTAGCCATCGCCGCCCCACAGGGCCAGGGTGCGGATGCCTTCGCTGCCATCGTCCAGGCGCACCAGGCGCCCGGCGATCACATAGTGCACGTCGAGCGCTTCGGCCAGGTCTTTGACGAGAATGCGCAGGAAGTCGTCGCCACGGGCGTGCGCCGTCGAGGCGGTGATCGAGCGCAGGGCCGCTTCCGCCAGGGTGCGCCGCTGCTCGGCATCGAACAGGGGTTCTTGCGAATTCACATCAAACAACGGAATACTCATGAATGCTCCTGCACGGCACCGCAAGCGCAGGCACACCTGCCGGCGCGGCGACTCTCAGCCATGGCCCGCCCCAGCGGACCTGCCGCGATTGTACCCCTGGCTATTGCTTAATAATACAGATACACAGGAATTTTTTACAGCCAGCCGGAACGCTTGAACAAGTAATACATATAACCGCAGACACAGCTCATCACTGCCACGGCGGCCGGATAGCCGTAATGCCAGTCCAGCTCCGGCATGAATTTGAAATTCATGCCCCAGATGCCGGCAAACGCCGTGAACACGGCAAAAATAGCGGCCCAGGCCGCCAACTGCTTGTTCACTTCGCTCTCGTCGATGGCCACCATCGACAGATTCACCTGGATCGCCGTGCTGATCGTGTCGCGGATGGTGTCGAGCGTGCCGTTGATGCGCGCCAGATGGTCGTGCACATCGCGGAAATACTCCTGGGTATCGTGGCACAGCGGCGGCACGCGGCCGCCGTGCAGCTTGCCCACCGCTTCCATCAGGGGCGCCACCACATGGCGCAAGACCATGACCTTGCGTTTCAATTGATACAACCGTTCAATATTGTCGCGCTCGGTGCCACGGTCGAAGATGCGGTCCTCGATCAGTTCCAGCTCCGATTCCAGCGCGTCGAGCACGGGAAAGTATCGGTCGACGACGGCGTCCATCAGCGCATACAGCACGAAAGCTGAGCCCTGGCGCAGCAAGTGCGGTTCGCGCTCGGCGCGCGCGCGGACACCAAGGAAACCTTGCGAGCTGTTGCTGCGCGACGAGAGCACGTAATTGGCGCCGACAAAAATGTCGACTTCGCCCAGCACCAGTTCGTTCTCGACCATTTCCACGGTTTTCACAACGGCAAACAGGGAATCGCCATACTCCTCGATCTTCGGACGCTGGTGGCCCCGCTGCGCGTCTTCCACCGCCAGTTCGTGCAGGCAAAACTCGTGCTGCATCTGTTTCAGCTCGTCCGGCGTGGCGTCGAGCAAGGCCACCCAAACGAAACAATCGGGGCGCTCGACGTAATCGCTGATGTCGTCGATCGGCAAGTCGGCCAGTTTTTTGCCATCCTGGTAGGCCACGCAGTTTATGAGCATGCTATTCCACAGTTCAAGTTAACACCGGACGAAACAGTCCGGCAGGCGCCAGCTTACCTTATCGACTGCACTTGTTGTGGGTGTTGTGGCGTGCGAGGAACGCCAGGAGGGGAAGCGGACGGGGGCAAGCCCCGTCCGGACGGCAATCAGTCGTCCTTGGCGCCGTCGATGCCCAGTTCGGAGATCTTGCGGGTGATGGTGTTGCGGCCGATGCCCAGGCGCACGGCGGCGTCGTTCTTGCGTCCGTGCGTATGCTTGAGCGCCGTCTTGATCAGGGCCGACTCGAATTGCCGCCCCAGCACGGCCATGACTTCCTGCTGCCCCGCGCCCAGCATGCCGGCCGCCTGCAATTCCAGTAAACCAATCCAGCCCGGCGGCGCGCCGTTGGCGGGCGCTGCCGCCTCGAAGACCTGGCCGCCGTGCGCATGGGCTACGACCGCCGGCGCAGTGTCGCTCGCCGCCACCGTGGCGGCGCCATCGCCCTGCCCCTGTGTCAGTTCCAGCGGCAAGTCCTTGATTTCCACCGTCTGGCCTGGCGCCATCACGGTGATCCAGTTGCACAGGTTTTCCAGCTGACGCACATTGCCGGGCAAGTCGAGGCTGCTCAAGAACTGCATCGTCGGTTCGCTCATGCGCTTGGCTTCCACGCCCAGCTGACGCGCACTTTGCACCAGGAAGTGGCGCACCAGAATGGGGATATCCTCGCGCCGCTCCCGCAAACTGGGCAGGCGCAGCCGGATCACGTTCAGGCGGTGATACAAGTCTTCGCGGAACAGGCCGTCGCGCACGCGCTGCTCAAGGTTCTGGTGCGTGGCTGTAATGACGCGCACGTTCGCCTTCATGGGCTGGTGGCCGCCGACGCGATAGAAATGGCCGTCGGACAATACGCGCAGCAAGCGCGTCTGCAGGTCGAACGGCATGTCGCCGATTTCATCGAGGAACAGGGTGCCGTTCTCGGCTTGCTCGAAGCGGCCGCGGCGCGTCGTCTGCGCGCCCGTAAACGCCCCGCGTTCATGGCCGAATAGTTCCGATTCCAGCAAATCCTTGGGGATGGCCGCCGTGTTCAGGGCAATGAACGGCTGCGCCGCGCGCGGGCTGTGCTTGTGCAGCGCGCGCGCCACGAGTTCCTTGCCGGAACCGGATTCGCCCGTGATGAGCACGGTGACATTCGATTGCGACAAACGGCCGATCGCACGAAACACTTCCTGCATGGCCGGCGCCTGGCCGAGGATTTCCGGCGTTTCCGACGGGCCCGACTCGACGCTCGTCTCGCGCAGGCTCTCTTCCAGCGCGCGGCGGATCAGCTCGACAGCCTTGTCGATGTCAAACGGCTTGGCCAGGTATTCGAAGGCGCCGCCCTGGAAGGCCGCGACGGCCGAATCGAGGTCGGAAAAGGCCGTGATGATGATGACTGGCAAGCCGGGAAAGCGCGACTTGACCGTCTGCAGCAATTCCAGGCCGGACGCGCCCGGCATGCGGATATCGGACACGAGCACTTGCGGCGTGTCAAATTCCAGCGCGGCGATGGCGTCGCGCGCATTGGCAAAACTCTTGGTGGCGAGATTTTCCCGCGCCAGGGCTTTTTCCAGCACCCAGCGGATTGATTCGTCGTCGTCAACTATCCAGATTGGCTTCATTAGTGTGTGCGTCCCGCAATGGATTTCATGGGTGGGATACCGCCTCGCTTATGGCAAGGGTAGAACGATCCTGAAATCGGTGTATCCAGGCCGGCTTTCGCACTCGATCACGCCCAGGTGCTGTTGCACGAAGGTTTGCGCCAAGGTCAGTCCCAACCCACTGCCGCCTTCCCTGCCCGACACCAGCGGGTAGAAAATCCGGTCGCGGATCTGGGGTGCGATGCCCGGTCCATTGTCAATGATATGCAAGTCTAATGCCAGGCCGTAACGGACCTTGGCCAGGGTCACCTGGCGCGCCACGCGCGTCTTGAAAATCAGCTCCGCATCGCCTGCTTCGATGCGCTCGGCCAGGGCTTGCGCCGCGTTGTGCGCGATGTTGAGCACGGTCTGTATCAATTGCTCCTTGTCGCCGCGAAACTCGGGAATCGACGCGTCGTAGTCGCGCGAAATGGTCAGACCGCTGGGAAACTCGGCCAGGATCAGGCTGCGCACGCGCTCGCACACTTCGTGGATATTCACGTCGCCCACGATATGCGGGCGGCGGTGCGGCGCCAGCAGGCGGTCGACCAGGGTTTGCAGGCGGTCCGCTTCCTTGATGATGACTTGCGTGTATTCGCGCAGCTCGCTCAGGTGCAGGGCCGGCAATTCCAGCTCCAGCAGCTGGGCCGCGCCGCGGATGCCGCCCAGCGGGTTCTTGATTTCATGCGCCAGGTTGCGGATCAGCTCCTTGTTGACCTGGCTCTGGTCGAGGATGCGCTCCTCACGGTCGAGTTTTAATTGCTGCACGTTTTCGCGCAGTTCGATCAGCACGCCATCGCGCGGCGCGTCGAGCGCGCTGACGATGCTGTGCACGCGCAGCGGTTCGCGCCCCAGGCGCTCCAGGCTCAGATCCTGGCGCAAGTCGGAAAATTTATGTTCGAGCGCCTGCGCGCAAATGCCGGCCAGCTCCTCGGGATTCAAGAACAGCGCCGTCAGCTTTTGCCGCGACAAGGCCTTCAATGAGCTTTCCAGCAAGTTTTCCGCCGCCGCGTTGGCATAGCTGATGCGGCCATCGCCATCGAGCAGGATCACGGCCGAGGCCAGCAAATCAAGGCCGGCCAGGTGGGCGGGACGGCTGGAGTGGTTGTCTAGTGTCATGTGCTTTACCGAATATTCGCGATCTCGCGTTTCAGGGCCTCGACGTTCTGCTGTGTCCGGCCAATGTTGTCCTTCAACTGCGCCACTCTTTCCTGGTATTTCGCATAGTTACGCTCATTGCCCTGGCGCTCGGGCTGGCCGCCATTGAATTCCAGCCGCTGCGCCGCCAGTTTCTGCTCTTCGCTGCGCAATTCGTCCTGCAGGATCTGGCGCCGGTCCAGGTCGCGCGCGCGCTGCTCGGCGCCATCGACCTTGGGAAACGCGCCAGCGGCAGGCGCCGCCGTGGCCGCCGCCTGCGTGGCGGGCCGGGCCGGCGCGCCGGCCAGCGGCGCCGTCCTGCGTGGCGGTTCCGTCATGGCGCCCGGCAAATCGAGCAGCTGGCAATGCGCGCCAGCCCGCTTGTCCGTGTACGTCTTGTGTCCTTGCGCATCGGCGCAGACATACAGCTGCCCGTGCGCCTGTGCCGCCGCGCCCAGCAATCCTGCCATCAGCGCCATTCTGTAATGCTTGGTCAATCTTCACTCCTGTCGGCTCGTGCCGTATCAATCCTTGGCCGACTATACAACACCGTACTGGCGCCGCATTGGTACTGCATAAAAAAACGCGGGCGAGACCATCGCCTCACCCGCGTTTTTTATTCACTACCGGCACATTGCCGGCGTGGCGCCATTACAGCGAGTAGTACATGTCGAACTCGGCAGGATGCGTGGTCATGCGCATGCGCTGTACGTCCTGCATTTTCAGTTCCAGGTAAGCGTCGATCATCGAATCGCTGAACACGCCGCCACGGGTCAGGAACTCGCGGTCCTTGTCCAGTGCATCCAGAGCTTCTTCCAGCGAAGCGCATACGGTCGGGATCAGTGCGTCTTCTTCTGGCGGCAGATGGTACAGATCTTTCGAGGCGGCTTCGCCCGGATGGATCTTGTTGGCAACGCCGTCCAGGCCAGCCATCAGCAGTGCGGCGAAGCACAGGTACGGGTTCGCCAGTGGATCCGGGAAGCGCGCTTCGACGCGGCGGCCTTTTGGATTGGCCACGTGCGGGATACGGATCGAGGCGGAACGGTTTTTCGCCGAGTACGCCAGTTTCACTGGGGCTTCGTAGCCTGGTACCAGACGCTTGTACGAGTTGGTGCCCGGGTTAGTGATCGCGTTCAGTGCCTTGGCGTGCTTGATGATGCCGCCGATGTAGTACAGGGCGAAATCGGACAGGCCGGCATAGCCGTCGCCAGCGAACAGGTTCTTGCCATCTTTCCATACGGATTGATGCACGTGCATGCCCGAACCATTGTCGCCAACGATAGGTTTCGGCATGAAGGTGGCGGTCTTGCCATAGCTGTGCGCCACGTTCCACACCACGTATTTCAGGTTTTGCGTCCAGTCGGCGCGCTCGACCAGGGTCGAGAACTTGGTGCCGATTTCATTCTGGCCGGCGCCGGCCACTTCGTGATGATGTACCTCAACCGGGATGCCCAAGGACTCGAGAATCAGGCACATTTCCGAACGCATGTCCTGGAAGCTGTCCACTGGTGGCACGGGGAAGTAGCCGCCCTTGACGGTAGGACGGTGGCCGCTGTTGCCGCCTTCGATGTCCTTGCCGGTCGACCACGAACCTTCGTCCGAACCGATCTTGACGAAGCAGCCCGACATGTCGATCTTCCAGCGCACGCTGTCGAAGATGAAGAATTCTGGCTCAGGGCCGAAGTAGGCGGTGTCGCCCATGCCCGACGATTTCAGATAGGCTTCGGCGCGTTTCGCGATCGAGCGCGGGTCGCGGTCGTAGCCCTTGCCGTCCGACGGTTCGATCACGTCGCACTGCATGAACAGGGTCGTTTCTTCCATGAACGGGTCGATATTGGCCGTGTTTGGATCCGGCAGCAAGATCATGTCGGACGCTTCAATGCCTTTCCAGCCAGCGATCGAAGAACCGTCAAAGGCGTGGCCCGACTCGAATTTGTCCATGTCGAAGTGCGACACGGGAACCGTCACGTGCTGCTCTTTACCACGGGTATCAGCAAAGCGGAAATCAACGAATTTGACTTCGTTTTCTTCTACCATCTTCAAGACTTCTGCGGCTGTCATTGCCATGCGTATCTCCTAAATGAATGTGGGGTGAGCCGACCTTAGTGCGTCTGGGCTGATGAAGCGAAGCAAACATTGCGTGCCACCAAAACTCATAAGGATCATAGCAGATTCCATGCCAGCTTCTGATGGGATGTGGCGGCCCAGGTCAAAACCCGGCCTTGCCAGTGAAAGTTTTCCTGCCCGCGATTTTCCTGCTGCGTTTGCGTCAAATCAAGAATGCACTAAGCAAGTGCAAAAAACGAATAACGCACCATTATCGTGCATTTTGTGCCGATTCTTGAAAAATGCCTCGTTGTGGTGCATACGCGATGCACCATGGTTTTCCGTTTGCGAGGCGCGGACGGCGCACTATAATCGTCCACACCTGCCCACTTTCATCGAGGACGCCATGACCACCGCCGCCGACATCCTGACCACCGCCCGCAGCCGGGCCAATGAAGGTACGCCGTATGCCGGCGCCGTCACGCCGCAGGAAGCGTATGACCTGCTGCAGGGCGATCCCGCCGTCAAGCTCATCGATGTGCGCACGAATGCCGAGCGCGACTGGGTGGGCCGGGTCGACATCGCCGATACCCAGCATGGTGCGGTGCAGTGGGCCACCTATCCCGGTGGCGTGCCGAATCCCGATTTCCTCGCGCAGCTGGCCGCCCAGGCCGGCAAGGACGAGGTGCTGCTGTTCCTGTGCCGCTCCGGCGTGCGTTCGCGCCACGCCGCCAAGCTGGCGACCGAGCACGGCTACCTGCACTGCTTCGACATCCTCGAAGGCTTCGAGGGCGACAAGGACGCCGACGGCCACCGCAAGCAGATCGGCGGCTGGTGCAAGGCGGGGTTGCCGTGGCTGGGCGCCTGACGCTGCCAACTGACTATCTGAACAGTGTTTGATCTGGCGGGCCACCTTGCGGCCCGCCATCGGCTACAACCATCCATGCGCGCCCGATTTTTTCAACTGCGGCGCAAATTCTTCTTGCGAACGTGTACCTTATATAGTACAACGTAGAGGTGCGTCATGGATGCTTCCGGCTTGCGGCAAATTACCCTGCTGTTCTATGCGAACGGCAATGGCGGCGAACCCGTGCGCGACTGGCTCAAGTCCTTGCCAGTTGAAGAGCGCCATATGATCGGGCAAGACTTGATGCATGCGCAATGGCGCTGGCCCGTCGGCATGCCCTTGTGCCGCCACCTGGGACACGGCTTGTCGGAGGTACGCAGCAGCCTGCCCGGCAACCGCATCGCGCGCGTGCTGATCTGCCATCACGGCGATTGTCTGGTGGCGCTGCACGGCTTTATCAAGAAAACCCGTGCCACGCCCGATGACGACCTGGCGCTGGCCCGAAAACGCTACAAGGAACTGACATGAACGCCACCTCCCCCCACCTCGGCAGCAGTCTCGACGACTTCCTCAAGGAAGAAGGCATCTTCGAACAAACGCAAAACCGCGCCATCAAGGAAGTGATCGCCTGGCAATTGACGCAGGCGATGCAGGAACAATCGATGTCGAAGACGCGCATGGCGGCCCTGCTGCAGACGAGCCGCTCGCAGCTCGACCGCCTGCTCGACCCCAGCAGCGACGTGACGCTCTCGACCCTGGAACGGGCCGCCGCACTGGTGGGACGCAAGCTGTCGATCACCCTCGTTTAGTACGCCTATCAAAACCTACTACGCGTCGTAATTTGCGGTCTGCGATGCTCACTGTACCTTTGTACAGTTGCGCTTCTCAACCACAACTTCCTTCCGCTCGCTACGGTTTTTATTAGGCGTTGTTAAGCGAGTGAATTGCTCAGGCCGGCTCGCCCGCCTCGGCGGCAGGATGCTCGCCCATCAAGGTCAGGATGCGCTTGCGCACGAAATTGATGTGGCTGCGCAAGCCATACAGGCCATCGGCAAACGACAGGGGAATCGATATCTGGTTGACCATCTCCTCGATCTGGTCGAGCCGTTTCAATTGCGCCGCATACACTTGCGCACGCTGCTCTGGCGGCACGTCTTCCAGCGCCTGCTCCACCGTGCGCAACTGGCCATACCAGCGGTACACGCGTGAACGGATGCGCCACACGTACAAGGGCGGCACCACGCGCGACAGCGGTAAAATCAGCGCGCCCAGGGCCACCACCAGCACCCACATACGGTCAAAGAAATTGGCCAGCCAGAAACTCATGTAGCGCTGCAGCACGGGCGCGCCATCCTTGTAGAATTTCAGCGCTTCGGGCGCCACGGGAATTTCCGTGTAGCGCGCGGACGGGAACTGCCCCTGCTGCTGGAACCAGCCCGTGCCGCCATGGATGCCGGCCGCCGCCTGCACGAACAGGTCGATCAGCGCCGGATGCAAGTCTTCGCGCGCGACCAGGGTAGCCGTCGGCGCGATCAAATGATAATCCTGCGCGGGAATATTCTGCCCCAGGTCGACTATGCCGCGCGGTAAAACGACATGCGTGAGGAAGGGCAAACGCCGTGTGTAGGCCTCCGCTTGCGAAAAATCAAACAGCTTGATGCCCGGCGTTTGCAGCAGCATCTGGATCAGCGGCGCTTCCGGTGCCGAGCTGAACACGAGACCGTCGATGCGCCCTTCCAGCAGCTCCACCGTGGCGGGCGTGTTTTGCAAGTCGCTCACCGTCAATTCCTTCGCTTCGACGCCATTCACAGACAGCAACTGCCGGAACAGGCCGGGCACGCCCGTGCCCTCCGGCCCCAGGTTGATCTTCAGGCCCTTCAATTGCGTCAGTTCCGTCACGGCCTTGTCTTCGCGCATGAACAGCCAGACGGGTTCCGTAAACAGGCTGCCGAGGGAAATGAGGCCATGGCGCTCGGCATCGTCGTGTTCCGTCGAGCCGCTTTGCACGAAAGCAATATCGGTCTTGCCCGCGTTCAGGCGCTGCAGGTTTTCCTGCGAACCCAGCGACGGTTGCAAGGTCACCTTGATGCCGTGTTTGGCCAGGGTAGCCGCATATTTCTTGCCGAATTCTTCGTACGCGCTATTGTCCTGCCCCGTCGACAGGCTCACCTGGCGTGGCGGCGCCGGGTCGACCAGCCAGTAAGCGAGCGCGCAAAACGCGCCAACCAGCAGCAAGGTGGGACCGGCGGTGGCGAGAAAATCGCGCACGGAAAAGCGGCTGAACGCGAGGATTTTGGACATGTGGTGGCGCATAGGTTTCATGGGTGGCTACGATGCCAAGAAAACCTCAACTATGCAAGGCACTTTCGCAGGCGCGGCGTGGCCAAATCCGCTACAGTGCAAGATCAACCACCTGTCCTTCGGAGCCCCGCATGCTGAAAATTCTTGGAAAAGCCGCCTCGATCAATGTCCGCAAAGTCCTGTGGACGTGCGAGGAACTCGATCTGCCGTATGAACGCGAAGACTGGGGCAGCGGCTTTCGCGCCACTGACGACCCGGCCTTCCTGGCCTTGAACCCGAACGCCATGGTGCCCGTGCTGCTCGATGGCGACCTGGTGCTGTGGGAATCGAACACGATATGCCGCTACCTGTGCGCCCAGGCGGGCCGCGACGACTTGCTGCCAAGTAATCCCCGCGCCCGCGCGGAAGTGGAAAAATGGATGGACTGGCAAATGGGTGACCTCAACAACAGCTGGCGCTACGCCTTCATGTCGCTGGTGCGCCACAGCCCCGCGCACCAGGATGCGGCGCAGCTGGCGACGGGTATTGCCGGATGGAACAAAATGATGGGCGTGCTGGAACAGCAGTTGCAGCGCACGGGTGCCTTCGTCTGCGGCGAGCAATTTACCTTGGCCGATATCGTGCTGGGCCTGTCCGTCAAGCGCTGGCTGATGGCGCCGATGCAACGCCCCGACTACCCGGCCATCGCCGCGTATCACGCGCGCCTGGAAGATAAAACCGCCGAATTTGGCGGCTAAAAAAACGCCGGCGTGAACGCCGGCGTTTTGCCACAACTGTCTGCCAGCTGCTAATTCGTGCACTGTTTCGCCACGCCTTCGGCCGGCGCGGGCGCCTCGATCAGCGGCATCAAGCTTGGCGCCAGCGACACCAGCAATTGCACAGGCAAGGCGCTGGTGAAATCATAGTTTTTCGATTCCGGCCCGCGCACATACGCCGTCATGCTGCCATAGAAGCGCTCGCCGATATTGAAGACGAACGTGGCCGAACGGTTCACATAGCGCGACTCGATCAGGCGGCCACCGGCGCCATACACGTCGAAACGCTGGTCGCCCGTGCCCGTCTTGCCGCCCATCGGGATCGGCACGCCGTCGGCGCCGACAAACGCCGTCTTCGCCCGCTTCGCCGTGCCGTCCGACACCACTTCGCGGATGGCCTTGGCGACAGCTTTGGCCACGTCCGGCGACAATACTTGCTCCGCTTCCACCTTCGTGCCCCGCTTGACCATGGTGTCATACGGCGTGTTGGCGGCGAAATGCATGGAATCGATGCGCACGCTCGGTTTGCGCACGCCATCGTTGATGATGATGCCCATCAACTCGGCCAGCGCGGCGGGACGGTCGGCCGACGCGCCCAGGGTTGTCGCATACGACGGCACGAGCGAGTCGAACGGGTAGCCCATCTTCTTCCACTGGCGGTGAATTTCCAGGAACCCTTCCACTTCCAGCAAGTTGGCGATGCGGCGGTCCTGCGCATGCTTGCGGTGCGTATTGAACAGCCATTTATACACTTCCTGGCGCTCTTTCTCGCTGGCCGCCACCATCTGCGACAGGGTGGAACCTTCGTGCTGGCGCAGATACGCCACCATCCACAGTTCCAGCGGATGCACATTGGCCAGATAACCGCGGTCGGCCAGCGACCAGTTTTCCATCGCGTACTGCTGGTACATCCTGGCGACGCGCTCGGGCGGCACTTCGTTTTGCGACGTCAAGTTGGCGTTGAGGAAATCGCCAAATTCCGCCACGGTCCCCTTCGGATTGACGGTGCGGAAAATATTCGCCAGGCGCACGGGCGTCGGGCGGATGCTGGCCAGCAGGATCTTTTCCTGCTCGTCAACGCTCTTGCCGCGGTATTTCTGATAGAAGCGGTGCAGGAACTCGCGCCCTTCCTTGTCGGCAAAACGGCTCAGGTACTGGGCACGGCGCGGATCGTCCGCGTCCGCCAGCAGCGAGGCCGAGGAATCGGGACGCGAGAACATGTAGTAGCGGGCCACGTCGCGCATCAGGCGCACGAACACCAGGTTGGTCGACTGGCGCAGCGCCTGCTGCACCGTCATGATGCGGCTGTCGTCGAGCTTGGAGAAGTTGCCGAAATGATGCAAGCCGCCACCCGTGAAGAAGCCTTCGCCCGGGTTGCCCGAGTATTTGCGCTCCATGGCGGCCGCCAGCATGGCCGGCAGATTGCGCGCCTCGCCCAGCGCCAACGGTTTCAGATAGGCAATCGCCCACTGCGACAGCATGTCCTTCGGATCGACGGCGATCTTGCCCAGCTCGCTAGCACCCATGCCGCTGTAGCGCTGGTGCAGCTGGTCGATGATGTCCATATACGTCACCAGGGTGCGCAGCTTGGCCGTGGAACCCAAGTCCAGCTTGGCGCCTTCGTTGATGTCGAGCGGCTGGTCGTAGTTATCGGTCTGCACGCGCAGCAAGTTGGCCTGGTCGCCCTTTTGCAGCAAGGTAAAGCTGTAGACCACGTTGGCCGGGTCGCCATTGCCCAGCATGCCTTTGCCCGTCAAGCCGGCCGCTTTCGCCACTTCCGGGTCGCGCAATTCGCGCAAGACCTTGGTGACGGCGTTTTGCGCCTGCGCATCGAGCGTGCTGACCACTTTCAGGTCGAGGCGGTCAAGGTTGTACAAACGCGGGTCGCCGAGCATGCTGGCCAGGTGGTTGCGCACGGCATTAGAGGCCTTGCGCGTGACGAACGAGGTCGATGCTTCCGATTGCACGCCCGAAGCCGTCGACGGACGCAGCTTTTCGGCGATGGCCGCATTGCGCAGCTGCGGCGAGATCACCCCCGCTTGCGCCAGCAGGCGCAGATGGCTGTTGGTCAATTCTTCCAGGTCGGCGCCGCCGGCCACCAGGTAATGCGAGGGACGGCGCTGCGCGATCAACAAGCTCAGCGCCTGCTTGTAGGCCAGCGCACTGCCCGGCTGGTCCATATTACCCTTGAGCAAAGTTTTCACTTCAGCAAACGGACGGCCATACCAGACCCACATGCCGTCGCCAATGCCGTTGACTTCGCCAAAACCGCTCTTGGCCGACAGCGGCACGGTGTTGAGGTAATTGACGACGATCTTGCGCCGCGCTTCCATCGTGTTTTCGCCATCCTGGTAGGAGCGCAGGCTGGCCGAAATCATCTGCATCAGCTTATCCTGCATGGAACTGGTGCGCCCGTCTTCCGAATGGCGGTATTTTTCAATCTGCGTGGCCAGGGTGCTGCCGCCGCCACCGCGGTGGCCGCCGAACAGGTTCAGCGCCTTGTCGAGGACGGCCTTGCTCAGGCGGTCCCATTCCACGGCGGGATTGCGCTCGGGCGTGCCCGGGTCCAGCAATTCGCGGTTTTCGATGAACAGCAGGCTTTGCACGAGCGCGGGCGGCGCTTCGGCAAAGCCATCGAACATGCGCTCGGGATAGCTGGCCGCGAACAGCGGTGCGGCACGGCAATCGAGAATCGTCAGTCCCGCGCGGTTTTTCTCGTGATACGTGGCAAAAATGCCCCGGTCGACCAGTTGCACCATCTTCGGCGACATGCGCGCCTGCGCCGTCACTTCATAATCGCGCGCGTTGAGCTTGGTGATGAAGTCAGGCAAGCTGGCATAGCCGAGCCGCTCGTCATACGGGCCGTGCTGCGGATAGCGGATGGCGCCCGCCGGTGCGGGGCCGGGCTCGACCTTGAACGCCAGCTGGCGGTCCAGGCGCGTGAAAAACTCCGCCTGCAGGGCCGAGGTGCGCACTTCGCGCATGACGAACCATGCCACGCCGGCGATCAGCGCCAGCGCGATGAGGGCAAAGATGGGCCAGATGCGCGAACGGCGCTTCTTCGGCGGACTTGCCGGCGGCGGCGCCTCGGCGCCCGTGTCGGAAAGTGGATCAGAAGGGGGCCGCTCTTGCGCGGCCAGATTGACGCCTGTGTCTTTCATGGGATGCTGGGATAAAGTTGGGTTTGGACGGCGCGGGAAATGCGGTAGCGATACCGCTCCGCGCGGGATAAGACGAGGGCCAGCCAGGGCCGGTCACAACAAAGCTTGCTTAACATGATGTCCATACCGGTGAATCAAAAAAACACGTTACTGCACAGGCAGGCGACCCCGCGTTCGACACGCAAGGCCCCTGTTCACCATTCCACCACATCGGCATGAAAACGACTGACGAGCGCACACAAAAATCTTGCTTCATTGAAGATTTTCGCAAAAAAACAACGTCTTGGAATGTACGCTTGCGTACATAGATGCAAAGCGGGCTGGACGCCAGCGAAAAAGCCGCCGGCGCCGGGCTGGCTGCATGTCAGATGGTGGTGTATTCGGCCTGCAAGGTATCGAGCGCGGCGCACATCTGCGCGAAGGCGGCCGTCGCTTGCGCGGGCTCGCCCTTGACGCCAAGTTCGATATGCCGGCGCGTCTGCGCATCGCCCACGCTGGGCAGGCTGAATACCTTAATCAGCGGAAACTCCGCTTCCAGGCGCACCATCAGCGGCGTCAGCAGGGATTCGGCCGTTTCATACACGAGCAAGGCATGTTCCGCGTGCGGCACCTGATTGAACAGGTGGGCGTAATGCGTGTCGAGCACCCATTCGATCATGGGCCAGGACATGACGGGAAAGCCCGGCACGAAGTAATGCTCGCGCACGGCAAAGCCGGCAATCTTGTTGTACGGATTCGGAATCAGCTCGGCGCCGTCGACAAATTCCGCCATTTTCAGACGGTGCAGGTTTTCCGGCGAGTTCAAATCGGCCGGCACGCCCGCCTCTGCTCCCATTTCCGTGATGCGCTGCTGGATATTGACCTTGCCCTGCGGATGCAGCACCAATGGCAAGCCCAGCGCATCGGCCGCCGCCTGGCGCGTATGGTCGTCCGGCGTGGCGCCGATGCCGCCAAAGCTGAAGACGATGTCGCCGCTGGCAAAGCTGCGCTTGAGCAAGGCGACCAGGCGGGCCGGCTCGTCGCCCACGTATTCCGCCCAGCTCAGCTGCAATCCGCGTTGCTTGAGCATTTGTACTACTTTCGGGAAATGCTGGTCCGTGCGCTTGCCCGACAGGATTTCGTCGCCGATGATGATCAATCCGATAGCCATGAAGCTCCCTCGTAGAATTCGATAATAATGGTCAGGCGTCGGCCGGCGCCACGTCGGTCATGCCGCGTACGCCCCGCAAACGCGACAGTGCTTCCAGGCAGTAATACTGGAACCACAGACCCGTAAAGATAAAGATCAGCACATACAGCCAGATGGCAAACGCCGCCAGGAAGGGGAAGAACACTACCGACATCACGCCGCCCATCCACAGCATGCCCGGCACGGCGCCGACCGCGCCGGACACCATGCCGATGGCCAGCAGGGGCCAGCGCTGCTCGCGCATGATGGCGTGGCGCTCTTCCGCGCTGGCGTAGTCGGCCATGGCGTCGTACGCCATCACGCGGTACGTCAGCCAGCCCCACAGCACGGCTTGCCCCGCCAGTGCGGCCGGCGGAAACGCGTACAGGGGCAGCATCAGCACCCAGACCAGGATAAACAGCAGGAATGTGGCCAAGGAGGTGGCGACGCTGCCCAGCAGGCTGCCGCCATGCTTCTTGTCCAGTTGCGGAAAGTGCCGCCCGCCAATATGGCGGCCGATGGCCGGCATGGCGAACAGGCCCATGAAGATCAGCGCCGTCAGGATCATCAGCGGCAGCAGCATGAACATGGCGATCAGGGGCACGATCACGGCTTTCAGCACGCCCAGGCCAAAGGTGGACAACACCTGGCCGCTGGTGCGGAAGAAGTCGTACTGCGTGAACTGCGCATGCAGGCTGTCGATCAGCGGCTGCAGGCCAAACTTCAGCAGTACGCCCCACAGAATCAGCGAGAGGATGAAGGGCGCCACGCTCAGCAGCAATATCCTGCCATGCAATTGCGACAGGAAAGCACGGCCATACGAATTCAACACATTACGCATCAACGGCGTCCTTTTCGTTTAACTCTTGCAAATTCCACCATGCGGCGCAGGCCCAGCCATTGCTGCTGCCAGAAGCCGCGGCCATACTCGCGTCCGGGGCGGCCCACGCCATTGCTGTCGATGCGGGCCAGCTGGTCGCGCACGCCCGTGCGCGCATAGCCCGACGAGAAATTCGCGGTGCCCAGCAGCATATCCCAAATTGGCAAGACCACGCCGAAGTTGCAACCACCCATGCTGCCCTTTCCCTTCGACTCGTGCCCCACGCCGATCGCATGGTGCGTGCGGTGGAAACGGGGCGAGATCAAGAGCCGCTCGCCGATGCGGCCGAAGTGTATCCTCACATTCGCATGCTGCAAGCTTTGCAGAATGCGCGAAATCGACACCAGCAGCACATACTGGCCCGGCGGCACGCCGATACCGAGCGCCACCAGGGCCATCACCACGTCGCGTAAAAAATCGTCGAGCAAGTGGTTGCGGTCATCGCTCCACAAGTTCATGTTTTGCTGGCTGTGATGCAGGCTGTGCAAGCCCCACCACCAGCCGAAATGGTGCGAGGCCCGATGGTAGCAATAGTCGACGAAGTCCAGTATCACAAAATAAATGATAAAACTGAGCAAGGGACTGATGCCGGGCAACAGCGATTCCAGGTTCAAGGGATGAATATTATCGAAACGCAAGGCGCCCGCCAAGGCATCCATCAGCGGATCGAGCGTGAAGAAGACCACGACAGAAAACAGGCCGATGCGGTGCAGCACGGTGTACAAAAAATCGTTCCAGCGGGCGCGCGGGTCGGTGATCTTTTGCGCGGGAATCAGGGCTTCGAGCGGACGCAGCACGAGAAACAGCAGCACCAGTTCACACAGGCCGATCAGCAGCCATTCCGTCCCCTCGAACGCTTCTTCCGTGAATTCGCCAAAGCCCAGGTGGTACACGAGCGGATTGACGATGGTCTGGAACAGCCAGCCTTGCGCCACGCCAAAAGCGTCGACCACCGTGTCAATCACGGGCGTGACGTAGCCGAGGATATCGGCGGCGATCATGGCTGGCCCTTCTTTTGCGCGTAGGCAGGATGCTCGCGCAGGGTGGCAAAGCAGAACCCTTTGTCTTGCAAGCCGGAAATCAAGGCGTCGAGGTTGGCCGGCGCCCATGCATCCTTGCGCGACCAGATGCCCATGTGCGCAATGAAAATGTCGCCGCTGCGCAAGTTCGCCAGCGCTTTTTTCAGCAGCATGGCGTTCGGATACTTGTCGCTGGGCAGCTCATCGCCGGAATACCCCGCAGGCGCCCAGCCCGCATGCTGGTAGCCGCAGGCGCTGCCGGCGGCCAGGGTGCGCGGCGACGTATAGCCGCCTGGCGCGCGCCAGAACGGGTCAAGCTTGTGCCCGGTCAGTTCCTGGAAGCGCGTATCGACACGGCGCAATTCGTCGCAGAACTGCTTGTCGGTGAAGGAGGCCAGCTTGCCGCCATCCTTGCCAAACTGAGGCTTGACCTGGATCAAGCCGTTGGCCAGATCCTTCTTCCAGTACACGTGGTCAAACGTATGCGTACCAAATGCATGGCCTTCGGCGACCCTGGCTTTCCAGTACGGCGCCCACGAGGCATCGAGCGAATAGTCGCCGCGCGTGGTCTTTTCATTGGCCAGGAAGAAGGTTGCCTTCACATGGCGTTTGTTCAGCACGTCGGCGATCAGTTGCGCTTGCGACTGACTGCCCGTGTCGAAGGTCATGTAGATGGTGCCCTTGCAGGCAGCCGGGGCCGAAGATGCGGCTTTGGCCTGTGCTGCCGGCGCCGGTGCGGCGGCATGCGCGGGCGACAGCATGGCGCTGGCGCACAGCAGCATGGCGGGCACGCAGCCCGCGAAAGTGAGGCGTTGCATCATCACACCCGCCATCACATACGCGGCGAGTGGGTGGCGAAATACACGCCATGGGGCGAGCGGCCCACCGGTATGGTCTTGATCACCTTGCGCGTGGTCAAATCGATCACGGCCACTTTCTTGATCCAGCGCAAAGTCACCCACATGGTCTTGCCATCGGGCGTGATTTCCATGCAATCCGGACCGCCCGGCACATTGATGGTGCCCACGTTTTCCAGGGTTTGCTGGTCGATGATGTTGATGGTGTTCGACACGCGGTTCGAGACGAAGGTCATGCGGTTGTCGCCCAGCGCGCGGAAATTGTGCGTGCCGGCGCCCGCCTTGATGCGCTTGACGGTCTTTTGCGTGCGCCAGTCGATCACTTCCACGTAATCGCTGCCCATGATGCCGACCAGCAAATGCTTGCCATCGGGCGTCATCGTGATGCCGGCCGGCGCGGGGCCGACAGGCATGGTCCATTTGACGGTTTGCGTGGCCAGGTCGATGGCGCTGACCTGGTTGCTGCCCTGCTGCGTGATGAAGGCCATGGTGCTGTCGGCCGTGAACGCCATGTGGCTAGGCAGTTTCGGCAGCGGGATACGCTTGGCCAGGGTCAGGTTCTTGCCGTCGTAGCGGTACAGGTCGATGCGGTCCAGGCGCAACGAATTCGAGATGAACCACTTCTGGTCCGGCGAAAAGCCGATCTGATACGGGTCGAGGATGTTGCTGATGCGGCGCTGGATCTGGCCCGAGACGGGGTCGAGGAAGATCAGCTCGTTGCCGACGGAACTGGCGACGATCAGCGACTTGCCATCCGGCGTTTCCATCAGATGGTGCGGTTCCTTGCCGACGGCAAAGGTGGACAGGGGAGCATAGGTTTTCTGGTCCAGCAGTTGCACCGTAGCATCACGGGAATTGAGCACCACCACCACTTCGGCTTGCGCCGTCGATATTGCGGAAACCAGGCACAGCGAGGAAAAAACAAGGCGGCATAGACTGCGGAACATGGAAGAAATCACTGTTAAATACAAAACATGCATTTTACGTGGAACACTGTATTTATTGTGCGAAATCCCCCCTTAAATGCTGCCGGCAGCCACACATCGCCATAATTTCCGTTTTTTCCCTGTGCCGGGCCTGGAATGGCGCTTTGCAACTCATTGCTCTACAATCTGAAGCTTTCATCGCCTACACAAGGATTATCATGACCACCACCACTACCGCTTCCGGCCTGCAATACATCGATACCGTCGTTGGCGAAGGCGCTGAAGCGCAAGCCGGCAACAATGTTGTCGTGCATTACACGGGCTGGCTGCAGAACGACGACGGCAGCGCCGGCTCGAAATTTGACTCGAGCAAAGACCGCAACGATCCATTCGAATTCCCGCTGGGCGCCGGCCGCGTCATTCAGGGTTGGGACGAAGGCGTGCAAGGCATGAAAGTGGGCGGCAAGCGCCAGCTGATCATCCCTGCAGCACTGGGCTATGGCGCACGCGGCGCCGGCGGCGTGATTCCACCGAACGCCACCCTGATTTTCGACGTCGAACTGCTGGGCGTATAAAACAGACTCCGCAGCGCTGAAGCGACTGTACCGGCGCCGCCCCTGTTCACGCAGCGGCGGCGTTTTTGTTTTGAGTGTGTCCTCTAATGCACGGCGCGCTTTTTTTACTATGATGTCAGGCACTGCAGCACGCACGGTGGCCACTCCGCCGGGCCTGCCGCACTTTTCCAGCGATTCCATCAGCACACAGGAGCCATCATGAGTTTACAAGAGCAATTCGAACAAGCGCAGCTCGATTCCAAGACCCTGTCCGAGCGTCCGGACAATATGACCTTGTTGAAAATCTACGCCTTGTTCAAGCAAGCCTCGAGCGGCGACGCCACGGGCGAGCGTCCTGGCATGACCGACTTCGTCAACCGCGCCAAGTTCGACGCCTGGGCGGCCCTGGCCGGCACCTCGAAGGAAGATGCGCAACAGCAATACATCGACCTGATCGAAGACTTGAAGGACTGATCGTCCCTCCCCTGCCCCGGCGCCTGTCGGGGCAGTATAATTTCTGCATGACACCATCACTGATTTCCCAGGTTTCGCTGGCGCATGCCGACGACCTGCCCCGCTTGTTCGACGTCTGGCACCTGTCCGTACGCGCCACCCACGATTTCCTCGCCGATAGCGATATCGCCTTCCTGATGCCCTTCGTCCGCGACGAGCTGGCCAGAGTGACGGCCGAACGCCTGCTGCACGTGCTGCGCGCCGATGACGGCGTCGCTTACGCCTTCCTGTGCGTCGAGCACGCCAGGATCGAAATGCTGTTCGTGCATCCCGACCAGCGCGGCAGCGGTGCCGGCCGCAATCTGGTCCAGTACGCCATCGTCAAGCTGCAAGCCACGGCCGTCGACGTCAACGAACACAACACGCAGGCGCATGGCTTTTACCAGCACCTGGGCTTTATCGTGGAAAACCGCTCGCCGCTTGACCCGTTCGGCAAGCCTTTCCCCATTTTGCACCTGAAACTGGCCGAAAACGGCTAAAAACTCACCAAAAACCACAAAAACAGGCTGTTAACGCAAAAGTGGCTACCAAATCGGTAGCCACTTTTTCATGTTGAAACGGCGTTAAAACTTACTTCTTGGCTGCCGCCAGCGCCTGCGCGATCCAGCCGTCAAACTTTTGCTGGTGGAACTTGATCCAGCCGGCCGTATGGCGGGCGATATCGGCCTGCGTGTTTTCGCCGCGGCGCATGCGCTCATTCTGCGCATTGATGTCCGCCACGGGCAGTTGCATCACTTCGAACAGCTTGGCCGCCGCCGGGTTTTTCTCGGCCCAGGCCTTGTTCGACACGATGCGTGCCGTGTTGACGGCAAAACCGTAATCGCTGCCATCGTCGAGGCGGGTATTCACCTTGTCCGGATTGGCCGAGAATGGCACTTTCAGCCAGATCACGTCCTTGCCCGGCACCAGCACGCCACTGACCCAGTATGGCGTCCACGTGTAGTACAGGATCGGTTCGCCACGCTTGTAGCGGCCCAGGGTATCGGCGATCAGGGCCGCATAGCTGCCCTGCACGTGCGTCACCGTCTCGCGCAATTTATACGCATCCATGTGATTCTCGATCAGCGCTTCGCAGCCCCAGCCCGGGTTGCAGCCCGTCAAGTCGGCCTTGCCATCGCCGTCATGGTCGAACAGCTTGGCCAGGGTCGGGTCGCGCAACTGGTCGATATTCGTGATGTTGTACTTTTCTGCAGTTGCCTTATCGATCAGATAACCTTGCGCGGCAGGACCGGCATACTGGCCCGTGCGCAACAGCTTGGCGTCGCCGCCCGCATTGTTATAGAAATCCTTGTGCATCGGGTCCCAGTGCACGGCCATGAAGGTGGCGTCACCGTTGGCGATGGCGATATGCGCGGTCGGATATTCCACTTCCTTGATCGGCTGCACTTCATAGCCGAGCTTTTCCAGGGCCTTGTCGACCAGCATGGTCTGGAAGGTTTCTTCCGCGATCGAGCTTTGCAGCGGCTGCACCTTGACGCCCTTGCCGGGCAGCACATCGGCGGCCACGGCCGGCGTCTGCGCCATGGCCAGGCTGGTGGTCAGGGCCATGGCGGCGATCGCCAGGGCGGAAAACAGCTGGAACTTGCGTTGCGATTTTTGCGTCACTTTAAAATTGTCAATTTGATGCATGTGCTTCCTTTATTGTGCGTTGGCCAGCGTAGCTTGCTGTTCAACATTATTTTTCTCTGCATTGCCGCGCACCAGGCGCAGCACGAAACCGGCAGGACCCGTCTGGTACCAATGGCGCACGCCACGGCGTGGCTGGCCCATCGCTTGCGTCAAGCGGTCCAGGGTAATGGCCAGCAGCACGATACCCAGGCCACCGACGGTTGCCAGGCCCATGTCCAGGCGGCCGATACCGCGCAATACCATTTGGCCCAGGCCACCGACGGCGATCATCGAGGCGATCACGACCATCGACAGCGACAGCATCAGCGACTGGTTGATACCGGCCATGATCGATGGCATGGCCAGCGGAAACTGCACGCGGGTCAGCAACTGCCACGGCGACGCGCCATAGGCGCGGGCCGCTTCGATCAGGTCGGGACGCACCTGGCGGATACCGAGGTTGGTCAAGCGCACGAGCGGCGGCAGGGCAAAGATGATCGTCACGATCACGCCTGGGGCATTACCGATACCAAACAGCATCACCACCGGCACCAGATAGACGAAGGCAGGCGTCGTCTGCATGGCGTCGAGCAAGGGGCGCAGGATATTTTGCGCGCGGTCGCTGCTGGCAAGGAAAATACCCAGCGGCAAGCCGATGGCCAGACAGAACGCCAGGGAAGTGAGCACCAGCGACAGGGTCGTCATCGCTTCGGGCCAGATGCCCAGCATCGACACGACCAGCAGCGCCAGCACGGTGCCGACGGCCAGCGTGCGGCTGGTAAATTGCCACGCCAGCAAGCCGATGATGGCGATCACCGTCAGCGACGGGGCCGCCAGCAGCACGCCTTCCACGCCGTTCAGGGTGCTATCGATCGGCGCGCGCACTGCCTGAAAGAAAGGGCGGAAATGGGCGACAACCCAGCCCAGGCCCTGGTTGATCCAGCTTTCCAGCGGCAGCGAGCCGTCGAAAATCTGTGTCAGGTGAAAGCCGGTCGCATGTTCCGGCTGCACGGCAGGCGCGGCGGCGTCCAGCCAGGCAGTGCTGGCGTCGGTCGGCGGCGTCAGCGCCCAGGGATTGATTTGCGCGGCTGGCTGTTCAACAACAGCTTCTACTGTGGAAACGGTGCTGGGGTTCATGCTTGTCCTTTCTGTTGTTGTTCGGCTATGGCTGGCGTGTCGCGGTCAAGGAACTTCAGCAAGGTTGTCTTGCTGATGGCGCCGCGGAAGCTGCCGTCATCGGCCACCACAGGGACGGCGTAAGGCAGTTGCGCCACCTGGCCGAACAGGCCGGCGACTGGCTCATCTGCGTTGATGGTCTGCACGTCGGGCAGGTAGGCATGCGCCAGGCCCAGCGGACCAACATGGCCGTCGAGCGCGCTGCGCAGCGAATCGGCCGACACGACGCCAAGGAACTTGCGCTGCGGATTGACGACGTAGGCAAACGCGCGATCCTGCTCTTCCAGCATCGACAGCGCGGCGCGCGAACCGCGGCTCGGCGATTCCGACACGACGATCTGGCTCTTGCGGGCAATATCGCTGGCCTTGAACACGGCCGCCGCATCGACGCCGCGCACGAAGTTGCGCACGTAATCGTTGGCTGGTTTGCGCAGGATTTCTTCCGGCGTGCCCACTTGCACCACGTGGCCGTCTTTCATGATGGCGACGCGGTCGCCGATGCGCATGGCTTCGTCGAGGTCATGCGAAATGAAGACGATGGTGCGGCGCTTGATTTGCTGCAAGCGCAGCAGTTCCGATTGCATTTCCGTACGAATAATCGGATCGAGCGCGGAAAACGCTTCATCCATCAGCAAAATCGACGGATCGCAAGCCAGCGCACGGGCCAGGCCCACGCGCTGCTGCATGCCGCCCGACAATTCGTCGGGATAGCTGGCGCCGTAGCCGTCCAGGCCCACCTGCTCCAGCGCTTGCTGGGCCAGCGCATGGCGCTCGGCCTTGGGCATGCCGGCCAGTTCCATACCGAAGGCAGTGTTGTCGAGCACGGTAATTTGCGGCAGCAGCGCGAACGACTGGAACACCATGCTGATGTCCTTGCGGCGCAGGGCGCGCAGCTGGGCGTCCGGCAAGGTATTGATGTCGTTGCCGTCGATCAGGATGCGGCCGGCGGTCGGCTCGATCAGGCGGTTCAGCATGCGCACCAGGGTCGACTTGCCCGAACCGGACAGGCCCATGATGACGAAGATCTCGCCCGCTTCAATGGTAAAGGTGGCGTCGAAAACGCCGATGGTGCAGTCAGTCTTGGCCAGGATATCCTGCTTGCTGGCGCCTTGATGAACGAGTTCAAGTGCTTCTTCTGGCTTGTCGCCGAACACTTTGAACACATGGTCGATAATGATTTGTTTTGCCACGATGTGGTTCTCCCTCGATTTGACGAATGGAATGAAACCCAGCAAGCTGCCAGCTTGCGGCGGGAATCAGCAAACCCTGTTGCGTCGGCTACGCCACGGCGCAAAAAGCGCACGGGAGCGACAGATAACAGGGGGTGACACGCGTGTGACCAGCGGATGGCCAAAGCCGGTGCCGGGGTGCCGTGTGCGTGCTAAAAGAGGCTGTGGTTCAGGACTTTTAACAACGCTAGCGCCATGCAAATACATGGCACCAAATGTATTTGACCGAAAAAATCGACCAAGCTACTTTTTAACTGGATGCGGGTGTAAAACCCGAAGAATTATTCACCACTCAGCGAGTGGGGAGTACTGCGAAGCAGAAGGTGAAACGCGGTGTAGCTGTTGTAAATATGACTCAAGTATAACGTAAAAAGCCACCAAAGTCCAATGGCTTTCCAAATAGAAATGTGCTAGCAATGTTCGCCAGCGTACAGTCAGACGTGAAAAAGGCGAAAAGCGACGGGTTTTCATCGTCTTTTCGCCCATCACTGCGGCACGTTCCCTAGCACCAAACATGGCGCCAGACAAGCGGCTCAAACTGGCTCGGTAAACACCTTGCGCATCTTCTCGGCAATCTTGCCTTCAATCGTGGAAGCGAAGGCGCTGAGCATGAAGCCCAGCTTGATTTGCAGTTGCGCCTGCTCTTTTTCCAGGGTCAGCGACCCATCGACGCCGCTGCGCTCGAAACGCAGCACGTCGCCATCCCAGGCGCACGCCAGGTCATATTCCTGGGCCAGCTTGTCGGCCACTTGCTGCGCCGCTTCGCGCGCCTTTTCTGCTGTCAGCTTATGTTGCTGAACTATATTTATATCCGCCATCAAACGATCCTTTTATTATAAAAACGGGTGCCATACGGCCAGCATCATACCAGCCGCCACGCGGCAGCCGCAGCCATGGGGAACGCCGGCACATGGAAAAAACCGCGCTTTCCTGTGCGGCGCTTGCGCCACATCAAACCGAAACCAGCGAAGCAGGCCGACTATCTCCATTCCAGTTGCAAGTGTCTTGGAGAGCTACCATGGACCAGAAAGTCATCGTGCCGGTCGAAGCCGTGCTGACCAAATGCGTGTCCTTGCCCGTCGGCTATGTCCCCACCCCCTCGGCGCCCTACCGCCAGCACCGCAAGAATGCGCAACTGACCCTGCAGCCGGGTCGGCCGCGCCTGACCGAGGCAACGGCCCGCGACCTGGCCGCCGTGCCTGTCGGTTCGCGCGTGCTGATCTGGAAGCAAGACCCGTCCGTGAGCGAACTAGGCACGCGCAAGACCTTCCTGCCCGGCCTGACCCTGCAAGGCCCGCGCGACGCGCGCATCACGTTTGGCGAACCGGGCATCGCCCGGGTCAGCCCGAACGCCTTTGGCGACTTCATCGTCTCGCCCAACACCGACCAGTTCGACGCCGTGCACACGTTTGCCATCGTGCGCATGACGCTCACCATGTACCAGCGCGCGATGGCCAGCAACGACACGGCGCCGCCCCTGCCCTGGCAATGGAACAACGCCAACAATACGGAACCGCTGCGCGTGTTCCCGCACGGCATGCCCAACGTCATGAATGCCTATTACAGCCGCAGCGACAACGCCCTCAAGTTCGGCGACTTCATCCCCAGCGGCGCTACCGAACGCGTCTACACCTGCCGTTCGCTCGACATCGTTTCGCATGAAACAGGGCACGCCATCCTCGATGGCCTCAAGCCGAATTGGCTGCTCAACAATAATCCACCGCAGACGGGCGGCTTGCATGAATCGTTCGGCGACCTGACGGCCATCTTCCTGGCCCTGTCGCAGCTGGACCAGGTCGAAGCCGTGATCGCGCAAACCAAGTCCGACCTCCACGATAAAACCTTCCTGGCCGACCTGGCGGAGCAGTTCGGCCTGGCGCTGGGCCGGCCTAACGGTTTGCGCAATGCCGACAATGACATCAAATTGTCGGAAGCAGGCACGGAAGTGCACGCCATCTCGCAAGTGTTTACGGGCGCCATCTACGACATCCTGGCCGACATCTTTGCCCACGAACGCCAGCCCCAGCTGGAAGACGACGCGGCCGTGCTGCACCGTTGCGGCGACTACCTGCGCAGCCTGGTCTTGCGCGCCCTGGTGGCGTCCCCCGATCACGCAGCCACGTACGCCGATGTGGCTGGCCACATGCTGACCCTGGCGCAGGCCGATGGCTACACTACCTACCTGGATTTCATCCGCAACAGCTTTACCGTGCGCGAAGTGCTCAAGAACGCCATGACGGGGGATGGACAGATGAACTTTGCCGCAGGCATCGTCGATGACGAGGGTGCCGTGCAAGACAGGCGGGCCTGCTGCGGTACCATGAACCATGCGGAATACAGCGAGTCCGATCAATTGCTGGAAGCGGAACGCGAAGCGCTGGCGGCCTGGTGCCGCAGTTACGCCCCCCGATAACGCCGTACGCGCCCACCAGCCAGCAGTCAGCCACAGGCGATGACATGCCGCATCACGTCCCCACCACCCCTCAAGAAGGAGCAGCATGAAAATTTCAGCCCGCAGCAGCGGCGGCTTTGCCGGCCTGAGCGAACAGTACGAGATCGATACGCAGGCCCACCCGGCCGGCCCCGGGCTGGAAGCGGCACTGGCCAGCAGCGGTTTTTTCACGCACCCGCAAGCCACGGGCGAACAGGTGGGCGCCGATATCCCTCAATGGCAGATCACCGTCGACGCCCCTGCCGCGCGCCGCACCATCACCTTTGCCGAGGATGGCAGTGCTGAAAATGCACGTTGGCAACAGTTACTGACGCAAATACGCGCCAGCGCCTGATTGTTCCGGCACTTGTTTGGCACATGTTTGGCACATGCCTGGCACTTATTTTTACTGATCTTGATTTGAGTAAAACAAAAACACCACACGGCAAGCCCTTGCGTCGCCCGCCCTGCACCCCGCACCGGCGGGCGACTGTCGCTTTCTTGCCGCGTTCTTCATGGCAACGTCCCGGATAGTCGCTGAATTGCCCGCTCTGCGCGGCAACGGCACTGCCAAAAAATGAATTTGCTTATACGTATTGTATATAAGCGGGATTTGTGAGAAATAGCGAATTGCCTTAAAATACAATGCTTTGCTTTAGTATGCGCCGCCGAGTTTCCTGCAGGCGCTACAGCACCTCCCCAAAAATTGATAGGACTGTTATGACCCACGTTGTCACCGAATCCTGCATCGCCTGTCGCTATACCGACTGCGTCGATGTCTGCCCGGTAGATTGTTTCCGGGAAGGCCCGAACTTCCTGGCGATCGATCCGGACGAATGTATTGACTGCGCCGTCTGCGTGGCAGAATGCCCGGTGAACGCGATTTTCGCGGAAGAAGACGTGCCGGGCGACCAGCAAGCCTTCATCAAGATCAACGTCGATCTGGCGCGTAACTGGCCTTCGATCACCAAGACGAAGGCTGCCTTGCCGGAAGCCGAGCAATTCAAGGACGTCAAGGACAAGCTCGACATGCTGGTGCGCTAAACGCACGGCAATGCCGCGGCCGTTCCGGCGGGAAGATTCTTCTCCGCAGGGGCGTAGCGGCAAAAAAACAGACAAAAAGCAGCGGAAACGCTGCTTTTTTTGCTTTTAAAGCATCGTTGCAGGTCTATCCACGCAAGTGTGGCGCGCTGTCACACCAAAGCGCAAACTGTGGATCTATGCGTGGTAATGCACATTTTGTCCTCAACAAATATCGTAAAATTGGATTATGATATTTGAGCCGATATTGGCGCTTGGAATTAAACAAGGACTCTATATGCTTTACCAACTGCACGAACTGCAACGCTCTTTCCTCACTCCGGTGATGCAATGGGCAGACATGTCCTCCAAGTTATTTACCAACCCGGTTTCTCCACTGGCCCACACCCCGTTTTCGCAACGCATCGCAGCCGGCTACGAGCTGATGTACCGCCTTGGCAAAGACTACGAAAAACCACAATTCGATATCAAATCCGTTCTCGTCCAAGGCGAGAGCGTCGACATCCGCGAACACGTTGTCGTCAACAAACCGTTTTGCCGCCTGATTCACTTCAAAAAAGAAGCCACTGGCTTGCAACAGCCCAAAGTTCTGCTGGTTGCCCCCCTGTCCGGTCACCACTCGACCCTGCTGCGCGATACCGTGCGCGGCTTGTTGGCCGAGCACGATGTCTACATCACCGACTGGACGGACGCGCGCATGGTACCGCTGACGGAAGGCCCGTTCCACCTGGACGACTACATTTATTATGTGCAGGAATTCATCCGCCTGCTGGCGCCTGACTTGCACGTCATTTCCGTCTGTCAACCGACCGTGCCCGTACTGGCCGCCATCTCGCTGATGGCGACGGCCAAAGATCCGCACATGCCGAAAACCATGACGATGATGGGCGGCCCGATCGACCCGCGCCGCTCGCCCACGCAAGTGAACAACCTGGCGACGGAAAAGAAATTCTCGTGGTTTGAAAACACCGTGATCTACGCGGTACCGCCGAACTATCCGGGCTTTGGCCGCAAGGTGTATCCGGGCTTCCTGCAGCACGCCGGCTTCATCGCCATGAATCCGGGCCGCCACGCGCAAAGCCACCGCGAGTTCTATATGCACCTGGTGACGGGCGACGACGAGCCAGCGGAAGGCCATCGCCAGTTCTACAACGAGTACAACGCCGTGCTGGACATGCCGGCCGAGTACTACCTGGAAACCATCAAAACGGTTTTCCAGGAATTCAGCCTGCCGATGGGCACGTGGAAAGTGGGCGGCCAGCTGGTGCGTCCGCAAGACATCACGAACGTGGCGCTGTTCACGGTAGAAGGCGAACTGGACGACATTTCCGGCGCCGGCCAGACGCAGGCGGCGCATGACTTGTGTTCCGGCATTCCTGCCGAGATGCAACAAGACTTCGTGGCGCCGAAATGCGGCCACTATGGCATTTTCTCGGGCCGCCGCTGGCGCGAGATCATATGCCCGAAAATCGGCGAATTCATCCAGAAACACGGCTAATACACGGCATTTCCATCAAAACGCCACGCCAACTCAGACTGGCGTGGCGTTTTTTTATGCCCAGTTCATGCGCGCGACGTTTCGATTTTCACCGTCGGACGCGTATTGACAAAAATCTGCTCGACCCGCGGCTCGCCCGGTCCCGGCTTCTTCATCGCATAGCCATTCACGGGCTGCGAGCGGTTCACCCACAGCGCGTAATACAAATGGTCGGCGCGCGGGTCTTCCGTGTTCGGGTGGATCAGTATCGTCAGGCCCAGGCTATTGAGCTGCAGCCACGGCACGATCACGGGCAATAAATCATTGGTAAAGCCGAAATAGAACGACGGCGTCACGTGCGGGCCGCGCGGCTCCAGGTTCCAGTCGCCCAGTTCGATCTGGAAGCGCTCGGCCGCCCAGCGACGTATCAGCGCCGCCTTCTGGTAACTGTCTTCGTCAAAATAGATATGCGCGTGATAGCTCTCGATATCCGTGTAGGCGCGCGGTGTCGACGGCAAGGTTTCCTCGCCGGGCCGCACGCTGGCGGGGCGCGGCGTGGGCGCCTTGTCCGTATGCTCGCCCCACGGACTCTTGCCAAGTGCTGGTTTCGCGCGCTTGACTGCGCCATCCTGCGCCAGGGCCGTCCCCGCCAGGCCGGAAGCGGCCAGCGCCGCCACCAGGCCGCCGCCGCGCAAGACCGTGCGGCGCTGCGGCGAGAGGAGATTGGCCCATTCCAGATCGATGGCCGCGTGTTGATTGTTGTCAGACATGGTATTTCCTGTTCTTGATGATAAGTATGAAGAGAAGGCAGATCAAAAGTGAACGGTGGCGCGCGCGTAGTAATAAGCACCGAGCACGCCAAGCGGTCCCGAGTTATCGTAGGCGCCTGTGTACTGCGCCAGATTCGCGGCGCTGCGCGCTGCGCGCGGCAGCTGGCCCGGTTTCTGGTCGAAGACATTGTTGGCGCCCACCGTCACGTTGATGCGCTTGCTGACGTCGTAGCCGACGCTGACATCCGTCACGAAGGCGGCTTTCAGCTGGTAGTCGCCGCCCGTGATGGCGTTCAGGCGCTTGAGCTTGCCGTAGCGCGTCTCGCGCAGGTTGAACGTCCAGCCGGCTTTTTCATACGCCAGGGTAAGGATTTCCTTGTCGCGCGGGGCCCGGTACAGCAAGTCGTACTCGGCCGACTTGCTCAGGGTGCCGATGTTCGGCAAGCCTTGCAGCACGGCCGGCAAGGCCGCCTTGCCGACCAGGCTCGTGTGGTTGAAATTGGCGGCCGCCGTCCAGCGCAGCTTGCCATCGGCCACGCGCAAGACATCCTCGGCCGTCAAGTCGATACCACGCGTGCGCGTGTCGCCCACGTTGGCAAAGTAATGCGCGACGAGACCATTGCCTACCGTCAGCCCCGCCGAGCGCAGCAGGTTTTCAATGACGGTTGCTTGCGCCCCCGTCAGCGGCCGGCCGCTGCCGTCGAGCGCCACGCCCGAACTGCGGTCGATGCCGATGTTCGACGACACGCCCAGGCGGTCGCTGACCTTGATTTGATACGCGTCAACGGCCAGACGCAGGGTGGGCGTAGGATTGAAGGTCAGCCCGGCCGACAGATTCGTCGATTTTTCCGGTTTTAAGGCTTGTGCGCCCAGTGCCCGCGCAGCGGCCGAGTTCGGCTGCGCCAGGGTATACGGCACGCCCGCATGGTCGGACGTGTTCGAATACGATTGCGTCACCAGGCTCGGTGCATGAAAACCATTGCTGACGGTGCCGCGCACGGCGACCGCGGGCGTGACGTCATAGCGGGCGGACAAACGGCCCGTCGTCTTGCTGCCGAAATCGGAATATTTCTCGGCGCGCAGTGCCGTGTCGAGCAACAACTGCGGCGTCAGTTTCGCGCCCAGGCCGATATACGCCGCATAGCTGTGGCGCGCAGTGTCGGATGCATCGACAGGCAGGTAGCCCGCCAGCGCCGACGAGCCGCTGCCCTGCCAGGAAGCGGGCTCGCCCGGGCTGCGCTGCTGCGTTTCATGCGAGTACTCGAGGCCCAGGCTCAGGTCGGCCGGCTCGCTCAAGCCCAGCTGCACGGGACGGCGCACGTCGGCATTGGTGGTCGAGCGGCTGTAGCGTTGATTGCCGATGTCAAAATCCGTCTTGCCGCCCGGATAGGTCAGCGAGTAATTGGCCGAGTGCTCCACGCCCACGTCGATATCGTCGCGGCCATACGTCGTGCTCAGGTCCCAGGTCCAGCCAGCCGTCTCGCCCTTGATGCCGCCTGTCAGCGAAAAGTCGTTTTCGCTCGTCGTTTCATACGGCGTAAAGCCGTCCGGATATACGGACAGCAAGCCTTTGTTGTTATTGAAAATGGTATTGGGCAGGCGGAAATTCTGCGCCGAGCGGGCATTGCGGTGCGCATACGTGCCGAAGCCGTACAGTTGCACCTCGTTCGACAGGTCATAGCCGAGGTTTGCGCTGAGCGAGGCGGTCGTGCTTTGCGGCACGCCCGTATTACGCCATGGATTGCTGTTGCGGTTTGCTTCGGCCGGGTTCGGCGTAGCGCCGGCAGGCAAACTGTTGTTCGGTCCCAATTTGACCAGCTGGCCATCGCTGTTGCGCACGGCCGGGTACGACAGATATCCGGGATTCAGCCCGAAATTGCGCACGGCGATGCCCTGGCGCTGGACTTCGGCGCCGAAGTGGGCAAAGCCGTGTTCGCCCAGGCGCGTGCCGCCATCGATGCGCACGGAACCGTTCGTGCCGTCACCCGCGTAGGTGGAACCGAGTTGCGTGCTGAAGCTGCCTTTGTCATCCGCTTTCAGGATGATGTTGATGACGCCGGCAATGGCGTCGGAGCCGTAGATGGCCGAAGCGCCGTCGCGCAGGATTTCCACGCGGGCAATGGCGCCCGTGGGAATCAGGGCCAGGTCCGTGGCGACGGAACCGGGAAAGCCATCTTCATTGACGATGGCCGTCGTATGCCGGCGCTTGCCGTTGACCAGCACCAGGGTATGCGAGGGGTCGAGGTTGCGCAGCTGCCCGGCGCGCACGATGCTGCCCAGGTCGGGCTGCACGCGAGCCGGCAAGTTAAACGATGGCAAGGCCGTATCGAGCGCATCGAGCAAGTTCAACTTGCCCGTGGCCTGCAATTGCTGCGCGCTGATCACGTCGATCGGGGCGGCGCTGTTGGCCACCGTGCGGCCCGTGCCGCGCGCGCCCGTGACGATGACGGTGTCGAGAGGGGCTTGTGAATACGCCACGCCAGGCGCCCCCAGCACCAGCACGGCCGCCGAGACGGCGTGCGCCAGTTGCCGCAAACGGGGAGCGGGGTCTTGCTTGTGAATCAGTTCCAGCATACGAAAACATCCTTTCAAAGTCGTCAACACAGTGGCTGCAGACTAAAGGATGGACAAACAAACAAGAACGAATGCTTTCGTGTTTAGATATTTCGTTTTGGCAACTAACAACAGCGGCGCGCCGTGTCAGGGAGTGGCGGGGGCGGTCGCCAGGCTCTGATCGAGCCGCTTCCAGTAATCGCGTTCCAGCCGGGCCGTATCGATGTCGCGCGCCGCCTCGTTGAAGCGTTTTTGCCGCGCCGCCCCTTCCGCATCGCGCTGGAAGCACACGTAGACGGGGCGCTCCTTGAAGACGGTATCGATGATGGCGATGCGCTCCCGCTCGGCCTTGCTGAAGTTGCGTCCCATCAGCAAGTGCTGCAGGACATGGCGCTCAATGACGATCACGCGGTAACGCTTGATCAGCAGTTTCTTCAGATTCGTCGCGTCGTTCAAGCCCTCTTCCGTATTCAACTCGCCGCGCGCCACCATGCCATCGAACTGTTCCCCATTCGAGTAGCCGGCCACGGTGCCGATGCGCAGCTTGCCCAGTTCCATCAGGCTGGCGCCGGGCACGCCATCCTCCTTCAGGTAGGCCAGCACACCCTGCGTGTTACCAACCGGCACAGAAAAGTGGCAGAGTTTTTCCCGTTCGGGCGTGCGCCAGACGGCCAGCAGCCCGGCATAGCGGGAACTGGCCAGGCCAAACTGCATGGCGCGCTTCCATGGGAAATATTCATATCTGACCGCATAGCCGAGACGCTCGAAGACGGCGCTGACCATGGCGCCCGACATGCCATCGGCCGGCAGGCTGCGGGAAATGAAGGGCGGCCAGTCTTCCGCCGCGAAGCGGACGATGCGCGAGCTGGCTGCGCCCGGCGCCGCCATGGGAGCAGCAGCCTGCCCGTATGCAAGGGCAAGTGCAGAGTGCATGAACAAACAGAAGGGCAAACCAACTGTCCGGAGGAAACGCATGTTTGGCTCCTATGGCCTGGCGCACCTGGCAATACAGGCGTGGCAACAGGACTGGCGGTCGGTTTTTTTTAATAACGAGCTTGATAAAAATCATGCTCCCACAAAAAAAAGGAATTGCAAAGTTGTTTATTTGCACTTTGACATTCCCATAGGAAATAAAATCCGATTGCGGCGCGCCTGCAACAGGCCCGCCATGGCGCGTGCTATCCCCTCTTGTAAAACAGGTTTTTACTTGTGCGCGCGCCGGATGGCCGATAATGGCGTTTTACCGTGGAAGATGACCGTGCCGCACCCTGCCCCTCCCTCACTTGCCGACCAGATCGAAGACTTGCTGCCGCAAACCCAATGCACCAAATGCGGCTACAACGGCTGCCGCCCATATGCGGAAGCGATAGCCGCCGGCAGCGCCGACATCAACCAGTGCCCACCGGGCGGCGTGCAAGGCATCGCGCGCCTGGCCGGCTTGCTGGGCAAAAAAGTCATTCCGCTCAATCCCGTCAACGGCCTCGAACGTCCGCGATCTGTCGCCTATATCGATGAATCGCTGTGTATCGGCTGTACCCTGTGCATCCAGGCCTGTCCCGTGGACGCCATCGTCGGCGCCGCCAAGCAGATGCATACGGTGGTCACCGATCTGTGCACGGGCTGCGACCTGTGCGTGGCGCCCTGCCCCGTCGACTGCATCGTCATGTACCCGGTCAGCGGCGACGCCACGGGCTGGGATGCCTGGAGCCAGGCCGAGGCGGACGACGCGCGCGCGCGCCACGATTTCCGCACCCAGCGCCTGCGCCGCGAAACAGAGGAAAACGAAGCGCGCCTGGCCGCCAAGGCCGTCGCCAAGATGCGCGAAGTGACGCAGGAAGTACCCGTTACGCCCGACGAACAGGCGGAGAAGGAGCGCAAGCGCGCCATCATCGCCGCCGCCATGGAGCGCGCGCGCGCCAAGGCCGCCGCCAGCACGGATACCCCCCAGCCAGCCCCTACCACCCCGAAAAAAGACGCATGAACGCCGCCAAACGCCTGGAAATCTTTACGCGCTTTCGCGCCGCCAACCCCTCCCCGAAGACGGAACTCGAATACACGACGCCGTTCGAGCTGCTGATCGCCGTGCTGCTGTCGGCACAGGCGACGGACGTGTCCGTCAACAAGGCTACCCGCTTGCTGTATCCGGTCGCCAATACGCCGGCCAAGATACTGGCGCTGGGCGTCGACGAGCTGGCCAGCTACATCCGCACCATCGGCCTGTTCCGCACCAAGGCGAAGAACGTCATCGCCACCTGCCAGATCCTGCTGGAGCAGCACGGCGGCGAAGTGCCGCGCGACCGCGCCTCGCTGGAAGCCTTGCCCGGCGTGGGCCGCAAGACGGCGAATGTGGTCATGAACACGGCATTTGGCGAACCGACGATGGCCGTCGACACGCATATCTTCCGCGTTTCGAACCGCACCGGCATCGCGCCGGGCAAGAATGTCGATATCGTCGAGCAAAAGCTATTGAAGTTCGTACCGAAAGAATTCCTGCACGACGCCCACCACTGGCTCATCCTGCACGGCCGCTACACATGCACGGCGCGCAAGCCGCAATGCTGGAACTGCATGATTGCCGACCTGTGCGACTACAAGGACAAGTCGCCGATGCCGGCCGTGGTATAGGTAAAAAAAACGGCCCGAATGGGCCGCTGTCGTTGCGTCGTAGGTCGGATTAGCGCGCAGCGCGTAATCCGACAGGACGCTGCAACAATTTTGTCGGATTACGCTCCGCTAATCCGACCTACAGCAAGACCATATTGTCGCGATGGATCAACTCATGGCCTTCCATGTAGCCGAGGATGGACTCGATCTCGGTGGACGGCTTGCGCATGATGCGGCGCGCTTCGCCGCTCGTGTAGTTGGACAGGCCGCGCGCCACGGGCACGCCGTCCGCGTCGACGCAGGTGATCACGGCGCCGCGGCCGAATTCGCCGTGCACGCCCGTCACTCCGATCGGCAACAGCGACTTGCCTTCCTGGCGCAGCTTTTGCGCGGCGCCCGCGTCCAGCACGACGGCGCCGGCCGTATGCAGATGATCGGCCATCCACTGCTTACGCGCCGTCAACTGCCCCGTTTGCGCCCGCAACTCCGTGCCGATCGCTTCGCCCTGGGCGAGGCGGCTGAGCACGTCGCTGTCGCGGCCCCAGGCGATGATGGTGTGGGCGCCGGACTTGGCGGCGCGCTTGGCGGCGAGGATTTTCGTCAGCATGCCGCCACGCCCCAGGCTGCTGCCGGCGCCGCCGGCCATCGCTTCCAGGGCAGGGTCGCCAGCGATGCCTTGCGTGATCAGATAGGCGTTCGGGTCCTTGCGCGGGTCGGCCGAGAACAAACCGTGCTGGTCCGTCAGGATGACGAGCGCATCGGCCTCGATCAGGTTGGCGACCAGGGCGCCCAGGGTGTCGTTGTCGCCGAACTTGATTTCATCGGTGACGACCGTGTCGTTTTCGTTGATGATCGGCACCACGCCCAGGCGCAGCAGGGTCGTCAGGGTGGAGCGGGCATTCAGGTAGCGTTCGCGGTCGGCCAGGTCGGCGTGCGTGAGCAGCACTTGCGCCGTGCCGAGGCTGTGGGCGCGGAAGCTGCTTTCATAGATTTGCGCCAGGCCCATCTGGCCGACGGCGGCGCAAGCCTGCAATTCGTGGATATCGGTGGGGCGCTGCTCGAAACCGAGGCGCAGCATGCCTTCGGCGATGGCGCCGGAGCTCACCAGCACGACTTCCTTGCCCAGGGCGCGCAAGCCGGAAATCTGCGCGGCCCAGCGCGCGATGGCGGCATGGTCGAGTCCGCGGCCATCGTTGGTGACCAGCGAAGAGCCGACTTTGATGATGATGCGGGTAGCTTTTTGAATCACGGAATCCATGGGGCGGCGCTCTTCACTTAATAGACGTCAGCGCGCAGGACGCAGCAGCAGCAAGGCCAGCCCCGCCGTCAGCTCCATTGCGCACATGAACAACACAAAACCCTGGGGCAAGCCGAAGCTGATGGCCGCGAACAGACGGCCGGCGGGCTGCGCCAGGACCAACATTGCAGTGATATCGCCGAGGACAGGCGGTTCGCCCTGCCGTGCCGCGAACAGCGCCAGGAGCGCGGTAGCGCCCCAGACACCGACATGAGTAGCGTAGAACTGGCTGTAGCCGTTGACGCCATTGAGGAAGATGCCCATGCCGGCCGCCATTTCATCGGCGAACAGCAGGCAGGCGACCGCGCTCAGCCCGTAAGCATACGCGATCAGATGCAATACACGGCGCTGCCACGCTTGCTTGCGCGCTGGCGCGGCAGCGGCCGTCTGTACCGACATCAGGGTAACGCCTTAGTCGAGGATCTTGAAACGCGGATCATCCGGGTCGATCGACGAGATACCGCGTGCTTCTTCGGTCATCTGCGTTTCTTCGGCACGGCTTTCGCTGTGTTTCTTCTCTTCCAGATGCTGGTAAATCGCATTCACCAGTTCCGGGCAACCCTGATGGTTCAGCGCGGAGATCTCGAAGACGGGACCTTTCCAGGCGAAACGCTTGAGGAAGTCCTTGACGATCTTCTTGCGCTCTTCTTCCGGCACCATGTCGAGCTTATTCAACACCAGCCAGCGCGGCTTGTCGACCAGCGACTCGTCGTACTTCTTCAATTCCTTGACCAGCGCCTTGGCTTCCTTGACAGGATCGACGTTGGTTTCAAACGGTGCCAGGTCGACGATGTGCAACAGCAGACCCGTGCGCTGCAAGTGACGCAGGAATTGATGGCCCAGGCCCGCGCCTTCGGAAGCGCCTTCGATCAAGCCCGGAATATCGGCGATCACAAAGCTCTTCTCGTGCGACACGCGCACCACGCCCAGGTTCGGGTGCAGGGTGGTAAATGGGTAATCGGCAATTTTCGGACGCGCGTTCGAGACGGCCGAAATGAAGGTCGACTTGCCGGCGTTCGGCATACCCAGCAGGCCTACGTCGGCCAGCACTTTCAGTTCCAGACGCAGTTCGCGGCGTTCGCCTTCCTTGCCCTCGCCTTTTTGGCGTGGCGCGCGGTTGGTCGAGGACTTGAAGTGGATATTGCCCCAGCCGCCTTCGCCGCCCTTGGCCAGCATTTCGGTCTGGCCGTGTTCGGTCAGATCGGCCAGGATTTCGCCGCTCGCGTTGTCGATGATCAAGGTGCCGACCGGCATGCGCAGGTGGATGTCATCGGCGCCCTTGCCATAGCAATCTGCGCCACGGCCAGGCTCGCCATTGCGAGCCTTGTGCATTTTGGAGAAG
Organism: Janthinobacterium sp. NFX145; assembly: GCF_049810325.1. NCBI lineage: Bacteria > Pseudomonadati > Pseudomonadota > Betaproteobacteria > Burkholderiales > Oxalobacteraceae > Janthinobacterium > Janthinobacterium sp. NFX145. Next base: position 5,196,029 of record NZ_CP187360.1, read on the forward strand.
CGGAAATCGACGAGCGTGTTGATATTGCGGTCGGCGACTGCCCAAATGGTGCCGCCCTTGCCGCCATCGCCGCCATCGGGACCGCCGAAAGGCCGGAATTTTTCACGGCAGAAAGAGGCGCAGCCGTTGCCGCCATCGCCCGCGATGACTTCGATTTTTGCTTCGTCGATAAACTTCATAATTTTGCCGCCATAAAACTAAAAAGGCTCTACCTTGGGCAGAGCCTTTCGATTGAAGGCTTGCGCCTTACATCATGCGATCATTGCGGAGCGAACTGGCGCTCCGCGATGAATTACGCTGGTACTGCTGCGTTAGGTACAACGGTCACGAATTGCTTCGAGCCAGCACCTTTGACAACGAACTTCACTTTGCCCGCGATCAACGCGAACAAGGTGTGGTCTTTGCCCATGCCTACGCCTTCGCCGGCGCGCACTGGCGTGCCGCGTTGACGAATGATGATGCCGCCAGCATTGATAGCTTGGCCGCCGTAGACTTTAACGCCCAGACGTTTTGATTCTGAATCACGGCCGTTTCGCGTTGTGCCGCCGCCTTTTTTATGTGCCATTTAAGACTCCTTGATAGCTGATTATGTAGACAAACTGCGTCAAACAGCGGCGATTAGCCGTTGATCGAAACGATTTGGATTTCGGTAAAATTCTGGCGATGGCCTTGATGCTTTTGGTAGTGCTTACGACGACGCATCTTGAAAATTTTGACCTTATCATGGCGACCATGCGCCACAACCGTAACCAGTACCGTTGCACCTTCGACCAATGGAGCACCAAACTTGATGCTGTCGCCCGCGCCTACTGCGAGAACTTGATCGATGGTGATTTCGGAACCAATGTCTGCCGGTATCTGTTCTACTTTAAGTTTTTCGCCAGCGACAACTTTGTATTGTTTGCCACCGGTTTTTATGACCGCGTACATGATTTGAAACCTCATCAAATGTTGAAAGAATTTGTCCCACTGCCATGAAAAGCAAGCCGTGCACAACAGGGGGAACCAGCGATTATACACGGACTGAGAAATTGCGTCAAAAACTATTCACAAAGCTTGACGATCGTGGTATGTCGACAACCTGACCATCATGTCAGGCTTGCGCCAGGCGGACAGCAAAACGCGCGCCAGTGCCAACAAGGTCAATCAATTGCTCTACAGTCATAGGCAAACGTCACGCACGCGCAAGCCTTGTCGTATAATCGCGGCACCCACAATCTAATGCAGGTTCGCCTTGTCTGACGCTAACAAACACGTTAACCAAAACACCATCGTGCAAACGATTGCCGCCGATATGGACGCAGTCAATACGGTGATCCGCCAAAAGTTGCACTCCGATGTGATTCTGATCAACCAGATCGCTGAATACATCATCAGCGCAGGCGGCAAACGCATCCGTCCCGTGCTGATTTTGCTGGTGGCCAATGCCCACGCCTATCGCGGCACGGCGCACCATGAACTGGCCGCCGTGGTCGAATTCATCCACACCGCCACCCTGCTGCACGACGACGTCGTCGACGAATCGTCGATGCGCCGCGGACGCCAGACGGCCAATGCCCTGTTCGGCAATGCCGCTTCGGTGCTGGTGGGCGACTTCCTGCACTCGCGCTCGTTCCAGCTGATGGTGTCGCTCAATAATATGCGCGTCATGCAAATCCTCTCCGACGCCACCAACGTGATCGCCGAAGGCGAAGTGCTGCAGTTGCTGAACATGCACGATCCGGACGTGACGCAAGAAAGCTATTTGAACGTCATCCGCTCGAAGACGGCCAAGCTGTTCGAAGCGTCGGCGCAACTGGGCGCCCTGATCGCCGGTGCCAGCGAAGACGATATCGAAGCGGCTGCCGAATACGGCCGCTCGCTGGGCACGGCCTTCCAGCTGATCGACGACGTGCTCGACTATGCAGGCGACGCCGCCGAGATCGGCAAGAATGTGGGCGACGATTTGCGCGAAGGCAAACCGACCATGCCGCTGATCTGGCTGATGGAAAACGGCACGCCGGAACAGCGCGAACTGGTGCGCAGCTGCATCGAGCAAGGCGACGAACAGCATTTCGATACCGTCCTGGCCGCCATCACCAATAGTGGCGCCCTCGACTACACGCGCAAGCAGGCGGAAATCGCCGGCCAGCGCGCCGCCGACGCCATCGCCGGCTGGCCGGACAGCGTCTACAAGCAATCGATGCTGCAACTGTGCTCGTTTGCCGTGGACCGCAATCACTGATCGCGCTTCACTGTCAACAATACAAAACGGCGCCATTGGCGCCGTTTTTTTATTTCACAGGCTTGCCATCGGCGCCGACCACGGCCTGGCCGTCTTCCTTGGCAAACGCGCCTTGCTGCGGCAGCGGCAATATCTCCAGCACTTTTTCCGACGGCCGGCACAGGCGCACGCCCAGTTGCGTGACGACGATGGGGCGGTTGATCAAGATAGGATGGGCTTGCATGGCGTCCAGCAGGACCACATCGCTGAGCTCAGGATTGGCCAGGCCCAGTTCGTCGTACAGGGCACCCTTGTCACGCATCGCCGCGCGCACGGACAAACCCGCGCGTGCGATCAGGTCGACCAACTCTTCACGCGAAGGCGGGTGCTTGACGTAATCGATGATGACGGGCTCGACGCCCGTGTTGCGGATCAGGGCCAGGGTATTGCGCGAGGTGCCGCAGGCCGTGTTGTGGTAAATCGTGATCGTCATGTCGTGATGTCCTTCAGTTAGTGGGTTCGCTGACGCAACAAGGCGCGCCAGCGCAGCAGTTCTCGGTCAAGAAAGCCAGCAAGCCGTTCATGCCCGCATAATTGGCGGCATAGATGATGGAGCGCCCTGCCTTGCTTGCCGTCACCAGATTGGCGTGCGCCAGTTCTTTCAGGTGAAACGACAGCGACGAGGGCGCGATCGCCAGCGCTTCGGCGATTTTCGTCGCCGCCATGCCTTCCGGCCCCGCTTGCACCAGCAGGCGGAACACGGCCAGCCGCGATTCCTGTGCCAGCGCAGCCAGGGCTGCGATGGCGGAAGCGCTCGACAGCGGTGTCGCCTGGTTCGCTATTGTCTTTTCATTTTCCATATTTCAATAATAGTCGAATTATTGAATCGTTTCAAGCGACACCTCTTACGTAACCCAGCGCACCGACTGTCATGGTCTATCGGTCTATCTTGAAGAAAAAATCACTGCGATTGGCATCCCCATGACACGCTCAACCCCGCTCAAAATCCTCGGCTGGAGCCTGGCCGCCCTGCTGGCCCTGATCGCCATCGTGGTCATCTTCGTGCTGACCTTCGACTGGAACCGCGCCCGCCCCTACATCAACGAGAAGGTGTCGGAAAGCACGGGCCGTACCTTCGTCATCGGCGGCGATCTGCAGGTGAAATGGCAGCAGGGCCTGAAAACGGAACCGGGCTGGCGCCGCTACGTGCCGCGCCCCGTCATCAGCGCGCAGGACGTGCGCATGAGCAACCCGGACTGGGCGACGGCCGGCCCGCAACTGGCCAGCGCGAAACGCATCGACGTGGCCATCCATCCCTTGCCCCTGTTGCAGCATCGCGTGGTGCTGACAGACCTGGCGCTAGCCTCTCCCAACATTGCCCTGCAGCGGCGCGCCGATGGCAGCAACAGCTGGACCTTGAAAGACAACGGCCCTTCGGCATGGGACGTGGAAATCCAGCGCATGGCCTTCGGCGACGGCGTCATCCGCTACCTCGACGAAGGCATCGCACTGGACGTGCACGCCAAGGTCAGCTCGACGGCGCCCGACGCCACGCCGGGCGATGCGCCAGGCAACGCTCCCGTGCAGAAATACGGCATCGCCTTCACCTTGGGCGGCAGCTACCGCAAGGCACCCGTGACGGGCGGCGGCAAGGCCGGCGCGGTGCTGTCCTTGACCGACAACAACACCGTGTATCCCGTGCAGGCGCATGCCGTGCTGGGCAAGAACAAGGCCAGCATCGACGGCACCTTGACGGATCCACGCTCATTGTCGGGCATCGATTTGCAGCTGAGCCTGGCCGGCGCCAGCATGGCCGACCTGTATCCGCTGACGGGCGTACTGCTGCCGGAAACGCCGGACTACGCGACCAAGGGCCGCCTGCTGGGCAAGAAGGACGGCGCCAGCTGGAACTGGACCTATCAAAACTTCAAGGGCACGGTGGGCCAGAGCGACCTGGCTGGCACCCTGCAATATTTGCCGCGCCAGCCGCGCCCCCTGCTGCGCGGCGAAGTGACGTCGCAGCAACTGCGCCTGGAAGACCTGGGCCCCACCATCGGCGCCGACAGCAATGCGCGGAAACAGGCGCGCGGCAAGGCGCCCGTGCAACCCGATAACAAAGCCTTGCCCGTGGAACAGTTCAACACGGCCAAATGGAATGCGCTCGACGCCGACGTGAAATTCACGGGCAAGAAACTGGTGCGCACGCACGATATCCCGCTCAACAATGTCGTTGCCAACATCCACATGAAAGACAAGGTGCTGAGTTTGACGCCGCTCAACTTCGGCATGGCCGGCGGCAACATCACCTCGAACATCACGCTCGATGGCCGCCAAAAAACCATCGCCGCGCAAGCCAAGGTGGCGGCGCGCCACCTCAAGATACGCGAACTGTTTCCCAAGCTGCAATCGATGCAGGCGAGCTTCGGCGAAGTGTATGGCGATGCGGCGCTGACGGGCCACGGCAATTCCGTCTCGGCCATGCTGGCCAGCGCGAATGGCGAACTGGCAGCCACCGTCAGCGAAGGTTCCGTCAGCCAGTTCATGCTGGAGCTGGCGGGCCTTAACCTGGCCAACGCCGTCTTCGTGAAAATCTTTGGCGACAAGCAAGTGCACCTGAACTGCCTGGCCAGCGACTTCGCCGTGACGAATGGCCAGGCCGACGTGCGCCGCTTCGTGCTCGACACGGACACGGCCGTGGTAAATGTCACGGGCAACGTCAACCTGGCCACCGAAACCCTGGACCTCGACGTGCGCCCCCGTACCAAGGGCGCCCGCATCATCACGCTGCGCACGCCGCTGTACGCAAAAGGCACGTTCAAGAACCCGGACGTGGGCCCGCAAAAAGGCCCGCTGGCCCTGAAAGCCGGCGCCGCCGTAGCCTTGGCCACCGCCGTCACGCCGCTGGCCGCCCTGCTGCCGCTGGTCAACGTCGACAAAGCCCCCGACACGGACTGCGCCGCCGTCATGGCACAAGCCAACGCCACCCGCAAAGCCCCGACTTCGCCGGCGACGAATGCGCCAGCAAAAAAAGTCAGCGAAGCGGAGATCAAGAAGGCGCAGCAGGAAAAGAAATAGAGGTTGATGCAGCCGCTTGAAACCCGCCCCGCCATCTGCTGTAATAAAGAAAAGCGGGGTGTGGCTCAGCCTGGTAGAGCGCTGCGTTCGGGACGCAGAGGCCGGAGGTTCGAATCCTCTCACCCCGACCAGCCTTTCCCTCACTGAGCAGGCTTGAACTGCTTGCACCTTGACCTGCGCGTTGGCGGCTTGCTGAGAAGTATGATATTAACTGCATTATTAATATCTTGATCACTTCTCACGCAAGGGCCTGACCGATGTCTTTCCTGATAGTTCTGGCCGCACTGGCCTTCCTCATGCTGGCCGCCTACCGCGGCTACAGCGTGATCCTGTTTGCGCCTGTCGCTGCACTGGGCGCCGTGCTGCTGACCGATCCGTCCGCCGTGCCGGCCGTCTTCAGCGGCATCTTCATGGAAAAGATGGTGGGATTTATCAAGCTGTATTTCCCCGTCTTTTTGCTCGGTGCCGTGTTCGGTAAACTAATTGAATTGTCCGGCTTTTCCCAGTCGATCGTCGTGGCCGCCATTCGCTATATTGGCAGTGCGCGCGCGAATGCCGTCATCGTGGCCGTGTGCGCAGCCCTGACGTACGGCGGCGTGTCGCTGTTCGTGGTGGTGTTTGCCGTCTATCCATTTGCGGCCGAGCTGTACCGCCAGAGCAATATCCCCAAGCGGCTGATGCCGGGCGCCATTGCCCTGGGCGCGTTTTCCTTCACCATGGACACGTTACCGGGCACGCCGCAGATCCAGAACATCATCCCCACCACCTTTTTCAATACGACAGGCTGGGCCGCGCCATGGCTGGGCACCATCGGCGCCGTGCTGACGGTGATCATGGGACTGGCTTTCCTGGAATGGCGCCGCCGTTCCGTCAGGGCGACGGGCGAAGGTTATGGGGCCGAGGCCGACAAGGCCACGGCCGACGTGGGCGAGCTGCCCCATCCGCTGCTGTCGGTGGCGCCTCTGGTGCTGGTCGGTGTGGCCAACTTTGCGCTGACCAAACTGATTCCCCAATGGTACGGCGACAGCTACGTGCTCACCGCCGAAGCCCTGCCCGGCTTGCATGCGCCCGTGTCGACGTCGATAGGCGCCGTGACCGGTATCTGGGCCGTGGAAGGCGCCTTGTTGCTGGGAATTTTGCTCGTCTGCGCAACGGCATTCGGGCGCATCCGCGCTGCCTTTGCCGAAGGCACCAAGGCGGCCGTGGGCGGCGCCTTGCTGGCGGCCATGAATACGGCATCCGAATATGGCTTCGGCGGCGTCATCGCCGCGCTGCCCGGCTTTCTTGCCGTCAGCAATACCTTGCGCAGCGTGCCCGATCCGCTCGTCAACGCGGCCGTGTCCGTAACGACCCTGGCCGGCATTACCGGCTCGGCCTCGGGCGGCATGAGCATCGCGCTGGCAGCCATGTCGGACAGTTTTATCCAGGCCGCGCAGCAGGCGCACATTCCGCTCGAAGTCATGCACCGCGTGGTGGCCATGGCCAGCGGCGGCATGGATACCTTGCCGCACAATGGCGCCGTGATCACCCTGCTGGCCGTCACGGGCCTCACGCACCGCCAGTCCTACCGCGACATTTTCGGCATCACCGTCATCAAGACGGTGGCCGTGTTTTTAGTGATCGGTATTTACTACCTGACAGGGCTGGTATGATCGCGTCTTCCCCGACGCTCTTTCGCACCGCTCCATGAATCATTTCCAAGTATTGATCGCGGCCGTCTCGGCCGTGGTGCTGTTCTTGTACAGCTTGCAAGCTTTCAGCCGTGAACTGCAAGCGATGGGCGGCGCGGGCATGCAAGCCTGGCTGGCGCGAGTCACCACCAACCGCTGGTATGGCTTTCTCGTCGGCGCCATCGCCACGGCGCTGGTGCAGTCAAGCAGCGCCACGACGGCGCTGGCCGTCGCCCTCGTCGATGCGCAGGTGATCAGCTTTGCGGGCAGCCTGGCAATCCTCCTGGGGGCGAATGTCGGCACGACGGCCACAGCCTGGCTGGTGTCGATGAAGCTGACGGGCATCGGCCCCCTGTTCATCATCGGCGGCGCCCTCGTCTCCAGCCTGCCCAGCAAGATACAGGCGCTGGGCAAGGCGGCGTTTTACTTTGGCTTGATCTTTTTCGCGCTGGACCTGATTTCGAGCGAACTCAAGCCGCTGCAGGCGCAGCCGTGGTTCGTCGATACCCTGGCGCAGGCGCGCGAACCGTGGATCGCCTTGCTGATGGGCGCGCTATTTACGGCGCTGGTGCAATCGAGCAGCGTCTCCACCGGCCTGGCCATCGTGCTGACGCAGCACCAGCTGATCCCGGCCGAAGCGGCCATCGCCATCGTCGTGGGCGCCAACGTCGGTTCCACCTCGACGGCGCTGCTGTCAAGCCTGCAGATGAGCGCCAACGCGCAAGCCACGGCCAAGGCCAACTTCCTGTTCAACCTGGCCGGCGCGCTGGCCTTCTTCCCCTTCATTCCCGCCCTGTCGGACGCCTTGCTGCCGCTGGCCGGCACGGCCGTGGCGGCCGCCCACCTGATTTTCAACCTGTGCGTGGGCCTGTGCTTCCTCGTGTTCCTGCCCTACCTCCAGCCGCGCCTGATGCGCTGGCTGAAGGCGGCTCCCGCCTGAGGCTATTTCACGGCCGGCGCGGTACCCACCGGCTGCGCCGGCTTGAACACATGGCTGATGCCCATGGTCAGCAGCGGACCGGCCAGCGCCAGGTAGGAACTGTCCACGCCGTACGGATTGCCCGCCAGGAACCAGCCAATCGTGGCGATCACCGAGACGATCACGCCGACAAAGGCGCCGCGCGGCGTGCCGAATTTCGGCGCATAAAAGGCCATCAGCACCAGCACGGCCAGGGTGGCGCGCAGGGCCTTGCCCAGGAAGGCGATCATCAGCAGTTTTTCCGCATACAGCGCCAGCACCAGCGGCAGCAGGCCGGCCACGACGATGGCAATGCGCAGGAACATCAGCGATTTCGCGTCGTTCTTCGCCTTGTTGTACCAGGGATCATAAAAATCCTTCATGGCCAGGGTGGCCGATGCCAGGGTGGTGGCGGAAATGCCGCCGAACAGGGCGCCGGCCAGGCCGACGATCATGATACTGGCGGAAAACGCCGGCATGTGGGCGATCAGGGTCGGGAAGGCGTCGATCGACTTCATGCCCGGATACAGCACGGCGCTGCACATGCCGATCAGGGCCGCCATCAGGCCGAACGGGATCATCAGCGACGACACGTAATAGCAGGCGCGCTTGGCCACGGCCGGATTGTCCGTGCTGACCAGCGCCTGGATCACGTATTGCGTGGCGAAGATGGAACCGATGCCGCCGATCATCCAGGCGATGATCTGGCCCCAGCCGATCTCGACCCAGTTGAACATCTTGGCCGGCAGCTGCGCCTGCAACGCGCCGATGCCGCCCGTTGCTTCCAGCGCATACGCCAGCGCCAGGATCACGCCCAGGTATTTGACGATGGAGTGGGCGAAATTGGTGTACACGACCGAGCGCATGCCGCCCAGGCTGACATAGATCACGGTGATGGCGCCGACCAGCAAAATGGCGACCGTCTTGTTGATGTGCAGCACGGCCGCCAGCACGGCGCCGCCGCTCGCATACAGGGCCACGGCAACGATGCTCAGCGCGACGATGGTAAGGATGGACGCCGCATAGCGCACGGGCTCGCCATACGTTTGCGCGAGGATACCGGAAATCGTCGACTGCCCGCTTTCCTTGTATTTTTTCACCAGCACGATGGCCAGCAGGAAAAAGCCCAGCGACAGCGCCACCAGATTCCAGGCGGCGGAAATGCCCAGTTCATAGCCCTTCTGGGCCGTGCCGATGCTGACGGAACTGCCGATGAATTCCGACAGCAGCAAGGCGCCGATCAGGAAGGCGGGATAATTGCGCCCGCCCGCCGTCATGCCCTCGGCACTGTTGGCATGCTTGCGCACGCTATAGGTAATGTACGACATGAGGGCGAAATAGCCCACCGTGACCGCGGCGATGATGATCAATCTGTTTTCCATCCGTCTACTCCAAGTCTGCTTTTCTTATTATTATTTTTCAAGAAAGCTTCCCCTGCCGCATGCCGCATGCCAGTCTTGCCGGCGACGCTGCTCAGAGGAAAACCACATTCCCGCCGTACCGATACGGTACAGCAAGCCTCACACTAAAAAAGTCCGCAACTGTTCTGTAAACAAGTCCGCCGCTTCGATATTCGAGATATGCGAAGCGGGCAGGCTGGCCAGGCGGGAACCTGCGATCTGCTGCTGCAGCCAGCGCCCGTCGTCGATGGTGGTCACGGGATCGTACTCGCCCGCGATGATCAGGGTCGGCACGGCGATCGTGCCGACGGCGTCGTGCAAGTCCGTCTGGGCCAGCACGTCGCAGCAGGCTGCATAGCCGCCGGCATCCTGACTCAGCAAAATGCCGGCCAGGCGCGCCACCGTGTCCGCTTCGCGTTCGATGAACTGTGGCGTGAACCAGCGCGCGGCCGCGCTCTCGGCCACCGCAGCCATGCCGTCGCGGCGCACCTGCTCCGCCCGCAACTGCCACGGCGCGGCGCCGCCGATGCGCGCCGCCGTATTCGCCAGCACAAGGTGCGTCAAGCGCCGCGGCTGGTGTATGCCCAGCCACTGGCCCGTCAAGCCGCCCATGGAAATGCCGCAGAAGGCGGCGCGTTCGATATCGAGATGGTCGAGCAGCGCCACCACATCCTGCCCCAGCCGCTCGATGCCGAACGGCGCGCCGCCGCTGGCCGACTGGCCATGGCCGCGTGTATCGTAGCGCACGACAAAAAAGTCGTCGCTCAGCGCGGCCGCCTGCGCCTCCCACATGGACAGGTCCGTGCCGAGGGAATTCGACAGGACCAGGCAAGGCTTGCGGCGCTCGCCATCCGTGCGGTAATGCAAGCGAATACCGTCCACCGCGCACGTTTTCCCGACAGTGTCGTTGCCTATCTGCGTCATTAGATGTCTCCTCAGGAATCGTCGTCGCGCACGGACGAGGGATGGCGGCACAGCGGCATCACGTCGATCTGCATGTAGGGGAACAAAGGCAGGGAAGTGAGCAAGTTGTGCAGCTCGTCCACGCTGTCCACGTCGAAGACGCTGACGTTGGCGTACTGACCGGCGATGCGCCACAGGTGGCGCCACTTGCCCTCGTGCTGCAGGCGCTGCGCCAGTGCCTTTTCCGTTTGCTTGAGCTGCGCCGCCTGCTCGGCGGGCATGCTCAATGGCAGGTTCACGTTCATGCGTACATGGAATAACATGGTTTCTCCTTTGACTGACTTATTGACGCTGCATGACGCGCAGCTTGTCCATATCGATCTCGACGCCCAGGCCCGGCCCTGTCGGCACCTGCAGCATGAAGTCGCGGTACACGAGCGGCTCGCGCAAGACTTCCTGCGTCAGCAGCAGTGGCCCGAACAGCTCCGTACCCCAGGCCAGTTCCGCGAACGTGGAGCACACGTGGGCCGTGGCGGCCGTGCCGACGCCGCCTTCGAGCATGGTGCCGCCGTACAGGCCCACGCCGGCCAGACGCGCCACGGTGGCCACTTCCAGCGCCGGCAGCAAGCCGCCCGACTGGGTGATTTTCACGGCAAACACGTCGGCCGCATCGGCCTGCGCCAGCGCCAGCGCATCGGCGGGGCCATGCAAGGCTTCATCGGCCATGATGGCCACGTCGAAGCGCTGCTTCAGGCGCGCCAGCGCGGCGCGGTTGCCGGCCTTGACCGGTTGCTCGATCAAGTCGATGCCACCCGCTTCCAGCGCGGCGATGCCACGCACGGCGTCCGTCTCGCTCCAGGCCTGGTTGACGTCGACGCGCACGCTGGCTCGTTCGCCCAGTGCACGCTTGATCTCCAGCACGTGGGCCACGTCATCCATCACGTCGCGCAGGCCGATCTTCAGCTTGAAGATGCGGTGGCGGCGCAGTTCCAGCATCTTTTCGCCTTCGGCAATATCGCGCGCCGTGTCGCCGCTGGCCAGCACCCAGGCCACGGGCAGCGCATCGCGCACGCGCCCGCCCAGCAATTCCGACAGCGGCACGTTCAGGCGGCGCGCCTGCGCGTCCAGCAGGGCCGTTTCGATCGCGCACTTGGCGAAGCGATTGCCCTGGATGACCTTGCGCACCCTGGCCATGGCCTTGGCCACTTCCCTCGCTTCCATGCCGACCAGCAGCGGCGCGATATAGGTGTCGATATTCGTCTTGATGCTTTCCGGGCTTTCGCCGCCGTAGCCCAAGCCGCCGATGGTGGTCGCCTCGCCCCAGCCCGTGATGCCGTCGGCGCAGCGCAGCCGCACCAGCACCAGGGTCTGCGTATTCATGGTGGCGACCGACATGCGGTGCGGGCGAATGGTAGGCACATCGACCAGGTAGGTCTCGATATTTTGAATCATATTTATTCCGTATAATTCTGTGGAGTGGTGACACGATATGCCCCGAATCTCCCCACGTCCAACACCGAGTTGGTATCAAACCTATACCTGAAAGGTATGAAGATGGAATTACGGCACTTGCGCTACTTTGTTGCGGTCGCGGAGGAAAGGAACTTCACGCGGGCCGCCGCGCGCCTGCACATCGCGCAGCCGCCGCTGAGCCGGCAGATGCAGCAGCTCGAAGAAATCCTGGGCGTGGCGCTGATCGAAAAGGGGTCACGGCCGCTGCGGCTGACGGAAGCGGGCGAGTTTTTCCTCGCCCATGCGCGGCCCCTGCTCGACCAGGTGCGCGACCTGCAGGCGATGACACAGCGCGTGGGCAAGCTGGAACGCACGCTGTCGATCGGCTTTGTCGCCTCGACCCTGTATGGGGAATTGCCCGACATCGTGCACCGCTTTTGCGAGCGCCATCCCGAAGTCGACGTGAGCCTGCATGAAATGACGACGGTGCAGCAGTTGAAGGCCCTGAAGGAAGGCCGCATCGACGTGGGATTCGGACGATTGAAAAGCGAAGATCCCAGCATCCGCCGCATCCTGCTGCGCGAGGAACGGCTGGTGGTGGCGCTGCCACCGGGCCACCGGCTGGCCAAGGGGGAAGGCGGATTGCGCCTGACTGACCTGGTCCACGAAACCCTGCTCGTGTATCCAAAAGCACCCCGCCCCAGCTTTGCCGACCAGGTGCTGGCCATGTTCAGCGAAGGCAATGTCACGCCCGGCCCCGTCACGGAAGTACGCGAGCTGCAGATTTCCATGGGACTGGTGGCGGCCGGCCAGGGCATTTCCATCGTGCCGGAAAGCGTGCAGGCCATGCATCACCGGAACGTCGTGTACCGCAAGCTGGACGACAAGCACGCGTTCTCGCCCATTTTATTCAGCATGCGGCATATGGACCGCTCGCCGGAACTGGAAAACCTCCTCGCTGCCGTGTACTCGATCTACGATGAACACGGCATCGCGCACGTCAAGGAAAGTTTGTAGGAACTACAGCGGCGCGTCGGCCAGCAATGCCGGACGCAGCGCGCGGATGCGCAATTCCGTGAAATAGCCGCCCGCCTCGTTGTAGCGCAGGTAGTGGCGGCCGCAGTTCAGGCAGCGGGCCACCTGGCTCAGGTTGGCGGGATAGTAGCGCGGAGCGATGGGCGCGTCCACGCTGTCATAGCGCGTGCCGTGCGGGTGGTATTCGGCAAACGTCGGTTCTTCGTACGGGTCTTCGCGCAGGGTGCCGACTTCTTCAAAGCGGTCCAGCTCCAGCGAAGTGGGAAGGCGCTGCCAGGCGTCCAGCGGGACGGCGCAGCAGCTGCATTTTTTGGTCACCAGCGCCGACGCGGCGGCCAGTGCGGACAAAGCGGGAAAGTCGATGAATACCATGTTCAGCCGTTACAAGGGGGCGGCCCATGGCAACGAGCCTGGCCGCACCCCTTATTCTAGCGCAGTCGCACCCTGCCGATACGCGCACCGCATTTCGCCAGGACCAGCTCCAGCAACAACAGCATGCCGCCGGAAACGAGCAGCAGCGGCATCAGCGCGCACATGACGACCGCCGCCAGCCAGGCCAGCATGGACGGCGAGGTCCAGGCGCCCGGCAGCAGCTTGGGCAAACCCAGCGAGCCTGGCAGGCGCCGCTTGAAAAACATCACCCAGCCCGACACCAGCGAGAACAGCACGCTGGCGCCGAACAGCAGCAGCAAGGCCTGGTTCCACCAGCCGAATTCGCCGCGGTGAAATGGAATGCCGATGGCCGTGGCCTTGCCGAACGCCGTCTGCGCTTCCCAGCCCGCATAGTACAAAGGCTTGCCGCTGTAGGCATCGAATTGCAGGTCGAAGCGCAAGGTGGGCTGGCTGCGGTCGGCCATGGTGGCGCGCCACACATCGTCCTGGCTGGCCGGCGCCGTCAGCTGCACGGCGATGGCGGGCGCATGGCTGCGCGCCACTTGCCACGCATCCTGCCAGTCGAGCGGCGCGCCCGCCTCGGCCGAATGCAGACCGCGCGGCACGGGCGGCGGCGCCTGGCCGCTGACGTCGCGCAGCGCGCGGATGCGCCCGCCCGCCTGCTGGCTCCACGTCAGCCCCGTCGTCAGGATCACGACGCTGACGATACCGAGCGCCACACCGAGAAACGCATGCCACTGGCGCCAGCCATTGCGGCCCCGCGCGCCCCGTTTCGGCAAGCCCGATTGGGCGCCGCGCGGCCACCACAGCACCACGCCCGTCACCAGCATCACCATCAGCCAACTGGCCGCCAGCTCGATCATCCAGCGCCAGCCATCATTTTGCAGCAGGCGCGAATGCAGCTTTTTCGCCCAGTTGCCGAAACGCTCGCTGCTGGCCAGGCTGCCCAGCACACGGGCGTCGTACGGATTCACGTAGACGATGATGGCTTGCGCGGGCAGGCCAAACTTCGGCTTGACGGACGCGGCATGCCCGCCATGGCCCGCGTGTTCATCCTGCGCGCCACCGGGCGGCGCGAACGCCACCTGCACCGCGTCGTCCTGCTGAAACGGCGGCACCACGTGCTGCACCGTCCAGCCACGCGGCGCGGCACGTTCGGCTGCCGCCACGGCAGTATCCAGCGGCAGCATGGACGCTTGCGGCGCCACATGGTCGAGGTGCTGGTACAGCCTTGCCTCGATCTGCGGCGTGAACACGTACAGGATGCCCGTCAGGGTGGCCACCAGCGCGAAGGGCGAGGCGATCAGCGCGGCCCAGAAGTGGATGCGCCAGTACAGGCTTTTACGCCGCGCGATAAGAAAAGTGTGATCGTCCATGACTATCCTCACAGTGCGTTGAAGGTATAGCCCAGGCCCAGCATCACGCTGCGCGGCGCGCCGGGCGTGTACTGATTCTGCATATTGGCCGCATAACTGCCCACACCCGAATAACTGCTGCTGGCCGAATCGGCATAGCGTTTATCTGCCAGGTTGCGCACCTGCGCCCACGCTTCCAGCCCGCGCGCGAGCTGGTAGCTGGCGCGCACATTCAGCAGCGCATGGCCCTGGTACTCCACCGTGTTGGCATTGTTCATCCAGTAGCGGCCCTGGTGCACGGCTTCAAACGCGATACGCGCACCGGCCACGGGTTTGTAGCCGATCTCGATCGACGTGATGTCGCGCGGGGCCTGCGGCATGCTGCGGCCGCTGTAATCGAGAGTGGCAGATACCTGATAGCGCAGGTAGCGGTGGCGCGCGATGGCCGTAGCGAAGCGCGCGTCGAACGGGCCGCTGTCGTAGTTCAGGCCCAGCTCCAGCCCTTCGCTGCGCGTGCGTCCCGCATTGCGGTTTTCGCTGTTGCCCGGCGAGAGCGTATAGCTGACGATGGTGTCGCGCCCGTCAAGGCGGTACAGGGCCGCGTCGAGCTTCAAGCGGCCCTGCAAAAAGGCCCAGCGCAAGCCCAGTTCATAGTTGTTGTAGACGGACGGCTGCAGGTCGGCGATGCCCGTCTTGCCATACAGCTGGCTCACTTCGGGCGGCGTAAAGCCCTGGCTGACGTTCGCATACGCGCTGCCCACAGGGCCGAGGGCGTAGGTGGCGCCCAGCTTCGGGCTCACATGCGAAAAGCTGCGCGACTCGTCGGGCGCGCCGTAATTGACGCTGCCGCCGGGCGCCAGCTGGTTATGGTAGTCGTAGCGGATGGCGTCCGAACGGCCGCCGAGCACCACGCGCGTGCCAGGCAGCGGAGAGAACTCCCATTGCGCGAAGACGGCCGTGTTCAGAATGTCCGTCTGGTAGTCGCGCACGCCCTGCGGATTACTGGCATTGGCCAGCGAATAGCGCAGGTAACGGCCCGTGGCTGCATCGCGCACGATGGACAGGTTGTCGCTGACGAAGGGATTGTCGCTCTTGTCCACATAAACACCGGCGATCAGGCGCGAATGCAGCCAGGCGAATTCCTGCTGGTGCTTCACGTCCAGGCCCAGCGAATCGACGTGGTTGTTGTTGATGACGCCCTTGCACAGCATGCCCGCGCAACTGCCGATGGAATACGCGGGAATCTGTCCATGGTCGTTCTTGCGCGTAAACACGGTGACGGTGCTCGTGCCATTGGCCGTCGTCGCGCCTTCCCACGCCAGATTCATGCGCGTGGTCTTGTCCTTGCGGTAGCTAAACGTGTTCAGGCTCTTGCCGCGATTGTTGCGGTAATCATTCTCGAACAGGCTGCCCGTCATGGCCGCATCGAGATCCGTGTGGACGATGGTGGCGCGCAGCTGCGAGGTGGGGCTGAGCGCATAGTCGGCGCGCAGCGAGAACGAATCCTTGTCGCCATAGCTGTACTCTTGCCAGTTGTCGCGCGAACGGCGCGAACTGTAGTGGGAAAAGCGCAATCCCAGCGGGCCCCAGGTATTGCTGGCGGACGTGTCGTAGCGGGTGTAGCCACCCACGCTGTCACGCCGCACGCCGACCTTGGCCGTCGGCGTGGCGCTGGCGCCGGCCGTGAGGAAATTGACGGCGCCACCGACGGCATTGCTGCCATACAGCGAGGAGGCGGCGCCCTTCACCACTTCCACCCCGCTGGCCCCCGCCATGTTCATTTCGTTGAGCGAGTTATGGTTGAAGACGCCCAGCGGACGGATGGGGATGCCGTCTTCCAGGTACTGGTAGACGGCATTCGTGCCGATGGGCTGGCGGATGCTCATGCTGTGCTGCTCGTTGCCCAGGTCATTCCAGTACACGCCGGCGATGCGGTTGAGGATATCGCCCATGGTCTTGGGCTTGTCGCGTTCCAGCGTTTTGGCGCTGACGACACCGATGGCCTGCGGCGTCTCGGACAGCCACGATTGCGCACGCGAGCCGGAAACGACGACGGTGTCGATCGCGTGGTCAGTTTGCTCAGGTTGCTGCGCCTGCGCGCAAGGGTAAGCCACAGTGATGGCAGCAGCCAGCACCAATAATGTCTTGTTCATGTGATTCTCGTATAAGTGTGCGGATGCGGCGCCTCACACCGCAAGGTGGACAGCGCCAGCATTGGAAAGGCAAAAACTTAAACGAGGGCGGGCGGCGCGCGCGATTGCGCGGTGGACCAGATGAACAGTGGTGCGGGTGACTGGTAGTACAGGGACGGGAAAATGGCCGTGCCGCTGGCCACAAGCAGCGGCAGCACGGGGCTCGTCGGCGGCAGGCCGACGGAACCCGCATGCATGGAACAGAAGGCGCAATGCTCCATCTGCATGGCCTTGCCGCCAGATTTTCCGTCGGCGGCGCCATCATCATCGGCCTGCACAAGCTGGACGAAACGGATGCCGGCCACCGAGCAGATTTCCGCCCAGCCGGAGCCGGACTCCTGCTTGGCGTTGGCGACGGCCTGGGAAATCGATGGCGCGAGCGCCGCCAGCAGGATCGCAAAGCAGGCGATCCAGGCGGCGAAGCGGCGCGTGAACAAGGTCATTCCCATGGCCGCATTTTACCAGCGGCCGCCGGGACTGGGTAGCGGAAAGCGGCTCAGGCGGCCGGGCAGGCGGCGTTGCCGCTGTCAAAAGCGCGCACCACGCTTGCCGTATCGGCAGCGATGCGGTTCACGGCGCGGCGGTGGCCGAGCACCAGTTCATCGTAGCCGGCGCCCACCTTTTCATTGGCGATCGTACGGCACGTCACCACCTTGTTGCTGGCCAGCTGGCGCACGCTCCACACAGCGTCGATCAGCGCATACTGTCCCATCACCGACTCGAAACGCTGCACATTGGTGCTGATGCGGTACACGGGCAGCTTGTCCGGGTATGGCGTGCGGAACACGTCGATGGCGCCCAGGTCGTTCGTCACGGCCGTCGACAGGGCCTGGCCGATCTCGCCTGCCAGCGGCCCCGCCCAGCGCTGCTGCTCCAGCAATTCGATGCGGCCCGAAGGCGCCGTCACAACAAACTGGTTGCGGCTCACCTGCTGCGGCACGCTGACGGCCAGCACCTCGACATAGTATTTGACGGGCTTGGCCGGCTGCGCGTCGGCGCCGCCGCTCAGCGTATAGAAATGCTCGGGCTGGGGCGTGGAGCAGGCGCCCAGCAGGCTAGCCGCCAGCAGCGCGGAAAAAATCGGTTTCATCATTTTTTTTCATCTCCTTTTTTACCGCGGATCAGGGACTCGGGATGACGTTCCAGGTAATCCGACAGGGCATTGAGCGATTGCAGGGTTTGCGTCAATTGCTGCAAGGCCTGGCGCACGTCCGACTGCAGCGGCGAATCCTTTTGCAGCACCTGTTCGGCCGAACCAAAAGTCTGTTTCGCCGCCGTCAGGGTGTCGCGCATTTCCGGCACCACCTGGCCATCGAGCTGCTTGAACAGGGTATTGGCCTGCTTGATGGTGGCGTTCAGGTTATTGCCGATCTCCGCGTACGGCACCTGATCGAGCTTGCGGGCGATGCTGGCGATCTGCGTCTGCAGTTCATCGAGGGTATTGGGCACGGTCGGCACTTCCAGCGGATACCTGTTCGGATCGAGCGCCACTTTCGGCGCTTTCGGGAAGAAGTCCAGCGCGATGTACAGCTGGCTGGTGAGCAGGTTGCCCGTGCGTAGCTGCGCGCGCAAGCCGCGGCTGACCATGCGCTCGAGCAGCTGGTGGCCGGCCGAGCCTTCCTCATCGTCGACGGCGGCCTTGAAGCGCATGCCCAGGCGGGCTGGGTACAGGTTGACGGTGACCGGCATGCGGAAGTTCTTCTTCACGGGGTCGAATTCGATGCCCACCGAGCGCACCTCGCCCAGGACGATGCCGCGGAAGTCCACCGTGGCGCCAGGCTGCAAGCCGCGCAGGGACTGGTCGAAATAGAACACGGTGGTGATCGCCTCGCCATCGGGCTCGCGCATGGCGCTGGCCTCGTCGGCCGCCAGGCGGAAATTGGTATTGGCCGGCGCCGGCTCTTCGGGCTTGCGGCCATTTTCCGCCTCGAAGGCGATGCCGCCCACCAGCATGGCGGCCAGCGATTGCGTATTCAGTTTGAAGCCGTTGGAATCCAAGCGCACGTCGACGCCGCTGGCATGCCACCAGCGCGCATTCTTGCCGACGAACTGGTCGTACGGCGCATTCACGAAGACGGACATGGTGATGCCGTTGCCATCCTTGTCCAGCGCGAAGCTGACCACCTTGCCCACGCGCAGGCGGTGGAAGAACAGGGGCGAGCCCACATCGACGGAACCGAGACTGTCCGCGTGCAGGGTGTACAGCTTGCCCTTCTGGTCACCGGCCACGGCTGGCGGATTTTCCATGCCGACGAAGTTGTCCTTTTTGGCTTCCGACTTGCCCGTATCGACGCCGATGTAGGCGCCCGACAGCAAGGTGCCCAGCCCCGTCACGCCGCTGGCGCCGATCTGCGGGCGCACCACCCAGAAGCGCGAATCGGCGGTGGCGAAGCGGCGCGCTTCCTTGCTCATGTCGATCGTCACGAGCACCTTGCTCAAGTCCTCGCCCAGGGTGATGGCGCGCACCTGGCCGATATCGACATCCTTGTATTTGACCTTGGTCTTGCCCGGCTCCAGGCCTTCGGCGCTCTTGAAACTGACCGTCACCGTGGGTCCCTGGTCGAGGATGGATTTGGCGGCCAGGCCGGCGCCGATCAGCGCGGCCAGCAGCGGAATGAGCCACACCAGTGACGGCAGCCAGCGGCTGGCCGGATCCACGTCGGGTTCGGGCAGAGGCCGTGCGCCGGTTTCGGCAAGGTCGCCCGTTTCTTTGTCAGCCATGCTGTTCTCCAATCACTGTATTGTTTCCGGTATTTGCCACCACCACGGGTTCTTCCTCGCCAGGCACCTGCCCGTCGACGGGATCCCAGATCAGGCGCGGGTCGAACTGCATCGCCGCCAGCATGGTCAGCACCACCACGGCGCCAAAGGCCAGCGCGCCGGGTCCAGCCGTGATCACGGCCAGCGACTTGAAGCGCACCAGCGCCACCGTCAGGGTGACAACAAAGATGTCGAGCATGGACCAGCGGCCGATGAATTCAACCATGCGGTACAAAATGGTGCGCTGGCGCGGCCGCCAGCGCGAACGCCGCTGCGCCGTGAACGCCAGCAGCGCCAGCACGCCCAGCTTCAGCATCGGCACGACCACGCTGGCGATGAAAATGATGATGGCCAGGCCCTTCGAGCCGCTGGTCCAGAACAGCACCACGCCGCTCATGATGGTGTCGTCCTGCGCGCCGAACAGCGATTGCGTCACCATCACGGGCAGCAGGTTGGCGGGAATGTAGAGGATCATGGCGGCGATCAGCAAGGCCCAGGTGCGGTTGATGCTGTCCGGTTTGCGCACGTGCAGGGCCGTGCCGCAGCGCACGCACGCCAGGTGTTTGCCCTTGCCCAGCGGCGGCGCCACCAGGCCGCACGCATGGCAGGGCAAGACCTTCTCGCCCGGTGCGAAGGCCTTGTAGCGGATGCCGGGCAGCGCCTGGCGGGTCAGGTCGTCGCCCAGGTTCCACAGGGCCTTGGGGTCGAACGAGACGACGATGGCCAGCATCAGGGTCAGCGCGCCAAACGCGAACAGCCCCGGTTGCGGCAGCACCGTGGCCAGGCTGGTCATCTTGACGACGGTGATCAGGATGCCGATCATCAGCACCTCCGTCATGCCCCATTCGCGCGCCGTCTGCACGGCGCGCAGCACGCGGTTAAAGCCCGGCACCTTGACGCCGCCGCGCAAGCCCAGCGCCACATACAGCAGGGAACCGAGTTCGATGGCGGGAAAGAGTATGGTAAACAGGAAGACCATCGTCGCCACGATGTGCATCTGCTCGGACCACAGCACGCGGATGGAACCGAGCAGGGTGGCGCTGGAGGTCAGGCCATTGACGTCGAGTTCGACGATGGGGAAAAACTGGGCGATCAAGAAGACGAAGGCGGCGCCCAGGGTCAGCGCCACCACCTTGCTCAATTCGGCCGATGCGCCGCGCGCGTGGGCGCCGCGATACAACACCGAGCGGCAACGGATGCAGCGCGCCTTTTCGCGTGGACGCAGCGGACGTTTGCGGTACAACACGCCGCAGTCATGACAGCTAATCAGGTCGTATCGGTGCACAGTGTGAAGTTTGCCGGCGCCTGAAGCGCGACTTTCCCATGTTAATGCCAGCCATCATGACAGAGTTGGCATTTTCCTGCACTACGGTATTACTCTTTTCCACTCCCGCGCAACAGCGCCTCCACGGCGCGGCCGATTTGCAGCACCTGATCGTCGGCGCCGGCCAGACCGCAAATGCCCAGCCCCACGGGCAGCTCACCCTCCGCATGGCAAGGCAAGGACAGCGCGCAGCCGTCGAGGAAGTTGATCACGCTGGCGTTGCGCAGCACCAGACCGTTCGTGGCAAAGAAGGTGGCGTCGTCCGCTTCCAGCGGCGCGACTTCCGGCGCGAGTACGGCTACGCTGGGCATCAGCCAGGCGTCGAATGGCGCCAGACGCTGCTTCGCGATGGCGATCAGGCGCGCACGCGCATCGAGCAAGTCGATGTAGTCGGCTGCGCCTTGCTGCTGGCCGCGGCGGATGCGCGCCGCCACGCGCTGGTCGTATTGCGCGCCCTTCTCTTCCAGCCGCGCCCTGTGCCAGTGCCAGGCTTCCGCCGCCACCAGGCCGCCACCGCCATTGATCGTCGGCAGCTCCAGCAATTCCGGGAAATCGAACTGCTCGACCAGGGCACCGGCCGCGCGCAGCTTGTCCAGCGCACGGTCGAATGCCTGCTGCACCTGCGGCTCGACATGGGTGCCCACGTAGTCCAGGGTAAAGCCGAAACGCAGTCCTTTCAACGCTGGCGCGCCATCGGCAAGCTTGCGGCCCGACAGCGCCGCGTAAAGCACCGCGCAGCAGTCGACGCTGTGGGCGATGGGGCCTGCCGAATCGAGGGAGCGCGACAGGGGCACCGTGCCGGCCAGCGGCACGGACGCGGCCGTCGGCTTGAAACCGGTCAGGCCGCAAAAGGCGGACGGGATGCGGATCGACCCGCCCGTGTCCGTGCCCAGCGCGCCGGCCGCCATCGCCAAAGCCACCGTCACGGCGCCGCCCGAGGTGGAGCCGCCCGCCACGCGCGCGCCGTCCAGCGGATTGCGCGGCGTGCCGTAATGGGGATTCAAGCCCAGGCCGGAAAACGCGAATTCGCTCATGTTGGTGCGGCCCAGCAGGATCGCGCCGGCCGCGCGCAGGCACCCCACGGCAAGCGCATCGGCCACGGCGGGCAACGCGTCGGCCAGCGCCAGCGAGGCGGCGCTGCTGACCTGCCCCCGGACGTCGAACAGGTCCTTGATGGAAATGGGCACGCCGGCCAGCGGCGAGGCAACGATGCCGGCGGCGCGCGCCGCATCGCTGGCCCGCGCCTCCATCAGCGCCTGTTCGCCATCAAGGCTGACATAGGCATGGCCGCCCTGCGCCCGGTGCGCCTCGGCGCGCGCCAGCATCTGCTGTGTCAGCGCCACGCTGGTGATGCGGCCGGCGGCCAGGTCGGCCGCCAGTTCACGGATGGTCTTGGTCATTGGTTTATCCTTCCACGGGCAGGGTTTGCACGGCATAGCGGTGCTGCAGGCGGCGCTGCAAGGCTGGATCATACAGCTCCAGCGCGAACGCGTCGCCATGGCCCATCTCGCCGATGATCGGTTGTGTGCCGCAGAACATGGCGCTGCCCACCGGCAGGCTCGTTTGTCCCGTGTAGCGCAAGATCAAATCCTCCGGCGACAGCATGCGCGTCACGGGGCCATCTTGGTACAGGGCCGGCACGCCGCCCCGCTCGCGCCAGGAGCGCATCTGCAGCTGGTCCCAGTGGCCGGCCACGTCGGCATGGCGCCACAAGGTATCGCCTACGGGCTTGCCGCACATCTGCTTGGACACCGTCACGCCATAGCTTTCCACCTTGCGGTCCGTATGATCGGAGCCGATGCCCACCAGCAGGCCGTATGCCGTGGAAAACAGCACGAATTCCGCCTCGCCGGACGAATCGCTGCCCGGCACTTCGATGGCGGCATCACTGGAGAGCAGCGCCGCCGAGACCCGGTAAAACGTCGGCACGCTTTTCGGGCGCGCCACGCCGATGGCTTCCAGTTCGGCGATATGGTGTTCCACCATCGCCATGTCGCGGCCCGTCCAGCCGGCGATGATCAGGTGATCGATGTCAAAGGTGACGGGGCCGTGGCCTGCCAGTTGAAAATGCAATGTCGTCATGATGTTATTCCTCAAGAGGGCCGCGGCCCGTTTCGCGTGCCGCAAAGACGGCGGCGCCGGTGATCAGCAGGGCGGCCGCCACATACAGCGAGACGGCCACGGTGCTGTTGTACGAACGGTACAGACTGGCGATGACGAGCGGGGCGAAACCGCCGCCGATGACGCCGGCCAGGGTATAGGCCAGCGAGGAACCCGCGTAGCGCACTTTGGTGGGGAATTGCTCGATGACGAAAGCCGCCTGCGGGCCGTACATGATGGCGTGGATGACCAGGCCCACGACGACGGCCGTGACGATGGCGGCCGGGCTGGCCGTGTCTAACAAGGTGAAGAAGGCAAACGCCCACACGAGACCCAGCACGGCGCCCAGCGCATACACGGGGCGGCGGCCGATCTTGTCCGACAGCGCGCCAAACACGGGCACCGCCAGCGCATTGCACGCCGTGCCGATCATGATGGCGGTCAGTGCCAGGGTCGACGACAGGTGCAGCACCGTTGTCACGTACGTCAGGGTGAACACCACCACCAGCGCATACAGCACGTCCGAGCCGATGCGCACGCCGCCGGCGATCAGCAGACGGCGCCAGTAGAGGCGCAGCACGTCGCCGATCGGCGCTTCCGCCTTCGCATCCTTCTGATCGAGTTCCTTGAACAGCGGAGTTTCCTCGATGCCGCTGCGTATCCACATGCCGAAGGCCACCAGCAGCAGGCTGGCGATGAATGGCATGCGCCAGCCCCAGTCCATGAATGCTTCATGCGGCAGAAGGTAGGTGATCAGGCCGATGCAACCCGTCGCCAGCAAGGTGCCGAACGACGGTCCGACCTGCGTCCACGAGGCGTTGCGTCCCCGCTTGTCCGGCGCCCCGTGTTCGACGGAAATCAGCACGGCGCCCGCCCATTCGCCACCGAGCGCAATGCCCTGCACGAAGCGCAGCGCCACCAGCAGGATGGGGCTCCAGATGCCGGCCGTCGCATACGTCGGCAAGAGGCCCATCAAGCCCGTCGTCACGCCCATCAGCATCAGGGTCACCACCAGCACCCAGCGCCGTCCCAGCTTGTCGCCCAGATGGCCGAAGATCACGCCGCCGATGGGGCGCGAAATATAGCCGACCGCATATGTGGAAAAGGCCAGGATGGTGCCCGTCAGCGGATCGAAGGAAGGGAAGAACAGGTGGTTGAAGATCAGCGCGGCCATGGTGTTGTAGACGGTGAAGTCATACCATTCCAGGGTCGTGCCGACCATGCTGGCCGTGGCCAGGCGGCCCGTTTTCGGCTTATCGCCCGGCGCCTGGGCTGCCGGATGCGCAGCGTTCGTATATGTGGTCATAGCCTACCTCTCTCGTCAGTTTTATTGCAGGCCCGGCGCAGGATGCTTTGCCCTGCGCCGTGGCCCGTGTCTCGTGTTATCAGTGCCGGCAAGATGCGCGCGGCCGTGTCAGGCAGCGCGCAGGTCCGCCTCGCGCAATTGCCAGGACAACTGCAGGATGGCCGCCTGTTCCGCATCGAGTCCCAGCGCCGCGCTGGCGGCATTGGCGGCCGCCATGGCGGCGCTTTCGGACGAGGCGTCGATCAGGAAAATCGGGTCGAGCACGCGGCCCTCCGTCCGTTCCGCCGGCAAAGGGCCCGACAGATTCGCGTCCGGTGTCAGCAGACGCGTGGCAATGACGCCGTCGATCTGCAGCAGCTTCGTTCCCAGCGTGGCCATGGCGTCCACGGCTTGCGCGTCCTGGCCGATGGCTGGCGCGCCCAGACGCAGCACGGCCAGCCAGGCGCCCGTGCCCATGCCCGTTTCCGCCTCGATGGCACATACACGGCGCATCGGGTCGACCATGCGCTGCAAGTTCGTCAGCGACCATGGCGTCTGCTGGCCGAAGGCCTTGAAGTAGTCGGGCGTCTGGAAGGCGCCCAGCGACACGGTGCGGTACAGGCCCAGGTATTTACGCGGGCCGCGCACGCTCTGGTAGCGCGTGCCGCTGACGAAGCCGGGAATGCGCACGCGCTCTTCCACGTGTTCGCGATCGTACCAGCGGTTGAAATCGCGTTCGTGTTCCGGGTCGGCGCTGGTCCAGACAAACAGGATGCCTGGCAAGGTGGGGGACGTCGTCATGATGGTTCCGTTCTGCGTTATGGGTGGTATGCCAACCCAGAATAGGTGGCGCGCCATCACTTGGCAAACGGGTTATTCTGAACGCGACTGATAAGTTTTTCTTGTGGGTGGAGATGAGGCCAACAATGTTGTCGGATTACGCGCTTGGGCGCTAATCCGACCTACGCCACAGCGTCAAGCTCCGTACTCGTCAGCGAGTCCCACGCTAAACCGGGCCGCCTCCTCACACGCCAGCATGGCCACCAGCTGGATCGCCTCCGTGGTGATGTCTTCGCTGTAGCTGATGACGATACGCTGCGGCGCCAGGCTGCTGGTGCACGGGATCAGGGCGATGTGGCCCTGTTCGATTTCCTCGCGCAGGGGCGCCAGCGGCAGCACGGCGATGCCGAAGCCCGCTTTGACCAGGCGCACGATGGCGGAGATCGAGCTGACGCAGTGGACGCGGCCCAGCTGCACGCCCTCATCCTGGCACAGCGCCTTCAAGGCGGAATGCGGCTGCGAGCCGCGGTTCATGGTGATGATGGGGTGCTGCGCCAGTTGCGCCACCGTGAACGGCTTGCCCGTGTCGGGCCAGTCCGCGGCCCGCCCTGCCCAGCCCATGGCGATGGCGCCGCTGCCCGTGCTGCGGATATGGTCGCCCGTCAGCATGTCCGTCTGCAGCGCGATATCGAGCTCGCCCTGCTGCAGCTGTTCGTGCAGGCGGCGCGTCGATTCCGACGTCAACTGAATCTCGATACCGGGATAGCGCTCCTGCACGCGCTGCAGGAACGGGATCAGCCAGGTATGCACGATGGTTTCGATGACACCGATGCGCACTTCGCCCGTGATCAGCGCGGGCGAGGAATTGGCCGCATACATGTCGCGGCACAGTTCCAGCATGCGTTCGGCGTACACGAGCAGATTGCGCCCGGCAAAGGTCAGGCGGATTTCACGCGCGTCGCGGTCGAACAGACGCGTGCCGAAGTCCTGCTCCAGCGAGGCGATGCGGTTCGAGATGGCCGCCTGCGTGATGTGCAGCTTGTCGGCGGCCGTGCGAAAACTGCCCAGGCGCGCAGCCCAGACAAACGCTTCGAGAAAACGGGTATTCAATGGGGCTCTTCTTCACAGGTTGAGTGTCCGCCCCATTGTAAGCCAAACCGCCCTGCTCTATTTCTGTCCCAGGAAGTCCAGCAAGGTCAGGGCCACGATCTTGCTGGCCTTGCGCAAATCGTCGAGCGCCAGGCGTTCGTCAGCCTTCTTCGCATTCGATTCGGGCACCGTGCGTGGACCAGCGCCATACAGCACGGCGGGGATGCCCCGCTCGCCATACAGGCGTGCGTCCGCGTACAGCGGCGTACCGACTGCAGCGATGGTTTCGCCGAGGATGGCCTGCGCATTCTTTTGCAGGCTGCCGACCAGCTGCTCGGAGCCGTGCAAGGGGCGCAGCGCGTGCGACAGCAGCAGGCGGCGGATCTCGATGCGGATGCCAGGCTCACCGCGCACGGCGTCCTTGATCAGCGCGCGCACCTGCGCCTCCACCGCCACCGGGTCTTCTTCGGGAATCATGCGGCGGTCCATCTTCATGACCACCTTGCCCGGCACCACATTGGTGTTCGTGCCGCCATCGATACGGCCCACGAGCATGGTGGGCGAGTCGATGCCGGCGACTTTCGATTTGATCTTTTTCAGCTCCGGCAGCTGTCCATAGATGGCGTTGAGAATCTTGTTCGCCGCCTGCAGCGCGTCGTGCCCCGTCTCAGGCATCGAGCCGTGGCCCGACTTGCCGTGCACGGTGATTTCCAGCTGCAGGCAGGCGTTGTGCGCCGTGACGATGCCGTAGCTGAAACCGGCGGCGATGACGAAATCGGGCTTCGTCAGTTGCTGTTCCAGCAGCCAGCCCGGCCCCAGCAAGCCGCCGAATTCCTCGTCGTAGGTAAAATGCAGTTCCAGCTGGCCCTTCAAGGGAATGCCCAGGGCTTCGAGCGCGCGCGCGGCAAACACATAGGTGGCGAAATCGCCTTTCGACACGGCCGTCGCGCGGCCATACATATAGCCGCCATCGATCTGGCCGCCATATGGCGGATACGTCCAGTTGTCGCCGGGCGGCACCACGTCGCCATGCGCATTCAGTGCCACGGTCGGCCCGCCTGCGCCGTAGGGGCGGCGCACGATCAAATTGGTGATGCTCTGCATGCCGTAGGCTTCCACCTGGTCGGCAGGGACGGCGTGTTTTTCGGCGTGCCAGCCATATGCCTGCAGCAATTGGGCCACCAGCTCCGCATGGGGCGCGTTGTTGCCGGGCGGCGTATCCGTCGGCTGCTGCACCACCTGCTGTAAAAAGGCGATTTCCTCGTCGAAGTGGTCGTCGATCCAGGCCGTGATTTTTTCTGCGTGCGTCGTCATTTTGCTCCTTGCATGGTCTGTTGCAGCCAGGCGCCCAATTCGCTGCGCTCGGCCTCCGTCATATTCGTCAGGTTCCCGATCGGCATGGCCTTCAATTCGATGGCCTGCTTGTAGATTTGCGCCGCGTGCTGGCGAATTTGGGTTTCATTATCGAGCATCATGCCGGCCGGCGCCGTGGCGAAGCCCGGCTGCGTGGGCTGGGCCGAATGGCAGGTGGAGCAGCGCTGGGCGATGATGGCATGCACGGCCTTGAACTGCGCGACAGGGTCCACCGCCGGCGCGGCCGCCACGGCCACCGGTGCTTTCGGTGCGATGGCGATAGCCACGGCCAGCAGCAAGGCCACGCCGATGGCCGGATAGCGCCACTCGACACGTCCCTTGTGGCGCAGGTTGAAGAAGTGGCGAATGAAGACGCCGGCCGCCATGACCAGCGCCAGCACCAGCCATGCGTGGTCGTTACGGTAAGTCATCGCGTAGTGGTTGCTGATCATGATGAACAGCACCGGCAACGTAAAATAATTGTTATGCACGCTGCGCTGCTTGGCCTTCAGGCCGTGCTTTGGGTCGGGCAGCTTGCCGGCAGCCATGGCCTCGACCATCTTGCGCTGGCCGGGAATGATCAGCATCAGCACATTGGCCACCATGATGGTGCCGATCATGGCACCCACGTGGATGTAGGCGGCGCGCCCGCTGAGCAAATGCGTGAGCACATAGGCGGCGCCGACGATCAGCGCGAACACGGTCACGCCGAACCACAGTTCATACTGCGCCAATTTTGACCTGCACAGCAGGTCGTACACGGTCCAGCCGATGACGAGGGTGGCGATGCCGATGCCGACGGCCTGGCCACTGCTGATATCGGCCACGGATTTGTCGATCATCATGGCCTGGGCATTGAAGTAATACGCGATGGTCAGCAGCGCGAAACCGGACAGCCACGTCGAATACGCTTCCCACTTGAACCAGTGCAGTTCCTTCGGCAATTCGGCCGGCGCCACCAGGTATTTTTGCGGGTTGTAGAAACCGCCGCCATGCACGGCCCACAGTTCTCCCGACACGCCCTTCTTCGCCAGCTCGGAGCCCGGTGCGGGCGGGCGGATCGAGTTATCGAGCCAGACGAAATAAAAGGAAGCACCGATCCAGGCGATGCCCGTGATGACGTGCAGCCAGCGGACGATCAGGTTCAGCCACTCAAGGCCGTACGGGATCAGGTAGGCGAATACTTCCATAAATTTCCTCTAGTCAGACCGAACCAATATTCGTGCCAATCTACACAAGATAAACGGATTTACCGCCCATCACATGAAATATATCGTATATTTAACATATTCAAATCGATATACAACAGAGGCGCCGCCACATGTCCAGCCTGCCGCAACACCTTGACCTGCACCTGATCCGCATCCTCTACCTGCTGCTGGTGGAAAAGAATGTCTCGCGCGTGGCATTGAAGCTCAATCAGCCGCAGCCCTCGATTTCCGCCTCCTTGCGCAAGCTTAGAGAACTGACGGGCGACCCGCTGCTCGTGCGCGGCGCGCGCGGCATGGTGCCGACCCAGCATGGCGAAAGCCTGCTCAATCCGGCCAAGCGCATTCTCGACCAGACGGAAAGCCTGTTCGTCAAGAAGACGCCGTTCGTGGCGCAGGAAGAGGCGCGCACCTTTCATATCGCCGCGCCCGACTACCTGGACAGCCAGTTCCTGCCCAACGTGGTGGCGCTGCTGCGCCGCGGCTCGCCGAAAAGCCGCGTCGTGCTGCACAGCCTGGGACCGGGCATCGACCATATCCGCCAGCTCTCCGATGGTGGCCTCGACCTGGTCATCGCCAACTGGGACGAGCCGCCCGCCCACCTGCACATCTCGAAGCTGTTCGAAGACCCCATCATCTGCGCCATGCATGCGGAAAACGCCTATGCGCGGCGCACGGCCAGCGACGCCATGACCCTCGACGACTATCTGAGCCTGCCCCACGTGGCGCCGTCGCAGATGATGCCCGGCTACCACGGCGTGATCGATTCCTTCCTCGAACGGCAAAACCTGCAGCGCAACGTGGTGGTGGAATCGGCGTATTTCGGCCTGATTCCCTACATGCTGACGCAGACGGACCTGGTGCTGACCACGGGCCGGCAATTCATGCGCTTCTATGAAAAGACGCTGCCGCTGAAAACGTATACCGTGCCCTTGAAATTTCCGCCCATGCGCTTTTACCAGCTGTGGCACCAGCGCGTGCACCAGGCGCCCGAGCACAAATGGCTGCGCGACCAGGTCAGCGCGGCCGCCAAGGCGCTGGTGCAGCGATAGCCGCTATCAGCACGCGCATATAATGGAGGCAGGAACGGGGCGCTATCATCACCGCTTGCATGATCGGAAAACCATGACCACCCTTTCAGACCTGAACGCCGGCAGCCCGGCAGACTTTATCGCACGGCTGCATGGCATCTATGAACATTCGCCCTGGATCGCCCAGCGCGCGGCCGCCGCCCGGCCGTTTGCCAGCCTGACGGCGCTCAAGACGGAGCTGCAGCGCGTGCTGGCGCACGCCTCGCCCGAAGAGCAACTAGGGCTGATACGCGCCCACCCGGAACTGGCCGGCAAGGCCGCCATCGCGGGCCAGCTGACGGTGGAATCGACGCGCGAACAGGCCAAGTCCGGCCTGAACCTGTGCAGCGCCGACGAATTTGCCACCCTGCAGCGCCTCAACAGTGAATACAACGCCAAGTTCGGCTTTCCCTTCATCCTGGCCGTCAAGGGCCCGACGGGCGAAGGCTTGACGCGGCAGGACATCATCGCCACGTTTGCGCGGCGCCTGAAGAACCGGCGCGCCGATGAACTGGCCGAATCGCTGCGGCAGATCAAGCGCATCGCCGAGCTGCGCCTGAACGACCTGTTCGACGTGCGCCTGGACTTCGGCCCGGCCATCATGCAGCAGGCCGAAACCCTGGCCGGCTGGAGCGACAGCGATTACAACCTGACCTGCGCCTACCTGACGCCGGCGCACCAGAGAACGGCCGCGCAGCTGGCCGACTGGATGCGGGACGCCGGCATGCAGGTGCACATCGACGCCGTCGGCAATGTGGTCGGCCGCTACCTGTCCGATATCCCCGGCGCGAAGACCCTGATGACGGGATCGCACTATGACACGGTGCGCAACGGCGGCAAGTACGACGGCCGGCTGGGCATCGTGCTGCCGATCGCCGTCGTGCGCCATCTGCACGAACGGGGAGAAAAGCTGCCGTTCCACTTTGAGGTCGTCGGCTTCGCCGAAGAGGAAGGCGTGCGCTTCAAGAGCACGTTCCTGGGCAGCACGGCCATCACGGGCAAGTTCGACGTGTCGCTGCTGGAGCAGTTAGACGCGGATGGCGTGAGCATGCGCGACGCGCTGGCCGCCGCCGGCCACGAGGCGAGCGCCATCGGCGCCATCGCGCGCGATCCGGCGAATTTGCTCGGCTATGTGGAAGTGCATATCGAGCAAGGTCCCGTGCTGCTCGAGCGCGACCTGCCGCTGGGGATCGTCACGGCGATTGCCGGCAGCTCGCGCTACCTGGTCAATCTTGACGGCGTGGCCAGCCACGCGGGCACCACGCCCATGACCATGCGCAAGGACGCCGCCAGCGCGGCCGCCGAAATCATCCTGCTGGTGGAACAGCGCTGCAACCAGGGCGAGGCGCTGGTGGGCACCGTGGGCCAGCTGCACGTGCCCAACGGCTCCGTCAACGTGATCGCCGGCGCCTGCACCCTGTCGCTCGATATCCGCGCAGCTGTTGATGCCGTGCGTCAGGCGGCCGTCGACGATATTCTCGATGGCGTCGCCGCCATCTGCGCGCGGCGCCAGATCGACTATCAGCTGGAACTGCTGCTGTCAATCAGCGCGGCGCCATGTGCGCCATGGCTGATGACGCAATTGGCGCAAGCCGTGGAATCCGTCGGCATCGCACCATATGCGCTGCTGTCGGGCGCCGGCCACGACGCCATGGCCATGGCCGCCATCACCGACGTGGCCATGCTGTTTACCCGCTGCGGCAACGGCGGCATCAGCCACAACCCGCTGGAAACCATGACGGCGGACGACGCCGACATCGCGGCGCGCGCGCTGCTGGCGTTTTTGCGCAGCTTCCAGCCGAAGCCGTAAGGCTACACCGCCACGGCCCGCTCCAGCATCGCGTGCAGCAGCACATTGCAGCCCGCTTCCAGGTGCTCGGGCTTGGCGTCTTCGATTTCATTGTGGCTGATGCCGTCCTTGCACGGCACGAAGATCATCCCGGCCGGCGCCAGCCTGGCCGCGTAGATGGCGTCGTGGCCGGCGCCCGACACCACGTCCATCACGGAATAACCCAGCTTTGCGGTGGCGTTGCGCACGGCGCCCACGCAGTCGGGGTGGAACGGGCATGGCGGGTAATAGGACACCCTTTCCAGTGAAATGCCCAAGCCTGACTTCTCGCGCGTGGCGTCAATAAAAGCCGTGATCTCGCCATGCATGGTGTTGAGCAGTTCGTCGTTCACATTGCGCAGGTCGATGCTGAATGTGACTTCACCGGGGATCACGTTGCGGCTGTTCGGGAACACCTGCACCATGCCCACCGTGCCGCGCCCATATGGAGGGTAGCGGTTAGCGATGGCGACGACTTCCTGCATGATGGTGGTGGCCACCTGCAGCGCATCCTTGCGCAGGCCCATGGGTGTGGGGCCCGCATGCGCTTCCATGCCCGTCACCACGCAGTCATACCACGACAGACCCATCACGGCAGGCACGACGCCAATCACCTTGTCCGCGTCTTCCAGCACGGGGCCTTGTTCGATATGCGTTTCAAAATAGGCACCAATCGGATGGTCGCCCGGCACCTGCTCGCCCTTGTATCCGATGCGCGCCAGCTCCTCGCCCACGGTCTTGCCTTCCGTGTCCTTGGCCGCATACGCCGTCTCCAGCGAGAAGGCGCCGCAGAACACGCCGGACCCCATCATCACGGGCACGAAGCGCGAGCCTTCCTCGTTGGTCCAGAAAGCCACCTCGATGGGCGCCCGCGTCTTGATGTGCAAATCGTTCAGGGTGCGCACCACTTCCAGTCCCGCCAGCACGCCGTAATTGCCATCGAACTTGCCGCCCGTGGGCTGCGTGTCGATATGGCTGCCCGTCATCACGGGCGGCAGCGTATTGTCCGTGCCGTCGCGGCGCATGAAGACGTTGCCGATCTGGTCGATCGTGATGCTCATGCCCGCTTCGCGGCCCCAGCCCACCACCAGGTCGCGGCCCTGTTTATCGAGATCCGTCAGGGCCAGGCGTTTCACGCCGCCCTTCGCTGTCGCGCCGATCTGCGCCAGCTCCATCAGGGCCGCCCACAGTCGTTCGCAATTGATACGCAATGCATCCATCATCAACTCCTTAAGCTGTCGTGGCGGAAAAGGCGGGCCGTTCGATATAGCGCCCCGCTCCTTCGACGGCCATCAGTTCGCCCTTGTGGAACACCACCTTGCCGGCGGCAATCGTGGTGCTGGGGATGCCGCGCACGGTGCGCCCTTCGAAGACGTTGAAGCCTCCCTTGGCAAACTGCGTGGCGGCGGAAATGGTGCGCGTGCCCTGCGGGTCCCACAGCACGATGTCGGCATCGCTGCCCGCGGCGATGACACCCTTGCGCGGATACATATTGAAGATCTGCGCCGCGTTGGTGGAACTGACCTTGACGAATTCGGACGGTGTCAGCATGCCGGAATTGACACCCGCATCCCACACGACGGCCATGCGTTCCTCGACGCCGCCGCAGCCGTTCGGGATACGCGTGAAGTCGTCCTTGCCGGCCGCTTTCTGCTCGGTGCAAAAGGTGCAGTGGTCGGTGGCCGTCGTGTGCAGGTTGCCGCTTTGCAGGCCGTGCCACAGGGCCGATTGATGGTGCTTGCCGCGAAACGGCGGGCTCATGACGTGGCCGGCGACGAAATCAAAATCGTCGCTCTGGTAGACGCTGTCGTCGATCACCAGATGGCCCGCCAGCGCTTCGCCATACACGCGCTGGCCGTTGGCGCGCGCCCGCGTGATGGCGTCGAGCGATTCGGCGCACGAGACGTGCACGATGTACACGGGAGTATTGAGGACGTTGGCAATGGCGATGGCGCGGTTGGCCGCCTCCGCTTCCACGGCCGGTGGCCGCGACAGCGGGTGCGCCTGCGGCCCGATAATCCCCTTCTTGAGCAAGGCTTGCTGCAATTGGAAAACCAGCTCGCCATTTTCCGCATGCACGGTGGGCAGCGCGCCCAGCTCCAGGGAACGGGTAAAGCTTTTCACCAGTGTCTCATCATCGGCCATGATGGCGTTTTTGTAGGCCATGAAGTGCTTGAAGCTGTTCACGCCATGCTCGTGCACCAGCACTCCCATCTCTTCATGTACCTGCTCGCTCCACCAGGTGATCGCCACGTGGAAGGTATAGTCGCCGGCCGCCTTGGCCGACCACGCGCGCCACTGGTGGTAGGCCTCGATCAGCGACTGCTTGGGCGCGGGAATGACGAAGTCCATGATGGTGGTGGTGCCGCCCGCCAGTCCCGCCGCCGTGCCCGTGAAAAAATCGTCGGACGTCACGGTGCCCATGAAGGGCAGATTCATGTGCGTGTGCGTGTCTATCCCGCCAGGCATCACGTACAGGCCGCCCGCGTCGATCACCGTGGCGCCGGCCGGAACCGGCAGGTTCTCGCCGACGGCGGCGATGGTGTCGCCTTCGATCAGCACATCGGCGCGAAACGCGCGGTCAGCGTTGACGACGGTACCGCCACGTATCAGTGTAGTCATCTTGTCTCCTTCAGTGATTACGACTGCGGCGCCTGCTGCACGTGCGCCACGGCCTTGCCCTTCATCATGACGCCGTACACGACGGCGGCGATGGCCACGCCCACGAACCAGGCGTAGGTGTAGATGGTTTTAAAGCCTTCGGCCACGTCGGGAAACGCCGCGGGAAAGGCCGCATTCAAAAAGCCCGGGATGTTCGGCAGCACGGCGATGACAAAGGCGATCAGCGCCGCCATGTTCCAGCCATTGCCATACGAGTAGACGCCGTCGTCGCGGTACAGCTGTTTGACGTCGAGCTGCGTCTTGCGCACAAAATAATAGTCGACGATGAGGATGCCCGCGATGGGTCCCAGCAGGGCCGAGTAGCCGATCAGCCACGTGAAGATATAGCCCTGCGTCGACTCGAGCACCTTCCACGGCATCATGACGATGGCGATGAAGGCCGTGATGTAGCCGCCCATCTTGTATGAAATCTGCTTCGGCGCCAGCGAGGAAAAGTCATACGCCGGACCCACCAGGTTGGCGGCCAGGTTGACGCTGACCGTATCGATCAACAGGATGATCAGGGCGATCAACACGGCGGCGCCCGTCATGCGGCTGGCCAGATCGACGGGATCCCAGATGGCCTTGCCGTACATGACGACGGATCCTGCCGTGACGATCACGGCCAGCATGGCCAGGAGGCCCATCGGCACCGGCAAGCCGATCGACTGGCCGATCACCTGGTCGCGCTGCGTCTTGGCGAAGCGCGTGAAGTCGGGAATATTCAATGCCAGCGTGGCCCAGAAACCCACCATGGCCGTCAGCGATGGCCAGAAGACGCTCCAGAACTGGCCCGCCTTTTTACCGCCGGGGATGAATTGCGATGGCTGATCCAGCAGGCTGGCCACGCCGCCCGCCTTGCTGTGCACCCAGTACAGCAGCACGAAGCAGATGAGGATTTTCAGCGGCGCCGTGTAGGTTTCGAGCTTGCGGATCGATTCCATGCCATGCAGGATGTAATAGAACTGGATGGCCCAGAAAGCCAGAAAGCACAGCAACTGGCTGCCGTTGATGCCCAGGCCCGCGATCTTCTCGCCGCCCAGTTCATGGCCCACCAGCACGCCCATCAGGGTATAGATCATCTGCCCGCCGAACCAGGTCTGGATGCCATACCAGCCGCAGGCGACGATGGCGCGCATCAAGGCGGGCAAGCGCGCGCCCATGGTGCCGAACGAGGCGCGCGCCAGCACGGCATACGGGATGCCGTACTTGGTGCCCGCATGGCCGATCAGCAGCATGGGCAGGAGCACGATGGCGTTGGCGAGAAATACCGTGAGCACGGCCTGGTAACCGGACATGCCGCTGTCGATCAGGCTGGCCGACAGGGTGTAGGCGGGAATGCACATCACCATGCCGACCCACAGCGCGGCAAAGTGATACCAGCGCCAGGTGCGCTGCGCCGCCGTGGTGGGCGCCAGGTCTTCATTCCAGAGTTGCGTGTTGCCTGAATAGTCGTGGTTCACAGGTATGCTCCATCGGTTGGGAGGGGATCGGTTTTATAGAAACGGCGCGACCTTTAAGTCAATCTAGCTTACCGCAAAGGCCGGCCGCTGTTTACAAATAAAACGCACGCAATAACCGTGCCCTATGCCGACTCCGCCAATGCCCGAGGGTTGCGCGGATCCTGCGTCCAGTTCATGTATGGCTTGCCCGTGGTCTGCGGCACCATCGTGATGCAGCCCTGCACCGGACAGGTGATTTCGCACAGATTGCAGCCCACGCATTCGTCCTTGATCACTTCATAGGTGCGCGTGCCGGCGGCGTCGATCAGCTGCGCAATCGACTGGTGCGAGGTGTCTTCGCAAGCCACATAGCACTTGCCGCATTTGATGCAGTCGTCCTGGTTGATCTGCGCGATGACCTGGTAGTTCATGTCCAGGTATTTCCAGTCCGTCGTATTGGCCACGGCCTTGCCGGAAAAGTCGCTGATGCGTGCATAGCCCTTTTCATCCATCCAGCGCGACAGGCCATCCTTCATCTCGTCGACGATGCGAAAGCCATGCAGCATGGCGGCCGTGCACACCTGCACGCAGCCGGCGCCCAGGGCGAGAAATTCGGCCGCGTCGCGCCAGTTGCCAATGCCGCCGATGCCTGAAATGGGCAAGCCGCGCGTCTGCGGATCGCGGGCGATTTCCGCCACCATGTTCAGGGCGATCGGCTTGACGGCCGCGCCGCAATAACCGCCGTGCGTGCTGGCGCCGCCGACGATGGGCAAGGCCACCATGCGGTCCAGGTCCAGCGAGGTGATCGAGTTGATGGTGTTGATCAGCGAGACGGCATCCGCGCCGCCCGCCTTGGCCGCGCGCGCCGGCATGCGCACGTCCGTGATGTTGGGCGTGAGCTTGACGATGACGGGCAAGCGGCTATGCTTCTTGCACCAGGCGGTGACCATCTGCACGTACTCGGGCACCTGGCCCACGGCCGCTCCCATGCCCCGCTCCGGCATGCCGTGCGGGCAGCCGAAATTGAGTTCGATGCCATCCGCTCCCGTCGCCTCGACCTTGGGCAGGATGTCGGCCCAGTAGTGCTCTTCGCACGGCAGCATCAGGGAGACGATCATGGCGCGGTCGGGCCAGTCCTTTTTCACCTGCGTGATTTCGCGCAGATTGATCTCAAGCGAGCGGTCGGTAATCAGTTCAATGTTGTTGAAGCCCACCACTTCGCGGTTCTTGCCATACAGGGCGGAATAGCGCGACGAGACGTTGACGGCGGCCGGGTCTTCACCCAGGGTTTTCCACACGACGCCGCCCCACCCCGCCTCGAACGCGCGCACCACGTTGTAGGCCTTGTCCGTCGGCGGTGCGGACGCCAGCCAGAAGGGATTCGGCGCCTTGATGCCGCAAAATTCGATGCTGAGATCAGCCATTATGCAGCCTCCACTTTATTGAACAAATCGGAATGGATGGCCAGTGCGGCCAGCTTGCCATGCTGGACGGCTTGCACCGTCAAGTCCTGCCCCGGCGCCACGCAATCGCCGCCCGCGTAGATCCCCGGCAGCACCGTGCGAAAACCTCCATCGACGGCGATCTTGTCGCCTTCGCGTTTCAGCAATGACGCCATCGGGTCATGCAGCACCTCCGTGTCGAGGCTCTGGCCGATGGCCTTGAAGATGGCGCCGGCCGCCACGTCGAACGTTTCGCCCGTGCCAGCCAGGCGCGTTCCCTGCATGCTAGTTTTCTCGAAGCGCATGCCCGCCACCTTGCCAGCCGCGTCGAGCAGCACCTGCTGCGGCTGGGCCCACGTCAGCATGCGTACCTGGTTCGCCTTGGCGATCTCCTGTTCATGGTGGGTGGCCGTCATGGCGTCGAAGCCGCGCCGGTAGACGAGGGTGACTTCCTCGGCGCCGAGCCTTTGGATTTGCACGGCCATGTCGATGGCCGTATTGCCGGCGCCGATTACGATGGCACGTTTCGGCACGGGCAGCGCGGCCAGGTCGTCCGCCTGGCGCAGCGCGCTGATGTAATCGACGGCAGCCAGGAGTCCCGGCGCATCCTCGCCCGTCAAGCCCAGCTTGCGGCTGGCACCCAGGCCCAGGCCGAGGAACACGGCGTCGTACTGCGCGTGCAAGTCGCGCAGCTGCAGGTTCTCGCCCAGCACCTGGCGACATCGGATCTCGATGCCGCCGATGTCCAGCAGGAAGTCGATTTCCTTTTGCGCGAAATCGTCCGTCAGCTTGTACTTGGCGATGCCGTATTCATTCAGGCCACCTGCCTTGCCTTCCTTTTCAAAGATCACCACGTCGTGGCCCAGCATGGCCAGGCGATGCGCGCACGACAGGCCGGCGGGACCCGCGCCGACGATGGCAATCGTCTTGCCTGTGCTTGCAGCCCGCTGGAACGGATGGCGGGTGAAGTGCATGTGGTCGACGGCATAGCGCTGCAAGAGGCCAATCTTGACGGGCTGGCCTTCCGCGTCGTGGTTGCGCACGCAGACGTCTTCGCAGAGGATTTCCGTCGGACAGACTCTGGCGCAGCTGCCGCCCAGGATATTCTGCTTCAGGATGCCGGCGACGGCGCCGTTGATGTTCTTGTCGTGGATGTTGCGAATGAAGCTGGCCACGTCGATTTCCGACGGACAGATGCGGCTGCACGGCGCGTCGTAGCAATACAGGCAGCGGGCGCTTTCGATGGCCGCCTGGCGCGCCGTGAGCGGTGGCGCCAGGTCCGTGAAGTGGCCCGCCAGTTCCTCGTTGGGCAGGGTGGGATGCGGCAAATAGTTCAAAGACTCGATCATCGCGTATTCCTCTTGTTATGTGCGGCCGGCTTGTAATTTGAAACCTTTACTTCATCTGGGGAAAAGCAAATTCCACACCAGCGCTTGCCGTGTTCGGCCAGCGCTGCATCACGGCCTTGTGGCGCGTGTAGAAACGCACGCCTTCTGGGCCATACGCGTGGTGGTCGCCGAACATGCTGCGCTTCCAGCCACCGAAACTGTTGAAGGCCATCGGCACGGGCAAGGGGATGTTTACGCCGACCATGCCGACCTGAATCTGGCGCACGAATTCACGCGCCACACCGCCGTCACGCGTGTAGATGGCCACGCCGTTGCCATACTCGTTGGCGTTGATCAGCTCCACCGCATGCACCACGTCAGGACACCGGAGCACGCACAGCACGGGGCCGAAAATCTCTTCCTTGTAGATGCTCATGTCGCGCGTGACGTGGTCGAACAAGGTGCCGCCGACAAAGAAGCCATTCTCGCGGCCCGGCACCACGTGGTTGCGGCCATCGACCACCAACGTCGCGCCCTGCTCCACGCCCGAGGCAATGAGTTTTTCGATGCGCTGCTTGGCCGCCAAGGACACGACCGGTCCCATTTCCGCACCATCTTCCATGCCGTCGCGCACTTTCAGTGCGGCCGTGCGCGTTGCCAGTGCGTCGATCAACTTGTCGCCCGCGTCGCCCACGGCCACCACCACGGAGATGGCCATGCAGCGCTCTCCTGCCGAACCGTAGGCCGCGCCTATCAGCGCATCGACCGTCATGTCCATGTCCGCGTCGGGCATCACCACCATGTGGTTCTTCGCGCCGCCCAGCGCCTGCACGCGCTTGCCGCTGGCGCCGCCGCGCGCATAGATGTATTCCGCGATCGGCGTGGAGCCGACAAAGCTGATCGCCTGCACCACAGGGTGGTCGAGCAAGGCGTCGACAGTGACCTTGTCGCCCTGCACCACGTTGAAGACGCCGTCAGGCAAGCCCGCATCTTTGAGCAGTTTCGCGTGCAGCAGGGACGCCGACGGATCGCGCTCGGACGGCTTTAATACAAAGGTATTGCCGCAGGCAATCGCGACGGGGAACATCCACATCGGCACCATCACGGGGAAATTGAATGGCGTGATGCCAGCCACCACACCGAGCGCCTGGCGCATGGACCAGGCGTCGATGCCGCGCGAGATCTGGTCCGTGAATTCACCCTTCAGCAGTTGCGGAATACCGACGGCAAACTCCACCATCTCGATGCCGCGCGCCACTTCGCCCTGCGCGTCGGCAAAGGTCTTGCCATGCTCGCGCGTGAGCATGGCGGCAAAGTCGTCCGTGTGCTGCTGGCATAGCTGCAGGTAGCGGAACAGGACACGGGCACGCGTCAGGGGCGGCGTGGCCGACCAGGAGGGAAAGGCGACGGCGGCCGCCTGCACGGCCGCGTCCACGTCTTCCACGGTGCCGAGCGCCACCCGGGCCACGGGTTCGCCCAGGGCCGGGTTGTAGACGTCGCCGTAGCGGCCACTGTGGGTGTCGACTTTGGCGCCGTTGATGTAGTGGGTAATCGTATCGAGATCGTTCATGATGCACTTTCTATTGTTAAACCCGAATTAACCGCCGGGGTCGGACCCTGAGGGTCCGACCCCAGGTTTTGCTTGGGGTCGCCGTTCAATCGAGATTTTTCAACACCGTCGCCAGCTTGCCAAACAGCTCGTCGACATGCTGTTTTTCCAGCACCAGCGGCGGTGACAGGGCGATGATGTCGCCCGTCGTGCGTATCAGCACGCCGTCGGCGAAGGCTTGCTTGAAGGCGTTAAAGGCGCGCGTGCCGGGTTTGCCGGCGATGGGATCGAGCTCAATGCCGGCGATCAGGCCGATGCTGCGCAAGTCAATCACGTGCGGCAGGCCCTTCAGCGAATGCACGGCGTCGCTCCAATATGCCTGCATCGCTTTGGCGTGACCGAGGATGTCCTGTTCCTCGAACACTTGCAGGGTCGCCAGCGAGGCGGCGCACGCGAGCGGGTGGCCGGAATACGTGTAGCCGTGGAACAGTTCAATGCCGGCCGGCGCATCCATGAAAGCGTCGTGGATATACTTTTTGCTGAACACGGCGCCCATCGGCACCATGCCGTTGGTCAGCCCCTTGGCCGTCGTCATCAGGTCCGGCTCGACGTCGAAATAGTCGGCTGCAAATGGCGTCGTCATGCGGCCGAAACCCGTGATGACTTCATCGAAGATCAAGAGGATGCCGTGCTTGGTGCACAGTTCGCGCAAGCGTTTCAGATACCCTTTCGGCGGGATCAGCACGCCCGTGGAGCCGGCCACCGGTTCGACGATGACGGCGGCAATCGTCGAGGCGTCATGCAGGGCGACGATGCGTTCCAGTTCATCGGCCAGGTGGGTGCCGTATTCGGGTTCGCCCACCGTGTAGGCGTTCTTGTCCAGGTTGTGCGTGTGCGGCAGATGGTCCACGCCGGGCAGCAAGGGGCCGAAGGTTTTGCGGTTACCGCCGATGCCGCCCACGGAAATGCCGCCGAAACCCACGCCGTGATAACCGCGTTCGCGGCCGATCAGGCGCGTGCGTGCGCCCTCGCCGCGCGCCCGGTGGTAGGCCAGCGCGATCTTCAATGCCGTGTCGACGGCCTCGGAGCCGGAGTTGGTGTAGAAGACGTGGCCAAATTTATGCCCCGTGTAATCCATCAGTTTTTCCGCCAGCTCGAAGGCGGCCGGATGGCCCATCTGGAAGGTGGGCGCGAAGTCCAGTTGGCCCACCATCTCGCGGATGGCGCCGACGATTTTCGGCTGCGCATGGCCGCACGGCACGCACCACAGTCCCGCCGTGCCGTCGAGGATGGCGTTGCCATCGACGTCCTTGTAGTACATGCCTTCGGCCGACACGAGCAGGCGCGGGTTGGCCTTGAAATCACGGTTGTTCGTAAACGGCATCCAGAATGCCGACATCGATTCCGGCCTTGTTTCGTTCATGACCTTCTCCTTGGGATGGGGGCTGGCGCGGGGCCAGGATCGTTTTTGACGAAGCGTAAAATAATTTACCAGTTGGCAAAAAGCTGATGTAATAATAGACAGGCCATCCCCAATGGCACAGATACACAAACGGCAAAGTACCCCAACCGTACAGGTCGAAATACCACTACAGTTTTGTGCAAGGCAGCATAAGGAGCCACCGTGAAGCACAGCGACAGCACAGACGATGCCCCCGAGCAAGCAAGCGGCTGGCCCGTGCTGGACATCGACCGCCAGAAGAAGGGCGGCCTCGTCGAGCAGATCGTCATCGCCATCAGCGTCATGGTGGGCAGCCGCACCCTGCGCATCGGCACGCGCATGCCGTCCGTGCGCCAGTTCGCCCGCTGCAATGGCGTGTCGACGTTCACCGTCGTCGAATCGTATGACCGCCTGGTCAACCTCGGTTTGCTGTCGTCGCGCCGCGGTTCCGGCTACTTCGTCGCGCGCCACGATATCGCCGCCTCGCCGCAGGCCGCCGTCCACGCGAGTCCCACCGCCATCGATGCCCTCACGCCGGATCTGTATTCGGGCGTGTCCGACGCCCTGCCCGTGGGCGCGGGCTGGCTGCCGCCCGAGATGTATGGCGAGGCGACCGTGCTCGATGCCGTGCGCCAGGCCATGCGCATTCCCGCCAGCCGGCTGCGCGGCTATGGCCATCCTCTCGGCTTTCCCTCGCTGCGCCAGCACCTGGCCACCAGCCTGTCGGAAGAGCTGTTCCAGGTGGAGCCGGACCAGGTCTTGCTGACGCACGGCGCCACGCACGCTTTTGACTTGATCTTGCGCAGCCTGACCAAGCCGGGCGACACGGTGCTGGTGGAAGACCCCGGCTACAGCAATCTGCAGTCGCTGATCCGCCACCACGGCTGCATCCCCGTGGGCATTGCGCGCGGCGAGACGGGCCTCGATCTCGATGCGCTGGCCAGCGAGGCCGCGCGCACCCAGCCGAAACTCATGTTCGTCAACACGGTGCTGCAAAATCCGCTGGGAACATCGCTCAGCCAGGCGCAGACGCACCGCCTGCTGGCACTCGCCGAGCAATTCGATTTCTGGCTGGTGGAAGACGATATCTACCGCGAACTGGCGGCGCGCGGCGAAGCGTCGCTGGCGGCGATGGACGGTTTGCGCCGCGTGATCCGCGTCGGCAGTTTTTCCAAGACCCTGTCGCCCGTGCTGCGCGTGGGGTCGATTTGCGCCTCGCCGTCGCTGGTGGCTGAACTGGTGCGCGTGAAAATGCTGGCGGGGCTAACGACGTCGGAAATCAACGAGCGCGCCGTCTACCACGCCGTGTCCGCGCGGCCCTACAAGCGCATGGTGGAACGGCTGGTGGCGCAGCTCGATGCAGCCCGCGAGCGCAGTATCGACTGCCTGACGCAGGCGGGCATGGCGCCCGTGGCGCGTCCCCGCGGCGGCATGTTCGTCAGCGCCGGCTGGCCCACTATCCAGACGCCGGAATGGAATGGCAAGATCATCGCCGACATGGCCTTGAAGGCGGGCATCCTGCTGTCGCCGAACGAATTTTTCATGCTGCGCGCGCCCGAGACGGTGTGGTTCCGCTTCAACGTGGCCTACACCGATACCCCCGTGCTGCAGGCATTCCTGCAATCGATCCGCCCACGCTAAAGAACCCGCCATGGCCAGCGACAAATCCCCTGCCCTTCCCGTGAAAAATGCCGGCGGCCGGCGCCTGCAAAACCGCGATCGCCTGGAAGCGGACATCCTGGCACAAGCCGTGCGCGTATTTGCGGAAAGCGGCTATGAAGGCGCGTCGATCGCCACCATCGCCGAGCGGGCCGGCCTGTCGAAGCAAAACCTGATGTATTACTTCCCGTCCAAGCAGCTGCTGTACCAGCGCGTGCTCGACGATGTGCTCGACGACTGGCTGGCACGCATGGATATGCTGGCCAATGAACACGACGAGCCGCGCGACGTGCTGCGCGCGTACATCGGCGCCAAGCTGCGTTTTTCGCGCGAACAGCCGTGGGCTTCGCGCGTGTATGCGCTGGAGGTGATCAATGGCGCGCCCCTGTACGGCGCGCAGATACGAGAAAGAGTCGTGCCCCTGCTGCGCAAGGATATCGCCGTCTTCGAAGCGTGGATCGCCGCCGGCAGGATCGCGCCCGTCAACGCCACGCACCTGATGTTCGCCATCTGGGCCATGACGCAATCGTATGCGGATTTTTCAGCGCAGATGACCCTGGTGCTGGAGCGCAAGCAGCTCACGCGCAAGGATTACGAGGACGCGGAAATCCTGCTCACGCACATGGTGCAGGCGGCCATCGCCCTGCCTGGCGCTACGCCGGGCACGTGATGAAATTTCCAATGAACAATCTGGCAGTGATAGCATGACGCGCTGGAGCGCTTGCATTGGCGGCGCCATATCGACAGGACAAGGAACAGGCATGAAACAATGGTCATCGGCGCGCACCGCGTCATTGCTGGGCAAAGCTGCCTGCGCGGCGCTGCTGGCAGTGGCGGGCGCGGCACAGGCGCAGACAGTCGGCATGATAGAAAATCAGCCGCTGAGCGAAACCTGGCTCAACGCGGGCTTTTATTCGTATCACTTTCAGCGCGACAAGAACCTGAACGACAGCAATCCGGGCCTGGGCGCCGAATACCGCTTTTCCACGGTCGCCTCGGTCACGGCTGGCCGCTTCTACAATAGCGACCGCGCCTACTCGAACTACCTGGGCGTGTACTACCAGCCGATCAAGGTGGGCCCGCTGCGCGTAGGCGCCGTCGTTGGCGGCTTCAGCGGCTATCCGAAGATGCGCGATGGCGGCTGGTTCCCGGCCCTGGTCCCCACCATCAGCTATGAATACCAGCGCGTGGGCGTGAATATCGCCATCGTGCCGTCCTACAAGGACCGCCTGTATGGCGCGCTCAGTTTCCAGCTGAAACTCAAGGTGTTTGAATAACCGCTTGTCCCGGTTTGTCGCCGTTCGGTCCGCCATTCCTGCCATTCGTCGCATACGCGATGCCCGGCAGCAAGGTTTTGCCTATAGTGGGTTCATTGCCAGCATGCATACGGCAGCGGCATCCACACGACAGGAGAACGGCATGAAAGACCTCAATGCGGCACCGGGCAGCACTTCCTTCAGCGCTTTCTGGAACGAGCTGTGCGCCTACACGCGCCAGGGCTTGGCCGCCTTGCGCGCCATGTCCTGGCCGATGCTGCTGGCATGCTGCCTGGGCCTGGCGTTCCTGATCACCATCTTGCCGCTGGCCATCATGCTGTTTGCGCTTGTGATGCTGCTCAGATGGGCAAGCAACGGCGACGACACGGACACGGACACGAAGGCCGCGAACTCGTCGCAGTCACCGCAATAAAAATTTGCGTTGTGGCAAGAG
Source organism: Janthinobacterium sp. NFX145 (assembly GCF_049810325.1). Taxonomy (NCBI): domain Bacteria; kingdom Pseudomonadati; phylum Pseudomonadota; class Betaproteobacteria; order Burkholderiales; family Oxalobacteraceae; genus Janthinobacterium; species Janthinobacterium sp. NFX145. Next base: position 5,240,694 of record NZ_CP187360.1, read on the forward strand.
TGCAAGGATTGTTCTATGGCACTATGGCGGGACGTAGCACTGACGGGCATCAACCCTATCCCGATGGTTGGTATGGATATGGAACGCCAGACAGTATCCATGATCGAAGCTACTCCCCCACAGCCATAGGAGTTTTCTGATGACCACGACAGCAAAAGCTACAGCAGCGACAACCATCCCCTGCCTGCGCTACCGCGACGCGCCTGCCGCCATCGAATGGCTGTGCAAGGCGCTCGGCTTTGAAAAACAATTGATCGTGCCAGACGGCAACGGCGGCGTCGCCCATGCGCAACTGAGCTTTGGCAATGGCATGGTCATGGTGGCGCCAGCCATCGACAGCGACTATGGCCGCCTGATGAAACTGCCCGCCGACATCGGCGGCGCCAACACGCAAAACTGCTACCTGGTCGTCAGCGACGCCGACGCCGTCTACCGCAGCGCGCGTGAAGCCGACGCCGAGATCGTGCTCGACATCAAGGATGAAGATTACGGCGGACGGGGCTTCACCTGCCGCGACCCGGAAGGCCACATCTGGAGCCTGGGCACCTACGATCCATGGTGAAACGGAGAACAATGATTATCAGTACCCTCGCCGCCGCCAGCCTTGCGCTGATCGGCGGTTTCCTGTCCGCTCCCGTCCTCGTCGACGAGCACCTCAACCGTGTCCATCCGCCGTCCGGCAAGGCGCCATCGGCAGCCACTACGGCCCTGCACGAGAGCCTGTGGATCGCCGACCTGCATGCCGACAGCCTGCTGTGGCAACGCAATCTGAACCGCGACAGCCAGCGCGGGCATGTCGACTTCCCCCGCCTGCAGCGGGCCAACGTGGCGCTGCAAGCGTTTTCCGTCGTCACCAAGACGCCGCGCAAGATGAATATCGAGCGCAATGGCAGCGACACGGACAACATCACGGCCCTGGTGGTGGCGCAAGGCTTGCCGCCCGCCACCTGGAACAGCCTGCTGGCGCGCGCCACTTACCAGGCCGACGAGCTGCGCCAGCAGGCAGCCAGGAGCGATGGCAAGGTGCGCGTGATCGGCAGCCGCGCGCAACTGCGCAGCTTCATCGCCGCGCGCGAAAAAGATCCGGACCTGCTGGCCGGCTGGCTGACCCTGGAAGGCGCGCATGCGCTCGAGGGCAAGCTGGAGAATCTGGATACCCTGTACCGGGCCGGCTACCGCATGGCCGCGCCCACGCATTTCTTCGACACGGAACTGTCCGGTTCCCAGCACGGCCTGAAAAAAGGCGGCCTGACGCCGCTGGGCAAGCAATGGCTGCGCGCCATGGAGCAGCGCAAGATGATCGTCGACCTGGCGCACGCCTCGCCGGCTACCATCGACGACGTATTGACGATGGCGAAACGCCCCGTGATGGTGTCGCACACGGGCGTGCGCGGCACCTGCGCCAATGGCCGCAACCTGAGCGACGCACAACTGAAACGCATCGCCGCCCAGGGTGGACTGGTGGGTATCGGGTTCTGGAATACGGCCGTCTGCGGCAAGGACGTGGCGTCCATCGCGCGCGCCATCCAGTACACGGTCAAACTGATCGGCGCCGAACACGTGGCCTATGGCTCGGACTTCGACGGCGCCGTCACCACGGCCATTGATGCAACGGGCTTGCCGCGATTGACGCAGGCGCTGCTCGACGCTGGCCTGTCGGAAGCGCAGATACGCCGCGTGGCGGGCGAGAACGTGCGCGACTTTTTACTCAAAAATCTGCCGGACGATGATGCCTAGCCCAGGGCGCTGATCAAGTCCAGACTCGCCACCTGGCGCGGCCGGATGCGTATCAGCTTGCGGTACAGCGGCGGCATCGACTCGCACAGCGCCAGCAGCGCGTCTTCCTCCATGGCCGGGCGCACGTACTGGAATTGCGCGGGATTATTCTCCGGCAGCGCGCCTTCCATGGTGGAGCCGTAGGCGCCCAGGGTCATGAAACTGGCGGCGCCGTCGTCCGGGCCGATGGCCAGCACGAAGGTGCCGTGCTTGGGATGGCCCAGATAGCTTTTGATTTCTTCCTGCAGCGCCGGCGCCGCATTCGTCATCAATTCAAAGCGCAGCTGCGCGTACTGGCGCGTGCATTCCATGAACGGCGTGCGGATGACCGACTGCGCCAATTTTCCGGGCATGCACAGCAGCAGGTTGCCAAAGGAATCGAGCAAGGCGGCAGCGTCGCCCTGTCCGCCATCGCGCACATCCTGCTCCATGGCCGCCTGCAGGAACGGTGCCAGGCCCGCATCGGGCGCATGCGGCGCGCAACGGTAAGTCAGGGCGTCCGGATAGCGACGGCGCAAAGCGCGTACCACGGCATGCTCGGATGGCAAGGTGGCCGGATCGCGCAAATGCACGTCGTCACCCGCGTTCAGCAGCTGCATCACCTGCGCCGATGTCGACTCGAACACGAGCGAACACAGTGCCTGCGTCGCCTCGTGGATGCTCTTGCCGATGAAAAAAGATTTGGGCGCGGCGCCGGACGGCAGGCGCGCATACTCGGTGGCGCCGCGCACGGCCGGATAACAAAAACTGCGGCCAGCCTGCGCCTGCAGCTGCGCCGGCAAAGCCGTGAACGTGGCACTGCCATCGTAATTGATGCCCGCCTTGACGTCGGGCGCGGCCACCACCACGTTGAAACCGGCCGCCAGAATCGCCCCCGTGCACATGCAGCAGGGGTCGAGCGAGGTGACGATGGTCAGTTCGCCCGGCGGCGGCAAGGACGTGCCCTTGGCCCGTTCGGCAAAATACCAGTCCACCAGCTGGCGTTCGCCATGCGCCGTGGGGTCGAACACCAGGCCCTGGCGCACGACGTTGTTGTGCATCGATTGCAGCACGTTGCCGGCGCCGTCGAGCAGCACGCCGCCCACGCCAAAGGTGCCCTGCGTCTTCGCTGCCATGGCTTCGGCCGCGGCAATCGCCACGGCGGCCTGGATGTCGATCGTCTTGTTCAAGCGAATCCTGTTACTTCATGTCCAGGTCGGAATTGCCGAAGCCGTGCGGCAGCAGCCAGCCCGCCGTCACTTCCATGATGTCGTTTTTCAGGTTCGTCAGGATGACCGGCAGGTCGGCGCCGCCCATCTCGAAGATCACCTGGCGGCAGGCGCCGCATGGCGAAATCGGTTCGGCCGTATCGCCCGTGACGGCCAATTTGGCGAAGTCGCCCGGCTTGCAGCCATGCGCGATGGCGCTGAAAAACGCCGTGCGCTCGGCGCAGTTGCACAGGCCATAGGCGGCGTTTTCCACGTTACAGCCGCGGAAGACGCGGCCATCCTTGCACAGCAGCGCCGCGCCCACCTTGAAACGCGAGTATGGCGCGTAGGCCAGTTCACGGCCGGCATTGGCTTCGGCGATCAGTTCTTGGTTGTTCATTTGCTTATCTATCTGTAAAACCCGCGAAAGGCCGGGGTCAGACCCTCAGGGTCTGACCCCAGATTTTGCCTCAAGGGTTAAGTTATGGTCGAATGGTACGGTAAATCACCGGATTGCCCGTCAACGCCACCGCGCTGATGGCATACGCTTGCTGGATTTCCCTGACGGCTTGCTGCGCCGCCGCTTCCGTGCGCGCGTGCACCATGGCCAGCGGCTGGCCCACGGCCACTTGCTCGCCCAGGCTCACGAGGTCCGTCAGGCCGACGGCGAAATCGATGCTGTCGGTCGGACGGCGGCGGCCGCCGCCCAGGGCCACCACTGCCAGGCCGATGGCGCGGCAATCGCGCACGTTGGCAAAGCCGGCTGACAGCGCTGGCGCCGGCACGATGACTGGCGCTGTTTCCAGGTGCTTGTCCGGGTTCTCGACCAGATCAAGCGGGCCACCCAGGGCCGACACCATGCGCGAGAAGCGTTCGGCCGCTGCGCCGGAATCGAGGGCCGCCACCAGCTTGGCGCGCGCTTCTTCCTCGGTGGCGGCCAGGCCGCCCAGCACCAGCATCTCGGCGCACAGCGCCAGGGTGACTTCGTGCAGGCGCGCGGGACGCGAACGGCCCGTCAGGTAATCCATGGCGCCGCGTACTTCCAGCGCATTGCCCGCGTACGGCGCCAGCGATTCGTTCATGTCCGTCAGAATCGCCGACGTCTGCATGCCCGCGCCATTGCCGACGGCGACGATGCTCTCGGCCAGTTCCACCGATTTGTCATAGGTCGGCATGAAGGCGCCGCTACCCACTTTCACGTCCATCACCAGCGCGTCCAGGCCGGCCGACAGTTTCTTCGACAGGATGGAGCCGGTGATCATGGCCACCGATTCCACCGTGGCGGTGACGTCGCGGATGCTGTAGAAACGTTTGTCGGCCGGCGCCAGCTGCGCCGTCTGGCCGATGATGGCCACGCCGATCTCCTGCACCACCTTGCGGAACAGTGCATTGTCCGGCACCGTGCAGTAGCCGGGGATGGCGTCGAACTTGTCCAGCGTGCCGCCCGTGTGGCCCAGGCCACGGCCCGAGATCATCGGCACGTAACCGCCGCACGCGGCGACCATGGGACCCAGCAGCAGGGAGACGACGTCGCCCACGCCGCCCGTCGAATGCTTGTCGACGATGGGGCCAGGCAGGTTCAGCGAACGCCAGTCCAGCACCTGGCCGGAATCGCGCATGGCCAGGGTGAACGCCACGCGCTCGTCCATGTTCATGTCGTTGAAATAGACGGCCATGCCCAGCGCCGCGATCTGGCCTTCGCTGACGCTGCCGTCAGTGATGCCACGCACGAAAAACTGGATTTCCTCGGCGCTCAATACGCCCTTGTCGCGCTTCTTGCGGATGATTTCCTGGGTTAAAAACATGGTTTAACTCCGATCATAATAAATTTGGGGTCAGTCCCTACGGTTCTGACCCCAGCTTTGCAACGCTAGTTGCTTATCAGACGCCGTAAGGAATCCACACGTTTTTCACTTGCGACGCATGCGCCAGCACGGCGCGGCCGCCACTTTGGGCGGCGCTGTACCAGTCGCGGCCCTTCGCGCCACCGACCCAGGTGCGCTTCAGGGTACCGGCCGACAGGCGCTCGACTTCCGCACAACCTTCAGCGGAACCGTCATGGCGCCAGACGGCGTCGATGTCGGCGTGCGTGGCCAGGGTGCGCGCCAGTTCATCGGCGTTGCCGCTGATGATGTTGACGACGCCGCCCGGCAAGTCGGACGTGTCGAACACCTGGTACAGGTCCAGCGCGGAGAGCGGATGCGCTTCCGACGGCACCACCACCACGCGGTTGCCCAGCGCGATGGCAGGGGCGACGAGCGAAATGAAGCCCAGCAAAGGCGCTTCGTTCGGGCAGACGATACCGATCACGCCAACCGCTTCATTCAGCGCCACGGTGATGCCCTTGGTGGGCGGCTGGTGCGCCAGGCCATCGTACTTGTCGGCCCAGGCGGCGTAGTAGAACAGGCGTTCGATCGATGCCTGCACTTCCTTCTCGGGGTTTTTATTGCCCGTCATGGCGGCGATGCGGGCGGCGAATTCGTCGGCGCGCGCCGCCAGGTTTTCAGCGATGTAGTACAGCACTTGCGCGCGGTTGTGCGCCGTGGCGCCGGTCCAGCCGGACGCTTTATGGGCTGCTTCGACGGCGTTGCGGATATCCTTGCGGCTGCCCACGCCCACTTCGGCCAGCAGGGCGCCGTTCGCGCCAAACACCGGGGTGCTGTAGGCGCTGTCAGGGCGCGCCTGCTTGCCACCGATGTACATCTTGGCCGTGCGGTCGATGGCGAACGGATCGGCTGCCGCCACTTTCGCATTGCCTTTGGCTTTCGCTTCCACCACCGGCAAGGCTGGACGCGCATCTTCGGCCAGGGCCGTCATGTATTCCAGCATGCCTTCGCGGCCGCCTTCACGGCCGAAACCCGATTCGCGGTAGCCGCCGAAGCCGCACGCCGCATCGAACTGGTTGGCGCTGTTGATCCACACCACGCCTGCCTTGATGGCGGGAGCGATATCGAGTGCCAGGCTGATCGACTCGGTCCACACGCTGGCGGCCAGGCCGTACACCGTGTTGTTCGCCAGCTGCACCGCTTCAGGCGGCGTGCGGAAGCTCATGGCCACCAGCACGGGGCCGAAGATTTCAGCATGTGCGACGGCGGCCGAGGTCGACGCGCCCGTGATCAGGGTCGGCGGGAACCACGAACCGTCAGCCGGCAGTTCGCACGCCGGCTGCCATACGTCACAGCCTTCAGCCTTGGCAGAATCGACCAGCGCGGCGATGCGCTGGCGCTGCACGGGGTCGACCAGCGCGCCCACGTCCATCGATTTGTCCAGCGGCGAGCCGAGGCGCAGGTTTTCCATGCGGGCGCGTACCTTGTTCAGGAAGCGCTCCTGGATCGATTCCTGCACCAGCAGGCGCGAACCGGCGCAGCATACTTGGCCCTGGTTGAACCAGATCGAATCGACCAGGCCTTCCACGGCGCCATCGAGGTCCGCGTCTTCAAAGACGATGAACGGCGACTTGCCGCCCAATTCGAGGGACAGCTTCTTGCCGCTGCCGGCCGTCGCTTCGCGAATGAGGCGGCCCACTTCCGTGGAACCCGTAAACGCGATCTTGTCGACGCCAGGATGGTTGACGATAGCCGAGCCCACGCTGCCGTCGCCGGTGACGATGTTGACGACGCCAGCTGGCACGCCTGCCTGCACGCACAATTCGGCGAATAGCATGGCCGTCAGCGACGTGAATTCGGCCGGCTTGAAGACGACCGTGTTACCGGCCGCCAGGGCCGGAGCGATTTTCCACGACAGCATCAGCAGCGGGAAATTCCATGGCACGATCTGGCCCACCACGCCCACGGCGCGGTAGTCGGCGAATTCTTCCGACTGCAGCTGCGCCCAGCCGGCGTGGTGATAAAAATGGCGTGCGGCCAGCGGCAAGTCGATATCGCGCGTTTCGCGGATGGTCTTGCCGTTGTCCAGGGTTTCGAGCACGGCGAACAGGCGCGAATGTTTTTGCAGCAGACGGGCCAGCGCGTACATGACTTTCGCGCGGCCGTGGCCGCCCATGCCTTGCCAGACGGGCAGCGCGCGGCGCGCTGCTTCGACGGCCCGTTCGACGTCCGCGTCGGTCGCTTGCGTCAGTTCCGCCAGTTGCGTGCCGTCGGCAGGATTGGTCGAGGCGAACAATTCCGCCGGCGCGCTCCAGGCATTGTCGATGAACAAACCGAATGTGCGCTGGTGGCCGTCGAGCCACGCTTGCGCTTCTTTTTGACTTTCGGGAGCAGGGCCGTAGTCCATAGTATTGAGAATCTCGTTAATTGTTGGCATGACGATTGTTCTTTAAGGTTGTGCGTGACGATGATTGGCCGAGTAGCTGCCGGTGACGTAGTGCTCGAGCTGGCGCTCGATGTCGGTCAGCAGGCTGGAAGCGCCGATACGGAACAGGTGCGGCTGCAGCCATTCGTTGCCCAGTTCTTCCTTCATCAGGGTCAGGTATTGCAGCGCGCTCTTGGCCGAGCTGACGCCGCCGGCTGGCTTGAAGCCCACCTGGAAGCCCGTCTGCTCGTGGTATTCGCGGATCGTGCGCACCATCGTCAGGGCCACGGGAATGGTGGCGTTCACGCCCTCTTTACCGGTGGAGGTCTTGATGAAATCGGCGCCGGCCATCATGCAGACCCACGACGCCTTGGCCACGTTTTCCATGGTCAGCAAATCGCCCGTGGCGAGAATCGCCTTCACGTGCGCTTCGCCGCACGCCTTGCGGTAAGCGAGCATTTCGTCGTACAGCACTTGCCAGTTGCCGTTCAGGACGTGCTGGCGCGTGATGACGATATCGATCTCGGAAGCGCCGGCAGCGACCGACAGCTCGATCTCGCGCAGCTTCGTTTCCATGCTCGTCAGTCCGGCCGGGAAACCCGTCGACACGGCGGCGATGGGCAAACGGCCCTGGATGACTTTCACGGCTGGCTGAATCATCTCGTGGTACACGCACACGGCGCCGGTGCTCAATTGCGTCAGGCCCAAGGCGTCCATCAGGTCGGCGCGCAGCGGGCGCATGGCCTTCATGCACAGGCGTTCCACTCTGCCCGGCGTATCGTCGCCGCCCAGGGTGGTCAGGTCGATCATCTGGATGGCTTTGACCAGCCAGGCGGCCTGGTATTCCTTTTTCACCGTACGGCGGTTCGCCAGGCTGGCCGCGCGGCGGTCCGTCGCGGCGCGGTTGACGCGGATCTGGTTGATCCAGCCCAGGTCGAGGCCAACGGCCTCATTACGCTTGAATTCGGGGTGCATGAGTGTCATAACAAGCTGGTTCCATTAGCAAGTGGTGGTACGCCAAGGTGTTTGGCGAGGGTTTGGCCAATATCGGAGAACGACTCGGAAATACCCAGTGCGCGCGGGGCGACACCGGGGCCGAAGAAGATCATCGGTATGTGTTCGCGGGTATGGTCGGAGCCGTGCCAGGTCGGGTCGCAGCCATGGTCGGCGGTGATCACGACCAGGTCGCCTTCCTTGAGCTTGGCCATGAATTCCGGCAGGCGACCATCCATTTCGCGCAGCGCGTCGGCATAGCCTTCGACGTTGCGGCGGTGGCCGAAAGCCTGGTCGAAATCGACGAAGTTCACGAAGGTGAGCGACTTGTCCTGCACTTCATCGGCCGTCTTCAACAGCGCTTCGAACAGCGCCATGTTGTCAACGCCCTTGACGACGCGCGAGATTCCCTGGGTAGCGAAAATGTCGCTGATCTTGCCCAGGCCGACGACTTCGCCGCCCGCATTCTTGACGTGGTCGAGCAGGGTCGGCGCGGGTGGCGCGACGGCGTAGTCATGGCGGTTGGACGTGCGCGTGTAGTTGCCATTGCTGCCGGTGAACGGGCGGGCGATGACGCGGCCGATGTTGTACGGCTCGACCAGCTTGAAGGCCATTTCGCACACTGCGTACAGGCGCTCGAGGCCGAACGACTCTTCGTGCGCGGCGATCTGCATCACCGAGTCGCCCGAGGTATAGATAATCAGCTTGCCGGTGGCGACGTGCTCGTCGCCATGCTTGTTGATGATGTCCGTGCCCGAGGCATGGCAGTCGCCGAGGAAGCCCGGCACGCCCGACATGGCTTTGAGCTTGTCGGTCAGGTCGGCCGGAAACGACGGCGTGGTGCGGGGGAAATATCCCCAGTCGAATTCGACGGGCACGCCGGCGATTTCCCAGTGGCCGCTCTGCGTGTCCTTGCCGGTGGAGCGCTCGCGCGCCGCACCATAGGCGCCGGTGAAGCCGTCGCGCTGGTCGAAACCGGTGGCCCATTCGCCGCTGGCCAGGTGCGCGGCGGCGCCCAGGCCCAGGCGTTCCATGTTCGGGAGTTTCAAGGTCTTGCCGCTTTTGGCGACAGTGCTGGCAATGTGGCCAAAGGTATTGGCACCTGCGTCGCCATACTTGGCGGCGTCTGGCGTCGCGCCAAGGCCGAAGGAATCAAGCAGGAGGATAAATGCGCGTGACATGATAAGGCTCGCTTTATGGATGTAATGCGGGATGATGCGAACAGTGTAGGCCGGATTTTCCCGGCCTGCCGCGCGGCAGCGCCAGTAGATGGCGCGCCGCTACTGCATAAAAAAGTGCTTAGGCTTGCGGCTTTTCTGCGACTTTGGAGAGGAAGGCCAGGATCAGCTTGACCAGGTCTTTCGCGCCGATGGCCGCGTATTTCAGGGTTTGCTCATGCGACAGGGCGAATGGCGACATGCCTTCGGCCAGGTTGGTAATCACCGACACGCCCACCACTTTCAGGTCGCAATGGCGGGCCGAGACCACTTCCGGCACCACCGACATGCCGACCGTGTCGGCGCCCAGGCGGGCCATCATGCGGATTTCGGCGGCCGTCTCGAAGTTCGGACCAGGGTAGGCGACGAACACGCCTTCGTGCAGGGTGATGCCGTTCGAAGCGGCCGTGTCCTTGACCAGATTGCGCAAGTCCGCATCGTAGGCATTGGCCATGCTGAAGAAGCGCGGGCCGAAGCGGTCATCGTTCGGGCCGACCATCGGCGTGCCTGGCAACAGGTTGATGTGGTCGCTGATGGCCACCAGGCTGCCGGCGTCCACTTCAGGGCGCAGGGAGCCGGCGGCGTTGGTGACGAACAGCATTTCGCAGCCCAGCAGTTTCAGGGTACGGATGGCGCTCGTCATCACGCCCATGCCATAGCCTTCATAGAAGTGGCCACGGCCCTTCATGCAGACGACGGCGACGCCCGACAGGGTGCCGATCACCAGTTCGCCGGCATGGCCGTGCACGGTGCTGATCGGGAAGCCTGGCAATTCGTCAAAGCTGATGCTGACGGCGTCCGTCATCTGCTCGGCCAACACACCCAGGCCGGAGCCGAGGATCATCGCCACGCGCGGCTTGAAATTTTCAGGAGCGCGGGCACGGATGATTTCGGCGGCGTGGAAAGGGGTGTTGTTCGACATGGTTATCCTCTGATTGACTAATGGTGATGGGTTGCTGCCTGCGCGACGGTGTACGAAAAGTATCGCCCAGATATCGGGTATGTATGGTGTTACAGGTATATCGAAATGCGTATTGCCTCTATTTGCCGCCACTATGCATCAAACGGAATATGTATGGCAAATACCATTTTTCTTGCCCATTTATACAATTCAAATATAAATCGCCGATATTATAGTCGAGGCAAGCCCGGGCCCGCCATGCCCGGGAAATCCGTGCATACAAGCTCCATACGAAGGTTTTTCGCATGCACCTGACACGCGCTTGACACTGACAAGACAAATGTTTACAGTCACAGACAAATGTTTAAACCTCAGCGAAAACCCTGTGACCGATACCAATAAAAAAGACCAGCTGTACACGCTGATCCGCAACAACCCCTTCATCTCGCAGCAAGACCTGGCGAGCGAGCTGGGCTTGTCGCGCTCGGCCGTCGCCGGCCACATCGCCGGATTGATCCGCGAGCGGCGCCTGCTGGGGCGCGCCTACGTGCTGCCCGACAGCCGCCCCGTGCTGTGCATAGGCGCCGCCAACCTCGACCGCAAGATGCGCACCCTGGCGACCCTGCAGATGGGCACCTCGAATCCCGTGCGTTCGGAGGAAGTGTTTGGCGGCGTGGGCCGCAACATCGCGGAAAACCTGGCCCGCCTGGCTATCCCCGTGGCCCTGCTGACGGCGCTGGGCGACGATGCGGCCGGCCACGCCCTGCAAACGCACGCGGAAGACGCGGGCATCGACATGCGCGGCAGCTTGCATCTGAGCAACACCAGCAGCGGTACCTACACGGCCGTGCTCGACGAGCATGGCGAAATGCTGCTGGCGATGGCCAACATGCAACTGTATGAACAGCTGACACCGGCTTTTCTGCACAGCCGCCAGCCGCAGCGCGCCGCCGCCGCCCTCACCGTCTGCGACCTGAACCTGGGCCACGACAGCGTGCAGGCACTGCTGGCCGATGCGCGCCAGGATGCGACGCACGCGACGCCGCTCGTCATCGTCGCCGTCTCGCAGCCGAAGATGGCGCACCTGCCGCAAGACCTGACGGGCTTGCATTTGCTGATCCTCAACCGGGGCGAACTGGAAACGCGCGTGGCGCGGGCCCTGCCCACGGCGGCGGACCTGCGCGCCGCCTGCCGCGAAGTGCAACGCCAGGGTGCGCGCCAGGTGATCGTCACCTGCGGCGGCGAAGGCGTGTACTTCACGGATGGCGACAATCTGGATGCGCCCATCGTGCATCTGGCCGCGCGCGAAGTGGACGCCGTCGACGTGACGGGCGCCGGCGACGCGTTTTCCGCCGCCGTCTGCTGGTCGCTCTACCACGACAGCAGCGATTTGAAACTGGCGTGCCGGCGCGGCCTGAAGCTGGCCGCCATGACACTGGAATCGGCTGCCACCGTCTCCCCCCAGATTTCCGCCGGCGCGCTCGACAACATTGACGACGCCGACCTGGCGCCGCCTCCCCCTACCCTCTTTCAACAGGACTGAACCATGACCCAATTACAGAATTTCCTCTTGTTCTCGCAAGAAGTGCTCGACGCGCGCGCCGCCGGCAAGGCCATCGTGGCGCTGGAATCGACCATCATTTCGCACGGCATGCCGTATCCGCAAAACGTGGAAATGGCGCGCGAAGTGGAACAGATCATCCGTGACGGCGGCGCCGTGCCAGCCACCATCGCCATCATCGGCGGCAAGATCTGCGTGGGCCTGTCGCCCGAGCAACTGGAACTGCTGGGCACCTCGCCAAACGCCATGAAGGTCAGCCGCCGCGACCTGCCGTTCGTCCTGTCGCAGGGTAAACTGGGCGCCACCACCGTGGCCGCCACCATGATCTGCGCGGAGCTGGCCGGTATTGCCGTGTTCGTCACGGGCGGCATCGGCGGCGTGCACCGCGGCGCGGAAACGAGCTTCGATATTTCCGCCGACTTGCAGGAACTGGCGCAAACCTCGGTGGCCGTCGTCTGCGCGGGCGTCAAATCCATCCTCGACATCGGCCTGACCCTGGAATACCTGGAAACCCATGGCGTGCCCGTCATCAGCGTGGGCCAGGAAGGTTTCCCGGCCTTCTTCACGCGCGAAAGCGGCTTCAAGGCCGATTTCCGCCTCGACACGGCCGCCGAACAGGCCGCTTTCATCGGCACCAAGTGGCAGCTGGGCTTGAAGGGCGGCGTGATCGTCAGCAACCCCGTGCCGGCCGCGCAAGCCATGCCCAAGGAAGAAATCGATGCGATCACCACGCAGGCGCTGCAGGAAGCGGACGCGGGCGGTGTGAAAGGCAAACAAGTCACGCCATTCCTGTTGTCGCGCATCAAGCAACTGACGGACGGCCGCAGCCTGGCGACGAATATCGCGCTGGTCAAGCACAATGCCCAAGTCGGCACCGCGCTGGCCATTGCCATGCAGGCAGTCGTGGCACGATAATAGGACTGCTGTAAAGAAAGCGCGCGCGCCTTCACGGGTCTGCGCGCCGTTCCATCGCCTAGCAACACGCAACGCCAAGGAAAGCATGTCCATCGATCTGAAACAGTTAAAGTATTTTCTTGCCGTTGCCGAGGAGAAAAGCTTCAGCCGCGCCGCGGAGCGCCTGCATATCTCGCAGCCGCCCCTGAGCCAGCAGATCATGAAACTGGAAAGCGAACTGGGCGTGCGCCTGTTTGCGCGCACCACGCGCACCTTCGAGCTGACCGTGGCGGGCAAGGCCCTGATGAACGAGGCGGCCGACCTGCTGGCCAAGATGCGCATGACCATCGACACCATCCGCCAGATCGACCGCGGCGAAGTGGGCCGCTTGCGCGTGGGCATCGTCGGCTCGGCCATGTGGGGCCCCATCCCCAGCTTGCTGGAAGAATTCCAGACCAAATTTCCCCGCGTCACCTGGACCATCCATGAATTCGGTCCCACAGTCCAATATGAAGCGCTGCGCGCCAAGCAGATCGACGTGGGCTTCTGGCGCGAACCCAAGCTCAACGACGACGACTTGCGCCACGATAATCTGCGCCAGGAACTGTGCTTCCGCGAAAACGTCTGCGTGGCCGTCAATGAACATCATCCGCTGGCGAAAAACACGTCCATCGAGCTGATCGACATCGCCCACGAGCCGATGCTGACCCTGAACCTCGACAAATCCGCGTTCCCCCGCTACCTGGTGCAATGCTGCATCAACGCCGGTTTCGAACCCGTGATTTTCCAGGAAGCGAGCGAACCGCAAACCCTGCTGGCCATGGTGGGCGCGGGCCTGGGCGTGACCCTGGTGCCGGAAACAACGAGCCGCATCGGCTGGCCCGGCGTCGTGTTTCTGCCCATCAAAACGAATCCGCCGTCGGCGAATCTGTACATCAGCTACACGACGCTGGACGACGCACCCGTGGTGCGGGCCTTCCTGAATATCCTCAATCCCCCGGCTGCCTGAGAACGCGAACAAAACCTACTGCGCGTCGCGATTTGCGGCCTCCGATGCTCACTGTGCATTCGCACAGCTCCGCTTCTCGACCACAACTCACTGCCGCTCGCTACGGTTTTGTTATGCGTTCTTAAAACCTATTTATATGCCCTACATATAAATACATAAACAAAAACGTATTTGTCATACATATCTGGCATGATGCATAGTGATTCGGACGCCCATCGCGGCGCCGGTCCCGTGCTTGCCCTGCCCGTCCGCTGACGGCGCATCCCAGCCCGCTCCGGCAGCCCCATTCGATGTTGTACCTATAAAAGAGACGGGGCGCGACTGTTGCATGAGCATCACACTGACGGCATGAAAGCAGACGAGGTCAGCAATGATCTTGTGCAATACAGTGCAATGTTGATAAGGAATTATCACCTCGTGCATCAAAAACAGGCTAAATCGACCCCAAATTATATGTTTCACCTATAAAAAATATACAATATCGATCTTCCAGGAGCCAATTCATGAAACTTACACAATTTAGTTTGACGATCGCAGCCGTATTTTTGACTGCTCAAGCGTCCGCGGCTACCCCAAAACTGGGTGTCGTGTATGACGCGGGCGGCAAGTTCGACAAGTCGTTCAACCAATCCGCTTTCGAAGGCGCATCGCGCTTCAAAAAAGACACGGGCATTTCCTTCATCGAAGTACAGGCATCGAGCGATACGCAAGCCGAACAAGTCATGCGTGGCCTGGCCCGCAAGAAACTCGACATGATCGCCGCCATCGGCTTTGCGCAAACGCAAGCCGTGCAAAAGGTCGCCAAGGAATTCCCGAACGTGAAATTCGTGCTGATCGACGGCCAGGCCGCCGGCAGCAACGTCAATTCCGTCGTCTTCAAGGAAGAAGAAGGCTCCTACCTGGTCGGCGTGGCTGCAGCCATGGCCAGCAAGAGCAAGAAAGTCGGCTTCATCGGCGGCATCGATATTCCCCTGATCCGCAACTTCGCCTGCGGCTACGCGCAAGGCGCGAAGGCCGTCAATCCAAAGATGGAAATCACGCAAAACATGGTCGGCACCACGTCCGGCGCCTGGAATGACCCGGCCAAGGGCGGCGAACTGGCCCGCTCGCAATTCGAGCGCGGCGTTGATGTCGTCTTCGCCGTCGCTGGCGGCAGCGGCATGGGCACCCTGCAAATGGCCAAGGAAAAAGGCAAGCTGGCCATCGGCGTCGATTCGAACCAGAATCATCTGTATCCAGGCAGCATCCTGACCTCGATGGTCAAGCGCGTCGACAACACGGTCTACGACAGCTTCATGCAAGTCAAGAACGGCACCTGGAAGGGCGGCGTCAGCTATAAAGGCTTGAAAGAAGGCGGCGTGGATTGGGCGCTCGACGCGAACAACCGCAAGCTGATCACGCCGGAAATCGAAAAGCGCGTGTTGGGTGCGCGTAAGGACATTATCGATGGCAAGATCAAAGTGATCGATTACCGCGTCGGCAGCAGCTGCCCGGTTTAATTTTTCTCCGTATCTTTTAGCGCGCCGCCGGGGCCAGTCTCCGCGCGGCGCGTTTCCATGAAACTATCCAGTTATGAACCTATGCAGCCAGCAGTAGAATTTCGCAGCATTTCCAAGCAGTTTGGACATGTGAAGGCGAACGCCGACGTCAGTTTCTCCATCGCCAAGGGCAGTATCCATGGCCTGGTGGGGGAAAACGGCGCCGGCAAATCGACCTTGATGAGCATCCTGTACGGGTATTACCGTGCCGACGGCGGAGAAATCCTGCTCGACGGAAAAGTACAGCCTATCCGCAACAGCCAGGAAGCGATCAACCTCGGCATCGGCATGGTGCACCAGCACTTCATGCTGGTCGAGAACTTCACCGTTCTCGACAATATCATGCTGGGCACGGAAGGCGGTTTTCGCCTGGCCAGCCACCGCACGGAAGCGGAAGCGAAATTGCGCGAAATTTGCGCGCGCTACCGCCTCGACGTCGACCCGCTGGCGAAGATCGAAGACCTCTCCGTCGGGGCGCAGCAGCGCGTGGAAATCCTCAAGCAGATTTACCGCAGCGCCAATATCCTGATCCTCGACGAGCCGACGGCCGTGCTGACGGCCCAGGAAACGGCCTCGCTGTTTGAAATCCTGCGCCTGTTCAAGGAGCAAGGCAAGACCATCATCCTGATCACGCACAAGCTGCAAGAGATCCTGGAAATCACCGACAACGTCACCGTCATGCGCGGCGGCACGGTGGTGGGCGCCGTGGCGACGGCCGGCACCTCGAAAGAGGAACTGGCCAACATGATGGTCGGCCGCCCCATCCAGAGCCACTTGCCCCGTGCACCGTACAATCCGGGCGCCACGGTGCTGGAAGTGGACGGTCTGCAACTGGCGGATGAGCAACAGGTCAAACTGCTGGCCGACATCGGTTTCAACTTGCGCGCCGGCGAAATCGTCGCCATCGCGGGGGTCTCCGGCAATGGGCAGAGCGAGTTGCTGGAAATCCTGTCGGGCATGCGCCTGCCGACGTCCGGCAAGCTGCGTTTTCTCGACAAGGACTTGCCGTTTGCCAAACGCCACGATGCCGACGGCTTGCCGCTGGCCTTCCGCGAGCTGGGCATCGCCCACATTCCGGAAGACCGCTTGCGCGATGGTGTGGTGAAAAATTTCTCCGTCATGCAAAACACCATCCTCGGTTACCAGGATCACCTGAAAAACCGCTGGGGCCTGTTCAACTTCAAGGCCATCGGCGCGCGCTGCGCGGAACTGCTGAAAACCTTCGACGTGCGCCCGGCCAATCCGGACCTGCGCATCGGCTTGTTGTCGGGCGGTAACCAGCAAAAGGTGGTGATCGCGCGCGAAGTGCTGGCCAAGCCGAAACTGATGCTGGTGGGCCAGCCCACGCGCGGCGTCGACATCGGCACCATCGAAAGCATCCATACGCAATTGCTGGCCCTGCGCGACGCGGGCGTGGCGATCCTGCTGGTGTCCGTCGAACTGGAAGAAGTGCGGGCGCTGGCCGACCGCATTCTCGTCATGTGCGGCGGACGCATCACTGGCGAACTGAAAATTGAAGAATTCGATACCACCCGCATCGGTCTGTTGATGGGGGGAATGCATAAATCATGAATAACGACTTGCCACGCTGGGCGACAGCCTTTGTCATGCCCATGTTAAACCTGCTGTCGGCCTTGCTGGTCGCGGCCCTGGTGATTTATATGCTGGGCGAAGACCCGGCCGAATCGCTGTCGATCCTCGTCCACAGCGCCATCCTCAATCCGGAAGGCTTGAGCTACACCCTGTTCTACGCCAGCACCTTCATTTTCACGGGCCTGTCGGTCTCCGTGGCGATGCAGGCCGGCCTGTTCAATATCGGTTCCGAAGGTCAGATGTATATCGGCGGCCTGGGCTTGACGGTGGCCATGCTGGCCTTCGACCAGACCCTGCCCGCCTGGCTATTGATTCCGGCCGCCATGATAGGTGCGGCCCTGTTCGGCGCGCTGTGGGGTTTCCTGCCCGGCTACCTGCAAGCGAAGCGCGGCAGCCACATCGTCGTCACCACCATCATGTTCAACTTCATCGCCGCCAGCCTGATGAACTTCGTGATCGTGAAATACCTGATTCCGCCGGGCGAGCAGAACACGGCCAGCCGCGTCTTCGCGGAAAGCGGCGAAATGCCGCGCTTAAGTACCTGGTTCCCAGCCTTGGGCGACACCCCGCTGAACATCAGTTTTATCCTGGCGATCGCCGCGCTGGTGATCTACGGCGTGATGGTCTGGCGCTCGTCGTGGGGGTTCAAGCTGCGCGCCACGGGCCTGAACAAGCACGCGGCCCACTATGCGGGCGTGTCGATCAGCAAGATGATCATCATCGTCATGCTGATCTCGGGCGCGCTGGCGGGCCTCGGTTCCGTCAATTCCATCATGGGTTCGACGCATTATCTGTCGCTCAATTTCGTCGGTGGCGCCGGCTTCATCGGCATCGCCATCGCCCTGATGGGCCGCCAGCATCCGGTCGGCATCTTCCTGTCGGCCGTGCTGTTCGGCGCGCTGATCCAGGGTGGCTTCGACTTGTCGCTGGAAAAACCGAATATCCCGACGGAAACTTTCATTTTCATCCAGGGCTTGATCATCCTGTTCTGCGGCGCCATGGAAAACTTCTACGCACCGGCCATTTCCGCCCTGCTCAAGCGCACCAAAGGCTAACACCATGACACTCGACGACTTTCAATTCGCCAGCATCCTGGTATCGACCGTGCGCAATGCGCCCGTCCTGATCTTTGCCGCCATGGCCGGCCTGTTTGCCGAACGCAGCGGCATGATCGACATCGGCCTGGAAGGCAAGATCCTGGCCAGCGCCTTCGCTTCCGCCGCCGTGGCCTACACGACGCAAAACCCGTATTACGGCATGGCTGCCGGCATGCTCGTGTGCGTCGCTCTGGCCCTGCTGCAGGCCTACGTCAGCATCACGCAAAAGGGCAACCAGCTGGTGGCCGGCATGGCGATCAACATCGCCATGAGCGGACTGACGTTTGTGTTGGCGCAATTTTTCTTCCAGCAAGGCGGCCGCACGCCCGACCTCGGTTCGGCGCGGCTGTTCGACGTGGTCTTGCCGGGCACGCAATACGTGGAGCATATTCCCTTCATCGGCTGGGTGTATGCCCATTTGATCGGCGGCCACTCCATCCTCGTCTACGTGGCCTTCCTGCTGATTCCGCTCGTGCATTGGCTGCTGTACCACACGCGCTTCGGCCTGCGCCTGCGCGCCTGCGGCGAAAACCCGCATGCGGCTGACTCGGCCGGCGTGAGCGTGGAAGCGACGCGCTACCTGGCCATGCTGGTGGCCGGCATCCTGTGTTCGTTCTCGGGCGCGTATCTTGCCATCGTGCAAAGCGGCTTCTTCCTGCGCGACATGTCGGCCGGCGCCGGCTACCTGGCCCTGACGGCCATGGTGTTCGGCAACTGGCGTCCCGTCTACACCTTCCTCGGCTGTCTGATGTTCGGCTTCTTCGCCGCCATCCAGATTCAAATTGAAGGCGTGGACTTGCCGGTCGTGGGCCGCATCCCCGGCTCCTTGATCCAGATGGTGCCGTACGTGGTTACCGTCATCGTGCTGGCGGGCTTGATGGCGAAATCCATCGCGCCGAAAGCGATCGGCATTCCGTTCGTCAAGTCCCGCTAAGTTTCAGCCTGCACCAACTAAAAGCGAAGCCCGCGGGCTTCGCTTTTTTTACGCCTGAAGAATTGCGTCCAGCGAGAAAAACACGGACAGACCCAGGCTGCGCGCCACTTCCACCATCTGGTCGGCGCCCTGGGACGCACCGCCGAGGCGCAGCACGGCATCACAATGGTTCAATAAACGCGTCGCATGCGCGTGAAATAATTCCTCGTACACGGCGTCGCCCACTTGGCTTGAACCGGCCAGCGCCAGCATGGGCAAGGCCAGCCACTCACCGAGCACGGGCATGTGGCCCCTGGCATACAGGGGCAGGCAGACGGCTTGCATGGCAGCCACATTCGCCGCCATCAGGGCGGGATCATCGCCCGTGCCGGAGCGATACGGGCCGGCAACCAGAATCTGCATGCCTTGTTTGACCGGCATCAGTTGCAGCTGCGCATGCTGCAGCAGCATGATGGTCTTGCCGTCGCAGATGCGGCCATCGGCCACCATGCGCATGGCCTGCGCCAGGGGCAGCTCCAGCACCTCGATATCCTCGCCCTCGTGCGCCAGGCCGCCGCCGTCGCCGATGCGGCTGGCCGGGTCGTACTCGGCGACAAAGAAATGCAAACGCTCCGTCACGGAACCGGGACTCATGAAGGCTTCGAAAACCTTGTGCACTTGTCCCACCCGGTAACCGGTTTCCTCTTCCACTTCGGCGCGGATGCGCTGTTCCGCGCTGGCCTCTTCCAGCAAGCCGGCCGCCGATTCGATGAGGAAACCGTCATGGCCTTCGCGGTAGGTGGGAAAGCGGAACTGGCGGATCAGGATCACCGTGCGTTGGACTTTGTTGTAGAGCAGGATGGTGGCGCCATCGCCGCGGTCATAGGTTTCCCGCGTCTGCGTCTGCCATTCGCCATCGTGACGCAGGTAGTCGAATGTGGTCTTTTGCAGCAGATACCAGTCGTGCGACAGGGTCTGCACGCCCTGGATGCGGACCCGTTCCTGCTTGCTGTTTTCTTCGCGCATAGTCTCTCCTTGTGCTTGCATGTACTTGCCTTCGCCGACTTTATCATGCAAACTCGTGCAATATCAAGAAAATACAAGAAAAACCATGCTGACACATCAACGCAAACAATACCTGCTGGACTTGCTCCAGCGCGAAGGGCAAATCGTCGCCAGGGCCGTCAGCGACAGCCTGGGCTTGTCGGAAGACACGATACGGCGCGACCTGCGCGAACTGGCAAAAGATGGGTTGTTGGAGCGCGTGCATGGCGGCGCCCTGCCCTTGCTGCCGCGCTCGCCCGCGCTGGCGCCGTTTGCGGGGCGCGAACAGATTTCGCCCGAAGCCAAGCCCGCCATCGGCCGCGCGGCGGGCGCCATGATACAAACGGGACAAGTGGTGTTCCTCGATGGCGGCACGACCGCCGTGCAAGTGGCGCGCCAACTGCCACGCGACTTGCGCGCCACCGTCGTCACGCACAGTCCATCAATTGCCGTCGAACTGGTGCATCATCCATCGATCGAGGTGCTGATGCTGGGTGGGCGCCTGTACAAGCATTCGATCGTGGGCGTCGGTGCCGCGACCGTGGAAGCCATCGGCCGCATCCGCGCCGACCTGTATTTCATGGGCGTGTCCAGCCTGCATCCGCAAGCAGGCATCACCACCGGCGATTATGAGGAAGCGTGCGTGAAACGCGCGCTGAGCGAAGCGTCAGACCGCACCGTCGTGCTGGCGTCGCCGGAAAAATTCAATACGGCTTCGCCGTTCCAGATCGCGCCCTTGAGCCAGGTCAACGATATCATCGTGCACCGCAACGTGGACGACGCCCTGCTCGCGCCCTACCGCGAGATGGGAATCGCCATCACACTGGCATGAAAAAAGCGGCCCGCAGGCCGCTTTCGAATGACATCTTACTGCGGCCAAATTACTGCGGCCAGATCGCCTGCAGCACGGCTGCCAGGTGATAGCCGCCCTCGATCAGCTGCTGCTTCGCCAGCGCCGAGCTGGGCACGGGATAGTTGTCGGGCACCGTCAAGCTCCAGACGTTGTAGACATCGCCCTTGCGACTCGTCTGCTGCATGGCCGGGCCGGCCACCACATCCGTGAAAGCAATCTTCGACGCCGCCAGCGATGCATCGGCCCACTGATACGGCCAGGTGGCGGGGTCGCCTGTGTTTGCGCTCACTACCGGCGCGCTGGCGATCACGGTGCGGGCGAACTGCTGCGGCGTGCGCGTGCTCAGGCGGCGCATGGCGTAATCGACCACGGTCGTATCCCAATACGAATGCAGGGGCTTGGTGGGCGATCTCGGATAGCTGCTGGCAGGCTTGGCCGTGCCATCCTCGGCCGGCAGCGACGCGGGAATCACGGCGTCCGACAGCGCCGTCATCTTCGCATCGTCAAGCAGCAAGTCATTGCCGCCACGCGCGTTGAAAATGGCGACGTCATCGATCTGCGCCTGCGTGGCGGGCACAAAAAACTGGCCATCCTTGCCGAGAAACGCATTGCCCACATGCAGCGGCTGGTGGATATCGCCCACCAGGTGCGTGATCAGGATCAGGGCTTCGCGCTGGCTGAAGCCGTGCGGATTGCTGGCCGCATCAGCCTTGCCTTGCAGCACCAGGATCGCCTGCTTGAGCGTTTGCACGATATCGTCATCGGCCGTGCCCACGCCATGGTCGTGATAGTGCGCGTTCTGGAACGGCACATTCGTGTAATGGTATTCGCCGTGTTTCGGGTTCGCCGCCACATACGTCAGCATTTCCGGCGATTGCGGGCCGCAATACGTGCCCTTCACGCAATCGGGCCAGTTGGCGATCTTTTCCAGGCTTTCGCCCGGCAGCAGCAACTTGGCCACTTGCGCCTGGGCAGCGCTACCCTTGAGCAATTGATCGGCGATGGCGCCCACGGCGCGGTGGCCGTCGTTGCCCCAGGCCAGGACGTTGCCGGAAGCAAAAGCGGCGCCCAGCGCCAGCACGCTCAGCAGTTTTTTCATGTTCACTATTACTCCTTGCCTTGCGGCGCGGCCTTGGCCGGCTTCGGATACTGCTTGTTGATGTCGATAGGCTGCGCATACGCCGAGCTCCACGTCTGCTCATGCAGCGCGGCAATGCGCTGCGCCATCTGTTCGTTGCGCAGCACCACTTCCAGGTTGCGCGAGAGGTCGAAATAACCGCCGGCCCAGTTGCTCGTGCCGACCCAGGCCAGCTTGCCATCGATGCTCATGGTCTTGCTGTGGATCACGCGCGCGAACGGGATGAAACCGGTCGACGCCGCGGGAATCGTCACGATACGGATGTCCACGTTCGGCACCAGAGCCAGGCTTTTCAGGTAGGCGATGGCCGGCGCTTCCGTGTTCCAGCTTGATACCATCAGCTTGATTTTCACGCCGCGCTGGGCGGCGGCGCGCACGGCGTTGTCGATCACGGCATAGTACGGCCGCGTACGGTTCGGGCCATAGGATAACGGCGCGTAGTCGAGCAGCTGGATGCGCACTTCGCTTTGCGCTTGCGCCAGCAAGGCGGGCAAGCCCGTTTCCGAGTCGCCCACGCCGGCCGGGTTATACGCATTCGGGCTGGCAAGCAAAAACGCGTTTTGCGCGTAATTGGCCGGCACCACTTTGCTGTTGAGTACGGTGGCGCGGCTGCCTTGCGACGTCAATGCCTGGGCTTGCCAATCCTGTTCGAAGATCGCCTGCACCTGGCCAACCATGGCGGCTTCCGTGATCTTCAAGCCCGTCTCATGGATGTGCTCGAACGAGCGCCAGTCGAAATTCTGGCTGCCGATGTACGCCACCCGGCCATCGACGGCCAGGTATTTGGCGTGCACGATGCCGTTGCCCGTGACTTTATTGAAATCGATCAGGCGCAAGTCCAGGTTCGGAATCGCCTTGATCTGCGCGATGGTGGCCGCTTCCGACAAGCCCACGCCCTTCTGGTCCAGCAGGAAGCGGATCTTTACGCCGCGCTGGCCTGCCGCCGTCAGGCTGGCCAGCACTTTTTCAAAAGCCGTGCCTGGTTTGCTGACGGCATAGAACTGGGCGATGACGATCTCTTTCTTGGCCGAATCAAACAGCTCGCTCCACACGGCAACAGGTTCGCGCAGGTCGGGATTGGTCAAGCTCGTTTCCACGGGCGAAGTGTGCACCAGCTCAAAGCCGGGAATGGTGAAATCCGCGTGGGCCGTGCCCGCGAACAGGGTAGTGACGAGCAGGGAAACAAATAAACGACGCATGGTTTTTCCTTGTAAATTATTTGACGCGTACGATGCGGCCGGCCGCCGTGGCGCTGCCCGCCGGCTTGCCGGAACGGGCGCGGTCGATCAGGTAATTGCTGAAGGCGTCGATGTCGCGCACGCCCGTGTCGAGCCGGCGCGTGCCTGCCGCCAGCACGGTGAAGCGGTCGCCGCCGCCGGCCAGAAAACTGTTGGCGGCGACTCTGTATTGTTGATTGTCGTCAAGGGGAATGCTATTCAGCATGATGCTGCCCGGCAGCACACGCTGCCCCTGCGGCTTGGTGCTGTCCCAGCGATAAGTAAACCCTTCGGACACTTGCAGCAGATTGCCCTCGCCCGCCTCTGCGCCCGGCCATTGCTGTTCGAGCAAGGTACGGATTTGCGCGCCGGACAGACTCACGACGATCAGGGTATTGCCGAACGGGACAACTGCCTGGTTCTGGCCCACGTTCGTCATCAGGTCGGCGCCCGCTTCCAGGTCCTTGCGGATGCCGCCATTGTTCATCAAACCGATTTGCGCACCGGCAGCGCGCGCGCCGAACAGGGTGCTGTCGGCCACCAGGTCGCCCAACGGCGAAGCGCCGCCCCCCTTGGTGCTGCGGCCCACGTTCGGCACGGCGATGGCGGCCACGGGACGCGACAATTCCGCCGCGCTGCGCTGCTTGACCGATTCCAGGTAGGCTGCGACGGCCGGGTCCGGCTCATACATGCCTGGCAGCATGACGACATTTTGCGCGCTGGCATCAACGACGGCATTCTTGACGGGATCAACCTTGAGCTTGATGCGCGTCAACATGTGACCGCCCATCTGCGCTTGCGTCACGAGGCGGCCATCGACACGGCACAGATAACCCTGGTGCGAATGGCCGCTGATGACCAGCTGGATGGCCGGGTCGAGGCGTTTCACCACGTCGACCACTTCGCCTTTCAACTGGCTGCAATCGGGCTGGTCGACGGCTTCCTTCGTCTCGCCGCCTTGGTGCAGCAGCACGACAAACACGCCCACGCCCTGCGCGCGCAGTTGCGGCAAGGTGGCGTTGATGGCGTCCGCCTCATCGCCGAACTGCAGGCCGGCAATACCGGCGGCCGTCACGACGGACGGCGTATCTTTCAGCACGGCGCCGATCAGGCCCACCTTGACGCCATGCGCCTCTTCGATGCGGTAGGCCGGCAGCAGGGGCTTGCCCGTTTGTGTATCGATAACATTGGCCGCCATATAGGTGTAGCTGGCGCCCTTGAAGTCCGGCGTGAACTTGCACGCCTTGTCGGCGCGCGACGATTCACAGCCACCGCGCTGCTGGCGCAGCAATTCCGCCTTGCCCTGGTCGAATTCGTGGTTGCCGACAGAACTGGCCTTCATGCCCAGCATGTTCATGGCGACGATGCTCGGTTCGTCCGCCCACAGCGCCGACATGGCGGGACTGGCACCGACCAGGTCGCCATTGCCGACAAAAATCAGCTGCGCATCTTCGCGCCGCCACGCCGTCAAGGCGCCGGACAAGGTATCGATGCCGCCGGCCTGCACCGTCTTGCGCTCGGCATCGGCAACGCTCGTGTAGCTAAATTTGCTGCGGTCGAGATTGCCGTGAAAATCGTTCAGGGCGACCAGGTTGATGTCGACGGGCGCCACGGGATGGGTGGCGCAACCGGACATGGCGGCGGCGATGGCCACCGCGATCAGGGATAAGGGCAGTGTTTTCATAGGCTTCGCAGCATAGCGCAAGGGCCGGGATACGGCATTGCGCAAACGGGTTAAACAAGGTCCGGCTGCACAACGCCGGCAGAAAAGAAAAACGGGCCCTGAGGCCCGTTGCAACACATCGCGCGCAGCCTGGCCTGCAGGCTGCGCGTCAGCGCCGATTAGATATCGATCGACAGGGTGACCGATACGAAGCGTGGTGCGCCCAGGTAGTAACGCTGGGTATCAACGGCCGTCGTCACACCAGGGATAGCCTGGGTGTTCTTGACGGTGGTCGAGGACGGATTGCGGTACTGCTTGTCCGTGATGTTGCTCAGGTTAAACGTCAGCTTCGGACGCTTGATGTAACCGAAGTTGGCAAAGGTGTAGCCGCCATCGATACCGAAGGTGGTGTAGCCTGGTGCCGTTTCATCATTGACCATCGATGCTTGCTGCTGGCCGGTGGCGCGCGCTTTCACGCGGGTCCAGAACGAACCATTCTGGTATTCGATCGACAGGCCGGCTTTCTTCTTCGGCGTGTTGATCATTTCCTTGCCAGCCGTTGGCAGGTACACATTCGTCGCGGACAGCATGTCGTCCTTGATCTTGCTGTTATTGAAACCCAGCGAACCGTACATTGCCCAGCCATTGATCGGCGTATTGCCGATTTCAAATTCCAGGCCCTTGTTGCTGACGCGGCCCACGTTGGTGTAGCTGCTCGCCTGCGTGATTGGATCGAAGGTGGTTGCCTGGCGATCCTTGAAGTCGACGAAGAACGCCGTCACCGAAGCGATGAACTTGTCATCCTGGTGGCGATAGCCGATATCGGTGTTCCACGACGATTCTTGTTTCACATCACCAACAAAGTTGGCGACGCCATTGACCACTTTCACGCTGGTGCCGATGTTGCCAAACACGAAGTTAGGGGGTGCTTTGACGTTTTTAGCGACAGAAATGAACACTTGATCGTCGTTGGTGATGCGGTAGCGGGCGCCAAGCTGTGGCAGCAGGGTGTTGTATTTCTTGATCAGGTTGTACGGCTTGACGTTGTTGTTTTCGTCGCCGTAGTTGGTGAAGTCACGCTTCACGTTGGGGCTGCGCACGCCGATATTGATCTTCAGCTTGTCATCACTCAGGCTGATCGTGTCTTGCAGGAAGAACTGATAAGCGGTCGAAATCGACATCCAGTTACGGCTTTGTGCTGGGGTGCCATCCGGGCGCAGGATCTGGCCGTTTTGCAACCAAGGATCTTGCGAGATACCATCATTGCTCAATGCCAGCATCGGACCCGTTTGCTGATGGCGAGCGCGTTCGTACCAGAAGCCACCGAGCACATCGTGGTTACCCGACGACCAGTTCAGCGACGCGGTCACGCCAGGACGGAAGGTCTTGGTGACGCTGGCGTTGGCGACCAGGATGGTATCGAGGGT
Source organism: Janthinobacterium sp. NFX145 (assembly GCF_049810325.1). Taxonomy (NCBI): domain Bacteria; kingdom Pseudomonadati; phylum Pseudomonadota; class Betaproteobacteria; order Burkholderiales; family Oxalobacteraceae; genus Janthinobacterium; species Janthinobacterium sp. NFX145. Next base: position 5,266,966 of record NZ_CP187360.1, read on the forward strand.
ATCGCCGTCGCCATTCAAGTCCACGCCGCTATTGCGCAGGCCGGTGGTCGCGTCATAAAAACCTTTTTCCGACTGGGCGCGCTGTTGCACGCCACCGTTACCGTAGCCGTACCAGATGTATGGCAGTACTTTCAGATCCAGATTCTCGTTCAGACGGAACTTTGCCGTGGCCGAGGCGATGGCATTCTTGAATGGATTGATGCCCAGTTTATAGAAGGCCGGCGACTGGGTACTTTCCTTTTGTTCCACACCTTTTACCGGCTTCAGATGGCCCTTGAAGGTATCGGCATAGTCGAAGTTATAACCGTTCTTGTTGATTTCAGCCAAGGTCAGGTTATTGATGTTGTTGTTCATCGCCTCGTTGTACAGCAAGGTGGCGTGAATATAGTTGAAACGATCCCAGTCGTAGTTGATACCGGCATCGATATGGTCGCGCTTGGCGCCGCCCTTGCCTTTCCATTTGTCGGCTTCAGCATGCGAAGCGGACACGAACATCTTGGTGCGCTTGTCCGAGAACAGGCCGGTGTCGACGCGCACGAAGGTTTTCTTCATGTTCAGTTGACCGAAGGTCTGCATCATGCGCAGGCGGTGCTTGTCTTCAGGATTGCAGGTATTGATACCAAAGTTGCCGCCGGTAGCGCCCACTTGTGGCGAATCGGCATCGGTCGAACCCTGGGTCACGGTTTGCGAGCAGGTATTTTCCTGGTCGACATATTCTTGTGGGTAGATGGCAAAACTACCGGAGTCATTCACCGGCACGCCATTGATCGTGGCGCCGATCTGGTCGGAGTTAAAACCGCGCAGTGTCAGGCCGCCGCCGAACAGGCCGGTTGCATCGTAGTTGTAGCTATTAACAGCTGGCAACATCTCCAGGGCTTCGTACGCATTGCCCGTTGGACGCTGCTTTTCCAGTTCTTCTGCCGTAATCGTGCTGCGTGCTTTTGGCGCATCTTCCGTCACCATCAGGCCCATACCGGTTTTTTTCGCGGTAATGACCACTTTTGTGGCTTCGTCAGCACTTTGCGCATGCGCAGTAGAAATGCCGAAGCAAGCCAGTTGGCATGCCACTGCGATCATACTTAGTCGCAATTTTGGTTGTTGAATGAACTGCATTTGAACCCCCTAGAGTGTGTTGTAACTTACAAGATTTTGACTTGCTTATATTGTGGTGAAACACGGAAACTATCCAACTAGACACGGCAGTATAAAGATCGAATATTTCAAATCCGTTACACGGATATGACCGCAATGTGACAGGAGCCGCTAGACATCCTGAATTGTCACAAAAGCGATAGCAAAAATGACTTATTCAACTCTTCGCCGTCCAACTATGCATTAAGGTCTGTAGGCTGACAAATACGTTTTTTTTTAATAATTTATATATAAAAAATATAAATCACCGCTGGAAGCCGCATTTTTTGTATCAACCGAGCAAGCTCACCTCATCGGGGCGAAATTATAGATGAGCGGCAACACTTGGAAATTGTTTCAGAAAATAATTGCAAGAAAGCACTACCAGCGCATCATTTTTTGTCGTAAAGACACAACAAAAACGATAAAAGGAGGGTTTTGTAACTATGAAGATCAGGAGCTTACGCGACCGCTAGTTGCGGTCGCGTAGCAGGCAGGAGAGGTGAAATACTTTTACGGTTTTACAACAGTTGCTTTGCGATCACTATTTGCGATCAAGGCTTCAAAACGGGTGAAACGGGCATCGAGTGCTTTCAGCAAGCGTTGCTTGTCCGCTTCCGCCAAAAACGAATAACGCAGGCTGTTGTAGGACAGCTTTTTGATTTCCGCATAATCGGTCTTGTACTGGCTGGCAAACAGCACGTATTCATTCGACAAGGTATTGCGCGAAACGCCCGCGTCATCGGTGGAAATGACGAAGGGCACGCCATACTTGCGGTACAGGGTGATCGGATGTGCCTGCCCCTTGATACCAAGAATGTAATCGTTGCTGGTCAGGTTCACTTCCACGGGAATGCCGCGCTCGCGCATTTTCTGCATGGTCGCCAGCGCATTGTTTTCGTACGCGATATCCATGCCGTGGCCGATACGGTCGGCGCCCGCCACATCGACGGCTTCGGCGATATGGAACGTCATGCCTTCCGGCGGCACCATGCCCAGCGCCAGTTCGCCCGCGTGCAGGGCGATCTTGACGTTTGGATACTTGGCCTTGAGGAATTTGAACATTTCCATGTGCAGGCTGTAGTCGCGCATTGATACGTTCACGCTTTCCTGGCCCACGATGTTCACGCCCACCAGCAGCGGATTCAGGCTCGCTGCCTTGAACGCGGCCACCATGGACGAGAACACTTGCGATGGCGACAGGAAACGCAGCACATACGCCTGGTAGCGCATGGTGAAGTTCGCATCGTCAATGCCGGCGCTGCTGGCGTTGACGTTGTCGTTGTAGGCGGTGATGCTTTTCTGGAAGCTGGCGTCTTGCTCCAGGTTTTGAGTCCAGTTGGCCAGCACGGCTTGTAACGCCGCCGGCTGCAAGCCCGGCGCCAGCACTTGCTGGTCGAACTGCGTGCTTTGCACGAATGGCGACAGTTCGAAAATCGTCTCGATATAGCTGAGGTTTTCCGCGATGGCGCGCTGCTTCAGGGTTTTCAGGCCATCGGCCGTGTTGCTCGACGCGACGGGGCCGAAGTAGCCGAAGGTGTCAAAAAAAGTGCGGTCCGGCGGCGTCTGGATGGCGCCGTGGTTATAGAAATCCTTGGTCGACCAGCGCTGCAGTAATTCCGCATACAGGCCCGCATCGGCAAACACTTCCGTGGACGACAGGCAGCCACGCTGCAAGGCCGGCTTGGCGCGCTCGGCCGCCACGACGTCCTTGTTGCTTTCGATGCGATAGGTCGTCTTGTTGACGCAATAGTTTTCCTTGTCGACCCAGTCAAGGAATTGCTCGGCGTAAATGGCGCCCGAGTAATGATGATGCAGATCACCGCCCTTGGGCATCATGGAAAAGAACAGGCTCAACTCGGCTGTCTTCGGCTGGGTGCCCGAGACCAGGGCGGTAAAATGGCGCGCGGTGGCCGCTTCGTTGGAAGACGGGGCGGCCTGCGCCGTTCCGGTCAATGCCAGCGCGGCGCCAAGCGCCAGGCCAGTGAGTTTCTTGTGCATTCGCGTTCTCGCTCAGGATAAATCGTATGGAACAACGGGTAGGTCAGCCCTGCCCCGCACATGCACGCATTGCCCGCCTGAATAGGTGGCGGCCACGGCGCGGTCGTCGCCCAGCAGCGCAAAGGCAAACAGCAATTCCTCCAGGCTTTGACAGCCAGCCGTGCGGCGCTCGAGCAGCGGCGTCGATTGCTTGTCGAGCACAATAAAATCCGCTTCCGTGCCAGCCTTGAAATTGCCCAGCGTGCCTTCCAGTTGCATGGCGCGCGCGGCGCCCAGGGTCGCCAGGTAAAACATGCGCAAGGCGGGCAGATAGCTGCCTTTCAAGCGTGCTACTTTATAGGCTTCGTTCATGGTTTGCAACATCGAGAACGAGGTGCCGCCGCCCACATCCGTCGCCAGCGACAGCAGCACTTTCGCCGCATCGGCCCGCTCGAAATCGAACAGGCCGCTACCGAGAAACAGGTTAGACGTAGGACAAATGGCGGCCGCCGAAGACGTTTCCGCCATGCGCGCGCGGTCGCGCTCGTCGAGCCAGATGCAGTGGCCAAACATGGCGCGCGGGCGCAGCATCCCGTACTGGTCATACACATCGAGGTAGCTGCGCGCCTGCGGGTGCAGTTCGCGCACCCAGCGGCATTCATCCTCGTTTTCCGATACATGCGTCTGCAAATAGGTATCCGGGTAGGCGCGCGCCAGCTCGCCTACCAGATGCATCTGTTCATTCGTCGAGGTCGGCACGAAACGCGGCGTGATCGCATACAGCGAGCGGCCGTGCTTGTGCCAGCGCTGGATCAGCGCCTCGCTGTCGCGCGCGCCCGACTCGGCCGTGTCGCGCAGGAACTCGGGACAGTTGCGGTCCATCATGACTTTGCCCGCCACCATGCGCAAGCCGCGCGCCTCGCTGGCGCCAAAGAATGCATCGACCGATTGCGGATGCACGCTGCCATACACCATCGCCGTGGTGGTGCCGCAGCGCAGCAGTTCATCGAGGAAAAACTCGGCGACGTTGCGCGCATGGGCAGGGTCTTCAAACGCGCGCTCGGTGGGGAAGGTGTACGTTTCGAGCCAAGGCAGCAGGCCCGGCGCCGGCGAGGCAATCATTTCCGTCTGCGGGAAGTGCAGATGGGTATCGATGAAACCGGGCACGATCAGCTTGCCCCGGTAATCGACGATCTGCGTGCCGGGCGGCAAAGTCGGCTGCAGTTGCGCATAATCGCCGGCGGCCACTACCTTGCCATCGGCCACGATCAGCAAGCCGTCCGCATGCCAGGCGTGCGCCTCCTCGCTAAAGGCGGGATCGGCGTGGAAGTGCAGCAAGCTGGCACGGTAAGCTTGCAATGTGGCAGGAACAATCGGCATGACTTCTTTCTATAACGGGTGAATGGCGGCGCGTAGTTGCCGCCGCAGTGGCGCGCTGGCAGAGGCCAGCCGCAGCGGTGCGGCGAGGGCGGCCGCAGCCGCTTCCTCCCACACCATCAGTAATTGACAGGCAACGGATGCGGCGATCACGGCCGGCGCCTTGTTGCGGATGCCAGGCATGCCGATCGGGCACACCATCGCGGCGATGCGCTCAGCGGGCACGCCGCGCGCCTGCAGGCGGTGCTCGAACTGCTTGCGTTTCGTGTGCGAACCGATCAAGCCGAACCAACCCACATCCTCGCGCTCCATGATGGCTTGCGTCAAGCGTTGATCCAGCGCATGGCTATGCGTCATGACAAGAAAACTGCCGCCCGGCGGCGCCATGGCGACAAACTCCTCGGGCGTATCGGTGGCGGCGATGCGCACATTATCGGGTAGTTGCGCGGGAAACATGTCTTCGCGTTCATCGACCCAGGTGATAGTGCAGGGCAAGTGGGCCAGCGCCCGCACGATGGCGGCGCCCACGTGGCCGGCGCCGAACAAGGTCAGGTGCGCGCGCGGCGCCAGGCAAGGATCGACCAGCCAGCGCCGGCCCTTGCCATCCTGAGCGACATGGGTTGCGCGCTCGCGGGAAAACGTGTCGGGTGCCTGGCCTGGCATGCCGACGATCAAGCTGCCGGCGGCATCGAACAGAACGGACGCGCTCTCGCCGTCGAGCGCCGTCAAACGCCAGCTGTCTTGCTGACGGCGTTCGCGCAAGGCGGCCAGCAATGCATGCAGGCTGGCATCGACATATTCAAAAGCCAGGTGAACGACGCCACCGCAGCATTGCCCCAGACTGGGGCCCAGCGCGAAACGTTCGAGCCGCGCATGGGTATCTGCCGTCGCCAGCATGGTCTTGGCGATTTCCACGGCGCGCAATTCCAGGTGGCCGCCACCGATAGTGTCCATTTGACCATCGAGCGTGACGCGCATCTTCGCACCCGCCTCGCGCGGTCCGGAACCTTCCACCAGGGCGACCGTCACCAGCACGGATGCCCGCGTGTCATTCTCGATTGCTGTCAGCCAGTCGCTCATCCGCGTCTCCTAGGCGCCGGCATGCGCCGCTTGCACGGCCATGATCGCCTTGAGGATTTCCTCGCTGGTGGCAGGCGCATTCAACGGTGGCTGCACGGCATGATGGCCCACGCTGGAAATGGCGTCGCGGATGGCAAAGAACACGGAAAACGGCAGCAACAGCGGTGGCTCGCCCACGGCTTTCGAACGGTGGATGCTGTCTTCCACATTGCGGTTCTGGAACAGGTTCACACGGAAGTCTTCCGGGCAATCGGAAATGCCGGGAATTTTATACGTCGATGGCGCGTGCGTCATCAGCTTGCCCGCCGCATTCCACCACAGCTGCTCCGTCGTCAGCCAGCCCATGCCCTGGATAAATGCGCCTTCCACTTGACCCAGATCAATCGCGGGATTGAGCGACTGGCCCGCATCGTACAAGGCATCGGCGCGCAGCAACTTCCATTCACCGGTCAGGGTATCGACCACCACTTCGGCCACAGCCGCGCCATACGCATAATACGAAAACGGATGCCCCGTCATCGTCTTTGCATCCCACGACAAGCCGGGCGTGGCATAAAAACCGTCCGACCACAGTTGCACACGAGCCAGATACGCCTTCTGCACCAGTTCGGCAAACGCAACGACGTGACCATTCACGTGGAGATGGTTATCGAAGAAGCGCACGCAAGCTGCCTCGCCGCCATACAGTTTGACCGCGTAATCGGCCAGGCGTTCACGGATCTGGCGCGCCGCATCCTGCGCCGCCTTGCCGTTCAGATCGGCGCCGGTGGACGCCGCCGTGGCCGACGTGTTCGCCACCTTGCTGGTATCGGTGGCAGTGGCCCGTACTTTGTCCAGGTCCAGACCCAGCTCGTGCGCCACGACTTGCATGACCTTGGTATTGATGCCCTGCCCCATTTCCGTGCCGCCATGGTTGACCAGCACGGAGCCATCCACGTACACGTGCACGAGCGCGCCCGCCTGGTTCAGATGCGTGACGTTGAAGGCGATGCCGAATTTCAAGGGCGTGAATGCCAGGCCCTTCTTCAACACGGGACTGGCCTCGTTGAACGCATCGATGGCGCGGCGGCGCGCCCGGTAATCGCTGCTCTCTTCCAGTTCGGCAACGAGTTCATGGATCACGTTGTCGACGATTTTCTGGCCATACGGCGTGACGTTGCGTCCTTCTACATCGTTGCGGCCGTAGAAATTGAGCAGGCGGATATCGAGCGCATCGCGTTGCAAGTGGCGGGCGATTTCATCGATCACGTACTCGATGGCAATGGCGCCCTGCGGCCCGCCAAAGCCGCGGAAAGCCGTGTTCGACTGCGTGTTCGTCTTGCCGCAGGCGGCGCGGATGTCCACGTCGGACAAATAATAGGTGTTGTCGAAGTGGCAGACGGCGCGCGTGGCGACGGGGCCGGACAAGTCGGCCGAGTAGCCGGCGCGCGTGGTCATGTCGACCTTGGCGGCGAGGATACGGCCATCGTCGTCGTAGCCCACCTCGTATTCATAGTAGAAACAGTGGCGCTTGCCCGTCACCAGCATGTCGTCGTCGCGGTCGGCGCGCAATTTCACGGGACGCTTCAGTTTCGCCGCCGCGATCGACGCGGCCGCCGCCCACAGGGCCGACTGCGATTCCTTGCCGCCAAAACCGCCACCCATGCGCCGGCATTCGACGGTGATGTTGTGCGAATGCACGCCCAGCGCATGCGCCACCACGTGCTGCATTTCGCTCGGATGCTGGGTCGAACACAGCACCAGCATGCCCTGCGCTTCTTTCGGAATCGCGTAGGAAATCTGTCCTTCCAGATAAAACTGTTCCTGCCCGCCTACATACAACTGCCCCTTGACCACGTGCGGCGCGCCCTCGAACGCTGCCTGGTAATTGCCGCGCGTCAGCTGCATCGGCGGCAGCACATACGATTGCGCGGCCTTGGCCGCTTGCGGCGTCATGATCGCGGGCAATTCCTCGTACGATACCTGCGCCAGGCGGGCGGCGCGGCGCGCATGGTCATGCGTATTGGCCACCACGATGAAGATGGGCTGGCCCACGTATTGCACCAGTTCCGCAGCCAGGATCGGGTCGTCATGGATGATGGGGCCACAATCATTGGTGCCGGGAATGTCCTGCGCCGTGTAGACGGCGACAACACCGGCAGCAGCGCGCACGGCCGACAAATCCATGGCCGTGATGCGCGCATGGGGCTTTTGCGACAGGCCCAGTGCCGCATGCAAGGTGCCTTGCAATTCGGCGATATCGTCCGTGTACGTCGCTTGCCCCAGCACATGCAATTGCGCCGATTCATGCGGGCTGGGCTTGCCCACGGCGGCCCAGGTGGCTGCTTGCAATTCGGGCGTGGCAGGATGGTTCATGCTGGTCCTTTCAGGCGCGGCAAGCGTAGGCGTTGACGGCGGCGCGTTGCAAAGGCGCACCGGGGCGTGTTTCCAGCCAGAAGCGGCGCAACAGGTTTTGCGCCGTCGTCATGCGGTAGGTATTCGACGCGCGCATGTCGGACAGGGGCGCGTAATCGTCGGCCAGCAAGCGCATGGCGATGAGCAGATTGTCTTCCGTCCACGCCTGTCCGCGCAAAAACGCTTCCGTTTGCGCGGCGCGCTGCGGCGTGCCCGCCATGCCGCCAAAGGCGATGCGCGCATCGACGATGCGCTCGCCATCGAGTTCAAAGGCAAACGCGGCGCACACGGCCGAAATATCCTGGTCAAAGCGTTTCGCCAGTTTATACGTGCGGAAATGCACGTCGGCACGCGGCAAGGGCACGCGCACGGCTTCGACGAATTCTCCGGGTTGCAAATCTTTCTTTTGGTAAGCCAGATAGAAGTTTTCCAGCGGCATGATCCGCTGGCCACTTGGACCGTGCAACACGATCTCGCTGCCCAGCGCAATCAGCCATGGCATCGAGTCGCCGATGGGCGAGCCATTCGCCACATTGCCGCCCAGGGTACCCGCGTTGCGGATTGGCAAGGAGGCAAAGCGTTGCCACAGTTCCGACAGCTCATCAGGATAATGCTGGCACAGCGCCGCATAGGCATCGTTGAGGCTGGCACCGGCGCCGATGTGCAGCTTGCCATCGTCCACGGCGATGCTTTTCAGCGCGGCGACGTTGCCGAGATAAATGATGTCGCCCAAGTCGCGCAATTGCTTGGTCACCCACAAGCCGATATCGGTGGAGCCGGCAAGCAGACAGGCTTGCGGCTTTTCCGTGCGCAGCGCCACCAGTTCCTCAATGGTGCGCGGCGCGTGGAAGTACTGGCCGCCATGTTCATAGGTGCTCAGGCTGCCGCGCTGCAGCGCCTGCAATTGCACTCCCAACGCATCGTGATCGAACGCAACATGCGGCAGTTCGCCCATGCGCCTGGCTGCATCGATGATGGGCCGGTAGCCGGTGCAACGGCACAGATTGCCCGACAGGCTGTCGTCGATTTCGCAACGCGTGGGCGTCTCGCCGTTTTTTTTCAGATACATGCCCCACAAGGACATGACAAAGCCGGGGGTGCAAAAACCGCACTGGGAACCGTGGCACTCGACCATCGCCTGTTGCACCGGGTGCAAGGCGCCGTCGGGTTGCTGCAAGTCTTCCACGGAAAACAGGGCCTTGCCATCGAGGGTGGGCGTGAGCTGGATGCAGGCGTTGACAGCCTTCATCTCGACCTGGCCATCGACCAGGCTGCCAATGACCACCGTGCAGGCGCCGCAATCGCCCTCGGCGCAGCCTTCCTTGGTGCCCGTGCAATGCAAGTCCTCGCGCAGGTGCTGCAACACAGTCTGCGTAAGGGCGGCGTCACGTACTTCCTGTACGGCACCACGATAGTAAAAGCGGATCGGTTCTGACATGCTGGCCTCGGTATAGTCCCAGTATAGGAGATTAACACCGGCATATGAGACAACTATATGCAAAGACTGATTTTACTTATCATCTTATCTCAATAGAACTCAGTCCTGGAATGGATGCGTCGCATGCCAGTGTTCGGCGATATCGATGCGGCGCGTGATCCATACCTGCTCATGGCCCTGCACATAGTCGAGGAAGCGCGCCAGCGCCGCGGCCCGTCCAGGCCGTCCCACCAGGCGGCAATGCAAGCCTACCGACAACATCTTCGGCTGATTCAAGCCGTTCGGATCGCCTTCCGCGTACAACACATCGAAGGCATCCTTCAAGTAATCAAAAAACTGCGTGCCCGAATTAAAGCCCTGCATGGCGGCAAAGCGCATGTCGTTCGTATCCAGGGTATAGGGCACGATCAGTTGCGGCTGCACGGCCGGCATGCCGGCGGCATCCGTGTACGCCACCTTGTCCCAGAATGGCAGGTCGTCTCCGTAATAATCAGCGTCATAGCGGAAACCGCCATGCTCGACCACCAGTTTGCGCGTATTCGGCGAATCGCGCCCGGTATACCAGCCTTGCGGAGCGGAACCCGTCAATTCGCGAATGATCTGCACAGCTTCGCGCATGTGTTCGCGTTCCGTCGCCTCGTCCATGTTTTGGTAGGAAATCCAGCGCAAGCCGTGGCAGGCGATTTCATGCCCCAATTGCTGGAAGGCGGCCACCGCCTCCGGATTGCGTTTCAAGGCCATCGATACGCCGAAGACCGTCAGCGGCAGGCGCCGCTCCTCGAACATGCGCAGCAAGCGCCACAGCCCGGCGCGCGAACCGTATTCATAAATCGACTCCATGCTCAGGTGGCGCGCGGGAAAGGCGGCCGCACCGATCATCTCCGATAAAAACGTTTCCGATGCGGGATCGCCATGCAGCACGCTGTTTTCCGCCCCCTCCTCGTAATTGAGGACGAATTGCAGCGCGATGCGGGCCTTGCCCGGCCATTGCGGATGGGGTGGCGTGCGGCCATAGCCGATCAAGTCGCGTGGATAATCTTCGTAATTGTTCATGCGGAGGCGCGCCTATAGGAGGACAATGTTGGCTATATGCCCAATCATATAGCCAGGCGCAGTCACCGGTATATGATTTGCACGATAAGCACATTCACTCACCCTATATACAGGATAGCAAATGGGAAAACTCAGCACGCATGTACTCGATATCGCCCACGGCAGGCCGGGAGCCGGCGTCAAAGTGGCCTTGTTTTCAGTTGCGCCGGAAGGAAAAGTGCTATTGAAGATGGATATGACCAATAGCGACGGCCGCTGCAGCACGCCATTACTGGAAGGCGACAGTATGAAAGCGGGCCAGTATGAACTGGTGTTCAATGCAGGCGACTATTTCGCCGCCCAGGGCTTAGAACTGCCATCGCCCCGCTTCATTGACCTGGTCACCCTGGCCTTCGGTATTGCGCATACGGATGAGAATTACCACGTGCCGCTGGTGGTGTCGCCCTGGTCGTATTCTACTTACCGCGGTAGCTGATGCCACGAGGCCAACAATGTTGTCGGATTACGCTACGCTAATCCGACCTACCGGACTTTACATGACCGTAGGTCGGCTTAGCGCGCAGCGCGTAAGCCGACAAGCACCACCAGCGTCAAACAAAACCACCAGACGTAAAAAAACCCCATCAATTTCTTGACGGGGTTTTCTTCTACTACGAATAACAAGCCTGACGATAACCTACTTTCACACTGGTTGCAGCACTATCATCGGCGCAAAGTTGTTTCACGGTCCTGTTCGGGATGGGAAGGGGTGGGACCAACTTGCTATGGTCATCAGGCATAACTTGTACTGGCATTTGTCCTCGATGGAGCGACAAAGCCTGAATCTGGAAGAAGCAAAGATTAGGGTAATGACTGGTAGTATCAACACACACGCAACGTTGTACCGTCTTATCCTCTGTACCTGCTAAGGTTATAGGGACAAGCCGTACGGGCAATTAGTACTGGTTAGCTTAATGCATTACTGCACTTCCACACCCAGCCTATCAACGTCCTGGTCTCGAACGACCCTTCAAAGAGCTCAAGGCTCTGGGAAATCTCATCTCAAGGCAAGTTTCCCGCTTAGATGCTTTCAGCGGTTATCTCTTCCGAACTTAGCTACCCGGCAATGCCACTGGCGTGACAACCGGTACACCAGAGGTTCGTCCACTCCGGTCCTCTCGTACTAGGAGCAGCCCCCTTCAAATTTCCAACGCCCACGGCAGATAGGGACCAAACTGTCTCACGACGTTTTAAACCCAGCTCACGTACCACTTTAAATGGCGAACAGCCATACCCTTGGGACCGGCTACAGCCCCAGGATGTGATGAGCCGACATCGAGGTGCCAAACTCCCCCGTCGATATGAACTCTTGGGAGGAATCAGCCTGTTATCCCCAGAGTACCTTTTATCCGTTGAGCGATGGCCCTTCCATACAGAACCACCGGATCACTATGTCCTACTTTCGTACCTGCTCGACTTGTCAGTCTCGCAGTTAAGCACGCTTATGCCATTGCACTATCAACACGATGTCCGACCGTATCTAGCGTACCTTCGAACTCCTCCGTTACACTTTAGGAGGAGACCGCCCCAGTCAAACTGCCTACCATGCACTGTCCCCGATCCGGATAACGGACCAAGGTTAGAACCTCAAACAAACCAGGGTGGTATTTCAAGGTTGGCTCCACGAGAACTAGCGTCCCCGCTTCAAAGCCTCCCACCTATCCTACACAGATTGGTTCAAAGTCCAATGCAAAGCTACAGTAAAGGTTCATGGGGTCTTTCCGTCTAGCCGCGGGTAGATTGCATCATCACAAACATTTCAACTTCGCTGAGTCTCGGGAGGAGACAGTGTGGCCATCGTTACGCCATTCGTGCAGGTCGGAACTTACCCGACAAGGAATTTCGCTACCTTAGGACCGTTATAGTTACGGCCGCCGTTTACTGGGACTTCAATCAAGAGCTTGCACCCCATCATTTAATCTTCCAGCACCGGGCAGGCGTCACACCCTATACGTCCACTTTCGTGTTTGCAGAGTGCTGTGTTTTTATTAAACAGTCGCAGCCACCAGTTTATTGCAACCCTTTCACCCTCATGGAGTAAACCAATCAAGCTACCGGGGCGTACCTTTTCCCGAAGTTACGGTACCAATTTGCCGAGTTCCTTCTCCCGAGTTCTCTCAAGCGCCTTAGAATACTCATCTCGCCCACCTGTGTCGGTTTGCGGTACGGTCTCGTATGACTGAAGCTTAGAGGCTTTTCTTGGAACCACTTCCGATTGCTTCGTGCACAAGTGCACTCGTCCCATCCCCTTGAATTCCGCGCCCGGATTTGCCTAAGCGCCTTCTATGAGACAGAAACTGACTATTCCAACAGTCAGACAACCTTCCGCGATCCGTCCCCCCATCGCATCATACGACGGTGCAGGAATATTAACCTGCTTCCCATCAGCTACGCATCTCTGCCTCGCCTTAGGGGCCGACTCACCCTGCTCCGATGAACGTTGAACAGGAAACCTTGGGCTTACGGCGTGGAGGCTTTTCACCCCCATTATCGCTACTCATGTCAGCATTCGCACTTCTGATACCTCCAGCATCCTTTACAAGACACCTTCGCAGGCTTACAGAACGCTCTCCTACCATATATATCTGTGATAAATCACAGAACAATATCCGCAGCTTCGGTGACTGGCTTAGCCCCGTTACATCTTCCGCGCAGGACGACTCGATCAGTGAGCTATTACGCTTTCTTTAAATGATGGCTGCTTCTAAGCCAACATCCTGACTGTTTTAGCCTTCCCACTTCGTTTTCCACTTAGCCAATCTTTGGGACCTTAGCTGGCGGTCTGGGTTGTTTCCCTCTTGACGCCGGACGTTAGCACCCGACGTCTGTCTCCCAAGCTCGCACTCATCGGTATTCGGAGTTTGCAATGGTTTGGTAAGTCGCAATGACCCCCTAGCCATAACAGTGCTCTACCCCCGATGGTGATACTTGAGGCACTACCTAAATAGTTTTCGGAGAGAACCAGCTATTTCCAAGTTTGTTTAGCCTTTCACCCCTACCCACAGCTCATCCCCTAATTTTTCAACATTAGTGGGTTCGGACCTCCAGGGCGTGTTACCGCACCTTCATCCTGGCCATGAGTAGATCACTTGGTTTCGGGTCTACACCCAGCGACTGATCGCCCTATTCGGACTCGATTTCTCTACGGCTTCCCTATGCGGTTAACCTTGCCACTGAATGTAAGTCGCTGACCCATTATACAAAAGGTACGCAGTCACGGAACAAGTCCGCTCCTACTGTTTGTATGCACACGGTTTCAGGATCTATTTCACTCCCCTTCCGGGGTTCTTTTCGCCTTTCCCTCACGGTACTGGTTCACTATCGGTCGATTACGAGTATTTAGCCTTGGAGGATGGTCCCCCCATATTCAGACAGGATGTCACGTGTCCCGCCCTACTTGTCGTACGCTTAGTATCACCGGTCTGATTTCGAATACGGGACTATCACCCGCTACGGTTCCTATTTCCAGAGGATTCTTCTATCAGTCCGACTATCACGTACAGGCTCTTCCCATTTCGCTCGCCGCTACTTTGGGAATCTCGGTTGATTTCTTTTCCTGCAGCTACTTAGATGTTTCAGTTCGCCGCGTTCGCCTTGCATACCTATGTATTCAGTATGCAATACCCTAAAAGGGTGGGTTGCCCCATTCGGAAATCTGCGGATCAAAGTGTGTTTGCTCACTCCCCGCAGCTTATCGCAAGCTACTACGTCCTTCATCGCCTGTAATCGCCAAGGCATCCACCATGTGCACTTATTCGCTTGTCCCTATAACGTTAGCCTCTGCTCACCGAGGTGACCAAAGAGCGCTACAGGGATAAGAAAGTACAACGTTGTTGCTTGTTTGTTGATACATACAATCATTACCCATCGATTCACCTTTTACGGCAAACCGATCAATAAATAATCTTTACTTCTTCCAGATTGTTAAAGAACGAAACAGCTTTGATCGCTAAAAGATCAAATCTAAACCCAGAGGCTTACATTTGTACTTTCGAGTAAAACTTTGGTGGAGGATGACGGGATCGAACCGACGACCCCCTGCTTGCAAAGCAGGTGCTCTCCCAGCTGAGCTAATCCCCCTGTGGGTATTACATTACTGGTAGGTCTGGCTGGACTAGCGTCCACCTTACCCCCGGGTCTGTTTCTGCTGGTAGGGCTGGTTGGACTCGAACCAACGACCCCCGCGTTATCAACACGGTGCTCTAACCAGCTGAGCTACAGCCCCAACGCGGAACTACTACGACTACTGTTTCTTCTTAATTAAACAGCCGATAAGTGTGAACATTTGATGCGTGAATCATTTCTGATTCGTGCAAACTCTAGAAAGGAGGTGATCCAGCCGCACCTTCCGATACGGCTACCTTGTTACGACTTCACCCCAGTCACGAATCCTACCGTGGTAAGCGCCCTCCTTGCGGTTAAGCTACCTACTTCTGGTAAAACCCGCTCCCATGGTGTGACGGGCGGTGTGTACAAGACCCGGGAACGTATTCACCGCGACATGCTGATCCGCGATTACTAGCGATTCCAACTTCATGCAGTCGAGTTGCAGACTACAATCCGGACTACGATACACTTTCTGCGATTAGCTCCCCCTCGCGGGTTGGCGGCGCTCTGTATGTACCATTGTATGACGTGTGAAGCCCTACCCATAAGGGCCATGAGGACTTGACGTCATCCCCACCTTCCTCCGGTTTGTCACCGGCAGTCTCATTAGAGTGCCCTTTCGTAGCAACTAATGACAAGGGTTGCGCTCGTTGCGGGACTTAACCCAACATCTCACGACACGAGCTGACGACAGCCATGCAGCACCTGTGTACTGGTTCTCTTTCGAGCACTCCTCAATCTCTCGAGGATTCCAGCCATGTCAAGGGTAGGTAAGGTTTTTCGCGTTGCATCGAATTAATCCACATCATCCACCGCTTGTGCGGGTCCCCGTCAATTCCTTTGAGTTTTAATCTTGCGACCGTACTCCCCAGGCGGTCTACTTCACGCGTTAGCTGCGTTACCAAGTCAATTAAGACCCGACAACTAGTAGACATCGTTTAGGGCGTGGACTACCAGGGTATCTAATCCTGTTTGCTCCCCACGCTTTCGTGCATGAGCGTCAATCTTGACCCAGGGGCTGCCTTCGCCATCGGTGTTCCTCCACATATCTACGCATTTCACTGCTACACGTGGAATTCTACCCCCCTCTGCCAGATTCTAGCCTTGCAGTCTCCAATGCAATTCCCAGGTTGAGCCCGGGGATTTCACATCAGACTTACAAAACCGCCTGCGCACGCTTTACGCCCAGTAATTCCGATTAACGCTTGCACCCTACGTATTACCGCGGCTGCTGGCACGTAGTTAGCCGGTGCTTATTCTTCAGGTACCGTCATTAGCAAGAGATATTAGCTCTCACCGTTTCTTCCCTGACAAAAGAGCTTTACAACCCGAAGGCCTTCTTCACTCACGCGGCATTGCTGGATCAGGCTTTCGCCCATTGTCCAAAATTCCCCACTGCTGCCTCCCGTAGGAGTCTGGACCGTGTCTCAGTTCCAGTGTGGCTGGTCGTCCTCTCAGACCAGCTACTGATCGATGCCTTGGTAGGCTTTTACCCTACCAACTAGCTAATCAGATATCGGCCGCTCCACGAGCATGAGGTCTTGCGATCCCCCACTTTCATCCTTAGATCGTATGCGGTATTAGCGTAACTTTCGCTACGTTATCCCCCACTCTAGGGTACGTTCCGATATATTACTCACCCGTTCGCCACTCGCCACCAGAGCAAGCTCCGTGCTGCCGTTCGACTTGCATGTGTAAGGCATGCCGCCAGCGTTCAATCTGAGCCAGGATCAAACTCTTCAGTTTAATCTCTGTTACTTTGCCATTTTATTGGCACCGTCTTGCGACGGGTCGCTCACTCAAAAAACTGACAGGCTACTTCCGAAGAAGTATCCTATTTCATTATTTCTTGTGAACATTTGATATTTTAAGTTTTACAGCGATCCGAAAATCGCTGCTGCACTTACATCAAATGCCCACACTTATCGACTGTTAATTGTTAAAGAACTGTATTCGGTGCTGCTTATTTACCACTCTCGCGCTATCGACAAAGCGTTGTGTTTGTCAGCTGCGAAGAAGGAAGAGTATGAAGCATTTCGCTAAATCCGTCAACTCCTTCTTTTCTCTCGTCTCACTCGGCATTTGCATGCGTCGTTCAGCGAGGGGGCGAATTATAGCCCTGCTCCGCGTGCCCCGCAAGCGCTATTTTTCCGTCCTGCGAAACGGCCCTGGCACCACACTTGCTTATACAGCCCTATGCACTGTCCACTGAAAGGAGCAACTCTGGGCCTGGCAGCAACACTGGGGATAGCCCGGTTCGCTTTGCTTTGCTCCCATCTGTGACAGGTGCTACATTATGGAACACTCTCGATATTCAAAAGAGCGCCCAGTACAGGGCCCAACGGAGGCAACGAGATCATGTATCAACCGTCAGCTACTTACCGTAGCACACCGTTTTCGTCCATCGCGGACGCGAACATTTTGCCTGCAGGACAGGACAACGTCCCCGTCATCATTGAAACTTCCCATCAGCGCTCCGTCGCCTTTGGCCTGTCACCCACGGCCACGCCCGACTTTACGCCGGCCGGCAAATCCGACCTGTCCTTGCTGATCGAGCAAAACCGCTTGCTGCACGCGCATGCGCTGCCCGCCATGGAAACTCTGTACCAGCAAATCGTCAACACCCACAATATGGTGATCTTGACGGATGCCAACGGCGTCATCGTGCATTCGCTGGGCGATGATGATTTCTTGGAGAAAGCCAATCGCGTGGCCCTGCAGCCGGGCGTGGCATGGTCGGAACAAAGCCGCGGCACGAATGCCATCGGCACGGCCATCACGGAAAAAGTTCCGACCCTGGTCCATGCGGACCAGCATTATCTGGCCGCCAATCATTTCCTGACCTGCTCCGCAGCACCGATCACCGACCACCGGGGCAATGTCATCGGCGTGCTGGACGTCTCGAGCGACCAGCGCAGTTTCCACAAGCATACGATGGCCCTCGTGCGCATGTCGGCGCTGATGATCGAGAACCAGCTGTTTTCCGCCACCTTCGAAGACGCCATCACCGTGCACTTCCACGCGCGCCCCGAATTCATCGGCACCTTGATGGAAGGCATCGCCTCGTTCACGCCGGGTGGACGGTTTTTATCGGCCAACAAGAATGGCCTGTTTCAGCTGGGCCTGTCATTTGCCGCGCTGCAATCGCACACATTCAGTTCCCTGTTCGGCTTGCCCGTATCCGCCCTGTACGACCATTACCGCACGGCCTCGCCCGGTTTGCTGAACCTGTGCATGCACAGCGGCGTGCGCGTGTATGGGCGAGCGCAGTTGCGCCTGTCCAATAGCGTCTTCCAGCACGGCTTTACTGCCAGCACCGATCAGAGCGATATCAATGCCGCATCGGCCCAGGTTCCCGCGCCGGCCAGCCATGCGGCCAACGCGGCGCGCCGCCTGTCCGGCCTGCGCTATCTGCGCACAGGCGACCCGCAACTGGAACTGGTGATCGAAAAGGTCAACAAGGTATTGGGGCGCGACATCCCCATCCTCGTCATGGGCGAAACGGGCACCGGCAAGGAATTGCTGGCGCAAGCCATCCACAACGATTCGCCACGGGCCATGGGGCCGTTCATTGCCGTCAATTGCGCCTCGATTCCGGAAACCCTGATCGAGTCCGAACTGTTCGGCTATGAGGACGGGGCGTTTACGGGTGCGCGCAAGAAAGGCGCCATCGGCAAGATCCTGCAAGCCAATGGCGGCACCCTGTTCCTCGATGAAATCGGCGACATGCCGTTTGGCTTGCAGGCACGGCTGTTGCGCGTGTTGCAGGAACGCATGGTTACGCCGCTGGGCAGCAGCAAATCGATCACCGTCAATGTGGAACTCATTTGTGCCACGAATCACAACTTGCGCGAACGCATGGCCAAAGGACTGTTCCGCGAAGATTTGTATTACCGCCTGAATGGCCTGGTGGTAAAACTGCCGCCGCTGCGCGAGCGCACGGACCTGGACACGGTCGTGAAAAAAATCCTCGCCACGGAAGCACCCGACACGCGCTACACGGTGGCGCCGGATACTCTGCGCATGTTCCACCAGCATAAATGGCCGGGCAATTTCCGCCAGTTGACCAATCTCTTGCGCACGGCCATCGTCATGGCGGGTGACGAACATGAAATCTGTCTGCGCCACATGCCCGATGATTTCCTCGACGATATTGAGATGACGCAAGCGACTGCCGCCAGCGCCAGCACGGACCGCATGATCGCGGCCGGCGCCAACCTGGAAGAAATGGAGCAAAGCGTCATTCTCAAATCGCTCGATGCCCACGGTGGCAACGTCTCGGCCACGGCGCGGGCCCTGGGCGTATCCCGCAACACGATCTATCGCAAGGTGCCGCATCTGAAATAGCCTACATTAGAAGGGAAAAGCCGGGCGACATCTCGCGCCGGCCCTGCTTGTCGATGGTCATCAGGTCAACGCCTTCCATTTGCGCGGCCATCGCATGCGCGCGCGCCGCGCCCGTCACCATGAAGGTCGTCGACAAGCCATCGGCCAGCAAGCCCGTGGGTGCCAGCACGGTCACGCTGGCCAGTTCGCGCGGCGAATCGCCCTTCGATGGATCGAAGATGTGGTGATGCACGAAGTCGGGCGTAAACGTGCATTCGTAATCGCCCGACGTGGCCACGCTGCGCCCTTCCACTTTCAAGGTGGCCGCGAGTATTTCTGCGTCACGCGGGTCCTGGATACCCAGGGTCCAGGGACGGCGCACGGAACGCTGCCCGCGCGCAACGAATTCGCCCGTGTCCAGCAAGGCGTGCCGTATGCCGCGCGCCTGCACAGCCGCCAGCGCCATGTCCGCCGCATAACCTTGTGCCAGGCCATTCAAGGTCAGCGCCATGCCTGGTCGAAGAAAACGCACTTCCCGGCTATCCCACGCCAGTTGCCGCCAGCCTACCCGCGCCTGCGCTTCGCGCCGCAATGCTTGCGCAGGCAAGCCGGTCTGGTCTGCCGCCGCGCGAAACAGCTGCCATAAGGGTTGCACCGTGATATCAAACGCCCCATTGCTCCATTGCGACAAGGCTTGTGCCTGCGCCAGCACGGCCAGCAAATGGGCGTCCGGCCGGGCCAGGCGGCCATCGCGGTTTAGCTGAAAGACCTGGCTGCTCGGACTGTAAATACTCATCAAGCGGTCGATAGTCCTGGCCGCATGCAAGGCGTCTTCAATCGCCAGCTCCGCCTGGCGCTGATCGTGGTGCAACACGGTGACGGCGATCGTCGTGCCAAACGCCAGCGCGGCGCCTTGATAAGGCCGCACGCCGGACGCCGTGGCCGTACCGCGTGCCATGCTGCCAGGCAAAGACAAGCCCGCCATACCGGCCACGCTGCCGATGGCCGCGGAAATAAAGGTTCTACGCTGCATTGCTGCTCTCCTCTGCCGTGGCCCGGACAATCGGGATGGTGCGGGCACGCTTGATTTCCAGCATCAAGGGTGCGCATTTTTCATCGCTGGCGTAAATCACCACGCAATCCATACACTGGAAACATTCGCCGTAATCGACTTTCCCGCTCGGCGCGATGGCGTGATGTTCGCAGCGGTGGCGACACGTCTGGCACGGTGTGCCGCACTCCTTGCGACGCGGAATCCAGTTGAACACGCGAAACCGCCCCAGCAGCGCCAGCGCCGCGCCAAACGGGCACAGGTAGCGGCAAAAGAATTTGTAGGAAACACTGCTGAGCAGCAGCAAGCCCACGGCATACGCGACGAACGGCCAGGCGCGCACGAAGTTCAGGGTAATGGCCGTCTTGAACGGCTCCAGCTCGACCAGCTTGTCCGTGATCTGGCTGGAAAACAGGCTGCTGCCAAGTATGGCCGCCAGCAAGCCATACTTGATCCATTTCAAGCGGCCATCGAGACGCGGCTTGATCTTCCACTGCGGCAAGCGCAGCCACTGGCCCAGCTTGCCCGTGAATTCCTGCAGCGCGCCAAACGGACACAGCCAGCCGCAAAACGTGCCGCGCCCCCAGATAAACAGACTGAGCAGCACGAACGCCCACAGGATCACCGTCATCGGATCGAACAGAAAAAAGCTCAGGCTGCGCCCCGCCAGCAGCGCCTGGATGACACCCGTGATATTGACAATCGATAACTGCCCCTGCGCGTAATAGCCGATGAAGCCGATGGTAAACAACAGGAACAGACGGCGGAACCAGGCAAATTGCCGCCCGTCGCGCACCAGGCGTTTCTGCCATGTCAATGCGCCGGCCAGCAGCGCCAGCCCGGCGAGCAAGAGCAGCAACTCGGCCTTGCGGTTCTTCCATGTGCCGCGCCACGTGGCATCGTCGCCTTGCGGCGCCGTATAGAACTCGGCCGGCAAACGGTAGTTGAAATCCACGTTGCGCGCGATGCGTTCCGGATACACGATGCCCTTGCTGCGCGTGATCGGTAGCGTGAACGCCAGCGGACTGGCCGCATCGAGCCCCGCCTGGCTGATGATCCGAAACACGGCGACATTTTCCGTTGGTAACGTAGCCGTACCGGACAGGTTCAATTCCAGGTCCAGGTCGCGCATGTCGATGGGCAATCCATCTTGCTTCAGTAACAAGCGGTCCGGCACGGTGCCGCGCACGAAATCGTCGCCCAGCACGCTGTAGCGCCCGCGCGACATGACAAGGATGGCGTGGTCGCCCTCGTCGAGCCGGTTGCGCAATTTGTTCCAGCTGCGCTCCGTCAACAGATTGCGCCCCACTGTGGGCACGGATACATACGCCAGGTACAGATCGATGAACACGCCGTCCGGCTCGCGCGTGGCTTCCGGTTCGAGTCCGGCTCCGGGACTGCCGGCAAACAAAGTCTCTACCTCCTTGTTGCTCAAACGCACATGCTGGATCAAGCCCTGTGCGAGCATCTGCGTCACGCTGCGTTTTTCGAACACTTCCATGCGGATACGGGCGATCTGGTCCGGGTCGCGGCCTTGCGCAAACCCTAGTTTTTTTCGCGACACTTTCAATGCCGAGGCCAGCACGCTTTGATTGATGATGCGCACGGAGGCCGTGGCCTTCGACACGCCGTCGATATCGGCATGGGTCGCATCCGGCGCGCGTTTGGTTCTTGCATCGATGGCGATATTCTGTTTCAGCGACAAGCCCTGGTACTGTTTGACGAACTGAAACAGGGGCGCTTCACCTAGGCCATCGAGAAATACGGGCTCGTGCTGCGACAGCACGGCGACGTCGAGAAAGCTGCCTTTCGGATCGATGGCGATCAGCAGATTGACGGGAACGCCGGAAAAGCCGGGAATCGGCGACAGGTCCACCGATTCGAAAACGTAGCCGGCAAGTTCCGTGGCCGTGGCGTTTTGGCGGAACAAGGGCCAGACGGGCAAATCGGTCTCCTTGTCGCCGACGACGATGGGCGCAGGAAAGCGCCGCGCCAGATCGGCTTTGGTCAGCACACCGGCCCAAGCCTGTCCCAGGATAAACAGGAATAGCCAGCAGGCTATGAACAAGCGCATTATCCGCATGCATGGTGCTCCGTGCGGCGCCCTGTCGCAAGGCGCCGCATTTATTGGTTAGAAGAAAATAATGCCGCCCAAGGACACGCCATTCATCTTTGCCTCGCCGCCCGTAAAGCCTTTCGAGCGCGTCTGGCCCAGCTCGCCCACCAGGGTGATCGCGCTGTTGAGCGAGTAATACGCGCCCAGAGTCAGGTTGGCGTTCGACTTCAAGCCGCCCGTGCCGGTCGTGTTGTCGTCGTTCTTGCTGATGCCGTAAGACAAGCCCAGCTTCAGCTTGTCCGTCGTTTTATACGTGCCTTGCAGCAGCCAGTTCTTCGACTTGGTATCGCCCTGGTCCGCATCGGAAAGAATCCCCAATCCTTTGCCGCCCTGGAAGTTGACCAGCACGCCAGCCGGCCCCATCTGGTACGAGCCGCCCACTTCCACGCCGCGCATGGTCAGATCATCTACACCTGGCGTCTTCGAGGTGAATTTTTGCGACTTCACGCCCAGCCACGCCTTCAAGCCTTCCTGCGCATACGTCAGCTGCGCCTGCACTTGCGGACTCGACTTCGAGGAATAGGTCGAGCCTGCCACGATGGGCGTATCGGAGACGGGGCTGACCAGCGCCACGTCGACGCCAACGCCGCCCGACTTCGGCGAGCTGTACATGATCTGGCCATAGTTGCCCAGATACGTGTAGCCGGCGCCGATATGGCCCAAGGTGACACGACCGCGCTGCGTCGCCTGCACCGGTGCGCCTGAGCCCAGCAAGGTCATGTCGGACAAAATCGCATTTGCGCCGAAGATGCCGTAGTCGCGGCCCAGCTTGAAGGTGCCCATGTGTTCATTGCCAAACGTAAAGAAGGCCTGGCGCACGTCGACCACGCTGTTCTGGCTGATGGCGCTATCCGTGGCCGTCGAGTTGTAGATGCCGATCAAGGCTTTCACGTCGTACTCGCCCAGGCGCGAGCTTGCCGAAGTGATCAAGCCATTCGGCAGCAAGCCGTTGCCGATGGTGGTGCGGTCCTTCTCTCCGCCGCAACCGAGCGCCTGGCCGCCCAGCGCCAGCCCGCCCACCGCATCACCCGAACACGACACTTGCGTGTAATAGGCGTTGACGATGCCGCCTACCGATACGGTCCAGTCGCCAGCCTTGATATCGACGGCTTGCGCCTGTCCCACCGTTGCGATTGTCATGACACCCAGGCTCCCCAGCTTGATCCATGTGTTCATTGCTTCTCCTCTTTCTTCTCTGTTTTTAGTGTGCACACCAGTGATTGATGTACCTCAAGCTTTGGCAATAAGCGTGCCCAGCACGGCCCAGAGGGAGAAAGAAAAAAAGCGTATTTAAGGTGTGCAGCAGCGGATCAATCGCCACTGACAGTGTTCATTTTTTGACCGCAAGCAGGCGTATCGGGCATACAAGTAAACAAAAAACTGACGGCCTGGGCCGTCAGCAAAAAGAAAACACCCGGCGGACAGGGAGACACCCATCCGAGTGGCCCGGATGCTTCACCCCGTTACTTCGATGCCAGCTTGAAAACCCACACGGAACCGCCCTGCTCCAGGAAGTTGACTTTCTTCGCCACTTCGCCGCCCCACAACGGCACCGCGCCACCCCAGCCGGAAACGACGGCTACATATTGCGTGTCGCCATCCTGCCAGGTGACGGGCGGCGCCACGACGCCGGAGCCCGTCTGGAATTTCCACAGCTCCTTGCCCGTCTTCGCATCGACGGCTTTCAGGAAACCTTCCGGCGTGCCGTAGAACACCAGGTTGCCGGCCGTGCTCATCACGCCGCCCCACAGCGGCGCGTTGTTCTTGATTTCCCACACGATCTTGCCCGTCTTCGGATCGACGGCGCGCATGGCGCCGATGTAGTCGTCAAACAAGGGCTTGATGGTGAAACCGGCACCGAGGAAAGCGCCGCCCTTCTTGTAGCTGATCGGCTCGTTCCAGATGTCCATGCCCCATTCGTTCGCCGGCACATAGAACAGCTTGGTTTGCGGCGAGTACGCCATCGGCATCTGGTTTTTGGCGCCGAGGAAAGCGGGCGCGGCAAACACGGTCGTGCCCTTCTTGCCTTCCTCTCCCTTGGTCGGGTCGCCAGGACGACCGGCGGCGATGTAGTTCGGCCGGCCCGTCTTCAGGTCGATGCTGCTGGCCCAGGTGATTTTCTTCACAAACGGAAAGGCGTTCTGCAGCTTGCCAGTGCTGGCGTCGATCACATAAAAGAAACCGTTGCGGTCGGCCTTGCCGCCGTAGCGCTTGCCATCCATATCGAAGGTGACGAATTCGTTGGCGCCGTCGAAATCCCAGGCATCGTTCGGAGTGTTTTGATACGCCCACTTGATCTGCCCCGTTTTCACGTCCAGCGCCACGGTGGAGGACGAGTACAGGTTGTCGCCGGGACGCAAGTGGCTGTTCCACGGCGCCGGATTACCCGTGCCGAAATACGCAAGCTTGGTTTGCGGATCGTAGGTGCCGCCCATCCACGTCGAGGCGCCGCCCGTTTTCCACAGGTCGCCCGGCCAGGTCTTGTTCACCGTTCCCGAAATGCCGTTATCGATCGCTTTGCCATCCTTGTCATAGCGGTGGCCCATATGGCCCTCTACCGTCGGCCGGCTCCACACGAGGTCGCCCGTCATCGGGTTGCGCGCTTCGACCCTGCCAACGATGCCAAATTCCCCACCCGACACACCCGTCAGCAGCAAGCCTTCGGCGATCAGCGGCGCGGCCGTCATCGAGTAGCCAGCCGCATAATCATCGACTTTTTCCTTCCAGACGATCTTGCCCGTGTTCTGGTCCAGCGCCACCAGATAGGCGTCGAGCGTGCCAAAAATCACAAGGTTGCCGTACAGGGCGGCGCCGCGGTTGACCACGTCGCAGCATGGCATGATGCCGTCCGGCAAGCGATGCTCATACTTCCACAGCTTGGCGCCCGTTTTCAAGTCGACGGCAAAGATGCGCGAATACGATGCAGTAACGAACATCTTGCCGTTGTGAATAAGCGGCTGCGATTCCTGGCCCCGCTGTTTTTCGCCACCAAACGAGAACGACCAGGCCGGCACCAGCTTGGCCACGGTCTTGTCATTGATTTGCGTCAACGGCGAATAACGCTGGCCCTGCGTGCCCATGCCAAACGACAGCACGCTGGCCGGATTCTTCGCCGTGCTGTCGAGCATGGCATTCGTGACATTGCCCACGTCGGCCGCCTGGGCCAATGAGGCCAAGGATGCCAATCCCAAACCGACGACGATCCCCATGATTTTTTTCTGCACAATCATCTCCCTCTGTTTTATTAGTATGTGTGTGTAACTCTCAGGTACTTTTTCTGTCGTGCTCATGCGGCTGGGCATGCAACAGCGCGTACTCTTCATCGGTGAACAGGCGCGAGCGCGTCAGGAAGCGCTTGCCCGTACCGTTGTCGAGTGAAAACATGCCGCCATTGCCATCGACCACATCGATAATCAACTGGGTATGCTCCCAGTACTCGAATTGCTCGAGTCCCATGTAAAACGGTGTGCCATTCAAATTGCCGAGATAGATATCGGTATCGCTGACATCGAACTCGCCCAGCGCATAGCACATGGGCGCGCTGCCGTCGCAGCAACCGCCCGACTGGAAAAACATCAGCGGGCCGTGACGCTGGCGCAACTTGTCCATCATTTCCAGCGCCGCATCGGTGGCGACCACCCGGGCAATTGCTGCACTCATGGCATCCCTTTCTGCGCGCCGCGCCTGGATTGACAGGCGCGGCGCGTGTACCGGTTTAGAAGAAGCCCAGCGCTTTCGGGCTATAGCTCACCAGCAAGTTCTTCGTTTGCTGGTAGTGATCGAGCATCATCTTGTGGTTTTCGCGGCCGATACCCGATTGCTTGTAACCGCCGAACGCGGCGTGGGCCGGATACAGGTGATAGCAATTGGTCCACACGCGGCCCGCCTGGATGGCGCGTCCCATGCGGAAGGCGCGCGAACCGTCACGCGTCCACAGGCCGGCGCCCAGGCCGTACAAGGTGTCGTTGGCGATCGCCAGCGCTTCGGCCTCATCCTTGAAGGTCGTGACGGACACGACGGGCCCGAAGATTTCTTCCTGGAAGATACGCATCTTGTTATTGCCCTTGAACACGGTCGGACGCACGTAGTAGCCGCCTTCCAGGTCGCCCGCCTGCGTGTTGCGCTCGCCGCCGGCCAGCACTTCGGCGCCTTCCTGGCGGCCGATGTCGAGGTAGGACAGGATTTTTTCCAGCTGCTCCTGCGACGCCTGCGCACCGATCATGGTGGACGAGTCAAGCGGGTTGCCCTGCTTGATGGCCGCCACGCGCTTCAGGGCGCGTTCGATGAATTTCTCGTAGATCGATTCCTGGATCAGCACGCGCGATGGGCAGGTGCATACTTCGCCCTGGTTCAGCGCGAACATGGTGAAGCCTTCCAGGCACTTGTCGAAATACTCGTCGTCCGCATCCATCACGTCTTCAAAGAAGATGTTCGGCGACTTGCCGCCCAGCTCCAGGGTGACGGGAATCAGGTTTTGCGCGGCGTAACCCATGATCAAACGACCCGTGCCCGTTTCGCCCGTAAAGGCGATCTTGGCGATGCGCTTGCTCGACGCCAGCGGCTTGCCCGCTTCCAGGCCGAAACCGTTGATGATGTTCAACACGCCCGGCGGCAGCAGGTCGCCGATCAGCTCGATCAACACCATGATGGACGCTGGCGTCTGCTCGGCCGGCTTAAGTACCACGCAATTGCCGGCGGCCAAAGCTGGTGCCAGTTTCCACACGGCCATCAGAATCGGGAAATTCCACGGAATGATCTGACCCACGACACCGAGCGGCTCGTGGTAGTGGTAGGCATAGGTTTCCGCATCGATTTGCGCGACAGAACCTTCCTGCGCGCGGATGCAGCCGGCAAAATAACGGAAATGGTCGATGGCCAGCGGAATGTCGGCATTCATCGTTTCGCGGATCGGCTTGCCGTTGTCAATGGTTTCCGCCGTGGCGATCAGGCTCAGGTTCTGCTCGATGCGGTCGGCGATGCGGTTCAGGATATTGGCGCGCTCCGCAGGCGAGGTCTTGCCCCAGGCATCCTTGGCGGCATGCGCGGCGTCCAGCGCCAGTTCGACGTCTTCCGCCGTGGAGCGGGCGATTTCGCAAAATGGCAAGCCGGTGATCGGTGTGATGTTAGGAAAGTATTCACCTTTTACTGGGGCAACGAATTTGCCGCCGATGTAATTGTCATAGCGTTGTTTGAAAGGATTGGCTACGCCCAGTTTGCTGATGTCTGCGAGATTCATGTCGTCCTCTATCGGGTTAATTAGAATGGAATTGCTTTAATTAAAATCAAACGTCCTGGTACAGATGGGGTGAGTACACGGGGTCTTCCGCAAATGCCGTGCCAGCTCGCCATCCCACTACAAACTTAGCCGGTTTTACCCTTGTTGCAAGGGCGCGGCATCAATACCGGCGCGCTTTTCAACGCATGCCCGGGCTTGAGCCGCTGCACAATGGAACAGGTGTACCAGACTGGAACACCTGCGCCTGTGCCACTAGCGAATCACCACGCCCCATGGCAATTCGCCCACGGCAATATCGGCCACCTTCTGCGCGCTGGCCGTGTCGATGACGGAAACGCT
This sequence comes from Janthinobacterium sp. NFX145, assembly GCF_049810325.1. NCBI lineage: Bacteria > Pseudomonadati > Pseudomonadota > Betaproteobacteria > Burkholderiales > Oxalobacteraceae > Janthinobacterium > Janthinobacterium sp. NFX145. Next base: position 5,294,633 of record NZ_CP187360.1, read on the forward strand.
GTTCGAGCGGCCATTGGCCACGTACAGCTTGGCGCCATCGGGCGTGATGGCCATATTCCACGGGCGTTTGCCGACGGGAATAGTGGCCGTCACCTTGTTGCTGGCCGTGTCGATCACCATCACCGTGCCATCGATACCGTTCGAGACATACACCTGCTTGCCGCTGGGGTGGACCACGATGCCGTTGGCATTCTTGCCCGCAGGAATGGTGGCGATGGCCTTGCGCGCGGCCATGTCGATGACGTAGACGGCATTGACCAGTTCGCACGCCACGTAGGCACGGTCCGAGTCCGGACTGAAGCCGATGCCGCGCGGACGCAAGCCCACGGCAATGGACGCGACCTGGCGGCGTTGTGCCACATCAATGACGTCGACTTGCTCGGCCTCTTCCGCGCTGACCAGCAGCCAGCGCCCATCGGGGCTGAAAACGGCATGTTCCGGGTTACGTCCGTGCACCTTGATATCGGCAAGCAAGCTGCCTGTATGCCCGTCGAGCAAGGCCACGCTATTGTTTTCCTCGACGGCCACGGCCACATGACTACCATCTTGCGAAGCGCTGACACCTTCCGGCGACTTGCCCAGCGCCACCGTGCGCACGGGCGCGCCGCCAGCGTTATCGATCAGCAGCAAGGCGCTGCTGGCCGCGTCCGTGACAAACAATTGCCGTCCGCTGGGGTCGGCGGCAATGCCGCGCGGACGCTTGCCCGCGGCGATCTGGCGCACGACCTGATCGGTCGCCGTATCGATCACGCTCAAGGTGCCCGATTTTTCATTGGGAACATAAGCAAATGGAGCGGCCTGGAGGGCGCTGCTGGCGAGCGCAGGCAGCAGCCAGCACACCTGGCGCAAGCGCGGGAAGAAGTTGGGCATAATCACCTTTCGATGGCAAAACACAGGAAAAGCGCGCGGCATCGGCGCATCTGAACATTGCTGTATGCAAACGCCGTGCCACTGACACGCGTATAATTTCAGCCCACCAATGGAGACATGGCAGGCATATTGCTTGATACAACTATGCAGACCTGCGCCGCGCACGCGACCAAAGCAGGCTTTTAATCACATTGGAGAATCCGCATGCAGCATCGTTTCCGCCTGAACACCATCGCCAGCCTGTTTGTCGCCGGCAGCGCCACCCTCGCCCCCCACGTCTTTGCCGCCGAGGCAGCTGACCTGGCCAACGGGCAACTGATGGATACGGTGGTCGTCAGCGGCAGCCGCATCGCCCACCCCAGCCAGGAAGTGCCGGCCTCGATCGACGTCGTCGACAGCGCCCGCATCCAGGATGGCCAAATCCGCGTCAACGCGTCGGAAGCGCTGGCCGCCGTGCCAGGGCTGGTTGTGCAAAACCGCCAGAACTACGCGCAAGACTTGCAGATCTCGTCGCGCGGCTTCGGCGCCCGCTCCGCCTTTGGCGTGCGCGGCGTCAAACTGATCAGCGATGGCATTCCCGCCAGCATGCCGGACGGCCAGGGCCAGGCCGCCACCTTCAACCTCGATACGGCCGAGCGCATCGAAGTACTGCGTGGACCGTTTTCTGCCATCTACGGCAACCATTCGGGCGGCGTGATCCAGCTGTTTTCCAAGGATGGACAAAATCCCCCGTCCGTCGAATTGAATGTGACGGGCGGCAGCTACGGCACCAACAAGGTGGACTTGACGGCGCAAGGCCAGGCCGGCGGCATCGGCTACGTGCTCGACGGCTCGCGCTTCCGCACCGATGGTTTCCGCGACCACAGCGCCGCCACGCGCGAACAGGCGTTCGGCAAGATCACCGTCAAGCCGACGGCGGACAGCAAGCTGACCATCGTCGCCAACAGCCTGCATCAGGGCAACACACAAGATCCGCTGGGCGCCACCTGGGCCACGTTTGCCCGCGACCCGCGCGCCGGAGAAACCGATGCGAGCGACACGCAGAACCCGAAGCGCACCCTGGCCGAGCGCTACAACACGCGCAAGAGTATCGACCACCAGCAAATCGGCGCCACCTATGAACAGTCGTTCGGCGACGACCGCCTGCATGTAATGGTGTATGGCGGCAACCGCGACGTGATCCAATATCAGGCCTTCTCCAAGTTCCTACAAAATCAAACTATTAATGGAGTACTCACACATTCAGGCGGCGTGGTCGACTTCCAGCGTCAGTTCTACGGCATCGACACCAACTGGCTGCACGTGAACCAGCTGGCAGGCGGCAAGCTGAGCACCACCATCGGCATCGATTACGGCCGCTCCAGCGACGACCGCACGGGTTATGAAAATTACATCGGCAACACGTTTGGCGTAAAAGGCAAGCTGCGCCGCGACGAGCAAAATGTCGTCTCCAGCCTCGATCCCTATATCCAGGCGGAATGGCAAAGCGGCCCATGGCTGCTCAGCGCAGGTTTGCGCTACAGCAAGATGAAAGTGGCGGTCGACGACCATTTCCTCGGCAATGGCAACGACAGCGGCAGCCTGGAGTTCAGCCACACGACACCGGTGCTGGGTCTGCTGTATAAACTGACGCCGAACGTCAACGTCTACGCCAGCGCCGCGCGCGGCTTCGAAGCGCCCACCTTGAATGAGCTGTTTTACTCGGGCACCGGTGGCGGTTTCAATTACCAACTGAAACCGGCCACCAGCACCAACCTGGAAGCGGGGATCAAGGCCAGAATCGCCAACAACACGCACGTAAACGCGGCCGTGTTCCAGATCAAGACCAACGACGAATTGGTGGTCGACAAGTCCAGCGGCGGGCGCACCAGCTATCGCAATGCGGGTAAAACCTTGCGTCAGGGTATGGAAGTGTCGCTGGACTCGAACTTGCCATATGGCTTCACGACAAAAGTGGCACTGACCAGCCTGCACGCCGTGTATGACCAGGCGTTTGGCAGCGTGCGCGAAGGCAGCCGCTTGCCGGGCGTGCCCAGCGCCAATCTGTTCGCGGAACTGGCCTGGAAAGACACGCTCGACCGTTTTGGCGCGGCGCTGGAAAGCGTGGCCAGCAACCAGGTCTACGCGGAAGACAGCAACATCGAAAAACCGGCGCCCGGCTATACGGTGTTCAATGCGCGCTTCAACGCCAAACAAAACGTGGGGAATTGGCGCTTCAAGGAATTTGCCCGCCTGAACAATCTTTTCGACAAAACCTACGTGGGCTCCGTCATCGTCGGCGACAGCAACAAACGCTACTATGAAGCGGCGCCGGGACGTAACTGGCTGCTGGGGGTTAGCGCCCAGTACAGTTTCTAAAACAAAAAGCCCGTACATCTTCCGATGTGCGGGCTTCACATACAGCATGGCCTGTTACGGCCGCGCCTCCTTCACGCCATACTTTTCAAAGATGGTTTTCAATTCACCGCTGGCAGCCATCTCATTCATGGCTGCTTGCAGCAACTTGGCCACGTCGAGTTGTTGCTTGCTGACGGCCAGGCCCACGGCCCAGCCCGCGCGCGGCAAGCGGGCGAACGCCACTTCGCTCAAGGGGAAAGCGGGATCGCTTTTCAGCACCGATTCGATTTCCGAACGGTTCGCTAACACGGCGTCGAGCTTGCCCGCCTGCAATTGTTGCAAGGCTTCGGCGGCCGTATCGAAGATGCGCACATCGTCGCGGTACTTGCCATTATCTTCGCCCAGCATCAGCATGGCGGCGATCGATACCTTTTCCACGCCGATGCGCTTGCCAGCCAGCGAAGCGACGCCATCGAATTGCGGCACCGCTTGCGCACTGCGCGCCAGGCGCACGGTTTCCACGTAATACGGCGCGAAGATCTCGACCTTGTCGTTATCCGCCATCAACTTCTTGTCGACCGGCACATGCAACATCACATCGGCGGGGCCATAACCAAGGTAATGCCCCTTCCACACCATATTGCGCAAGTCATCGTTCAGGTTTTCGCCGGCGGGAAATGGCAGCAAGCTCAGTTTCAAGCCCAACTTTTTCGCCAGCGCTTCGGCGATGTCGATATCGATGCCCGCCCCCTTGTCGGAAAACGGCGCGAACTCGTTGTACACAGCCACTTTCAGGCTGCCCGACTGCTGCACTTTCTGCCAGTCGGCGCGCGCCGGCGCGGCTGCGCACAGCGCCAGGCAAGCGAGCGAGATCATCGCGCGCGCGCCCCGGAATTGAAATGAACGCATGGGACTCCTTCGTGATCAGTTCGATTCTCTACGGGTTTCCAGATAGGTCTTGATGGCCCACATGGCTTCCTGATTAAATACGCCTTCGAACGGCGGCATGTACACGGCGCCATTGCGCACTTTACCGTGGCGGATGGTGGTCAGGTAGTAATTGTCCGTCTCCTTGTAGCAAGCCTGTTTCTTTGTCTCATTCTTGATACCAAAACAATCGCGGTCCAGCTGGCGCAAATCCGGCGCAATGCCGCCCGAAATGGCTTCGATGCCATGGCAGCGGGCGCAATTCTGGTTGTAAGCCGACGTGCCTACAGTCAAGGCCAGCTTGTTGCCACGATACGGGTTTTGTTCGAGCCACTTGTCGCCCACCTTGGGCAAGCCGGTGGTGTCGACGCCTTGCGGCGTGACATTGCCGTGCGCATAGGCATGCGGCAAGGTCAGCAGGGAAGTGAGGGCAACGGCGCCGGCGGCGGCAACGCCGAGCAGGGTACGAATGGAATAGGTCATGCTGGTCTCCTTGGTTTTTTAGTCAATACCCAAGAAGAGCAAATGCCATGCCATGCACTTATGCCCCACATCCGGCCGCCCATGTATCAATTTGGAACAGCTGCAACACGTATTTGTGTCACCGCGCGTGTAATCCGACAGCGCCAGACAAAACCACCAGACGTAAAAAAACCCCAACCGGATCACCGGAAGGGGTTTTTTCGAATAACAAGCCTGACGATAACCTACTTTCACACTGGTTGCAGCACTATCATCGGCGCAAAGTTGTTTCACGGTCCTGTTCGGGATGGGAAGGGGTGGGACCAACTTGCTATGGTCATCAGGCATAACTTGTACTGGCATTTGTCTCCTGTAGGACGACAAAGCCTGAATCTGGAAGAAGCAAAGATTGGTAATGAATAGTAGTATCAACACACACGCAACGTTGTACCGTCTTATCCTCTGTACCTGCTAAGGTTATAGGGACAAGCCGTACGGGCAATTAGTACTGGTTAGCTTAATGCATTACTGCACTTCCACACCCAGCCTATCAACGTCCTGGTCTCGAACGACCCTTCAAAGAGCTCAAGGCTCTGGGAAATCTCATCTCAAGGCAAGTTTCCCGCTTAGATGCTTTCAGCGGTTATCTCTTCCGAACTTAGCTACCCGGCAATGCCACTGGCGTGACAACCGGTACACCAGAGGTTCGTCCACTCCGGTCCTCTCGTACTAGGAGCAGCCCCCCTTCAAATTTCCAACGCCCACGGCAGATAGGGACCAAACTGTCTCACGACGTTTTAAACCCAGCTCACGTACCACTTTAAATGGCGAACAGCCATACCCTTGGGACCGGCTACAGCCCCAGGATGTGATGAGCCGACATCGAGGTGCCAAACTCCCCCGTCGATATGAACTCTTGGGAGGAATCAGCCTGTTATCCCCAGAGTACCTTTTATCCGTTGAGCGATGGCCCTTCCATACAGAACCACCGGATCACTATGTCCTACTTTCGTACCTGCTCGACTTGTCAGTCTCGCAGTTAAGCACGCTTATGCCATTGCACTATCAACACGATGTCCGACCGTATCTAGCGTACCTTCGAACTCCTCCGTTACACTTTAGGAGGAGACCGCCCCAGTCAAACTGCCTACCATGCACTGTCCCCGATCCGGATAACGGACCAAGGTTAGAACCTCAAACAAACCAGGGTGGTATTTCAAGGTTGGCTCCACGAGAACTAGCGTCCCCGCTTCAAAGCCTCCCACCTATCCTACACAGATTGGTTCAAAGTCCAATGCAAAGCTACAGTAAAGGTTCATGGGGTCTTTCCGTCTAGCCGCGGGTAGATTGCATCATCACAAACATTTCAACTTCGCTGAGTCTCGGGAGGAGACAGTGTGGCCATCGTTACGCCATTCGTGCAGGTCGGAACTTACCCGACAAGGAATTTCGCTACCTTAGGACCGTTATAGTTACGGCCGCCGTTTACTGGGACTTCAATCAAGAGCTTGCACCCCATCATTTAATCTTCCAGCACCGGGCAGGCGTCACACCCTATACGTCCACTTTCGTGTTTGCAGAGTGCTGTGTTTTTATTAAACAGTCGCAGCCACCAGTTTATTGCAACCCTTTCACCCTCATGGAGTAAACCAATCAAGCTACCGGGGCGTACCTTTTCCCGAAGTTACGGTACCAATTTGCCGAGTTCCTTCTCCCGAGTTCTCTCAAGCGCCTTAGAATACTCATCTCGCCCACCTGTGTCGGTTTGCGGTACGGTCTCGTATGACTGAAGCTTAGAGGCTTTTCTTGGAACCACTTCCGATTGCTTCGTGAATAAATTCACTCGTCTCAACCCCTTGAATTGCGCACCCGGATTTGCCTAAGTGCCTTCTATGAGCCAAAAACCAACTATTCCAACAGTTGGACAACCTTCCGCGATCCGTCCCCCCATCGCATCATACGACGGTGCAGGAATATTAACCTGCTTCCCATCAGCTACGCATCTCTGCCTCGCCTTAGGGGCCGACTCACCCTGCTCCGATGAACGTTGAACAGGAAACCTTGGGCTTACGGCGTGGAGGCTTTTCACCCCCATTATCGCTACTCATGTCAGCATTCGCACTTCTGATACCTCCAGCATCCTTTACAAGACACCTTCGCAGGCTTACAGAACGCTCTCCTACCATATCTATTGCTAGATATCCGCAGCTTCGGTGACTGGCTTAGCCCCGTTACATCTTCCGCGCAGGACGACTCGATCAGTGAGCTATTACGCTTTCTTTAAATGATGGCTGCTTCTAAGCCAACATCCTGACTGTTTTAGCCTTCCCACTTCGTTTTCCACTTAGCCAATCTTTGGGACCTTAGCTGGCGGTCTGGGTTGTTTCCCTCTTGACGCCGGACGTTAGCACCCGACGTCTGTCTCCCAAGCTCGCACTCATCGGTATTCGGAGTTTGCAATGGTTTGGTAAGTCGCAATGACCCCCTAGCCATAACAGTGCTCTACCCCCGATGGTGATACTTGAGGCACTACCTAAATAGTTTTCGGAGAGAACCAGCTATTTCCAAGTTTGTTTAGCCTTTCACCCCTACCCACAGCTCATCCCCTAATTTTTCAACATTAGTGGGTTCGGACCTCCAGGGCGTGTTACCGCACCTTCATCCTGGCCATGAGTAGATCACTTGGTTTCGGGTCTACACCCAGCGACTGATCGCCCTATTCGGACTCGATTTCTCTACGGCTTCCCTATATGGTTAACCTTGCCACTGAATGTAAGTCGCTGACCCATTATACAAAAGGTACGCAGTCACGGAACAAGTCCGCTCCTACTGTTTGTATGCACACGGTTTCAGGATCTATTTCACTCCCCTTCCGGGGTTCTTTTCGCCTTTCCCTCACGGTACTGGTTCACTATCGGTCGATTACGAGTATTTAGCCTTGGAGGATGGTCCCCCCATATTCAGACAGGATGTCACGTGTCCCGCCCTACTTGTCGTACGCTTAGTATCACCGGTCCGATTTCACATACGGGGCTATCACCCACTATGGCTCCTATTTCCAGAGGATTCTGTTATCGGTCCGACTATCACGTACAGGCTCTTCCCATTTCGCTCGCCGCTACTTTGGGAATCTCGGTTGATTTCTTTTCCTGCAGCTACTTAGATGTTTCAGTTCGCCGCGTTCGCCTTGCATACCTATGTATTCAGTATGCAATACCCTAAAAGGGTGGGTTGCCCCATTCGGAAATCTGCGGATCAAAGTGTGTTTGCTCACTCCCCGCAGCTTATCGCAAGCTACTACGTCCTTCATCGCCTGTAATCGCCAAGGCATCCACCATGTGCACTTATTCGCTTGTCCCTATAACGTTAGCCTCTTCATTCTTTCAATCGAAAAGAGCGCTACAGGGATAAGAAAGTACAACGTTGTTGCTTGTTTGTTGATACATACAATCATTACCCATCGATTTGCTTGTTATGGCAAACCGATCAATAAATAATCTTTACTTCTTCCAGATTGTTAAAGAACATACAGCACTTGATCTCGAAAAGACCAAACCTAAATCCCTGTGTTGAACTCAACACTGATTTACGTTTGAACTTTTGGTGGAGGATGACGGGATCGAACCGACGACCCCCTGCTTGCAAAGCAGGTGCTCTCCCAGCTGAGCTAATCCCCCTAGGGTATTTCCAGACTACAGAAACTGGTAGGGCTGGTTGGACTCGAACCAACGACCCCCGCGTTATCAACACGGTGCTCTAACCAGCTGAGCTACAGCCCCAAATGCTGTTCTTTATATTAACAGCCGATAAGTGTGAACATTTGATGCGTGAATCATTTCTGATTCGTGCAAACTCTAGAAAGGAGGTGATCCAGCCGCACCTTCCGATACGGCTACCTTGTTACGACTTCACCCCAGTCACGAATCCTACCGTGGTAAGCGCCCTCCTTGCGGTTAAGCTACCTACTTCTGGTAAAACCCGCTCCCATGGTGTGACGGGCGGTGTGTACAAGACCCGGGAACGTATTCACCGCGACATGCTGATCCGCGATTACTAGCGATTCCAACTTCATGCAGTCGAGTTGCAGACTACAATCCGGACTACGATACACTTTCTGCGATTAGCTCCCCCTCGCGGGTTGGCGGCGCTCTGTATGTACCATTGTATGACGTGTGAAGCCCTACCCATAAGGGCCATGAGGACTTGACGTCATCCCCACCTTCCTCCGGTTTGTCACCGGCAGTCTCATTAGAGTGCCCTTTCGTAGCAACTAATGACAAGGGTTGCGCTCGTTGCGGGACTTAACCCAACATCTCACGACACGAGCTGACGACAGCCATGCAGCACCTGTGTACTGGCTCTCTTTCGAGCACTCCCCAATCTCTCGGGGATTCCAGCCATGTCAAGGGTAGGTAAGGTTTTTCGCGTTGCATCGAATTAATCCACATCATCCACCGCTTGTGCGGGTCCCCGTCAATTCCTTTGAGTTTTAATCTTGCGACCGTACTCCCCAGGCGGTCTACTTCACGCGTTAGCTGCGTTACCAAGTCAATTAAGACCCGACAACTAGTAGACATCGTTTAGGGCGTGGACTACCAGGGTATCTAATCCTGTTTGCTCCCCACGCTTTCGTGCATGAGCGTCAATCTTGACCCAGGGGGCTGCCTTCGCCATCGGTGTTCCTCCACATATCTACGCATTTCACTGCTACACGTGGAATTCTACCCCCCTCTGCCAGATTCTAGCCTTGCAGTCTCCAATGCAATTCCCAGGTTGAGCCCGGGGATTTCACATCAGACTTACAAAACCGCCTGCGCACGCTTTACGCCCAGTAATTCCGATTAACGCTTGCACCCTACGTATTACCGCGGCTGCTGGCACGTAGTTAGCCGGTGCTTATTCTTCAGGTACCGTCATTAGCAAGAGATATTAGCTCTCACCGTTTCTTCCCTGACAAAAGAGCTTTACAACCCGAAGGCCTTCTTCACTCACGCGGCATTGCTGGATCAGGCTTTCGCCCATTGTCCAAAATTCCCCACTGCTGCCTCCCGTAGGAGTCTGGACCGTGTCTCAGTTCCAGTGTGGCTGGTCGTCCTCTCAGACCAGCTACTGATCGATGCCTTGGTAGGCTTTTACCCTACCAACTAGCTAATCAGATATCGGCCGCTCCACGAGCATGAGGTCTTGCGATCCCCCACTTTCATCCTTAGATCGTATGCGGTATTAGCGTAACTTTCGCTACGTTATCCCCCACTCTAGGGTACGTTCCGATATATTACTCACCCGTTCGCCACTCGCCACCAGAGCAAGCTCCGTGCTGCCGTTCGACTTGCATGTGTAAGGCATGCCGCCAGCGTTCAATCTGAGCCAGGATCAAACTCTTCAGTTTAATCTCTGTTACTTTGCCCTTTTACAGGCACCATCATTGCTGATGGGTCGCTCACTCAAAAAACTGACAGGCTACTTCCGAAGAAGTATCCTATTTCATTATTTCTTGTGAACATTTGATATTTTAAGTTAGACGCCAATCCGAAGATTGACGCTGCACTTACATCAAATGCCCACACTTATCGACTGTTAATTGTTAAAGAACTGTATTCGGTGCTGCTTATTTACCACTCTCGCGCTACCGACAAAGCGTTGTGTTTGTCAGCTGCGAAGAAGGAAGAGTATGAAGCATTTCGCTAAATCCGTCAACTCCTTCTTTTCTCTCGTCTCACTCGGCATTTGCATGCGTCGTTCAGCGAGGGGGCGAATTATAGCCCTGGCCCGAACTCCCCGCAAGCGCTAATTTGCATCTGGGCAAATATTGCTGTGTGATATCGTAGTGCCGACCATACCCTGCCTCATCCATATAGATTCCCATGCCTATCCCACACATTACCTCTACCGCCAATCCCGCCCTGGCCAGCGCACTCGAACACGCCATCAATAGCAAGACCAAGCCGCTGGGCAGCCTCGGCATGCTGGAAACCCTGGCCCATCAGATCGGCCTGATCCAGCAAGGCACGCAACTGGCATTGCACCAGCCTGCCATCATCGTTTTCGCGGCCGACCATGGCGTCGTCGCGGAAGGCATTTCCGCTTATCCGCAAAGCGTGACCTGGCAAATGGTGGAGAACTTCCTCGGCAACGGCGCCGCCATCAATGTCTTCGCCCGCCAGGCCGATTGCGCCCTCTATATAGTAGACGCTGGCGTGAACCATGATTTCGGCCCGCGCGACGGCTTGCTTGACCGCAAGCAAGGCCCCGGCACCCGCAACTTCGCCAAAGAGCCCGCCATGAGCCAGGAACAATGCCTGGCCGCCATGCAAGCGGGCATGGACTTGGTCGCCACCCTGGATGGCAATGTGCTGGGCTTTGGCGAAATGGGTATCGGCAACACCACCGCTGCCGCGGCACTGATGCACAAGCTGACGGGCACGCCCGTCGCCGATTGCGTGGGCGCCGGCACCGGCCTGTCGAAAGATGGCGTGTTGCATAAACAACGAGTGATCGAAGCGGCCGCCGCCCATCACGCGACAGTCAATGAGCCGCTCGACGTGCTGGCCACCTTTGGCGGCTTCGAAATCGCCATGATGGCCGGCGCCATGCTCAAGGCGGCCGAACGGCGCATGATTCTGCTGATCGACGGCTTCATCGTCAGCAGCGCCCTGCTGGTGGCGGCCCGTCTGCAGCCGGCCATCCTCGATTACTGCGTGTTTTCGCACTGCTCCGATGAAAACGGCCATCGCCAGTTGCTGGCCAGCCTGGACGCACGTCCGCTGCTGCACCTCGATTTGCGCCTCGGTGAAGGCACGGGTTCGGCGCTGGCCTTGCCGCTGCTGCACGCGGCCGTCAACTTCATGCGCGAGATGGCGACGTTTGCCTCGGCCCAGGTCAGCGAAAAGTCCACGCCAGACTAAGACGATGGCTAATCCCGTTTCCGCCGCAGTCCACCAGTGCCGATTGTTCTTTATCGCGCTGCAGTTCTTCACGCGCCTGCCGATACCGCGCTGGGTGGGTTTCGAGCAGGCCTGGCTGCAGCACGCCTCGCGCTACTTCCCGCTGGTCGGCGTGGTGGTGGCGGCCATCAGTGGCGCCGTGTATCTGGTGGCCAGCTGGCTGCTGCCTTCGGCGGTGGCCGTGCTGCTGGCCGTTGCCGCCGGCATCTACCTGACGGGCGCCTTCCATGAAGACGGTTTTGCCGACATGTGCGACGGTTTCGGCGGCGGCATGACGCGCGAGCGGGTGCTGGAAATCATGAAGGATTCGCGCATCGGCGCGTATGGCGCCATCGGCATCCTCTGCCTGCTAGCGATCAAATGCGCGGCGCTCGCTTCACTGCCGCCTGCCACGGTAGTGGCGACATTATTCATCGCCCACCCGCTCTCGCGCCTGGCCGCCGTGTCGCTGATCTGGCTCATGGACTACGCACGCGACGAAGGCAAGGCCAAGCCGATGGCACAGGAGATGACGACGGGAGAATTCATCATCGCCACCCTCTGCGGCCTGCTGCCCGCCATCGCCTGCGGCCTGCTGGGCATATTTGACTGGGCCACGCTGGTCTTTGCCTTCGTGGCGGCGGCAGCTGCCGCATTCTGGCTGGGCCGCAAATGCCAGCGCCGCCTGCAAGGCTACACGGGCGACTGCCTGGGCGCCGTGCAGCAGGTGGCGGAAGTGGCGATTTACCTGGCCATCCTGTCCAGCTTTCAACCTCCATTGCGCTTCTACTAAACAAGCATGCGCCTGATCCTCGTTCGCCACCCCACGCCGCAAGTCACCAGCGGCACCTGCTATGGCCGCAGCGACGTGGCGGTGGCGCCGCACGAAATGGCCACGGTGCGCGCCAGCCTGCAAGCGACTTTGCCGGCCGGCGTACCGCTCTACGCCAGTCCGCTGCGCCGCTGCGCCGGCCTGGCGACAGCCTTGGCGCAAGACCTGCCTTCCAGCGTCCTGCGCCTTGACGCGCGGCTGGCCGAGATGGATTTCGGCGCGTGGGAAATGCAGCCCTGGCACGCGATTGCGCGCGCGGACATCGATGCCTGGGCGGCCGACCTGGCCTGGTACCGCCCCGGTGGAGGCGAGAATGTGCTGGCGATGGCCACCCGTGTCGATGCGTTTTTAGGCGACCTGTTGCGCGAACAACACGAAACGGCCATCCTCATCTGCCATGCGGGCACCATCCGCCTGCTGTCGGCACTGCAAGCCCGGCTGCCATTGGAGGAAGCGGCTCTGCTGGCCGCCCGTTCCGCCCATAAAATCGCCTACGGTGCGACGGTCGTCGTCGATTTCTGATATCGAATCGTCCAGCCAGCCATTTCAGTCCACGCCTGCTGCACGTATAATGGCGGGGTTTTGGTGCCCGCGTTCATGTCCATGAGCGCAGTTAAACGGGAAACACGATGCCGCAGTCGCGGCGAACGTGTGCTGCCCCCGCAACGGTAAGCAAGTGTCGCCCCTCGCAACAGGAAGCGGGCGACAAGCTATCTCTGACAACCACTGTGCTTGCAATCATCGAGCATGGGAAGGTGGGATAGCGGTACTTGCCAGCCCGGATACCGGCCAGGACAGGTGGAAGTGTGCGAACGGGGATGTTCGCGATCCGAATGGCCCATGGCCATCTTCGATCGTCATCTTCAGTTCCCACTTCTGTTCAATCTGGCCTACGGGGACGTCGGCTGGTTGCATATTACTTACTGAAAACTATCATGACCCATGCTGTTTCCCGCCACGCGGCGCTCACGTCGCTCGCGCTAGCCATTGCCGCGCCTGCCGCTTTCGCCCAAGCCACGCCAGACACCTTCGATCCCATCGTCGTTACCGCCAACCGCTACCCGCAGCACCTGAGCGAAGTATTGAGCGATACGCAAACCATCAGCTCGGAAGACATCGCGCGCTCGGGCGCCGGTACGCTGATCGATCTGCTGCAAAAGCAGCGCGGCATTGAAGTCAATCGCAATGGCGGCCCAGGCACCAGTTCGAGCGTATTCATTCGCGGCGCGAACGGCAACCAGAATATCGTGCTGGTCGATGGTGTACGTATCGGCTCCGCCACATCTGGCACTGCCAACTGGAGCGCCCTGCCTCTGTCGAGCATCGACCACGTTGAAATCGTCTACGGCCCACTGAGCACCATGTATGGCGCCGATGCCGTCGGCGGCGTGATCCAGATCTTTACCAAGAAAGGCGACGGCGCGACGCGCTTTTCCGCCTTCGCCGGCTACGGCCGCGACAACACCCGCCAGCTGGAAGCCAGCGTTGCCGGCTCTACCGGTGGCAACAACAGTTTCAGCTACGCGCTGACCGCGGGCAAGGAAAAATCGGATGGCTATTCCGCCACCAAACCTGGTAATTTTTCCTATAACGGCGATAAAGACGGCTACGACAAGGAAAGCGTCAGCGGCCAGTTTGGCTACCAGATGGCCAAGGGACATGACGTCGGCCTGGTTTTCCTGAACAGCAAACTGGATGCACAATTCGATGCGGGCTTGAACTTCGACGCGCGCAACTACAATAAGCAGGAAAGCATTTCGGTCTTCACGAAGAACCAGTTCTTGCCGAACTGGACCAGCGAGCTGCGCTACGCAGAATCGAAGGATAAACTGACCGCAGTATCCGCCGCAGGCACCTCCGGCAGAAGCCAGTTCGACACCAAGCAAACTGACATCAGCTGGCAAAACGATATTCTCCTCGGCCGCGACACCCTGCAACTGCTGGGTGAATACCGTGACGAAGACGTCGTGAGCTCGCTCGAAGGCCTGTCCGGCGGACGCAATACAAAGTCTTTCGCGGCATCGTACAACCTGGTGCGCGGCGCTCATCTGGCCAGCATCAGCGGCCGTCGCGACGACAGCTCGGTGTACGGGACGCACAACACGGGCAGCGTCGCCTATGGCTACCGTTTCAGCAACGCCTTGCGCGCCAGCGCCAGCTATGGCACCAGCTTCCGCGCACCGTCCTTCAACGATCTGTACTACCCTGGTTTTGGCATCCCCACGAACAAGCCAGAAAAAGGCCGCAATGCTGAAATTGGATTGCACTACAACGACGGCCAATCGCAACTGAGCGCGATCTACTATCATAACAAGATTACCGATATGATCAACTATGTATCGGCTTGCCCAGTTATTGGATGGAAACCAGGCTATGGCTGCAGCACGAATGTCGACAAAGCTCTGCTCGAAGGCGTGACACTGGCTGGCGCGCATAAATTCGGTGCCTTCAACGTCAGCGGCAATATCGACCTGCAAGATCCGCGCAATGAATCGCTCGACAAGCAACTGGCGCTCCGCGCAAAAAAACACGCCAATTTCGCTGTCGATTACACGACCGGTCGCTTGACCGCCGGTACGGAATGGCAGTTGTCGGGCAAACGTTTTGCAGATCTCGCCAACACAAGCACTCTCGGTGGCTATGGCTTGCTGAACCTGTACACCACCTACCAGTTCGCGCGTGACTGGTCGGTGCTGGCACGCTGGAACAACATCACCAACAAAGACTATGAACTGAGCCGTTTCTACGCGACGCCACGCTCGAACCTCTTCGTTGGCGTACGCTACGGCATGAAATAAGCACCTAGTAATGATGTAAGCTGCGGGCGATGGCATGCCGCCGTCGCCCGCAGATGCAGTTCTGCAGTCCCCGTTTTTAAGGCAGTACATGCACCCATTTTTCCGCAATATGCGCCACCGCGCCACCGTGATCCTCACGGTGCTGATCGTGTGCGCGATTGCCAGCCTGATTTTCTCCGGCATGATCGGTTCGATCGCGATCCCGCTCGCCGACCTGCCTTCCGCCCTGTTCCATGTCGTGCAGGGCAAGGCCGACACTCTCGCCGCCACCTTGCTTGACCTGCGCCTGGGCCGCGCGCTGACCGCCTTTGTCACGGGCGCGGCGCTGTCGCTGGCCGGCGTCATGATGCAGGCGCTGCTGCGCAATCCCCTGGCCGACCCGTACGTGCTGGGCATTTCCGCCGGCGCCTCCGTCGGCGCACTGGCCGCATTGCTGTTCATGTGCGCGCTGTGGGTGGTCGACGCGGCCGCCTTTGCCGGCGCCGTCGGCGTGTCCATGCTGCTGTATTTTTTTGCCCGGCGCGACCTGCGCGGCGGCACGGCGGCCGAAGGCGGCGCCTCGCTTTTGCTGCTGACGGGCGTGATCCTGGCCTCGGCCTGCATGGCCATCGTCACCCTGATGCTGTCCATCGCCCCGGAAAGCCGCTTGCGCAGCATGGTGTTCTGGATGATCGGCGATCTGTCCGGCGCACCTGCACGGCTGATGCCATGGCTGGTCCTGGCCGGCGCCCTGGTCTTCGCCTTGCGCTGCGCGCGCTCGCTGAACGTCATGGCGCTGCATGCGGAAGCGGCCAGCACCCTGGGCGTGCGCGTGGGCGCGCTGCGCAAGGGCCTGTTCTTCTGCTCCGGCCTGCTCACGGCCAGCGCCGTCACCAGCGCCGGCAGCGTGGGTTTCGTCGGCCTGATCGTGCCGCATGCGCTGCGCTTTGCCTGCGGTCCCGATCATCGCCTGCTGATACCGGCCGCCGCGCTGGCCGGCGGCACCTTCCTCGTGCTGGCCGATACCTTGGCGCGCACCGTGCTGGCGCCATTGCAGTTGCCCGTCGGCGTGGTCACGGCCATGATAGGTGCGCCCGTCTTCCTGTACCAATTGCACCGCTTGCGCAGGGGATGAAAAAGGCATGATACGTACTTACCAACTCGGCCTGAAGGCGGGCACGCGCTGCCTCGTGGAAAACCTCATCTGGCACATCAGGGATGGCGAATGCTGGAGCGTGATCGGCCGCAATGGCGCCGGCAAAAGCACCTTGCTGCGCACCCTGGCCGGCTTGCGCGAACCGGATACGGGCCACGTGACGATACAGGGCCGCGCCCTGATCGACTGGCCGCTCGACGCACTGGCGCGCGAACGGGCTTTCCTGGCGCAGGCGCGCCACGACGCGTTCTCGTACCGCGTCATCGAAACCGTGCTGTCGGCGCGCCACCCGTATCACGACAACCATTACTGGGAAGGCAGCGACGACCAGCGCATCGCCCTGGCGGCGCTGGCCTCGATGGAAGTGGAACACCTGGCCGAGCGCGATGTGCGCAGCCTGTCCGGCGGCGAGCGCCAGCGCGTGGCGATCGCCGCCATGCTGGCGCAGGACACGCCCTTGCTGCTGCTCGACGAACCGGCCAATGCGCTCGACCTGGCGCACCAGGTCAGCGTCATGGGCCTGCTGTCGAAACTGTGCCGCGAACAGAATAAAACCGTGGTGATGGTGGGGCATGACCTGAACCTGGCGCACAGCGTCTCGACCCATGCGCTGCTGCTGATGGGCGACGGCGGCTGGCTGGCCGGTCCCGTGGCCGACGTGATGCAGGCATCCATCCTGAGCGACTACCTGGGCCACCCGATCGAGATCATCGAGCACGGCAAACGCAAGATATTCATACCAAAAGAGGATCAACAATGAACGATAACAAACCCGTCGACGCGGACACCGCCGCCATCAATGAGCGCCACCGCGTGCGCATGGAGAGAAAAAAGGCCATCATCGATGCGGCCATCGCCAAGGCCGACAAGGAAATCGGCATCATCATCGTCAACACGGGCAATGGCAAGGGCAAGAGTTCGAGCGGCTTCGGCATGGCCATCCGCGCCATGGGCCATGGCATGAAAGTGGGCGTGGTGCAGTTCATCAAGGGCGCCATGTCGACGGGCGAAGAAAAATTCCTGCGCCGCTTCCCCGACGAAATCAGTTTTCATGCGATGGGCGAAGGCTATACCTGGGAAACGCAGAACCGCGAGCGCGACATCGAAAAAGCCGAACTGGCATGGGAGCAGGCGAAGACCTTCCTGGCCGACCCCAGCTACGGCCTGGTGCTGTTCGACGAACTCAATATCGCGCTCAAGTACAACTACCTCGACGTGCATAAAGTCATCGCCGACCTGCTGGAACGCCCGGCCATGCAGCACGTGGTCATCACGGGCCGCGGCGCGCCCGATGAATTGATCGCAATCGCCGACACGGTCACCGAAATGGCCGTCGTCAAGCATGCGTATGCGGCCGGCATCGGCGCACAAATCGGCACCGAGTGGTAACAGCGCCATGACGCGCACCCTGGTCTTCGGCGGCGCCCGTTCCGGCAAGAGCGCCCATGCGGAAAAGCTGGCCCGCGAGTCCGGCAAGGAGGTACTCTACCTCGCCACCGCGCAGGCGGGCGACGGCGAGATGGCCACGCGTATCACGCATCACCGTGCGCAGCGCCCGGCCGGGTGGGTGACTATCGAAGAACCGCTGCGCCTGGGTGACGCCATCCTGCGGGAAGCACGGCCCGGCCGCCTGCTGCTGGTCGACTGCCTGACCCTGTGGCTGACGAACCTGATGTTTTCCAGCGGCGAGACGTATCCGGACGTGGGCGACATCGCCCTGCCCGAACTGTTCCACAGCGAGCGCGCGCACCTGCTGTACGCGCTGGCGGAAATCGAAGACACAGCTTGCGACATTGTGCTCGTATCGAATGAAGTGGGCATGGGCATCGTGCCCTACGGCGCCATTTCGCGCTGCTTCACCGATGAAGCGGGCCGCTTGAACCAGGCCGTGGCGGCCGTCTGCGACAAGGCTGTCTTTGTCGCCGCCGGCCTGCCCCTGCACCTGAAAGGTGGCCCATGCTGAGCGGGCTGTCGCTGCCCATGCTGGCCGCCTTGATGACGGCCGGCGTGCTGCTCGACCTGCTGCTGGGAGAAACGCGCCGCTGGCATCCGCTGGTCGGCTTTGGCCGCTTCGCCAGCGCTCTGGAACGCCTGCTGAACCGGGGCCGTGGGCGTTTGCTGCGCGGCGCGCTGGCGTGGTCGCTGGCCGTGCTGCCCATCAGCTATGCCGCCTACTGGCTGTGCGGCCTGGCCGGTGCCGCCCTGCACGTCTTCTTGCTGTATCTATGCCTGGGCTTGCGCAGCCTGCGCGACCACAATCAGCCGATCGCCGACGCCCTGGCCATCGATGACCTGGACAACGCACGTCTGCTGACGGCGCGCATCGTCAGCCGCGACACGGCCAATGCCGATGCGGCCAGCCTGGCCAAGGCCAGCACGGAATCCCTGCTGGAAAACGGCAACGACGCCGTCTTTGGCACCCTGTTCTGGTTTGCCGTGGCTGGCGGCCCAGGCGCCATCCTGTTCAGGCTAGCGAATACCCTCGACGCCATGTGGGGCTACCGCAACGAGCGCTACGACTGGTTCGGCTGCTGCGCCGCGCGCATCGACGACGTCTTGAATTACCTGCCGGCGCGCCTGACGGCCCTGTCGTATGTCTTGCTGGGCAAGAGCATGACGGACAAAAAACGCGCCTGGCACTGCTGGCGCACGCAGGCGCCCAACTGGGGCAGTCCGAACGCGGGCCCCGTGATGGCCAGCGGCGCCGGGGCCCTGGGCCTGGCTTTGGGCGGCGACGCCATTTACGACGGCGAGCTGGAACGCCGCCCGCCTCTGGGCAGCGGCCGCCCCGCCGAAGCGCGCGACATCGACCGCGCCTGGCGCCTGGTGGCCGAGACGGCCGTGTTGTGGCTGATCTGGATGGCGCTGCTGGCGGGCCTGTTCTACCTGAAGGGGAAATACCTTGCTTGAACATGGCGGCAACCTGCGCGACGCCGCGCGCGAATATGGACGGCCCATCGCCGACTGGATCGACCTGTCGACGGGCATCAACCCGCACTGGTATACAGCGCCAGCACCCGACGCCAATGCCTGGCACCGGCTGCCGGAAGCCGATCCCGCGCTGGCCGCTGCCGCCTGCGCGTACTACGACGCGCCGGCCATGCTGCCGGTCGCCGGCACGCAAGCTGCCATCCAGGCCCTGCCCCGGCTGCGCGCACCGTCGCGCGTGGTGGTGGCCGCGCCATCGTACGCGGAACACGCGCACCACTGGGGCCAGCACGGTCACGAATTGCGACAAGTGCCGTATGCGCGGCTGGCCGATGCCGTCGACCACTGCGAGGTACTGGTCATCTGCAACCCGAACAACCCCACGGGTGAGCGCATCGCTCCCGCACTGCTGCTGGAATGGGCGGGCAAGCTGGCCGCGCGCGGCGGCTGGCTGGTGGTCGACGAAGCGTTTGGCGATACGGAAGCGCAAGCCAGCCTCGGGCCGCACACAGGCCAGCCGGGCCTGATCGTGCTGCGCTCGGTGGGCAAATTCTTTGGCCTGGCGGGACTGCGCCTGGGTTTTGTCGCCGCCCATCCCGCCCTGCTGGTGCAACTGGCCGACATGCTGGGGCCGTGGAGCGTCAGCGGCCCGGCGCAGCAGGTGGCGCTGGCTGCGCTCACCGACACGCACTGGCAGGAAGCGATGCGCGAACGCCTGCGCGGCGAAGGCGTCCGCTTGCATCAGTTATTGGCCGCGCACGGCATCGCCAGCAGCGGCACGGCGCTGTTTCAGTGGTGGCCGGAAGCACGCGCCGAAACGTTCTGGCGCCACATGGCGGAAGCAGGCATCTGGGTGCGCCTGTTCCGCCACGCGGCCCACGGCATCCGCCTGGGCCTGCCCCCCGACGAACACGCCTGCCTGCGCCTGCAGCAGGCCCTCACCACATGGAAGCACACATGAAAATCCTGAAAATATCGCTGCTGCTGGCTGGCCTGGTCTCGCTGCAAACACACGCCGCCATCACCGTGCGCGACGACGACGGCAATACCGTCACTGTGGAAAAGCCGGCGCAGCGCATCCTGGCGCTGGCGCCGCATGTGACGGAGCTGCTGTTCGCGGCCGGCGGCGGCGAGAAGATCGCCGGCGTCGTCAGCTACAGCGACTATCCGGAAGCGGCAAAGAAGATCACGCAAGTGGGCGACAACCGCCAGTACGACATGGAACGCATCATAGCCATGAAGCCGGACCTGATCGTCGTGTGGATGCATGGCAGCGCCGAACGCCAGATCGCCATGCTGCGCCAGTTGAAGGTGCCCATCTATCACAGCGAACCGCGCAAGCTGGCCGACATCCCCGACAGCATGGAACGCCTGGGCCAGTTGATGGGCACGGAGAAAACCGCCAAACCGGCAGCCGCCCAGCTGCGCGCCAAACTGGCCAGCTTGACGGCGCAATACGCTCAGCGCCCGCCCGTGCGCGTGTTTTACCAAGTTTGGGATAAGCCTTTGTATACCTTGAGCGGCGCGAGCATCATCAGCGACTCGATGCGCCTGTGCGGCGGCCAGAATGTGTTCGCCGCGATGAAGGTGGTGGCGCCCGTCGTCACCCCGGAAGGCGTGCTGCAGGAAGATCCGGAAGTCATCTTCGGCACCAGTGAAAAAAGCGATCCGCGCAGCGAAGGCGGCCTGGCCATGTGGCGCGCCTTCCCGTCGATGACGGCCGTGCGCAAAAATAACCTGTTCCGCCTGAATGGCGATTTGCTGAACCGCGCCGGCCCGCGCATGATCGACGGCACGGCCGCCATGTGTGAACAGCTGGAAGTGGCGCGCCAGCGCCGCACCGCTCCTGCAGCCAAGGCGGCGCAGTGAGCCACGCTGTGAGTCACTACCAGCGCATCGCCTGTTTGTCGACGGAAGCCGTGGAGACGCTGTATGCGCTGGGCGCGGAAGACGTCATCGCCGGCATCTCCGGCTTTACCGTGCGCCCTCCCCGCGCGCGCGAGGAAAAGACCAAGATCAGCGGCTTTTCGTCCACGAACCTGGAACGTATCCTGGCAGTGAAGCCGGATCTCGTGATCGGTTTTTGCGACATGCAGGCCGATATCTGCCGCGACCTGGTCAAGGCCGGCATCGAAGTGCACCAGTTCAACCAGCGCACGGTGGAGGGCATCCTGCGCATGATCGCCGTGCTGGCGGCGCTGGTGCAGCGCGAAGAAGCGGGCAAAGTACTGATCGCCAGCCTGCGCGCCGACATCGCCGCCGCCCGCACCCGCGCCGCCGCCTGGCTGCGCAAGCCCGTGATGTACTTTGAAGAGTGGAACGATCCCCTGATGAGCGGTATCGGCTGGGCGGCGGAACTGATCGAGATCGCCGGCGGCGCGGACGCCTTTCCGGAATTGTCCGCACATCCCGGCGCGAAGGAACGCATCATCGCCGATCCTTTGGCCGTCGTGACGCGCGCGCCCGACATCATCCTCGCCAGCTGGTGCGGCAAAAAGTTCCAGCCGGCGCAGCTGGCGGCACGCCCGGGCTGGGATGCGATTCCCGCCGTGAGAAACCAGATGCTGTTCGAGATCAAGTCGCCTGACATCCTGTCACCCGGCCCTGCGGCGATTACCGAAGGGCTGCGCCAGATCAGCGACATCATCGCAGCCTGGCAAGAGCAGCAAACATGAAGAGTCCCTTTCCCGCCCTGATGGTGCAAGGCACGACGTCCGACGCGGGCAAGAGCACCGTCGTCGCAGCCCTGTGCCGATTATTGAAGCGCCGTGGCGTAACCGTAGCGCCGTTCAAGCCGCAAAACATGGCCTTGAATAGCGCCGTGACGAGCGATGGCGGCGAGATCGGCCGCGCGCAAGCCCTGCAAGCGCTGGCCTGCGGCATCGCGCCGCACACGGACATGAATCCGGTGCTCTTGAAACCGTCATCGAACACGGGGGCGCAAGTGATCATCCATGGCAAGGTGCGCGCCGAGATGGATGCACGCGACTACCAGCAATATAAAACCATCGCCATGGGCGCCGTACTGGAATCATACGCGCGCTTGCGCCAGCAGTACGACGCCGTCGTCGTCGAAGGCGCGGGCAGCCCGGCAGAAGTGAACCTGCGCGCGCGCGACATCGCCAACATGGGCTTCGCCGAAGCCGTCGACTGCCCCGTTATTTTAGTGGCCGACATCGACCGTGGCGGCGTCTTCGCGCACATCATCGGCACCCTGGCGTGTTTGTCCGACAGCGAGCGGGCGCGTATCGCCGGCTTCGTCATCAACCGCTTCCGCGGCGATATCTCGCTGCTGCAGCCGGGCATCGAGTGGCTCGAGCAGCAGACTGGCAAACCCGTGCTGGCCGTGCTGCCCTATCTGCACGGCCTGTTTCTCGACGCGGAAGACGCCGTCGAAGCGATGCAGGCCGAACGGGGCGCCTTCAAGGTGGTGGTGCCGCAACTGCCGCGCATCAGCAACCATACGGACTTCGACGCGCTGCGCGCCCACCCCGAGGTCGACCTGCAATTCATCCAGCAAGGGCAGCCGATTCCAGCGGCCGACCTGGTGATCCTGCCTGGCAGTAAAAACACGCGTGGCGACCTGGCCTGGCTGCAGCAGCAAGGCTGGCCCGCCTACCTGGCCAAACACCTGCGCTACGGCGGCAAGGTGCTCGGCATCTGCGGCGGCTTCCAGATGCTGGGGCAAAGCGTGCGCGATCCGCTGGGCGTGGAAGGCGCGGCGGGAGAGTCAACGGCGCTGGGATTGCTGGACATGGTGACGGAACTGACAAGCGAAAAACGCCTGGAACAGGTGAGCGGCCGCTGCGCGTTTGCCGGCGCGGCCGATGTGCCCGTCGCAGGCTATGAAATCCACATGGGCGTCTCGCATGGCGCGGCGCTGGCGCAGCCGGCCTTTGTCATCGATGGGAGGCCGGAAGGCGCAGTGTCGGGTGACGGCCAAATCCTCGGCAGCTATTTGCACGGCATGTTCGATACGCCCGCCGCGTGTTCGGCGCTACTGCGCTGGGCCGGGCTGGACTCCGGCCACACGGTGGACACGGCCGCCCTGCGCGAGGCCAGCCTGGAGCGGATTGCCGACGCGGCGATGCCGTTGATGGATGCGCTGGAACGGCTGCCACGCTGATGGCGGTGTCGGGTTACGCCGTACCGGCTAACCCGACCTACTCACACAGGAACGTGGCAGCACCCCTTAATTTTTCAGGCACGTGCCCATATACGAGCGGTCGGTCGAGAATTCGACCGCCATGCTCGACGACACCGGCATGAACATCGAATAATCCGCCGGCACGTCGGCGGGGTCCTTGAACACGGCGATGCCATCGAAATCGACGGCCTGCGCGCCCAGGCCCAGCTTGTTGACGGTGATGGTTTCGGCGTGCGTCTTGCCAGCGGTGTTGTTGGTGATGGTGGCGGTGCTGCCTGCCACCACGATCTTCGCGCTGATGCCCGGCGCAGCGCAAGCATAACTGCCGGCGATTTCGGTGCCGATCTTTTGCTGTTTGGCCGCCACGATGGTGCCCACGCGCAGCACGTTCTGCTGGTTGCGGCTGTAGCGGTCGATGAACAGCGCCAGCCCACGGTCGCCAGCGTGCACGTGCACGATGCCGAAGTCCTGGTCACCCTGGCGGGCGACGAGCAAGCCATTCTTCGCATCCTTGACCAGGGTCAGGCTGGCGTTTTCCGCTTCCAGCTGCGGCGATACCGCGGAACACACGCCTTGCGCATTGAACACGCCGCCATTGCACAGTTGCGCGCTGCCATCGGCCGCCACCTTGAGACTGCCTTTCGGATTGAAACGGTCGCCGCCGTTCGAGGCATTGCGCATGGCGCCCAAGAAGATATAGCTGCCGGCCAGCTTGGCCACGTCCGTGGCGGCATAGCCGCTGCCGCTGACATTGGAATTCATGTTGCCCAGTTTCACAGTCCCTGTCAGCAAGCGCGTGCGCGCGTCGACACTCAGGCTCAGGTCGGTGCCGGCATAGGTCGTGATATTGCCGGTGGTGGTGGCGCTGAACGTGCCGCTGCGGTCGACCAGGCCGAACTGCGTCGACAGCACCTTGACGTTGAAGGTTTTTTTGGCGCTGTCGAACGTGATGCGCCACGTGTCGCCGATATCGGCGGCCACGTCATACACGCTTTCATCGGCGCTGGCGCCGGCGATGACGCTCAGGCCAGCCTGCTTGGCCACGGCTTCCGATGCCACCGTCACGCTGTCGACGGGAACGACGGGAGGCGTGACCACGACGGGCGGCGTGACGGGTGCTTCCGGCGTGCCGCCATCGCTGCCGCCACCGCATGCGGACAGGGCCGCGCCAAACAAAACGATCGAAATTGCATTCTTCATCAGTGACCTTCCAGGATTGCGGGACAAATTGCGAATGACACAGGACTCGCAACGACAACGCTCATGCTAGATCCGGCTGGAAGTTATTACTATAGGACAATTGTTCTATGGACTTTCTACGGCAACATCTCGGTCAGCACAGTCAGCGCCGCCGCCAGCGCCGTCTTGTTGCCGACATCGAGCTTGGCATATACGCTGTGCAACTGATTCCTGACGGTGGCCGGCGATACCCCTTGTTGCCGGGCAATATCCTTGTAACTGAGGCCGGTGGCCGCCAGGCGCGCCACAGCGCTTTCGACGCCGGTCAGCGACCGCCCCGCCGGGCGCTGCGCCAGTTGGATATACAGGTAGCCGCCCAGTTCCGTCACTTGCGCCACCAGGGTTTTGCCCGTGTAGCGGCCGAGGCCAGGGCGCCGCAATTCTGTAACAAAGTCCGCCGGCAACATGGGCGGGTCCCATTCGGGCCACTCCCGCTGCAGCATGTCGGCGGCAATCGGCTCCATATATTGCAGGCAGCCGTTCAGGCTGGCCAGCAAGCGGACACTGCCGGGTGACGGCTGCGTATCCGTTGCCAGGAACAAACGGCTGTTGATCGCCTGCGCCTGGGTCAGGTGCGGCAACAACAGGTTGCCCAGTTCAATCTCAGTAGCGGAATAGGCGCGTTCCGGCCCTGCCCGCCACAAGGCAATCAAGTCCAGGTTGGCATGGTGGGTGGCCGGTGAGATCAGCACCATGCTGTGGGCAATCGCATACTTCCTGCAGTAGGCATGCAAGTCCAGGTAGCGCCGATCGATCTCTGCCGACGCCATCGTCACGCAGCGGCCGCGCGAACGGCAGGCATCGGCCAGGATCGTGTCCGGGCTGACGAGCGCCTTGCGGTCCGCCAGTTTCTCTATCGGTTGCTGATACATGTGCAGGCTGTGCAACGAAATCGCCATGTCAGGAGAAAAAGAGGCGGCGATGATGGCGGCGGAATCGAAGGAAAGCGCCTGCCTCAGCATGTCGAGCGCCTGTCCCTGGAACTCGCCCGTCGTGCATTCCTGCGCACTGCCATACAGATTCAGGATCAGGTGATTCAATTCTCTCATCGTACCGAGTCCGTTTTCATCCAGGAATGGCGGCATTGTGCTGCGCGGCAAGAGGCATGTCAACATAGCAATTATGGCCAAGCAGAGGGCACGGACGGCACGCCTGCGCCATTTATGTGACAATTCGTCGTACTGTCGGCTCCGTTTTTCCTCCTCAGGCTCGCATCCATGACCAGTTCCCCGATTAAAAGCTACCTTCCCTGGGTGGTCGCCACCGCCCTGTTCATGGAGCAACTCGACTCCACCATCGTCAACACCGCCATCCCCGCCATGGCTGCCAGCCTCAACGTGACGCCGCTGAGCCTGAAGGCCGTCGTCACCAGCTACATCCTGAGCCTGGCCGTGTGCATTCCCATCAGCGGCTGGATGGCCGACCGCTTCGGCACGCGGCGCGTGTTTTCCGCCGCCGTTGCCATCTTTACCCTCGCCTCCATCCTGTGCGGCCTGTCCGTGAATGCGCCCATGCTGGTGGCCGCGCGCCTGCTGCAAGGGGTGGGCGCGGCCATGATGATGCCGGTGGGCAGGCTCACCATCATCCGCACCTTTCCCAAGTCGCAATTGCTGGCGGCCATGAATTTCGTCATCATCCCCGCCCTGATCGGTCCCCTGCTGGGACCCACGGTGGGCGGGCTGATCGTGCACTGGCTGTCGTGGCGCGAGATTTTCTTCGTCAACGTGCCTGTCGGCTTGGTGGCGCTGTACCTGGCGCACCGCTACATGCCCGATTATTACGGCGACAAGCCCCGTCCGCTGGACCTGATCGGCCTGGTGCTGTTCGGCACGGGCATCGCGCTGCTGTCATGGCTGCTGGAAATCTTTGGCGAGCACCGCATCGACGGCACCTCGTTTGCCGTGCTGCTGTTCATTTCCATCAGCCTGCTGGCCGCGTATGCCTGGCATTCGAGCGAAGTGCTGCACCCGCTGCTGCGCCTGACCCTGTTCAAGATCCGCACCTTCCGCGTCTCCGTCGTGGGCGGCTTCGTCACGCGCCTGGGCGTGGGCGGCCTGCCCTTCCTCTTGCCGCTGCTGTACCAGCTGGGCCTGGGCTTGCCCGCCTGGCAATCCGGCTTGCTGATGATGCCGTCGGCCGCGGCCGCCATGGGCATGAAATTCATTTCCGCGCGCGTGCTGGCACGCTTCGGCTACCGCCAGGTACTGATCGTCAACACCGTGCTGATCGGCGTCACCATCGCCATGTTTTCACAGGTAAGCGTGGGCACGCCCCTGTACGTGATCGTCGCCATCAGCCTGTGCATGGGCTTTTTCAATTCGCTGCAGTTTTCCAGCATGAACACCATCGCGTATGCCGACGTCGACAAGAGCGATTCGAGCATGGCCAGCACCATCGCCAGTTCGATGCAGCAACTGTCGATGAGCTTTGGCCTCGCCTTCGGTTCGCTGATCACGGGCTGGTACCTGGGCGACATGCCGCAGTCGGACCGCGCCATGCTCAGCACGGCACTGCACCATACTTTCCTGACCCTTGCCGCGCTGACGGTGCTGTCTTCGCTGACCTTCTGGACCTTGCGCCGCGACGATGGCGAAAGCATCAGCAAGGGCACGGACAGCGACGAGGACGATGCGGCCGACGTGAAAGCCCAGGCCGTTGTCCAGACGGAAGTGCAAACCACGAAAGGCTGAGCCACATCAAGCTTGCCGCCAGCGCCGCTGGCGCTTTGGCCTGCCACTGCTACCGTGACGGCAGGAGGTGCACATGGCGGCCGAGCGGCGCTTTGCGTGGAAGGGCACGGACCGCCATGGCAAGGCGGTCGATGGCGTCTTGCGCGCCGCCGACGCCAGCGCTGCCAAGGCCGCGCTACGACGCCAGGGCATCCTCGCGAAGCGGGTGCAGGCTGCGCGCAGCGCGCCCGGCAAAACCATCACGCGCAAGGATATCGCCCTGTTCACGCGCCAGTTGTCGACCATGATGGCGGCCGGCGTGCCGCTGCTGCACGCCTTCGACATCGCCGGCAAGGGCCACGCCAAACCGGCCGTCACCGAGCTGATGCGCGACTTGCGCCACGACATCGAAGCGGGCAGCAGCCTGCAGCAGGCGTTCCGCCAGTTCCCCTTGCTGTTTGACGAACTGTATTGCAACCTGCTGGCGGCCGGCGAACAGGCGGGCATCGTGCAGGAATTGCTGGCGCGCCTGGCCACGCACCAGGAAAAAGCCATCACTCTGCGGCGGCAGGTGCGCGGCGCGCTGATGTATCCGCTCGTCATCGTGCTCGTCGCCATCGTCGTCACGGCCATCATCATGAGCGTGGTCGTGCCCGCTTTCCGCCAGGTTTTCGACAGTTTCGGCGCACCGTTGCCATTGCCTACCCTGCTCGTCATGGGCGTGTCCGCCTTTGTTGTCCGCTACTGGCTGGCCTTGCTGGCGGCGCTGCTGCTCGCTTGCCTGCTGCTGCACCTGGCCTGGCGCCGCTGGCCTGGCGCCGCTGGCCCGATTTACGGCGCAACACGCAACTGCGGGCGCTGCGCCTGCCCGTCTTCGGTCCGCTCTTGCGCAAGGCGGCAATCGCCCGCTGGACACGCACCCTGGCGGCCATGTTCGCCGCCGGCGTGCCGCTGCTTGACTCGCTCGGCCTGGTGGGCGCCGCCTCCGGCCACCCGCTGTACCAGGAAGCGACGACGCGCATCGAACGCGAAATCCGCGCCGGCGGCAGCCTGGCCCTGGCCATGGAACACAGCGCCGTGTTTCCCCCGCTGCTGACGCAGCTGGCCCTGATCGGTGAGGAATCGGGCGCGCTCGACGCCATGCTGTCGCGCGCGGCCGACATCATCGAGGCCGACATCGACGCCACCGTGGCCACCCTTTCCACGCTGCTGGAGCCGGCGCTGATGGTCGTGCTGGGCGTGCTCGTCGGTTCCCTCGTGATCGCTCTGTATTTGCCGATTTTCAAGCTGGGGGCGGTGATTTGACCATACACCCTGCGCAAAACGTCCCCAGGCATCGGCAGATGTTTTACACTGCGGCAGTGCCAGGCAATGTTTGCGCGGCAACACTCATCACCTCAGACTAGTCCACCATGCTGCAAGATACCCTGCTGTTCGCCGCGCCCGGCAATCTGCCCGTCGCCCTCGCCGCCGCCCTGTTCGGCCTGATCGTCGGCAGTTTCCTGAACGTGGTGATCCACCGCGTGCCGAAAATGATGCAGCGCGAATCCGATAATTACGTGGCGGAAGAAAGCGGCTTGCCCTTGCCGCACACGGACCGCTACAACCTGATGCTGCCTCATTCGAACTGCACCGCTTGCGGCCACCGCATCACGGCCATGGAAAACATCCCCGTCCTCAGTTACCTGCTGCTGCGCGGCAAGTGCAGCGCCTGCAAGGCGCCCATCTCCGTGCGCTACCCGATGGTGGAAGTGCTGACGGGCGCCCTGTCGGCCCTGTTGATCTGGCACTTCGGCAGCGGCTGGACCGGTCTTGCCACACTCGTGTTTGCCTGGCTGCTGATCGCCATGACCTTCATCGATGCCGATACGCAAATGCTGCCGGACGACCTCACCTTCCCCCTGCTGTGGGCGGGACTGCTGGTCAATATCAACGGCACTTTCGTGCCGCTGCAAGAGGCCGTCATCGGCGCGGCCGCCGGCTACCTGGCCCTGTGGGGCGTGTACTGGGCCTTCAAACTGGCGACAGGCAAGGAGGGAATGGGCTATGGTGACTTCAAATTGCTGGCGGCGCTCGGTGCGTGGCTGGGCTGGACCATGCTGCCGACGATCATCCTGTTGTCGTCGCTGGTGGGCGCCGTGGTCGGCATCGGCCTGATCGTGTTTGCCAAGCGCGGGCGCGACAAGCCGATTCCGTTCGGCCCCTACCTGGCCGCCGCGGGTTTCATCGCCCTGCTGTACCGCACGCCCATGTCACAACTGACGCTGGGCCTGGCCGGCTGATGGCCTTCCTTTGGAAACATACATGCACATACAAAACTATTTCAGCGTCGGTCTCACGGGCGGCATCGGTTGCGGCAAAAGCACGGTGGCCGACATGTTCGCCGCGCGCGGCGCTTCCATCGTCGACACCGACCAGATCGCGCACAGCCTGACGGCGCCAAACGGTGCGGCCATGCCGGCCCTGGTGGCGGAATTCGGCGCCGACTATGCGGACGCGCGCGGCGCCCTCGACCGTACCAAAATGCGCAACCTCGTGTTTTCCGACGCCGCCGCCAAGGCCAGACTGGAAGCCATCCTGCACCCGCGCATCCGCCAGGCCACCCTGGCGGCGGCCGAAGCAGCGACGGGCAGCTACGTGATCTTTGCCGTGCCCCTGCTGGTCGAGTCCGGCGGCTGGGTGGAGCGGGTCAACCGGGTGCTGGTCATCGATTGCCTGGAAAGCCTGCAAGTGTCGCGCGTGATGGCGCGCAATGGCTTATCGGAAGAACAAGTCAAAGCCATCATGGCCACGCAGGCAACGCGCGCCATGCGCCTGGCGGCAGCGGACGATGTGATCGACAACAATGGCGATTTGGCGTCCCTGGAACCGCAGATTGCCCAGTTGCACGATTTATATCTGGCATTTTCAAAAAGAATGGCCGGAATGGCCCCGCAACGTTTGTAATTTGTCGACGCTTGGTTCAAAATCACGGGATTGTTTGCAGGTCCTTACTTAAGGGAATTATTTTGATTGTCTACGAATACCCTTTCAACGAACGCATACGTACCTTGTTGCGGCTGGAAGACCTGTACGACAAATTCAAGTTCTTCATCCAGCAAGAACATGCAATGCAGCACCATGTTGCCTTGGCAACTATTTTCGATATGCTCGAAGTGGCCGGCCGCGCCGACCTGAAGTCCGACCTGCTGCAGGAACTCGAACGCCAGCGCCAAAGCCTGCTCGGCTACCGCAGCAATCCGAATGTGGAACCGGAAACCCTCGATGCCATCCTCGCTGAACTCGACAGTGTCAGCGGCGCCCTGGTGGCGGCGCAGGGAAAGACGGGACAGAATATCCGCGACAATGAATGGCTGATGAGCATCCGCGGCCGCACCATCATTCCGGGCGGCGCCTGCGAATTCGACTTGCCGTCGTATTTTGCCTGGCAAAAACGCAGCTCGGAACAGCGCCTGACCGATATCCACGCGTGGTTCGCCCCGCTGGCACCGCTGTTCGATGCGCTGGCCCTCGTATTGCGCCTGCTGCGCGATTCCGGCGGACCCGTTAAACTGATCGCCAATGGCGGCAGCTACCAGCAAATGCTGCAAGGCAAGGTGTACCAGATGCTGCGCCTGAGCCTGGATGAAAACAGCGGCGCCATCCCGGAAATTTCCGCCAACAAATACATGCTGTGGGTACGCTTCACCACCCAGGGCGGCGACTTGAAACCCAAGCCGCTGGAAGAAGATGTCCCGTTCGAGCTCACGCTCTGTAATTTTTAACTGTTACTTATTTGCCCCATCATGACCGTCGTTAACTGCCCTACCTGTGCCGCCAAAGTCGAATGGACTGAAGCCAACAAATTCCGCCCCTTCTGCTCGGAACGCTGCAAGCAGATCGACCTGGGTGCCTGGGCCGAAGAGAAATACACGATCCCCGCCGCCGACCCGTTTGAAGATCCCCTCGCGGACGAAGACAACAAGCCGCAGTAAGCCCTAATAAGCCACCATAAGCCTCAAATAAACGGATTTTCCAGGCGCAGTCCCTGCGCCGCGAAACTGTCGAGCCTGCCGCTAACCACCGTCAAGCCATAGGCGATGCCCATCGCCGCGATCTGCCTATCGACGCCGTGCGCGTGGCCACGGCCATGCAGGCGCGCGCACACGAGCGCGCAATCGAGGTCGAATTCCAGCAGCCGCGGCGCATATTCCGCCAGCACGGCTTCCAGCCAGCCTTCCAGCGCCAGTGCTTCCAGCGCCGCCTCGCGCCGCCAGCTGCACTGTATCCCTGCGCGCAATTGCGCGATCACCTGCACCGGCACATAGCGCATCTCCGGCGCCACCCGCTCGAAAAAACCGGCCACGCCCGCCGGCACGGCGCTGCCCTTGCGCGCAGCAACGATCACATCGGCATCGAGCAGATAGCCGGGCATCAGCGTGGCGATTCAGGAGCGGCGCTCGAAATCCGCATCCAGCCCCACGTCGGGCATGCTGCGCAAAATATCGTCGAGCGGGCGCTTCGGCAGGGGACGCAAGGCGCTGCGCAGGATGTCGCGGTGCTCGTCCTCGATGCTGCGCCCATGCGCGCGGGCACGCTTGTGCAAGGCGGCGATCAGCAATTCATCGGTATCGGTAAAGGTCAGTGTCAGCGGCATGCGAGACTCCCCGGTGCGTGATGGAAGCACTGTAGCGCAAAGCGCGCGCGATACAAGGAAAGTAAGAGGAAAGCTTGCGCCAGCACGCAGCATGCTGCTGCCCGCTGGCACAAGTGTGGGGATCAGGCGGGCACGAGGGATTCCCGGCGTACCTCATCCAACCATTCCAGCAGGGGAATGGTGGCCGGCAGCAGGGGTTCCACGCCGACCGTGCCCTGCCAGGCGAACGCCTGCCCTTCCAGGCTTTGCGGCTCGCCCCGCCATTCGCGGCTGATGTAGAAATGCAGGCGCACATGGGCGTGCGGATACACATATTCGACGCCGCACCAGGCTTCGGCACTGTCGATATGCAGCCCCAGCTCCTCGACAAACTCGCGTTTCAAGGCATCAAAAATGGCTTCGCCCGCTTCGACTTTACCGCCAGGAAATTCCCAATAGCCGTCATACGGCTTGCCGGCCGGGCGCTGGCCCAGCAGCACGTCGCCATTCGGCTTCATCAGGATGCCGACGGCGACGTCCACCGGTTTGATTTTCACGTCGCTCATTGCGGCAACTTTCCCGCAGGAAGTTTCCCCGCATAGTCGCGCGCGAATTGCCACGCGACACGGCCCGAACGGGAACCGCGCTGCAAGGCCCAGCGCAGGGCGTCGCCGCGCGCTTGCGCGATCTGTTCCTGGGTGCAGCCGAACGAAGCGAGCCAGTGCGCCGCGATATCGAGGTAATCATCCTGCTTGAACGGGTAGAACGAAAGCCACAGGCCGAAGCGCTCGGACAGCGAGATTTTCTCTTCCACCGTCTCACCCGGATGCAGATCGCCATCGTCGTCCGTCTTGTAGCTGCTGTTGTCCGACATGCGTTCCGGCATCAGGTGACGGCGGTTCGAGGTGGCGTAGATCAGCACATTGTCCGATTGCGCGGCGATGCTGCCGTCGAGCGCCACTTTCAGCGCCTTGTAGCCGCTCTCGCCCTCTTCAAACGACAGGTCGTCGCAAAAGATGATGAAACGCTCGGGGCGCGCCGCCACCAGGTCAACGATGTCGGGCAGGTCGGCCAGATCGGCCTTGTCGACTTCGATCAGGCGCAAGCCCTGGTCGGCGAACTGGTTCAGACAAGCCTTGATCAGCGACGACTTGCCCGTGCCGCGCGCGCCCGTCAGCAGCACGTTGTTGGCTGGACGGTTACTGACGAACTGGCGCGTGTTCTGCTCGATCTGCGCTTTTTGCATGCCGATATTGTGCAAGTCATCCAGAGCAATGGACGAGACATGCGCCACGGCCTGCAAATAAGGCAGCGCGCCCTGGCGCCGGCGCCAGCGGAAGGCAAAGCTGTTCCAGTCGGTAGCCGGCAAGGCCGGCGGCAAGATCGACTCGAGCCGCGCCAGCACCCGCTCGGCGCGGATCAGGAATTGATCGAGACTGGTCATGAGCGGTAGTCGGCGTTGATCGACACGTAGTCATGCGACAGGTCGCACGTCCACAAGGTGGCCGTGGCATCGCCGCGCGCCAGTTTCACCCGGATGGTGATTTCGCTTTGCTGCATCACGCGCTGGCCATCCTGTTCCTGGTAGTCCGGGTTGCGGCCGCCATTCTTGGCCACCCACACGTCGTCCAGGTACAGGTTCAATTGGCCCACGTCGAGGTCGTCCACACCTGCGTAGCCGATGGCGGCCAGGATGCGGCCCAGGTTCGGGTCGGAGGCAAAGAAAGCCGTCTTCACCAGCGGCGAATGGGCGATGGAATAGGCGATCTTGCGGCATTCTTCCACGTTGCGGCCGTCTTCCACCGTGACCGTCATGAACTTGGTCGCGCCTTCGCCGTCGCGCACGATGGCTTGTGCGAGAAAAGTAGACAGTTCGGTGACGGCCGCCGCCAGTGCCGCATAGTGCGGCGAATCGATGGAATCGATGACCAGGCTGCCGGCGCCGGTGGCCACCAGCATGAACGAGTCATTGGTGGAGGTGTCGCCGTCGATGGTGATGCAGTTGAACGATTTGTCGGCCGCCTGCTTCACCAGCTGGTCCAGCACCGGTTGCGCCACGGTAGCGTCAAAAGCGAGGAAACCGAGCATGGTGGCCATGTTCGGCTTGATCATGCCGGCGCCCTTGCTGATGCCCGTCAGGGTCACCGCGTGGCCGCCGATGGCGACCGTGCGCGAACCGGCTTTCGGCTGCGTGTCGGTGGTCATGATGGCTTCGGCGGCCGAGAACCAGTTGTCCGACGTCAGCGCGGCCACGGCTTGCGGCAAGCCGGCGACCAGGCGCTGCACGGGCAAGGGTTCCAGGATCACGCCGGTGGAAAACGGCAGGATTTGCTGCGGCGTGCAGCCCAGCAGCTCGGCCAGCGCGGCGCAGCTGGCCTGCGCGTCGGCCAGGCCCGATTCGCCCGTGCCCGCATTCGCGTTGCCCGTATTGACCAGCAGCGCGCGGATCGGCGCGGCGCCGGCCGTCACTGCCGCCAGGTTGGCTTTCGAAATTTGCACGGGCGCGGCGCAAAAGCGGTTCAAGGTGAACACGCCGGCCACGGTGGCCGTCGGCGCCAGTTTCAATACCAGCAAATCCTTGCGATTGGGTTTCTTGATGCCGGCTTCGGCAACACCGATTTCAATGCCGGCGACGGCTTTCAAGTCGGCGGCGACGGGCTTGGGAGAATTGACGGCCATGGTGAGTTCTTCTGCGAGGGAAAATGGAAGCGCTATTGTAGCGCCTTCGCGGCGCCGGTGAACATGCGTGCCGACAGATGCGCGCGCGTCAATTGAAACGGCATAAAAAAACGGAGACCGCGGTCTCCGTTTTTGCTCAAGCTGTCAAACCGGCTTTACGCCAATTTTCCATGACAAGCTTTGTACTTCTTGCCGCTGCCGCAAGGGCATGGGTCGTTACGGCCCACTTTGACGCCCATGCTCACGCTCATGTCGTCGACGTTGTCCATGTTGCCGCCGGCCACAGGCGCCAGCAGTTCTTCCGGCGCCGCGTTCGGGTCGAATTCAGCGTGCTGGTAATGCACGTTTTCCACGTGCGACTGCTGCATCGCCTGTTCGGCCGCATCGACTTCTTCACGCGACTGGATGCGCACCGTCATCACGTGTTTCGTGACGTCGTTCTTGATCATGTCGAGCATCTGGCCAAACAGTTCAAACGCTTCACGCTTGTATTCCTGTTTCGGGTTCTTCTGCGCATAACCGCGCAGATGAATACCCTGGCGCAGGTGATCGAGCGCCGCCAGGTGTTCGCGCCAGTGGCTGTCCACGCTTTGCAGCATGACATTGCGTTCGAAGCCGCCAAACGATTCCTTGCCGACGATGTCGATCTTCGACTGGTACACGGCGTCGGCCGCGGCCAGCACTTTGTCCAGGATCTCTTCGTCCGTCAGGGTCGCATCGGCTTCCAGCATTTGCTGCAGCGGCAAGTCGAGCTGCCATTCGCCGGCCAGGGTGTTTTCCAGGCCCTTGATATCCCACTGCTCTTCCACCGATTCATGCGGCACGTACTCGTGCACCAGGTCGGTGAACACGCCATGGCGCAGGGAAGCGATCATGTCCGAGATATCGGTCGTTTCCAGCAGCTCGTTACGCTGCTGGTAGATGACCTTGCGCTGGTCGTTGGCGACGTCATCGTATTCCAGCAATTGCTTGCGGATGTCGAAGTTACGCGCTTCGACCTTGCGCTGGGCCGATTCGATCGAACGCGAGACGATGCCTGCCTCGATCGGTTCGCCTTCCGGCATTTTCAGGCGGTCCATCACGGCGCGCACGCGGTCGCCGGCGAAGATGCGCAGCAGCGCGTCGTCGAGCGACAGGTAGAAACGCGACGAACCCGGATCACCCTGGCGGCCGGCACGGCCACGCAGCTGATTGTCGACGCGGCGCGATTCGTGGCGCTCGGTGCCGATGATGTGCAAGCCGCCCGCATTGACCACGTGGTCGTGCAGCGATTGCCATTCATCGCGCAAGGTCTGCGACTGGGCTGCCTTGTCGGCGTCGCTCAGTTCAGCATTGGCTTCGATGAACTTGATCTGGTTTTCGACGTTACCGCCCAACACGATGTCCGTACCGCGACCGGCCATGTTGGTGGCGATGGTGATGGCTTTCGGACGGCCTGCCTGGGCGATAATTTCCGCTTCGCGGGCATGCTGCTTCGCGTTCAGCACGTTGTGCGGCAAACCGGCCTTGGTCAGGATGCCCGACAGCAGTTCCGAGTTTTCGATCGAGGTCGTACCGACCAGCACGGGCTGGCCGCGCTCGTAGCAGTCGCGGATGTCGTTCAACATCGCGTTGTATTTTTCCGCCGACGATTTGTAGACCTGATCCTGGCGGTCCTTGCGCTGCAGCGGACGGTTTTGCGGGATCACGACCGTTTCCAGGCCGTAGATTTCCTGGAATTCATATGCTTCGGTATCGGCCGTACCGGTCATGCCGGCCAGCTTGGCGTACATGCGGAAGTAGTTCTGGAAGGTGATCGAGGCCAGGGTCTGGTTCTCGTTCTGGATCTTGACGCCTTCTTTCGCTTCGACGGCCTGGTGCAAGCCATCGGACCAGCGGCGGCCCGTCATCAGACGGCCAGTGAATTCATCGACGATCACCACTTCATTGTTCTGCACCACATAGTGCTGATCCTTGAAGTACAGCGCATGTGCGCGCAGGGCCGCATACAGGTGGTGCACGAGGGTGATGTTGGCCGAATCGTACAGCGAAGCGCCTTCCGGCAGCAGGCCCATTTCCATCAGGATGCCTTCGGCCTTTTCATGGCCGGCTTCCGTCAGCAGCACCTGGTGCGCTTTTTCATCCTTGGTGTAGTCGCCCGGCACGTCAACCTTGCCCTTGCCGTCCGGCGTTTCTTCGCCGATCTGCAAGGTCAGGCGCGCAGGCACTTCATTAATCTTGTGATACAGGTCGGTATGGTTTTCGGCCTGGCCCGAAATGATCAGCGGCGTACGCGCTTCATCGATCAGGATCGAGTCGACTTCATCGACGATGCCGAAGTTCAGGCTGCGCTGCACGCGTTCGCGCGCTTCGTAGACCATGTTGTCGCGCAAGAAATCGAAACCGAATTCATTGTTGGTGCCATACGTGATGTCGGAGTTGTACGCCTGCTGCTTGGCGCTGTGCTCCATCTGCGACATGTTCACGCCAGTCGACAGGCCCAGCCATGCATACAGGCGGCCCATGGTCTCGGCATCGCGCTGCGCCAGGTAATCATTGACGGTGACGATATGCACGCCCTTGCCCGACAAGGCATTCAGGTAGGCTGGCAAAGTTGCCATCAGGGTCTTGCCCTCGCCCGTGCCCATCTCCGCGATCTTACCGAAATGCAAGACCATGCCGCCGATCATCTGCACATCGAAATGGCGCATGCGCAGGACGCGCTTGCTGGCCTCGCGGCAGA
Organism: Janthinobacterium sp. NFX145; assembly: GCF_049810325.1. NCBI lineage: Bacteria > Pseudomonadati > Pseudomonadota > Betaproteobacteria > Burkholderiales > Oxalobacteraceae > Janthinobacterium > Janthinobacterium sp. NFX145. The sequence goes on from NZ_CP187360.1 coordinate 5,331,916, forward strand.
CGGCAAATGCTTCCGGCAACAAGGCATCGAGCGATTCGCCAGCGGCGATGCGTTCCTTGAAGGCAGGCGTCTTCGCTTGCAGCTCGGCATCCGACAGCTTTTCGATGGCCGGCTCGAGCGCATTGATCTCGCGTACCGTTTTTTGGTATTGCTTGAGCAGCCGCTGGTTGCGGCTACCGAAAATCTGGGTCAGTAATGACATGCTTGAATTCTTGAAAAAACGCCGTTAAAAAAAGCTCGGTAGGGAACAACGAGGGAGTAATCGCGTCACCGCACGGAGTTCGACTATGGCAAAAGACGATGATTTTATCATGCGTTCCCGACATGGTTGGGGTAATGCGCCATATAACAATAGCTTAATGACAAACAAATGGCAGAAATTGCGGACATTTTCCATACTGTAAGGCAATACGGCCCGCCCACCCACGCCGCACCCGCCGCCGCACTCGTCATGCGCGGGCGAGTGTGCTATGTTTCGGCCATGCGAACTCCCACTTATTCTCCGGCACCGCGCCGCGGCTACGGCTTCGCCCGTTCCGGCCCGGCCGCGACAGGGGCAACCGATTTTCTGCGCGGCAACGCCACGATGGCCTCCCTGATGCCCACCGTCACACGCCTGGCCGCCCTGCAAAAAGATTGCGCCAAGGCCTTGCCGGCCATGTTCGAGCATTGCGACATCCTGCAATTCGAAGGCGGTCAACTGGTGCTGGCCACGCCGAACGCGGCGCTGGCGGCCAAGCTCAAGCAGCAATTGCCGAAGTTGCAAGGGGAACTGGAAAGAAAGGGCTGGCAGATTTCAGGCATCAAGCTGAAAGTGCAAGTCATCAAGAGCATCGCACCCATCGTGCATACGCGGGCGCTGGTCTTGCCGGAAAAAGCCATGTCGGCCCTGGAAGAGCTGAGCACAGCCCTGCCCGCGTCGAAACAGAACGAGCAATTGATCGCGGCGCTGCGCAACATGGTCCGCCACCACCGCGAACCAAAGGACTGAGAATAACGGCGCTAAATTAACGCATATCGCGTAGGTCAGATTAGGCCCTTCGGGCCGTAATCCGACAACACCACGATCAGTGCCAACATGGTTGTCGGATTACGCGGGGCGTCGCCCCGCTAATCCGACCTACGTCAGCGACCACTCGCGCTCCATCTGGCGCAAGTAGGATTGCGGCGCCGCCTCGTTCGTGGCGAACGAGACGATTTCATACGCTTCCGGCTGTTCCAGCAGCGCCAGCAGCAGCTGGTTGTTCAGCGCGTGGCCCGACTTGTGCGCCGTGTAGTACGCCAGCAAGGGGTGGCCCACCAGATACAGGTCGCCGATGGCGTCGAGGATCTTGTGGCGCACGAACTCGTCTTCATAGCGCAAGCCGTCCGCATTCAGGATGCGGTACTCGTCCATGACGATGGCGTTTTCCAGCGAACCGCCACGGGCCAGGCCCATGCCGCGCAAGCTTTCCACATCCTGCATGAAACCGAAGGTGCGTGCGCGGGCCACGTCGTGCACGTACGACACGTCGCCGAAATCGACCGAGGCGCGCTGCATCGTGCCATCGACGGCCGGATGGTTGAATTCAATGAAAAAATCGAGCTTGAAGCCGTCGTACGGCGACAAACGCGCCCATTTCTCCGCGTCGCCCTTGCCGTGACGCACTTCCACGGGCTTGATGACCTTGATGAATTTCTTCGCCGCCTGCTGCTCTTCCACGCCAGCCTGCTGCAGCAGGTAGACGAAGGACGAGGCGGAACCGTCCATGATGGGAATTTCTTCCGCATTCACGTCGATAATCATATTGTCCACGCCCAGGCCGGCCGCGGCCGACATCAGATGTTCCACGGTAGAAACCCTGGCGCCATCCTTGATCAGCACGGAAGCCATGCGCGTGTCGCCCACGGCCATGGCGCTGGCGGGAAACTCGACGATGGGATCGAGGTCGATGCGGCGAAACACGATGCCCGTGTCGATCGCGGCAGGACGCAGGATCAGCTCGACCTTGGTGCCGGAGTGCAAACCGACACCGATGGTGCGGACCTGTTGTTTGATGGTGCGTTGTTTTAACATGGCACGATTATATCCAGTTGCGGCGTGGAATGCTGACCGGCAAAGAAATGCTAGGGATGCTCACTTTCCACATGCACGGCCTCGCGCCGCACCAGGTAGATGCCGCTGGCGATAATGATCGCCGCGCCAAGCAAGGTATAGCGATCCGGCAGCGCCTGCCACAGCAGCCAGTCTATCGCCACGCCCCAGGCCAGCGCCGTGTACTCGAACGGCGCCACGATTGACGCCTTGCCGGTGCTGAAGGCCTTGGTAATCGCCAACTGCCCGAAGAAGCCTGACAGCGCCAGCACCATCAAGATCGAGCCATGTTCGGCACGCACAGGCACCCAGATATGCCACGCCAGCGTTACTGCGCCAACCGACATCAGCGTCAGCAGCCAGAACATCATCGCCTCGGTGCTGTCGGTGCGCGCCAGCACGCGCGCGCTGATGGCCGACACGGCGTAGCAGGCAGCTGCCACCAGAATCGCCAGCCCGCCCAGCGACAGGAAGCCGGTGCCTTCGGGGCGCAGCACCACCAGCACGCCCAGCAGGCCGACGCCAATCGCCACCCACTGCCCGCGGCCCACGTGCTCCTTCAGCACCCACACCGACAGCGCCGTGATCAAAGCCGGCGCGATGAAAAAGATCGAATATGCCTCGGCCAGCGACAGCGACTTCAGCCCGAAGGCAAAGGTGGTCAGCATGGCGATGCCGAGTGCGGCGCGCAACAGGTGCATAGGCCAGCGTATGCGCAAGATGCCCTTGAACGCACCGCGGTACAGCATGTAGCCGCACAGCAGTGGCAACGAACTGAGCGAGCGCATCGCCGTGACCTGCGTGGCGGGATAATGGGCAGACAGCAGCTTCATGGCGGTATCCATGCACGAGAACATGGCGACCGCAATCAGCATCGCATAGATGCTGTGCAGATTTTCTTGACGAGAAGACAGGGAAAGCTCCTTGACGACAGGCCCGGGGCGGACCACTGGGAACGTCATTATGGCGACGTCCGGAGCCAGCACAGCGGAGGCGCTGCCGGGATTGATTATAGCAAGCCGGCCAGCTCATCAGGGGCGACGACGAAAACAGTGCCTGGATCAAGTACCGCCGCAATCGCGGCGGCGGTGCCTGAAATGCTTGATCCACGTCATCGTTTTTTTAAAAGATGTATGTAAAATGCCTGTTTATAATTTTGCAACGATGGAGAACGAGAGATGGACAGCAAGAAGATGGATACCACCAACGACACGCCGTCGAGCCGCCGCGGCTTTCTCGGCAAGAGCGCCGCACTGGGCCTGGCAGGCGTCACGCTGGGCCTGGCCGGCTGCAAGGAGGAAGCTGCCGCCGGCGGCAAGAGCGCTGCCGCACCGGCCGCACACCACGGCACCGAGATCGCGCCAGGCCAGCTGGACGACTACTATGCTTTCATCAGTTCCGGCCATTCGGGCGAAGCGCGGGTGCTCGGCCTGCCTTCCGGGCGCACGCTCAAGCGCATCCCGGTGTTCAACGTCGATTGCATGGTCGGCTGGGGTATTACCAATGAATCGAAAGCCATCATCGGCACCAAGCCCGACGGTACGCTGAAATACATCACCGGCGACACCCACCACGTCCACGGCAGCTACAAGAACGGCACGTATGACGGCCGCTGGCTGTTCATCAACGACAAGCTGCATTCACGCGTGGCGCGCATCCGCATGGACACCATGGAATGCGACAAGATCACCGAACTGCCGAATGTGGCCGGCTTCCACGGCCTGTTCCCTGACAAGCGCGATCCGGTCGACCAGAAGATTGACTACACCACCCGCGTGTTCTGCGGCGCCGAATTCCATATCCCGCTGCCGAACGACGGCCGCGACCTGGACAATCCGGACAAGTGGGGTGCGTTGTTCAGCTGCGTCAGCGCAGAGACCATGGAAGTGATGTGGCAGGTGCGCGTTGACGGCAATATGGATCTGTGCGCCACCTCGTACGACGGCAAGCTGGCCGCCTGCAACCAGTACAACGTGGAAAACGCCGCCGACCTGAACGGCATGATGGCGGCCGAGCGCGATGCCTGCGTGTTCCTGCATATCGAACGCGTCGAGGCCCTGGTCAAGGCAGGCAAGTTCACCACCATCGGCAGTTCCAAGGTCCCCGTGGTCGATGGCCGCAAGGCTGCCAACGCCGATCCGAAAAGCGCGATCTCGCTGTACGTCCCGGTCAGCAAGAACCCGCATGGCGTCAACGCCAGCCCGGACGGAAAATACTTCGTCTGCTCCGGCAAGCTGTCGCCGACCGCCACCGTGATTGAATTGAGCAAGGTGCTGCAGTGGTTCGACGGTAACGTCAAGGATCCGCGCGACACCGTGGTGGCCGAACCGGAAATCGGCCTCGGCCCACTGCACACCGCCTTCGACGGCAGGGGCAACGCCTATACCTCGCTGTTCCTCGACAGCCAAGCCGTCAAATGGAATGTGGATGCAGCCATTGCCCAGTTCAAGGGCGACAAAAACGCCAAGGTCATCATCGAGAAGCTGGACGTGCATTACCAGCCGGGCCATAACTACTCATCGATGGGTGAGACCAGGGAAGCTGACGGCAAATACCTCAACTCCGGCAACAAGTTCTCCAAGGACCGCTTCCTGCCAGTCGGCCCGCTGCATCCTGAAACCGAACAGTTGGTCGACATCAGCGGCGCCAGCATGAAACTGATAGCCGATCACACTGCCTACCCGGAACCGCACGATGGCATTATCGTGCGCCGCGACGTGGTCAAGACGCGCCAGATCCACACCATGACCGACTTCCCGAATGCCGTCACGCCGGAAAACGCCGGCATCGAGCGCAAGGGCAACAAGGTGCATGTGCGTCTGATGTCGCAAGCGCCGGCGTTCAGCATGCCGGTCATCAAGGTCAAAAAAGGCGATGAAGTCACGCTCACCCTGACCAACTACGACAAGGTCGAAGATTTGACCCACGGTTGCGCCATCCCGACCTACAACATCAACTTTATCGTCAATCCGCAGGAAACCAAGTCGGTCACTTTCAAGGCCGATCACGCCGGTGCGTTCTGGTTGTATTGCACGCACTTCTGCCACGCCCTGCATCTGGAAATGCGTAGCCGTTTCCTGGTTGAAGCCTGAGTTGTCCCGCAAGTCCATGCCGGCTGATGCGTCAGCCGGCATGGCATATTCTCATGACGACTACTTTAAAAACCTTGTTCAATTCTCTGGCGTCGTGCTTGATGTTACTGGCTATGCTGGCGCCGCCCATCGCCGCCGCCAGCATCTACGACGCTGAACTTTCCTCCGAACTGTTGCACGGCGCCGACCTGTGCGCGCATGCCGCCTGCCGCGACGTGATGCCGCAAGCGCAGCGCTTCTCGCAGCGCATGGGCTCTCCACGCTATGTGCAAGCGCTGGACGCCGGCGGCAAGCTCGTTGGCTACGTTTTCCTGTCAACCGACGTGGTGGATATTCCCGCCTATTCCGGCAAGCCGGTCATTACACTGATCGGCATGGACACCGCAGGCATCATTACCGGCGTGCGCGTGATCAAGCATTCCGAACCGATCCTGCTGGCAGGCATACCGGAATCGGCGCTGCTCAAGTTCATCGGACAATATGTCGGCCTGCGCGGTGACGCCAGGCTGGAAATTGGCCGTGGCGGCGATGGCAGCGTGGGATTGGACGCGATCAGCGGCGCCACCGTGACGGCCATCGCCGAGAACCAGGTAATTTCCCGCAGCGCCTATGAGATCGGCCGCCAGGTCGGCATCTTCACTGCGGCGGCGCGGCCGCCAGCCCGCTTCACGCCGCTCGACGAGCGCCTCAACTGGGGCAAGCTGGCCGACGAGGGCTCGGTCGGCCGCCTGACGATCACCGCGCGCGAAGTCGGCGCCGACAGCGCACGCGGCGACTACATCGATCTCTACTTCGGCTACCTCAACACGCCGACGCTGGGCAACAGCCTGCTGGGCGAGGACAACTACCAGCGCCTGATGCGCGACCTCAGGCCGGACGAGCATGCGATCTTCGTCATCGCCAGCGGCCAGACATCGTTCAAGGGCTCGGGCTTTGTGCGCGGCGGCATCTACGACCGCATCCAGGTGCGGCAAGATCCTGAAACCTACACCTTCCGCGATACCGACTATCTCAATCTGTATCACCTGCAGCCCGGCGATGTGCCCCAATACCGCGAATCGGGCATCTTCATCGTCCGCTCGAAACACTTCAATCCGGCGTGGCCCTGGACGCTGACGCTGCTGGTCAATCAGGTGGACGCCAAGGGCGCCAAGACCTTCACCCACTACGACCAGACATACTGGCTGCCGGCCCGCTATCTGGAAGGCGGCCATCCGAAAGTGGTGACGGCGCGCCCGGCGTGGCAAAACATCTGGCTGGACCGGATTGCGCAAATCGGCTTGTTCGTCGCCACCCTGTTGTTTACCGCCATCTGGTACGCACGACGCGACCGGCTGGTGCGTGCATCGACGCGCAAGCACAAGCCTTTGATCAGCTGGCCGCGGCTGGTGCTGTGGATCATCAGCGCCGGCTTCATCGGTTTCTACCTGAAGGCGCAGCCCAGCATCACGCAGATCATGACCTGGCTCCATTCGCTGATCCATCAATGGCGCTGGGAGCTGTTCCTGTCCGATCCCTTCATCTTCCTGTTCTGGTGGTTCATCATCATCACGGTGCTGATCTGGGGACGCGGCCTGTTCTGCGGCTGGTTATGTCCATTCGGCTCGCTGCAGCACCTGATGCTGAAACTCGGTTCCGCCATCGGCCTGAAACGCTGGCAGAAACTGCTGCCAAAACCACTGCACGACAAGCTGCGCTGGCTGAAGTACGCCATCTTCTTCGGCCTGATCGGCGTATCCCTGTTCTCAATGGAGACGGCCGAACATCTGGCCGAAATCGAACCCTTCAAGACCACGTTTCTGGTCGGCGTATGGAACCGCAGCTGGCCATTCTGGCTCTTTATCGGCGCCATTCTGGGCCTGTCGCTGTTCAGCGAGCGCCCCTACTGCAAATACCTGTGCCCGATGGGCGCGGGCCTGGCGCTGCCCGGCAAGTTCCGTCTGTTCGGTCTGAAGCGCAAGGCAGAATGCACCAGCTGCCACGCCTGCGCCGCCGGTTGCGGCTCGCACGCCATCGACAGCCAAGGCAAAATCGATCAGATGGAATGCATGCTGTGCCTGGACTGCATGGTGATGTACTACGACGATCACGCCTGTCCACCGCTGGTGAAAGAGCGCAAGCGGCGCGCTGCCAAGGGCGAAGCGCTGACGCGTATCGGCGCCGACGGCTACTTCCTTACGCTCGACAGCTTGCGCTCAACGCTGCCGTCGCAAGGCAAGGAAGACGCATGAGGCTGGCGCCTTCCGCCCTGCTGGCGCTGATGCGCGCGCTGGTGCTGGCATTCATACTGGCCGGCTATGGGCCGGGCCTGGCCGCCGCCGTGCTGGAAGTGGCGCCGGGCACGTCGATCAATGCGGCCATCGCCAGTGCGCAGAAAGGCGACACACTGCTGATCGCACCCGGCAGGTATAACGAACACGTGCTGGTCGACAAGGCGCTGACGCTGCAAGGGCGCAGCCATCCCATCATCAGCGGCCAAGGGCACGGCGACACCATCCGCATCACCGCCCCCGACGTCACCCTGATCGGCCTGATCGTGATCGACAGCGGCGCGGACCTCACTGCGCAGAACGCCGGCATTTATATCGTGCCTGGCGCGCATCGCGTACAGATCAACGACTGTCGACTGGTCGCCAATCTGTTCGGCATCTGGCTGCAAGGCGTTGACGATGCGCGCTTGCTGAACAACACCATCACCGGCCGGCGCGACCTGCAATCGGCGCAGCGCGGCAATGGCATCCAGGTGTACGACACGCGCGGAGCGCGCGTCACCGGCAACGAAATCAGCGGCACGCGCGACGGCATCTATGTCGACGTCTCGCGCGACGCGCAATTTCGCCACAACCGCATCCACCATGTCCGCTACGGCACGCACTACATGAACACCCACCACAGTACCTGGGAAGACAACGAGGTATATCTGAGCCGGGCCGGGCTGGCGCTGATGGAGGTGCGCAGCCTGACCGTGCGCCGCAATATCGCGTGGGGCAATACCGATCACGGCATCATGCTGCGCACCATCCAGGACTCGCTGATCGAAGACAACGTGGTGGCCGGCAACGACCGTGGTTTTTTCATCTATGACGCCGAGTACAACACGCTGCGCCACAACCTGATCATCAATAACCGCACCGGCGTGCACCTGTCGGCCGGCTCGTCAAACAACCAAGTCGATGGCAACGACTTCATCGGCAACCAGGAGCAGGTGCGCTTTGTTGCCGCGCGCGATGTCGAATGGGGCAAACAGGAAGGCAACTACTGGAGCAATTACAACGGCTGGGACCAGAACGGCGACGGCCAGGGTGACGTGGCGTATGAAGCGAACGACCTGGTTGACCGTCTGAACTGGCAATACCCGCTGCTCAAGCTGCTCGGCGCCAGCCCCGCGCTGCAGACGCTGCGCTTTGCCGCGCGTCAGTTTCCGCTGCTGCGCGCGCCAAGCGTAGTCGACCGCCATCCGCGCATGCGCCCGCTCTCACAGAATTGGAAGAAATGGAATGACATCACTCCCCGCATCGAATACAACTGAAGCCGCCGTCAGCCTGCGCGGCATCCGGCATCGCTACGGCGCGCTCACGGTGCTGCAGGACGTCAGCTTTGACATCGCCCATGGCGCCATGTTCGGCCTGATCGGCCACAATGGCGCCGGCAAGAGCACGCTATTCAAGCTGATGCTCGGTCTGATCACGCCCTGCGCCGGCACGCTGCACGTACTGGGCCAGAACGCGGCCGAACCTGCCTTTCGCCAGACGCGCCGGCGCGTCGGCTATCTGCCGGAAAGTTTTCTCACCTACGATAACCTGAGTGGCCAGGAAGTACTGCACTTTTTTGCGGACTTGAAGCACATTGCGCGCGCTGCTTGCGCACCGTTGCTCGACCTGGTGGGCCTGACGCATGCCGCCGCGCGGCCAGTACAGGGGTACTCCAAGGGCATGCGCCAGCGGCTCGGCCTGGCGCAGGCTCTGCTGGGCGAGCCGGACCTGATCTTCCTCGATGAGCCGACCAACGGATTGGACCCGCAAGGCATCGCCGACTTTTACGCCATCTTGCGCACCGCGCAGGACCGCGGCGCCACCATCGTCATCACCTCGCACATCCTGGCAGAGATCGAGCACAGGGTCGACCAGCTGCTCATCATGCAGAGCGGCACGGTGGCCGCGCAAGGCACGCTGAGGCAGCTGCGGACGGGTACCCATGCGCCCCGGATGCTGACCATTACCGCCACGATTGCCCCTGCGCTGCAGGCGGGCGTGCGCGCGGCGCTGGCCGCGTTGCCGCTGGAGCTGGCGCTGGAGGTGCATGGCGAACAGCTGCACGTGCGCTGCGCCAGGGCCGACAAGATGGCGGTGCTGCGCCAGCTGGCCGCTTGCGCCGACGACATCGCGATTCAGGAATCGACATTGGAACAAGTATTTCTCGGCTACGGAGGCACCCATGCGCGCACGCATTGAATGGCGCCAGGTCGGCGTGCTGGCCGCAAAAGAATGGCGTGACCGGCTGCGCAACCGCTGGGTGCTGGCCGTGGCGCTGGTGTTTGCCTTCTTCGCGCTGGCCATCGCCTACTTCGGCGCAGCCCAGCAGGGACAGGTTGGTTTCCACGGCATCGACGCCACCATCGCCAGCCTGTCCAGCCTGGTGATCTATCTGGTGCCGCTGATCGCCCTGATACTCGGCTATGACGCGATTGTCGGCGAGCGTGAGCGCGGTGCGCTGGAACTGCTGCTGTCGATGCCGGTGACGCCGCTGGAAGTGCTGCTCGGTAAATATCTCGGCCTGGCGGCGGCGCTCACCAGCGCCACCGCGATCGGCTTTGGCGCCGGCCTGCTGCCGCTGTTCTCGCAACTGACTGTGGCCGAGGGCTGGCGCTACGCCCAATTCGTCGCCAGCGCCGTGCTGATGGGACTGGCCTTCCTCAGCATTGCCATGCTGGTATCGGTCAGCACCCGCGACCGCGTCCGCGCCAGCGGCATTGCACTGGCGCTGTGGTTCCTGTTCGTGCTGGTGTTCGACCTGCTGCTGATGGGGGTGATGGTGCTCAGCCAGGGCCAGCTCGGTAGCGGCCTGTTCGCCGCCATGCTGATGCTGAACCCGGCCGACGTATTTCGCCTGCTGAACGTGTTCAGCTCGGACCAGGCGCAAGCCATGTATGGCCTGGCCACCGTGATGCCGCAAGGCTGGACCCACCCGGCGCTGCTGTCGGGCGTGATGCTAGCCTGGATTTTTTTACCGTTTTCTATCGCACTCAGGAGATTTTCATGACTATTTTCCACCTGCGCAGGAGCGCGCTGGCCGCACTGGCCACCCTTGCGCTGGCCGCCTGCACGTACAGCGCCACCAACCTGCCAGCCATTGATCCGTCCGACGAAGCCGCGTGTGCGCTGGACGGCATGCTGCTGCGCGACTTCCCCGGGCCGAAAGCGCAGGTTCGCTTCGCCGACGGCAAGACCAGCTACTTCTGTGACGTAAAAGAACTGCTCGGTGAAATGCTGGCGCCGGAACAGCGTCGCGCCACCAGCGCCTTCTACGTGCAGGACATGGGCAGCGCCAACTGGCAACAGCCGCAAGGCCACTGGATCGGGGCACACGACGCGCTCTATGTATTAGGCAGCAAGGCGCAGGGCTCGATGGGCCCGGCCATCGCCTCGTTCAGCCGGCAGGTGGACGCGGAAGCGTTTGTTCGCAAGGAAGGCGGCCGCGTGCTGCGCTTCAAGCAGATCACGCCGGCCCTGCTGAACGAAGCCAGCGGCGCCATGCCGACGCACGCCATGGCGCATTGAAGCACCACCGCCTGGGCCGGCATTGCCGTTCGGCGGAAAGCGCCGGTCCGTTTTTACCCCGGCATTTGCCGACTTACTTTTGAAAAGAGACAGACCATGAAGAAACTACTTGCACTGGCAGCAATGCTGGCAGCCATCACCTCTGCCACCAGCGCCGCCGCCGCGCCGGACGCCGCCAAGGTTGAGAAAACCTACTCCACCACCTGCCTGGCCTGCCACGGCAGCGGCATCATGGGCGCGCCCAAGGTTGGCGACAAGGCGGGATGGAAACCGCGTATCGCCAAAGGCAAGCCGGCGCTGTACCTGAGCGCCATCAACGGCGTGAAAATGATGCCGCCACGCGGCGGCAATCCAGGCCTGAAGGATGATGAAGTGAAAGCACTGGTCGACTACATGGTCGCCAAGAGCAATTAAAACTGCTGGCCGCCGCCTGCGCGCGGCGGCCACACCCGGAGACATTCCATGTTCACCCGCACGCTGCTGGCGCTACTGCTGTTCCTGACTGCTTGTTCCGGCGAGGAACGCCTCTACAAAACCCGGGGCCACGTGTTCGGCACCACGGTCGACATCACCATCTACGGTGGTTCGCAGCAGCGCGCCGACCTGCTTGGCGCCGAGGTATTGAGAGAATTCGATCGCCTGCACCGTAAATTCCACGCGTGGGAGCCAAGCATGCTCACCGCCCTCAACGATAGCATCGCCAAAGGCGAGCCAATGCGCGCCGACGCTGAAATGGTCGGCCTGCTAAAATCGGCCGAGAAGCTGTCAGTGCGTTCCGGCCTGCTGTTCAACCCCACCATTGGGCGTCTGATCAGGCTGTGGGGCTTCCAGAAAAACGACATCGGCGCGCAGGGACCGCCGGCCGCCGAGATCAAGCGCTGGGTCGACGCGCGGCCATCGCTGTCCGACCTGCGTTACAACGGCAACATCATCAGCAGCGTCAACCCTGCCGTCATGATCGACCTCGGCGGCTACGCCAAAGGTTACGCGCTCGACCGCGCCGCCGCGCTGCTGCGCGAAGCGCACGTCAAGGCGGCGCTGGTCAACATCGGTGGCAACGTCATCGCCATCGGCCAGCCCGGCGAACGACCGTGGCAGGTCGGCATCCGCGATCCGCGTGGCGCCGGGACAGTTGCGCAGATCGCTTTGCGCGACAACGAAGCGATCGGCACCAGCGGTGACTATGAACGCTACTTCATGAAGGACGGCAAGCGCCGCCCGCACATCATCGACCCGCGCAGCGGCTACCCGATCGATCTGGTCGCTTCGGTCACCATCATCGCCAGCGGCGGCCGCGACCCTGGCCTGCGCTCGGACGGCCACTCCAAACCGCTGTTCATCACCGGCCCCCGAGACTGGCAAGCGATGGCGGAAAAACTCGACCTGAAAGAAGTGCTGATGGTTGACGCCCAGCGCAATGTCCACATGACAGCAGCCATGCAAGCGCGCATTGCAGGTGCAGAGCGGCACGAGCAAGCCGGGACCTGGCAAGCACGCGAGTGACGTCTACGACACAGGCAACAGCATCACCAGCTTCAGTTCATGCTGGCGCGCCAGGTGCAGGGTCACCTGGTTGAACTCCAGCAGCCCCTGCTGCGCATGCTGGAAGCGGCGCAATCCCCCATCGCGGCCCTGCACCTGCTGCGCGCCCCACCACTGGCGGAACTCCACGCTGGCCTGCGCCAGTTCCGCGATCAGGCCGGCCAGTGGCGCCTGGTCTGCGTGGCGACCGATATCGGCGCGGAACTCCGCCACCAGGCGGCGCGCCCGCTCGGGCCAGCCGACGACGAGCTCGCGCGCAGCCGCATCGAGGAACATGAAGCGCAGCTGGTTCGGCGCGTCCTCCCCGGCCTGCAGCCAGCCCGCAAACAAGGTGGACGCCGCCCCGTTCCACGCCACGGCATTCCATTCCCGGTCGAGGACGTACGCGGGCGCGTCAATGGCGGACACGATGGCGGCCAGTTCGGCGCTGGCAGGCCCCCCGCCCTCGCCTGCGCCATGGCTGGGGTCATGCTTGTCGGCCACCTCGAACAGATAGGCGCGCTCGGCCGCGCTCAGCTGCAGCACCTGCGCCAGGCGGGCCAGCATCTTGGCCGACGCCGACACGGGCCGGCCCTGCTCCAGCCACGTCAGCCACGTGGGACTGACGTCGCACAGCTGCGCCAGCTCTTCGCGCCGCAAGCCCGGTGTGCGCCGCCGCCCGCCGCCGGGCAAGCCAGCCATGGCGGGGGTGACGGCTTCGCGCCGGGCGCGGATGAATTCAGCGAGTTTGTTCGACATGGCAAGGCTGCATGGTAGTAGATATACCAGTATAAGTTATGGTCTTGTTACAGGATAATTTTATCCCTATTCTGCAGGAACTCACCCATCACCAGGAGAAAACCATGCAGCAGCACGATGTCGTTACCGAACAGTTTGGCAAAACAGCCAATGCCTACCTGAGCAGCGCCGTCCACGCGCAAGGCGCCGACCTGGTGCTGATGCAGGAATGCGCGCGCCGCCATGGCAAACCGGTGGTGCTCGACCTGGGCTGCGGCGCTGGCCACGCCAGCTTTGCCGTCGCTCCCGTGGCGCAATCGGTGGTCGCCTACGACCTGGCGCAGCCCATGCTCGACGTCGTCGACCACGCGAAGGCGCAGCGCGGCTTGCACAACATCAGCACGCAGCAGGGCGACGTGGCCCGCCTGCCGTTTGCCGACGCCAGTTTCGATATGGTCGTCACGCGCTTTTCCGCGCACCACTGGAACAACGTGGCAGGAGCCCTGGCGGAAGCGTGGCGCGTGCTGCGCCCGAACGGCACCTTGCTCGTGATCGACATCGTCGCGCCGAAAACGGCCCTGTACGACAGCACCTTGCAGGCCGTGGAAATGCTGCGCGACGCGTCCCACGTGCGCGACTACCGCACCTGCGAATGGGGCGCCAAGTTCGACAACGCAGGTTTTAGCCACAGCTTGCGCAGCGTGTGGAAACTGACGATGCAGTTCGATGAATGGGTGGCGCGCATGCGCACGCCGAGCGAGCGCGTGGCGGCCATCCGCAACCTGTTCGATGGCGCACCCGAGGAAGCGAGAAGATATTTCGCGCTGCAGGACGATTATTCGTTCAGCATCGATGCGGCCATGTTCGAGGCGACGAAACCGTCGGTACAGTAAACGTCAAAACGGCGCCGATGGCGCCGTTTTTTTTGCGTAGCTTGGGTAGGTTGGGTAGGTTGGATTAGCGCAGCGCGCGTAATCCAACAATGCTGAAGCAAACGCGGTGCGAACGTAGCACGTCGGCTTACGCTGCGCTAAGCCGACCTACGCCGGCCTACACAGGCCTACCCAGCCTACGCTCTGCTTAAGCCAGCTGGCCCAGCAAGGTTTCCGCATTCGACACTTCAAACTTGCCGCCTTGCTCGATGTTCAATTGCGTCACGACGCCATTGTCGACCAGCAGCGAGTAGCGCTGCGAGCGCGTGCCCATGCCGTGCTTGGAGAAATCAGCGTCCAGGCCCAGTGCCTTGCTGTAGGCGGCATTACCGTCAGCCATCATGCGCACGATGCCGGTGGCTTTCTGATCGCGGCCCCAGGCGCCCATCACGAACGCGTCGTTGACGGAGATGCACCAGATTTCATCGACGCCCGCAGCTTTCAGGTCGGCAGCGTGCTGCACGTAGCCTGGCACGTGCTGTGCGGAGCAGGTCGGGGTGTAGGCGCCTGGCAGGCCGAAGATGGCGATCTTCTTGCCCTTGACCAGGTCTTGCACGTTGAACGTGTTCGGGCCCAGTGCGCAACCTTCGGTTTCGCTTTCGATGAATTCGGCCAGGGTGCCTTCTGGCAGGGTGTCGCCGATCTTGATGGTCATGTTGACTCCTTGTGTACTGTCGGTTGAGGATGCTGCCGGCATGATGCCGACACTGCGCGATAGTATGCCTGACTTGCCGTATTTGTGCAGAAAATGGCCGGAAAGGCAAAGTCAAAAGTCAAAAACCGGCAAAAAAAACGGCGACCCTCAGGCCGCCGTCATCGTTGCATACATCAAACCACCTTAGTCAGCCTGTTTGCGCAGGAAGGCTGGAATGTCGTACGTCTCCATGCCATTCTTTTCCATCGCGCGCACTTGCTCGGAAGCCGATTCGCGGCGCCATACCGCCGGCGCCTTCATGCCGTCGAAACCGGCGGCCGGCGTGGCCACGCCAACCGTCGTCGTCGCCGCCTGCGCGCTACCCATGGCAGCCGACGGGGTCAACGGGCTGTTGTGGGTACCGGTGCGCAGCACTTGCTGCGGTACCAGCTGGATGTTTTTCTTCGCACGGCCCAGACCCGTGGCCACCACGGTCACGCGGATGTCGTCGCCCATGGCGTCGTCGTAGGCGATACCCTGCGCGATCGACGCGTCCGGCGCGGCAAACGCGCGCACGGCAGCCATGACTTCCTTGATCTCTTTACCTTTCAAGCCACGGCTGGCCGTGACGTTGACCAGCACGCCGCGCGCGCCGGACAGGTCGATACCGTCCAGCAGCGGCGAAGCGACAGCCTGTTCGGCGGCGATACGCGCGCGATCGACGCCGGACGCCGTCGCCGTGCCCATCATGGCCTTGCCCTGCTCGCCCATGATGGTTTTCACGTCGTTGAAGTCGACGTTGATATGGCCAGGCACGTTGATGATCTCGGCAATGCCGGCCACCGCGTTGTTGAGCACATCATCGGCGTGCTGCATCCATTCCAGCATGCTTTCGTCTTCGTAGATCTCTTCCAGCTTTTCGTTGAGGATGATGATCAGCGAGTCGACGTGCAGGGACAGCTGCTCCAGGCCTTCGTCGGCGATGTCCATGCACTTCTGGCCTTCGTACGAGAACGGTTTCGATACCACGGCCACCGTCAGCGCGCCCAGTTCCTTGGCCACTTCGGCCACGATGGGAGCGGCGCCCGTGCCCGTGCCGCCGCCCATGCCGGCGGCGATGAAGACCATGTGCGCGCCGCGCAGCGAATCGGCGATGCGCGCGCGCGATTCTTCGGCCAGTTGGCGGCCGACGGCAGGCTTCATGCCGGCGCCCAGACCGGTATCGCCGATCTGGATGATGTTGTGGGCTTTCGATGTCGACAGGGCCTGTGCGTCGGTGTTGGCGGCAATGAACTCCACACCCGACATGCCTTTGTTGATCATGTGTTGGACTGCATTGCCACCCGCACCGCCGACGCCGACGACCTTGATGACGGTACCTAAAGCTGTGTTATCGACCATATCGAACTCCATGATGTGCTCCTATCAGATGCGGTTTCCAAGCGCCAGGCCTCATATTGGTAGGAGAACTGGAGATTGAAAACTGCGGTTAAATATAAAATAAAGTTATGTGTGTGTACCTGCGATGCTGCCAAAAAACCTGTACTGCCGGGCGCAAATCATGCCCTTAAAAATTCCCTAAAAACCATTCCTTCATGCGCTGCCAGACTGCCTTCACCGAGCCGTCCTGACGCGTCACGATGTGGCCGCGCAGGTATTGCTTCTTCGCTTCCAGCAGCAAGCCAAGCACCGTGGCATAGCGCGGACTGCGCACCACGTCGGCCAGCTGGCCCCGATACTCGGGCGTGCCAAGGCGCGCCGGTTTCAGGAAAATGTCTTCCGCCATTTCCACCATGCCGGGCATGATGGAGGTGCCGCCCGTGAGCACGATGCCCGACGACAGCACGCCTTCGTAGCCGGATTCGCGCACCACCTGGTGCACCATGGCGAACAGTTCTTCGACGCGCGGTTCGATCACTGCCGCCAGCGCCTGACGCGACAGGTTGCGCGGGCCGCGGTCGCCCAGTCCAGGCACTTCCAGCGATTCGCCAGGGTCGGCCAGGACCTGCTTGGCCACGCCATAGCGGATCTTGATTTCTTCCGCTTCCGCGGTCGGGGTGCGCAAGGCCATGGCGATGTCGTTGGTGATCTGGTCGCCGGCGATGGGGATGACTGCCGTATGGCGGATCGCGCCATCGGAAAATACCGCCACATCGGTCGTGCCGCCGCCGATGTCGATCAGCACCACGCCCAGTTCCTTCTCGTCGGGCGTGAGCACCGCATCGGCGGACGCCATCGGCTGCAGGATCAGGTCCGATACTTCCAGGCCGCAGCGGCGCACGCACTTGACGATGTTCTGCACCGCCGACACGGCGCCGGTGACGATATGCACCTTCACCTCCAGGCGGATGCCGCTCATGCCGATAGGCTCGCGCACATCTTCCTGGCTGTCGACGATGAACTCTTGCGGCACCGTGTGCAGCAATTGCTGATCGGTCGGAATGTTAACCGCTTTTGCCGTCTCGATGACGCGCGCCACGTCGGTCGCCGTCACTTCCTTATCCTTGATGGCCACCATGCCGCTGGAATTGAAGCTGCGGATATGGCTGCCCGCAATGCCCGCGTACACATTGCGGATCTTGCAATCAGCCATCAGCTCGGCCTCTTCCAGCGCACGCTGGATGGACTCCACCGTGGCCTCGATATTGACCACCACGCCTTTTTTCAGGCCCTTCGATTCGTGCTGGCCCAGCCCGATCACTTCGTGGCGCCCGTCGGACATCACTTCGGCTACCACCGCCACCACTTTCGAGGTGCCGATGTCGAGGCCGACGATCAGGTTTTTCGCGTCTTTTGTCATTTCTGTCGCCTACTGTATGGGCTATAAATTAAAATTATTCGGTTAAGTCGGTTTTTTAACCGGACTACTGTTTTTCTTCTTCATGACTGGCTTGCCATCCTTGCCTTCGGCCGGTATCACCAGGCCGGCGGAACTGAGCGCCAGGCCATTCTGGTAGCGCATATCGATCGTGTCGATATTTTCCAGCCGGCTCGCCAGTTGCGGATAGATGCCCACCAGCCGGTCGACCCGCGCCTTCAGGGTCGTATGATTCTGTTCGCGCCCCAGCGCCACGCTCATGCCGTTATCCAGTTTCACGGTCCACGCATAGCGGCTCGACAGCGACAGGGTTTCCGGCACCATCTTCAGCGGCGCAAACCACTTGGCCAGCTGCACGTAGGTGGCCAGTACTTCCTTTTCGCTGCCATCGGGGCCGGCAAACGCTGGCAATTCATGGTCGTCTTCCGCTTCGGCCACATTGGCCGTAAACACGTCGCCCTTGACCGACAGCAAACGCCCGTCCTCGCCCCAGGTGCCCAGCGCTTCGTGTTCTTCCAGCGCCACGATCAGCTGGTTCGGCCACTCGCGCCGCACGCTGGCACGGCGTACCCAGGGCACCGATTCAAACACGCCGCGCACGCTTTCCAGGTTGGTCGTGAAGAAGTTGCCCTTGATGCGGCCCAAGGTGCCGCTGCGCAGGGTCAGGTAATTCACGTGGCGCAGGCCCTTGTCGTCCGCGCTTTCCACCTTGATCGTGCGCAGGTCGAACATGGGACGCTGCGACACCCACCAGACGCCGGCCGCCACGCACACGACCAGAACCGCGGCCAGCAAGCCGTTGGCAGTCGTATTGAGGCTTTTAGCGTCATGCCACATATCAGTGCTGTCCCTTGTGCATTTTCAGACGCGCGCCAGCGACGATTTCCAGGCACAGGTCTTCATAGCTGATGCCCACCGCGCGCGCCGCCATCGGCACGAGCGAGTGACCCGTCATGCCGGGCGAGGTATTCACTTCCAGCAGGAACAGCTTGCTGTCGGCCGCGCGCATCAGCACGTCGACCCGTCCCCAGCCTTCGCAGCCGAGGGCGCGGTAGGCTGCCACCGCGATGCGTTCCATCTCCGCCACGATCGCCGGGTCCAGCTGCGGCGGGCAGAAATACTGCGTGTCATCCGTGAAGTACTTGTTCTGGTAATCGTAATTGCCTTGCGGCGCGACGATCTCAATCGGCGGCAGCGCGCGCGCCGTGGCGCCCTTGCCCAGGATCGCGACGGTGAATTCGCGGCCCGTGATGAATTCCTCGGCCAGCACCGAATCATCGAGACCGGCGGCGATATCGTAGGCTGCCTGGAAGGCCGATGCTTCGTTGACGGTGGTGATGCCGATGCTCGAACCTTCGTGCGGCGGCTTGACGATCAGCGGCAAGCCCAGTTCCGCGGCGACCTTGGCCAGGTCGGAGCTGTCATCGAGCACCGCGTATTGCGGCGTCGGCAGTTGATGCATCAGCCAGATCATCTTGGTGTAAACCTTGTCCATGCCCACCGCGCAAGCCATCACGCCGCTGCCCGTGTAGGGAATGCCCAGCTGTTCCAGCGCGCCCTGCAGGCTGCCGTCTTCGCCGAAGCGGCCGTGCAGCGCGATGAAGACGCGGTCGAATTGTTCAGCGGCCAGTTCGGCCAGGCTGCGTTCGCCCGTGTCGAACGCGTGCGCGTCCACGCCACGGCTTTTCAGTGCCGCCAGCACGCCCGTGCCGGACATCAGCGACACTTCGCGCTCGGCCGAACTGCCGCCGAACAGGACGCCGACCTTGCCCAATTGTTTTACATCGATAGCTGAAGCTTGGTTCACATCAGGCCTTTACAGTGTTGGATGGATACGTAGTCAGTTGTTGCGGGATGCCGCTGATCGAGCCCGCGCCCATGGTCAGCACGACGTCGCCGTCGCGCGCCACGCTCATGATGGTGTCGGCCATGTCCTTCATGGATTCGACGAAAATCGGTTCGATCTTGCCGCGCGCGCGCAGCGCATGCGCCAGGGCGCGGCCGTCGGCGGCAACGATGGGCGCTTCGCCCGCCGCATACACTTCGGACAGCAGCAATACGTCGGGCGCACCGAGCACTTTCACAAAATCTTCGAACAGGTCGCGCGTGCGGCTGTAGCGGTGCGGCTGGAACGCCAGCACCAGGCGGCGGCCCGGATAGGCGGCGCGCGCGGCGGCCAGGGTCACTTCCGTTTCCACAGGGTGATGGCCGAAATCGTCGACCAGCGCGAAGCTGCCGCCGTTCGGGAGCGCCACGTCGCCGTAGCGCGTGAAGCGGCGGCCCACGCCGGAGAACTCCGCCAGGCCTTGCTGCGTGGCGCTGTCGGCGATGCCGATTTCGCGCGCGATGGCGATCGCCGAGCAGGCATTCTGCACATTGTGCATGCCGGGCTGGTTCAGCACCACGTCGAGATCCGGATAGCCTTCCTGCAGCACCGTGAAATGCATTTCCAGGCCCACGGCACGCGCGTTGATGGCGCGCACTTGCGCGTCTTCCGCGAAACCGTAGGTGGTGACGGGCTTGGTGACGGACGGGATGATGGCGCGTACGTGCGGATCGTCGATGCACAGCATGGCGCGGCCATAGAAAGGCAAGCGGTGCGTGAACTGCACGAAAGCCTGCTTGAGCTTTTCAAAATCGTGCTCGTACGTATCCATGTGATCGGCGTCGATATTCGTGATCACTTCGATCATCGGCGTCAGGTTCAGGAACGAGGCGTCCGATTCATCGGCTTCGGCCACCAGATAGTCGCCCGAGCCCAGCTTGGCGTTCGCGCCGGCGCTGGTCAAACGGCCGCCGATGACGAAAGTCGGATCGAGACCGCCTTGCGCCAGCACGGAAGCGACCAGGCTGGTGGTCGTCGTCTTGCCGTGCGTGCCGGCAATCGCAATGCCGCGTTTCAAACGCATCAACTCGCCGAGCATCACGGCGCGCGGCACCAGCGGAATCTTGCGCGCGCGCGCGGCCGCCACTTCCGGGTTGTCTTGCGGGACGGCGCCCGACGTCACCACCGCATCGGCGTCGCCGATGTTCTCGGCCGCGTGGCCCAGCATGACGGTCGCGCCCAGGCTCGCCAGGCGCTGCGTCGCCGCATTGCTGCCCAGGTCCGAACCCGACACCTTGTAGCCGAGGTTGACCAGCACTTCGGCAATGCCGCTCATGCCGCTGCCGCCAATGCCGACAAAGTGGATATTGTTTACTTTATGCTTCACAGAGCTAACCTCATGCCAGTTTTTCCAATACGTGTGCGATCGCCTCATTGGCGTCGCGCTTGCCTGCTGCCAGCGCCGCTTGCGCCATGTGCTGGCAGGTATCCCGCGTCAAGGACGCCAGCAAGGTGCTCAGCGACGCGGCACTCATTTCCGTCTGCGGCAGATGAATCGCCGCGCCTTGTTTTGCCATCCATTGCGCGTTGTCGCGCTGGTGGCTGGTGGTCGACGCCACCAGCGGCACGAGCACGCTGGCCACGCCGGCCGCCGTCAATTCCGACAGGGTGATCGCGCCTGCGCGGCAAATCACCAGGTCGGCCTCGGTATACGCCTTGGCCATGTCGTCGATGAAGTCGACCACATTGGCTTGCACGCCCGCCTGCGCATATGCGGCATGCAGGGCGTCGATATTCTTCTTGCCCGACTGGTGCGTCACCAGCGGACGCTCGGCTTCCGGCATCAGCGCCAGCGCGGCAGGCAGATTGTCATTCAGCGCTTTCGCGCCCAGGCTGCCGCCGACCACGAGGATGCGCAACGGTCCGCTGCGGCCCGTGAAACGCATGGCAGGCGGCGCCATGGCGAGGATCTCGGCGCGCACGGGATTGCCCGTGACGACGGCCTTGCCGGCGGCGCTGCCGAAATCGGCAGGGAAACCAAAGCACACCTGCTGCGCCAGCGGCACCAGGGTCTTGTTCGACAACAGCAGCGCCGCGTCGGCATTGACCAGCACCAGCGGCACGCCTTTGAGGCGCGCCATCAGGCCGCCCGGCACGGTGACGTAGCCGCCCATGCCCATCACCACGTCAGGCTTGCGGCTGGCGATGAAACGGCGGATGGCAAAAAAACTGGCCAGCATTTTGAAGCCGCCCTTGAGCGTATGCGCCAGGCCCTTGCCGCGCATGCCGGAGAACGCGATGGCGTCCATCGGAATGCCGCTCTTCGGCACCAGGTCCTGCTCCATGCCATGGGTCGTGCCCAGCCAGCTCACTTCCCAGCCGCGCGCGCGCATCGTCTGCGCAATCGCCAGGCCCGGGAAAATATGGCCGCCGGTGCCGGCCGCCATGATCATCAGTCTTTTTGTCGTTTTCAAGTTCGTCACGTTGTTCATAGCCGGCCCCCGCGCATCAGGATCCGGTTTTCGTAGTCGATGCGCAGCAAAATCGCCAGGCCGATACAGTTAATCAGTACGCCCGTGCCGCCATAGCTCATCAAGGGCAAGGTCAGGCCCTTGGTCGGCAGCAGGCCCAGGTTCACGCCCATGTTGATGAAGGTCTGCACGCCGATCCAGATGGCGATGCCCTTCGCCGTCAGGCCCGCAAAGGTCTGGTCGATGGCGATCGCCTGGCGGCCGATGTCGAACGCCCGCTTGATAATCCAGTAAAACATGCCGATCACGACCAGCACGCCGACCAGGCCCAGTTCCTCGCCGATCACGGCCAGCAAAAAGTCCGTATGCGCTTCGGGCAGGTAGTGCAGCTTTTCCACGCTGCCGCCCAGTCCCACGCCAAACAGCTCGCCGCGCCCGAAGGCGATCAAGGAGTGCGTCAGCTGATACGCCTTGTTCAGCGCATTGTCTTCCTGCCACGGATCGAGATACGCAAAAAACCGCTCGCGGCGGAATTTCGACAAGGCGATGATGGTGACGAAGATCGCCGTCAGCATGGCGCCGATGCCGCCGAACCAGATCGCGTTGACGCCGCCCAGAAACAGAATGCCCATGGCGATGCAGACGATCACGCCGAAAGCACCGAGATCGGGCTCCATCAGCAGCAGCAGGCCGACGAAGCTGACGGCCAGCGCCATCGGCATGAAACCCTTGGTCAGCTTGTGCATGTATTCCTGCTTGCGCACCGTGTAGTCGGCCGCGTACAGCACCATCACCACTTTCATCAGCTCGGACGGCTGCGGCCGCAGGCCCGGCAGGTTCAGCCAGCGGCGACCGCCATTGACCGACACGCCCAGGCCCGGTATCAAGACCATCACCAGCAGCACCAGGGTGCCGATGAACAGCCACGGCGCCATCTTTTGCCAGGTGGCGACGGGGATGCGGAACACCAGCGCGCCGACAATGATCGAAATACCGATGAACAGCGCCTGGCGCACGACGAAATAATTGTTCGTGTAGGCGGCGAACTTGCGCGCGTCCGACAGCGAAATCGACGCCGAATACACCATCACCATGCCCAGCAACATGAGCAGCAGGACCACCCACACCAGCGGCTTGTCATAGTCCATCATCTTCGACTGCCGCGCGCGGCTATCCAGCGGCTTGGCAGCCGAGCCGGAACCAAAGCTGAAGGGCAGTTGGAAGGCCATCAGATATCCTGTCCGTTTTCCAGGGCGATGTCGCGCACGGCGTCGACAAACACCTGCGCGCGGTGCGCATAGTTCTTGAACATGTCCAGACTGGCGCACGCGGGCGACAGGAGCACAGCGTCGCCGGCCAGCGCCAGGCTGCTGGCGCGCTTGACGGCTTCCGGCAAGGTGGCGCAGTCGACGATGTCCACGCCGGACGGTTCAAGCGCCGCGCGCAAGGCTGGCGCATCGCGCCCGATCAGCACCACGGCGCGCACGTAGCGCGACACGGGTTCAGCCAGCGGCGAGAAATCCTGCCCCTTGCCGTCGCCGCCGGCGATCAGCACCAGACGCTGTTCCGCGCCGCCAAACGCCTTGCCCAGGCCAAACAGGGCGGCTACCGTCGCGCCCACGTTCGTGCCCTTGCTGTCGTCGTAATACTCGACTTCATTGACGGCCGTGATCAGCTCCACGCGGTGCGGCTCGCCCTGGTATTCGCGCAAGCCATGCAGCAGCGGCGCGAACGGCAGGCCGATGGCGCGGCACAGGGCCAGCGCCGCCAGCGCATTCGCGGCATTGTGCTGGCCGCGGATTTTCAGCGCGTCGGCCGGCATCAGTTTTTTCGCCATCGTCGGCACCGGTTCCGGCGCCGGGTCGTTCTTCCTGCGTTTTTTCTCGATCACTTCTTCGCTGGGCACGGCTTGCGCCAGCCAGAAGATGCCCCGTTCATTCACCAGGCCAAAGCTGTCCACTTCCGCCGGCTCGCCCGTGCCGAAGGTGATCGTCTCGGCCAGCGGATCGGCCATGTGCATCACAAGCGCATCGTCGCGGTTCAAAATGCGCACGGTCTGGTCGCCGAAGATGCGCGCCTTGTCGGCAGCGTAGGCCGCCATGTCGCCATGCCAGTCCAGGTGGTCCTGCGACAGATTCAAGACCGTGGCCGCATCGGCCTGCAGGCTGAAGGTCGTGTGCAGCTGGAAGCTCGATAGCTCCAGGATCCACGCCTGCGGCAAGGTGCTGGCGACGGCTTCGGCGGCTTCTTCTCCTTCAGCCACAGGCTGCGGCGCCGGTTCGGCGTCGAGCACTTCGCGCAGCACGTCGAGCGCGGCCGGGCTGATATTGCCGGCTACGCGCGTGAGCAATCCCGCGCGTTCGCACAGCAGGCCTGCCAGGCTGGTGACGGTCGTCTTGCCATTCGTGCCAGTGATGGCGATGACTTTCGGCGCATAGCCGCGTTCCGTTTTCAGCGCGGCCAGCGCCTGCGCGAACAGTTCGATCTCGCCCCATACGGGGATATTTTTTTCAAATGCGGCCGGAGCGATGTGCGCCAGTTCGCGGCCAGGTGCCAGGCCAGGGCTGACGGCGACGAAGTCGACGCCATCGAGCAGGTCGGCCGTAAAGGCGCCGGCGATGAACTGCGCCTGCGGCACGGCGGCCTGCAAGGCTGCCAGGCGTTCGGGCGCCTCGCGCGTGTCGGCTACCCGCACGGTCGCACCGCTGCGGGCCAGCCACAGGGCCATGGCCAAGCCTGACTCCCCGAGGCCCAGTACCAGTGCGGTTTTAGCGTCGTACATCATCAGCGCAGCTTCAAGGTGGTCAGGCCGAGCAGCACCAGCATCATGGTGATGATCCAGAAACGCACGACAACCTGCGTCTCTTTCCAGCCTTTTTGTTCAAAATGGTGATGCAATGGCGCCATCAGGAAGACGCGGCGGCCAACGCCAAAGCGCTTCTTGGTGTACTTGAACCAGACGACCTGGATGATCACGGACAGCGTTTCAACGACGAAGATGCCGCCCATGATGAACAGGACGATTTCCTGGCGCACGATGACGGCGACGGTACCCAATGCGCCGCCCAGTGCCAGCGCGCCCACGTCGCCCATGAACACTTTCGCGGGATGCGTGTTATACCAGAGGAAGGCCAGGCCGGAACCGGCCAGCGCGCCGCAGAAGATCACCAGCTCGCCGGCGCCAGGAATGTGCGGGATGAACAGGTAGCGCGCATACGTGGCGTTACCCGTCAGATAGGCGAACAGGCCCAGGGCCGTGCCCACCATCACGGTTGGCATGATGGCCAGGCCATCGAGGCCGTCGGTGAAATTGACGGCGTTGCTGGTGCCGACGATGACGCAATAGGTCAGCGCGATGAAGCCCCACACGCCCAGCGGATAGCTGATGGTCTTGAAGAACGGGACGATCAGGTCGGCCTTCGGCGGCAAGTCCATGGCGAAGCCCGATTGCACCCAGGCGTAGATCAGATTCCACACCTGGCCGGCATTGGGCTCGGAGATCGAGACGGAAAACGCCAGGTAAAACGCGGCGGCGAGGCCGATCAGCGACTGCCAGAAGTATTTCTCGCGCGAGCGCATGCCTTCCGGATCCTGGTGCACCACCTTGCGGTAGTCGTCGGCCCAGCCGACGGCGCCAAAGCCCAGGGTGACGATCAAGACCGGCCAGATGAAGCGGTTCGACAGGTCGGCCCACAGCAAGGTCGAAATGCCGATGGCGATGAGGATCAGCACACCGCCCATGGTGGGGGTGCCGTGTTTTTTCAGATGCGTTTGCGGGCCGTCCGTACGCACGGCCTGGCCGACCTTCATGCGCGTGAGCATGCGGATCACGGCGGGACCGGCGCACAGGCCGATCAGGATCGCCGTCAAGGTGGCGAAGACGGCGCGGAACGTGATGAAGTTAAAGACCCGCAGTGGGCCAATGTCGTCCTGGAAATAATGAGCGAGCCAGAGCAGCATGATTAGTGAGCTTCCTTGTTATTGTTGTTTGAACCAATCAAATGCTGCACGGCCCGTTCCATCTTCATGAAACGGGAGCCCTTGATTAATACTGTTGCATCCGAACGGCCGGACAAATGCGCATCGAGCGCCGCCAGCAAACCGTCGAACTGTTCGAAATACTCCACGACCGTGCCTGATTCCTGGCTCGCGGCTTCCTGCGCCGGATTGACCAGATGGCGCGCCAGGCCGCCCGTCGCCAGCACGTGTTCGATGCCTTTGGCGGCGGCGTAAGCGCCGATCTCTTCGTGGAACTGCTGCCCCTGCGTGCCGACTTCGCCCATCTCGCCCAGCACCAGGATGCGCGGTGCCGCTGCCTGCGCCAGCACATCGATGGCCGCGCGCGCCGAATCAGGATTGGCGTTATACGTGTCATCGATGATGGTGGCGCCGTTGGCGGCACGTTTTTTCTGCAGGCGGCCATTCACGGGAGAAAACGCCTCCAGGCCCTGCTTGATCTGTTCTGGCGCGATGCCGGCGCCGATCGCGCATGCCACGGCCGCCAGCGCATTGCGCACATTGTGTTCACCCGCCGCCTGCAAGCCGACAAAGAACTGGCGCAAGCTGCCGTCCGGTGCGCGTACGCTGACGAACAGGTCGCTGCCAAAATCCTCGGCCGCGCGGTGCGTGCAACTGACGTCCGCCTCTTTCGACAGGCCGAAGGTGATGACGGCGCGCGCGCCGGCCAGTTCGCGCCACACGGGCGTATATTCATCGCCATGCGGGAAGACGGCCACGCCGTCATGCGCCAGGGCTGCCAGCGCGGCGCCGTTCTCGCGCGCCACGGCTTCCACCGTATGCATGAATTCCTGATGCTCGCGCTGCGCGTTGTTGACCATCGCCAGCGTCGGCGCGGCAATCGCGGCCAGGCGGGCGATCTCGCCAGGATGGTTCATGCCCATCTCGATGACGGCCGCCTTGTGCTGCTCGCTCAGGCGGAACAGGGTCAATGGCACGCCGATTTCATTATTCAGGTTGCCGCGCGTGGCCAGCCGGCCCTCTTCGCCAAAGGCCGCCGCCAGGATGGCCGAAATCATCTCCTTGACGGTGGTCTTGCCATTGCTGCCGGTGACGCCGATGACGGGTAAATTGAAACGGCCGCGCCAGTGGTTGGCGATGCGGCCCAGCGCCACCAGGGTATCGGCCACCACGATGGCCGGCACCTTGCCGCTGTCCCAGCCTTCAGGCAGGCGCTCGACCACCACGGCGGCGACCCCGCGCGCGGCCACCTGGCCGAGGAAATCGTGGGCGTCGAAACTCTCGCCGCGCAGGGCGACGAACAGCGAACCGGCTGGGGCGCTGCGGCTGTCGGTGGAGACGCCGTCAAAAACGGCGTCGCCCGTCAGCTGCGCGCCTTGCAGCGATGGCATCAGTTCCGTCAGGGTCGTGCGCATCAGTTCGTCCTCATCATCGTCAGGCGCGCGGACAGGGCCAGCTGCGCATGGTCGGCATCGGAGAACGGCAGTTTCTTGCCCTTGATTTCCTGGTACGGCTCATGGCCCTTGCCCGCCAACAGGATCACGTCCGGCTTGGCGGCGTGCTTGATGGCCGACAAAATGGCGCCGGCGCGGTCTTCGATGGCTTGCGGCTGCGGACCGTCGGCACGCATGCCGGCGACGATCTGCGCGATGATGGCGTGCGGGTCTTCGCTGCGCGGATTGTCGCTGGTGACCAGCACATGATCGGCCAGCTGCGCGATGGCGCCCATCTGCGGACGCTTGCCCGGATCGCGGTCGCCGCCGCAGCCGAACACGCACCACAGCTGACCGCCCCGTTCCTGCGCCACCTGGCGCAAGGCAGCCAGGGTTTTTTCCAGCGCGTCCGGCGTATGCGCGTAATCGATGACGACCATCGGCGCTTCCTGGCCGCCCACCTGCTGCATGCGGCCCGGAGCCGGCTGCAGCGATTCGATGCCGTCGATGGCGGCGCGCAGGCCGGTGCCGTGCGCCAGCAAGGCGCCCAGCACGGCCAGCGCGTTGCTGATATTGAAGTGGCCCACCAGCTGCGTCTTGATCAATGCCACGCCCAGCGCGCATTCCAGGTGGAAGTCGGTGCCGGCATGGCGGCTGCGGAACTGGCTGGCACGCAGCATCAGCACGCCCGGCAAGTCGGGCAAGGCTGCCGCATCCTGCAAGGTGTAGCCGATGACGGGATATTCGCCGGACAGCTTGCCGTCCACGTGGCGCGCCAGGCGCAACCCCATGGCGTCGTCCAGGTTGATGACGGCCGTTTTCAGGCCGGGCCAGTCGAACAGTTTGACTTTGGCCGCCTCGTAGGCCGCCATGTCGCCATGGTAGTCGAGGTGGTCGCGCGTCAGATTGGTAAACATGGCGACGTCGAAATGCATGCCGGCCGCGCGGTCCTGGTCCAGGCCGATCGACGACACTTCGATGGCAACGGCCTTGGCGCCGGCGTCGCGCATGGCGGCCAGTTTGCGCGCCAGCAGCACGGCATCCGGCGTGGTGTAGCCGGTGACGTCGAATTCGATGGCGCCGCGCGGCTTGCACAAGCCCACGCCCAGGGTACCGATGACGGACGATGTTTCGCCGAGGCGCGCCAGGGCTTGCGCCAGCCACAGCGCGCACGAAGTCTTGCCATTCGTGCCCGTCACGCCGGCGCTGAACATGGCGCTGTCGGGCATGTCGTAAAAGGCATGCGCCACGGGGCCGGCCAGGCGTTTCAGGTCGCTGACCAGCAGGTGCGGCACGTTCCAGGCGGCGTTCCATTCGACGGCGTCATGCACGATGGCGGCGGCGCCCTGCTCGATGGCGGCTTCGATGAAATGCGTGGCGCCCGCATAGGCGAAAAACACGTCGCCGCGCTGCACGCGGCGCGAATCGGACGTCAGCTGCCCGGACGGGGCAGCCGTTTTGATCCACAAACTGATGTCTTGTATGGTCATGAGTGACTTCACATGGCCTCCGGGCCGGCATTGGCCGGGACCACGATTTCGGTAACGGAGGAATCGGGCGGTACGTTCATCGCGCGCAGCGCGTTGGTCGCAATCGCCGCGAAAGCGGGAGCGGCAACCTGGCCGCCATAGTGGGCGGGACCGGTTGGTTCATCGATCATCACGGCAATGATGAAGCGCGGCGCCGACATCGGCACCATGCCCACGAAAGAGCCGATGTATTTGCGCGGCATCGCATAGCGGCCGTTTTCCACTTTATAGGCGGTACCCGTCTTGCCGCCCACGCGGTAGCCGGCGACCTGGGCGCGCTTGGCCGAGCCGTGCGCGCCGGAGACCACTAGTTCCAGCATGGCGCGCATTTCGGCGGCCGTCTTCGGCTTGATCACTTGCTGGCCCACGGGCAGTTCATTGACCTTCTGGAACGACAGGGGAATCGTGTCGCCATCGCGTGCGAACATCATGTAAGAGCGCGCCAGCTGGATCAGCGAGACGGAAATGCCGTTACCGTAGCTCATGGTCGCTTGTTCCACCGGGCGCCACGATTTATATGGACGCACACGGCCGGCCACGGCGCCGGGGAAGCCCCATTTCGGCTGCTGGCCGAAGCCCACCTTGGTAAACATTTCCCACATTTCCTGCGACGGCATGCCCAGCGCGATTTTCGAGGTGCCGATGTTCGACGACATTTCGATGATTTCCGAGACATTGATCACGCCGTGCGGCTTGGTGTCGGTAATCGTGCGGTCGGCGATGGTGTAGCGGCCCGGGCCCGTGTCGATCAGGGTGCCCGGCTTGACCCGGCCCGTATCGAGCGCCAGCGAGACGGTGATGGGTTTCAGGGTCGAACCAGGCTCGAAGGTATCGGTCATGACGCGGTTGCGCAGCTGCTGGCCCGTGAGCTTGCGGCGGTCGTTCGGGTCGTAGCTCGGGTAATTGGCCAGGGCCAGCACTTCGCCCGTGTGCACGTCGAGCACCACGGCGCCGCCGGCCTTGGCATTGAATTTTTCCACCGCTTCCTTCAGCTGCGTGAAGGCGATGTACTGGATCTTGCTGTCGACGGACAGGGTCAGGTCCTTGCCGTCATGCGGTTCGTGGATGAAGCCGATGTCTTCGACGATGTGGCCCAGGCGGTCCTTGATCACGCGGCGGCTGCCGGTGGTGCCGACGAGGGTTTTCTGCTGCGCCAGTTCCATGCTTTCCTGGCCCACGTCTTCCACGTTGGTAAAGCCCACCACGTGGGTCATCACTTCGCCCTGTGGATAGAAGCGCTTGTATTCCTTGCGCTCGTCGATGCCATCGATGCCCAGCTTGGAAATCTTGTCGGCCACGTCCATCTCGACCTGGCGTTTCAGGTAAACGAAGCTGCGGTCCGAATCGAGCTTCTTGCGCAATTCGTTGACGTTCATTTCCAGCAGGCCGGCCAGCGCATTGATTTTTTCGGGCGACGCCTGCAGCACGTCGTCGGGAATGGCCCAGATGGCTTTCACGGGGACGGACGACGCGAGCACCTGGCCGTTGCGGTCGGTGATCTTGCCGCGCGTGGCAGGCAATTCCAGGGTGCGCTCATAGCGCGCCTTGCCCTGCTTTTGCAGGAACTGCGTCGATACGCCCTGCAGCCACAGGGCGCGCGCGCCCAGGCCGGCGAAAGCGAAGAACAGCAGGAACAGCACGACGCGCGAACGCCAGACGGGCAGACGCACCGCCAGTACGGGGTTCTTCGAGAATGGCACGCCTTTCGATGCCGCCACCCGGCCGTTGCTATTACCGCCCAACTTCATTATTCGCCCTCCGTCAGGTATTGCGTACGCGCCGCCGTCAGCGGCGTCATGCTCAGGTCGCGCCGCGCGATCGATTCGATGCGTTCATGCTTGCCCAAAGTGGACTGGTCCAGCTGCAGTTGCGCCCAGTCGATGTCGAGCTGGCGCGACAGCGCTTGCGCGCGCTCCAGGTCGATCAGCAGGTGGCGCGACTGGTACTGCGCGTTCACCAGCGACAGGCCGCAGCACACCAGCAGGGCCGACAGCACGACACACAGCTTGCCAGTCATCGGGCGCCGCCACTGACTGGAATGGGCAAACGCTGCGCCACGCGCATCACGGCCGAACGCGAACGCGGGTTGCCCTCGATCTCGGCGTCGGACGGTTTCATCTTCGAAATCAGCTTCATTTCCGGCTGCGGCAAGTCGACCGCGCGGATCGGCAGGCGGCGGTCAGGCTGCTCCACGTTCGCCTTCGAGGCGAAGAAGCGCTTGACCATGCGGTCTTCCAGCGAGTGAAAGCTGATCACGGCCATGCGCGCGCCGGGCGCCAGGCAGGCATACGCCTGGTTCAGGCCGATCTCGAGATCCTCGAGCTCTTTGTTAATGAAAATGCGTATGGCCTGAAAGGTGCGGGTAGCGGGGTCCTTACCCTTCTCGCGGGTCTTGACGGCGCCTGCCACGATGCCGGCAAGCTGTCGTGTGCTTGAAATTGGCTGGACTGCCCGGCCAGCAACAATCGCCTTTGCAATCTGAAAAGCAAACCGTTCTTCCCCATAATCGCGTATCACTTTCTCTAAATTCTGCTCGGTTTCCACCGCCAGCCATTCGGCTGCGGAGATGCCGCGCGTGGTATCCATGCGCATGTCCAGCGGTCCGTCATTGCGGAAGCTGAAACCGCGCGCCGCGTCGTCGACCTGTGGCGACGAGATGCCCAGGTCGAGCAAAATGCCGTCCACCTGCCGCACGCCGCGCTCGGCCAGGCTGGCCGTCATGGTGGCAAAGCTGTCATGGACGATCTGGAAACGGGGGTCGGCGATCTGTTCGGCCGTGGCGATGGCTTGCAAATCCTTGTCGAAGCCGATCAGGCGCGCGTCGGGCGCCAGGCGCGACAAAATCAATCGGCTATGGCCGCCGCGGCCAAACGTGCCGTCGACGTAAACGCCGTGCGCGCGGTCGCCCGACAGGTCGAGCGCATCGACCGCTTCATCGAGCAGCACCGTGCGATGCTGAAATTCCGGCACCGTGAGTTGTGTCATTACGGAGCCTTAGAAAGAAAAATTGGAAAGTACATCGGGGGTGCCGGCATCGATCGCCTGCTGTTCTTTTTCAGCCAACTTGGCGGCATCCCATATTTCAAAGTGGCTGCCCATGCCGATCATCATGACTTCGCGCGCCAGCCCGACGGCGTTGCGCAATTCGGGCGAGATCAGCACGCGGCCGGCCGAGTCCAGCTCGACGTCGACGGCGTTGCCGAGAAAGATGCGCTGCCAGGCGCGCGCCGACATGGGCCAGGCGGCGATTTGCTGGCGGTGGCTTTCCCACACGGGACGGGGGAAAAACAGCAGGCAGCCATCGGGGTGTTTGGTCAGGGTCAAACGGCCTTCGCATTGAATCGCCAGCGCGTCACGGTGCTTGGCAGGGATAGACATCCTGCCTTTGGCATCGAGATTGATTGCGGACGCGCCTTGAAACACGGAAGACCTTTTTTGAGCTTGGGTTGCGACGCTTGCGCATCACGATGAAAAGGGAAAATTTCCCACAAAAACACACTTTTTCACACAGTTGCCCACTTTAGAGGAAGCAAAGATAGTGGTCAAGCGGTTTCCGATTGGCAAAACAGGAATTTTATTAATGAAATTAAGGACTTAGCGCATATCGTTGAAGGAGTCTCAAATAAAAATATATCGATAAATTAGATACTTATGAAAGATAGTGAATGTGGTACCTCATCTGCACACATGTGTTTTCCTACCGTAAACATCGAAAAAAACGAAATCGAAAAATTGAATTTTTTGCAGTTAGTTGACACATGACAATACTTTCGTCATCCGGGCACAACAGCAATCAGCCGCTGTGCAAGACTTGGTTTAAAGCAAAAAATAATCATCCATGGCGCGTACCGGCCCTGTTTTCGAGGGCTGGCCTGACGCAGGAAAACTATTTTTGCAATGCAGCAATTAATTGTAAGCGGGAAACTTTAACCAATTGTTCACTTTTAGTTGTATATACAACTTTATCTTAAGTACTATAATTTTAGAAACAAAAAAAGCCCCGTTGCGGGGGCTTTTGGGTGGCGCGCGACAGGCAAAGCGGCGCGGCCGGGATGTCCCCTGGCAAGCCAGGGAACGGGAATTCAAGTGAAGCAGGCCGGTAGGCCGGATTTTGTTACGGCGCCTTCCCTTGCAGGTCGGCGCTATGACAGTCATTCCTCTAGGCGCCAGATTACTCGGGCGCTCAAGCTTTCTACCCGCACGCTCCGCGAGCAGCATCATCGCGTGCCTATTTGAAATTGCACCAGGTGGAGGTTACCGCGTTTCACCGTAACTTAATACGCTCGTCTCTGTGGCCCTATTCCTCGCCTTATACTCCCCCAACATACAAGTACGCCGGGTCGGCTTTCAGCGGACGGCCGTTAACCGTCACCCCGCTCTATGGAGTCCGGACCTTCCTCCCGCCAGCGCATTGCTGCGCCGGCCAGCGACTGTCTGGCCTGCTTCACCCGCCATTGTACCGCGCCGCAGCATGTTTCTGCAAAAGCGCGGCACGCCAGTCGGGGGATTGTGTAATTCGGTGTCGCCATTTCAAAAGCCGGGCCAAATTGCCTCACATAGAATGAGGCAAGCTGCTTGCATGCAGGCGCATGCAAGCGCATGCAAGCGCATGCAAGCAGCTTGCCCCATTTCTTTGCCACCCACTAGAATATAAAGAGCCGAACATGACGCAACAACCCCGTACCGGCGGCCAGATCCTGGTCGATGCCCTGCAGATCCACGGTGTCGACACCGCCTTTGGCGTGCCTGGCGAAAGCTACCTCGACGTGCTCGACGCCCTGCACGATTCGGGCATCCGCTTCATCATCAACCGCCAGGAAGGCGGCGCCGCCTTCATGGCCGAAGCCTACGGCAAACTGACGGGCAAGCCGGGCATCTGCTTCGTCACGCGCGGACCGGGCGCCACCAACGCCTCGATCGGCGTGCACACGGCCTACCAGGATTCCACGCCGATGATCCTGTTCATCGGCCAGGTGGGCAATGATTTCGTCGACCGCGAAGCGTTCCAGGAAATCGACTACCGCCGCATGTACGGCCAGATGGCCAAGTGGGTGGCGCAGATCGACCGCGCCGAACGCATCCCCGAATACCTGGCGCGCGCCTTCCAGGTGGCCACCAGCGGGCGCCCCGGCCCCGTCGTGCTGGCCCTGCCGGAAGACATGCTGATCTCCCTGGCCACAGTGGCCGACACGCGCACCTACCAGCCGGTGCAGGCGGCGCCATCCAGCGCCCAGCTGCAGCAGTTGCGCAGCATGCTGGCGACCGCCAAGCAGCCGCTGGTCTTGCTGGGCGGCACCACCTGGACGCCGCAGGCCTGCGCCGACCTGCAGCAGTTCGCGGAAAGCAATCAGCTGCCCGTCGCCTGCGCCTTCCGTTTCCAGGACTTGCTCGACAATGCCCACCCGAACTACATCGGCGACGTCGGCATCGGCATCAACCCGAAACTGGCTGCGCGTGTGAAAAATGCCGACCTCGTCATCGCCATCGGCCCGCGCCTCGGTGAAATGACGACGGGCGGCTATACCCTGTTCGACTCGCCCGTGCCGCGCCAGCGCCTCGTGCACATCCATACGGATGCCGAGGAACTGGGCAGCGTCTACCAGGCCGAACTGATGATCAACAGCGGCATGCCGCAAGTGTGCGCCATGCTGGCCGCCATGGCGCCCGTCGATGCGTCCGCCTGGCAGCATACGCCAGCCGAAGCGAAGGCCGAACTGGCCGCCTACCAGCAGCAGCCGCCCATCTTCCAGGATGGCCAGGCGCCGCTGAACCTGTGGCAAGTCACGCAAGAGATCATGGCGCAAGTGCCAGCCGACACCATCCTGACGAACGGCGCCGGCAACTACGCCTCGTGGGCGCACCGTTTTTATCGCTACGGCGGCCTGCGCACGCAGCTGGCGCCGACGAACGGCGCCATGGGCTACGGCGTGCCGTCGGGCGTGGCGGCGAAGATCGTGCATCCCGAGCGCACCGTGATCACCTTTGCCGGCGACGGCGAATACATGATGAATGGGCAAGAACTGGCCACCGCCGTGCAATACCAGGCGGGCGTGGTCATCATCGTCTTCAATAACCAGATGTTCGGCACCATCCGCATGCACCAGGAACGCGATTATCCGGGCCGCGTGTCGGGCACGACCCTGCACAACCCGGATTTCGCGGCGCTGGCGCAAGCGTATGGCGCGCATGGCGAAGTGGTGAATACGACAGAAGCGTTCGCCCCTGCCCTGCAACGGGCGCTGGCGCACGCCAAGGCGCACAATCTGCCGGCCTTGATCGAGCTGCGCTACGACGGCAATCTGATCACGCCAAACGCAACGCTCGCCACCATCCGCGCCACGGCGGAAAAGGCGCAGGCGGCAAAGTAAGCCCCTTGCAACGCTGAAAATGACAAAGGCCCGGTCGATACCGGGCCTTTGTTGTTTTTGACAGCGGTAATCGCTCAGGCAGCGGGCGCTGGCGCGCTTTCCTCGGCAGGCACTGTCTCGGCCGGCGCTTGCGGCATCGGCGGGCATGGCGTGCAATTTTTCAGGGGACGGCCGAAATCGCGCACGCGGCTCAGCTTCATGGGCATGCGCACATTGCCGCCACAGTAATCGCCTTCCAGGGTCAGGGTCTGCCCATCCTTCGAAAACTTGCCGACGATGGTGCGTTCTTCGCTGTCGGCGCCGGCGATGGTGAAGTCGAAGGCGCCCGTGGCGGCGTCCAGATTGACGTCGTTGGCCACGATGGGCCAGCTCAGGGCGCCTGCCGTGAATTCATAGATGACGGAATCGGCCTCGGCAAAGCGGTGCAGGGTGACGCGCTGGCCGCCGATTTCGCCGCTATCCTTTTGCAGGCACAGGTCGGAATAGACGGCCACGCCGTAGCGTTCCAGTCCGGCCGGTTTCTTGCCCTTGACGGCGGCGACAGCGGCGCCCGTGGCGCCCGCGAGCAGCAGCGCGGCCAGCAAGGCGGCCAGGCGTGGCGAGGTGTATGAATACATGGCATTCCTTTACTTGAGTAACGGCGCCATTATAACTGGCGCCGCCAATGCAAAAACGCGCCGCCAGGACTAGCCTGGAGACGCGTTTCCTTGCTTATCAGCATCCCCGAAGGGATGCTGGCAGCGGTACTAAGCTTCGCTTGCGCGAATATTAGAACGAGTGACGAACACCAACGTTGAACGCTTGGTCGCCCGAACCAACATTGCTGTTGTTACCAACGGTGTAACCAGCGTTGTTTTTGTTCGAGATTTTAGCGTACGAAGCGTAGGTGCTGGTGCGCTTCGACAGAGCGTACGAGTAGCCCAGTGCGAACTGGTTCGCATCGGCGTTCGTGAAGCCGTTTTTGTCATTGACGTGGATGATCGAAGCCATCACGGTGCCAGCTGGACCAACTGGTACGGTTGCGCCGATCAGGGCGGTGGTGCTGTCGTTGGTCAAGCCGCCGGTCGATGCGATGTTGAACAAGTTACCAGCGTTGGCGTTGTTACGGGTCGAGCTGTTGTCGCCTTTGTTGACGCCGTATGCAGCATACGCTTTCACAACGGTGAAGTCGTAGTTAGCGGCTACCAGCCAGTTGCGTGCGCTACCAGTCGTCAGGGCTGGGTTTGCGTTCTCGTTGCTGGTGGTGTTGTAAGCAACACGTGCGTTCAAAGGACCGTTGGCGTAGCCAACCGACGCGCCCATTTGGCGACCGATTTTGCTGGATACCAGGCTCTCTTGGCCGTTGTTGCCGGCGCTGTAAGCAACGTCAGCATCGAAACCGCTGAAGTTTGGCGAGGTGTACAGCACGGTGTTGCTGGTACGGGTGGTGTTCGCTGGGAACAAGTTCTTGGCCGAACCGGAGTAACCAGCTGCGAATGGATCAGCAACTTTCGACAGGGTGTTGTACCAAGGGGTGTATTGACGACCCAGGGTTACGGTACCAGCCGTTTTGCTGCTCAGGCCAACGTAGGCTTGACGGCCAAACAGAGCATCGCCATCTTGCGAACCGGAATCAACTTTGAAACCCGATTCCAGAACGAACAGTGCCGACAGGCCGCTGCCCAGATCTTCGGTGCCTTTGAAGCCGATACGCGAAGCCGAAGCAATGCCGCTATCGATTTTGTTGACGGTGCCGGCTTTGCCGCCGCGCTCGCTGACGAAACCAGCGTCAACGGTACCGTAGATAACAACGCTCGATTGAGCTTGGGCTACGCCAGTGGCTGCTGCCAGAACTGCCAGGGTGATCAGAGTTTTTTTCATTGCGATTTCCTTTAATTTTGAAGCAAAAAGTAATACAGCCTATGCATCTCGAGCTGCGCTCTAACAGAGCGCTTTTTATGAGTGAGGGCAAGGTCTCCACCTGCCACATTGCTGTTCCGGTCAGGGGAACAATTCATATCGGTATCGGCACGCTATTGCACCGATAAGCTTGATGGCTGCAGAGCGACCGTATTTTCATGCGCCGGTTCGGTGCTCAAAGGGCACCGGAAGCGGCACTATAACGACCGTTTCACATTCCATCAAGTTCCAACATGTTACTTCCGGTACCAGGCCGAGTGCTTTTTCAGGCATCCCGGTCATCGCCAACCGTACTACGCGATAGAGCCAGTGCCCCTTGCCAACCAATGCATTGGCCTGATTGACCATTCCATCATAGCGCATGCCTTGTCGACACCCGTTGTATTAGTGCAACAGTATCAGGCGCATGATTAAAACATCAACATGCTTTACCCATCATTTGGCCTGCATGATTTACGCGACAAAGCGCACAATTTGTCAGGCGATAATGGATAAACGGTACGAAGCATACACGGCATCGCCATTGTTTGCTGCCGGACGCCCGAAAACGGGAAATAATGCGCCCTGTTTTGGTGCGTTGCCGCATGATTCAGGGGCGTAGACGCGATTTCCGACGTCGGCATGCGCATCGAAAAAATGGGCAGAGTAGCAACACAATTACTGACTTTCCGGTAATTTAAATTGCTCACATAGAAATGTTTTTCAAGTTTTCCGGCACGCGCGCCGGGTACCGGGCGGGAACGGATGAGGACGACTCTTGCTTGCAAATTGCGCATCAGTTGAAACAATTTCTTACAATGTTGCCTTCTCAATATTTTGATATATTTGTGTCTAAAAAACGACACATTGAGCGAAATCAAGTTTTCACCGGCCCAATTCCACACAATTTACTTTTTCTTTTTCGCATTTTTTGCTTAAAAGCATCAACAAACACGCTTAACGCTGGCTTGCGCGCCGGAGCATGCGCATGAAACCACCGAGCACAGGCAGTTTTTCATACAATTCTTCCGCCGCATCCCAATAATCGCGGTGCAATACCACCCTTCCCTGCGCATCGAAACGCAGATGTGTTGCTCCACGGATACATTGTTCGCCTGCCACCAGGCGTTTCATGCGAAAACGAAACTCCCACGTGAGGAAGGCTTGCTGCCCCTGCCCCAGGCTTTCCAGCACGACAAACCGGGGCGCATCGACTTGCACGAACATGTGCTCGAAGATGGCCAGGATGGCGGCATGGCCCACCACCTCGTTGAACGGGTCCTTGAAATGGGCATCTGGCGCGTACACGGCGCCCAGCTGAGCCAGGCTCTCGATGCTCAGGTGCTCGTAAAACGCCACCAGGCGCGCCAGCGCACCTTCCATGGTGGTGCTCATAAGCCCGTCACCTTGCGGATCAGCCAAAAATAGGCGCGGTACGGCAACAGCCGCGCCAGGCGCATGGTATTCGTAAAGCGCTTGGGAAAGTGGATGTGGAACTGGCCCCGCTCGATGCCGTCGAGCATGGCGGCGGCCGCGTCCCGCGCCGTCATCAGGGCTGGCATGGTGAAATCGTTGTTCGCCGTCAGAGGCGTGGCGACAAAACCAGGGTTGATCTGATACACGCCGATGCCGCGCGGATGCAGGTCCAGGTACAGCGACTCCGTCAGGTTGATCAGTGCCGCCTTGCTGGCGCCGTACGCGAGCGCCTTGGGCAAGCCGCCATAACCGGCCACCGAGCCGACGATGCCGATGCCGCCGCTGCCCTGGCGCAACAGCCACGGCAAGGCCTGGTCCAGGCAATTGAAGACGCCGCCCACGTTCAGGGCCAGCAAGCCCTGGGCTGCCTCAAGGTCGAAGCTATCGGCGCGCATGGCCTGATAGCCGCCGGCGACTACCAATATCAGGTCGATATGTGTCCACTGCTGCTGCAATTGTGCGCTGACGGCCCGCAGCTGCGCATGCTGGGTGATATCGAGCGGCAAGGCCAGCGCCAGCGGCTGCCCCTCGCATAACCGTTCGAGACTGGCGCGGTGGCGGGCAGACAAGGCTACGCAGGCGCCCTGCTCCAGCAGCAAGGTGGCGCAGGCGGCGCCAATGCCGCTGGACGCGCCGATGATCCACACATGCTTGCCGGCCCAGCTGGTGATCTTGCGATTCATGGTGCCGCCTGCGGACGCTTGCTGAACGACAAGGTGACGGCGCCCAGGCTGAAGCCGAATTTGCTCATGGCGGCGCGGTTCAGCATGACCTTGTCATCCATCAGGAACATCCAGTCCTCGAAGTCGACGTGGTAGACCGTGCCATCGACGGGCAAGGCCAGCACGTATTGCCAGCGCAGCGCATTGCCGGCCACTTCGCCGACGGCCTCGCCGATCACGTCGGGCGCCGTGCCGATGAAACGCCCGGGCGCCGTCTTGCGCAAAGTCCACACGCGCCGTTGTTTGCTGCCGTCGGAATACGTGAAATCCTCATCCAGGGTACCCGTCTCGCCCGCCCAGCTGGCCCGCATCACGACCGTGAAGCGCTTGACCACCTTGCCGGAGCGGTCCTGGAAAATGCCGTGGGCATCGAGCGTGCCATTGAAATACTGTTGCAGATCCAGTTTCGGCAATTCCTGCGCGTAGGTGGCTGGCGTGGGCGGCGTGGAACAGGCGGCCAGCGCCAGCAGCACGGCTGCCAGGGCGCCGCGTTTGCAAAATGTCATGAGGCGCATGTGCGGGTCTCCGAAGGTTGTGTATATATATGTTGCAGGGGGGCGCGCCACAGCAGCAGCGCGGCCAGCAGTTTCAGGACGCAGGGCAGCAAGGCGTAGGCGGCGGACAGGGCCGGCAAGCCGCCGCTGCCGCCCGGCACATAGCCGAGCCAGGCCAGCAGGGGCAAGGCGATGCCGGCCGCCAGCGCCAGGCTCATCTGCACGCCCCAGTTCCACCAGCCGAAATACGCAGCTTCATGCCGCCCGGCATGGCCGGCCGCGCCGATGAGCCCTGCCAGCAGGGCCGGCGGCAAGGCCAGGTCGGCGCCCAGCGCCAGACCCGACAACAGGCAGATGCTGGCAAAACCCCAGGCCGCGCCCGCCCCGAGGCCATACGCCCAGACAAACACGGTCGCGGCCAGCAGCATGGCGCCGCCCCAGGCGCGCGCCTCGCCAAAACGGCGCGCCAGGGCCACCCATACGGGCATCGAGGCGGCCGCGGCGCAAAAGTAGACGATCAAAAACGGCCCCGCGTAATGGCCCAGGCGCAAATAGTCGGTGGCAAAGAACAGGAACAGGGTGGCGGGAATGGTGGCCGCCACGCCATTGACGAGCAGGACGGCAAACAGCCAGCGGAACGCGCGCTGGCGAAACGGCAGGCGCCAGGCGCCAGCGAGCAACGCCTGCGTACCTTGGCGCAAAACCGGACGCGGCGCGCGCGCCAGCAGCAGCGCGCCCGCCGCCAGCAGGCAGACGGCAAAGGCCAGCGACAAGCCGTCATAGCCGAACACGGAAGTGAGCCCCGCCGCCAGGATGACGCCCAGCAAGCCGCAGCCTTCGCGCACGGCCGTCACCCGCGTCCGTTGCGCGCGCAGCTGGCTCAGGGCCGCGCCCCAGCTCTGGTGCGCGATGCCGGCCAGGCCATAGGCGGCGTAGACGAGCAGCAAGGCGGCCAGGAACCAGGCCAGGGTGGCCGCTTCCCGCATGGCGGGCGGATGGAACAGGGCGCCAAAGCCCAGCAGCAGCAAGGGCAGCGAGGCGCCGATCACCACGGCATAGCTGCGCCCGCCGCGCGCCATCCAGGCACCGAGGGCCGGGTCGATGAAAGCGGCGGCGATGCGGGCCGCCAGCAGCACGGCGCCGATCTGCGCCAGGTCCAGGCTGCTGCGCTGCGCATAAAACGGCGCGACATATATATAGATGGGCAGCGCCAGCATGGCCAGCGGCAAGCCGAACAGGCCATAACTGAACAAGGCAGGCAAGCTCAAGGCGCCGCCCCCGGCATTCATGGCAGCGGCGCCGCGCTCTGCAGCAAGGCCGCGCGCAGCTTCGGCGCCGTGGTCGACGGCGAGAGCCAGATGGCGAAGAAGGCGCGCGCGAAGTCGCCGTCGCTCACGTCGGCCAGTACCTTGCCATCGAGATAAAAGCGCACGCCGGGCGCGATGCCGGCCCGGTAGACGCCCGCGATGCGCTGGTCTTCCTTAACGTCAGGAAAGATGCGCTGCATGGTGGCCAGCCAGGCCAGGCGCTGTTCCGGCGTGCCGGCGCCGATTTTCTGCATCTGTTCATAACTGGCTTCGGCGATCTTCTTGCCGTCGAGCGCGCGCGCGTAGCGCAGTTCCAGCACAAACGGCGCCGTGGCGGACGCCGCGCCCTGGTAGCCCTGCGGTCCCACCCACAGTTGCGCGCGATAAATACGCATGCCGAACCACGTGTATTCGCCCTCACCCGCCAGGCGGGCTTTGGGCACGTCGGCGGCGATAAAGGCAGGCGGCGCGGCCGCGGCGCCCAGCATGGTCAAGGACAGGACGACAGTGGCAAGCAGGCGGCGCATGGTCAGTCCTTGATCAGGGTAAATTGCATCACATCCGTGTTGTGCGCCTGGAAGGCGGCCTCGCAATACGCGAGGTAAAACTCCCAGGTCAGCAGAAAACGGCCATCGAAACCCTGCTTTTCCAGCGCCGTGCGCTGGGCCAGGAAGCTGGCGCGCCACTGGCGCAAGGTTTCCGCGTAATCGAGACCAAAGCTGAAGGCGTCTTCCACGCGCAAGCCCTGCACCTCTGCGGCGCGGCGAAACTCGGCCGGTGACGGCAGCATGCCACCCGGAAAAATATACTGTTGAATGAAATCCGTGCTCTTGCTGTAGCGCTCGAACAAGTCATCGGCGATGACGATGGTCTGGATGCAGGCGCGTCCGCCCCGCTTCAGGTTGCGCGCCACGCATTCGAAATAGCCGGGCCAGTAACTTTGCCCCACGGCTTCGAACATTTCG
Source organism: Janthinobacterium sp. NFX145 (assembly GCF_049810325.1). Classification (NCBI taxonomy): domain Bacteria; kingdom Pseudomonadati; phylum Pseudomonadota; class Betaproteobacteria; order Burkholderiales; family Oxalobacteraceae; genus Janthinobacterium; species Janthinobacterium sp. NFX145. The sequence continues at coordinate 5,373,948 of NZ_CP187360.1, forward strand.
ATCGAGGCGATGGCGTCGTACTGGCCGGCGCTGTCGCGGTAATCGCACAGCTGCAGGTCGGCCTGCCCTGCCAGCCCCGCGTCGTGCAGGCGCTGGCGCGCATAGGCAAGTTGCTCCGTGGATAGAGTCAAACCCGTCACGTGCGCGCCATCGTCGCGCGCCGCCGTTTCCGCAAAACCGCCCCAGCCGCAGCCGATTTCCAGCACCCTGGCGCCTGGCTGCAGCTGCAGCTGATCGGCGATGCGCCGGTATTTCGCACCTTGCGCCTGCTCCAGGCTGGCGCCTTCGGTGAACAGCGCGCTCGAATACGTCATCGATGGATCCAGCCACAGCTGATAAAAGGCGTTGCCGATGTCGTAATGGGCGTGGATATTCTTCTTGCTGCCGGCCCGCGAATTGCGATTGAGCAAATGCCGGACCTTGTAGACCAGGTTGCCCCACCAGTTACCGTAGATCAGCGATTCGATGTGCGCGCGGTTGCGTATCATCAGCTCGATCAAGCCCGGCAAATTGTCCGTGCGCCAGTCGCCGGCGATAAACGTTTCCGCAAAGCCAATGTCGCCCGAACGCAGGACTGCCGCACACAGGCGCCAGTTGTGCAAGTCCAGGGTGACGGGGTGGCTGCCATCGCCGTACAGCAAGATGCTGCCGTCCGGCGTGCGCAGGCGCAGGGCGCCATGCTGCAATTTTTCCAGCAAGCGCAAGATCACCCGTCCGGAAGCAGGCAGGTCCAGGTGCGTGTGATCGGCCGTGTGGTCGGGACGGACGCAGGCGCGCGCCTGCAGGCCGGTCGGCAGGGAATCGGAGCTCATCGGGACACCTTTTCTTGTGGGGGAAGGGGTTTGCTGAAAAACGGCACGCGGCGCAGCCACAGGCGCAAGGCTTGCCAATGGATGCGCGCCATCACGCCTAACGTCATCAGGGGGTAGCGCAGCAGCGCCCAGGCGATGGCGCCATCGCGCAGCGGCTGCGCCGTGCCGGACAAGCTCGTCTGCAGCAGTGGACCATCGAGGTCGTCGTAGTCGACTCTGGCCAGGTGGCGTTCGCCGTCCTGTTCGCTATTGCGCAGGAAACGGAAGCGGTACCTACCCTCCACCTTGCAAAACGGCGACACGTGGAAAATTTTCTTGGCGACCAGTTCGCTGCCATACGCGATGGCGCCGCCCTGTTCGAGCAGGTACAGATGGCGCTCGCCGAAGGTATTGCGCACGTCGCAGACCACGGCGCGCAGCGCGCCATCCGGGCGGTGGCAAAACCAGAAACTGACGGGATTGAAGACATAGCCGAACATGCGCGGCATGGTTTGCAGCCAGATTTCGCCGCCCGCGTCCGACACGCCATGCTGGCGCAGCAAACCATCGATCCAGTCCAGCAGCGGCGTCGTGCCATCGCCGTGGTCGCTGTCGCGGAAGGACAGCACATTGGCGCCGTTGCGCGAAATCAACCTGGCAGGAAAATCGTTCGCGCCCAGGCTGCGCAGGGGCAGGCGCAGATAAAACATGCCATAACTAAAAGCATGCGCGCGCGGACGCAAGCGCGCATGGCGCACCAGTCCCAGGCACAGCTGGGGCTGCGGCTGCGACGGCTGCGTGGGATCACGCGGCATGGCCAAGCTCCGCCGCCGCCATGCCATTGAGTACTTGCGCCACGGCCAGGCCCGACTTCAAGCCGTCTTCATGGAAACCATAGCCCGTCCAGGCGCCCGCGAACCACGTGTGCTGCGCGCCCTGGAAGCCGGCCAGGCGCGCCTGGGCGGCAATGGCCGCGCCATCGAACACGGGGTGGGCATACGAAAATTCGTCGATGATGCTGGCCGGAGCGGGCTCGTCGAGGGGATTGAGCGAAACGATGACGGGCGTGGTAAAGGGCAAGGGTTGCAGCTGGTTCAGCAAATAATGCACGCACACTTGCGGCGCCTCGCCTTCCGCGGCCGGCCGGCCCTGATAATTCCAGGCGGACCAGGCGCGGCGGCGCTGCGGCAGGCAGGACGCATCCGTATGCAGCACAGCGCGATTCGGCTGGTAGCGCACGGCTTCGAGCACGGCGCGCTCGTCGTCGCGGATATCTCCCAGCAGGGCCAGCGACTGGTCGCTGTGGCAGGCGAGCACGACGTGATCGACATGCTCGACGCCGGCGGCCGTGTGCAGCTCGACCATGCGCGCGCCAGCGTGCGGCTGGCGGCGCACGGCCAGCACGGGGCAAGCCAGGCGCTGCTGCGGGATGCCTGCCAACAATTTCTTCACATACTCGCGCGAGCCGCCGCGCACCGTGCGCCATTGCGGCCGGTCGCTCACTTGCAGCAAGCCATGGTTGTGGCAGAAACGGATGAAGGTGGCCAAGGGAAAGGCCAGCATCTGGCGCGCCGGGCACGACCAGATGCAGGCGGCCATCGGCAGCAGATACCAGTGGCGAAATTCCTCGCCATAGCCGTGCAGGTCGAGAAATTCACCCAGCGACAGGGCCGGCGCCGGCACGCTGGCCGTCGCCAGGGCGCTGGCCTGGCGGTTGAAGCGCAGAATATCGCGCAGCATGCGCAAGAATGCGGGGCGCAGCAGGTTGCTGCGCTGGGCAAACACGGTATCCAGGTTGGCGCCGGCCCATTCCAGCACGCGGGCATCGGACGCGGTGCCCAGCGGCATTTTGACGGAAAACGACATGTCGCTGTCGGCCGCCTCGACGCCGAGCTCGTCAAACAGTTGCACCAGGTTCGGATACGTGGCGTGATTGAATACGAGAAAACCCGTGTCCACGCCATGCGTGACGCCATCGAGCGTGACATCGACCGTATGGCTGTGGCCGCCAAAATAATCGCCCGCCTCGTACAAGGTGACGTCCTGGCCCGCTTGCGCCAGCCGATAGGCACACGACAATCCTGCGATTCCTGCTCCGACGACGGCAATTTTCATGAGTGCACCTGTGTTAAGTTTGTCCTGGACAAATAAGACTCATGGATAATCGATGAAATATTGATTTATGTCAATGAGCGTCCTGAGCCGTTCAGAAACTTATACGTAGGCAATTCCTAATCGGATTCAGCTATTTGGTACGGGGCGGCGGAAGGCGTAAAATGCATGCCACGTTCTTCCGCAAGCGAGCAAAGCCACCCTGGTATGGATACTGACCTGCAACCTACTTCCGCCTTCAGCATCAGCGATGTCGAACGCGATACCGGACTGGCCAAGGAAACCTTGCGTGTGTGGGAGCGTCGCTACGCCTTTCCCCAGCCCCAGCGCGACGCCTTTGGCGAGCGCAGCTACCCGGCCGAGCAAGTGCAAAAATTGCGCATGGTCAAGCGCCTGCTGGACCTCGGATTTCGTCCGGGCAAAATCATGCAGCACAGCACCGTGCAACTGCAGCAGCTGGCCAGCGCCGGCAGCGCGGCGCCGTCAACGCCGGCACCGCAGCTCGAACACTATCTGGCCCTGTGCCGCAGCCACCAGATGGAGGAACTGGGCGGCGCCCTGCGCCAGGCGCTGGCCGTACTGGGCCTGAAAGCGTTCACCATCGACGTGATCGCGCCGCTTACCGGCATGGTGGGCGAAGCGTGGGCTTGCGGCGAGCTGGCCGTATATGAAGAGCATCTGTATAGCGAAACCTTGCAGACGGTGATGCGCCACGCCATTTTTTCCCTGCCGCAAGCAAGCAGCCCGTCCACGCGCACGCCGCGCATCGTCCTCAGCACCTTGCCTCAGGAGCGCCATGGCCTGGGGCTGCTGATGGCCGAAGCGCTGTGCGCGGCGGCCGGCGCCCATTGCATGTCGCTGGGGGTGGAAACGCCGCTGACGGACATCGTCGCGGCCGCCCGCGCCCAGCGGGCCGACATCGTCGCGTTGTCGTTTTCCAGCGCCAGCAAGCAACGGCAGACGCGCGACAGCCTGCAGCAACTGCATGCAAGCTTGCCTCCAAGCATGGAATTGTGGGCCGGCGGACGCAGTCCCGTGTTGTACCGCCAGCCGCCGCCGTTTTTGCATGTGCTGGACTTGCGGCAAGTCGACGAAAGCATCGCCGACTGGCGCCGCCGCCATCAGGCGCTGGCCCTGCAAACCCATTGATCCCACTGGAAAGCGCGGCAACTGCGGCGATCTCCGTGGATAGCCGCGCAATGTTGCCAATCGAACAGTAAAGCATGAAGGGCCGGGCGCGCTCTGGTAGAATAGCCCGTAACACAGTGTCCGGCGCCGCCGGGCCTTAGGTCAGCACCCGCCACCACACATCCATGTTTAGTTTCTTCAAGAAAAAACCCATCGCTCCCGAGGCTGCACCAGCCGAGCCCCTCGTCCTTCCCGCCGCCACGCCGCCTGCACCGCAGCCTGCCGCTGCGCCCCTGAGCGGCGCGCCGGCCGAGCTCGTGCCCGTGATCGTGGCCGCCGAACCCGAGAAAAAATCGTGGATGACGCGCCTGAAGGCGGGCCTGTCGAAAACCTCGAATACCTTGTCCGTGCTGTTCGTCGGCGCGAAGATCGACGACGCCCTGTATGAAGAGCTGGAAGCGGCCTTGCTGATGTCCGACGCCGGCATCGACGCCACGGAATTCCTGCTCACGGAACTGAAGAAGAAGGTCAAGGAAGACAAGCTGCTCGACGCGGCCGCCGTCAAGGCCGCCCTGAAAGTATTGCTGATCGACCTGCTCTCGCCGCTGGAAAAGCGCTTCGAGCTGGGCCGCCACAAGCCGCTGGTGATGATGATTTCCGGCGTGAATGGCGCTGGCAAGACCACCACCATCGGCAAGCTGGCCAAGCACATGCAGTCGAACAACCAGTCCGTGCTGCTGGCTGCGGGCGACACCTTCCGCGCCGCCGCGCGCGAACAGTTGATGGTCTGGGGCGAGCGCAACAACGTCACCGTGATTTCGCAGGAATCGGGCGACCCGGCCGCCGTGGCCTACGACTCCGTGCAATCGGCGAAAGCGCGCGGCATCGACGTGGTGATGGTCGACACGGCGGGCCGCTTGCCGACGCAGTTGCACCTGATGGAAGAATTAAAGAAAATCAAGCGCGTCATCGGCAAAGGCATGGAAGGCGCGCCGCATGAAACCCTGCTCGTCATCGACGGCAACACGGGCCAGAACGCCCTCACGCAAGTGAAAGCGTTTGACGACGCGCTGCAGTTGAGCGGCCTGGTGATCACCAAGCTGGACGGTACCGCCAAAGGCGGCGTGCTGGCGGCGATTGCCCGCGTGCGTCCCGTGCCCGTGTATTTCATCGGCATCGGTGAGAAAATTGAAGACTTGCAGCCTTTCGTGGCTGCCGAATTTGTCGAAGCGCTGCTCGGATAAGCCTATACATGATTGAATTTCAGCACGTCTCCAAGCAATACTCCCCCGATGCCGTGGCGCTCAGCGACATTTCGCTCAGTATTGCCAAGGGCGAGCTGGTCTTCCTGGCCGGCCCGTCCGGCGCCGGCAAGTCCACCTTGCTGAAAATGATCGCCGCCATGGAACGCCCCACGTCGGGCAAGCTGATCGTCAATGGCCAGGACATGGCGAAGATCAAGCCGGCCGGCGTGCCGTTTTTGCGCCGTAACATGGGCCTGATCTTCCAGCAGCAAAAATTATTGAACGACCGCTCCATCCTGGCCAACGTCATGCTGCCGCTGCTCGTCGTCGGCGCGCATAAAGTTGCCGCGGAACAGCGCGCGCGCGCCGCGCTCGACAAGGTGGGATTGCTGGACCGCGCCATGGCGCGTCCCCTGTCGCTGTCTGGCGGCGAGCAGCAGCGCGTGTCGATCGCGCGCGCCATCGTCAACCGGCCGCAAATCATCCTGGCCGACGAACCGACGGCCAACCTGGACCGAGCCAGCGCCAACAAGGTGCTCGACGCCCTGAAAGCATTCCACTCCGTGGGCGTGACCTGCCTCATTTCCAGCCATGACGAACAGATGCTCGACGCGGCCGCCCGCGTGATCCACCTGAAAAACGGCCAGCTGGTGGCCATCGACAAGGCCACGCAGGCGCCCGTCTTCGCGCCACCCGATCCCGATTTTGCACCGTCCCCCGGCCTGGACGACGCGCAGGGAGAACAGCCATGAGAGGCTGGTTCCGTCAACACCGCTTCGCGCTCGGTTCGGCGCTGATCCATTTGCGCAAGTCGCCGGGCGGCTTTCTATTGAACGTCGTCGTCGTCGCCATCGCCCTGTCGCTGCCGTTCGCCGGCTTGACCATGCTCGACAATGTACGCCCGATGTCGGAACAGATGTCGGTCGATCCGGAAATCAGCGTCTTCCTGAAGATCGACACGCCGCGCGAGCAAGCCGTGGCGCTGGCCAGTTCCATGCGCAAGATCGTCGGCGAGCAAAAGGCGAAGATCGTCTTCATCGCGCGCGAACAGGCGCTCGACACGCTGAAAAACAAGAACGGCCTGGCCGACGTACTGAGCACCCTGGGCGACAATCCCCTGCCCGACAGCTATGTGCTGAAACTTGACGCCTTCAGCAGCGCCAGCGAAGCGCAGGATGTCGATGCCGTGGCGGAACAATTGCGCCAGTTGCCCGGCGTGGAATCGGCGCAAGTCGATTCGGCCTGGGTCAAGCGTCTGGCGGCCCTGCTGGGCGTGCTGCGTCTGGTGCTGTTGCTGCTGGCCATTACTTTGGGCGTGGCCGTGATCGCTGTTGTCTTCAATACCATCCGCTTGCAAGTGATGCAGCAGCGCGATGAAATCAGCATCTCGAAACTGATCGGCGCCACGGACACCTTCATCCACCGCCCCTTCTATTACACGGGTGCCCTGCTGGGCCTGTGCGCCGGTGCGCTGGCCCTGGGCGCCGTGGCGCTGGCCTTGCAACCGCTCAATACCGCGATTGCCGAGTTTGCGCGCCTGTACGCATCCGAATTCCAGCTGGTGCCGCTGGCACCGCTGCCGATGGCCGGCTTGCTGGCCGTCAGCGCCGGCCTGGGCCTGATCGGCGCCTTCCTCTGCGTGCAGCGCCACCTGGCGCGCCTGAACTGACCTTCCCTCCCATGGCGGCGCCTGCGGTGCCGCCATGCGCCTCACCCTCCCTATCTGCTGTTATCTTGATATTTAGCAAGTATTCTTAAGGTTCGCTTCAGCCAGAGGCCGTAGACTGATTACGTGTTCAAATCACTGTTCATATATATATCAAGCATTAAATCGCCATAGCATTTAGGCTATCAGGCCGATTAAATGTGCTGATTGGCACTCTCAAGCAGAGAGTGCTAATATAGGGACATACCAAAGGCAGAAGCGCCATGGACGCCAGATGAAGATGGTGCCGCGCTCTGCAAAGTGCAAGACCGAATACGCAAACAGACAAGCGGACCACGTCGCGTGATGTGGCCAACTGGAACAAAGCAAGACTACGAGGGAGAAAACATGACTATGATGTCCGCAACGTCCGCATTGGTTCCGACCAAAAGTAATGCGCTGGGCCTCGGTTTCACTGGCAATCTGGGCAATATCGACGCCTATATTTCGGCCGTGAACCGCCTGCCCATGTTGACCCACGACGAAGAAATTTCGCTGGCGACACGCCTGCGTGAAAAAAATGACCTGGCCGCCGCGCAAGAACTGGTGCTGTCGCACCTGCGCCTGGTGGTCTCGATTGCCCGCGGCTACCTGGGCTATGGCTTGCCGCACGCCGACCTGATTCAGGAAGGCAATATCGGCTTGATGAAAGCCGTGAAACGTTTCGATCCGGACCAGGGCGTGCGCCTGGTGTCGTACGCCATGCACTGGGTGAAAGCCGAGATGCATGAGTACATCCTGAAAAACTGGCGCCTGGTCAAGGTTGCGACGACGAAAGCGCAGCGCAAGCTGTTCTTCAACCTGCGCAGCCACAAGACGGGCCTCGATGCGATGACGCCGAAGCAGATCGATGCGCTGGCCAAGCTGCTCGACGTGAAGCGCGAAGAAGTGATCGAGATGGAAACGCGCTTGAGCGGCCGCGACATTGCGCTGGAATCGCCGACCGACGATGAAGACGACAAGTTTTCGCCGATCGCCTACCTGTCGTCGGAGCAAAGCGAACCGACCAAGGTGCTGGAAGCGGAACAAGTGACGCGTCTGCAATCGGAAGGCCTGGAAACGGCCTTGAGCAAACTGGACGCCCGTTCGCGCCGCATCATCGAAGCGCGCTGGCTGGCCAACGACGACGGTTCCGGCGCCACCCTGCACGCGCTGGCAGAAGAGTTCGGCGTATCGGCCGAACGCATCCGCCAGATCGAAGTGGCGGCGCTGAAAAAAATGAAGGGCGCCTTGGCCGCCTGGGTGTAATCGAAAGCAATGCCGCAATGCAAAAGGCGCCGCAAGGCGCCTTTTAGTTTTACAAGTGATGTTTATCAACAGATAAACATGGCAGCGAATTAAGCTGCGGCCAAGCCCTTGACGAGGACTTCGGCAACCAATTCATTCAGATCCGCGCCGCGTTCCTTGGCCAGTGTCTGCAATTGCAAGACCAGATCGCTGTTCAGCTTGACGGCGAACGGCACCAGGCCCAGGGCCTGATCGCGCTTGCGCTGCTCGCGGCGGTCGACGACCACCGCTTCCTTACCGAATGCACCGGCGCCGGGAACATTCATCTTTCCCATCAGTTTCTTGGCATCGCTTTTGGCCAGGTCGGTTTTTTTCATGGTTGTTTCCTGATTTTCAAAACAGCCATTTTACGCAGTAATCGGCGCGCCGCGTGGCCGGCGCGTCAATTCATCGGCAGCACGCCAATAGTGCGCCTGAAAAATATCATTTTGTTACTATCATTTCATCCCGCGCGTGAACAAGCACGCCGGGACGCTCTACCTGAAAGGAAAAACATGCATTCTCTGACCCACTCTTATCGTAGCGTGCTGCTGCCCCTGTTCTTCGCCTGCCTGGCCGTGCTGGCCGGCTGCGGCGCGGCCGGCAGCGCCGGCGACGCGGAAAACACGCCGCGCAGCGTCACCCACGTGCTCTCGCCGGGCGAACAGGTCGCCATCACGGCCACCGATACCCTGAAACTCGAGCGCGTCAACGACAGCCGCTGCCGCAAGGGCGCCGTGTGCGTGTGGAAAGGCTACGTCAGCTACAGTTTCAGCTTGCTCAACAGCGCAGGCACGACCGACATCGTCTTGTCCGATTCCATGCCCGGCGCCGCCAGCTCCGTCACCGTCAACCACCTGACGTTTACCTTGCTCGACGTCGACCCGGCCACGCCGCCGGCCCTGAATGCGGCCGAGCCCACTTACCGGGTCAAGGTGAAAATCACGCAGGGCGCGCTGCCCCGCTAAACGCTGTGGCGCTGGCGGCTGTCGGCCGGCGCCTGTTCCCGGTCCAGCATGCCGTAATCGCGCACGACGGCGGCGATGCGCAGCCGGTAATCGTCAAACACGCCCTGCCTGCCGGCCGACTGCGCCGCGCGGTGCGCTTCCAGCTGCCGCCATTGCGCCAGCGCCGCCTCGTCGCGAAAGAAGGACAGCGACAGCAATTTGCCTGGTTCGCTCAGGCTGCTGAAGCGTTCAATGGAAATGAACCCATCGACTTCATCGAGCAAGGGACGCAGGGACGCCGCCAGGTCCAGATAGTGCTGGCGCCCTTCGGCGCTGGGCCAAACTTCGAAAATCACGGCAATCATTTCATTTCTCCTGGGCTAAAGACAGGGATGCGGGCATTCAGCGACGGCAGGTAACGCCACGCCAGCGGCAGGCGTTGCAACGCATCGGCCCACGCCTGCAGGCAAGCCATGGCGATGGTGTGCGCGATGGACTGGCCCGGACAACCGTGGCGGCCATGGCCAAAGCCCAACTCCGCATCGCCAGCGCTGGCCAGCACGACGACGATCATCTGCCCGGCCGGCACGCGCACGCCATGCAATTCCACGGCATCAGCCGTGTAGCGGCGCGTGTTGTGGATGGCCGGATCATTCCGGCTGACCTCGCGCAGCATGGCCGGCCATCGCTGGGGGGCGGCGCGCAGTGACGGCAGCAAGTCTGGCTGCGCGCGCAAAGCCACGATGGCATTGCCCAGCAAGCCAGCTGTGGCGTCGCAGGTCTGCGACAGCAAGCCCACGAGGTTGGCCAGCATGCCGCTCCCCATGGCATCGGTCTCGGCCACGATACTGGCCAGCAGGCTGCCGGGCCTCGCGTTGCCCTCGCGCAGCAAGTGGCCAAAACCTTGCAACAGGGAATCGGCCGCCACTTGCGCGCCAGGCAGTTGTTCTCCATTGCTGAGCGGCGACAGGCAAGCGACAAAATCGCGCGTCCAGGCGGCCAGCGCCGGCCATTGCGCAGGCGCAAAGCCCAGCAAGTCGGCCATGGCGAACAGGGGCAGTTGAAAAATCGCATCGTTGAGCTGGACAGCATCGCCTGGCATGCAATCACCAGCAAGATGCATCGCCCGCTCCTGCAGGCGCGCCATATCCACCTGGCCCAGCGCGCGCGCCAGCACCTGTTTCGGCACGGCATGCCGCTCGCCATCGTTCATACGCACCAGTTCGGCAAAAATCGCGCCGCACGGCGTGCCAGCCAGAGTATCCGGTACAGGCTGTCCTGTCGGGCGCACGCGGCAAGCGGGATGCGCCAGCACGGCTTGCACGCCGGCCGCACCCGTCGCCAGCCAGCAGTCGAGTGAGGCCTCGAAACGCAGCGGCGGGCCATCCGCCAGGCGGCGATAGTAAGCATATGGCGCCGCATGGGTGACGGCGGCGAAAGGGTCGGCGGGATCGATAACAAAGTCGGCAAGCGGCATGCGCATTCCATTGCAGTGAGGGTGGGACACGAGTATGCTGGTCCTTCCACCACTACACTTCGCCCACGAACGAATCATGGATGACAAACTTCCCTCGGCCGACATGGGTCTGGCGCAACTGGCCGGCGCCATCGCCGAACCGGCCCGCGCGCGCATGCTGTGCAGCCTGCTCGACGGCCATGCGCGCACGGCCACGGAATTGGCCACGCTGGCCGAAGTGGGCGCCTCGACGGCCAGCGCCCATCTGAGCCGCTTGCGCGACGATGGTTTGCTGTCGATGGTGGCGCAGGGCAAGCACCGCTATTACCGCCTGGCCAGCACGGAGGTGGCGCGAGCGCTGGAAGCGCTGCTGGTGGTGGCCGGCGTGCCGGCGACGCCCTTTACGCCCTCCACGCCCGACCGCCTGCGCCACGCGCGCACTTGCTACGACCACATGGCCGGCACGGTGGCCGTCACCGTGCACGACCAGTTGCTCGCGCAAGGCTGGCTGCTCGATGATGGCGGAGAATATCGTTTGTCGGAAGCGGGCGCGGCCGGCATGGCGGCGCTGGGCATCGACGTGCCGCAATTACACAAGCAGCGCCGCCGCTTCGCCTGTGCCTGCCTGGACTGGAGCGAGCGGCGTGCCCACCTGGGCGGCGCGCTGGGGGCCGCCATCCTGCAACTAGCCCTGCGCCAGCACTGGGCCGAACGCGAACTCGACAGTCGCGCCCTGCGCCTCACGCCAGCCGGTGAACGGCGCCTGCTGGCCGCCTTTGGTGGAGGCTGAACGGCGCAGACATTTTGTATCTCGGAAGCAACGAAAAAGATAAAAATGTGCTTTTATCATTCTTTTCATTCATCATAGGCTGCGCCCTTGAGCGATCATTTTTTGGCCATGGAAAGAGTTCATCTTGAAAACAGTGTCATCCAGCACCTGCCATAACTGCAATACCGATGCGCCAGGCAACTTCTGCAGCGCCTGCGGCCAGACGACGACCCTGCACATGCCCAGCGCACGCGAATTCCTGCATGAATTCGTTGCCCATTATGTGGCGCTCGAAGGCAAGCTCTGGCGTACCCTGGCCCTGCTGCTGTTCCGTCCGGGCGCGCTGAGCAATGAATACATCGCGGGACGCCGCGTGCGCTACGTGGAGCCGCTGCGCGTCTACCTGACGTTCAGCATCCTGTTCTTTGCCATCCTCAAGTTCAGCAGCCCCGCCGTATTCCTCACCGTCCACGATCAGCCAGCCCAGGTGAACGCCCACGGCCCCCGTCAAACTCAGGAAAACAAACCATCACCTATACAGCTCAGCATCCTGGGCCAGACCCCCACCCTGCCGCAGCAATGGCAAGACTTCGAGCAACTGCCCACGGCGGAGAAACAAAAACTCGTGGTGGACAGCTTTTACCATTACGCGCCGTACGCCATGTTTTGCCTGATGCCGCTGTTCGCCCTGTTCCTGAAAATCCTTTACCTGGGCAGCGGACGGCGCTATGGCGAACATTTCCTGTTCGCCCTGCATGCGAATGCCTTCGCCTTCATCACGATGGCGCTGATGACCTTGATCCCCGTCAACATCATCCGCCTCACACTCGGCGCCTGGCTGCTGGCCTATCTGCCCTGGGCCATGTGGCGCGTGTATCGAAGCGGCAAACTCGCCACCATCTGCCGCTGGCTGGTATTGATGGCAGCCTACGGCATCGCCATGAGCCTGGCGATCCTGGCCTGCATCGCCATCGGCGTCATGCTGCGACATTAAGGGACGCGCCAGCGGCACCGTCTCGGGCTATCATCCTGCACGCTATCTTTTTTGGGATGCATGATGATTGCCTTCGAAGGCTTGTCCAAACAGTACGGCACGTTCGAGGCCGTCAAGCCGCTGACCTTGCAAGTGGGCAAAGGAGAAGTCTTCGGCTTCCTGGGCCCGAACGGGGCGGGAAAAACCACCACCATCCGCATGCTGATGGGCATCCTCGTGCCCAGCGCCGGCCGCGTGCTGGTCGATGGCCTCGATTGCCAGCGCGATGGCGCCGCCGTCAAGCGCAAGGTGGGCTACCTGCCCGACACCCCCATCTTTTACGATTATTTGCGCGGCCGTGAAATCCTGCAATTCGTGGCCGAAATGCATGGTTTTTCACGCGCCGAAGCGGCCGCCCGCGCCGCGCGCCTGCTGACGGAATTCGGGCTCGATGAAGCGAGCGAGGATTTCGCCGTCAATTACTCGCTGGGCATGAAGAAAAAACTGGGCCTGGCGTGCGCGCTGATACACGATCCGGCCGTGCTGATCCTCGATGAACCGATCAACGGCCTCGACCCGCGAGCTTCGCGCGACGTGCAGGAACGCTTGCTGCGCCGCGCCGCCGCCGGCACCACGATTTTTGTCTCCACGCATTTGCTCGACATGGCGCAAAAGCTGTGCAGCAGGGTCGCCATCATCCACCGGGGCGCCCTGGTCGCCACAGGCAGCCTGGACGATATTCGCCAGCAACTGTCCAGCGATGGCAGCCTGGAAGAGCTCTTCCTGCAACTGACCGATGAAACCACATGACGGCGGCGCCGCCCACCGCCTGGCGCGCCGTCTGGCTGCTGACCCGCTTGCGCCTGCAGCGCCTGCTCAACGTCAGTGGTCGGGGCTTTTCCTTCAAGAAAAACAGTAAAAGCCGCCCCGCCACGCCGGGCAAGCGTGGCGGACGCTGGCTGCTGGGCGCGCTGCTCTTGCTGCCCATGCTGTTTTCCTTCGGCAGCATCGCCCGCCATAGCGTGCTGAACATGCATTGTTTGCTGGACCAGGTCGCCGCCTGCCAGGCGCGCGGCAGCCTGCACACGGGTAGCCATCTGCTCGACCCTGTCATCGCGCAACTGATGGCCGCGCCCTTCAGCGCGGTGCTGACCGGTGGCCTGACCCTGCAGCTGGCGCTGTTGTGGCTGGTCAGCGTCCTGCTGCCGCTGGGCATGGGAGAATTGTCGAAGCCGGACTGGGATCTGGAATGGCTGGTCACCCTGCCCGCCGAGAAAAGCACCTTGCTGTGGGCGCGCGTGCTGGAACGCACGCTCGTCAATCCGGCAGGCTTGCTGGCCCTGTGGCCCGGCACGGCCGTCATCGCATGGTATTCTGGCCAGGGCTGGTTTTCGCCACTGTCCGGCCTGCTCGCCAGCCTCGTCCTGCTGGCCCTGGCCGCCATGCTGCGCACCCTCGTCGACACGGGCTTGCGCCTGTCGCTCACGCCATCCCGGCTGGGCAACCTGCAGGCGGTCATTTCCCTGGCGGGCCTGTTGCCCATGTATCTGGGCATGTCTTTCGGCATGGGCACGGGCGGCTTCGCGTATGACTGGGCCGCCGCCATGCCCGCCTGGAGCCACTGGACGCCGCCGGGGCTGCTGGTGCGCCTGCTCAATGCCGATGGCGTGGCCACCTTGCTGCCCGCCGCCCTGCTGCTGGCGCAATCCCTGTGCTTGATGCTGCTGGGCATGGCCCTCCTGCGCCGCCAGCTGCGCCATGGCGTCGTGGGCGCGGGCCAGCGCGAAGCGGCGCGCAAGCCGGCAGCCGCGCCACTGCCCACACGGCGGTGGCGCCCGCGCCTCGGCACGGCGATCCAGCGGCGCGAACTGACGTTACTCTTGCGCGACCGCAATTTTCTCGTGCAGACCCTGCTGATGCCCCTGCTGATCCTCGGCGGCCAGGCCGTGGTGACGGGCCAGGCGCGCGACCTGCACGCGCTGCTGGATCATCCCGTCCTGCTGGCCTCCACCGGCTTTTTCCTCGGCACCTATGTACTGCTGATGTCGGCTTTCCAGACCCTCAACAAGGAAGGCGGCGCGCTGTGGCTGCTGTACACGTTTCCCGTCTCCATCGAGCAGGCTCTGCGGCAAAAGGCGCAGCTGTGGGCCGTGCTGGCCCTGCTGTATCCATTGGTCCTGTTCGGCGTGGCGCTGGTCTGGCTGCCCGCCTGGTCGTGGCAGACGGCGGGCCTGATGCTGCTGGCCCTGGCCGCCATCCCCCTGTATGCGCTGATCGCCGTAGCGCTGGGCGTGTTTGCCAGCGATCCGCTGGCCACCGAAACGACGGCAAAGCTGCGTCCCATCTATACGTACCTGTATTTGCTGCTCACCGGCCTGTACATTGCCGCGCTGGCCGCCGGCAGCCTGGTGCAGCAACTGGTGTTTGTCGTGCTCACGTGCGCGCTGACCGCGGCCCTGTGGCAAAAGGCGCGCGACGCGCTGCCCTACCTGCTCGACTCCTCCGCCTCGCCGCCAGCGAGAGTAACGGCGGCGGACGGCCTGATCGCCGCCATGCTGTTTTTCATCTTGCAAACACTGGCCTTGATCCTGCTCAAAGCTAGCAATGCGGCGCCGCTGGCGCAGTTGGCGCCGCTGGCCATCGCCTTCGGCGCGGCCGGCGTGCTCACGTATGCGCCGCTGCGCCTCGTCTACTGGCGCGCCAGGACGGCCGGCGTGCCGCGCATCGGCCATGGCCGCGAACCGTGGCGCTGGGGAGTCGCGGGCGCCTGTGCCGCGGCGCTGTTCGGCATCGCTTATGCGGCCCTGTTGCCACCAAGCGCTTCAACATTGATGCAGATCAATAGCGACGGACTGTGGCTGTTGACCGTAGGCGTGCTGGCCGCGCCCCTGTGCGAGGAATTCCTCTTCCGCGGCTTGCTGCAGGGCGGCTTGCGCCGTTCTCTGCCCGCCTGGCAAGCGATCGGCATCGCCGCCGCGCTGTTTGCCCTCGTACATCCACCGGCCGCCATGCTGCCCGCCTTTGTGCTGGGCCTGTGCGCGGGCCATGCCTACGAGCGCAGCGGCGCGCTGCTGGCGCCCATGCTCGTGCACGCGCTGTACAACGCGGCCCTGCTCGGCTGCCAGCTGAATAGGTGATTGTTGCCGAGTTTGCTAGAATCGCACACGTTTCCGTCCGTATCCCAACCCCTGACTACGCACAGATCACGCATGAATCCACGCTTGTTCGTCCCATGTATCCTCGTTGCACTGTTGAGCGGCTGCACGGTACTCGCCCTGCGCCCCAACCGCGGCGTCGAAAACCGCACGTTTACCGTGCAGGAAACCCCGCGCCTGCGCATCGACGCGCCCAAGGCGCGCATCCAGAACCCGATGCCCAACGACCATTTCATCGGCATCGCCCTGTCCGGCGGAGGCAGCCGCGCCGCCAATTTCTCGGCCGCCTCGCTGGAGCAGCTGGAGCAGTTCGGCCTCGTCAGCGGCGCCTCGGCCATTTCCGGCGTCTCGGGCGGCGCCATCGCGGGCGGCTACTATGCGCTGCATGGCAAACAGACGGACTGGCCCTTGCTGCGCAGCAAACTGAAAACGGATTTCTTTGGCCAGACCATCTTGAAACCCGCTAACCTGACGACGATGTTGTTGACGAACAAGACGCGCACCTCGTTCCTGTCCGACGTGCTGGACGATGTGCTGTACGACAAGAAAACCTACCAGGACTTGCCGCACGACGGCCCCATCTTCCTGGCCAACGCGACGGACGCCACCGATGGCGGCAAGCGCGTGGTGTTTTCCTACGAGTATTTCTACAGCACCCTGCATTCGCCGATCCAGGATATCCGCCTGGCGACGGCCGTGGCCACCTCGGCCGCCTTTCCCGGCGTCTTCGATTCCGTCACCTTCGAACGCTTCCGCCCAAAAAACAGTTTCGTGCCGGAACTCGGTTCCGAGTCGCGCGAATCGCCGTCGTACGTGCACTTGTTCGATGGCGGCGCGGCCGACAACCTGGGCGTGGAAACCCTGTGGGACGTGGCCCTGACGCAGCTGTACGGCAACGACATGGCCGTCGTGCCACCGCGCCTGAACAGCAAGCCCTTCATCCTCATTTCCATCGACGCCAACGCGCCCAATTCCAGCGCCGTGTTCGAAAAGATGTCGGACGAGCGCCAGCCGCTGGACCGCATCTTCAACAAGAATATCTACGACGCCGTCGACGCCCTGTTCTCGCGCCAGCGCAAGGAAAACCTCGTCAAGATGGGCTTTGGGCAAGCCCGCTTCGATACCATCACGCATGAAAACTTTGGCGACCTGAGCCAGAAATTCGTCAAGGGCAAGCGCACCTCGGCCTTTGCCATCCCCGTGCTGTGCCGCCCCCACCTGGGCCTGTACCGCTGCGAAGTCGATGCGGCCGATCCCTTGCCGGGCCAGATCCGCACGCGGCTGGAAGGCTTTGCCTGGCATATCTCCATCGACCAGATCGCCTCGCTGGCGCTGCGCCTGGCCAGCGAAGACGTACACGTCGATGGTGCCCGCAAGGAAGAGCGCGCCGCCCTCGTCAAGCTGCAACGCCTGGCCACGCAAACGAAAACCCATCTGAAGCTGACGGGCCCGGAAAATTGCAGCCCGGAAGTCTTGCAATCGGCCCTGTACAGCGCCGCGCGCGTGCTGATCCTCGACGACGAGGAATCGCGCTTCGCCCTGTGCGACTACATGCTGGCGGGCCAGCTCATCAATGACGACACCGTCTGCAAGCAGCGCTATATCCATGCCGTGCCCCGCTTTGCCATCGAAAGCGAAGATTTGCAGTACCGCAACCTGAGTTCGGACGGCAATTCCGTGAACGTGCCGATACGCTGCAAGAAGTGAGCGCCCACAAAAAAGCCCGCACGATCGCTCGTGCAGGCTTTAGCGCAAGGATTCCAAGCGCCCGGTTGACTTAAATCAACCGACTGCGCCTGCGCATGTAGCTGCGGCTTAACGCACCTTCCAGTTCCTGCTCCGTTTTATGCTGGTTCACCGTGTACAGGGCCCACAGGGCCGCCGGCGCCCAGCCGATCACAGTGCACTGCAAGATCAAGGCGGCGGCACCGGCCAGCGGGCGCCCCAGCATGAAAAACGTGAGACACGGAAGTAGCAAGGCTATCAGCAATCGCATCACGACACACTCTCCTTCAATATAGAGCAGCGGACAAGGGCCGGTATCCGGTCCGTCCCTCGCCCGCTGCGTACTGCTCCTTATAGATGCACGGCGATTTGCGGCATCAGGTCGTCAAAAGTGCGACCGTTGCCGTTTTCTCCGATGGCGTGCATCTTCCATTCGCCGTTATGGCGGTACAGCTTGGCCATGATCTGTGCCGTGTGAGTCCCTTGCACAGACAGGTTGAAACGCGCGACTTCCTGGTTATTGCTGGCATTCAAGATGCGGCAATAGGCGTTTTCCACCTGCGAGAAGTTCTGGCCAGTAAAGCTGTTGACGGTGAAGACGAGGCTTTTCACGTTCGCCGGCACTTTCGACAGATCGACATTGATCTGTTCGTCGTCGCCATCGCCCGCGCCCGTGCGGTTGTCGCCCGTGTGGACAATGCTGCCGTCCTTGCTTTTCAGCTGGCGGAACCAGACGATGTCGGACGTGCTCTTGTTTTCATCGAACATGACGCACGACGCATCCAGGTCGACGGCTTCCGTCTTCGAACCGAAACCGAGGAAACCCTTGGTCTTGGCCGCATCCCAGCCCAGGCCCATGGTGATACGGGTCAGGGTGGTACCAGCTTCTTTGTCCAGAGAAATCTTCTGGCCTTTGCTCAAATTGACAGACATACGCATAGCTCCTGTTAAGTGTTTACTGCTTGATTACGCCGGCTTGCTTTGGGTCCAGGCGAGGAAGGCCGCGCGGTTGCGCGAGCACACGAGGATTTTCCCCGTGCCTGAAAACTTCAGTACCACGCCCTCGCCGCTGGTCTGGCTGTTGATCAGGTTCCCCAGAAAGCCGCCGCTGCTGCCGGTCGTCATGGAAATTTCGTATTGCAGGCGGTTGTCCCAGCACACGACGTGCGAGTTATCGATCACCACGTCCTTGCCAGGCGTCACTTCCAGTATCGACATCGCGCCAAAACCGGACACCGCCAACTGGCCGCTGCCTGCCGTCTCGGTAATGAAAAAGCCACCGCTCTGGGCAAACAGCGCATTGCCAAGGCTCTGCGTGCGCACCTTCAATTCCACGCCAGCACTGGCCGCCACGAAGGCGCCGTCGCTGATCATGTATTGCTGGGCACCAACCTCATTGCCCACATCCAGCACCCGCATCGCGCCGGGCAAGGTAGGCGACAGCAAACAATCGCCGTCGCCCCGCATGGCCTCGATATGCTGCTGAAAGAACGATTCCCCGTTGGCAAAGGTGCGCATCAGCGCAGCGCCTATGCCGCCCGTCATCTTGCCTTTCAGCTCAAGATTGGTTTCCATCATCACCATCGCATTGGATTCGCAATAAATCTTCTCGCCCTTGGCAAGCGACACATGCAGGAACGGGTCGACGTCCCCGGTAATACTAAAAACTGGCATCTGACGATTCCTTCCTCAACGATGATGATGGTGTCGGGCTAAACCGCCCTTACTACAGAATAACGGTGCCGCACAAAACCGTAGCGAGCGGATGTGATTTGTGGCCGAGAAGCGCAACCGTACTTTAGTACGGTGAGCATCGCCGGCCGCAAAGCGCACCGCGCAGTAGGTTTGGTGTGGCTACCTTACACGCCGACGCCGAACGATGCTGCGAGTGGGCCCAAGCCGCCCTTGTAGCCCTGGCCGATGGCCTTGAATTTCCAATCGCCGCCATTGCGGTAGATTTCACCGAAGACCA
Source organism: Janthinobacterium sp. NFX145 (assembly GCF_049810325.1). NCBI lineage: Bacteria > Pseudomonadati > Pseudomonadota > Betaproteobacteria > Burkholderiales > Oxalobacteraceae > Janthinobacterium > Janthinobacterium sp. NFX145. The sequence goes on from NZ_CP187360.1 coordinate 5,393,191, forward strand.
TCGCCGTTTCGGCCGAACCGTCTTCCGACAGGTCGAAGCGGGCGATTTCCGTGTTGCCGTTGGCATTCACGCAGCGTACGTACGCCTTCGATACCATACCAAAGTTTTGCTTGCGCGCTTCGGCATCGTGTATCGTCACGCAGACGGCGATCTTGTCGATCTCGGCTGGCACCGTGGCCAGATCGACGATGACGGTTTCATCATCGCCATCGCCGGCGCCGGTGGTGTTGTCGCCCGAGTGGGTGACGGAACCGTCGCTCGATTTCAGGTTGTTGTAGAAAATCATGTCGAGGTCGGCGCGTACCTTGCCGTCGGCCTTCAGCAGGAACACGGAACCGTCGATGTCGAACGCGGCGCCATCGGTGGCGCGGGCATCCCAGCCCAGGCCGATGATCATCTTCGAAATGCCAGGAGCTTCCTTGCTCAGGTTGACGTTGCCGCCTTTTTGCAGACTGATTGCCATGATGTATTTCTCCTATGTGGGTTGTATATGACCAAACACCTGGCGTCCTCCACCGGCCTGACTCCCCAGGCCGGCGGCGACGCTTGCTACAACTTGCCGACAAACGGGTGTAGCGTTTGTCGCGCATTCTTTACACTGCCGTTGCCTTGCCCGCTTCCAGCACTTCCGTCTTGTCTTCTTCGAGGGCCATCCTGCGCTTGTAGCGGATCGACGACCACAGCGAGGCGAGAATGAAGGCCACGCCGATCAGACCCGTGAAGATCTCGGGAATGTGGAACTTCATGCTGACCAACATGATCACGGCCAGGATACCGATCGCATAGTGCGCGCCGTGCTCCAGATAAACGAACTCGTCGAGCGTACCCTTGCGCACCAGGAACACCGTCATCGACCGCACGAACATCGCGCCAATCGCCAGGCCCAGCATGATGATCACGACATCCTTGGTGATGGCAAACGCGCCGATCACGCCGTCAAAGCTGAACGAAGCATCGAGCACTTCCAGGTACAGGAAGCCGCCAATACCGCCGCGCTTGACGATGTCGCCCACGTTGCCGTCGCCGTTATCGCCTTCCAGCAAGCCACTGACCACATCGACGCCCACGTAGGTCAAGATACCCCACAGGCCGGCCGTCAGCACCACCAGTTTCTGGCCTTCTTCGATCATCGACAGACTGGCCATCAGCGTACCCAGCGCAATCATCACGGAAATCGACGAGATTTTGCCCAGTGCGCCCAGTTTTTCTTCAATACGGCCCAGCCAGTGCGTTTCTTTTTCCGAGTCCAGCAGGAAGTTCAGGAACACCAGCAGCAGGAAGATGCCGCCGAAGGCCGCCACTTCCGCATGGTGATTCGTCAGGTGCATCGAGTACTGCTCCGGATTGCTCAGTGCCAGATTCCACACTTCCATCAGTCCCAGGTCAGCCGCTTGCGCCACGATGACCAGCGGGAACACCAGGCGCATGCCGAAGACGGCGATGATGATGCCGACGCCCAGGAACAGGCCCTGCCAGAACTTGTCCCAGTTCTTCAGCACCGAGGCGTTGACCACCGCGTTGTCAAACGACAGCGAGACTTCCATCACGCCCAGGATCACCGCGATACCGAGCGCTGCCAGCATCGTCTGCACGCCACCGTGCGTGTAACCCCACCAGGCGGAAATGCCCAGGCAGATAAATGTCACTAGAAATGACACTCTGAAATGTTTCATCGATAGTTCCCCTTTATCCAAATTCAATGGAACGTAGTATAGGGACGTGTGACACATTTAAAAATAGAAGATAATGGAAGTATTACTTCGTAAAAACAGAAGATAGAGGATGCAGCGATGAAAACCACGGGTTTCAATTACCGCCATTTGTACTTCTTTTGGGTCGTCGCCAAGGAAGGCGGCGTGACGCGCGCGGCCGAACGGCTGGGACTGGCCGTGCAAACCATCAGCACCCAGCTGGCCCTGCTGGAAAAGGAACTGGGCAAGTCCCTGCTGCAGCCACAGGGACGGCGTCTGGTGCCGACGGAAGCGGGCCGGCTGGCGCTCGGCTACGCGGACCAGATTTTCTTGCTGGGCGAACAGATGCAGGAAGCGCTGGCCGACACGGACGCGGAAAAGATGCGCCTGACGGTGGGCATTTCCGATTCCTTGCCGAAACTGATGGCCTACCGCATGCTCGACGCCACGCGCAGCCTGGACAAGCCCGTCAAGCTCGTCTGCCTGGAAGACGAGTTCGAATCCCTGCTGGCCGACCTGGCCCTGCACAAGCTGGACCTGGTGCTGACAGACCGGGCCGTGCCAGCCGGCGCCAGCCTGCGCGTCTCCAGCCACCTGTGGGGCGAGAGCGCCATGAAGCTGTTCGGCATTCCCGCGCTGGCGGAACAATACCGCGAGAATTTCCCGCACAGCCTGCACGGCGCGCCGTTTCTGCTCCCCGCGCGCAACAATGCCTTGCGCGGGCGCATCGACGAATGGATGGTGCAGCAAGGCGTGCGGCCCGACGTGGTCGGTGAATTCGAGGACAACGCCATGCTCAACGCCTTCGGCCGCAAGGGCCTGGGCCTGTTCTTCGCCTCGGCCAGCCTGGCGGCCGACATCGAGGAACAATTCGGCGCCGTGCTGGTCGGTGACGCCTCTTCCCTGCGCGAGCAGTTTTACGTCATTTCCAACGAGCGCAAGATCATGCACCCGGCGCTCGACGTGATCCTGGCGGCCATCCAGGCTTCCCCGAAGATTCACAAGGAAATCTGATAAATCCATTCGAAAATAACGTTTGAATAATCAATCAAAAGCGATTGTAATGAAGCCTGAGACAAACACGCGCCTTTCCCTCGCTGGAAGGGCGCGATCACCATAAAAAAACAGGAGCGGCACCATGTCCACGGCAGGCAAGACGATCGATATTCCCGATCTCATCAATAACAACAAGATCGGCTCCTTCCAGATCGGCATGCTGATCCTGTGCGGGCTGTGCGTCATCATGGATGGCTTCGACGTGCAGGCCATGGGTTATGTGGCACCGGCCATCATCGCCGACTGGCATGTCAGCAAGGCCAACCTGGGCCCCGTGTTTGGCGCGGGCCTGCTGGGCATGCTGGTCGGCTCGCTCGTCTTCAGCATCACGGCCGACAAGTTCGGCCGCCGTCCCGTGCTGATCGGCTCGACCATCTTCTTTTCGCTGTGCATGCTGGTCACGCCGCTGGCAACGAATATCGAGCAATTGCAGCTGATCCGTTTCATCACGGGTCTGGGCCTCGGTGCCATAATGCCGAACGCCATGGCGCTGGCCGGCGAATACAGCCCCCTGCGCAAGAAAGTCACCCTGATGATGCTGGTCTCGTGCGGCTTTACCCTGGGCGCCGTGCTGGGCGGATTATTATCCGCCGCGCTGATTCCCGCCTTCGGCTGGCAATCCGTGTTTTACGTGGGCGGCGTGGTGCCGCTGGTGATCGGCGTGCTGATGTTCTTCCTGCTGCCGGAATCGATGCAGTTCCTGGTGCTCAAGAAGCGCAAGCTCGATAAAGTCGCCAAATGGCTGAAACGCATCGACCCGACGGTGACCATCACGGCCGACACGCAATACGTCGTGCATGAGAAGGAACACAAGGGTGCGCCCGTGCTGCAATTGTTTACGGGCGGCCGCGCCAAGATGACGATTTTGTTGTGGGTCATCAACTTCATGAACTTGCTGAACCTGTATTTCCTGTCGAACTGGCTGCCAACGATCGCCAGGGAAGCGGGCTTGTCGACGGCGAACGCCGTGCTGGCCGGCACGGCCCTGCAGGTAGGCGGCACCATCGGTACCCTCGTCATGGGCCAGCTGATCGACCGCTCCAGCTTCCGCCGCATCCTGCTGCCGTGCTTCCTCGTTGCCGCAGTCGCCATTGCCCTGATCGGCCGTCCGGACGTGTCGCTGGCCTTCCTCTTCATCACGATCTTCATCGCCGGTTTTTGCGTGGTGGGCGGCCAGCCAGCCGTCAACGCCCTGGCGGCCAGCTACTATCCGACCACCCTGCGCTCGACGGGCATCGGCTGGAGCCTGGGCATCGGGCGCATCGGCTCCATCATCGGCCCCGTGCTCGGTGGCGAGCTGATCCGCCTGAACTGGCCCAACAGCACGATTTTCCTCGTCGTCGCCATCCCCGCCATCGTCTCGGCCGTCATGGTCTTTGCCATGCGCGGCGGGCCACAAGCGGCCCCCGCCAAGGTGGCGGCCTGAGGCCGGCGCATCGGCCAGTCCAAGCGTACGCCGTCATAAAGTTGCATGTTTTATACTCAAATGCTCATCCATTTCAGTGTACCGACATGACCAATCTTGCCAATGACGGCGCCGCAAGCAGCCTTCTGGAAACAGCCTGGGCCCAGCGCGAAGAAACACTCTACAAAACCCTGTTCGGGGACCTGGGTCCGGGCATCTATCCGCTCAGCATGTCCCTGTTTGAAGATCTGTTCAACTGCACGCAAGTCGATCCGCGCTGGCTGCATATCGGCGTGTTCGAATGCCCGCCGACACCCGCGCGGCCGCATTGGGCCTACGTGTCGTCGGGCTTGTCCAATCCATGGGACGACGAACCGGATGAGGATGAGGAGTGGACGGGACTGGGCCGCGAACTGCTGCTGGAATGCCCGCAACAGTCGCCATGGGCGCTGGCGCTGGTGCGCAGGTTCGCCGCTTACCAGATGCTGCTGGCGGCTGGCCGCTTCGGCGACCAGGAACCGCTGGACGCCTGGGACCGCATGTCCGTTGGCGGCCCCATCGATGGCCAGCAGTCCGCGCTGAGCGCCATCATCATGGTGCCAAGCGAACATTACCCGAAAGAATACCAATTGGTCTCGGGAAAATTTGCTTTCCTGCAGATTATCGGCCTCAGCGCCGCCGAGCTGGCGCATGGCCGCGCGCACGACTTCGAGGACTTGTTGCAGACGCTGGGCGAACAGGGCGCCGCGCCGCTGGTGGACGCCACACGCCGCAGCATCGTGTAAAACCGCAGGGCCGATTTGCCGGAAATTAGCATACTGCGCCCTTCGTCGTTTAAGATGTCGTTTTACCAGCCCATCTTCTGCGCCCCCATGCACAATGTCTTGCTAGTCCTGCTCGCCCTCTTCCTGGTCGCGCTGAACGGTTTTTTTGTTGCCGCCGAGTTTGGCATCGTCACCTTGCGGCGCACACGCATCCGCGCCATCGCCAAGACACAAGGGCTGCGGGGCCGCATCCTGGCCAAGGTGCATGGCCAGCTGGACGCCTACCTGTCCGCCTGCCAGCTGGGCATCACTCTGGCGTCGCTGGGCCTGGGCTGGGTCGGCGAGCCGGCGTTTGCCGGCCTGCTGGAACCGCTGTTCGGCGCCATCGGCGTCACCTCACAAGAGCTGATCCATGGCGTCTCCTTCGTCGTCGCCTTCAGCGTGATTTCCTTCCTGCACATCGTCGTGGGTGAACTGGCGCCCAAATCGATGGCCATCCGCAACCCGGAAGCCGTCGGCCTGTGGAGCGCGATTCCCCTGTACGGCTTTTACTGGGCCATGTACCCGGCCATCTACCTGCTCAACGCCAGCGCCAACTGGGTGCTGCGCATGGCGGGCCTGTCCGGCAAGGGCGGCCACGATGTCCATTATTCGTCCGAAGAACTGAAACTGATCCTGCGCACCAGCCAGCCGGGCGAAAAGTTTACGCGCGACGAGCGCAACATCCTGGCGCAGTCGCTTGATTTCGAGCAGATGACGGTGTCGGACCTGATGCGCCCGATCAATGAAGTGATCGCCCTGCACGCCTCGAACACGCTGGAAGAAAATCTCGACACGGTGCTGCGCAACCGCTTCAGCCGCTATCCGTATTTCGACATGAATGAAGACGATGTGCTGGGCGTGGTGCACTTGAAAGACCTGTTCTTTGCCCAGCAGGCGGGCAAACCGATCGCCTCGCTCACGCCGTTTTTGCGTCCCGTCGACATCATTTCCGCGCGTACGCCGGCATTGGAACTGTTCCGCCGCTTCCGTGACGGCGCGCCGCACTTCGCGCTGATCGGCGAAAAGGGCAAGCGCCCGCTGGGGTTCATTACCCTGGATAACTTGCTTGGCGCCATGGTCGGTGAAATCCGCGACGAATTCCGCCGCAATGAAAACGACTGGCTCAAGCAAAGCGACGGCACCCTGATCGGCAAGGCCAGCCTGCCCATCTTCTCGCTCGAACGCATCCTCGGCATCGATATCGAAAACGAGGAACTGGGCCTGGATGACGTGGAATCGGTGGGCGGCTTGATCATGGTCAAGCTCGGTGACATTCCGAAGCAGGGCCAGCGCATCACCTTTGTCGACTTCGACATCGTCGTCAAGAAGATGAACGGGCCCCGCATCGTGCTGATCAAGGTGATCCCGAAACAGGAACGCGACCTCGATGCGGACTTACGCGATTAATCTTTTTTCAAGGTAATCGTATCTTTTCCCTGTGGCACGGTGGTCTCTCCCACCGTCCACGTTTGCAGCAAGCTGTACAGCACCGCCAGCAGGGTCGGACCGATAAAGATGCCGACGAAGCCGAAGGCCAGCACACCGCCCAGCACGCCGAGCAGCACCAGCAAAAAAGGCAGGCTGCTGCCGCGGCTGATCAGCATGGGTTTCACCACGTTATCCACGCCGCTGATCAGCAGCGCGCCCCACACCAGCATGAAAATGCCCCAGCCCGTCTGGCCGTCGGTAAACAGCCAGATGGCGGCGCCGCCCCAGATCAAGGGCGGCCCGACAGGAATCAGCGAAAAGATGAAGGTGGCCACGCCCAAGAGCGCCACGGCCGGCACGCCGGCAATCAGAAAACCCACCACGGCCACCAGCGCCTGCGCCAGCGCCGTGCCCAGCAAGCCGTACATGACGCCGCGCACGGTGCGGCTGATGGTCAGGCCCACGCCAGGCGCACTGTCGCCGATGATGCGGCCGGCGCCCGTCATCAGGGCGCGGCTCAGTTGCTGGCCATCGCGGTAGAGGAAGAAGCTAACGAACACGGCCAGGCTGGTCTGCGCCAGGCCCGTGCCCAGCAGGATGCCGCCCGAGGCGAGGAAGTGGCGCGCCGGTTCCAGCATGGTCTTGCCTAAATTGAGTAATTCCTCGCGGTCGGCGAGCAGGCGTTCCACATAGCCGGCGATGGTTTCGCCCACCACGGGAATGCTGGCCAGCCAGGCCGGCGGATGCAGGCCGCCCGATTCCAGCGCCGCGCGCAACTGTTCATAGATGCGCGACACATTGTCGGCCAGGTTGTAGGTGACGAGCGCCAGTGGCAGCACGATGACGAGCAGCAGCGACAGGGTCATGATGGCGGCCGCCCAGTTGCGCCGGCCTTTCAGGCGGTCCAGCAGGAGGATGTACAAAGGCCAGCTGGAAATGCCCACGCAGGCGGCAAACAGCATGGCGGCGAGGAAGGGCCGCAAGACGAAAAAGCAGCCGATCAACAGAAAGATGATGGCTGCCAGGCGGGCGTGCGGCTCGAAACGTTTGTCCATGTACTGCATATCCTGAAGATGGCGCCCTGAGGCGCGACCGGGTCAGGATAGCAGAAGTTTAAGATCGTGCGCGATGGCGGCAGGCTTTTCGCCGTGGCGCACGAACAGGCGGATCTTGCCTTCGCGGTCAAAGACATAAGTGCCGGCCGTGTGGTCGACCGTGTAGCTGCTGTCCGTCTCGCCCTCGACCTTGGCGTAATACACCTTGAATTCCTTGGCCACCTTGGCTGTCGCGGCCGCGTCGCCATACAGGCCGACGAAACGCTTGTCGAAGGCCGGCACATACTGCGCCAGCAATTGCTGCGTGTCGCGCTCGGGGTCGACGGTGACGAACAGCACTTGCACCTGCTCCGCCTGCGGACCCATTTCCTGCATCACCTGGGCCATGTCGGCCATGGTGGTGGGACACACGTCCGGGCATTGCGTGTAGCCGAAGAACACCAGCACCAGCTTGCCCTTGTAGTCGGCCAGGGTGCGCGGATGGCCCGTGTGGTCCGTCAGCGCGAACTCGCGCGCGTAGCCGAGGCCCGTCACGTCCGTGTTCTTGAAGGCCAGCTTCGGTGCGGCAGGCTTGCCGCAGCCGGCCAGGACGGCGACCAGCGCGGCCGCCAACAACAGAGTCAGGGTTTTTTTCATGTGCCGAGAGGAATGTAATGGTCGACCAGCAAAGCCGCGAACAGCAATGCCAGGTAGATGATGGAAAACGTAAAGGCTTTGCGCGCGATCAGGTCCGTGTAGTGGCGGTACATCTTCCACGCGTAATACAGGAAGCCGGCGTTGAGCACCACGGCCGACGCCAGGTAGATCAGGCCGCTCATGCGCACGGCGTACGGCAGCAAGGTGGTGGCGGCCAGCGCGATCGAGTACAGCCAGACGTGAAATTGCGTGAATTGCATGCCGTGCGTGACGGGCAGCATGGGCAAGCCCGAGCGCGCGTAATCATCGCGGCGGTACATGGCCAGGGCCCAGAAATGCGGCGGCGTCCAGACAAAAATGATCAGCACCAGCAGCCACGCCTGCATCGGCACGTCGTTGGCGACGGCAGCCCAGCCCAGCGCGGGCGGCATGGCGCCGGACAGGCCGCCGATGACGATGTTTTGCGGCGTAGCGGGTTTGAGCACCATGGTGTAGATCAGGGCATAGCCGACAAAGGTGACAAAGGTCAGCCACATGGTCAGCGGATTGACGAGGTGATACAGAATCGCCATGCCCAGGCCGCCGATCACCAGCGCGAACACCACCGTCTGCTTGACGGTGATGTCGCCCATGGCCATCGGGCGGCGCGCCGTGCGGGCCATGCGTGCATCGATCTCGCGCTCGGCCAGGCAATTGACGGCAAACGCGGCGCCGGCCAGCAGCCAGATGCCGATGGTGCCGAACACCACCGCGTGCCAGTCAGGCAACTCCTCACTGGCCAGGAACATGCCGATGACGGCGCAAAACACGGCCAGTTGCGTCACGCGGGGCTTGGTCAGCGCCCAATACTGGGCGATGCGGGGGGATGGTTTACGGCTGATGGTCTGAGTAGTCATTTATGCGGTACGGGAAGAACTGGCTTGTGCCGAGGGCACTGGCGCGGAGGCGCAAGCGCGCTTAACATTGCGCGCTACATCGAGTTGGAATTTAGCCTTGTAGTTTAACATGGTCAGCAATAACACGAGCAGCGCCGCCCCGCCGTTATGCATGACGGCAATCGACAAGGGCCAGCTCAGGTAAATCGTCGCCAGGCCCGTGGCCACCTGCAAGGCCAGCACCAGCGCCACCCAGCGGGCCGTGCTGCGCAAGGACGGCAGCTTCCATGCGCGAAACACGGTATAGGCGATGCCGGCCACCACGATGAAGGCGAAATTGCGGTGCACCCAGTGGATGGCCGTCAGCGCGGAAAACGGCAGGTAATGGCCGGCGGCCGTCTTGCCCAGCTCGCGCCACAGATGGAAACCATGCTCGAAATCCATCTCCGGAATCACCTTGCCGCCGCACAGGGGGAAATCCGTGCAAGCCAGGGTGGCGTAGTTGGTACTCACCCAGCCGCCCAGCGCGATCTGCACGGTCAACAGCACGAGCGAAAAGATGGCCAGCGCGCGCACGGGGCGCAGCACGGACTCTTCCGCATCGGCGCGCAGCACGGGTTTGACGGCATGGTCCTGGCGCCCGCCCAGCCACGTCAGCATGGCCAGCAAGCCCATGCCCAGCAACAAGTGGATGGTGACGATCACCGGCTGCAGTTTCAGGGTGACCGTCCAGGCGCCGAACGCACCCTGCAGACAGACGAACAGAAACAGCGCCGTCGGCAGCGCCGGGGCGAATTCCTCGCGTTTGCTTTTCCTCCACTGGCGCCACGCCTGCACCATCATCGCCACGATCAAGACGCCGATGGCCATGGCCAGGTAGCGGTGCGTCATTTCGATCCATGCTTTCACTACCGTCACGGGGCCCGTCGGCATCAGGGTTTCCGCCGCGACGATGTGCTCGTGCGCGAGGAAAGGATTGGCCGAGCCATAGCAGCCGGGCCAGTCCGGGCAACCGAGGCCGGAATCGGACAGGCGCGTAAAGCCACCAAACATGATCAGGTCGACCGTCAAAAAGACGGCGATCCACACGAGCTTGCGGTATTTATTGGCGTCCGCGGACACCCAGACCATGGTCAGCGGCAGCAGCGCCACCAGCAGACCCGTCAAGCCCAGCTGGGCCAGCGCGGAGAGATGCATCGTCGGCATGCAGACTCCTCAACCGATCGCCGAAGCTTTGAGCAGCTTGGCGATGTCTTTCTTGATCTTGTTCGGGTCCGCGTCTTTCGGGAAGCGCATCATCAGATTGCCCAGCGGATCGATCAGGTAGAAATGGTCGCTGGTCTTGCCGCCCGGCTCCACGGGCAGCCACGCTTTCAAGGCGTCGCTATTGACGCGCAGCATGCTGGTGCCATCGAATTCGCGCATCACCAGGGTGTCGAGCGGCTGGGCATCCGTCACCAGCCAGACTCTTTCCAGGCGTTCGCGCTCCTTGCCCTGCATGAGACGCAGTTGTTGCATGTCAAACAATTGCTTCTTGCATGCTTCCTGGCAATCGGATGGCCCTGTCTGCAGCAGCACCCACTTGCCCTTGAATTGCGCCAGCGGCGACGCCTTGCCATCGAGTTCCGTCACGTGCAATTGTTCTTCGGGTATCGGATGCAAACGCGGGTCGATCAGGGCGCCGTAATTGTTGCGGCCAGTGGGCTTGATGATGTAATACGTGAAATACGAGGCGATGATGGGAAACGCGCACACGGCCACGACGGCCAGCAGTTTCCAGCGTCCCGTATTTTGTGCCTGTTTATTGCTGCTGTCTTGCGTTGCGTCAGGGTTGTTTGTTTGCACGTCGAAATCCTGTAAAGACAAAAAATAGAAAAGCCATCAGTGCCAGTGCGTACCACTGGAATGCATAGCCGCGGTGCTTGTCGGCGCCCAAGTCCGGCGCCGGCCAGTCGCGCACGGGAAGCTGGCCGGACGCTGGCGCCGTTGCTGTCGAATCAACTGTTTGTTCGAGAATGAATGGTTGCAAGGCCAGGCCACTGGCCTGTGCCAGCTGGGCAATGTCAGCATTTTGCACGATGGCGTGCGGCGCCAGGGCCGGTGCCGTGCCCAGTTCCATCACATGACCCGCGTTCAGGCGCGCGATGCCGCTAATGGTGAGGGTGCCGGCCTGTGTCGGGTAATCGGGAATGTGAGTGCGCTCGGCATTGTTGCGCGGCAGCCAGCCCTGCGCCACCAGCACGTGCATGGCCGAACCGTCGATCTGGAATGGCGTGAGCACGTGAAAGCCGGCCTGGCCCTTGTAAGGGCGGTTGTCCAGGTACACCGTCCAGGCGGGCACAAAGCGGCCCGTCACGGTGACGCGGCGGTACTCGATCGCTTGCGCATCGCTCGGCAGCATGGGCGCGGCCGTCAATGCTAGCGGAGCGGCCAGGTTGCCCGCTTCCAGCCGGGCGGCGCGGGCGACTTTCTCGTCGCCACGGCGCTGCTGCCATTGCGCCAGCGACACGCCCAGCGCCACCAGTAGCAGCATTACAACAAATGGAATCCATCTAAAATGGAAGCGGATACGCATTACAATGAAACCTCCTCAAGCCTGGCGCTACCATCCATGAAAATCCTCGTTGCCATTGCCTTCATCCTGATCCTGGGCAGCCTGGGCTCGGCCCTGTTCTTCCTCATGCGCGACAAGGGCAAGAGCAACCGCACCGTGCAGGCGCTGGCCCTGCGCGTGGGCTTGTCGATCACCCTGTTTTTGCTGATCCTGCTGGCGCACAAGCTCGGCTATATCCAGCCGACGGGAATTCATTAAGACCCGACATTGCCTGATTGGCAAATTCTTCACACTAAGAAAAAAGCCGTACCCAGGATCTCCCGGTACGGCTTTTTTTATGGTGCCGGCGCGCCTTCAACCGCGCGCGCCCTGCCCCGCCATTATAACCAATACACGACCACGTACAGGCCCAGCCAGACGACGTCGACAAAGTGCCAGTACCAGGCGGCGCCTTCGAAGCCGAAGTGGTGCTCCGGCGTAAAGTGGCCTTTCAGCACGCGGTACAGGATGACGGACAGCATGATGGCGCCCAGGGTCACGTGGAAGCCGTGGAAGCCCGTCAGCATGAAGAAGGTGGCGCCGTAAATACCCGACGTCAATTTCAAATTCAGTTCGCTGTAGGCGTGCATGTATTCGTAGACCTGGAAGCCCATGAAGATGGCGCCCAGCAAGATCGTGGCGAACAGGAACAGGGCCGTCATGCCGCGGTGGCCGGCGCGCAGCGCGTGGTGCGAGATGGTCAGGGTGACGCCCGACAGCAGCAGCAAGGCCGTATTGATGGTCGGAATCCAGAACGGCGTCATGGTGGTGAATTCCTGCACCGTGCCGGCGGGACCCGTATTGCCCCAGTGGGCGGCGAAATCGGGCCAGATCACCTTGTGGTCGAGGTCAGCCAGCCATGGCATCGAGATGCTGCGCGCATAGAACAGGGCGCCGAAGAAGGCGGCGAAGAACATGACTTCCGAAAAGATGAACCAGCTCATGCTCCAGCGGAAGGAGTGGTCGATGCGCTCGCTGTACAGGCCCTGCTCCGATTCGCTGATGGCGTCGCCGAACCAGAAATACAGCACCAGCAGGATGCCGGCCAGGCCGATGTAGTTCAGGTACGGGCCCCAGGAGACGTCGTTGACCCAGGCCGAAGCGCCGATCATGGTCAGCAGCAGGCTGGCGCCGCCCAGCATGGGCCAGCGCGACGGGCCGGGCACAAAATAATAAGGTACGGCGGCGTGGTTGGAACTCATCATCATCTCCTCAAAAACTTGTAGGGTGGTTTTTTATAATTTATAAAACGACGAATTTAACAATTGAAATCAGGATGCCGATCAGGCAAGCCACCACCAGGAAGCCGGCGATGACGATGTGCACGGGATTGAGCTTGGCCGAATCCGTGTCGAAATCGCTCTTGCGGCGCAAGCCCGTGAACGACCACACGACGGCCCGCAGCGAATACAGGAACGACGCTTTTTCAGGCTGCTTGGATTCGCCCATGCCACTCTCCTATTGGACGGCCGGCGTCTGAGCCTGGCTCAGACCGGCGATCTCGAAAAACGTGTACGACAGGGTGATGGTTTTCACCTCTTTCGGCAGGGCCGGATCGAGAAAAAACACCACCGGCATCTGCCGCGCTTCCTTCGGTTTCAAGGTCTGCTGCTTGAAGCAGAAGCACTCGACCTTCTTGAAATGCGGCGTGGCGCTCTGCGGCGCGTAGCTGGGAATGGCTTGCGCATTGACGACGCGGTTTTGCGTGTTGACCACTTCATACATGACGGTCACCAGTTCGCCCGGATGCACCTGCATGCTCGAGACGGTCGGGCGGAAGCGCCATGGTCCCTGCGCATTGCCGTCGAACTCGACGGTGATGCTGCGCGTCGTGTCGACCTGCGTATTGTTGTCGTAGGCCACCGTGCCATCTTTTTGCGTCAGCACGTTAATGCCCATCACTTCGCAAATCTGCTTGTAGACGGGAATCAGGGCATAGCCGAAGCCGAACATCAGCACGGCAATGACGAGCAGCTTGCCCAGCATCTTGCGGTTCAGGCCGCGTGTTTCCTGTTGGTGGGGCGTCGTCACGTCAGAGCCACATGCGCTTGACGAACACGGACAGGAAGAAGAAGGCCGCCAGGGCCCCCAGTATCAGCCCGGTACGCAGGTTGTTCGGTTTTTTACGCTCAGTTTTCACTTCGGTCATGACAGGCACTTTATTCAAGACGGGCCGCGCAACACGCCGGCCCGGGATACCCATTATTTCACTGTCGGCGGCGTTTCAAACGTGTGGAAAGGCGCCGGGCTCGGCACGGTCCATTCCAGGCCTTCCGCGCCTTCCCATGGTTTCGCTGGCGCAGCCTTGCCGCCGCGGATGGTCGGCAAGACCACGAAGAACAGGAAGTACACCTGCATCAGGCCAAAGCCGAAGCCGCCGATCGATGCAATCATGTTGAAGTCCGTGAACTGCGCCGGATAGTCGGCGTAGCGGCGCGGCATGCCGGCCAGGCCCAGGAAGTGCATCGGGAAGAAGGTCACGTTGAACGTGATCAGCGACAGCCAGAAGTGGATCTTGCCGCGCGTCTCGTTGTACATGTGGCCCGTCCATTTCGGCGACCAGTAGTAGAAGCCGGCGAACAGGGCGAACAGCGAACCGGCCACCAGCACGTAGTGGAAATGCGCCACCACATAATAGGTATCCTGCAGCTGGATGTCGATCGGCGTGACGGCCAGGATCAGGCCCGTGAAGCCGCCCATGGTAAAGACAAAAATGAAGCCGACCGAGAACAGCATCGGCGTCTCGAACGTCATGGAACCCTTCCACATCGTGGCGATCCAGTTGAACACTTTCACGCCCGTCGGCACGGCGATCAGCATGGTCGCGTACATGAAGAACAGCTGGCTGGTCACCGGCATGCCGGTGGTAAACATGTGGTGCGCCCAGACGATGAAGGACAGAATCGCGATGGAAGCCGTGGCGTAGACCATCGAGGCGTAGCCGAACAGCGGTTTGCGGGCAAACGCGGGCAGGATCTGCGAGACGATGCCGAAAGCCGGCAGAATCATGATGTAGACCTCGGGATGGCCGAAGAACCAGAAGATGTGCTGGTACATGACGGGGTCGCCGCCGCCTGCCGCGTTAAAGAAGGAGGTGCCGAAATGGCGGTCCGTCAGGGTCATGGTGATGGCGCCGGCCAGCACGGGCATGACGGCGATCAGCAGATACGCGGTAATGAGCCAGGTCCAGCAGAACATCGGCATTTTCATCAGGGTCATGCCCGGTGCGCGCATGTTCAGGATGGTGACGATGATGTTGATCGAGCCCATGATGGACGAGGCGCCCATCAGGTGCATGGCGAAAATCGCCATGTCCATGCCAGGGCCCATCTGCGTCGACAGCGGCGCATACAGGGTCCAGCCGGCAGCCGTGGCGCCGCCCGGCACGAGGAAGGACGTGGCCAGCAAGATCGCGGCCGGTGGCAGCAGCCAGAACGAGAAGTTGTTCATGCGGGCAAAGGCCATGTCGGACGCGCCCACTTGCAGCGGAATCATCCAGTTGGCGTAGCCGACGAAGGCCGGCATGATGGCGCCAAACACCATCACCAGGCCGTGCATGGTGGTCAGTTGATTGAAAAATTCCGGGTGAAAGAATTGCAAGCCTGGGTGAAACAGTTCCGTACGGATCATCAGGGCCAGCACGCCGCCCGACAGCAGCATGATGAACGAGAACCACAGGTACAAGGTACCGATATCCTTGTGGTTGGTGGCAAACAGCCAGCGGCGGTAGCCAGTCGGGTGGTCGTGGGCATGGTCGTGATCGTGACCGGCGTGATCCAAGGTGCTAGTGCTCGTGCTAGTACTCATATACGGCTCCTAATTACTTGCGTGCAGCCACGATTTCGGCTGGTTGAACGATGTTCTCTGCGGCCTTGTTCGACCAGGAATTGCGCGTGTAAGTGATCACTGCGGCAATTTCCGTGTCGGACAGCTGTTTCCAGGCTGGCATTTCAGCGGGATACTTGCCGCTCTTTTGCCCGTTCAGCAAGACGTGGATCTGCTCCGCTTTCGGACCGTTCACCACGGCCGAACCGTCCAGCGGCGCGAACGCACCTGGCACGCCCTTGCCCGTCGCCTGGTGGCAGACCACGCAGTTGGCCGCATACACTTTCTCGCCCTTGACCTTCAATTCATCGATGGTCCACACCTTGCTTGGATCATCAGCCAATGCCGCCATTTCCTTTTGTTTTACATCAACCCAGGCCTTGTAATCTTCGTTGGACACGACCTTGACGACGATGGGCATGAATGCATGTTCCTTGCCGCACAGCTCGGCGCAATTGCCGCGGAAGGTGCCGATATGGTCGGCCTTGAACCAGGTGTCGCGCACGAAGCCGGGAATCGCATCCTGCTTGACGCCGAAGGCGGGCACGGACCAGGCGTGGATGACGTCGTTGGCCGTCAGTACCACGCGGATCTTCTTGTTGACCGGCACCACGACTTCGTTGTCGACTTCGATCAGGTAGTTTTCGCCGCGTTTTTCCGTCGGCGGCACGCCTGGCGCGCCCACTTGCGAGCGCGGCGTGGCCAGGTTGGAAAGGAAGGAAATGCCTTCGCCCTCGCCTTTCAGGTAGTCATAGCCCCATTTCCACTGCATGCCGGTGGCCTTGATGGTGATGTCGGCGTTCGAGGTATCTTTCATGCCGACGACGGTGCGCGTGGCAGGCAGGGCCATGCCGATGACGATCAGGAAAGGCACGACGGTCCAGGCGATCTCGACGGTGGTGCTTTCGTGGAAAGTGGCCGGCTTGTGGCCCAGGGACTTGCGGTGCTTGAAGATGGAATAGAACATGACGCCGAACACGGCCACGAAGATCACCAGGCAGATGATCATCATCAGGGTGTGCAAATCGTAGATTTCATGGGCGATCTGTGTCGCCGGCGGTTGCAGATTCATTTCGAACGGCACGGGACCGCCGGTGCCGGGATAGGTGCCGGCAGCCGGTGCCGCCGTGGCCCATCGCCCGATGCCAAACGCTGTCAAAGACAGCCCGAGCAGCAACGATTGAAGTCGCTTTGCATGTGTCATGTTTTCCCCAACCACCCAAAAAATAATGATATTTTAAACGGCTGCGGACTTCTCCGTACTGGACCGCTGCCGCTCCTCCATGAAAGCAACACGGCCAGAATGCGGCCATGTGCGTCAAGCACCAGCGAATTCCATGCTGGCCGCCGACGCCAAAACGCTGACGGACAACCATGCTGGAACCCTGTTTTTCTTCCTCACATCGAAATGGCCTCGTGTGGAAGATGGTTACTATACTAATGCAGTAACTTCGAATTCGTCTCGCTTTGTTTTTTTTATTTTGTATGCAGCCCTTGTTTTTTACACTTATTAAGCTGACAAACAATCAACGATTATAATCAAGTAAACTTGAATCCATCAAGCAATAATCGGCTTTGTGCATGCCCTTCTGCTGGCCGCCGCGCGCTTTGCAACGCTTGCTGCAACATTAACGCGCGGATGGCGACCAAGTGTCGGTTTCTTTGCGCTTTTATTTGGGTTTGCGCGGCAAATCAAAGCGGATGATCGCCTCGCCATTGCGCGTCACGCGCGGCGCTGGACGGAAGGCGTGGCCATAGATCACCTCGAAACTCAGGCCCAGCTTGCCGTCGGGACGGCGCGTCTTTTCCAGCGCGGCCAGCATACGCTGCCAGGCCGCCTTGCCCATCAGGCCGCGCCGGCGCGTGGTCAGCGGGTTGCCGCCAAAGGCGCGCACGTCCGCCAGCAGTTTTTCCGCCGTGTCGTAGGTGACGGTGATGATCTCCATATCCAGCACGGGGGTGGAAAAACCCGTCTCGACCAGCATGTCGCCAAAGTCGTGCATGTCGACAAAAGGCAAGGCATGCGGATATAAATCGGCCTCGGCAAAGGCATCGCGCACTTCGCGGAAGGTGTCGGGACCGAAACAGGAAAACATCAGCAAGCCATCGAGACGCAGCGCGCGCCGCCATTCGGCAAACACACGGTCGGGTTGCGCATGCCAGTGCAGCGCCAGATTCGACCACACGAGGTCGATGCTGCCCTGCGCCAGCGGCAAGTCGCCCAGGTCGCCGCACAGCAAATCCACGCCCGCCTTGGCCGGCAGCAGTTTGCTGAGGAACTGGTTCAAACTGGCCAGTTTCGACGCGGGCGCGC
This sequence comes from Janthinobacterium sp. NFX145, assembly GCF_049810325.1. NCBI lineage: Bacteria > Pseudomonadati > Pseudomonadota > Betaproteobacteria > Burkholderiales > Oxalobacteraceae > Janthinobacterium > Janthinobacterium sp. NFX145. Next base: position 5,410,875 of record NZ_CP187360.1, read on the forward strand.
GCGCCGCCTGCATCATCGCTTGCGCTGCATCGAGACCGATAATCTGCGCGGCGGGATAATCCTTTTGCAACTGCGCCAGATCCGCGCCCGGACCGCAGCCGGCGTCCAGCACACGGTGCGGCGTGATTTTCACCAGCTCCAGGCGCTCGTGCATGCGTGCCGACACTTCGCGGCGCAGGAAGTCCGATGGCGCGACGCGCGCGGGACGGGAAAAGAAATCGCGTACTTGCACCGCATCGATGGGCGCACTCATTTTGGGTGGATTGGCGGGAACAGGCATGTTGAAACCGGTGAGGTGAGATAATGTCGGCAGTGTACATGGAACGACGCCATCGCGATGCGGACGGCCACCCGGCACCGTCTTGATGCCGCCTGGCAGTCGCTGCGGCTGTGGCTGGGCGCCACGGTGCTGCCGGCCCAGTGCGTTCTGTGCGGCATCGGCTGCCCGCAAGTGCTGTGCCCGCCCTGCCGCGCGCAATATCTGGGGCAAGGAGGCGGACAACTGCGCCCCCGCTGCCGCCAGTGCGCCAATCCGCTCGACGATGTGGCAACGCTGTGCGGACGCTGTCTGCGCCAGCGCCCCGCGTATGACGCCACCGTCACGGCGTTTGACTATGCGGCGCCCGTCGACCAGTTGCTGCTGCAACTGAAATTCGGCGCGCGCCTGGCGCTGGCGCCCCTGTTGGCAGAGCTGCTGTATGTTGCCACTCAGCAACAACCCGCTTGGGAGGCGCCGCAACTGCTATGTCCCGTGCCGCTGGGTCCGGCCCGGCTGGCCGAACGGGGCTTTAACCAGGCGCTGGAAATCGCCCGTCCGCTGGCGCGCCTGCTGGACGTCCCTTTACAGCCCCGCCTGGCGCTGCGCGTGCGCGACACCCGGGCGCAAAGCGGCGTGGCGCCGCAGGAACGGCAAGCCAACCTGGCGCACGCGTTCGCCATCGCGCCGGAACACGCGCCGTCATTGCACGGGTGTCATGTGGGCATCGTCGACGACGTGATGAGCAGCGGCCATACCGTCAACGCCCTGGCCACCGCCTGCAAGAGCGCAGGCGCGGCCAGGGTCAGCATACTGGTGGTAGCGCGCACGCCGCCGCATTGAATTAGTTATATATATGAGGAGAGCATTTTGTTTCACGTTGTTTTGGTAGAACCTGAAATCCCGCCCAACACGGGCAACGTCATCCGCCTGTGCGCGAACACGGGCGCGCAGCTGCATCTGGTCGAACCGCTGGGCTTTCCGCTCGACGATGCCAAGATGAAGCGCGCCGGCCTCGATTACCACGATTACGCCAAGATGAAGGTGCACAAGAACTGGGATGCGTTCCTGGCCGACACCCAGCCCGACCCGGCCCGCATGTTCGCCATGACGACGCGCGGCTCGCGCCCGTTCGGCGACGTGGCCTTCCTGCCGGGCGACGTATTCGTGTTCGGCTCGGAAACGAAAGGCCTGGACCCGGCCCTGCGCGACGGTTTTCCCGCCGAGCAACGCATCCGCCTGCCGATGCGACCGGACAACCGCAGTTTGAATTTATCGAATACGGTGGCCGTGGTCGTCTACGAGGCCTGGCGCCAGCACGGCTACGCCGGTGGCGCGTAGGTCGGATTAGGCCCAAGGGGCCGTAATCCGACAACATTGTTGGCGTTAGTGGTGTTGTCGGATTACGCGGGGCTTTACCCCGCTAATCCGACCTACTCGTTTGCATACGGCGATCAGCGCAGCGCCAGCTGCGCGTCAACGCCCGTATCCGCATCCAACATCACCAGCTGCGTGCGCAAGTCGCGCGTGGCGGCCAGCTTGCCGTTCACGTACAGATTCGTCCTGACGCCATACACGCCTTGCGATACGCCTTCCGGAAAGGTCAGCTGGAACGAGTTTTCAAAGCGCCCGCCCGACTTGTTGTTGCTGGCCAAGGCCTTCGAGCCGGACTTGAATGGCTGGCCTTGCGGGTCGAGCACCACCAGCTCTTCGCGCACGTCGGTGACGCTTTGCGCGCTGCCGTTGACCAGCTCCACCACCGAATTGACCTTGAACGGCTGGCCGCGCTTGACGGTCGACGCGCTCAGCTGCGGCGTGTACGACACCACTTGCGGCTCGCGCGGCAGCGCGCCGCGCGTGCGGATGTAGTCGCGGTCCGCCTGCGCCGCCGTCTTGGTCTGGCGCGAATTGACATTGATGGCCAGACAACCGGCCGCCGCCAGTCCCCCGCCGATGGCCGCGCCCTTCAGCGCAGCATTCTTGCCGCCCGCCAGCGCGCCCAGCAATGCCCCCACGGCTGCGCCGGCGGCGGCCGTCGCGCCCATGCTGCACGGGTCATCGTCCGTTGCCGCCTGGCTTCCACCTTGCGGATAGGAACCGTCCTGGCGCACGCCGTTCGGGCTCATCGGCGCCGTGGCGCAGCCGGCCAGCATGGCCGCGATGGTCAGCGCGGCAGCCGCGCGCACAGTGGTGTGATTCAGCATGTTGACTCCCAGGATTGCTAATTGATCGTTGTTTCCGTCTGCAGCACTTGCCGTTCGCGCTCGCGGATGCGGCGCGACAGATTGTCGATGCGCGCATTGCCCGGATCGACGCGGCGCGCGCTTTCCAGATACGTCTTGGCCGCATCGAACTTGCCTTCCAGCAAAGAGCGCTCGGCATCGCGCAAGAACGATTGCGCCATCTCGTTGCGCATGGCCGCGCCGCTATCGACGGGCGACGTTTCCAGCGGACGGCGTTCGGCCACCGCTGAACGTTCGACCGCGTGCGCGGGCGCAGGTTCCTGCTGTGCCGGCGCCAACACGGGGGCCGGGGCTGGAACGGGTGTCGCGGGCGCCGACAGCGCCAGCACGTCTGCCTTCAACTGCGGCAATTCCACCGCTTCGCGGTCGATGGCTTCCAGCCTGGCGATGCCATTTCTTGCCGCCGTCGCGTCCTTGCCATCGAGCGCCTGGCGCACGCCCACCAGCACGGACGCGGCTGCCGCCTGCTGGCGCGCCAGCTGCTTGCGCAAGGAGTCGACGCTCGATGCGCCCGCGCAATCGATGTCGAGCGCGGCGATGCCCTTGGCCGCGCTTTGCAATTGATGGCCGTCGATGGCGCGCTCGATGGAACGCACACCGCGCTGGCAACCGCTGGACGCGGCACCGGCCTTGCCGATGGCCGCCTGCAAATCGTCGGCCTTGGCGCTGGACTTGCCCGTACATACATTCTTCGCCGTCGCCAGCTTCTGGCGGGCGCCGTCCAGGCTGCCATCCGCCACCAGCTTCAAGCCGCTGTCGATGGCGTCGTTGCAAGCCGACTCATTCTTGCCACCCGGCTTGCCGTTCATGTAGACGATCACCAAGGCCAGCACGGCGATGCCACCGAGCCAGCGCAGCCACTTGCGCGGCGGCGATGACCGTTCGGTTGATGCCGGTGGCGCTGCCGGCGCGGGCTTGGGCACGGCTTTCGGCTGGGCCGGCTGGGCCTGTTTCGCTGGCGCCGGCGGCGGCACGGTAGCCTGCTTCGGTGGCGCTTTCGGCGCAGGGGCCGGTGTCACCGGCACGGGCGGCGGCTTGGGCGCTACCGGCAGTGCTGGCACAGGCAGCGGCGGCGGCACGGCCGCGGCTGGCCGGGCCACGCCCGCCATCGCGTGACCGCAGTACGGGCAATGGCTGACAACGGTCCACAGGCCCGTCTTGCATTTGTTACAGATATCCAAAACTAATCCTTCATTCCAACGTCATTCCAGCGTTCACAGGGGCGGCGGCATCAACGGTGGCGGCGCGCTGAGGAACAGGGGCGCCAGTTCCGGGAACTGGGCCAGATCGGCCCAGGCCGGCAAGCCGGCGCGCCACACCTTGGTGGCGCCTGGTGCGACCTGCCCCGCCTGTACGTATTGCACGATCTGCTGGGCCGTGAACGGTCCCTGCTGCTGGCCATTGATGCCCAGGAAATACTGGTATTCCACCAGCGGCGGCGGCATGCCGCCCAATGGTGGCGGTGCCATGCCGAACACGGCCGCCGCCGGGGCAGCGGCCGCGCCGGCCGGGCGCAGCAATTGCTCGAGGCGCCCCGCTTCCAGCATTTCCCCCTTGATCGCATACTTTAACCGCGGCTGCCCGTCCGCTTCCGGCTCGCGCACTTCCCAGTCGTAGGCGTCGCTGTCGGAGTCGCCGATGACATTCGCCCATTCCTTCAGGCGGCCCAGCAAGGCTTGCACCGTGCGGTCGAGCTCGTCGCTGGCCATGCCCTTGCGGCGCGCCGACTCGCGCAGGCGCGCGCCCACTTCGGCGGAAATGGCGCTGCCAAAACCGACGTACGGCAGTTGTGAGCCGTCGGCTTGCGCCACCAGCTTGGGCGCATATACGGTGCGTTCATAGTATTTTGCCAGCGCGGCCATGGCCGCTGTCTGCACGGCGTCAAGCGCCGTCAATTTTTCCTCGATGCGCAGCGCGATATTTTTCTCGTACGAGGCGGGCATGCCGTTCTGGCGGATGGCCCGTTCATTGCCGATGCGGCGCAAGTCACCCGGCTCGACGGCAAACTGGTACTGGCCCGGCGGCACGACGCGGCCCGTGTGGCGCGTCAGCACGCCCAGCATGATCGCTTGCAGGAACTCACCAAAATCTTCCGCCAGGCGCTTCATCTCGTCCGTGTTCGGCGCGATCGGGTGCGTGAATTGCGTCGGATCGATGTGCGTGTGGGTCGGTGCCTTGTCGTTGTCACCTTCCTTGCGGTAACTGGTGCGCCAGCCTTCCAGGCCGCGCAGCACCGTCATCGGCACGCCGGCCAGCTCGCAATAGCAGACGGCGCGCCCGCGGATGCCCGTCTCGACGATTTCCAGCTGGTTCACCGTGATGCCCACCTGGGTCGGCACGCACGATTCGAGCTCGGCACCGAACTTGGCTTTGAAGGCGGCCGCGTTGGCCACGCCGATCACGCACTTGAACTGGTCCGACACAACAGTGAAGTCGCCCGCCATATTGGCGTCGATCCACGGCATGGAGCAGGCCAGCAGCTTGCGGAAGCGGTCCAGGCGTTCGGACACGTCCATCTGTTCCAGCGCTTCGAACAGCGGGTCGGGCGTGCTGGTCGCGCCTTCGGTCAGACCGGCGGTGGCGATCATGTTTTCGGCCATGCGCGTGACTTTGGCCAGGATCAAGCCCCGCTGCGCCGGTTCGCCCAGCATGGGGAACAGGGCTTTCGAGCCGCCCATGTCCTTGAACGCTTCATCGGCCCACTGGCGCAAGGTGGCCGCCGATGGCAGCGCGATGTCTTTTTCCGTGACGGGAATGACGATCAGGGTCGCGTGTTCCTTGTCCAGGTCCTTTTGCAGGATGGTATTGGCCGTTTTGAGTTCCGCCAGCATGGCCAGCACACCTTCGCGGCCCGTTTGCAGCTCGCCCACGAGGCCATTCCACTGCGCGCGGCCTTGCGCATCAACGCCGACCCGGTTGCCCAGCCAGCGCGACAGTTCGCCCAGCAAAATGACGGACTCGTCCGCCGCCTTGGCACGCAGATGGAATTTCAGGGCATTCGCCATTTCCGTGCGCAAATGATCCATCACGACGCCCGCCTGCTTTTCGCCATTGCTGAGGAAACCGAAGGTGCTGCGCGTCTGTTCCAGGTTGTTCAACAGGCGCTCGTATTCGCGCGAGCGCACGGCTTCCTTGATTTCGCGGTAGCGCTCGGCATTGTTGCCGATCTGCGCCGTCAAGCCGCTGCCCGGCGCCTCGATGCGGTCCTTGATCTGTTCCACCAGCGACAACACGTATTCCAGGCCGCCAAATTCCTTATTATCAAGATAGCCATACAGCTGGTCGCGCACGACTTTCTTGACGTCTTCCAGCACTTCGCGGCGGCGCTTGCTGATGCGGTCTTCCGTCGTGTCGGCCGTGGAATCCTGGTCGCGCACGGCGTCGCGTTCCAGGTGCTTCATGGCGTCGCGCACCTGCGCCGGCCACTCGCTGCGGTCAAAACCCGTGCGGATATCGTTGATGCGCGTATTGACGCGGTTTTCCACACCAGCCAGCAAGTGGCCGTGGCGGTCTTCCAGCAATTCGTCGACGACGCGGAAATCGATGAAGTCGCCGCTCGAACGCTTCAGTTCGATGCTCTTGTCGGAAAACTCGGGGAAGTCGCTGAACGGCGTTCCCTTCAGGAACATATTGGCAGCGAGGAAATTGTCGCGCTGCGTATCCGTGGCGCGGTTGGCGCCCGCATCCGTGCCGCCTACGCCGAAGAACGCTTGCAGCATGGCGCCGGCCCAGCGGTGAGCCCGCTCGTCGCGCGCCGCTTCCTGGCGCGTATCAAGCACAGCCATGCCGAACGAGGAAAAGCGCTTCGAGAAATACAGGCGCATGTCGCCGAAGCGGTCTTGCGGCACGGGCGCGTTGTACAGCGAGTTCTTGTGCTGCGCCTGGTTGACGGCGATCGAGCGCTTGGCGCGCGCGAAGTCGGCCGAAGCGAAATCCTCGAACAGCGAGTCGGCCACCATGTGGTAGACGTCGCTGACATCCTTGGTGTGCTGCTGGGCCAGGTTACCCGAATCGATCAGGTAGACCTCGCTGTACGGCTCGCGCGTCAGCTCCGGGCGGTCATACGCATCCCAGCGTCCCACATAGCCTTTATTGCCCATCATCGCCGATTCCAGCTCCATCAGCGCCGCGTAACCGTTGGCCTCGACCCGGTCCTTGTTGGCCTTGGTGTAGCCGGTCGGCAAGAACAGCATCAGCTCCACGTCGGCCGCGCCCACTTCGCTGCGCGCCAGCCAGCGCGCCAGCAAGCCCATGTCGAGGAAGGAACCGGACCCCGTGCCACCGGCCACGGAACCGACGATCACGATGCGGAAACGGTTCGTTTCCATGCGCAAACCCAGCTCGGCCAGCTGGCGCTCGTGCGACAGGCCCGCCTTCAGGGCTTTCAGCTTCAAGCGGATCTTGTCGCGGATTTTTGCATATTTATCGAAGAAATACAGGCGCGAGACGGCGCGGATCTGGCCGGCGCCGCTGCTCATGTCGAAACGCAATTCGCGGATGCGCTGTGGCGTCAGCGGTAGCCATTCCTTGATGTGCGGATATTTTTCCAGGGAATCTTCATCGCGGCTGTACTTGTCCATGTCGAACGATTCGACCACCTTGTCATCGTCCGTGAACTTCACCTGGTCGAACTGCAAGTCCTTCGCCTGCGACTCGCCGCTTTCGATCACGGCGCCATTGTCGAGGTCGAAATGGATGAATTGCGCGATGGGAAAGTCGGCCAAGCCCTCGATGCGCGTGCGGTTGCCCGCGCCGCCCCACAGGGTGTTGAGGACGCGCCGGCGCACGCGCATCAGCACCTGCATGCCCGTGCCGCCGATGCCGATGAACAGGGTCGGGCGCAGTTCGATGATCTTGTCCTGCTTGCGCTCGCTGGCGCCGCCGGTGATGGTTTGGTTCAGGTTCTCTGCCATGGTGATTCCTTCGATGATGCGTGTTACGGCGTGTGCTTAACGGCGGCTGGAAGTAAAAGTCAGCAACAGGGCGACCAGGCCCACCAGCACCAGCGGTCCCATGAACAGTGGCGCGAGGAATTTATGCGCGTTCACGGCGGCCAGCACGACACCGGTCGCCAGGCTGGCCAGGAAGATGAACAGCCACCAGCCCGAGGCATTGGCCTTGTTCGGCGGCACGCGCTTGGCCACGAGGCCATTCGCGTAGGCATTCTTGGCAAAGAAAAAGGCGATGAACAGCAGCAACAGCACGACGCCGCCGATCAGGGTGTCGCGCGACGAGGTATCGGTCGTGCTGGCAGGATCGAGCGCGGGCGCAGGTTCGGTGGTAGCCGTGGTGGCGGCACCTGCAGCCGGTGCGTCCGCCGCTGGCGGCGCGGACGCCGGGGCCGGCAGGGTAAAACCAGTGTTGTCTTTAGGAGTCTCTTGCGCCATGGTATGCCTCTGGTGGATTTGAATAGTTTAAAAGGGAATCGTGATCAGGCCAGGCTCAGGGTATGGCCTTCTGCCACGCGCACGACGGCCGGCTGGCCCAGCCCCCGCTTGAGTTCGCCAATGTCGCGGCCGTCATCGTCGCGGATCTGCACGCTCTTGAATGGTTTTAACAGCACTTGCCGCTGCACGCCGTCGGCCATCACCTTGTAGCGCGTGGCGCGCGTGCCAAGCAAACCCAGCGCCAGCAAGCCCAGTACGAGCGCCAGCACGCCGCCCAGTATCACCAGCACGGGCAGCAGCGGATACTGGATGCGCACCAGCAGCGGTATCGTTGCCTGCGACGCGCGCACGCTGTCGGGCGGCGTAAACATGCCGGATATCGGGTCGCCGGGGAACAGTTCCTGCAAATCCTTGCCAAAACTGGACGCCAGCGCCAGCCGCTGTTCCGACAGGCCCACCTGCGCCTGCATCGGCAGCATCACCTGCTTGCCCATGGCGGCGATCGCCTGCGCCGACCATGGCGACGGAATCTGCGCCATCGGCAGCGCGAACTGTACCTGCACGGACTGGCTGGCGCCCGGCTGCAGCTGGCGGATTTGATCCGGCGCAACGTGCAGCGGCGCGTTCTGGCCAGCCAGGCTGGCGTGCACTTTGGCGCTATCGATCACGTACGGGAAAAACATGTTTTGCAGCGACGCCTGCAACACTACTTGCGGCACCAGCTTCGCCGCATCGACGTCGAGCACGATGGTGCGCCCGTCGCGGCCCAGGCTGGCGTGCACATTGGCGCTGTTCTTGACGGACTGGGGCACGATGCGCACGGCATCCTGGTCCACCGGTTTCAAGCGAGCGGGCGGGCGCGTCAGCACTTGCGACAAACGCCCTTCCGCCAGGATGCGACTCAAAGCCTCGGACGCCGGCTGGCCATACGCGAGCGCATACACCATCAAGCCCTTGGCGCTGTACAGCTTGCCCTGCACGGGCATACGCAGCGGAAACACCACCGTCTTGGTGATCGACGGTTCCAAATGCAGCAGCCGGTAAAAATCGCGGTTGCGCTCGGCCGTCTGGCTGTCGTTGTTAGGGCTGTTCTTGTTATTGGTAAAGATCCACACGATGCCGGAAGCGGACTGGAACGGGCCCGTGATGGTCTTGGTGACGGCTTCCTGGAAATCCGTATCGGCCAGCGCGCCGCCGGCGCTCTTGCGCGCCAGGCCGAGACTGGCCAGCTGGCCCGCCACGCCGGCGCCGCCCTGTCCCTGCCCGATCAGTGCGGGCGACACATTGCTGCCGCTGCTCTGGCTGAAGGCCAGCGTATAAACCTTGTCGGACGGGCTCGTGGCGGCCTGCGCCACGGCGCCCACCAGCGCTTTCAGCTGCGAATGCTCATCCGTGTAAAACGGCTCCATCCAGCCCGAGTTTTGCACGAGGAACGCTTGCTGGATGCCGGCCGCCTGCACGCCGGCGGTGGCGAAGGCGAGCAAGGCGGCACAGGCCGCGATCAGGACGCGCGCTTTCATGCCTGCAAGGCCCAGCCATCGATGCGCGACAGCAGCGGGTGATACGCCCACAAGGTGCCTTCATGGACAAACAAGCGCACCCGCCACGGCTCGCCGACGGCAAAGGTATGAAACACGGTTTCGCGCAATTCATCGTCCTGCACCAGCTGGGCGGCCAGGCGCTCGTTCGAGCGCAGCACGCTCGACAGGCCGGCGCTGGTGGCAAATTTCACGCCAAAGACGCTGTTGCCAACGCTTGATTCCAGCAGCGGCATGACGGCCTGGTTCTTGCCGCCATCGTCGCCGTGTTCCGGCTCTTCCCACGGCGCCGTTTTCAGCTTGGTGGCAAAGCGGTAATTGAAGCTGCCCGAACACAGGCGCGGCGCCAGCGCGTCGGCACGTTCGGACTGCGCGCCCAGTTTCACGTAAACATAGGTGCCGCGGCTGCGCTCGAAGCACAGCTGCCACAGGCCGCCGTCGCGCGACACGTAGGGGCTGCCGAATTCGAAATGCGGCACCAGCCCTTCGGGCCAGGGTGTGAACGAGGCGGCCACGTTGCCGTCCGGCTGCAGTTGCAGGCGCAGCTGGCCGTTGGCGCAAGGCCACACGGCCATGCGGTTGTAGGCGACGGGCGCGCTGACGTTGCCCAGATCAAACAGGCCGTCGAGCAGCACGTCGCTGCCCGGCTTTTGCGCGGCATCAAGATTGACGAAGCGGAGGCGGCCGTCGTCGTCGCGCAGCGGCGCCCACAGGCGGTTCTGGAACCAGACGGGCGCCGCCGCACACGGCGCGCCGCCCACATGCTCGACCACATAGGTGAGCGAAGGCACGTCGGGACGGATGCAAGCCAGGCCATGGCTGGTCGGCAAGACCAGCACGCTATTGAACTCCGGCACCAGCTCGGCGCGCCAGGCGCCGTGGGCCAGATCCGATTCAGCCAGCAGGCTGCCATAGTCGGGATCCAGCGCCAGCCAGCGTTTCGAGGCGGGCAGCCACGCGTGCAAGACGGCCTTGCGCGGGTCGAGCGCCAGCAGCGCGGGTGCGCTGGTGCCGAACTGGGCGGAAAAGAATTCGTATTCGCCGGGCGGCGGCATGGGCAGCGAGGCATCGGCCTGCGCATGCTCTTCGCGGGCGCGCTGGTCGGCCAGTTTCAGCGGCACGCTGGCCTGGCGCAAGCCGGACGGGCCAGCCGGCGGCACGTCGCTGACGGGGTGTGCGCCGTAGGGCGGCACCCACGGCGGGGTAATTGACGTGTCGGGCGGCACTTGCAAGGCCGCGCCCGAAGCGGGGTCGAACGCAAATTCGGGCGGGAACTGGCGCGCGGGCGCGTCGGCCGCCGTGGGCAGGCGCCGCGCGAGCATCAGCTTGCCGATATCGGCATCGCTTACCAAGGGCGAGACGTTCTGGCCGTCCGCGCTGCGCTGCATGCTCCATGCGCCCTCGTCATCCACGTGCCAGGCGCCGGAAGGCAGTGGCCAATCCCCAGAAGTTTTATGGTCCATTTATTTTCTATGACTAGCAATGCATTCAGACGGTGTAACGTGCTGGGGCTGTCGAAACGAAGTCGCAGCCCTGGCAGTTCTCATAGTAACGTCTTTTTATCTGTATGGAAACATTGACGAGCTTCCTCAGCCTTGCTGCGTCCGCACTTTCGTCAACAGCTTGGTGGTCGAGCGGTCATGCTCGAAATCGATGGCCACGGCCTGGCCGCCATACGCGAGCACGGCCTTGCCTTCGGGAATGGCCGCCATGTCGTAGTCGCCGCCCTTGGCATAGATTTCCGGTTCGATGTCCTGCACCACTTCCAGGGCGCTGTCTTCCGAGAACGGCACCACCAGGCTCACCGCTTCCAGCGCGGCCAGCACGGCCATGCGGTCTTCGCAGTTATTGAGGGGACGGTCGTCGCCCTTGCCCAGGCGTTTCACTGAAGCATCGGTATTCACGGCAACGATCAGCGAAGCGCCCAGCGCGCGCGCCTGCGCCAGGTACGTCACGTGGCCGCGGTGCAAAATATCGAACACGCCGTTCGTCACCACCACCGGTTTCGGCAGGGCCGCGGCGCGGGCGCGCAATTCGTCGCGGCCGCACAGTTTGTTTTCAAAGTCAGGCATGAATATCTCTTGTAGGGTTAAATAGGGTCACGCTAGGGTCACGCTCAGGCGTGGCTATCGCCTTGGATGCCGCCGGCATCGCGGCGCCAGGCCTCGATCAAGGCCAGGACGGCCGGCTCCAGGCCCTCTTCGGCGATGCAATCTTGCCGGTTGTAAATCATCAGCGCATACACGTCGGCCAGGCGGCTGACGGGCGACGACAGCGCATATTCATTGCCGCGCGCCGGTTGCCTGGCGCGCCAGTAATTGATTGCCGCTTCCAGCGCCTGCATCCGCAATTCCATCACCGTCTCCCTTCGCCGCCCGGTCCCGCATTATAGGGGGCGATCCGCTACAATACGCCATCGGCGCCACAGTTTCACGTTTGCGCCACCTTTCATTCATTGCAAGTAAGTACTTCCTGTGTTTCAATCAACCTATGACACTGACTGAACTGAAATATATCGTTGCAGTCGCGCGAGCGAAGCACTTCGGCCACGCCGCTGAAGCTTGCTTCGTTGCCCAGCCCACCCTGTCAGTGGCCATCAAGAAACTCGAAGACGAATTGGGCGTGGTCCTGTTCGAACGGGGCGGCGCGGAAATCTCCGTCACGCCCCTGGGCGCGCAGATCATCGCGCAAGCCGAGCGCGTGCTGGAACAGACGGCCGCCATCAAGGAACTCGCCAAGCAAAACAAGGACCCGCTGGCCGGCCCGTTGCGCCTGGGCGTGATCTACACGATCGGCCCCTACCTGCTGCCGCCGCTGGTCAAGGCCATGATAGACCAGGTGCCGCAGATGCCCTTGATCTTGCAGGAGAATTTCACGGTTCGCCTGCTCGAATTGCTGCGCCAGGGAGAACTGGACGTGGCCATCATGGCCCTGCCCCTGCCCGACCACGGCATGGCCATGCAGGAACTGTATGACGAGCCGTTCGTCGTCGCCATGCCGCGCCAGCATCCATGGACGGCGCGTGACAAAATCGCCGCGCAAGATTTGAAATCGGAAACCATGCTGCTGCTGGGCAATGGCCACTGTTTCCGCGACCAGGTGCTGGAAGTGTGCCCCGAAATGGCGCGTTTTTCCTCGCCCGGCAACGGCATGCAGCGCACGTTCGAAGGTTCTTCACTGGAAACCATCCGCCACATGGTGGCCAGCGGCATCGGCCTGACGGTCTTGCCGCGCGCCTCCGTCGCCAATATGCACGCCACCGACGGCATGCTCGAATACCGGCCCTTCGCCGCCCCCGTGCCATCGCGCCGGGTGGTCATGCTGTGGCGCAAGAGTTTTACGCGCAAGGCCGCCATCGACGCCTTGTGCGCGGCCATCGCCAGCTGCAACTTGCCGGGAATTACGCCGCTCTGCGAAGACGACGACTAGCGCCCCAAGCGCAAAATAGTACATTTACATACTATTTGCGATAATCGACCTTTCTCTTCAACAAGATCGAGTCTTCCATGAACAAGCTGGCGCTGTATTTCCGCCTGATACGGCTGGACAAGCCTATCGGTACCGTATTGCTGCTGTGGCCTACCCTGTGCGCGCTGTGGCTGGCGCAGCAGGGCGTGCCGGACTGGCGGCTGCTGCTCATCTTTACTCTTGGCACTTTCCTGATGCGCTCGGCTGGCTGCGCCATCAATGACTACGCCGACCAGGATATCGACAAATTCGTCAAGCGCACGGCCGAGCGCCCCATCACCAGCGGACGCATCAGCGGCAAGGAAGCGCTGGCCGTGGCCGGCGTGCTGACCGTACTGGCCTTTTGCCTGATCCTGCCCCTCAACGCGCTGACCAAGCAGCTGTCCGTGGCGGCCGTCATCATCGCCGGCACCTATCCCTACTTCAAGCGCTTCTTTGCCATTCCGCAAGCGTATCTCGGCATCGCCTTCGGTTTCGGCATTCCCATGGGCTTTGCCGCCATCACGGATGCCGTGCCCGTCGTCGCCTGGCTGCTGCTGCTCGGCAATGTTTTCTGGGCCGTGGCCTACGATACGGAATACGCGATGGTCGACCGCGACGACGACTTAAAAATCGGCATCAAGACGTCGGCCATCACCTTTGGCCGCTACGACGTGGCCATCGTCATGTTCTGCTATGCCGTTTTCCTGCTGCTGTGGCTGGCATGCGGCTGGTATCTGGGCTTGCGTTACTGGTTCGTCGCGGGGCTGGTGGTGGCGGCCGGCTGCGCCGTTTACCACTACACCCTGATCCGCGCACGCGAGCGTATGCCGTGTTTTGCGGCATTCCGGCATAATAACTGGCTAGGAGCGGCGGTGTTTGCGGGCGTGGTTCTGGACTTTGCTTTCCGTTAAGCAATCATCCTTGCGCCGCGGTAGCCCTTGAGGCGGCGCAAGACAGCCTGGCCGCAGCTGCCTACACTGGTATTTCACTGTGCAGTTTCACTTCCATGAGGTAATACATGAGCTCGATACATACCGGAAAATCCAGCAGCGACAGCATCCTCGCCGACGCCGACAAGGCCCGCGACAAACTGGTCGGCGACCTGAAAACCGTCATCAATGAAGCGGAAGGCTGGCTCGACGGTGCCAAGGATCAGACGGGCGAGAATGTCAAAGCCGTCAAGGACAAGTTCATCGCCACGCTGGAAACGGCCAAGAAAGACTTGATCAAGCTGGAAGAAGACTTGCTCGAACGAACCAAGAAGGCGGCCAAGGCCACCGACGAATACGTGCAGGACAATCCGTGGAAAGCCGTGGGCGCGGGCGCCGTCGTGGGCGTGCTGTTCGGCCTGCTGCTTTCCTCGTCACGCCGCTAGGCAGTACCGACGCAGTACCGACGGCCTTGGCCGTCTCCTGACGCGAAAGGCAGCATATGGCTATCGTGCACCATGTCGCCCAAGTCGCAGCGACCCTCGCCGCCATCGTCCAGACACGTCTGGCCCTGGCGGCCGTGGAAATGGAAGAAGAGTCGCTGCGCTTCCTGTCCTATCTGGCGCTGGCCATGCTGGCACTGCTGTGCCTGTTTGTCGGCCTCGTATTGATCGTGTTCCTCGTCATCGTGCTGTTCTGGGATACGCACCGCATCGCCGCCATCGCCATCACGGCCGCCGTTTTCATCGTCGCCGCCATCGCCACCCTGCTCGGCGTGCGCGCCAGTTTCCGCAGCAAGCCGAAACTGCTGTCCTTCACACTTTCCGAACTGAACAAAGACCTGGACGAGCTGCAATTGCTGGCCCGCCGGGGATCGGAGCGGCCATGACCACGCATCCCACCAAGTTGTCGCATGTGCACACGGCCGCCAGCCTGGCGCAGCGGCGCGACGCCCTGCTGGCCGAATGCGCGCTGCAGCGCCTGGCCCTGGGCGTGCAGACACGCCAGTTGCTGGAGCCGCTCACGGGCGGCAATCTGCGCCACACCCTGGCCACGCGTTTTAAAATTCCCCTGATGATAGGCGGCGGCGTGCTGGGTTTGCTGCTCGTGCGCCCGCGCCGTTTCCTGCCGCTGTTGCGCGCCAGCGGCGCGCTACTCAAGCACGCCACCACCGCCATGCCCGTCGTGCTGGCGCTGGCGCAGCGTTTCAGCAAGAAAGACACGCCGGACTAAAATATTTTTTCCTGGCTGCATCCAAATTGCAAACCCCTGCGTAGTAATGGTATCAACCAGCCGGTTGAGCCAACTACCAGGAGTTCGCCATGCTTGCCTTCACCGCCCCACGCCACACCGTTCCCGCACTGACTTTGCTGGGCGCCGCCCTGCTGCTGACGGCTTGCGCGCCCATGAGCGCGCGCTATTCGCAGGAACAATTGCCGAACGCCGTCAAAGTGCCCGATGGCCACCAGGTCGCCATGCAAACGGTGGGCGTGGGCAAGATCGCCTACGAATGCAAGGCCAAGAAAGATATGACGGGCCATGAATGGGTCTTCGTGGGACCGGACGCAGCCTTGAACGACCGCGGCGGCATGCAGGTCGGCACGTATGTCGGCCCACCTGCCACCTGGGCCAACCTGGACGGCTCGAAAGTGACGGCAACGCAAGTGGCCGTGGCGCCGGCCAGTGCGGGCAACATCCCGTATCAGTTGGTGAAAGCCAACCCTGCCACGGGAAGCGGCGCCATGCAGGGCGTCAGCTACATCCAGCGCGTGGCCACCAGCGGCGGCGTGGCGCCAAGCAGCCCCTGCGGCATGGAGTCCATCGGCGCCAAGCAATGGGTACCTTACCAAGCCGATTATATCTTTTGGAAAGCAGCATAAAAGCGTGAGCGTGACGGTTGGCAAGCTGGTTTCTGGCCTATACTCGGTCTTGAAAACTTGCTAACCGTTAACTCCAACGATTGCGCCGACCTTGCCAACCCTAGCCACTCCGTTCGATTACGATGCCGCCCTGCGCGCTTGCGCCAGGGGCGAGCAGCAGGCATTGCACGGCCTGTACCAGCAGGAAAGCCGCTATCTGCTGGGCGTGGCTCTGCGCATCGTGCGCCAGCGGGACCTGGCCGAAGACGTGCTGCACGACGCCTTTCTGAATATCTGGCGCCGCGCCGGCAGCTTCGACGCCACGCGCGGCAGCGGCAAGGGCTGGATCTATGTCGTGGTGCGGCACCAGGCGCTGGATGTGGCGCGCGCCCGCGCCCATGAAGTATCGGCCGACGAGGATACCGTGGAAACCCTGCTGCACGAACGACTAGGCCATGATGCCAGCGATGCCTATGCCGACCAGGCGGATCTGGGCAAGCTGCACGATTGCCTTGGCCACCTGGAGGAAGGCAAACGCAATAGCATCCTGTACGCTTACGTCGATGGCTGTTCCCATAGCGAAATCGCGCAGCGGCTGCAAGCGCCGCTGGGCACGGTGAAAGCCTGGGTCAAGCGGGGCCTGGCCGCCTTGCGGGAGTGCATGGGATGATCGACAGCGACGATGAATTGCACAGGCTGGCCGGCGAATACGTGCTGGGCACCCTGGAACGGGCCGAACGGGCGGACGTGGAACAGCGCTTGCCGCGCGACGCCGCCTTGCGCGACGCCGTCGATGCCTGGGAACAGCGTCTGCTGCCATTGACGACCCTGGCGCCGCCCGAAACGCCCTCGGCGCAACTGTGGCCGCGCATCGGCGCCAGCCTGTTCACGCCAAAAGCCGTGCGGCAGGCGGGCGGCTGGCAGGCTTGGTGGAACAGCCTGGCCTTCTGGCGAGTGCTGGCCGGCGGCGGCCTGGCGGCCACGGCCGCGCTGGCCGTGCTGGTCACTATGCAACTGCAGGCGCCAAGCGGACCCGGCTATCTGGTGGTGCTGGTGGCGCCGCAAGATAAATCGCCGGGCTGGATCGTGCAGGCGGGCGGACGCGGCGGCAAGAACCGCGACCTGAGCCTGATCCCGCTGGGCCCGACTGCCGTGCCGCAGCAGAAAGCCCTGCAATTCTGGACCAAGGGCAAGGACTGGGGCGCGCCCGTCTCGCTGGGCCTCGTCAAGCCGGGGCAAAGCCTCAAGCTGACCCTGGACAAGCTGCCGCCGCTGCAGCCCGATCAACTGTTTGAAATCACGCTGGAGCCGCAAACGGGCTCGCCGACAGGCAGGCCGACAGGGCCGATCCTGTATATCGGCCGCGCCGTCAAGGTGATGTAGCGTTTATTTGCCCAGCTCGTCACCCATCTCGCGCCCGCGCTGCGCGGCCGCCTTGATGCCCTTGACGATGGCCGCCTTCACGCCGCTCTCTTCCATGCTGGTGAGGGCCGC
Organism: Janthinobacterium sp. NFX145; assembly: GCF_049810325.1. Lineage (NCBI taxonomy): Bacteria > Pseudomonadati > Pseudomonadota > Betaproteobacteria > Burkholderiales > Oxalobacteraceae > Janthinobacterium > Janthinobacterium sp. NFX145. The sequence continues at coordinate 5,428,031 of NZ_CP187360.1, forward strand.
GTACGTCGTGCCGCCCTTTGACGTGACCCGCTCGCGCAGCAAGGATACGGGTTCGCTGGAGTTCGCCGCCAGCTGCGCCGCGCCCGTAAAGGTGGCAATCGCCAGCTGCGTGCCCTGCTCCGGCGTGAGACCCAGCTCGGCCGCCGCCTGCTGCATCGCTTCGATAAAGTAAAACACGTAGGCAGGGCCGCTGCCGGACACGGCCGTCACAGGATCGATCTTGGCTTCGTCATCGAGCCAGACGGTCTGGCCGACGGCGCGCAGGATGGCGTCCGCCGCCTTTTTCTGTTCTTCGCTCACGCCGCCGCTGGCCACCATGCCCGTGATGCCCATGCCGATCAGGGCCGGCGTGTTCGGCATGCAGCGCACGATGGCGGGGTAATCGCCGAGCCAGCGCGACAGGTCTTGCGCGCGTATGCCGGCCGCGATCGACAGGATCAATGGCGCCCGGTCACCATCAAGGAAAGGCAGCAACTGCGCCGCCACCTCGCGCATGCTTTGCGGTTTCACGGCCAGCACGATCACGTCCACGGCGCGCAGCGCGTCGTCCGCAAGCAGCGCCGTCGTCACGCCGAATTGCGCCTGCAGTTTTTCCAGCGCGGGCGCGTGCGGATCGATCACGTGGATATTGCCTCCCAGGGTCAATTTGCCCGTCAGGCCGGCGATCAGCGCGGCGGCCATGTTGCCGCCGCCCACAAAGGCGATATTCAATTCTGTCGTCATGCTTGTTCTCTCTTTATCAGGAATAGTTGCGGGAACCGAAAATGGCGCTACCCACGCGCACGATGGTGGCGCCTTCCAGCACGGCGGCGCGCAAGTCGGCCGACATGCCCATCGACAAGGTGTCGAGCGCCAGCCCTTCGGCCTTCAATTGTTGGTACAACACGCGCAATTGCGCAAAGGCAGCGCGCTGCAGCGTGACATCCGTTTCCGGCTCGGGAATGGCCATCAGGCCGCGCAAGCGCAAACGGGGCAATTGCGCCACGGCATGCGCCAGCGCCGGCAGTTCGGCTGGCGTCACGCCGCTCTTGCTCGCTTCGCCGCTGATATTGACTTGCAGGCAGATATTCAGGTCCGGCAAGCCGGCCGGGCGCTGCTCCGACAGGCGCGCGGCGATCTTTTCCCGTTCCACCGTGTGCACCCAGTCGAAGTGCTCGGCAATGGGGCGCGTCTTGTTGCTCTGGATGGGACCGATGAAATGCCAGACGGGTGCGCCTTGCGGCAGCGCAAGCTTGACGGCGGCAATCTTGTCGAGCGCTTCCTGCAGATAATTTTCGCCAAACGCCGTCTGGCCCGCGCGCATGGCGTCCAGCACAGCGTCCGCGCCAAAGGTTTTCGACACGGCCAGCAGGGTCACGTCTTCCGGCAGGCGCCGCGCCTCCAGGGCCGCCTGCGCAATACTGTCTCGCACGGCTTGCAAGTTCTGTTCGATTGTGGACATAATCATTTTCTAGTGTATAGGGGCGGCGGCACAGTGCGCCAGCCCATCAATGCAGGCACAGGGATTATAAATGGACATCTCCGAACTACTCGCTTTCTCCGTCAGCAACAAGGCTTCCGACTTGCACCTGTCTTCCGGCCTGCCGCCGATGATACGGGTCAACGGCGACGTGCGCCGCCTGAACGTGGCCCCGCTCGAGCACAAGGAAGTGCACAGCATGATCTACGACATCATGAACGACAGCCAGCGCAAGGCGTATGAAGAAGCGCTGGAATGCGATTTCTCGTTCGAGATTCCCGGCCTGGCCCGCTTCCGCGTCAACGCCTACAACCAGGAACGAGGCGCCTCGGCCGTGCTGCGCACGATTCCGTCGAAAGTGCTGACCCTGGAAGAGCTCAACGCGCCGCGCATCTTCGGCGAGCTGGCCATGCGCCCGCGCGGCTTGGTGCTGGTGACGGGTCCGACCGGTTCGGGCAAGTCGACCACTCTGGCGGCCATGGTGAACCACGTCAACGAGCGCCTGAACCACCATATATTGACCATCGAAGACCCGATCGAATTCGTGCATGAACCGAAAAAATGCCTGATCAACCAGCGCGAAGTCGGTTCGCACACGCATTCGTTCAGCAATGCGCTGCGCTCGGCCCTGCGCGAAGACCCGGACGTGATTTTAGTGGGCGAATTGCGCGACCTGGAAACCATCCGTCTGGCGCTGACGGCGGCCGAAACGGGCCATCTGGTCTTCGGCACCCTGCACACCTCGTCGGCGGCGAAATCGATCGACCGCATCATCGACGTCTTCCCCGCCGAGGAAAAGGAAATGGTGCGCGCCATGCTGTCCGAATCCTTGCAAGCCGTCATTTCGCAGAACTTGCTCAAAACCAAGGATGGCGCGGGCCGCGTGGCCGCGCATGAAATCATGCTGGCCACGCCGGCCGTGCGCAACCTGATCCGCGAAGCGAAAGTGGCGCAAATGTATTCGGCCATCCAGACGGGCAGCAATGTCGGCATGCAGACGCTGGACCAGTGCTTGAGCGACCTGGTCCGGCGCGGCACGATCTCGGCGGAAACGGCCCGCTCGGCCGCCAAAGCCCCTGAAAACTTCCCCGGATAAGCCATGCAGACGACGCACGAACACTATGGCGCCATGCACGCGCTGCTGGCGCAGATGCGCGCACGGGGCGGCTCGGACCTGTTCATCACGGCCGGCTTTCCTGCAGCCATCAAACTCGACGGCAAACTGACGCCGCTGGCCGGCGGGGCGCTCGATGCGCAACAGGCGGCCGGCTACGTGCGCGCCGTCATGAACGAACGCCAGGCGGCCGAGTTCGAATCCAGCCGCGAAGCCAATTTCGCCATCAGCCCGGACGGCCTCGGGCGTTTCCGCGTGTCCGCCTTCGTCCAGATGGGCCAGGCAGGCATGGTCTTGCGCTTGATCAATACCGCCATCCCCACCCTCGATGGGCTCGGTTTACCCGCCATCCTGCAAGACGTGGTGATGAGCAAGCGCGGCCTCGTCATCATGGTGGGCGCCACGGGCTGCGGCAAGTCGACCACCCTGGCGGCCATGGTGGGCCACCGCAACGCGCACAGCCATGGCCACATCATCACCATCGAAGACCCGGTGGAATTCATCCATCCGCACGGCAACTGCATCGTTACCCAGCGCGAAGTGGGCGTCGATACGGACGACTGGGGCACGGCCCTGAAAAACACCCTGCGCCAGGCGCCTGACGTGATACAGATCGGAGAAATCCGCGACCGGGAGACGATGGACCACGCCATCGCGTTTGCCGAAACGGGCCATCTGTGCCTGGCGACCTTGCACGCGAACAACGCCAACCAGGCGCTGGACCGCATCATCAATTTCTTCCCCGAAGAGCGGCGCCAGCAGTTGCTGATGGACCTGTCGCTCAATTTGAAGGGCATGATTTCGCAGCGCCTGATCCCCGGCAAGGACGGCGGCGGACGCAAGGCGGCGCTGGAAATCCTGCTCAACTCGCCGCTGATGAGCGACCTGATCTTCAAGGGCCAGGTGCACGAGATCAAGGAATTGATGAAAAAGTCGCGCGAGCATGGCATGCAGACCTTCGACCAGGCCCTGTTCGACCTGCACGAAGCGGGCGCCATCAGCTATGAAGACGCGCTGCGCAATGCGGACTCCGTCAACGACCTGCGCCTGACGATCAAACTCAAGGGCGCCACGGCGCCGGAACCGGCCCCGCAAGCGGGCGCCACCAAACTGGGACTCCTCTGACATGACCAGCATCCACGATTTCCAGGCCGAGGCACTGGACGGCACGCCGGTCGACCTGGCGCGCTACAAAGGCAAGGTATTGCTGATCGTCAACACGGCCAGCGCCTGCGGCTTCACGCCGCAATACCAGGGACTCGAAGCGCTGTACCGCGAATTTCACGAGCAGGGCCTGGTCGTGCTGGGTTTTCCCTGCAATCAATTCCGCCAGCAAGAACCGGGATCGAACGGGGAAATTGGCGCCTTTTGCGAGAAAAACTTCGGCGTCACCTTTCCCCTGTTTGCCAAGGTCGACGTGAATGGCGCGCAGACCCATCCCCTGTTTGCACAATTAAAACAGGCGGCGCCCGGCATATTGGGCACGCAATCGATCAAATGGAATTTCACCAAGTTTTTGGTGCGTAAAGATGGCAGCGTATTTCGCCGCTATGCGACGGCCAGCAAACCAGCCAGTCTGGCGGCCGACATACGGCAATTGCTACAGGAGTAAAAACGGATTGCTTTGATTTAAGACAACAATCATGTGAAATCCATAAAACTGCATTTATTTCATGCTTGATATCAATATTGTGTTTCAAATAGCAAATATCGGTGATAATGTTTACATAATTATTCGCAGATATCGATCATAAAACGATGCCAGTCTTTGGGAAAATATTATCTTCTTGGATGCGGATGGGCAGTTATCCCCGCCTCTTCATCCCTATTACCTTCCTGATACTCGCCGTTTCCGCCGTTCGCTATCACGCCCTGCTGGGTACCGAAACGGCGTTGGCCAATGCGCGCTACCAGAGCGACGCCCGGCAACTCGACCTGTTCCTGGCCAATAGCGTGCTGCCGCTGGCCGTGCACACGGACCGGCATGCGACGCACGACAGCGTGCGGCAGGCGCTGCGCAGCGCCTTGCCGCTGAACCGCAGCCTCGTTTCCGCGCGCTGGGATACGGCTGGCGGGCATATCGAAGTGCTGGCCGACAACAAGCCAGGCGACACACTGGCCGACGGCGTGCCGGCGTGGTTTGCGCGCCTGGCGGGCATGGCGGCCATCCGCAGCCGCCTGACGGTGGCGCTACCTGACGGCGGCGACGGCATCCTCGACCTGCACTACACGCCCGGCCGGCCCCTGGCGCAGGTGTGGCAAAGGGTGCTCGAGCAGGCCGTCCTCAGCAGCATCAATATCGTCCTCGTCTTCCTCCTGCTGGGCTTGATCCTGGCGTCGCACCGCAAGCTGCTGGCGCGCTTCGTGCAAGCGACCGACCGCTTCCGTGATGGCAATTTCGCCGTGCGCCTGGCGGCCGGCGCCACGCCCGAGGCGCAAGCCGTGTCGCAGTCGTTCAACGGCATGGCCGGCGATATCGAAGAACTGCTGACCTCGCTGAAAACCAGCCAGCGCCAGCTGGGCGAACAGCTGAACGAAACCGTGCACATGCAGCAGGCGCTGCAAAAGCTGTCGTGGCAAAACTACAATGACGTGCTGACAGGCTTGCCCAACCGTGCCGCGCTGGCCGCCCGCTTCGAGCAGGAACTGTTCCTCGCGCGCGAACGCCAGCGCCTGCTGGCCGTCTGCCTGTTCGACCTCGACCACTTCCAGGCCATTAACGACCGCTACGGCGCCGAGGCCGGCGATGAAATCCTCAAGCAGGTGGCCGGCCGCCTGCACGGCTTTACGGGCCAGGTCCATTACGCGGCGCGCCTGGGCGGCGATGAATTCGTCATGCTGCTGTGCGGCCAGGCCAGCATCGCCAGCATCGAACAGAACATCACGCAATTGATGCAGGAACTGAGCCGCCCCTACCAGTGCGACCAGCAGGCGCTGCACGTGACGGCCAGCGCCGGCATCGCCGTGTATGCGGGCAAGGACTTGAATACGGAAAGCCTGCTGCGCCACGCCGACCACGCCGTCTACCAGGCGAAACTGACGGGGCGCAACCAGTACCACTTCTTCGACACCAACCTCGATGAAGAAGTCCGCACCCACCACAACCAGCGCACGGAAGTGCGCCACGCCCTGATCAATGGCGAACTGCGGCTGTACTACCAGCCCAAGGTGAACATGCGCGCCGGCACGGTGGTGGGCATGGAAGCGCTGCTGCGCTGGCAGCATCCGCGCCGCGGCGTGCTGGCCCCCGCGCAATTCCTGCCGCTGGTGGAGCAGACGGATTTGATCATCGACATCGGCGAATGGGTGCTGCGCCAGGCCCTGTGGCAGATGCAGCGCTGGGTGGCTTGCGGCAAGCACTGGGTAGTCAGCGTGAACATCGCGGCGCGCCACTTCCAGCAAGCCGACTTCGTCTCGCGCCTGGAAACCATCCTCGGCGAATTTCCCGGCGTGCGCGCCAGCATGCTGGAACTGGAAATCCTCGAATCGTCAGCCCTGCACGACATCGAAGACGTGCGCCGCATCATCCGCGCCTGCCAGGCGCTGGGCATCACCTTCGCGCTCGACGATTTCGGCACCGGCTACTCGTCGATGTCATATTTAAAACGCCTGCCGGCGAATATCGTCAAGATCGACCAGAGCTTCGTGCGCAACATGCTCAACGACCGCGACGACCTGCACCTGGTGCGCGCCGTCATCGGCCTGGCCCGTTCATTCAGCCTGACGGTGATCGCCGAAGGCGTGGAAAGCGTCGAGCATGGCGCGCGCCTGATCCAGCTGGGCTGCGACCTGGCGCAAGGCTACGGCATCGCCCGCCCCATGCCGGCCGACGCCGTGCTGGAGTGGGCTGCGAACTTCGTGCCGGCGCCCCAATGGCGCATTGCGCAGTACAGCGAAGCGCCTATTTAGGCGTCAAGGCGGAGTCGATCAGCTCGATCCAGTGCCGCACGGGCGTCTGCGTGCCTGACTGCAGGTGGCTCAGGCAGCCGATATTGGCCGACACGATCATCTCCGGCTCGCACGCTTCCAGGTTCGCCACCTTGTTGTCGCGCAGCTGCTGCGACAATGCCGGCTGCAAAATCGAATACGTGCCGGCCGAACCGCAGCACAGATGGCTGTCGGCGCACAGGCGCACGTCGACGCCGACGGCGCGCAAGACCTGCTCCACCTTGCCGCGTACCTGCTGGCCATGCTGCAGGGTGCATGGCGGGTGATATGCCACCCTTTTCCCGATGCGTCCTTTCAGCAGCGCCGCCAGCTCGTTTTCAAACGCCGGCATGATCTCGGACAGATCGCGCGTCAGTGCCGCGATGCGCCGCGCCTTGTCCGCATACTGCGGATCGTGCGCCAGCAAATGTCCATATTCCTTCACCGTGGCGCCGCAGCCGGACGCCGTCATGACGATGGCTTCGGCACTATCGACATACGGCCACCAGGCGTCGATATTGCGGCGCATGTCGTCCAGCGCCGCTTCCTGGTCATTCAGGTGATGGCGTAGCGCGCCGCAGCAGCCGGCCTTCGGGGCGACGATCAGTTGCACGCCCAAGGCGTCGAGCACGCGCGCCGTGGCCGCGTTGATGTTCGGCGACATGGCCGGCTGCACGCAGCCGTCCAGCAGCAGCATGCTGCGCGCATGCTGGCGCGTCGGCCATGCCCCCGCTTGCGCACCCGGACGCAATTTATCCTGCAAGCCTTTCGACAGCAGTGGCCGCAGCGCCTGCCCCGCCTTGTACACGGGCGTAAACAGCCAGCGGCGCGGCAAGGCTTCCTTCAGGGCGAAGCGCAGCGCGCGTTCGCGCAAGGGGCGCTGCACGCGCTGCTCGACGACGTTGCGGCCGATGTCGACCAGGCGCCCGTACTGCACCCCGGACGGACAGGTCGACTCGCAGTTGCGGCAGGTCAGGCAGCGGTCCAGGTGCGTCTGCGTCTTGGCCGTGACGGGCGCGCCTTCGAGCACTTGTTTGATCAGGTAAATGCGTCCGCGCGGGCCATCGAGTTCGTCGCCCAGCAATTGGTAAGTGGGACAGGTGGCCGTGCAAAAGCCGCAATGCACGCAGGCGCGCAAAATGGCTTCGGCTTCGTCGCCTGCCGGCGTATTCTTGATGAAATCGGCGAGATTGGTTTGCATGCGCTCAATCCATTCTGTGCGGGTTGAAGATGCCGGCCGGGTCGAAAGCCTGCCGCAGGCGCTGGTGGATGGTGGCGATGGCGGGCGCCAGCGGGTGGAACACGCCCACGGCCTTGTCGCCGCCGCGAAACAGCGTGGCGTGGCCGCCGGCGGCCGCCACGGCCTGGCGAATCTGCGCGCTGCCGGCCGCATCGGCGTCGCCATCGAGCTTGAGCCAGCGCTGTGCCCCGCCCCACTCGATCAGCTGGCGCCCCTTTAAAATCATGGCGCTGGCGTGCGGCGGCAGAGACAAGCGCCACAGGCTGCCCGCGCCCGCGAAGAATGCGTGCGTTTGCTCGCGCACGTCCAGCCAGAAGGCGGCCGCGTCATCGTGCGTCAGCACTTCGCCTCCCAGCGATTGCAGGGCCGCCGAGACAGCCGCCTCGGCGCCGGACAGGCGCACCGTCAACACGCCATCGTGCCAGCAGCTGGCCGATATCGGCAGCGGCTTGCCCGCCCACTCATTGAGCATGCGCAAGGCGGCGATTTCCGCGCAGGCCACGCGGAGCGTCGCTTCGCGCAGCGGCAGGGGCAGCACCTTCAGCGACACTTCCAGGATCAGGCCCAAGGTGCCCAGGGACCCCGCCAGCAGGCGCGAGACATCGTAGCCGGCCACGTTTTTCATCACCTGTCCGCCAAAGGCCAGGCGTTCGCCATGGCCATCCATCAGCACGGCGCCCAGCACGAAATCACGCAAGGCCCCCGCGCTGGCCCGGCGCGGGCCGGACAAGGCGCTGGCGACGACGCCGCCCACCGTGGCGCCGGGGCCGAAGTGCGGCGGCTCGAACGCCAGCATCTGGTTGCGCGCGGCCAGCGCCGCCTCGATTTCCAGCAGCGGCGTGCCGCAGCGCGCCGTGATCACCAGCTCCGTCGGTTCATAGTCGATGATGCCCGCATACGCGCGCGTATCGAGCACCTCGCCTGTCAGCTGCTGGCCATACCAGTCTTTCGTGCCGCCGCCGCGCAGGCGCAAGGGGCTGCCCGCCGCGCTGGCCGCCAGGATCTGCTGCCTGAATTGTTCAACGATTGCTTGCAAAAGAGTCTCCGGCGGATTAAAAACGGGGCAGGTTGGCGAACGGCAGCCGCCCCGCCGTCACATGCATCTTGCCGAATTCGGCGCAGCGGTTCAAGGTGGGGATCGCCTTGTCCGGGTTGAGCAAGGTATGCGGATCGAAGGCGCGCTTGACGGCAAAGAAGGCATCGAGTTCGGCGCGTGTAAATTGCACGCACATGGAATTGATCTTTTCCATGCCCACGCCATGTTCGCCCGTGATGGTGCCGCCCACGGCCACGCACAGGGCCAGGATGTCGGCGCCAAACGCTTCGGCGCGCTCGAATTCGCCGGGCATATTGGCGTCGAACAGGATCAATGGGTGCAGATTGCCGTCTCCAGCATGGAACACGTTCGCGCAGCGCAAGCCATGCGTCGTTTCCATGGCGGCGATACCCGTCAACACTTCCGCCAGTTTCTTGCGCGGGATGGTGCCGTCCATGCAGTAGTAATCGGGCGAGATGCGACCGGCGGCGGGAAACGCGTTCTTGCGGCCGGACCAGAATTTCATGCGTTCCGCTTCCGACTGCGACACGGCAATCGCGCTCGCGCCCGCCCCTTCCAGCACGGCCGTCATGCGCGCGATTTCCTCTTCCACTTCCTCGTGCGTGCCGTCCGCTTCGCACAGCAAAATGGCGGCCGCGTCGATGTCGTAGCCGGCCTTGACGAACGGTTCGACCATGCGCGACGACGTCTGGTCCATCATTTCCAGGCCAGCCGGGATAATGCCGGCGGCGATCACGTTGGCCACCGCATTGCCGCCCGTGACGACGTCGTCAAACGACGCCATGATGACTCTGGCCGTCGCCGGTTTCGGTATCAGTTTCACGGTCACTTCCGTGACGATGCCCAGCATGCCTTCGGAGCCGATGAAGACGGCCAGCAGGTCGAGGCCCGGAGCGTCGAGGCATTCGCCGCCCAGTTCCAGCACGTCGCCAGCGATGGTGACGACGCGCACGCGCAGCACATTGTGCACGGTCAGGCCGTATTTCAGGCAATGCACGCCGCCCGAGTTTTCCGCCACGTTGCCGCCGATGCTGCAGGCGATCTGCGACGACGGGTCGGGCGCGTAGTACAAGGCATATTGCGCCACCGCTTCGGAAATGGCCAGGTTGCGCACGCCCGGCTGCACCACGGCGATGCGCGCATACGCATCGACGCGCACGATGCGGTTCAAACGCGCCGTCGACAGCACCACGCCATCGGCGATCGGCAAGGCGCCGCCCGACAGGCCCGTGCCGGCCCCGCGCGGCACGATCGGCACCTTCAACTCGCGGCAGACGCCGAGGATGGCGATGACCTGTTCTTCCGTGTCCGGCAGGGTCACCACCATCGGCAGCTGGCGGTAGGCGGCCAGGCCATCGCATTCATACGGGCGCGTATCTTCGGCGTCGGACAGCACGCAGCGTGCCGGCAGCACGGCCAGCAGGGCAGCGACGACGGCTTGCTGGCGCGCGGCGGTCAATCCGGATTCAGAGGCAGCATTGGGCATAAGATGGAGGGCAAATGAGCATGGGCGTGCAACGATTGTAAGCACAAACGTGGCGTGCAGCGCATTTTTTGTCACAATGGCGGGCAAATGCAGGGCCAGGCGGCGCGCGGTGTCGTATGCTGCCCCCATTCTTCTTTACAGGATCAGCATCATGGGCAACCGACTTTCGAAAATCGCCACGCGCACGGGCGACAATGGCAGCACCGGCCTGGGCGACGGCAGCCGCACCAGCAAGGACAGCGCCCGCATCCACGCCATGGGCGACGTGGACGAACTGAACTCCAATATCGGCTTGCTGCTGTGCGAAGCCATGCCCGACGCCTTGCGCGAGGAGCTGGTGGCCATCCAGCACGACCTTTTCGACCTGGGCGGAGAAATCTGTATCCCCGGCTACCAGCTGATCAAGGAAGAACACGTGCTGCGCCTCGACGACCTGCTGGCGAAATACAATGCGGACTTGCCGGCGCTCTCCGAATTCATCCTGCCGGCCGGCTCGCGCGCCGCCTCGCTCGCGCATGTATGCCGCACCGTGTGCCGCCGCGCCGAGCGCAGCATCGTCGCGCTGGCCAATGCGGAACCACTGCACGAGCATCCGCGCCAGTATGTGAACCGCCTGTCGGACCTGCTGTTCGTGCTGTCGCGCGTGCTCAACCGCTTTGCCGGCGGCGATGACGTGCTGTGGCGGCATGACCGCGCCAGATGACGCGGCCATGCACGTGTTGCTTATTCCGGCATCTCGGGATAGATGCCATTACGGCAGTTTTCAACGCAGAAATTGTAGTTGTCGCGGCAGGAAGCGTCACCCCGGCCTTCGTCGAGACAAATTCCCCTTAATTGGGCGCACTGGAAACCACAGCTTGGAGTGCTGTTTGCCGCCTTGTTGAACGACAGGCTGGCACCTGCAACAAAAAGAAAAAAAGCGATTTTTTTAAACATGCTGTTCCTTAGTGAGCGACGTGAAGTAAACACGCAACATGCCGCCGTTTCATGTTGCGCCCAAAGACAAGGGATAGAATCGGCTAGCGCCTTTCTTCAGCACCGGCCAGAATAGTTATTAGATTTTCCTAGCCGCAGGCCTGAAGACACACTTTATTGGCGCGGACGCATGAAGGAACACTGAACTCCATGACACAGGCATCGAGCGCCATATAGCACTCGGACTGGCATTCGGAAATGTCGGCGGTACTACTGGCCATCGCATACGAGGCGCTGACGCCCATGGCAAACAAAAAGAAACCCAGTTTTTTGAACATAAGTAATCCTTTGTGGAAATGAGGCACTGCAGGACGGATGAGGTGATTCGGCCGGCCTGGCCAGGAGACCGGCAGACCGGCAATCATTATTTACGGCAAGTATGGATCGCAGCTTTGATTGCACATCTGGTGAATCTTGGAGCAAGCGCCTGGCGACCTCGGATGGTCCGTCATGCACTGCACCAGATCGTCGTCACACTGCGCATAGCATTCCGGCTCGCCGCCGCCGGCGATCGCATACGAGGCGCTGACGCCCATGGCAAACAAAAAGAAACCCAGTTTTTTGAACATAAGCACTCCTGTTGAATTGACAGACGATGAGTAACAGCCATGGCGCGCCGTCTCTTACGCGCCATCGATCAGCTGGCATTGCCTCCGCGTCAATGACGCGGCGGACGCAGACATTCCTTCTGGCAAGCCTGATAATTTTCCACGCAGGCAGGCTGGCCGAATTCCACGCAATCGAGCAGGTTGCGTTCGCAGACAAAGGTGCAGTCAGGGCCAAAGGCCTGGGCACTGAAGGACAGCGCGGCGCCGGCGGCAAACAGGAACGCGGCAATCTTTTTGAACATGGTCAGCCTTTCAAGTTAACGATTGAAACGTCAGATTTTCTTCAGCGCCGCTTCCAGCGCGCCCGTATTGAAACCCTGGATCTTGCGGTTGCCGATCAACACCACGGGCACGCCGCCACCACCGAGTGCTTCATGGGCTTTTCTTGCTTCCGGGGATTTCTCGATATCAAGATCGACGAATTCGATCTTGTTTTCCTTGAAGTAGGCGCGCGTCTTGGCGCAATAGCCGCACCAGTCCGTGCCGTACAGCACCACTTTCGTCTGGGCGTTCGGGAAATACGCGGCGTAATTGCCCTCGGTGTAATTCGACTTGAGCAAGCCGGGCAACAAGGACAGGCCATAACCGCTGCCCAGGCCGGCGGCCAGTATCAAGCCATACATGGCGATGGTTTTAATTTTTTTCTGCATCATAAGTATTGTCAGGGGCGTCAAGAATCGAGGGCGACCGGTGCAGCATGCGCTTGCCGGCCGCCTCGCAATGCAAAAACAGCTATCAGGCGCCGGCTTGGCAGGCTCTCAGGCAGGCTTTGTAATTGTTGCTGCACAATGGGGATCTGTCGCCATACATCATCTTGCATTCCCGCAGTTCCTCCTCGCAGCTATAGCAGTCGATATCGGAAGCGATGGCATAGGAAGCGCTCAGTCCCAAGGTAAAAATAAACGCGGCAATCTTTTTCATTTACTACTCTCCATGTTGGCGATGGCATCAGGCAAAGCCGGCAATCGCGTCAGATCAGTCGTAAAAAATCCATACAGATTTCGTCTTTGCTTGCTACGAAAACGAATATAGACCGCACTTATTTTAGAGTCAACGTTTCCTTTCGATAAATTTCCAGTTTGGAAAATATATCGGGAAAGCCCGTGAAATGTGGAATTTGGAGAGATTGGCAGGCGTCAAACGTCTATACAATATCGGCGCCGCATGCAGGAAAAGGCCGGTTGCGGGCGCAACCGGCCGAGCGGCTACAGCACTTCGAGAAAACTCTTCAGCGCGATGATTTCCTCGGATGTCAGCTGCAATTGCTGCAGCAAGGGCGAGGTAACGGGAAACTTCGGATCGGCCGCCTGTTCGGCGTTGCGCGGCACGGGGCGCGACATGCCCGCGTTGTACATGTTCAGCAAGCCCACCATCTGCGGGAACAGGCCATTGTGCATCCACGGCCCCGATTGTGCCACGCCGCGCAAGCCGGGCGTTAGGAACTTGCCCACGTCCTCATCCTTGCCCGTCACCAGGTAGCGTCCCAGGTCTTCATATTTCTTGCGCCCGTAATACGTCAGTCCCAGGTTGTGAAATTGCTGGTCCGTCAGCATGGCGCTGCTGTGGCACGTCATGCAGCGCGCCTTGGTGCGGAACAGATGCAGACCCAGCAGTTCGCGGTCGTTCAAGTCCGTGCGCCGGCCCTCCAGGAAAGTATCGAAGCGCGTGACGGGCGGCAGCACCGTGCGCTGGTAGTCGGCCAGCGCCGTCAGGATGCGCGGCAGGGTCACGCCGGCCCCCTCGCCAAAGGCGGCGTCGAACTGCGCCGGGTAATCGTCCAGTTTGGCCAGCTTGGCCGCCAGGGCTGGCACGTCCATGGCCATCTCGTCCGGATGCTGCAAGGGGCCCAGCGCCTGCTCTTCGAGGGTGGCCGCGCGGCCGTCCCAGAACAGCGGCTTGAGCTGGCCCACGCCCAGCAAGCCAGGCGCATTGCGCTGTCCCAGTCGTCCTTCGTGGCCGACGGAGGTACGCTTGCTGTCGGCAAAGCTGTGGGCCGGACTGTGGCAGCTGATGCAAGCCACCGCGTTCGAGCGCGACAAGCGTGGATCGTTGAACAGGCGCTGCCCCAGCGACGCCACGGCCGGCGCCACCTGCGGTGCGGGCATGGCCGAGACGGGTGCCATTTCCTGCGGCGTGACGCCATCAGCCACCTGCGGCCGGGGCCAGCTGGCGATGGGCTGCGCGTACGTCTGCCGCAGGCACGCCATGTCCCAGCCCTTGTCCGCCGCGCAGGCCGCGCTGGCGGGCACGGCATCGCTGGCGCGGCCATCCATGCTTATCATCAGGCCCGCGCCGCCCACCAGCAAGGCGGCCACGGCGAAGGTGGTTTTTTTCAGGTGGGATGCGATGCTCATGCGCCTGCCGTCATGGTCGTTGTCATCAGAAGCGGTAACCGAGTTCCAGCGTGAACTGGCGGCCTTTTTCATACACCAGCGCGGTAGCGGACTGATACAGCGGGTTGGTGCGGTTGGTGAGGTTTTCAATGCCCAGGTTGACGAATCCTTCGCCCGGGCCCGTTTTCGGCAATGCATATTGCACGCGCATGTCCCAGCTGATGGACTTGCCCACCGTGATGTCCTTGAAAACCGTCGCCACGCCACCGTCGAACATCAGCGATTCGCCCGTTGTCACCATGCCCGTTTCCGGACCCCGCACGCGGAAGAAATTATCCACTTTCAGGCGGTAGGCAGGCACGTCCGTCGACAGCAGCAGGCGCGCCGTCCAGGGCCGGTTGTAATTATTCGCCGGGCGGTCGATCCAGCGCACAAACTTGCCCTGGTAATAGATGTAGTCATCGAGTTCGCCGGCGAGATTGCTCAGAGTGTCATCGTAGCTGGCGTGCGACGAACGGGTGCGCGTGTGGTCATAGGCGAACTGCACCTGCGTGCTGCTGCCGCCCCAGCGCAGCGGACGCGCCGTTTCGGCCGCCAGCGTCCACACCTTGCTGTCGGTGCTGCCAATATTATCCCAATAATAATGGGCGGCCGATTCCAGGTGCTGCACGATTTCGTCGCGCCCCTCGCGCAGCACGCGCTTGGCGCTCCACTTCACGCCGCCCCAAAGATGGCTGACGCCCAGCATTTTTTCATCCGTGTACGGCGTTTTCATGTCGCCCAGCTGGTACCAGGTCCAGTTGGTGGCCATCTCGGGCGCGGCCCAGTCTTTCAGCAGGCCGCCCGACAGGGTGCGCGTCTGCGCCTTCGTCTGCAGTGCCAGGCGCTTCGAGTTGGCATAAAAATCGAAGAAATTGCGGCCATAGTAGCGGTTGGCGCCCACTTCGACCTGCGTCGTGCCCTTGCCCGCCACGTCCCAGAACGCCGACAGGCGCGGCGCGATGCTCGACTTGGGCGACAGGTCGTCGCTGTCGTAACGCGCGCCCAGGCGCAGGCGCACATTGCCGGCCCGGATATCGTCCTGCAAAAAGGCACCGCGCGTCTTGTTGCTCAGCTCATAGCCGCCCGCGTAATAAATGACGCGCGACGACAGGTATTGGCCGCGCACATTTGAGGCCGCGTTCCAGGGCGTCGCGAGGGAACAGTATTGCGTATCGACGCCGCCCACCATATTGCAGGTGCTGGTATTGACCGACGCCGTGTACTGTTCGTACGTGGTGTTGCGCTGGTAACTCGAATGCTGGGTGCCCAGTTCCAGACCCGCCTGGAAGGTGTGCGTGGCGCCCAGCAGGGCGAACGACTCCCACTTCAGCTTGCCTTGATACTGGGCGCTTTCCTGCTCCTGGTCAACGTCGCCATAGCCGCCCTCGTTGCTGGACCAGCCCGTCGCGCCCGTGCCCGTCTTGACGCCCCAGTTCTTGTTGCTCGAATAGCGCCAGCCTTTCCAGACGGTGGCATCGGCATCGCGCGAGCTGTCCATCCTGTTCCAGCTCAAACGGTGTTCCGCCGTGGCGTTGCCCAACAGCGCTATCGGGTGGGTCAGGCCCAGGTTGAGGCCATTGCCGCCGCTTTTCAAATGATACGTGCTGTTCTTCGCATTGGCGATGAAATAGTCGCCGTCTGACGGTGCATGCATGAGAGAAAAATCGGCCAGCACGCCGGGGCTGATGCTCCAGAAACCGCGCACAAAGGCGTTGTCGCTGCCGCGCCGCTGCACCTTGCGATTGGCGTCGCTTGCGCTCTGCAGGCCGTTGCCGTAACCATTCAGCGGAATTTCCGAGGTCTTGCGGATGAAGCTGCCGATCAGGCTGAAATTCTCCGTCACCTTGCCCTGCAGCGCGGCGCGGTACGTCCATTTCTCGAATTCCGGCTGCAAGTCGGCCGTGGCCGAGTTGGCAGCGCTTTCCCGCTGCGCGTCGCTGAGTTTGTACTTCATCCACGCCGAGCGCGTGCTTTCGACCGACACCTGGCCGGCCAGCTTGCGCGCGGGCGCGCAGGTATTGGCATTGACGACGCCGCCCTTGAAACGGCCATATTCGGCGCCGATGTTCGAGTCGAGCACCGTCACATCGCACAGCAGACTGGTATCGACTGCAAAGCCCTGGCTGGCCGACGGCGGCGTGGTGAGACTGGCAGGATTGTTGCTGCCCGGGCCGATATCGTTGTTGAGCGACATGCCATCCATCTGGTACAGATTGTCGTAGAACTTGGCGCCATTGATGCTGATGTCGGCTGGCGCCAGCTCGCCCTGGGTGGCGGAGGCTTGCTGCTTGTTATCGAATTGCACGCTGGGATTGATACGCAACAAACTGGTGATATTGCCGTCGATTCCATTCATGGCTTCGATCTGGCGCTTGTCCAGGCGCTGTTCGCCCACGGATTCGCGCTCGGCCTGCAAACGCACTTCGGGCAGCACTTGCGGCGTGGATTCTTCGCTGTCGGTGTCGGCGGCAAAAACACATGGCGTGACGGCGCTGGCGCCAAAGGCCAGGCTGATGGCCAACACGGACTGGCGCACGGTAAGAATGGAAGACATGGAAACCTTGCAACTGCGGATGAGAAGGCGGCAGTCTCATGATGCCGTCCTTCACTCGCGTCGCCAGTGTCGCCTTCTCATGCTGCCAGTCACAAATGATAACGATTACCATTTGCATTGACAATGCAGGAAAATCAAGACTCGGCCGTTTTTTTGACATGGGTAAAAATTTCAGCCGTCTTGTTGCATCCTCACCACGCCTGCTTTGTCATTCAGGCGCCTGACGCCACGCCACCTGGCTGCGCTTGCGCCAGCACATGCTCGCGCAGCAAGCCGCGCAGCAGCTGCACCTGGGCCACGGCATCGGCTTGCAGCGGCGTCAGGCTGTCGGCAAGACACGGGCCAGGCGCGCCGGCAGTGGCTTCACCGCGCAGCAGCGCATCGATTTCCCCGCTGACCTCGGCAATCCACCGTTGCAATGCCGGCGGCGCCGGCTCGGCCTGGGGACTCAGGCTGATGCGCGCCGTGCTGCCTGCCACGCGGCGCAGCAGCGGCAAGGTGCGCAGCGCCGCCAGGCCCACGCCACTGCTGCGGTCCAGGCGGCGCTCGATGCGCAAGCGCTGCAGCACCTGTTCCGCGTTATTGCTGGCCAGCCCCGCCTCGCGGCGCAGGCGCGCGATGGCGCTGTCCCATTTACCACCGGCGGCCAGCACGGCCAGCAAGTATTTCAGGTTGGCCGACACGGCTTGCGCCAGGCGCTGATCCAGGTCGTCCGCCTCGCGGTCCGGCCACAGGAAAAACGTGGCCAGCAAGGCCAGCACGCAGCCGAGCACATTGTTGCCGAGGCGGCTCATGGCATACACCATCTCGCTGGCCGGCGCCGCATAGTCGGCCACCAGCACGAAGGCGGGCGTCATGAACAGCACGTGCAGGCTGTAGCTGACACGGCGCAAGGCCATGGTGGCAACGATCAAGGGAAACACCACCAGCGAGATGCCCAGCGGCGTGTAAATGGCCAGGCCGATCAGCACGGCCAGCACGGCGCCCAGCACGCTGCCCGCGACCCGTTCGATGCCGCGCGGCCAGGTGGTCGACACGGACGGCTGCAGTATCAGCAAGGTCGCCATCGTGGCCCAGTAGCCGAACGGAATATGCAAGGCCTCGACCAGCAGGAAGCCGGCCGTCGTCGCCAGCGACACGCGCGCCGCATGGCGCCAGCTCAGCGACTGCGGCGTGGCGTTGACTTTCGCCGTTTGCCAGGCCTGCCCCAGCGCCAGGAAAGCGGCCTCGCGCCACGGCAGCTGCGCCGCGCGCGGCAAGCCCAGTTCCATGAAATCCACGTTCAGGCGCAAGGGCAGCAAGGCGCCCAGCGCCGCTTCCAGGCGCCGTCCGCAGCCCGCCAGGCGGCGCTGCAATGCCAGCGGCGGCGTTGCCGGCTGGCGCTGCACGGCTTGCCCCAGGCGGCGCAGCAGCACGGCCATCACTTCCAGGCTGCGCCGCGCGCGCGGGTCCTGGCGCAGGCGCTGCTGCTCGCGCTCGCACGTATGCGTGACGGCGATCAGATAGGCGAAGATGCGCTCGGCATCGCTGAGCGCCAGCAGCAGGTTGTCGTACAGGGCGCTGCGTCCCGCGCGCGCCGGCGGCACGGCGGCCAGCGCCACGCGCGCCGCTTCCAGCGCGGCGCGCGCCTGCGAACGGTAGCTGGCGCCATGCGCGGCAACACCTGCCTGCGCGGCGCCATGTTCGAGGAAGCGCGCATTGTCGCGCGCGATGCCGGCCAGGCGCGAATACGCGGCGCGGATGGCGCGTCTGGCAGGGCTGAACGGGTGGATGCGCCAGACGGTAAAACTGAGCACGGTGGCGAACAGGCAACCGAACATGTACAGGCCCAGGAAAGGCGCCGTCTGCGTCATCGATTCCAACGGATGCGTGACCATCACCACGCAGGCCGTGGCCGCCAGGATGGCCACCTGCGCCGTGGCCGCGCCCCAGATGCGCGCCAACGCGCCGGCCCAGGAAAACAGCAGCACGGCAATGGCCGCCGCCGCCACGCCATGCCCGGCCGCCAGCGCCGTCAGGCCGCCGGCGACCGTCGACAGCAAGCCGAAGCCCACCATCGAGACGAAGCGCATGCGCCGCGTGCCCGCCGCGTCGGCCAGACAGGTCCAGAAGGCGCCGATGGCGGCCCAGGAAAAATCGGGGTGGTCGAACAGCAGGCCCAGCAGCAGCATGGCACTCGAGGCGCAAGCGGCCCGCAGACCCTCGGACAGATTCGTTTCGTCGATGGCCAGACTGACCATCCACAGGGGACGGCGCTGCGCCAGCTTGTCGGTATAGGCGTGCATGCCCGTCAGCCAGCGGCCGGCCAGTGCGCGCGTACGGCGGTGAAGTTTCCTGAAGTGCAAGTTGGACTTTGAAAAGGTATCAAAGCGTCATCGTAGCATTCCCCGGCAGAAAATGTTGCAGTGCAGCGTAAAATTCCTGCGAACGAAAAAAAAGGCTATGTCACCGTCAAATGTGGGAATGCGCCCAGCGTTGCTTTCAATAACGTTTCCGGTGAGCGGATACGCCTGGCGTCGAGTATCCAGCGCCATCCCAGGTAGTTCGGCAGGTAGCGCGTCGCCACGCCATGAAACGGACCCAGCCATTGCCGCAAACGGCTGTGATAGGCATTGACGTTCTGCACATGGGCGGCGCCCTGCACGCGGATGCCGGCGCGCAAGTTGACGGCCTGGTGGCTGATGCCCGCTTCCCTCGCAAAGGCCCGGTAGGCGGCATGGCCATCAGTCACCAGCAGCACGTCCTTGTCGATGACAGGCAACAAGCAATGATGCAGCTGCGCTTTCGTCAACGCCCCTTTCCCCGTGACAAAATCGAGCGTCTGCCCCGTGCGGTCGCGTGCCACCAGGATGCAGACCTGTTCATTGGAAATGCCGCGCTTGTGGGCATGGCCGCCCCGGCGGCGCGCCGGACGCGTCATGTTTCTGGATCCCTTTTCCGATTCCAGCAGATATAACTCGTCGGCTTCGGCAATGCCGTGCAAACCATGCGGTCTGTCCGTCTTTGCCAACGACAAAAACCGGTGGCGCCAGCGGAACGTCGTGTTGCGGTGTACGCCCAGCTGTAACGCCGCCTTGCGCACGGAATCCGATGCCAGCAGGTAATCGGCATAATCGAGCCACAGCGCCTTGTGGCGCAAGCGGGCCAGCGGCGTGCCCGTCAAGGCATTGAAGGTGCGGCCGCAGGACACGCAGCGGTAGCGCTGCAAACCGTGCGCATGGCCATGCCGGTGCAAGTGGTCTGAATGGCAGGCGGGACAGGCCAATCGCGGTTGGGCCACACTTTCCAGCAGCGCGACGGTCGCGTCGTGTGGCGCGCTGCCACACAGCAGGGCAATGCTTGCTTGCCGCTGACGCTGGCTCAACTGAGCAAACTGCGCAATCAAGGTGATCCATTCGGCTGGCCGCATGATCTGCTCCTGCAGGGTGGGTATGCAGAGTCAGACAGCACGGTCACAGGAAGATTCCGGCATTTCCCCTACTTGCCGATGACAGAGCCAAAAAAAGCGGCACCGCAGTGCCGCTTCTCAGTATGCAGGCAAACTTAGCTGACGGCGGCCAGGCGCGGCTGCGTGCCGCCAAAACGCTGCTCGATCGACGCGGCGATGCCGTTCGCATCGAGACCCACGCTTTTCAGCAACTGCACGGGGTCGCCATGGTCGATGAAGACGTCTGGCAAACCCAGCATCAGGATCGGCTTGACGATCCCTTCCGCCGCCAGCGCTTCGGCCACGGCCGAACCGGCGCCGCCCATGATGCAGCCCTCTTCCACCGTCACCAGGTAATCGTGTTCCGCAGCCAGCTGTTTCACCAGCGCCACGTCGAGCGGCTTGACGAAGCGCATGTTGGCGACCGTCGCGTCGAGCTTCTCGCCCGCCGCCACGCTCGGCGCCACCATCGAGCCGAAGGCGAGGATGGCGATGCGCTTGCCGTGGCGCTTGAGCTCGCCCTTGCCGATCTCGATGCTGGTCAGTTCCGGCACGATGGCCACGCCCGCACCGGCGCCGCGCGGATAGCGGATGGCGGCCGGGCCCGGATAGTGGTAACCCGTGGTGAGCATCTGGCGGCATTCGTTTTCGTCCGACGCGGCCATGACGACCATGTTCGGGATGCAGCGCAGAAACGCCATGTCGTAGTTGCCCGCATGCGTGGCGCCATCGGCGCCCACCAGGCCGGCACGGTCCAGGGCGAACGTCACGTCCAGGTTTTGCAGGGCCACGTCGTGGATCAGCTGGTCGTAGGCGCGCTGCAGGAACGTGGAATAGATGGCCACGACGGGTTTCAAGCCTTCGCAAGCCAGGCCTGCGCCGAAGGTCACGGAATGCTGCTCGGCAATGCCGACGTCGAAATAGCGGTTCGGATATTGCTGTTCGAACTTGACCATACCCGAACCTTCGCGCATGGCCGGCGTGATGCCCACCAGGCGCTTGTCGTGCGCGGCCATGTCGCACAGCCAGTTGCCGAACACTTCCGTGTACGTCATCTTGGCCGGCGCCGTGGCTGGCTTGATGCCTTCCGCCGGATTGAACTTGCCCGTGCCGTGGTACAGGATCGGCTCCGCCTCGGCCAGCTTGTAGCCTTGCCCCTTCTTGGTGACCACGTGCAGGAATTGCGGGCCCTTCAGTTGCTTGATGTTTTGCAAGGTCGGGATCAGCGAATCGAGGTCGTGGCCATCGATGGGGCCGATATAGTTAAAACCGAATTCCTCGAACATGGTGGCGGGCACGACCATGCCTTTGGCGTGCTCTTCAAAGCGCTTCGCCAGCTCCAGCACGGGGCCGGGCAAGACGGACTTGCCGACATTTTTCGCGGCCGCATAGAACTGGCCCGACATCAAGCGCGCCAGGTGGCGGTTCAGCGCGCCCACGGGCGGCGAGATCGACATGTCGTTGTCGTTCAGGATCACCAGCAGGTTGACGTCTTCTTGCACGCCAGCATTGTTCATCGCCTCGAAGGCCATGCCGGCCGTCATCGAGCCGTCGCCGATCACGGCGATCGCGTGCAGCGGGTCGCCCTTGATCTTGGCGGCCTGGGCCATGCCCAGCGCGGCCGAGATCGACGTCGACGAATGCGCCGTGCCGAAGGTGTCGTATTCGCTTTCATCGCGTTTCGGGAAGCCGGAAATGCCGTCCTTCTGGCGCAGGGTGTGCATGCGCTCGCGGCGGCCCGTGAGAATCTTGTGCGAATAGGTCTGGTGGCCCACGTCCCACACGATGCGGTCGTGCGGCGTGTTGAACACGTAATGCAGCGCGACGGTCAGCTCGACCGTGCCCAGGTTGGACGACAAGTGGCCGCCCGTCTTGGAAACGGAATCGAGCAGGAAGCCGCGCAATTCCTGCGCCAGCGGCACCAGTTGCGAGCGGGCCAGCTTGCGCACTTGCGCTGGTTCATTGATGGTTTCTAACAGTTTCATTTATGCCTTCCGCTGCACGACCAGGTCTGCCAGCTCGCGCAGACGGCGTGCCTTGTCCCCGAATGGCGCCAGCGCCGCATGGGCGTCGCACCGCAATTGTTCTGCCAGGGCTCTCGATGGTTCCAGCCCCAGTATCGATACGTAAGTGGGCTTGTTGGCGGCCGCATCCTTGCCTGCCGTCTTGCCCAGGGTGGCCGAATCGGCCGTGGCGTCGAGCACGTCGTCGACCACCTGGAACGCCAGCCCGACAGCGCGCGCATACGCGTTCAGCGCCGTCATCTCGTCTGGCGTCAAGTCCTTGCCGGCCAGCGCGCCGAGGATCACGGCCGCGCGCAGCAAGGCGCCCGTTTTCAGTTGATGCATCTGTTCCAGCTGCGGCAAGGTCAAGGCCAGGCCGACGCTGTCGAGGTCGATCGCCTGGCCGCCGCACATGCCGCTAGACCCGGAAGCCTGTGCCAGCAGGCGCACCATGGCCATTTGCCGCGCTGGCGGAATGGCCGCGCCTTCGGCCAGCAGCATGAAGGCCTGCGATTGCAGGGCGTCGCCGACCAGCAGGGCCGTCGCTTCATCGTAGGCGATGTGCACGGTGGGTTTGCCACGGCGCAAGGCATCGTCATCCATGCACGGCATGTCGTCATGCACGAGCGAATACACGTGAATCATTTCCAGCGCGCAAGCGGCGCGCGCGAGGGTATCTTGATCGGCATCAAACAATTCGCCAGCCGCCATCACCAGCAGCGGGCGCACGCGCTTGCCGCCACCGAGCAGCGCATAGCGCATGGCCGCGTGCAGCTTGTGCGGCACGACGTCCGCCGCCGGCAGGAACTGGTCGAGCCGAGCTTCCACGCCGGACTGGGTCGCTTGCATCCAGTCGCCGAAGGTCACGCCGTCTTGTTGCACGCTGGCCATCATTGGGCGGCCTCGCCGGCATCCACGAACGGTTTCAACATGTCGCCTTCCAATACTTTCACCTGCGCTTCGACACTGTCGAGCTGGGTAGCGCAATACTTGACCAGTTCCGAGCCGCGCTGGTAGGCCGCGACCGATGCTTCCAGCGGCAACTGGCCCGCTTCCATTTGCGTTACCAGCTGCGCCAGTTCCGCCATCGCCTCTTCAAACGAGGCCGGCGCTGCGGCAGCGGCAGTTAATTTCTTCGACATAGACTCAGATCTCTTCGTGGCACGAGGGGCTTGTAGGGAGACGCCGGGGATTCCCGGCCAGCATAGAAGCGTTATTTTAGAACAAACCACACTATTAAGTGAAAACTAAAGCGCAATCGGCGCGCTCAAAGTCAATAGCGTTGCCAGCTTGGCAGTGAATTTTAGCGCAATCGCCCCCATCTACAGGAAATTGCGCGCCAAATGACAATGTTTCTCATTAATAGCCTATTTGCCGGGGGGGTTTTGATAATGCCGAGGCCGATCCGCGCTATAATCGCCGGTTCTGTCCGAAATACCGTTTCAACAAATTTGAATTCAGGTCTTTGCGGATTCTTTCTCTCTGTAGCGGCTGCCCAGGGAATGGCCTGGGGCACTGCTGACCGTTGTACATTTATGGGGGGTTGGGATGTCCGATCTGGCTACTCACGCCAAGCTGGCGCGCTCAAACGCGCAACTTCCGGTCCACGTCTATTTTGACGAAACGCTGTTGCAGCGTGAAATGCAGCAATTGTTCCAAGCCGGCCCGCGCTATGTCGGGCATGAGCTGATGGTGCCGGAAACCGGCGATTTTGCGACCCTGGCGTCTGAGAACGAAGGGCGCATGCTCGTGCGCAACGCCAATGGCATCGAAGTGCTGTCCAACGTGTGCCGCCACCGGCAGGCGCTGATGTTCAATGGCCGCGGCAATGCAAACAACATCGTCTGCCCGCTGCACCGCTGGACCTACGACCTCAAGGGCGAACTGATCGGCGCGCCGCATTTCCCCGAGACGCCGTGCCTGAACCTGTCGAAAACGCCGCTGCAAAGCTGGAATGGCTTGCTGTTCGAGCAAAATGGCTACAACGTGATGGAAAAATTGAAAGATTTTTCCGTCTCGAAAGAACTCGATTTTTCCGGTTACATGTTCGACCACGTGGAAATCCACGAGTGCGACTACAACTGGAAGACCTTCATCGAAGTCTATCTGGAAGACTATCACGTGGAACCGTTCCATCCGGGCCTGGGCAGCTTCGTCAGCTGCGATGACCTGCGCTGGGAGTTCGGCAAGGATTACAGCGTGCAAACGGTGGGCGTGCATCGCGGCTTGCAGCAGGCCGGTTCGCCCGCCTACAAGAAATGGCAGGAGCAGGTGCTGCAATTCCGTGGCGGCGAAGCACCGCCGTATGGCGCCATCTGGCTGACCCTGTATCCGAACATCATGGTGGAATGGTATCCGCACGTGCTGATCGTCTCGACCCTGTGGCCCGACGGTCCGCAAAAGACGCGCAACGTGGTCGAGTTCTATTATCCGGAAGAAATCGTGCTGTTCGAGCGCGACTTCGTCGAAGCGGAACGGGCCGCCTACATGGAAACCTGCGTCGAGGACGATGAAATCGCCCTGCGCATGGATGCGGGCCGCAAGGCCCTGATGGCGCGCGGCGTGAGCGAAGTGGGCCCTTACCAGTCGCCCATGGAAGACGGCATGCAGCATTTCCACGAGTGGTACCGCAACAATATCGAACTGTAATTCCCTCCAGGGCCGCCTCGTGCGGCCTTTTTCATTTCCGTCACCAGGATGTATTCATGCAGTCTTTATGGATGTTATTTGCCAGTTTCATGTTCGCCATCATGGGCGTGTGCGTCAAACTGGCGTCGGATATGTATTCGACGTCCGAAATCGTCATGTACCGCGGCATCATCGGCATGACCGTCATGAGCTGCACGATTTTGTACCAGGGCGGCAGTTTTAAAACCACGATGCCGGGCCAGCATCTGTGGCGCGGCGTGGTGGGCGTGATCGCCCTGTGGCTGTGGTTTTATGCGATCGCCATCCTGCCGCTGGCCACGGCCATGACGCTGAACTATATGGCGCCCATCTGGATCGCCGTGATCCTGCTGGCCGGTGGCTGGTGGAAAGCAACAAAACAAGTCGAGTGGCCGCTGGTGGCGGCCATTGCCATGAGCTTTGTCGGCGTGACCCTGCTGCTGCAACCCGTGTTCGAAACGGACCAGGCGGCCGGCGCCATCACGGCCTTGATTTCCGGCATGCTGTCGGCCCTCGCCTATTTGCAGGTGCGCAAGCTGGGCTTGCTGGGCGAACCCGAATACCGGGTCGTGTTTTATTTCTCGGTCGTCAACTTCCTGGCCGGCGTGATCGGCCACGTGGCCAGCGCTGGCGGCGGCCACGTCGTCTGGCACGCGCACACGAGCGGCTATGGCATCGGCTTGCTGGCCGCCATCGGCCTGTGCGCCACCATGGCGCAGATGGCCATGACGCGCGCCTATCGCCTGGGCAAGACCCTCGTGGTGGCGAACTTGCAATACACGGGCATCGTCTTTTCCAGCTTCTGGGGCGTGGTGATCTTCGGCGACCTGTTCGACTGGCACGGCTGGGCCGGCATCGGCATCATTCTCGCGTCCGGCATTGCGGCAACCTATTACAATACCCGCAACACGGCCCGTGGCGCGGCGATCGCGCGCACGGATCCGATTGCCAGCGAAGTGTAAAGGAGCGTTTCCGATGTACACCACCTTGTTACAGGCCAGCGAACTGGCCGACCACCTGAACGACAGCAACTGGGTCATCCTTGATTGCCGCCACGACTTGCTCAACCCGACCGCCGGCAGCGACGCGTTTGCCGCCGGCCATATCCAGAACGCGCAGTTCGCCGATATCGACACGGCCCTGTCCGGCCCCAAGACGGCGCGCGGTGCAGATTTTACGGGGCGCCACCCCTTGCCCGAGCGCAACGCCCTGCTGGCCACTCTGCGCGGCTGGGGAATCAATGACGACACGCAAGTGATCGCCTATGACGGCCAGGGCGGCATGTTCGCCGCCCGTGTGTGGTGGCTGCTGCGCTGGCTCGGCCACCCGGCAGTCGCCGTGCTCGACGGCGGCCTGGCCTCCTGGCAGGCGCAAGGCTTGCCACTGGTCACGCCCGTGGCGCCCCGCCCTGTGGGCACCCTGACGGAAAAAGCCAGCCTGACGCGCACGGTCAGCGTGCAGGACGTCATCGCCAACCTGGAAACCCAGGCCTTGACCGTCATCGACGCGCGGGCACCCGACCGTTATCGCGGCGAAAACGAAACCATCGACCCCGTCGGCGGCCATATCCCCGGCGCGAAAAACCGTTTTTTCAAGGATAACTTGCAAGCGGACGGCCGCTTCAAAAGCGCGGACGAACTGCAGCGCGACTTCAGCGCATTGATCGCCTCGCCGCAAGCCGCCATCCTGCAGTGCGGCTCCGGCGTGACGGCTTGCCACAACCTGCTGGCCCTGGAAGTGGCAGGTTTACCTGGCGCGGCCCTGTATCCGGGCTCGTGGAGCGAATGGTGCGCCGATCCGGCGCGGCCTGTGGCGACGGGGAATTAAAAAATGGCGGACCAACTGGTCCGCCATTTTCTTACCAGTGGATAACTACGACGTTATCCCCAGCGCTTGATTCAAACGTTCCAGTTCCGCCAGCCACGCCTGCTGGCTGGCCGGCTTCTGGTGGCGCGGCTTGCGTGCCAGGTCCTCGGCCAGCAATTGCTCCAGTTCACACAAGCGCCCCAGCTGCACGTCGACATCCGCCAGTACCGGAGATACATTCTCCACGCGCGGCACGGGCGTCAGCGCTTGCCCATCTTCCGCGCTCAGCCGTGCATACGCGCTGGCCGCATCGGGCCACTCTGCCAGCCCGCCATCGGCCACCACCCAAAAACGGTTGCAGGCCGTCTCGATCAGATCGCGGTCGTGCGATACCAATAAACAGCCGCCGGCAAAGCTGAGCAGCGCTTGCCCCAGTTCCGCCTTGCCCTGCATGTCCAGATGGTTGCTGGGTTCGTCCAGCAGCAGCAAGTGGTAGCTGGCCAGGGACAAGGCCAGAAACAGCAGCCGCGCCCGCTCGCCGCCGCTCAGGGTCGCGACTGTCTGGCCATGGCGCGCATACGGAAAGCCTGCCGCAATCAAGGCCTGCTTGCGCGCCACCTGGCTGCGCGCAGCCTCGTTTTGCACGGCAAACGGGTACAGGGCGTCGGACAAATCCGCATCGTCCGCCAGTTGCTTGAGCGACTGGTCGTAATAGCCGATGTTGGCCGCCTTGTGGTAGCGCAAGTCAGGCCGCTCGTCCTGCGCCTGTATCGCTTGCCAGCACAGGCGCAGCAAGGACGATTTGCCGCTGCCGTTGGCGCCCAGCAAGGCGATGCGGTCACCCGGTTTCAGCCACAGCTGGCCGACCCGGAATAGTACGGCAGACGTGGGCACGGCGCGCACATCGAGTTCGTCCAGCGCCAGCAACTGGTCGGCCGCCAGCGCCTTGCCGCGCAGGCTCAAGCACCACGGCGCGCCATCGCTGACGAACGATTGCACATCCTTCAATTTATCAATGCGCCGCTGCATGGTCTTGGCCTTGCGCGCCAGGTCTTCATTGTCATAGGTGCGGCCCCACAGGGCCAGGCGGGCGCTGCTGGCCGACAGGCGGTCGATTTCCTTTTGTTCGGCCGCATGGCGGGCGGCCGCGGCAAGATCGGCTTCGGCAAGCGCCGCCAGCGCGGGGCCGCACGGCAAGTCGAAGTCGTACAGGCGGCTATCGCGCAAGATCCAGCTGCGCGTGGCAACATTGTCGAGCAGGCGCTGGTCGTGCGAGACGAGGATGAAGGCGCCGCGCCAGGCCAGCAGGAATTGCTCCAGCCACAGCAGCGACGGCAAATCCAGGTGATTGCTCGGTTCGTCGAGCAGCAGCACGTTCGGTTCCTGCAGCAGGGCCCGTCCCAGCAGCAGCCGCGTGTGCTGGCCGCCGGATAAAGAATGCACGGGCACTTGCGCGGTTTCCTGGTCGAAACCCAGTTCAGCCAGCAGGCTGTCGACCCGCCAATGCAGTTCCGGCTGCTCCAGCACGGGCGCCAGCAAGGCGTCGTACAGGCTCAGGTTGGCAAGTTCGGCCGGCAAATGCTGCTCCACATGCTGCAAGCGGCAGGCACGGGCGTAGTGGATGGTGCCGGACGTGGCTTCGCGCGTGCCGCTGAGCAGACCCAGCAAGGTGGATTTGCCGCAGCCATTGTGGCCGATCAGGCCGATGCGGTCGCCCTGGCGCAAGGTAAAGGCGAGTTCGTTGAAGAGGAAACCGTCGTGGGTATCCAGTTGTAAAGCTTGTGTCGAGATAAGGGTAGTCATGGCTCTTGTCTTTGTTCGGGATGCAAGCATCCGCGTTAACAGGAGCGCTAACGACAACGGAGTACCAGGAAAGGACTCGTGGAGGAGGGTAACTTTGCTCTGGCCAGGTTATCGCAGCGCGATAGAACGTGGGCAAGAGCTGGCAAATGTGCTTAAAGAACGCGCATCCCATAGGGCGAGCATAAAAATTTCCATATTTTCCTCCTTTCTGTGCAAGTTAGTCAGAAAGGCAATACTACACCCACACAGTCAGTACATCAACCGCCGTGGCGCTTGTGCGTCAGGAACAGCACGATGCACACGCCCAGCGCGATCAACAGCACTTGCGGAATGGTTTCTCGCAGAGTGGCGCGGCGCTGCATCTGCGGCATCAAGTCGCTCAAGGCGATGTAGATGAAGCCGGACGAGGCGAACACGAGCACGTAAGGAATCAGATTGCTGGCGCGGTCCAGGGTGAAATAGCCGAGCAAGCCGCCCGCCACCGCCATCAGGCTGCACAGCAGGTTGAAGATGTAGGCACGCAGGCGCGAGAAGCCGGCGTTGAGCAGTACAATAAAATCGCCGATTTCCTGCGGGATTTCATGCGCGATGATGGCCAGGCCCGTCACCAGGCCCAGCTTCGGGTCGGCCAGGAAGGCGGCGGCGATCAGGATGCCGTCCGTAAAGTTGTGCATGCCGTCGCCGACGAGAATCATCCAGCCGGCCTTGCCCGCCTCGTGCTTGTCGTGGCCGTGCGCATGGTGGTGTCCATCGCCTTCGTGGTGGTGCGAATGGCGCAGGATGGCGAATTTTTCCAGCATGAAAAAGGCCAGCAAGCCCGCCAGCAGGGTGGCGAACAGGCTGCGCGGGTCCGCCTGCGATTCAAACGCTTCGGGCAAGGCGTGCAGCAAGGACGTCGACAACATGATGCCGACGGACAAGCTGACCATGCGCTCGACCACTTTGGACAGGAATGCAAACGAAAAGATCGCCGCCGCGGTAATGCTCAACACGCCCGCGATCGTGGTCGCGAGCAAAATGGATATAAGGACGGGATCGATGATTTTCTTACCTCAAAATGGCGCCGGGTCACTGGCGCCCGCGATGCTGGCGTCTGGCCTGATGAATGCGTTGTTATCTATTGTTTACATTTGCGCGTCTGGCGGCAGCGTCGCGCGATGAAGATGCAATTGTACTGCATTGGCGCGCAGCGGGCATTTTACAGCCCGGTGCGCCTTTCGCGTTAACTTCTGGGAAATGCGGTGTTTTTCTGTTGCCGATCAGGCCACGCCGTGGCGCTTGAACCAGGCTAAACAACGCGCATAGCCGTCTTTCGCATCGGCCGCCACGTAGCTGGGGCGGTAATCTGCATTGAAGGCGTGGCCCGCATCGGGATACACGACAAATTCCGACTTGTTGCCGCCCTTGGCCAGCGCCTCCTTCATTTTGCCGATCGATTCCTGGCTGATGCCCGTATCCTTGCCGCCATACAAGCCCAGCACGGGGACTTTCAAGGTCGGGGCGATATCGATGGGGTTGCTTGGCTGCAAGGGATTGGACTCGCCCACGAGGCGGCCATACCAGGCCACGCCCGCCTTGACGGCCGGATTGTGCGCCGCGTACAGCCAGGTGATGCGCCCACCCCAGCAGAAACCCGTGATGCCCAGGCGGCTCGTGTCGCCGCCATTCTGCTTCGCCCACGCCACCACCGCGTCGAGGTCCGCCATCACTTGCGCGTCCGGCGTCTTGGCGATGATGCCTTTCATCAACTCCGGGATGCTGCCCACTTTGGTCGGGTCGCCCTGGCGCACGAACAGATCAGGTGCCAGCGCCAGGTAGCCCTGCTTGGCGAAACGGCGCGCCATGTCGGCGATATGTTCATGCACGCCAAAGATTTCCGAAATGACCAGTACCACGGGCAAACCCGTCTTGCCTTCCGGCTGCGCCGCGTACACGGGCACGGCCTGGCCATCGACCATCACCGACATGCTGCCCGTGACAAGCCCGGCGGAATCCGTCTTGATGACGTTTTGCGCCGCCACGGGCAGCACGGCCACGGCAAAGCCCGTGCCCAGCGCCACCTTCAGGAAACCACGCCGGCCATCCGGCCCGGACAAGCTGCTCTGGCCCAGCAAACTTTCACAATCGGTGATCATGTCGCTCATGCGTTTCTCCTGAAGGGTGTGTTGACAAAAAATGTCGGCTTACGCGCTGCGCGCTAAGCCGACCTACGGTCATTGCTGCTATGTCAGATGGTTAATGCGCTTCGTCCCAATTTTTACCGATACCGACTTCCGCCGTCAGCGGCACCTTCAACTCGGCCACGCCAGCCATCAGTTCCGGCAGCTTGCGCTTGACCAGTTCCAGCTCCGCGTCCGGCACTTCCAGCACCAGTTCATCGTGCACCTGCATGATCATTTTTGTTTGCAAGTTGTCCGTTTCCAGCCAGCCTTGCACGGCGATCATGGCCAGCTTGATCAGGTCGGCCGCCGTGCCTTGCATCGGCGCGTTGATCGCCGCCCGTTCCGCACCCTGGCGGCGCGGGCCGTTTGGCGAATTGATTTCCGGCAGCCACAGGCGGCGGCCGAACACGGTTTCCACGTAGCCGCGCGCCTTGGCTTGCTGGCGCGTGTCTTCCATATACTGTTTCACGCCGGAAAAACGGGCGAAATATCGGTCGATATAGCTTTGCGCGGCCGTGCGGTCCACGCCCAGGTTGCCGGCCAGACCGAATGCGCTCATGCCGTAGATCAAGCCGAAGTTGATGACCTTGGCGTAGCGGCGCTGCTCGCTCTGCACTTCCGCAGCCGGCACGCCAAAGATCTCGGCGGCCGTGGCGCGGTGAATATCGATGCCGTCGGCAAACGCGCGCAACATGGCTTCGTCGCCAGAGATATGCGCCATGATGCGCAATTCGATCTGCGAATAGTCGGCCGAAACGATGTGGCTGCCGGGCGGCGCAATAAACGCTTCGCGGATGCGGCGGCCTTCCGCGCTGCGGATGGGAATATTCTGCAAGTTCGGATCGTTCGAGGCCAGTCGTCCCGTCACGGCCACGGCTTGCGCATAGTTCGTATGCACCCTGCCCGTCGTGACGTTGATCATCTTCGGCAATTTATCCGTGTAGGTCGATTTCAGCTTGGCCATGCCCCGGTATTCCAGCAGCACTTTGGGCAGCGGATAATCCTCGGCCAGTTTTTGCAGTACTTCCTCATCCGTCGATGGCGCGCCCGTCGGGGTTTTCTTGACCACCGGCAGTTTCAGCTTTTCAAAGAAGATTTCGCCGATCTGCTTGGGCGAACCGAGGTTGAACGGCTGCTCGGCCAGTTCATATGCCTTCTTTTCCAGTTCCAAAATCTTGACGGCAAGCTCGGCCGACTGGATGTTGAGCAACTCGTCATCGATCAGCACGCCGTTGCGCTCGATCTTTTGCAAGACCACGGCCGTCGGCATCTCGATCTTTTCATAGATGAAGGTGAGTTTTTCATCGTTCGCCACATTGCCCCACATGGCATTGTGCAGGCGCAAGGTGACGTCGGCATCCTCGGCCGCGTATTTGGCCGCCTGCTCCACTTCCACCTGGTTGAAGGTGATCTGCTTGGCGCCCTTGCCGCACACGTCCTCGAACGGAATCGTCGTGTAGTTCAGGTGGCGCAGCGCCAGACTGTCCATGTCGTGCTTCTTGTGCGACTCGAACACATACGATTCAAGCAAGGTATCGTGGGCGATGCCGCGCAGGGTCACGCCATGGTTGGCGAAGATGTGGCTGTCGTATTTCAGGTTCTGGCCCAGCTTGGGCTTGTTGGCATCTTCCAGCCACGGGCGCAGTTTCGCCAGCACGTGTTCGCGCGTCAACTGTTCCGGCGCGCCCGCGTAATCGTGGGCCAGCGGGATGTAGCAGGCGGCGTGTTCGGCAACGGAGAGGGAAATGCCGACCATTTGCGCCGTCATCGGTTCCAGCGACGTGGTTTCCGTGTCGACAGCCGTCAGGGCAGCCGCATCGATCAGCGCGATCCATTTGTCCAGCTGTTCATCCGTCAGCACGGTTTCATACACGGCTTCCACCGCTGGCGCGGCATCGGCAAACATGTCGCCGGTCGTGTTGGCAACAGCACCGCCGGCAACAGGTGCACCGACCGGCGACATCGGCGGCGGTGCCGCACCCAATTCGCGCAGCAGGGCCTTGAAGCCGTAGCGGTTGAAGAAGGCCAGCAGCGCTTCCTTGTCTTCGTGTTTTGCCACCAGCGAATCGGCGATCGTCGTCATGTGCCCGGACAAATCGCAATCGGTCTTGACGGTAATCAAGGCGCGCGCCTGCGGCAGCCATGGCAGGGCCGTGCGCAGGTTTTCCCCGACGGCGCCGCCCACACTGGCCGCGTTTTCCATCACGCCTTCCAGGCTGTCGTACAAGGTCAGCCATTTGACGGCCGTCTTCGGGCCGCACTTCGATACGCCCGGCACGTTGTCGACCGTATCGCCGATCAGCGACAGATAATCGATGATGCGGTTCGGCGGCACGCCGAATTTGACCAGCACGGCCGCTTCGTCGAGCTTTTCATTGCTCATGGTATTGATCAGGGTCACCTGGCTGTTGACCAGCTGCGCCAGGTCCTTGTCGCCAGTCGACACCACCACGTTCATGCCGGCGCTAGCGGCCTGCACGGCCAAAGTCCCAATCACGTCGTCCGCTTCCACGCCGTCGACCATCAGGATCGGCCAGCCCATGGCGCGCACGGCTTCGTGGATCGGTTCGATCTGCAATCGCAGGTCGTCCGGCATCGAGGCGCGCGTGGCCTTGTATTCGGGATACATGTCATCGCGGAAAGTTTTACCTTTGGCATCGAACACGCAGGCGATGTAAGCGGCCGGGAAATCGGCGCGCAAACGGCGCAGCATGTTGACCATGCCGTGCATGGCGCCCGTGGGATAGCCATCCGGGCTGCGCAGGTCGGGCAGCGCATGGAAGGCACGATAAAGATAACTGGAACCGTCGACTAACAGCAGGGTGTTTTGCATAATGCCAATAAAATAAGGTGAGCCGCGCCAGCCGGGAAGACACAGCGGCGAACGGGCGGAATATCGCACAATTATCGCAGAGTTTAGGGCCGCGCCACTGGCCGCCACACGTGCCGTTCCTGCTGTTTTTGCCACCCTGGCGACCCCGTGCGGGCGCGCGGGCTGCCACCTCGGCCGATTTCAACCCATTTAAACAGCATTGCCTACCAGTTTGTTACAATGCCTTATAGATAAATTGACGGCATTACACCACTGCACGCGCTGCAGTCCCACACATGGAAGCGAACCCATCATGATGCGTACATCGACACTCTGGACATTCCTCGCCCTGCCCCTGCTGGCATGTTCGGCCATTGCCAGCGCCCAGACGCCGGCCAAACCGAGCGACGCGCCACCCCAGCTCGAACGTATCGAGGAAATGGGCGAAGCGCCGATCACCGTGGCGCCAGCGGTGGCCAAGCAGCAGATCACCGAAAAACGCGAAGCGGGCGTGACGTCCGAAGTGAAAGTGACGAGCGGCGGCAGCACGTATTACATGAAGCCGGCCGCCGGTGCCGACCAGGCGCACGGCGGTGCCCTGCGCGGCCCTCAATGGAAAGTGCTGGAATTTGACCTGGGCAAGAAGAAACAGAAACAACGCGACGAAGAGGCAGCGGACGCGCCAGCGCCGCCCGCACCAGCGAAGTAAGCAGCCACTCTCTTCTGCCCTGCCCCGGCCACCTGCGGGGCAGCCGGCTTTTTTTGACCTTTTAGACCATTCCCCTCTTTCCCATGGCAGTTTTTACCGCGCTACACCTGGACGATATCGGCCAGTGGATCACGCAATTTCCACTCGGCAAACCTCTGGCGCTCAAGGGCATCGCGTCCGGCATCGAAAACAGCAATT
This sequence comes from Janthinobacterium sp. NFX145, assembly GCF_049810325.1. NCBI lineage: Bacteria > Pseudomonadati > Pseudomonadota > Betaproteobacteria > Burkholderiales > Oxalobacteraceae > Janthinobacterium > Janthinobacterium sp. NFX145. The sequence goes on from NZ_CP187360.1 coordinate 5,462,413, forward strand.
TTTTCCTGAGCACGGAGCGCGGCGAGTATGTGCTGACGATCTTTGAAAACCTCAGTTTCGAGCAATTGCCGTTCTATCTGCAACTGATGCGCCATTTGGCGGACCGGGGCGTGCTCGTGCCGGCGCCGATCGCCAATGCCGATGGCGAACTGGTGACGTCCCTGCAAGGCAAGCCGGCCGCCATCGTCAGCAAACTTGACGGCAGCTCGCAGATGGCGCCGCAAGCCGTGCATTGCGCGGCTGTCGGCGCCATGCTGGCAAAAATGCACCTGGCGGCGCAGGACTTCCCCCTGCAACAGCCGAATCTGCGTGGCCTGGACTGGTGGAACACCACCACGCCGCTGGTCTTGCACCACCTCGACGATGCCAGGGCGCATCTGCTGCGCGCGGAAATCCATTTCCAGGACGCCTTTGCTGCCTGCGATACGTATAAAGCCATCCCGCGCGGCCCCGTGCATGCCGACTTGTTCCGCAACAACGTCATGTTTGACGGCGAGCAACTGACGGGCTTTTTCGACTTTTACTTTGCCGGCTGCGACACCTGGCTGTTCGACGTGGCCGTCACCGTCAACGACTGGTGCGTGGACCTGGACACGGGCGTGCTCGACACGGCAAGAGTGCGCGCCCTGCTCGACGCCTACCAGGCCGTGCGCCCGTTTACGCAGGAAGAACAAACGGCATGGCAAGCGATGCTGCGCGCCGCCGCGCTGCGCTTCTGGCTGTCGCGCCTGTACGATTATTACCAGCCGCGCGAAGCGGAAATGCTGACCCCGCACGATCCGGCGCATTTCGAACGCATTCTGCGCGAACGTATCGCCACACCTGCTCCGGAACTGTTTTAAACATGGAAAAATTACCTGCAAGTACAGGTTGGCAATGGGTGAAACAAGGCTTTGCCCTGTTTCGCAAGCAACCTGGCGGCATGTCGATGCTGTTTCTCGGCTATATGTTCTGCATGCTGGCCGTCAGCATCGTGCCCATGCTCGGCCAATTGCTGCCCGTCATCCTCGTCCCCGTCTTTTCCGTCGCCTTCGTGCAAGGCTGCCTGAATATCGACCAGGGCAAGCGCGTCTTGCCCAGCCTCTTGATCTCGGGCTTCCGCAAGCCGGCTTTTCCTTCCCTGTTCGGCTTGGGCGTGCTGTACATCCTGATGGCCATCGTCGCCATCGGCGCCTCGACCCTGGTCGATGATGGCTTGCTGTGGAAACTGGTCACAGGGCAATTGACGGAAGAAGCGGCACGCGCCGCCATCCCCGAATCGCGCCTGGGCCTGGGCATCCTGCTGGCCATCGTGCTGTACGTACCGGCCGCCATGGCCTTCTGCTTTGCCGCGCCGCTGATCTACTGGAAACAAGTCAGCCTGGGCAAGGCGCTGTTCTTCAGCTTTTTCGCCGTCTGGCGTTCGCTGTCGGCCTTCATCGTCTTCGCCGCCACCTGGTTCGCCATCAGCATCGTCACCAGCCAGTTGCTAGCCATCATCTTTGGCCGCACGCAGCTGATGATGCAACTGATGATGCCGCTGTCGATGATCTTGACCATCATCATGCATTGCTCGTTCTACGCCGCCTACCGCCAGATCTTCGGCCTGCCCGTCGATGAGAGCAAGACGGTGTCGCTGGACAAGAGCGGCGAGTGATCGCCAGACACCGGTCGGCCGCGTAATCTGACGCTGCGAGGCCAACAATGGTGTCGGATTACGCTTCGCTAATCCGACCTACGCGACCGGCCAGTAGGTCGGATTAGCGGGGCCGAAGGCCACGCGTAATCCGACAACATTGTTAGCACCCGCAGTGGTACCGGGTTACCTTCACAGCCGTTCCAGCTTCGCAATCCCCAAATCCAGCACCTTCATGCCGTGCTGTCCGAAATTGATCTGCGCGCGCGCATTGCCGCCGCCGCCTTCGATGTTGACGATCACGCCTTCGCCGAACTTGGCGTGCGCCACGGATTCACCGATGCGCCAGCCGCCGCCCGTGGCTTTTTGCGCGATCTTTTGTGCAATCGCATTGTCCGACCCCAGGCTGGCCACGCGCGGCGCCTCGTCCCAGGCCGACTTGCGGTTGCCGAACCAGTTCGCCTGCACCTTCGGCGACAGCCATTTCAGCGATTCTTCCGGCAATTCATCGAAAAAACGCGACTTCATGTTGTAGCGCGTCTGGCCGTGCAGCATGCGCGTCTGCGAAAAACTCATGTACAGCCGCTTGCGCGCGCGCGTGATGGCCACGTACATCAGCCGACGTTCTTCTTCCACGCCATTGTCCTCCTTCGAGCTGCTTTCGTGCGGGAACAGGCCTTCTTCCAGGCCCGTGATGAACACGTTGTCGAATTCCAGGCCCTTGGCCGAGTGCACCGTCATCATCTGCAGCGCATCCTGGCCCGCCTGCGCCTGGTTGTCACCCGCTTCCAGCGACGCGTGCGATAAAAACGCGGACAGCGGCGACATCACGGCCGGCAGCGGTGCGTCCGCGTCCAGGATTTCGATGCCATCCTGGTTGACGACGGGCGCGCCCGACTGGGCCTGGGCCGCTGGCCCCAGATGGGCCGGTGCGCCCTGGCCAAAACCCTCTTCGGAAATGAACTGGCTGGCCGCGCTGACCATCTGCTCCAGATTCTCGATGCGGTCGGCGCCTTCTTTTTCGTTCTGGTAATGCTGCAGCAAAGTACTCGCTTCGAGCACCACTCTGACCATTTCCGGCAGCGACAATTGCTGCGTTTCAAAGCGCACGCCTTCGATCAGCTTGACGAAGCCGGCCAGCACGCTGCCCGCCTTGCCCGCCACATACGGCACGGAGGCGTACAGCGAAATGCCGTACTGTTCCGAGGCGGCCTGCAATTGCTCGATTGAGCGCATGCCGATGCCGCGCGTGGGGAAGTTCACCACGCGCAAGAAGGCCGAATCGTTGTGCGGATTGTCCATCAACTGCAAATAGGCAATCGCGTGCTTGACCTCGGCGCGCTGGAAGTAGCGCTGGCCGCCATACACGTGATATGGAATCGCGGCCGAAAACAGCGCATGTTCGATCACGCGCGACTGCGCATTCGAACGGTACAAAATCGCGATTTCGCTGCGCGAAGCGCCATCGGCGATCAGGCTTTTCGCCTCTTCGATGATCCACTGCGCTTCCTGCAGGTCGGAACTGGCTTCATACACGCGCACCTGCTCGCCATGGCCCGCATCCGTGCGCAGATTCTTGCCCAGGCGCTTGCTATTGTTCGCGATCAACACGTTGGCACTGTCGAGGATGTGACCATGCGAGCGGTAGTTCTGCTCCAGCTTGATCAAGTTCTTCACCTGAAACTCGTGCTCGAAGGCGCTCATATTGCCCACGTTGGCGCCACGGAAGGCGTAGATGCTCTGGTCATCGTCGCCGACGGCAAACAGGGCGCCGCCATCGCGGCTGCCGTGGCCGGCCAGCAATTTGAGCCAGTTGTATTGCAGGTTGTTCGTATCCTGGAACTCGTCCACGAGAATGTGGCGGAAACGCGCCTGGTAGTGTTCGCGCAGCGGCTGGTTGCGGCTCAACAATTCATACGTGCGCAGCAGCAATTCCGCAAAATCAACGACGCCTTCGCGCTGGCACTGGTCGTCGTACAACTGGTACAGCTCGACCATCTTGCGCTCGTGCGCGTCGTACGCTTCCACGTCCGTGGCGCGCAAGCCCTGGTCCTTGGCATTGTTGATGAAATACATCACCGTCTTCGGCGGGAATTTTTCATCATCGATGTTGTTTGCCTTCAACAAGCGCTTGATCACCGACAATTGATCCTGGGAATCGAGAATCTGGAACGTTTGCGGCAAGGCCGCGTCGCGGTAATGCGTGCGCAGCAAGCGGTTGCACAGGCCGTGGAAGGTACCGATCCACATGCCGCGCGTATTGATCGGCAGCATGGCCGACAATCGCGTGAGCATTTCCTTGGCGGCTTTATTGGTAAACGTCACGGCCAGGATGCCGGGCGGCGACACCTGCTGGGTCTGGATCAGCCACGCGATGCGGGTGGTCAGCACGCGGGTCTTGCCCGAACCGGCGCCTGCCAGGATCAGCGCATGTTGCGCCGGCAAGGTGACGGCAGCCAATTGTTCGGGATTGAGGTTGTGAAGAAGATTTTGCATCCCGTGATTATACCGGCATGGCTAAAAATACTGTGCATTTGTCCAGCGGTCGCGCCAGTTTTCCATGTGCGCGCTACAATCGGCGTCCCGACACAGCAGCCTGTATCCCATGACACCTCCCAGCCACCTCGACGGCGCCCGCGTACTGGCCTGGGCCTGGTCCGACCTGCCCTTCGGCCATGTCGCCAGTGATGATGGCGCCGCCCCCACCGCCATCCACGGCCTGGCCGTGTGCCGCTACGCAGACGAGGCGCAAGTCTACCGTTTCAGCTGCGACGCGCAGTGGGAAACCGTGCAGGATGAGGTGTATGCCAGCGAAGACGACGCCAGGGGGCAGTTGCCGGCGCAATACCGCGCCGTGGCGGCCGCGTGGAACACGCCATGAGCAACACCATCCGCGCGGCCACCCGTGCCGACCTGCCGTTGCTGGCCCAGGTCGAACGCAGCGCCGCAATCCTGTTTGCCCAGGCCGGCCCCGAACTGGCCTGGCTGGCGCATGGCGAACCCTTGCCACTGGAGACCTTGCAGGCGCTGCAGCAGGATGGCGGCGTGTGGGTGGCCGCCGATGGGCAGGATGCGCCAGCGGGTTTCCTGGCCGCCCAGCCGCTCGACGGCCAGTTGTTCATCGTGGAATTGTCCGTTGCACTGCCGCAGCAACGGCAGGGACTGGGCGCGCGCCTGCTCGACGCGGCGGCGGCCCATGCCCGGGCGCTGGGCTGCGCCTGGCTGACACTGAGCACGTATCGCCACCTGCCGTGGAACGCGCCCTACTATGCGCGCCATGGCTTCAGCGAAATCGAGGCCGTGGCGCTGGGGGCTGGGCATGCGCTCAAGCTGGCGCGCGAAGCGCAGGACGGGCACGATCCGGCGCTGCGCTGCCTGATGCGCAAGCCACTGGCCCGCTGATTCGGCACAGCACTCAGCGCACCAGCTTTGCCTTGCCTTCGCTGAGCGCCTGGGCGATCACCTGGCGCGTGGTCTTGTCGGCGATCTTGACGACTTTTTCCTGCCGGCGGCCCAGGTCGCCCATTTGCTTGCCCAGCGCTTCCATCGGCTTGCTGCGTTGCTCCATCTGGCGCGACATCTGCTCCACTTTCTCGGCCTCGCGCTCGTGCACGTCGGAGATGCGGTCGTTGATCTCTTCCATCTCTTCCTGCGCATCTTCCATCTGCTGCTGCAGGCGCTCCACGTCGCGCTCGGCCGCGCGGCGCGCCGTGTCGCTCGTCGCCAGCGCCTGGCGGCGCGAGGCGTCGCCAAGCTTGCGGCCCAGTTCCTGCTGCTGGCGGCCCAGCACGCGCAACTGCTCCGACTCGCGCGCATTGCCTTTTTCCAGGCTGCGGGCACCCATCTTGCGGCCCATTTCGCCCATGGCCTTGCCGTGCGCGCCCATTTGATCGCCGAGCGCGCTCATCTCCTTGCCGAGCTGTTTCGAAGGCTGCCATGCCGTGCGCACCTTGCCCAGCAAGGCCGCATCCTGCAGCACATAGGCCTGGCCCTGGTCGCGGAACCACAGGAACGGCCCCTTGATCGAACGCTTGAGCTTTTCCACCTGCTGCGAGTGGATATCGCTGTCGACGACGATGACGCCCTCGCTATCCGTGGCGCCATCGACGAGCGCATAGCTTTCGCCCTTCTCGAGCGAACGGCTGACCTGTACGCTGGGCGCGGCTGGCGGAACCGGTGGCGCGGGCGGCTGCGGCGGCTGCACGGCCAGCGCGCTGCCGCCAAGCAGGATACCGGCCAGGCTGAGGATCAAACGGTGGGAAGTGGACATGGCTGCCTCGTCGCAAAAGTAGTGGAGCATTGACTTTAGCGGCGGCTGGAGCACGGCTCCAGCGCGATGCGACAGGCTGCAAAAAGACCTGCCTGGATGGCAGACATGGACGATGGATGGCAAGCGGGCAAAAAAAAAGGCTCTGTCATCGATAAATAGGGGATCTGCCTGAATCTTTCCTTGGCTGGGCTGTCTGACTCTGCATACCCGCCATGCAGGAGCCGATCATGCAGCCAGCCGAATGGATACGCTTTATCGCGCAGTTTGCGCAGTTGAACCGACGCCAGCGGCAGGCAGGAATAGCCTTGCTGTGTGGCAATGGGCCACACGATGTGACCGTCACGCTGCTTGAAAACGCTACGCAAGCACGCCTGGGCTGTCCCGCCTGCCAATCGTGTCACCTGCACCGGCATGGCCATGCGCACGGCCTGCAGCGCTACCGCTGTGTATCCTGTGGGCGCACATTCAATGCCTTGACGGGCACGCCGCTGGCGCACTTGCGCCATAAATCGCTGTGGCTCGACTATGCGGATTGCCTGCTTGATTCCAGGTCGGTACGCCAGGCCGCTCAGCAGTTGGGACTGCACCGCAACACCACGTTTCGCTGGCGACACCGTTTTCTCAGCGTAGCAAAGACGGACCGGCCGCATTGTCTGCATGGCATTGCCGAGGCCGATGAACTCTACGTGCTGGAATCCGAAAAGGGATCCAGGCAGATGACGCGTCCGGCGCGCCGCCGTGGCGGCCATGCCCATCAGCGCGGCATTTCCAATGAACAGGTTTGCATCCTGGTAGCGCGCGACCGTACGGGCCAGACCCTCGATTTCGTCACGGGCAAAGGGGCGTTGACGAAGGCACAGCTGCATCATTCCCTGTTACCCGTTATCGACAGGGACGTGCTGCTGGTGACCGACGGTCATGCCGCCTATCTGGCTTTTGCGAGGGAAGCGGGCATCAGCCACCAAGCAGTCAACTTGCGCGCTGGCATCCGTGTGCGAGGGGCCGCCCACGTGCAGAACGTCAATGCCTATCACAGCCGCTTGCGCGAATGGCTACGGCCCTTTCACGGCGTGGCGACGCGCTACCTGCCGAACTACCTGGGCTGGCGCTGGATACTCGACGCCAGGCGCATCCGTTCATCGGAAACGTTATTGAAAGCAACGTTGGGCGCATTCCCACACTTGACGGTGACATAGCCAAAAAAACGGAGGCCGCAGCCTCCGCAAAACACCGTGGTACGGCGTATTTATATTAGTACAACACGACGGAGCGGATCGATTCGCCGCTCTTCATCAGGTCGAAGCCCTGGTTGATGTCGTCGAGCTTCAAACGGTGCGTAATCAAATCGTCGATATTGAGCTTGCCTTCCATATACCAGTCGACGATCTTTGGCACGTCCGTGCGGCCGCGCGCGCCGCCGAAAGCGGAACCTTTCCACACGCGCCCCGTCACCAGCTGGAATGGACGCGTGGAAATTTCCTGCCCGGCCGCCGCCACGCCGATGATGATGGACTGGCCCCAGCCCTTGTGGCAGCACTCGAGCGACTGGCGCATGGTGGTGGTGTTGCCGATGCATTCAAACGAATAGTCGGCGCCGCCGTCCGTCAGCTGCACGATGGTGTCGACCACGTTTTCCACCTCGTTGGCGTTGACGAAATGCGTCATGCCGAACTTGCGCGCGATGTCCTGGCGGGCCGGGTTGATGTCGACGCCGATGATCTTGTCCGCGCCGACCATTTTCGCTGCCTGGATCACGTTCAAGCCGATGCCGCCCAGGCCGAACACGACCACGTTGGCGCCCGCCTCGACCTTGGCCGTAAACAGCACGGCGCCCACGCCGGTGGTGACGCCGCAGCCGATGTAGCAGACTTTGTCGAACGGTGCGTCTTCGCGGATCTTGGCGAGAGCAATTTCCGGCACGACGATGTAGTTGGAGAAGGTGGAGGTGCCCATGTAGTGGAAGATGGGTTTACCGTCGATGGAAAAGCGCGAGGTCGCGTCCGGCATCAGGCCGCGGCCCTGGGTCGAGCGGATCGACTGGCACAAATTGGTTTTTTGCGACAGGCAGAATTTGCACTGGCGGCATTCCGGCGTGTACAGGGGAATGACGTGGTCATCCTTTTTCAGGCTTTTCACGCCCGGCCCCACGTCGACGACGATGCCGGCGCCTTCATGGCCGAGGATCGATGGGAAGATGCCTTCCGGATCGGCGCCCGACAGGGTGTAGTAATCGGTGTGGCAAATGCCGGTGGCCTTGATTTCGACCAGTACTTCGCCCTCGCGCGGGCCGGCCAGGTCGACTTCTTCGATGGTCAAAGGCGCGCCGGCCTTCCATGCAATCGCTGCTTTGGTTTTCATGTGTGTCCTGTGTATGGTTGAAACGTTTACTTGGCTTTCGCGCGGTTGAGGAAGGCGCCGTGCAAGCCGTTCAGGGTTTCCTCGGCCAGCAACAGCTGGCTGGCGATTTCATTGATCTTGCGGCGGCTGGAACGGGCGTGGTCGCGCAGCACTTCGAAAGCCGTGTTGCGGTCCGTCTGGAATTTGCCCATCAGCAAGCCCACGGCCAGGCTGGTTTCGCGGCCCGCAGCCAGGGCCGCGTTCAGGTTCAGTTCGGTACGGCGCAGCTGGCGGATTTCATCGGCGCGCGCCAGGCCCGCTTCGAAGGCGGGCATCAAGCGGGCTTCATCGACGGGTTTCACCACGTAACCGACCGCGCCGTAGGCGGCCGCCTGCTTGCCCGATTCGCTGTCGCCGCTGCCGGACAGGAACATGAATGGCACGGCCGTTTCGCCATGCAGGCGCTTGGCCAGTTCCAGGCCGGACATGCCCGGCATGTGGATGTCGAGCAAGGCCAGATCCGGCTCGCGCTGAGCGATCAGCTGCAGCGCCACTTCGGCCGAATGGGCCAGGGCCGTCTCATAGCCGGCATGGCGCAGGACTTCGCCGAGGAATTCCAACAGGAGCTGGTCATCGTCAACGATCAGGATAAGGCGTTTCGCGGCGGCTGGCTGACTCATGGGTGGGGGACCTCGGTAATGAATGATGCTCATATTATATGCCGATTACTGCCCCAAACCAGCCCTGCACGCCCATGCTCATGCCGCAAATAATTGATTGAATTGCTGCACCGCAATATCCACATCGTCCGCTTGATAGACGCTAGTGATGGCCGCCACCATGTCGGCGCCGCGCGCGGCCAGCGGCGCCGCGTTCTCCGGCGTCATGCCGCCGATCACCACGCAGGGCAAGGCGATCTCGCGCTTGGCTTGCAGCACGATATCCAATGGTGTCGTGAGCGGGTATTTTTTTACCAGCGACGGATAAAAGCCGCCGAAGGCGACGTAGCTGGCGCCGCCCGCCTCGGCCGTCCTTGCCAGGGCCAGGTCGCCATAGCACGAGGCGCCTACGATCTTGTCAGTGCCCAGGCGCGCGCGCACCTGCGCCACGGACGCATCCGTGCCGCCCACGTGCACGCCGTCCGCGTCGAGCTCTTCGCACAGCTCGATAAAATCATTGATGATAAAAGGCACGCCATATTTGCGGGCCAGCGCCAGCAAGGCGCCCGCCTGTTCGCGCCGCTGCTCCGCCTCGGCGCTCTTGTGGCGGTATTGCAGCAGGGCCACGCCTTCCTGCAAGGCTTGCTCGCTCACGTCGAGCAGGCGGTCGGTGTCGTCCCAGTTCGGGGTGACCAGATACAGTCCACGCATGATGTTTTCCTTATTGAATGAATCGTTGCGGCATGAGTTGACCTGGCGCAATCGCATACGCGCCGGCCAAGGCCGCATGGCAATAGCGTTGCGCCAGATCCAGCGCTTCGGGCAATGCCTGGCCCAATGCCAGGCGCGCCGCGATGGCGGACGCCAGAGTGCAGCCGCTGCCGTGAAATTCGCCGGGAAGACGGGGCCAGCGCCACTCGCGCTCCCTGCCCTCACCATCGACCCAGCGGTTGACGATCGTCTCGCCATCGCCATGGCCGCCCGTCACCAGCACGTTCCGACAGCCTTGCGTGCGCAGGTTTTCTGCGCCACCCAGGGCCAGCGCTTCCGGCCCGTTCGGTACGATGACGGTCGTCACCGGCAACAAGGGCGCCAGCGCCAGCACGGCGTCGTCCCGGCTGAGCACGTCGCCATGGCCGCTGGCCAGCACGGGGTCGAGCACCACGGGCAAATCGGGCCGCGCCTGCCGCATTTGCGCGATCAGCTGCGCAATGACGGCCGCATTCGCGGCGCTGCCGGGAATGCCGATCTTGACGGCATGAATCGCCATCTTGTCGATCAGCGCCAGCGCCTGCCGGCGCAATAGCTCCGGTGCCACCGCCTGCACGCCAAAAACCCTGTCGTTGTCCTGCACCGTCAAAGCCGTGATGACGGGCAAGGCATGCGCGCCCTGCGCGGCAATGGCCACGATATCGGCGGCGATGCCGGCGCCACCCGATGGGTCGGCGCCGGCAAACACGAGCACAGTGTGGCGCATCGGCATCATCACGCCAGGCGGCCCGCCATCGGCGACGATGGCGAGGCGGCAAATTTGCGCGGCATGCGGCCCGCCAGGAATGCTTCGCGCCCGGCCCGCACGGCCAGCTTCATCGCATGCGCCATGCGCACGGGGTCGCGCGCGCCGGCAATGGCTGTATTCATCAGCACGCCATCGCAACCGAGTTCCATGGCAATGGCCGCATCCGACGCCGTACCCACGCCGGCATCGACGAGCACGGGCACTTTCGCCTGGTCGATGATCAGCGACAAGTTCCACGGATTCAAAATGCCCATGCCCGAGCCGATCAGGGACGCGAGCGGCATGACGGCCACGCAGCCGATGTCTTCCAGAATCTTCGCCTGGATCGGGTCGTCGCTGCAGTAGACCATCACGTCAAAGCCATCCTTGACCAGCGCTTCGGCCGCAATCAAGGTTTCCGGCATATGCGGAAACAGGGTCTTTTCGTCACCCAGCACTTCGAGTTTCACCAGATTGCGCCCACCCAAGAGCTCGCGCGCCAGTTGCAGGGTGTAGACGGCGTCTTTCGCGTTGTAGCAGCCGGCCGTGTTCGGCAAAATCGTGTACTGGTCCGGTGGCACGACATCGAGCAGGCTGGGCGCGTTCGGGTCTTGCCCGATATTCACCCTGCGGATCGCCACCGTGATGATCTGCGCCTCGGCCGCATCCGTCGCTTCGCGCGTCTGCGGCAAATCCTTGTACTTGCCGCTACCGACCAGCAAGCGCGATTGATACTGTTTGCCTGCGATGGTCAGCAGGTCGTCGTTGTTATTATTACTTGTCATTGCTTTTTCCTTAGTCTAGCCGCCGCCGATGGCGCGTACGATCTCAACCTGGTCTTGCGTCTGCAAGACCTGTCCCGGCCACGCCTTGCGCGGCACGACGTTGCGGTTGACGGCCAGCGCCAGCGCCTGGTTTTCCAGCGACAGTGCGGCGATCAATTGATCGAGGGTTTGCCCCGGCGGCACCTTGTGCGGTGCGCCGTTGAGCGTGATGGATATCAATGCAGGCATCACGCTCTCCTTCAGACCTTGCGGTACAGCTCGGCGCCGTTCTTGATGAATTCGATGGCCTTGATTTCCATGCCCTGCTTGAGCGCCTTGTCTTCCGCGATGCCCATGCCGGCCGCGTATTCGCGCACTTCCTGCGTGATCTTCATCGAGCAGAAATGCGGGCCGCACATGGAGCAGAAATGCGCCACCTTGGCCGAATCCTTGGGTAGGGTTTCATCGTGGAATTCACGCGCCTTGTCCGGGTCCAGGCCGATATTGAACTGGTCATCCCAGCGAAATTCAAAGCGGGCTTTCGACAGGGCGTTGTCGCGGATTTGCGCGCCCGGATGGCCCTTCGCCAGATCGGCCGCGTGCGCCGCAATCTTGTAGGTGATGATGCCGTCTTTCACATCGGCCTTGTTGGGCAGGCCCAGGTGTTCCTTCGGCGTCACGTAGCACAGCATGGCCGTGCCATACCAGCCGATCATGGCCGCGCCGATGCCCGAGGTGATGTGGTCGTAGCCGGGTGCGATATCGGTCGTCAGCGGCCCCAGCGTATAGAACGGCGCTTCGCCGCACTGCTCCAGCTGCAAGTCCATGTTTTCCTTGATCAACTGCATAGGCACGTGGCCCGGCCCCTCGATCATTACCTGCACGTCGTGCTTCCACGCAACTTGCGTCAGCTCGCCCAGGGTTTTCAGTTCGCCCAGCTGCGCCTCGTCGTTGGCGTCATAGATGGAGCCGGGGCGCAAGCCGTCGCCCAGCGAAAACGACACGTCGTACGCCTTCATGATTTCGCAGATGTCTTCGAAATGCGTGTACAGGAACGATTCCTGGTGATGGGCCAGACACCATTTCGCCATGATGGAGCCGCCGCGCGAGACGATGCCCGTCAGGCGCTTGGCCGTCATCGGCACATAGCGCAGCAGCACGCCCGCGTGGATGGTGAAGTAATCGACGCCCTGCTCGGCCTGCTCGATCAGGGTGTCGCGGAAGATTTCCCAAGTTAAATCTTCGGCCTTGCCATTGACCTTTTCCAAGGCCTGGTAGATGGGCACGGTGCCGATCGGCACGGGGCTATTGCGCACGATCCATTCGCGCGTTTCGTGGATGTGCTTGCCGGTGGACAGGTCCATCACGTTGTCGCCGCCCCAGCGGATGGCCCAGGTCATCTTTTCCACTTCCTCGCCAATCGACGAGGTGACGGCGGAATTGCCGATATTCGCGTTGATTTTCACCAGGAAATTGCGGCCGATAATCATCGGCTCGACTTCCGGGTGATTGATGTTGGCGGGAATGATGGCGCGGCCGCGGGCGATTTCCTCGCGCACGAATTCAGGCGTGATGTCAAACGGAATGCTGGCGCCGAACGACTGGCCCGGATGCTGGCGGCCCATCAGGTCGGCCAGGCGCTCGCCCATGGGGCTGGAGGCTTTCAGCTCGCGCAAATATTCCTGGCGGCGCATGTTTTCGCGGATGGCGACGAATTCCATTTCCGGCGTAATAATACCGCGCCTCGCGTAATGCATTTGCGTCACGTTCTTGCCGGCAATGGCGCGGCGCGGCTTGCGGTGCAAGTTGAAACGCAGCTCGGCCAGTTTCGGGTCCGCCAGGCGGGCGATACCGTAATCGGAGGTCGGGCCGGACAATTCTTCCGTGTCGGCACGCTCCATGATCCACGGCAGGCGCGGCGTATCGAGGCCCGAGCGGATATCGATCTGCACGTCCGGGTCCGTGTACGGGCCGGAGGTGTCGTAGACGTAGATCGGCGGATTCTTTTCGCCGCCGAACGACGCTTCCGTGTCGGACTGGCTGATCTCGCGCATGGGCACGCGGATGTCGGGACGGCTGCCTTCAACATAGATCTTGCGCGAATTGGGCAGCGGCGCGATGGCGGCTTCGTCGACCGTGGCGGTGGCGGAGAGGAATTTCGGGTTGGCGTTCATTTTGGCTCCTTGGCTAGACTATTTTTAAGCCTGGAGCCAGCTAAGGAGGTTCGGAATTACGCACGCGGAAAAGCGGGGTGCGTTCATCCTAAAGCTTCCCTTCGCTGGCATTATCCAGATCAGGTTCGGAGGGTATTTCTCACCCGCGCTTGCACCGTGTTTCCACAGCGAAATGCAGGACCCCTAGCGTTTGCCGCCTTGCGGCAGCGAGCCAATTATACGCGGTTCACGCCGCGCGGCCAGATGATTTCTTGCAGGTGTCGTCTTTGTACATCGCCCTTACTTCTTCTTGCCCCAGCGCCAGCTGGTCGGTTCACCCTTCAGTTGGCAGATGAAAATGAGCGCGGCAACGATGGCCACTTCATAGACGATGTAGCCCACCAGCATGGTTTGCGGCGGGAACAGGAAGGCGCCGCAGGCGAACAGCGCCAGCGCGCTCAAAAAGACCAGCCAGCCTTGCCACGTGATGGGCAAGCCCCAGCCCCAGCCATAGGTCTTGGCGGGGAACCAGTATTGCGGTGGTAATTTATCAGCCATGATGCTTTCCTTGTGGATATGGATAGCAGCCAGTATAAATCAGGCAATGCGATGGCGCTCCGTGACATCGAGGCCGATGCCGCGGTAGCCGATGAAGCGGCTGCCATTGTCGAACATCGGCTCGCCGCTCACTTGCAGATACTGCGTGCTGCCGTCGAGGTTGGCGCGGCTGTAGATGAAATCGAGAAACGGTTCGCGCGCGGCAATTTTTGCGTCGAGTAAGGCGCGCTCGGTGGCATTCCAGCGCTGCGGCTCTTCCTCGCTGCCGATGCCCAGCATTTCAGCCACGGGGCCGGAAAAGCGCGTCAGGTTGCCCTGCGCATCCTGTTCCCAGTACCAGTCGGACGACAGTTCCGTGAAGCGCTGGAAGCGCGCTTCGCTTTCGCGCAACTCCGCCGTGCGCTCTTCCACCATCTGTTCCAGCGACTTGTTGTATTCGGCCAGCTTCTGGTACAGCAGGCGCACTTCCAGCATGTTGTGGATGCGCGTTTTTACTTCCACCAGGTCGAAGGGCTTGCTGACGAAGTCCTTGGCGCCCGCTTGCAGCGCGCGCAGCTTGTGGCCGGGCTGGGCAGTGATCACCAGCACGGGCAGATAGCTGCCCGCTTCGATGTCGCGCAAGCCTTCCATGACTTCAAAACCATCCATTTCGGGCATCTGCAAGTCGAGCAGGATCAGGTCGTAGCGGTGCTGCTGGTGCAGCGCCTGCACGGCTTGCGGGTCCATGGTGGACGTGATGCGCGTATAACCGGCATTGCGCAGCACCTGTTCCAGCAGCATGACATTGGCCTCCTGGTCATCGACGATGAGGATGCTGGCGTTCAGAATCTCGGTGGCTTGAAGCATGGCGGTATTCCTAAAAATAAATGCTGAATTAGCGTACTGCGTGAATGTCGTCGGCCAGGCCGTGCGCGGCCGCATGGTGCAGGGCCACGTCGAGCGCATCCATGAATTCGACGACCTTGATCGGCTTGGTCAGGTAGCGGAAGAAGCCCGCTTCCAGGCCTTTCTCGATGTCGCGCGGCACGGCGTTGGCAGACAGGGCCATCACGGGAATATGGCTCGTCAGCGGGTCGTCATGCAGGATGTGCAAGGCGCCAAAGCCGCTGATGCCGGGCAGGTTGATGTCCATCAGGATCACGTCCGGCTGATACGTGCGCGCCAGGTCGATGCCCAGGTGCGCATCGATGGCCGTGAGCAATTTCAAATCGCTGCGGCGGGCGATCAATTGCTCCACCAGCGCCAGATTGGCGGGATTGTCTTCCACGTACAGCAAGGTGCGCTGGCTTTCCTGCGGCACCTGCACCTGCGGCAGCGCGTCGCCATCGCCCAGCACCAGGGCCGGCGCGCTGCTGGCGGCCAGCTCGAACCAGAACGTGGTGCCCACGCCGACCGTGCTGTCGACGCCGATGGTGCCACCCATCAATTCGACCAGCTGCTTGGTGACGACGAGGCCGATGCCCGTGCCCTCTTCCGTGCTGTTTTCCTGTCCCAGGCGATTGAAGGGCTGGAACAGCTGGGCCACCTGGCCCGCATCGAGACCGGCGCCGCTGTCGCGCACGCTGACCCGCACCTTGCCGCCACGCTGGCTGCAGTCGACGGTGACGGCGCCGCCACTCTGGTTGTACTTGATGGCGTTCGACAGCAGGTTGACCATCACCTGTTTCACGCGCGTGCGGTCCGCATGCACGAAGTAAGCTTCGCCGCAGCGGGGGAATTGCATGCGGATGCCGCGCTTTTCCGCCTGCGGCGCGATCATCGCCTGGCAATCCTGCAACACGTCGAGCAAGGACATGGCTTCCTGCGACAAGGTGACCTTGCCCGATTCGATCATGGCCAGGTCGAGGATTTCATTGATCAAACGCAAGAGATACCAGCCGCCCTTGAGGATCTGTTCGATCGAGCGCTGCTGCGGCACGGTGGGTGGCGGCACATCGGACGCCATCAGCTGCGCAAAGCCCAGCACGGCATTGAGCGGCGTGCGCAATTCGTGGCTCATGCTCGACAGGAATTCGGACTTGGCGCGGTTGGCCTTTTCCGCCACCTGGCGCGCCTTCTTCAACTCCGCATTGTTGGTCTCGACCAGCGAACGGGTGTACGCCTGCTGCTCCTGCAGGCGCTGGTCCAGCAAGGCCTGTTCCGCCTCGACCTGCTTGCGCGCCGTGTTGTCCGTGCCGATCAGCAAGTAACCGATGACCTTGCTTTGCGCATCGCGCAAGGCCGTCACGGAGACGATGGCGGGGAAACGACTGCCATCCTTGCGGATATAGGTCAGTTCATAAATGTCTTCGATGCCGCGCGTGGCCTTGAACACGAGCGCTTCCACGCCGGGCGTGATGACCCTGTCGAGTTCGGCGCTGAGGGCAGCCGCGCGCGCGACGATTTCTTGCGCATCGGAAATGCCGGCCGGCGTCAGCCTGTCGACCACATCGCTCGCCGCATAGCCGAGCATGCGTTCGGCGCCCACGTTGAAAATCTGGATCACGCCCTGCGCATCGGTGGCGATGCACGAGAAATTGGCGCTGTTGAAAATCGCATCCTGCAAGGCGCCCGCCTTGAGCAGCTGGCGCGGCAGGCTGGCCGCCAGGGTGCGCCGGTACAGCGCCACGAGCAGCATCAGCAGCAAAAAGACCAGCGCGTCGATGACGCAGGCCGTTTCGAATGGCGCGCGCCAGGCCAGCAGGCCGATGGCCAGCAGCACGATGGCGCTGAACGAAAACGCCAGCGCCATGGGCCAGCGCGACGGCGCGCGCGGAGGAATGTTTTCAACAGATTGCATGAGGTAGCCTGGGCTGTGACAACGATAGAGAGAAGATGCGGTATTCAGCGCGCCTGGCGCTGGCGCACGTCCGACAACAGGCGCGCGAATTCCTTTTTGACCACGCCATAGCATTCGCACACATGGCCTTCGAGGCCGGCGCGGTCCAGCACGGAAATATGGCCGCGACGGTAGCTAATGAAGCCCCGCGTCTGCAAGCGCCCGGCCGCTTCCGTCACGCCTTCGCGGCGCACGCCCAGCATGTTGGCAATCAACTCCTGCGTCATGGTCAGCTCGCGGTTCGGCAGGCGGTCCATGGTCAGCAGCAGCCAGCGGCACAATTGTTGCTCCACCGTATGGTGGCGGTTGCACACGGCCGTCTGCGACATTTGCGTGATCAAGGCTTGCGTATAACGCAGCAGCAAGCGCATGACGGGACCGGCGCGGTCGAATTCTTCCATCAGCAAATGCGCCTTCAGCCGGTAGCCGACGCCGCCCGTCTGCACGACGGCGCGGCTCGGCGTCGAGTTGCCGCCCATGAACAGCGACACGCCCACGACGCCTTCATTGCCGACGCCGGCAATTTCCGACGAGCCGCCGTTTTCCAGCAGGTAGTGAATGGAAACGATGGCCGTGGTGGGGAAATACACATGCTGCAGCTTGTCGCCCGAATCGTAGATCACGTCACCGAGCAGCATCGATACTTGCTCCAGATGGGGGGCCAGGCGCGCAAAATCGGCGTCGAGCATGGCGGCGAGCAAATGGTTTTGATTCGGGTTGTGCAGCTGGGCATGCGGACTCGACATGGGCAGGTTTCCTGTTTTCCAGTCGTCAGCTAGGGGATAGTTGAAAGGCGTCCGAACGAGGGGCGCCATGTGGTGCAGCGTAACACAGCGCTGGCACAGTGACCCGACTATATTTCCTATCGGCATGGCCGTCCGTTCGGTAGCGAACGGACGATATTTCGCCTTGCGCTCTACAGTCGGTCACTGCCCGGCCTGCCAGATCATGGATCGGCACCGGCGCTGCCACGGGACTCACCATGCAATCATTCTTCAAACGCATTTCCATTTCCGTTTCCACCTCGGCCCTGCTCACTCTGGCGTTCGGGTTGTGCCTGACGGCCCTGTGCTACGCCTCGGCGCGCCAGATCGAAGGGGAAAGCGCACGGCTGCTGCTGCAGTACCACGCCAGCGGGCACACCGTGGGCGCCGCCCTGCTGCCGGCCAAAGGCATGGGCCTGGACGCCAACCATCGCGGCTCGCTGTATGTGCTGCTGGGTGGAGTGCTGTCGAGCCTGCTGGCAGCAGCCTATGTGTATCAGCTGGTGTCGCGCAATTCGGTCATTGCCCGCATCACGGGCGAACGCACGGCGGCGCTGCAGTTTGCCAATTTGCGCCTGTCCGAGGATATCGCTGCGCGCATGCGCAATGAAAAGTCGCTGCGCCTGCGCGAACGCATCATCGAAGTGTCGGCCAACGCCATCATCCTGTGCAGCGCCGACGCGCCGGGCTACCTGATCGAATACGTCAATCCCGCCTTCGAACGCATCACCGGCTATGCGGCCGGCGACGTCATCGGCCAGCGCCTGGAAGATCTGCAGGGGCCGGAACATGCGCGCCAGGACATGCACGCCATCAGCGCAGCCCTGCACGAACAGCGCGAAGGCAAGGCCATCGTGCGCAATTTCCGCAAGGATGGCAGTACTTACTGGAGCGAGCTGTTCGTCGCTCCCGTGCGCGACGAGGGCGATGGCGCCGTCAGCCACTTCGTGGTGGCGCAATACGACATCAGCACCGTCATGCGCTTCGAGCAGGAACTGGAATTCCAGTCCCGCCACGATATCCTGACGGGACTGGCCAACCGTTTGCTGCTGCGCGAACGGTTGGAACAGGCGATGGCCGTGGCGCGCCGCAGCACCCTGCCCCTGTGGGTGGTGTTCATCGACCTCGACCGTTTCAAATTCGTCAATGACACCCTGGGCCACGACGCGGGCGATACCCTGCTGAAACTGATCGCCGACCGCCTGCGCGCCGCCACGCGCGAAGTCGATACGGTGGCGCGCCTGGGCGGCGACGAATTCGTCCTGCTGCTGCCGCAACACACGAACAGCGAACCTGGCCAGCTCATCCTGCAGCGCGTGCTGGACACGGTGGCTCAGCCACTGCAGGTGGGCGGCCATGAATTCTTTCTTACATGCAGCATGGGCGTGGCCACCTATCCCGACGATGGCGACAGCGCGGAAACCCTGATCAAGCATGCCGACATCGCCATGTACCGGGCCAAGGAGCAGGGACGCAACCATTGGCAAAGCTACGCGCCGGCCATGAATGCCAGCATGCTGGCCCGCTTAAGCCTGGAAAGCGAATTGCGCCATGCGCTCGAACGTGGCCAGTTCCACCTCGTTTACCAGCCGCAGGTGGAACTCGACAGCGGCAGGATCGTCGGTATGGAAGCGCTGCTGCGCTGGCAGCACCCCACCCTGGGCGCCATCGCGCCCGGCGACTTCATCCACCTGGCCGAAGAAATGGGCTTGATCGTGCCCATCGGTGCGTGGGTGCTGCAGACGGCGTGCGCGCAGGCAAAAGCATGGCAACGGCAGGGACTGGGTGGCTTGCGCCTGGCAGTGAATTTGTCTGCCCGGCAATTCCGGCAAAGCGGCTTGCTGCAATCGGTGCGGGAAATTCTGGCCGTGACGGGCCTGGAGGCGCGTTTCCTCGAGCTGGAACTGACGGAAAGCATGATGATGCAGGATGTGGAACAGGCGATCAGCACCATGGGCAAGCTCAAGACGCTGGGCTTGCAACTGTCGATAGATGACTTCGGCACAGGCTATTCAAGCCTGGCGCACTTGCGCCATTTCCCCATCGACGTATTGAAGATCGACAAGTCCTTCGTCAGCGACATCACGCACAGCAACGACGACGCGGCCATCGTGCAAGCCATCATCGCGCTGGCGCACAGCCTGCGCCTGAAAGTCATCGCCGAAGGCGTGGAAACGGCGCAGCAACTGGCCTTCCTGCGCCAGCACGGCTGCGACCAGATGCAGGGCTACCTGTTCAGCCGCCCCCTGGCCGCCGCCGCCTTCGAAACATTGCTGCGCGAAGGCAACATGTTGCCCGCTTAAAACGCGTGGCGCAGGCCGACGTTGAAGGCGCGGTTGCCGCTGCCCACTTCGGTGGCATTGCCCACCATGTAGGCGGCGTCGTTGCGGTTGCGGATATGCGCGTAGGCAAGATACACCTTGCTGCGCTTGGATAAGGCATACGTGGCGCCGATGGCCAGCTGCCGCGCGTCGCGGTTGGCTGCGTCACGGTCATCCTTGTGCACGTACGAGGCCAGCAAGGTCGTCGCGCCCAGTGGCACGGACACGCCGACGATGGCGTCGCGGCTGTCCGTCGACTGGGCCGGCGCCTGCGCCGCGCCGTACGGGTTTTCCGCAAAGAACATGGTGCTGCCGTCGCCCGTGTTGCGGCCATAGCCGGCAAACGCCGTGGCCACGCCGAAGTTGTAGTTACCGGCCAAAATCGTGTTGTTCACGTCGGCCTTGCCCGGTTCGCCGGCACGGCTCTGGCGCGCCAGGCGCAGGGTCAGCGGACCGTTGACATAGCCGAGGGCCAGGCCCAGCGAACGCTGATCTGCCACAATCCCCGTGTGCTCGCCGGCACCATACATGACGGTGGCCGTGACGCCACGCCATTCGGGCGAGGTGTAGCGCACGGTATTGTCGATGCGCGTGGCCGAATAGCCGGCCAGGTTGGTCGCCGCGCCAGCCAGGCCGCCTTCGAATGGATCGGCCACGTCGGTCAGCGCCTGGCTTTGCAGATTGTACTGGCGGCCCACGGTCAGCATGCCCAGTGGGCTGTTGAGGCCGACAAACGCCTGGCGGCCGAACAATTGCCCGGCCTGGTCGGAGCGGCCCGTGTCGCTCAGGACGCCCGCTTCCAGGGTGAACACGGCTTGCAAGCCATTGCCCAGGGATTCCGTGCCGCGCAAGCCCAGGCGCGAGCCGGCCGACACGCCGCTGGTGAGCTTGCTGACGCCACCCTCCTGCACCAGGCCCGCATCCATCAAGCCATACACATCAACGGATGATTGGGCGTGGGCCGCAGGCAAGGCGCCCACGGTGGCGATGGTCGACACGAGGCCGACGGTGATCGAGATTTTTTTCATGCTGGTTTCCTTGTCAAGGCAAAACCGGGAAAGCGCGCGGCCATGGCTCGGCCACAGGCGCCAAAGGCGCGCTGGGGAGTGCCGTATCGAAAGACGACTGGCCAGGCAGCAAGATTCCTGGCTAAGCTGTGGCGGCAGCGGCGTGCAATGATGCGCCGCGTTGATTCCGCCGTGAATGGTGCACCGCTGGCGGTGCGCGTGGCTCAGGCGCCCGGCCCGAAGGGGACGCTCTGAAGGTGGCTGGCATCGCGGATGCGCTGGCCTTGAGACGCGGACGAGTGCTGGATATGCAACGTAAATACAACCGCGTCTGCTGGCGCCGTCCGCAAGGATGGGGCAGGAGGCGCCGGGGCCAGAATTATAGCATCGGCAGCGCCTTGATCCCCGTTCTGTTGCAGGAAAACGACTCGCCAGGCCGCTAAAACCCGGCGTTGTCGCCGGGCAAGATGACGCATGCCGACCAGGCAAACGCTATTGCGGCAACGGTGCGGCGGCCGCAGGCTTGCGCGCCGCGGCGGCCGCCTTCAGCAAGCTCAGCACCGCCTTACTTTCCGGCGTCGACGCCCGTTGCTGCGCCATCTTCAATACGGGAAATTCCCCGCCCAGCGGATCGGCGCCCAGACTCAGCAGCAGCTTGACCATCGCCGCGTCGCTATTTTCGACGGCCGCCAGCAAGGGCGGCAGATAACCGCCGGTGGCGATGGGCGCGCCCATCGCGGCCAGGCGGGCGACCCAGTCGTGCCGCTGGCTGCGCACCGCATGCCACAGCAGCGTCTCCTTTTCCAGGCGCCGCGAATCGAGCGCCGCCTGCTGTCCCTTGTAAGAAACTTCGGCGGCGGGTCCGACTTGCTGCCATGGCATGCCGGGCACCACCAGTTGGCGCAGCACGTCCTCGGACGTCGGCTGGTAGTTGTACATGGCGCGCATCGCAGCGTCGAGCCAGCGGTCATTTCCCTTCGCGTCATGCCGGGGCACGCGCTGCTTGAGCCAGTCCAGCGCGCCGGCGTTGCCCGCTTCGGCGGCATAGGCGTACAGCGACTTTTCCTGCTCATCAGTATTTGGCGTGGTGCCGGTGGCCAGCATTTTATCGAGCACTTCGGTGCCGCGCGTCAGGCGCAGCAAGGGCCCCCATAGCAAAGAATCGGCCAGCGGCCGTTCCGCTGGCTGCGCAGCCCCGCCTTTCTTGGCCTTTTTCTCTGCCAGGTATTGGTCTACCAGCAAATAGGGCCGGCCCGCGCCTGCGTCGAGCATGGCGATCATGCTGGCCGTACGTTCTTTCGCGTCGATCAATTCCGGCAAGATGTCCGCATCCTCCTGCTGCAAGGCGTATTCCAGCGGCGCCTGCGTGTGGTTTTCGCCGCCGTATTGCCGCACATCGGCGCCATGCGCCAGCAACAGGCGCACCATTGCGGCATTGCCGTACAGGGCAGCCAGATGCAGCGGTGCGGCGTGGTAAAGCGTATCGCCTTCGCCGAGCGGCACGCCGCGTTGCAACAGCAGCGTCATCATGCGCAGCTTGGCGGGCAACAGCGCGGCGTACTGCTCACGCAGCGCCTGGCGGCGCGCCTGCAGCGGCGCCTGCGCCAGTCGCTGCTGATCGTCGTCCTGCCGGGTTTGCGCATTCAGCCATGCCGCTTCGGCTTTGTACATGCTCGATGGAGGCGAAATCAAATAGTTCAGCAAGGGACTCCTGTCGAGCGCATAGGCGCCCGGCTCGGCGACGCCGGCCAGCAGCTTGCCAAAGGCAGCTTCGTCGCCCTCTTTGGCAGCCTTGAACAGCGCCGTCACCTCTGGCGTCGGCGGCAGCTTGTTGCGTGCCTCGCGCACATAATTGATCAAGCGTTCCATGCCATGCACCGAGACCTGCGGCAACGGCATGCCCACTTTCCATGCCCGCGCCAGCTGCTGCGCCTCGGCCTGTTGCGCCGCATTCAGTTTCTTTGTCCAGCGGGCCACGGCGTCGCCGGCGTCCGCCGCGCCGCCCGCCGCCGCCAACTGGCTCAGCATGGAAGCGAGCACATAGTCCTGCGGCACGCCCGCCTCCTCGCCATACAGCACGGCCAGCTGCAGCTGGGCCTTGGCAATGCCGCTTTCGGCGGCCTTGCGCAGCCAGCGGGCAGCCTGCTTTTCATCCAGGCCGCCCGTGCCTTTCCAGCACAGCAAGCCCAGCTGGTAAGCGGCTTCCATGTCGCCCCCCTCGGCGGCGCGGCGGTACCAATCCTGCGGCGAACGCTGTCCCGTCTGCGACGTCGTCGGCAAGGGTGCGCCGCGCTGCCAAAGGCCGGCCAGGCGCACGGCCTCGTCGACCTGGTCCGGCGACATCCTGCCACGGCGCGCCGGCAGGGACTTCTCCATCGCGGCCGCACCGCTCCACTCCTTGTCTTGCAGCGCCAGCAGGTTGAGCGCATACGACAGCACCCGGTCGACCGGCCCGCCTTCGCCCCGCTCATACATTTGTGCCAGGTCCTGCAGCGGCTTGCCCTCCCCCTGCGCGGCCATGACGCCCAACCAGGGCCGCGCGCGCGATGGATTGAGCATGCGGCCCGGCGCGTATGCATACATGAAAACCAGCGCCTCCTGCGCGGCGCGATCGCCGCCCTTGGCCGCCAGCAGATACCAGCGCTCCGCTTCGACCTCGCTGCGCTCCACGTCCCGGCATCCTTTCTCGCCCATGTAGATATCGGCGAGGACCTTTTGCGCCTCGACATTGCCACCTTGCGCCGGTCCGCGCAATTGCGCCACGGCCTTGCTGCAGCGCCCATCCTGCAGAGCCGCCATCCCCTCCGGAACGCCGGCGTACGCGCCCCCGGCAGCCCATCCGGCGCCGAGCACGGCCAATTGCCACAATTTTTTCATGATTACCTAAACTTTCAAATAATGTTGCAAAGATGATAGCTTAGAAAAAATACAATGCAGCAATATTGCGCAATCGTGCGCGGCTTTTCGGGCCATCCAGGCCCGCTATTTGCTGCGCATGCTTTATGCACCCCTTATAATGGTTCCTTTTGCCAATCACACGCCAAATCATGGAATTAGCCAAGTCTTTCGAGCCCGCCGACATTGAACAATTCTGGCGCACCGAGTGGGAACAGCGCGGTTACTTCACCGCCACCCTCGATGCCGGAAAACCTTCCTTCAGCATCCAGTTGCCGCCGCCGAACGTCACCGGCACCCTGCACATGGGCCATGCGTTCAACCAGACCATCATGGATGGCCTGACCCGCTACCACCGCATGCTGGGCCACAACACGGCCTGGATTCCCGGCACCGACCACGCGGGCATCGCCACGCAAATCGTCGTGCAACGCCAGCTGGACGCGCAAAAGATTTCGCGCCATGACCTGGGCCGCGAGAAGTTCGTGGAAAAAGTGTGGGAATGGAAAGAAAAATCCGGTTCCATCATCACCGGCCAGATGCGCCGCCTGGGCGCCTCGGCCGACTGGCAGCGCGAATACTTCACGATGGACGAGCCGCGCTCGAAAGTCGTCACCGACGTCTTCGTGCGCCTGTTCGAGCAAGGCCTGATCTACCGCGGCAAGCGCCTGGTGAACTGGGATCCCGTGCTGGGCACGGCTGTGTCCGACCTGGAAGTGGTGTCCGAAGAAGAAGACGGTTCCATGTGGTACATCAAGTACCCGCTGGCCGACGGCAGTGGTTTCCTGACGGTGGCCACCACGCGTCCTGAAACCATGCTGGGCGACGTGGCCGTGGCAGTCGATCCGACGGACGAGCGCTACCTGCCGCTGGTGGGCAAGATGCTGAAACTGCCTTTGAGCGACCGCGAAATCCCCATCATCGCCGACGAATACGTCGACAAGGAATTCGGCACGGGCTGCGTGAAGATTACTCCTGCGCACGACATGAACGATTACGCCGTCGGCCAGCGCCACAAACTGGCGCAGATCGTTATTTTGACGCTGGACGCGAAGATCACCGACGACGCGCCGGAAGCCTACCGCGGCATGGACCGCTTTGCCGCGCGCAAGCAGATCGTCGCCGACCTCGACGCGCAAGGCTTGCTGGAACAGGTCAAACCGCACAAGCTGATGGTGCCGCGCGGCGACCGCACGGGCGTCGTCATCGAGCCGATGCTGACGGACCAGTGGTTTGTCGCCATGAGCAAACCAGCCCCGGAAGGCACGTTCTTCCCAGGCAAGTCGATCGCCGAAACGGCGCTGGACAAGGTCGCCAACGGCGAAATCAAGTTCGTGCCGGAAAACTGGAGCACCACCTACAACCAATGGCTCAACAACATCCAGGACTGGTGCATCTCGCGCCAGCTGTGGTGGGGCCATCAAATCCCGGCGTGGTACGACGACGCCGGCAATATCTTCGTTGCCAAGACGGAAGCCGAGGCACAAGCCAAGGCGCAGGCGGCCGGCAGCACGGGCCCCTTGAAGCGCGACGACGACGTGCTCGACACGTGGTTCTCGTCCGCCCTGGTGCCGTTCTCGACCATGGGTTGGCCTGAAGAAACGCCGGACATGAAGGCGTTCCTGCCATCATCCGTGCTGGTGACGGGTTTCGACATCATCTTCTTCTGGGTGGCGCGCATGGTCATGATGACGGCGCACTTCACGGGCAAGGTACCGTTTGAAACCGTCTACGTGCACGGCCTGGTGCGCGATTCGACGGGGCAAAAAATGTCCAAGTCGAAAGGCAACACCCTGGACCCGATCGACCTGATCGACGGCATCGACCTGGAAGGCTTGATCGTCAAGCGCACCACGGGCCTGATGAACCCGCGCGACGCGGAAAAGATCACCAAGGCGACGCGCAAGGAATTCCCGGAAGGCATTTCGGCCTACGGCACGGACGCCGTGCGCTTCACCATGGCCAGCTATGCCTCGCTGGGCCGCAACATCAATTTCGACCTGGGCCGCTGCGAAGGCTACCGCAACTTCTGCAACAAGATGTGGAACGCCACCCGTTTCGTCATGATGAATACGGAAGGCAAGGATTGCACGCCAAATGACGCCGACCTGTCGCAAGCGGACAAGTGGATTATTTCCCTGCTGCAAAAGGCGGAACTGGACGTGGCCAAGGGCTTTGAAGACTTCCGTTTCGACAATATCGCCGCATCGATCTACAAATTCGTGTGGGACGAGTATTGCGACTGGTACCTGGAAGTAGCCAAGGTGCAAGTACAGCAAGGTACGGAAGGCCAGCAGCGCGCCACCCGCCACACCTTGCTGCGCGTGCTGGAAGTGGTGCTGCGCCTGGCCCATCCGATCATCCCCTTCGTCACGGAAGCCCTGTGGCAGACGGTGGCGCCTTTGGCTGGCAAAACGCTCAAAGCTGAGGGTGATTCCATCATGATGCAACCGTATCCGATCGCCAACACCGACAAGATCGATGAAAGCGCGGAAGCTTGGATGCAGCAACTGAAAGCCTTGACGGACGCGACGCGCAACCTGCGCGGCGAAATGCAGATCTCGCCTTCCGTGCGCGTGCCGCTGATCGTCGAAGCGGGCAATGCCACTGAAAAGGCCGCGCTGGCGTCGTACGCACCGTACATCCAGTCGCTGGGCAAACTGGCGGAAGTGCAGATCGTCGATGCGCTGCCGGACTCGCCAGCGGCCGTCGCCATCGTCGGCACCACCAAGCTGATGCTGAAAGTGGAAATCGACGTGGCTGCCGAACGTGAACGCCTGGGCAAGGAAATCGCCCGCATCGAAGCGGAAATTGCCAAAGTCAACAGCAAATTGGGCAATGAAAGCTTTGTCGCGCGCGCACCGGCCGCCATTGTTGCGCAAGAAAACGAGCGTTTGCTCAGTTTTTCGGCGACAATTGAAAAACTGCGCGAACAGTTTGCTAAACTAGCCAGCGCATAAGGCAAGTTTGGAAGGATTGCGCGGCCGTCCCAGTGACGCCGCGCAGCACTGCTGGTCTTGCCTTGGTATATAACTGTTCGTGACACGATCAAAAAACCAATGGAGACTAGCGATGCATAAAGTATTCAAAGCAAGCGTACTGGTGGCCGCCCTGGCCATCGCCGGCAGCGCCACCGCGCGCGATGGCAACTATACCCCCGTGGGCACGTGGAAAACCATCGACGACGCCAGCGGCAAGCCAAAATCCCTCGTCGTCATCACGGAAAACAACGGCGTCTTGCAAGGCAAGATCGACAAGCTGTTCCGTGCCCCGAATGAAGATCAAAATCCCAAGTGCGACAAGTGCGCGGGCGCCAACAAGGACCAGCCCATCATCGGCCTGGTGATCCTGTCCGGTCTGAAATATGACGGCAAGGAATGGACGGGCGGCGAGATCACGGACCCGGCCACCGGCAAGGTCTACAAGAGCAAGGCCGAACTGATTGAAGGCGGCACCAAGCTGCAAGTGCGCGGCTATGTCGGCGTGCCGATGTTTGGCCGCTCGCAGACGTGGGTGCGCGAAGAGTAAGCAACCACCCCGCCCTGTCAAAGCCGGCCATGCGCCGGCTTTTTTGCGCCTGTCTTGCGCACACTGGCGTTGTTTTTCAGGCCGAATCGGTCCCTTTCGAACCCATTCGCAGCCAAAGACCAGCTATGCGCGCCACCGAACATACTTGAAGTTTCCTAAATGAAATAGTGCATGCCTGTGACGCCATCGCCCTGTAGCGACAGGCGGCATGGCTCTGCCGGATGACCCCATCCGCGGATGCCCGGCAATGACTGCCATGCACAAAGGAACTATATGAATCTCTTCAAGCGATATCTGACCCCGCTGCTCGTCTCGGCAGGTCTGCTGACCATGGCCGCCCTCGCCGGCTGCGGCGGCGGTGACCAGGGGCGCGATCCCATCCTCGGCTTGCCGGGCGCTACCCTGTCCAGCCTCGTCGTCACGCCAGCCACGGCCACGGTCGCCATCGGCGCGGGCCAGCAATTCACGGCCATCGCCACGTATAGCGACGGCTCCTCGCAAGACGTCAGCGCCAAGTCGGCCTGGACGTCGGCCACGCCGGCCAACGCAACCGTCAATGCCGCCACAGGCTTGAGCACCGGCATCGCCGCCGGCAGCAGCAGCATCAGCGCCGCGTTTGGCGACAAGAGCGCAGCGGCTCAGTTGACCGTCTCGCCAGCGACCTTGCTGTCGATCGCCGTCACGCCGCAAAACCCGATCATCCCCGTCGCCGCGACGCGCCAGTTGGCCGTGCTTGCCACGTATTCGGATGGCAGCAGCGCTGACGTCACGTCCGGCAGCAGCTTTGTGTCCGCCACGCCAGCCTCGGCCACCGTCGCCAGCGGCGGCCTCGTCACCGGCGTTGCCTTTGGTAGCAGCGTCATGAATGCCAGCTTCAACGGCAAGACGGCCAGCACCACCGTCACCGTGCCCGCCATTACCCTGGTCAGCATCGCCGTCACGCCAGCCACCGCCAGCATCGCTGTCGGCGCCACCCAACAATTCGTTGCCACCGCAACGTATTCGGACAGCTCGAACGCCATCATCACCAACGGCGCCGCCTGGACCTCGGGCACGGTTGCCAACGCCAGCGTACTGAACACGGGCGTTGCCACCGGCATCGCTGTCGGCACCAGCAACATTACCGCCACAGCCGGCGGCCAGTCGGGCAGCGCGCTGCTGACTGTCACGGCCGTCGCCATCCCACCCGTCCTGAACCCGATCATCCTGGGCCGCGCGGCACCGTTCGGCGTGCTGGCCGGCACCTCGATCACGAACAATTCGGGCGGCACGACCCTGGTCACGGGCGACGTCGGCTCACCGTCGCAAACGGTCGATCCGACCCAGGCAGCTGGTTTTACCAACTACAAGTCGGGCGCCATCCTGGCCGGCGCCATGACGGATCTGCAAGCGGCGATCACGGACGGCAACAGCCGCAGCTGCGACGTCAGCTTTGCCGGCGGCATCGATCTCGGTGGCCAGACCTTCGGTCCCGGCGTGTATTGCTATGCCGGCGCCATCAGCATCACCGGTACGTTGACACTGAACGGTCCCGGCGTGTACATCTTCCGCACGGCGCTGACCTTGAACTCGACCGTCAATTCGGTGGTTGCCCTGAACAACGGCGCCACGGCCGACAACGTCAGCTGGCTGCCAGTCGGCCCCACCACCCTGGCCGCGAACAGCGTCTTCAAGGGCAATATCCTGGGCGAATCGGCCGCCATCACGGTGGGCGACAACACGACCCTGCTCAATGGCCGCGTGCTGACGGCCGCCGCCGTTACCCTGCGCAACAACCAGATCACCAAATAACCGGGACATGACCATGACTATCGCACACACACTGGGCGCCCTGAGCGTCATGACCGGCGCCTTGCTGGCGGCGCAATCGGCGCAGGCGCAGGACAACACTTTCATCAACCCGGACTGGGCCAACAGCGCCTGGTACATCGGCGCGGGCGTGGGCCAGTCGCGCGCCAACATCGACGAGCCGCGCCTGCGCGCCAGCCTGGCCGCCAACAGCGAAACCGTCACCGGTTTTACCAAGGACCAGCGCGACACGGGCTATAAACTGTTTGTCGGCCGCCAGCTGAACCAGTATTTCGCCGTGGAAGCCGGCTACTTTGACCTGGGCAAGTTCGACTTCAAGTCGACCACCAGCGGCAACGGCGTGCTGAACGGGCAAGCGGCCTTTCGCGGCGTGAACCTGGACTTGCTGGGCCAGCTGCCGCTGTCGCAGCGGCTCTCGTTGCTGGGCCGTGTCGGCATGCACTACACCAAGACCAACACGGAGTTCAGCGGCAACCGCCTGCTGGGTTCGACCAATACCCATGCCAGCGAGCGCAAGCTCAACGCCAAGCTGGGCCTGGGCCTGGAATACAAGTTCAGCGAAGCACTGGCCTTGCGCGGCGAAGTCGAGCGTTATCGCCTGAACGACGCCGTGGGCAACCGCGGCGATGCGGACCTGTACTCCGTCAGCCTCGTGTATAAACTGGGCCGCCCGGCCAGCGCCACGCCTGCCTACCAACCGGCGCCCGAAGTTGCCCCTGTCGTCGCCATGCCGGCGCCCGTCATCGTGGCAGCACCGGCGCCAGCACCCGTGTCGGAAAAAGTGTCGTTTGCTTCCGAAGCGCTGTTTGATTTCGATCAATCGACGCTCAAGCCGCAAGGCAAGGCGGCGCTGGACCAGTTGCTGGGCCAGTTGTCGGACATGGATCTGGAAGTCATCGTCACGGTCGGCCATACGGATGCCGTCGGCCCGAACGCCTACAACCAGAAACTATCGCATCGCCGCGCCGAAGCCGTCAAGGCCTATCTGGTGGCGCAAGGCGTGGAAACGAACCGTGTCTACACGGAAGGCAAGGGAGAAACCCAGCCCGTGGCCGACAACACGAGTGCCGCCGGCCGCGTCAAGAACCGCCGCGTCACGGTGGAAGTGGTGGGCACGAAAAAAGTTGCACTCTAAGTTAGATGCACGTAAAAAACCGGCTTGCGCCGGTTTTTTTTCGTCCACAGATTACTGCGCTGGCGCCGGCTTGCGGTGATGCTTGCTCAGGTGCCGGTCCAGGCTGTTGGCGAACTGCTGACGGTCGGACTGGCTGAAGGCGGCCGGGCCGCCCGTGTCCACGCCGCCGCTGCGCAATTCTTCCATGAAGGCGCGCATCGTCAGTTGCTGGGCGATATTGTCCTTCGTGTAAAACTCGCCGCGCGGGTTCAGCGCAAAACCGCCCTTGGTCAGCACGTCGGCGGCCAGCGGAATGTCGCCCGTGATGACCAGGTCGCCCGGATTCAACAGCCGCACGATTTCCTGGTCGGCCACGTCGGCGCCCGACGGCACTTGCACGGTACGGATGAAACGCGAGGGCGGCACGCGCAAGCCCTGGTTGGCGACCAGGATGAGCGGCAACTCCAGGCGGTCGGCGACCCTGTACAGGATTTCCTTGATGACGACGGGACAGGCGTCCGCGTCGATCCAGATTTGCATACCCGGCATACCTTCTTGCGCCATCACAGTTCCCACGCTTCGCCGCCCGGGCCAATGCGCGGTGCGCTGACGCCGAAGTGCAAATAGGCGGCCGGCGTGGCGACACGGCCACGCGGCGTGCGCTGCAGGAAACCTTGCTGTATCAGATACGGTTCCAGCACGTCTTCGATGGTATCGGCCGCTTCGCCGATGGCGGCGGCCAGGTTGCCGATGCCGACGGGGCCGCCGCCGAACTTGAACAGCACGGCTTCAAGCAGCTTGCGGTCCATCACGTCGAAGCCGGCGGAATCGACGTCGAGCATGGCCAGCGCGCGGTCGGCCACCACCTTGGTGATCTCGCCATTGCTTTTGACTTCCGCGAAGTCACGCACGCGGCGCAGCAAGCGGTTGGCGATGCGCGGCGTGCCGCGCGCGCGCTGGGCGATTTCGTGCGCGCCTTCCGGATCGATCGGCGCTTTCAGCAAGGCGGCGCTGCGCGTGACGATCTTCGTCAATTCGCCCGTGTTGTAGAACTCCAAGCGCGCGACGATGCCGAAGCGGTCGCGCAGCGGGTTGGTCAGCATGCCGGCGCGCGTGGTGGCGCCGACCAATGTAAACGGTTGCAGATCGAGTTTCACGGAACGGGCGGCCGGGCCTTCGCCGATCATGATATCGATCTGATAATCCTCAAGCGCCGGATATAAAATTTCCTCGACGACCGGCGACAGCCGGTGGATTTCATCGATGAACAGAACGTCGTTCGCTTCCAGGTTCGTCAGGATCGCCGCCAGGTCGCCTGGACGCTCGAGTACGGGACCGGAAGTCTGGCGCAAGTTGACGCCCATTTCGCGCGCGATGATGTGCGCCAGGGTCGTCTTGCCCAGGCCCGGCGGGCCGAACAGCAAGGTGTGGTCGAGCGCTTCCTTGCGCTGGCGCGCGGCCGTGATGAAAATCTCGAGCTGGTCGCGGATCTTTTCCTGTCCTACATACTCATCGAGCTGCTTGGGACGCAAGGCCCGTTCGATCGCCTCTTCATTGTGCGAGATGGGCGCCGCGTCGATGATGCGCTGTTCCGTGAAGCTGTCGGTCTGGATGCTCATGCCCTATCAGCCTTTCGACAGCGCTTTCAGCGCCAGTTTGATGCCGTCCGACACGCCGGTACCGGCCGGCACGTTCTTCACGGCGGCCAGCGCTTCCTTGTCCGAATAGCCGAGCGCGACCAATGCGTTGAGGATATCCGATTGCGCGTCCGGCGCCGCGTGCGCGCCCAGCGGACCAAGATCGGCACCGATCTTGCCCTTCAATTCCAGCAACAGCCGTTCCGCCGTCTTCTTGCCGATGCCCGGCACTTTGACCAGACGGCCGGAATCTTGCAAGGTGATCGCTTGCGCCAGGTCGGCAATCGTCATGCCGGAGAGAATCGACAAGGCCATGCGCGCGCCCACGCCCGTGATCTTGATCAACTGGCGGAACACGGCCCGCTCGGCCGTATTGCCAAAGCCAAACAGCAAATGCGCATCTTCGCGGATGGCCTGGTGCGTAAACAGCACGACTTTTTCGCCCACATGGGGCAAGTTATAAAAGGTGCTCATCGGCACGTCGACTTCATAGCCGACGCCCTGGCAATCGACCAGCAATTGTGGCGGATTCTTTTCAAGCAAAATACCGGAGAGACGGCCTATCATCGCGTGTTCCTAATGTTAAATTTCAGAGTGATTATCCAACTAAACGGCCGCGCTTCATGCGCAAACCCTGAAGTTGCGGCGCCAGCGCGCCGAGCATGGCCAGCGCATCGATGCTGTTGGCATGGCAAATGGCCACGCCCAGGGCATCGGCCGCATCCGAGCCGGGCAAGCCGGGCAAGGACAGCAGCCGCGACACCATGTCCTGCACCTGCTCCTTGGCCGCCTTGCCGTGGCCCGTGACGGCCTGCTTCACTTGCAACGCCGTGTACTCGGCCACCGACAGGTCAGCATGGACGAGCGCGCAAATGGCCGCGCCACGCGCCTGGCCCAGCAGCAAGGTCGATTGGGGATTGACGTTGACAAACACTTTTTCGATGGCCGCGCAATCGGGCTGGTAGGTGCCGACGATTTCGCTCACGCCCCGCAGGATGACCTTCAGGCGCGGCGGCAATTCCCCTTCGGAACCCGTCTTGACGGTCCCCGACGCAATATAGCGCAGCTTGTTGCCAAGTTTTTCAATGACCCCAAAGCCGGTCGTGCGCAGGCCAGGATCGATGCCAA
Organism: Janthinobacterium sp. NFX145; assembly: GCF_049810325.1. Classification (NCBI taxonomy): domain Bacteria; kingdom Pseudomonadati; phylum Pseudomonadota; class Betaproteobacteria; order Burkholderiales; family Oxalobacteraceae; genus Janthinobacterium; species Janthinobacterium sp. NFX145. The sequence goes on from NZ_CP187360.1 coordinate 5,495,288, forward strand.
GAATAATCATCGCCAGATTCTATAATGAATACGGCAGGCACCGGTGAATAACCGGTGCCTGCCGTTTGACCACCTTTCAATAAGGTGGGATAAACCGTAGCGAGCGGCGATGCGGCGTGGCCGAGAAGCGCAACTGTGCTAGAGCACAGTGAGCATCGCAGGCCGCGCCCCGCGCCGCGCAGTAGGTTTAGGCCGCCTTATTAATGACGGAAATGACGCGTACCCGTGTACAACATCACGACACCGCGCTCGTCCGCCGCATCGATCACTTCCTGGTCGCGCATCGAGCCGCCCGGGTGGATGACGCAGGTCGCGCCCGCGTCAACGACGACGTCCAGGCCATCACGGAACGGGAAGAAGGCGTCCGACGCCACGACGGAACCGGTCAGGCTCAGGCCGGCGTTTTGCGCCTTGATGGAAGCGATGCGGGCCGAGTCGATGCGGCTCATCTGGCCTGCGCCCACGCCCAGCGTCATGTTATTGCCGCAGAAGACGATGGCGTTCGATTTGACGAATTTCGCCACTTTCCAGGCGAACATCAGGTCGGCCAGTTGCTGCGGCGTTGGCTGCAGTTTGCTGACCACGCGCAAGTCGCCGATACCGACGTTTTTCGCGTCCGGCGATTGCACCAGCAAGCCGCCACCGACGCGCTTGAAGTCCATGGCGTGCACGCCGCTGCCCAGCGGGATTTCCAGCATGCGCACGTTTTGCTTGCTCGACAGAATCTGTTTCGCTTCGGCGGAGAACGACGGGGCGATCAGCACTTCGACGAACAGCTTGGCGATCTCGCCAGCGGTGGCGCCATCGAGTTCCGTGTTGAAGGCGATGATGCCGCCAAATGCCGAGGTCGGGTCCGTCTGCAGGGCGCGCGCATACGCTTCGGCCGCATTCTTGCCCAGGGCGACGCCGCATGGGTTCGCGTGCTTGACGATGACGCAAGCGGCGCTCTGCTCGAAGCCGCCCATGCTCTTCACGCATTCCCAGGCAGCATCAGCGTCGGCGATGTTGTTGTACGACAATTCCTTACCTTGCAGCTGGCGATAGTTGGCCAGCGCGCCGTCGGTGGTGACGAGGTCGCGGTAGAAGGCGGCGCTCTGGTGCGGGTTTTCACCGTAGCGCATGTCTTGCACTTTTTCAAAGGCCACGTTCAGGATTTGCGGATAAGCGCCGCGCTCGGCGTGCACTTTCGTCGGGCCCAGGCTCGTCAGGTAGTTGGTGATGGCGCCATCGTATTGCGCCGTGTGCGCAAAGACTTTTTTCGCCAGCATGAACTTGGTGTCATAGCTGACGTCGCCTGCCTTGCCGTCGACCGAGCGCATTTCCGCCAGCACCGCGTCGTAGTCGGTCGGATCGCAGATGACGACCACGTCCTTGTGGTTCTTGGCTGCCGAACGCAGCATGGTCGGGCCGCCGATATCGATGTTTTCGATCGCGTCTTCCAGAGTGCAATCGGCCTTGGCGACCGTGCCCTGGAACGGGTACAGGTTGACCACCACCATGTCGATGGTCGGCATATCGTGCTCGACCAGTTTCGACATATGTTCAGGGAAATCGCGGCGCGCCAGGATACCGCCGTGCACTTTAGGGTGCAGGGTCTTCACACGGCCATCGAGCATCTCCGGGAAACCCGTGTAATCGGCAACTTCCGTCACAGGAACACCGTTGTCTGCCAGCAATTTGGCGGTGCCACCCGTGGACAGGAGGTTGACGCCGAGGGCGGACAGGGCGCGGGCGAATTCGAGAACGCCGGTCTTGTCGGAAACGGAGAGGAGAGCTTGTTTGATCATGGCTGTGGCTAGGTGGTTAAGTGTTCTTGGCGAATGGCACAGCGGTCAGCTATCAGGCTGGGCCCGCTGCGGCGGATTCAAATCTTGGCGTCACTTGCATGCCGGCATTACAGCAAACCGTGCTCCTGCAATTTCTTGCGCAGGGTATTGCGGTTGATGCCCAGCATCTGCGCGGCGTGCGACTGGTTGCCATCGGCGCGTGTCATCACGACTTCCAGGATGGGCTTTTCCACGGTCAGCACGACCATGTCGTAGATATTCGATGCTTGCTGTTCGCCCAGGTCATTGAAGTAATCTTCTAGACTTTTCTGTACGACTTCCTGAATGCTTTCTTTGCTCATTTGTATGCTTCAACCGGCTGAACACCTGGCCATCCGGCACCGCGCCGCTCATGCGGTCCGCGTGCTGCCCTCTTGCCTCGGTGTTGTAATTAATATTGCATGACGCTCTGTATAGGCGCTCGCCCTTGTACTGCCGACAACTGACTACCCTGCTTGTTGCTATCTGTTCATGCTGCCGTGGCCATCGGTTTGATCACATCGATCAGGCCACTTTCACTGGATTCGGAGAGGCGGTATTGTAACCGTTCGCCAAATTTCCATTGCGACTCAAAAAATTGATCGACGGCCAGCAACTGCGCGTCCGTCGACTCCAGCAAGTTCATTTGCTGCCGGAACGCTTCGCCGCCTTCCAGATCCTTCACATACCAGCCGATGTGCTTGCGCGCCGTGCGCACGCCGAGAAATTCCCCGTAAAACGCGTAATGGGCGCGCAAATGCTCATCCATCAGGCTACGCACTTCATCCACGTACGGCGCCGGCAGCAAAGTGCCGGTGCGCAAAAAATGGTCGATTTCACGGCAAATCCACGGCCGGCCCTGCGCCGCGCGGCCGATCATGACGGCATCGGCGCCCGTTTGATCGAGCACAAAGCGGGCCTTTTCCGGACTGGTAATGTCGCCGTTGGCCACCACGGGAATGCCCACCGATGCTTTCACGGCGGCAATGGTTTCATATTCGGCATCGCCCTTGTAGCCATCGGCGCGCGTACGGCCGTGCAGGGTCAGCATCTGGATGCCGGCTTGCTCGGCGATGCGGGCGATTTTCAAGGCGTTCTTGTTTTCGCGGTTCCAGCCCGTGCGAAATTTCAGGGTGACGGGCACGTCGACGGCATTGACGACGGCGTGCAAGATTTTTTCCACCAGGCTTTCGTTTTGCAGCAGGGCCGAACCGCACCAGCTGTTGCACACCTTTTTGACGGGGCAACCCATGTTGATGTCGATGATCTGCGCGCCCCGGTCCACGTTGAACTTGGCGCAGTCGGCCAGGTCTTGCGGATCGGCGCCGGCAATCTGCACGGCTTTCGGCTCCATTTCGCCTTCGTGGTCCGTACGCCGCGAGCTTTTTTCCGTTGCCCACAGGCGCGGATTCGACGCCGCCATCTCCGACACGGCGTAGCCTGCCCCCAACTGCTTGCACAACTGGCGGAAAGGCCGATCCGTCACGCCCGCCATGGGAGCGACGAAAACGTTATTGCGCAGAATGTGAGGGCCGATTTGCACTGAGGAACCTGGAATGGACGGAGGAACCTGCTATTTTAACCGATTCCCTGCCTAATTAATAAGCACTATTTTTTTAGCTCAGTGCGTCAGAGTGACGATGGGGCCGCTTATAGGGCTTAGCCCAGCTCGTCCATCGCGGGCGCGCTCAGGTGCTCGATATTTCCCCAGTGCACCAAATGCAGCTTGCCGTCCGCGTAAGAAAAACGGTTGACGCTGGCATTTTTGACTTGGAAGTCGCGCGGGCTGTCGAGCGTCATGCCGACCGCCTCGCGGTAGGCGCACTCGAGCACGCCGCCGTGGGCCACGATGGCGATCGTCTGACCGTCGTACTGCCGGGCCCAGCGGGCGATGGCGCCATTCGCGCGCGCATAAAACTGGCGGAAACTTTCGGCCTGGCGCTCGCCCGACGGCATCACGGCGTCGATCTGGCGCGATTGCCATTGCGCATACTCGTGCGGATAGCGCGCGGCAATGTCCGCATACAGCAAGCCTTCGAAAGCGCCATAGCAGCGCTCGCGCAGCAAGGAGTCCGTTTGCACGGGTAAATCTTTCACGTCGGCCACGGCTTGCGCCGTCTGCCGCGCGCGCTGCAAATCGCTGGCGAGGATGGCGGCCAGCGGCTCATCGGCCAGCGCCTGCCCCAGCGCGCAAGCTTGCGCCAGGCCCGCCTCGTTCAAGGCGATGTCGATATGGCCCTGCAGGCGGCGGCCCGCATTCCAGGCCGTTTCGCCATGGCGTATCAATAAAATCGTGGTGCTCATGCTTTATTTCTTCAGGGTAACTGCCAACTCGGGATTGAGCGAATAGGCGACGACGAGCTGGGCTTCGTCGAGGATGTGGCCGTACAGGGCGGCATGCGCTTGCTGCCCTGTAAAACGCTCGGGCAAGGCCAGACGCGGCACGTCGAGCGCATACAGGCGGAAGATATAGTGGTGGATGCGCTCGTCATTCCACGGCGGGCACGGGCCATCATAGCCATAGTAATCGCCGGCCATGGCGGCATCGCCGGCAAACCAGCCCGTGTAATCGTTGAGGCCCTGGCGCAGGCCAGAACTCGCAGCCTTGCCACGCGGCGTGATGCCACTGGAAAACTCTCCGGCGGCAATCGCGCGCATGGCCAGGGGAATATCGAGCAAGCTCCAATGATAAAAATCGCCGCGCAGCGCCGTCAGTGACAGGGCCTGGCCTTCAACATTGGCCAGGCTGGCGTCTTGCGGCGCATCAGGGTCGATGCAAAAGAGGGCCAGCGACTCGGTGCCGTTGGGCACCTCGTCCCAGGCCAGATGGGGATTGCGGTTGCCGGCGAGGCGCACGCGGCTGGCCGGATCGATCTCGGCAAAAGCATAGTCGGCCGGCATCAGGCCGCCATCACGAAACGTCTCGCTCCACAATTTCATCGCTTGCTCCTCTTTATAATTATTGCTTTGCGTTCACTTGCAGCCAGAAGGTCACCGGACCGTCGTTCGTCAGCGACACTTGCATGTCGGCGCCAAACTGCCCCGTTTGCACGGTCGCATGGCGGCTGCGCGCCTGGTGCACGAAATGCGTGAACAGGCGCAAGCCGTCCTGCGGCGCGGCCGCCGGCGTGAATGACGGGCGCGTGCCGGACTTGGTGTCGGCCGCCAGGGTAAACTGGGGCACCAGCAGCAGGCCGCCGGCCACGTCCGTCACGCTGCGGTTCATCTTGCCCGCCTCGTCGGCAAACACGCGGTAACCGAGCAGCTTGCTCAGCAGGGCGTCCGCTTCCTTCTCCGTATCGCCCCGCTCCGCGCACACGAGCACCATCAGGCCGGCGTCGATGGCGCCGATGGTGGCGCCGGCAACGTCGACTTTCGCCTGGGTCACGCGCTGCAGCAGCGCGATCATGCCGTCAAGGTGACGCGCGCGAAACTGCGCTTGCCAACTTGCAACACGAACTGGCCGGCGTCCACTTGCAAGCCCTTGTCGCTGATGACGGTGCCGTCGATGCGCACGCCGCCCTGGTCGATCTTGCGCATGGCTTCCGACGTGGACGGGCACAGGCCAGCCTGTTTCAGCAGCTGCGGGATGCCCAGCGGTGCGCCAGCCAGGCTCACTTCCGGGATATCGTCGGGGATGCCGCCCTTCGAGCGGTTGACGAAGTCGGCCAGCGCATCTTCGGCCGCCTGCTGCGAGTGGAAGCGGGCGACGATCTCTTGCGCCAGCGCAACCTTGGCATCGCGCGGATTGCGGCCTTCCTCGACTTCGCGCTTCAGCTGCGCCAGTTCGGCGATCGAGCGCCACGACAGCAGCTCGTAGTAGCGCCACATCATGACGTCGGAAATGCTCATCAGCTTGGCGAACATGGTGTTGCCCGGTTCCGTGATGCCGATGTAGTTATTCTTCGACTTGGACATTTTTTCCACGCCGTCCAAACCTTCCAGCAGCGGCATGGTCAAAATACACTGCTGCTCCTGTCCATACTGCTTTTGCAGTTCGCGGCCCACCAGCAGGTTGAACTTCTGGTCCGTGCCGCCCAGTTCCAGGTCCGATTTCAGGGCCACCGAGTCGTAACCTTGCATCAGCGGGTACAGGAATTCATGGACGGAAATAGGAATGCCGCCCTGGAAGCGCTTGGTGAAGTCGTCGCGCTCGATCATGCGCGCCACCGTGTAGTGGGAAGCGAGCTGGATGATGCCGCGCGCGCCCAGCGGATCGCACCACTCGGAGTTATAGCGGATTTCGGTCTTGCTGGCGTCCAACACTAAAGATGCTTGCGCGAAATACGTCATCGCGTTAATCTCGATCTGTTCCTTGGTCAACGGCGGGCGCGTGACGTTGCGGCCCGAAGGGTCGCCGATCATGGACGTGAAGTCGCCGATGAGGAAAATGACTTGATGGCCGAGGTTTTGCAGCTGGCGCATCTTGTTCAGCACGACAGTGTGGCCCAGATGCAAGTCGGGTGCAGTCGGGTCCAGGCCCAGTTTGATGCGCAGTGGAACACCGGTTTTCTCGGAGCGGGCTAATTTTTGCGCAAATTCGCTTTCGATCAAGAGTTCGTCGACGCCACGCTTGGTAATCGCGAGGGCTTCTTGTACTCTGTCCGACAGCACAAGCGCGGTCTGAGCGGCGTTAGCCTTTGTAGGCGATGCGGTGGTGTTGATTTCCATAAAATTTGACTGTAGATCTCAAAATGGTAGTAGGTTTGCGGAGTTTGCTATAATGCTCGATCCCATCAATCTTGCCGTATGAAAACGAACCAAAATAACAATAACAAAGAGCACTAGTTCACGAATCGTTCAAGGGCAAATTTTAACTGATTGCATGAACCCTATACATAAAATCACAGGCTCACGCTTGTACACACAGCTGACGACGACCCGCAAGGCACGCATTATCGGTGCTTCCGCGGTGCTGCTCGCCGTGGCCGCCTTCGGCGCGGTCGCTGTGTCGCCCATGGCGCCCGACGCATCGGACTTGCCGGTCACGTCCATCGCCCAGAACCTGGAAATGCCTGATCTCGCCTCGCAAATTTCCGCGATGGAACAGGTAGACCAGAATTTCACCCACGAAGAAAAAGTCCGCGCTGGCGATACCCTCGCCACCTTGCTGACCCGTCTCGGCGTGGATGATCCTGTGGCCGCCAATTTCATCAAAACCGACAAGATCGCGCGCGGCGTGATGTTGCTGAAATCGGGCAAGCGCGTACAAGCGCAAACGTCCGAAAACGGCGACCTCAACTGGATGCGCGCCACCCTCGTCGATGGCACGGACAAATCGGTCAAGAACATCCTGATCACCCGCAAGGGCGACAAGTTCGTGGCCACGGAAGTGGCAGCCCAGCTGGAACGCCGCGTTGAAATGCACGCGCGCAAGATTACTTCCACCCTGTTCGCCGCCACCGACTCCAGCCTGGACGGCACGCGCCTGCCAGACTCGATTTCCGCGCAAATCGTGGAAATGTTCTCCACCAATATCGATTTCCGCTCCGACCTGAAACGCGGCGACTCGTTCAATGTTGTCTACGAAACATTCTGGCAAGATGGCGAATTTGTCCGAGCGGGCCGCATCCTGGCCGGTGAATTCACCAACCGCGGCACGACTTACCAGTCCGTTTGGTTCGAAGACCCAGCCAGCAAGCAAGGCGGCGGTTACTACAGTTTCGACGGCAAGTCCCTCAAAAAAGCCTTCCTGAAATCCCCCCTCGAATTCTCCCGCATCTCGTCCGGCTTCTCCATGCGCGTGCACCCGATTTCCGGCAACTGGAAAGCGCACAAGGGCATCGATTTCGCTGCAGCAACGGGCACCCCTATCCGCGCTTCGGGCGACGGCGTGGTCGATTCCGTCGGCAGCCAAAACGGCTATGGCAATGTTGTTGTCCTGAAACACTGGGCCAACTACACCACCGCCTACGCACACATGAGCCGCTTCGCTTCGGGCCTGAAAAAAGGTCAAAAAGTCAGCCAGGGCGATGTGATCGGCTACGTCGGCACCACCGGCTGGTCGACGGGCGCCCATTTGCACTATGAATTCCGCGTCGGCGGCGTGGCACAAGACCCAAGCAAGCTGAACGTACAAGCCCAGGCGCCATTGACGGCCGCTGAGCTGAGCCGCTTCCGCATGGTGTCGGCTGACATGATGCACCGCTTCACCCTGCTGCGTCCGAACGACACGGCACTGGCTTCGCGCTAAGCAATACCGCCTTCGGGCAACATATAAAGGCACCGCCCATGCAAATGGCCGGTGCCTTTGTTTTATGTGTGCAGGAAAATCCGGCACAATGCATCCATCACTGACGCACTCAAGGAACACTCCATGCTGTATATCGGTTTAATGTCGGGCACCAGCCTCGATGGCGTCGACGGCGCGCTGGTCGACTTTTCCGACGATGGCGGCACGCGCAGCCTGGGCGACGCGTACATTCCCTTCCCCGCCAGCCTGCGCGCCGACCTGATGGCGTTGCAAAGTGCCGGCCAGAATGAAATCGAACGCGAAGCGCTGGCGGCAAACCAACTCGTGCGCCATTACGCCGATTGCGTCGCCATGCTCCTGAGCAATGCGGGAATCGGCCCGGACGCCGTTGCCGCCATCGGCGCGCATGGACAGACCATCCGCCACCGCCCCGAGCTGGGCTTTACGCGCCAGCTGAACAACCCAGCCCTGCTGGCTGAACTGACGGGCATCGACGTCATCGCCGACTTGCGCAGCCGCGACGTGGCGGCCGGCGGCCAAGGCGCGCCGCTGGTGCCCGCTTTTCACCAGGCCATTTTCAATGTGCCAGGCCACACGCGCGTGCTGGCCAATATCGGCGGCATCAGCAATATCAGCGTGCTGCACGCGGACGGCACGGTGACGGGCTACGACACGGGGCCCGGCAATGCGCTGATGGATGGATGGGTTTTGCAACACCTGGGCCAGCCTTACGACGCCGACGGCGCCTGGGCAGCGACAGGGCAGGTCATCCCCGCCCTGCTGGCGGAATTGCTCAACGACCCGTATTTTGACTTGCCGGCGCCGAAAAGCACGGGACGCGACCTGTTCCATGCCGACTGGTTGCAGGACAAGCTGAGCAACTACCCGCAGGCCAAGCCTGCCGACGTGCAGGCGACCCTGACGCAGCTGACGGCCGCCAGTCTGGCGCATGCCATCTTGCGCGACGGCACGCAGGCGGAAACGGTCTATGTATGTGGCGGCGGCGCGCAGAACGCCAGCCTGATGGCGGCGCTGGACCGTGCATTGCCGGGCATGGCGGTGGAGTCGACCGAAGCGCTGGGCGTGGCGCCGAGCCAGGTCGAGGCGCTGGCCTTTGCGTGGCTGGCCTGGCGTTTTACGCAGCGCAAGCCGGGCAATTTGCCGGCCGTGACGGGAGCGGCGGGCTTACGCGTGCTCGGTGCGCTATATCCGCGTTGAGCAGATGTAGAAACACAAATAGCGGATCGATGATCCGCTATTTTCTTACTTGCCCCGTTTAGTACTTAAACGGAGAAGGACGAACCGCAACCGCAGGTGGACGTCGCGGTAGGGTTTTTAATCACGAACTGCGCACCTTCCAGGTCATCCTTGTAGTCGATTTCCGCGCCGACCAGGTACTGGTAGCTCATGGAATCGATCAACAGCTGGACGCCGTTCTTGACCATGGTGGTGTCATCTTCGTTGACGATTTCGTCGAAGGTGAAGCCATACTGGAAGCCGGAGCAGCCGCCGCCCTGCACGAATACGCGCAATTTCAGGTCGGGATTGCCTTCTTCTTCGATCAGCTGCGCGACTTTTTCAGCGGCGCTATCGGTAAAGATAATAGGGGAAGGGATCACATCTTGCATTTCAGCGACGGCATTCATATCAGGCACTCCTACTAGAAAACATTAAGTCATTATAGACTGTTGGCGCAACTCGCGCTGCGGCCGCCGCTGATGCGGCTGGACGGTGTTGTTCCTGCTCACATTTCCGATACGGCCAGGTGCAGCACGGGGTCGGCGCTGTCGTGCCGGCTGAGCTTGCCTTGCACCAAGGCGCCGCTGTGCATTTCCAGCACCTTGTAATAGACCTCTCCTACAATGCGGGCTTTTGGCTGGATTTCAAGCATTTCGGACACATACACGGGACCATTGATCTCGCCGCTGACGACCAGGCTCGAGCAGCGCACTTCGCCATCGATGCGGCCCGCCTCGCCCAGCACCACGTACGTGGGCTCGCCCGGCTCGCCCGTGACATTGCCGCGCACATGGCCGTCGATGCGCAAGCCGCCGCAAAACAGCAGGTCGCCCTCGATCCGCGTGGCAGCGCCGATCAAGGTGTCGATGGGGTTTTTCGCGTTGCGCTCGAACATGAACGTCATCCTGTCGGGGTACGTGGCAGTCCAATTTATCACAGGTCCGGCAAAAAGGCGCCGGACCCGCGCAAGCACCGTCGCCTATCGTTACGGCATCACGGCGATGTGTTGCAAACCGGCCGTTTCTTTCAAGCCAAACATCAAGTTCATGCATTGCACGGCCTGGCCCGACGCGCCCTTGACCAGATTGTCCTGCACCACCAGCACGATGACGGTATTGCCGCCTTCAGGACGGTGCAAGGCCAGGCGCAGCATGTTCGAGCCGCGCGTGGAGCGTGTTTCCGGGTGCGAGCCGAAAGGCATCACGTCGACGAAAGGCTCATCCTTGTATTGCGCTTCGAACAAGGATTGCAATTCTTCATTGCTGACATCCTTGTTCAGCTGCGCGTACAGGGTCGAATGCATGCCGCGTATCATCGGCACCAGGTGCGGCGTGAAGGTCAGCGCCACTTTCTCGTCCGTGAAGCGCTGCAATTGCGCCGTCGTTTCCGGCAGGTGGCGGTGACCGGCCACGCCATAGGCCTTGAAGCTGTCGCTGCTTTCCGAGAACAGGATGCCGATTTCCGCCTTGCGGCCGGCGCCGGACACGCCCGACTTGCAGTCGGCGATCAGGCTGCCCGCGTTGACCAGGCCAGCTTTCAGCAGCGGATAAAAGCCCAGCTGCATGGTGGTCGGGTAGCAACCGGGGTTGGCGATCAGCGTGGCTTGCTTGATGTCTTCACGGTTCAGTTCCGGCAAACCGTACACGGCTTGCTCGATCAACTCTGGCGCCGTATGGGGAATCTTGTACCACTGCTCGAACTTTGCCTGGTCTTTCAGGCGGAAGTCGGCGGCCAGGTCGATGACTTTCACGCCGGCGGCCAGCAGGGCTGGTGCTTGCGCCATGGCAACACCATGCGGGGTGGCAAAGAAGACCACGTCGCACTGCTCCAGATTGGCTTTATCGGGCGAGGAAAACGCCAGTTTCACGTGGCCACGCAGGGAAGGATACATGTCAGCAACGGGCAAGCCATCTTCCTTGCGCGAGGTAATCGCCGTCAACTCGACATCTGGATGGGTAGCGAGCAAGCGCAGCAATTCCACGCCCGTGTATCCAGTGCCGCCGACGATGCCAACTTTGATCATGTTCTTTCCTTGTGTATAGATTGCATAAGATTGCATAAAGATGAGGGGAAACGCTGCCCCTGCGGGTTTTCGCGTATTTTACAGCGCAACGGCGCATCCCGCTGAAATGCAAAAAAGCCGCGAGACCGAAGTCCAGCGGCTTTTCGACCAGCACCCCGAAAGGTGCTGTAGCGTAGAAATTAACGCTTCGAGAATTGCTTTGCGCGACGTGCTTTGCGCAGACCAACTTTTTTACGCTCGACTTCACGTGCATCGCGGGTCACGAAGCCGGCTTTCGCCAGTTCCGGTTTCAACGCTGCATCGTAGTCGATCAGAGCGCGGGTGATGCCGTGACGAACTGCACCAGCCTGGCCCGACTCACCGCCGCCATGGACGTTGACTTTGATGTCGAAACGCTCGACATTGCCGGTCAGTTCCAGTGGTTGACGGATGACCATCAGACCCGTTTCGCGCGAAAAGTATTCGTTTGCTGGTTTGCCGTTAACAACGATCAAGCCTGTGCCAACTTTGATAAAAACCCGAGCCACTGCACTTTTGCGACGGCCGGTTCCATAATTGTAATTACCGATCATGTCAGTTCCTTAGAGAACAAGTGCTTTAGGTTGCTGAGCAGCGTGCGGATGGGAACCTTCCGCGTACACTTTCAGCTTCTTGATCATTGCGTAGCCGAGTGGGCCTTTAGGCAGCATGCCCTTGACCGCTTTCTCAAGCGCGCGACCTGGAAAACGCTGTTGCATTTTCTGGAAGTTGGTTTCGTAGATGCCGCCTGGATAGCCAGAGTGACGGTAGTAAATTTTCTCAGTAGCTTTGGTACCGGTCACACGCAGTTTGCCTGCGTTGATGACGACGATAAAGTCGCCGGTATCGACGTGAGGAGTAAATTCTGGTTTGTGTTTGCCGCGCAGTCGGAGTGCCACTTCGCTGGCAACACGTCCGAGGACTTTGTCCGTCGCGTCAACCACGAACCAATCGCGCTGGACTTCATGTCCTTTAGCGGAAAATGTTTTCATGTTGACTTCCTAATAGATTACACGCTCAAATGGTGGTTCCGCCGATGCTGCCATGCGGACTCTGCCTTATTTACTTTTCCTGAGCGAACGGAAAGCCGACAAGTATAAGCGGCTTTGCCTTGCCGCGTCAAGCCGCAATCGAGGCCGGCTGCGGGCCGGCGGCCGGCACATGGATGAGCATTCCTCTATTACAATACAAAACGCTTACAATTTTCGGAGAGTACGATGGAATGCAAAGTCAGCTGGAATGGCCCGTCGGGCATGAGTTTTCGGGCAGAAACGGGTTCCGGCCACCTGGTGACCATGGATGGCGCGCCCGATGGCGGCGGCCACAACCTGGCGCCACGCCCCATGGAAATGGTCTTGCTGGGCACGGGCGGCTGCACCGCCTATGACGTGGTGCTGATCCTGAAACGCGGACGCGAAGCCGTCAGTGGCTGCGAAGTGACCCTGAAGGCCGACCGCGCCGACACCGATCCGAAAGTGTTTACCAAGATCCACTTCCACTTCACCGTGCGGGGCAAGGCCCTGAAACCGACGGCCGTGGAACGGGCCGTGGCCTTGTCGCATGACAAATATTGCTCGGCGTCGATCATGCTGGCCAAGACGGCGGAGATTACGCATTCCTTCGAAATCATCGAGGAGTAGGTCGGATTAGCGGAGCAAGGCCCCGCGTAATCCGACGACACTACAAGCGCCAACAATGTTGTCGGATTACGGCCGGCGGCCTAATCCGACCTACGCCGACCTGTCAGATGTAGTAAGCCGTTTTGGTCATCACTTTCCCCATGATGCCCATCAGCGCCTTCACGGGCGCCGGGGTATCGATGGCGCCCAGGCGCTGGGCGGCGGCGCCGTGCTCCACTTCGTCGATGGCCATCTGTTTCACGATGGCGCGCGACTTGGCATCCTGCGGCGGCAATTCCTGCAAGTGGCTGGCCAGGTGCGCTTCCACCTGGCGTTCCGTTTCCACCACGAAACCCAGGCTGCGGCCGTCGCCCATGCGCGCGGCGATGGTGCCCAGCGCAAACGAACCCGCATACCACAGGGGATTGAGCAGGCTCAGACGCGAGCCCAGCTCCGTCAGGCGCTGCGCCGTCCAGGCCAGGTGGTCTTCCTCTTCGCGTCCCGCTTCGTCGAACTGGGCGCGGATGGCCGGGCTATGCGCATAGCGCGCCTGCGAGTTGTACAGGGCTTGCGCGCACACTTCGCCCACATGGTTGACGCGCATCAAGCCGGCGCTGTGGCGCTGTTCGGCCGGGCTCAGCTCCGCATCGGGCGCATGCGCGGCCGGCGTGGGGCGAGAGGCCGAGGCCACGCCCGCCATGACGCGCAGGGCCTTGTCGGCGCCAACAATCAAACGATCCAGGGGGTCAAAATGGCGGTTCGCGGTCATCGTGGCTATGCTCATGAGTAGTAAAGCATGAATTATAGGACGATCAGGGCCGGCAGTCCCCACGCCGCGCGCAGGGTGAACGGGGCTTTATTGACTTGTGCGCGCTTTTTCCTGCTCGATCCAGTCCACCACGGGGCCGACGGCGTCCAGGCCGGACAGGCTTTTCGCCACGCCCAGGTTCAGTGAAATCAGGAAAGAAATGCTGTCGACGGGGATGTCCGGGCAGAACTCGGCAAACGCGGCGCGAAAACGCTCCGATTGCAGCACGCGCAAGACTTTCTCGCCGCTCATGAATTGCAGCACGCTGGCGATGCTGTGCCCGCCACCTAGCGAGTGGTAAATGAAACGGTTGTATTTCGCGTCTATCTCTTTGAAGTCGAGCGCTTCCTCCGTCATCAGGCCGGCCAGGTAATACAGCCCCAGGCTGACGCGGAAGAAACCGATGGCTTCGGCACTGGTCATACCGGCGCGGGCTACGGCCAGTACCTTGTCCTGCATCGCCTGATCGATCGTTCGCATTGCGCTCTCCCGCGCCGTCCGCCGGCGCCCACCGGGCCAGCTTGCATGAAGATGCTGTTTTTTTCAATAGACCAAACGATATTTCCACCTTGCAAGTTACATTTTTTGCATGCTACTCTCGTTCTTCACCGTTAAATGGATGAAGCACATGATTGAGGTCAAGCACCTGGCAAAACGTTTCCGCATGCCGCCCCACAAAGGCAAGGCCATGCACGTCAGCGATCCGCGCGAACATGAGGGCTGGTTTCACGCCGTGCGCGACGTCAGTTTCAGCTGCGCCCCCGGCGAAGTGCTGGGACTGCTGGGGCCGAATGGCGCCGGCAAGACCACCACCCTGCGCCTGCTGTCGACGGCCTTGCAAGCGGACGCGGGCAGCGCCCTCGTCAACGGCGTCGATGTCCTGCAGCAACCGCTGGTGGCGCGCCAGAGCATCGGTTTCCTGTCCGGCTCGACGGGACTGTACGGCCGCCTGACGGCGCGCGAGAACGTGGAATACTTTGGCCGCCTGCACGGCATGCCGGCCGACAAGCTGAAACGCCGCTGCGACGAACTGTTCTCCCTGCTGCAGATGGAGGAGTACGGCGCCAAGCGGGCCGATCAATTATCGACGGGCATGAAGCAGAAGTGCGCGATCGCCCGCACCGTCGTGCACGAGCCGCAAGTGGTGATCCTCGACGAGCCGACCACCGGGCTGGATGTGATGTCGGCCAAGATCCTGCTCGACTTCATCGCCAGCTACAAGGCGCTGCGCGTGCCGCTGATCTTTTCCACGCATCACCTGCACGAGGTGGAAAAGCTGTGCGACCGCGTCTGCATCATCAACCGCGGCACCACCGCCTTCAATGGCACGGTCGACGAACTGCGCCACCTGGGCGGCAGCGCGGACTTGTACGACGCCTTTGTCAGCGTCATCAACCAGGGAGCCTGAGCCATGTGGACCATTTATCTGAAAGAGTTGCTGGAACTCACGCGCGACCGCAAGACGCTGATTTTCACCATTCTCATCCCCATCTTTGCCATGCCGCTGATCTTTGGCGGCTTCGCTTATGTTTCCAGCAATATGTTCAAGAACGCCAAGACGGCGGAAATGCGCTATGCGCTGTTCGGCAAGGACCATTCGCCTGGCCTGAGCGCGCGTTTTGCCCAGCAGCACAACTTGCGCGAAGTGCCGCTGGCCAGCGAGGGCGACATCCGCCGCGCCATCGGCGACGACACGATCAAGTTCGCCGTCGTCATTCCGCCCCGGTTTGAAGAGGCGCTGCAGCAACAGCAGCAAGCCAAGGTGGTGTTGCACTACAACAGCGCCAGCACGGTCGACGTGACCCAGCAGCGGGTGCGCGAGATCGTCGAGGCGTATAACGCCAGCCTGCGCGAAAGCGCGCTGTCGGCCCTGAACCTGAGCCCGGCCCAGCTGGCCTTTGCCCTCAATCCCATCGTGCTCGACAAGCAATCGACGGCCAACGAACGCGAGCAGATGGGCGCCATCGTCGGCGGCATGCTGCCGTATCTGCTGCTGATGGTGTGCCTGACGGCGGCCATGTATCCGGCCATCGACCTGGGCGCCGGCGAAAAGGAACGGGGCACCCTGGAAACCCTGCTGCTGGCGCCCGTGCCGCGCAGCGCCATCGTGCTGGCCAAGTTCCTCGTGCTGTTTACGGTGGGCATGACCTCGGCCGTGCTGATGGTCGGCAGCATGGGCGCCCTGCTGGCCATCTTCGGCAGTTCGCTGGAAGGCAACATGGCCGTCATGGTGCGCAGCATCGGCTTGCCCGACCTGGCCATGGTGACCCTGATGCTGGTGCCGACGGCCGCCATCTTCGCCTCGCTGCTGCTGTCGATCTCGATCTACGCAAAAAGCTACAAGGAAGCGGCCGGCATGATCACGCCATTGATGCTGTTCGTCATCCTGCCCACGGTGGCGGCCATGCTGCCCGGCGTCGAGCTGAACTGGATGTGGGCCATGGTGCCGCTCACCAACGTGTCGCTGGCCATGAAGGAACTGGTCAAGGGCACCATGGATTACCGCATGTTCGGCGTGATCCTGGCCTCGACCACGGTGATCGCGGGCGCCCTGCTGATGCTGTGCCGCTGGTGGTTTAACCGCGAATCGGTACTTTTCCGAAATTAAACCTGCAAATGGCTTGCGGCGGGGTGCCGTCCACCCCGCCCATCCGCACTCTGGGCACGTGAAAATGCCGTGTATCGCATGCAACTGCCCAGCACGTCTTAAATTCAATACAATGCCAGCATAGATAAGCTCCGCAGCATGGGGCCGCAACAGCATGAGCAAGGAGTTGTATGGAATTGCAGATTCGCAAATTGTCGAAGACCTACGCGAATGGCGTGGTGGCGCTGGATAACGTGTCGCTGACGATACCGCCCGGGATGTTTGGCTTGCTGGGCCCGAATGGCGCCGGCAAGTCGACCCTGATGCGCACCCTGGCCACCCTGCAGGAATGCGATTCCGGTTCCATCTTCTTCGGCGACTACGACGTGCTCGACGACAAGGACGAGATCCGCCGCATGCTGGGCTACCTGCCGCAAGACTTCGGCCTGTACCCGAAAGTGACGGCCTACGAACTGCTCGACCACTTCGCCACGTTAAAAGGGCTGTCGCAGCGGGCGCGCCGGCGCGAGGTCGTCGATGGCCTGTTGCAGCAAACCAATCTGTTCGACGTGCGCCACCAGCGCCTGGGCAGCTTTTCCGGCGGCATGCGCCAGCGCTTCGGCATCGCGCAAGCGCTGCTGGGCGACCCGAAACTGATCATCGTCGACGAACCGACGGCCGGCCTCGACCCGCAGGAGCGCGTGCGCTTCCATAATCTGCTGTCCGACATCGGCGAAGACAAGACGGTGATCCTGTCGACCCACATCGTGTCCGACGTGGCCGACCTGTGCGCCAACATGGCCATCATCAACAAGGGCCATTTGCTGCTGTGCGGCAAGACCCAGGAACTGATCGACGAAGTCAGCTGCAAGATCTGGGCGCGTTTTGTCGAAAAGAAAGAGCTGGCCAGCTTCCAGCAGCGCCACGCCGTCATTTCCACACGCTTGCTGTCGGGCCGCACCCTGATCCACGTCTACAGCGACGACGACCCGGGCGACGGCTTCGAGGAAGCCATCGGCGACCTGGAAGACCTGTATTTCGCCACCATTGCCGGGCGCCACCGCGTCGCCCCGCAGTGCGACTGAGGGGGCGGCCATGTTTGCCATCGCCCGCTTTGAAGCGCGACAGCGGCTCAAGCTGCTGTCCACCTGGGTGTATTTCATCATGTTTTTGGCGCTGGCGATGCTGTGGATGGCTGCCGCCGGCGGCGTCTTCAAGGAAGCGAGCATCAGTTTCGGCGGCAAGTTCCTGATCAACGCACCGCGCTCGCTGGCTTTTACGTGCAGCGTGCTGGGCTGCTTCGGCGCCGTGGTCGTGGCCGCCATGATGGGCCGTTCGGTGCAGCAGGATTTCGAATACGGCATGCAGCATTTCTTCTTCAGCGCGCCGATCAAAAAATACCAGTATGTGTTTGGCCGCTTCCTCGGCGCCTGGCTGGTGCTGGCGGTGGTGTTTTCCAGCATCGTCATCGGCGCCTGGCTGGGCGCCTGGCTGCCCGGCATCGATCCGGAACGGCTGGGGCCGCAGCGGGCGCTGGCCTACCTGATGCCGTATGTGTTTACCCTGCTGCCGAATCTGTTCATCTTCGGCGCCATTTTCTTCGTCATCGCGGCCCTGACGCGGCGCATGCTGCCCGTGTACATCAGCTCGGTAGTCATGCTAATCGGCTATCTGGTGGCGCCGTCGCTGGCGCGCGACCTCGACTACAAGACCCTGGCCGCCCTGATCGACCCCTTCGGCACCACGGCGCTGATACGCCTGACGGAATACTGGCCGAATGCGGAGCGCAACACGCGCCTGGTCACCCTGGAAGGCGTGTACCTGCTGAACCGCGCCATCTGGTCCGGCTTCGCCCTCGTGGCCTTGCTGCTCGGCTACTGGCGCTTCCAGTTCCACGCGACGACGGACGCAGGCGCCGGCAAGCGCCGCAGCGAGGGCGAGGCGCCGCAGCGCCTGTCGAACGCCTCGCTGTCGACGCAGGAAACACCGGACTTTGCGCAGCGCAATCTGGCCGCCCTGCTCGTCAAGATGAGCTGGCTGAACCTGCGCGAAACCATCAAGAACATCTATTTTGTCGTCATCGTGCTGGCCGGCGTGCTGACCATGTATGCGGGCGCGCTCGACATGGGCTCCATTTACGGCACGAATACCTATCCGGTGACGGAAAAGGTGCTGGACATGGTCAACGCCTCGTTCGCCCTGTTCATGCTGGTCATTACCACTTTCTATGCGGGCGAGCTGGTGTGGCGCGAACGCGAGGCGGGCACGTATCTGATGCTCGACGCCCTGCCCGTGCCGAACTGGCTGCCCCTGCTGTCGAAACTGTTTGCGCTGATCGGCCTGCAAGCCTTGCTGAGCCTGGTCATCATGCTGTGCGGCATGTCGATCCAGGTCTTCAAGGGCTATTACCGCCTCGACCCCGGCCTGTACCTGGAATCGCTGTTCCTGTCGCACCTGCCCTACTATGCGCTGATCGCCGTGCTGGCCATCTTTTTGCAGGTATTGATCAATCACAAGTACCTGGCGTATTTCGCCATGATCCTGTACCACATCGCCAGCATCAGCTTTTCCTCGCTGGGCCTGGGCGACCCGCTGCTGCTGTACGGCAACACGCCAGACTTCGTGTATTCGGCCATGAACGGCGCCGGCCACTATCTGTTGCGCGAACGCTGGTACTTGCTGTACTGGAGCGGCGCGGCCGTCATGCTGACGGTGCTGTCGCTGCTGTTCTGGCCCCGCGGCGCGCAGGACAGCTGGCGCATCCGCCTGCGCCTGGCGCGCCACGGCCTGACGCAGGGCGTGCTGGCCAGCTTTGCCGGCGGCGCCCTGATCTTCCTCGGCGCCGGCGGCGTGCTGTTCTACGTTTTCCACGTGGCCAACGATTACCAGTCCGAATTTTCCCGCGATGCGGACCGCGCCAGCATCGAGCGCCAGTACCGCAAGTTTGCCGCCACGCCGCAACCGAGAATCACCGACGTGAAACTCGACGTGGCGATCTACCCGGCGCAGCGCAGCCTCACCGTCACGGGCCGCTATGTGCTGCAAAACAAGACCAGCCTGCCGATCAGCCACATTTTTGTGCAGCAAGACCCGACCTCCACCATGCGCCTGCGTTTCGATGCCCGCGTGCATCCCGGCCTCGATGACGGCAAGCTGGGCTTTTACAGCTACCGCCTGGCCGCGCCGCTGGCGCCGGGCGCCACTCTGGGCCTCGATTTCGACGTCCGCTACGCGCCGCGCGGCATCTTCGGCCTGGGCCAGGACACGCCCGTGGTGGCCAACGGCACCTTCTTCACGAATGCCGTGCTGCCGCACATCGGCTACCAGCCGCAGCAGGAATTGACGGACCCGCGCGACCGCAAGAAACACGGCTTGCCCGCGCGCGAACGGGCCTTGCCGCGCGACGATGCGAAGGGATTGGCCGACAATTACGTCAGCAACGACGCCGACCGCATCAACTTTGACGCCACCGTCAGCACCGTCGACGGCCAGACGGCCATCGCGCCGGGCATGCTGGACAACGACTGGATCGCCAAGGGCCGCCATTACTTCCACTACACGATGGAGCAGCCGATCCTGAATTTCTACGCCTTCCAGTCGGCCCGCTATGCCGTCAGGCACGAGCGCTGGCAAGACGTGGCCATCGACGTGTACTACCATCCTGGCCATGAGTACAACCTTGATCGCTTCGTGCGCGGCAGCAAGGAAGCGCTCGAGTACTACACGAAGAACTTCGGCCCCTACCAGCACAAGATCCTGCGCATCGTCGAATTCCCCCGCTACGCCACGTTCGCGCAATCGTTCCCGAACACGATACCGTATTCGGAAGGGCTGGGCTTCATCGCCAGGGTGGACGACAAGAACCCCAAGGACCTCGACTATCCGTTCTACGTCACGGCACATGAAGTGGCGCACCAGTGGTGGGCGCATCAATTGGTGGGCGGCAATACGCGGGGCGCTACCGTGCTCAGCGAAACCCTGGCCGAATATTCGGCCCTGATGGTGATGAAAAAAAGCGTAGGGCCGGCCAAGATGCGCCGCTTCCTGCGCTATGACCTGAATCAATACCTGATGGGGCGCAGCGAAGAGCGCAAGAAGGAATTGCCGCTGGCCGAGAATGAAAACCAGGCCTACATCCACTACCACAAGGGCAGCCTGGCCATGTACTTGCTGCAAGATATCATCGGCGAAGACAAGGTCAACGGCGTACTGCGCGACTTGCTCAAGACCCATGGCCAGAAAGGCCCGCCGTATGCCAGCGTGACGGCCCTGGTCCAGGGCTTGCGCCTGGTCACGCCGCCCGAGCAGGCTTACCTGATCGACGACCTGTTCGAGAAAATCGTGCTGTTCGACAATCGCGCCCTGTCGGCCACGGCCACCAAACGCAGCGATGGCAAGTACGCCGTCACCGTCAAGGTGCAGGCCAGCAAATTGACGGCAGGCGAACAGGGAGAGGAACACGATGCGCCCCTGCACGACTGGATCGAGATCGGCGTCGACGACGCGAACGACCATCCGCTGCTGCGCGAACGCCTGCGCATGACGGCGCGCGAGGCGAGCTACACCGTCATCGTCGGCAGCCGGCCAGGCAAGGCGGGCATCGATCCCGACAACAAGCTGATCGACCGCAAGCCGGACGACAATATGGTCACCGTCGAGCTCGAAGAACCATGACGAAAAATGGCCACCCTGAACAGATGGCCATTTTTTTGAATATCAGGCGTTCATCAGACTGCGGCGCGGCGCGTCACCAGGCTCAGGCTGATGCCCATTTCCGTCAAATGCTGCATGTCGGCCAGGCTTAGGTCCAGCGGCGAGTCGAGCGTATCGTCGCCGTTCAGTTCCAGTTGCAGCTCGGCCACGATGCGCGGCATCGTGAAGCTGACGCCGCGCGAGCGGCATTCGGCCAGATAGCTACGTATGCGCGAGGGCAACACTTGCGATTTCGGCGCCTGCGCAATCAGCACTTCAAAGCCGGAATCGAGATGCACGCGATTCGCGCCCTTCGCCTCGCCCTTGCGCCATTGCCGCTCCGGATCCGTGGGCAAGACTTCGAGGATGGATTTGAGCGTGGGGTCGTCCCCATGCACCGACAGCTTCGCCATATTCATATTGCAAGACTTTCTAGTCAGGACGCCGCCAGGAAGGCGGCGCGATCATCAGACCAACAAGTCTACGCATGGAAGGCAAATATGTCCATACGGCAATATTTGGTATCCCATTCTAATTTGTGCTGCATCAACAACAGGCGGAACACACTTGTTCCGCCTGCAACATCCGCTTACACGGTCAGCCGCGAGCCTGCAAGGCGGCGCGCACGCCGGCGCCGTAGGCCGCATCGGCCCGGTCGAAGTGGCCGAGTTGACGCTGCAAGGTTTCCGGCCGCACCTGGCTCAGGGGACCTGCCAGGTTGACGAACAGGTTTTGCTTCGCCTGGTCAGACATCAAGCGGAACAGATTGCCAGCTTGCGTAAAGTCGTCTTCCACACCGCGCCCATCATAGCGCGCCGCGCCGCCATCGAGCGCCAGCGCCGGTTCACCGTGGCCCAGCCCTTGCGGCTGCGTGCCCGCCGCCGCCACGTTGGCGTAGTTCTTTGCCGAGCTGCCATTGTGAATCGCCATGCCGCCGTCGCGCTGCTGGTTGTGGAAGGGGCAGCGGGCCGCATTCACGGGCAGATGCTGGTGATTCGTGCCGACCCGGTACAGCTGGGCGTCATGGTAGGCGAACAAGCGGCCTTGCAGCATCTTGTCGGGCGAGTAACCCATGCCAGGCACGGCGTTGGCCGGCGAGAAGGCTGCCTGCTCGACTTCCGCGTGGTAATTGTCCGGATTGCGGTTCAGCTCGAAAATACCCACGGGCAGCAGCGGGAAGTCCGCGTGCGGCCACACTTTCGTCAGGTCGAACGGGTTCCAGCCCGTGCGCTGCTCCCATGCATCGAGTTGTTCTTGTGTTGCCACCTGCAGCTTGACTTCCCACTGGGGGAAATCGCCGCGTTCGATGGCGCCGAACAGGTCGCGCTGGGCGTAATCGGGATCGGCGCCGGCCAGGCGGCCCGCTTCCGCCGCAGGTAAATTCTTGATGCCCTGGCGCGTCTTGAAGTGCCATTTCACGTACACGCGCTGGCCGTCGGCATTGATCAGGCTATACGTGTGGCTGCCGAAGCCATCCATGTGGCGGTAGCCGTCCGGCGTGCCCCGGTCCGAGAACAGCATGGTGACCTGGTGCAAGCTTTCCGGCGCATGGCTCCAGAAATCGAACATCATTTCGGCCGATTTCAAGTTGCTTTGCGGATCGCGCTTTTGCGTGTGGACGAAATCGGGGAACTTGATCGGGTCCTTGATGAAGAACATCGGCGTGTTGTTGCCAACCAAATCCCAGTTGCCCTCTTCCGTGTAGAAACGCACGGCGAAACCGCGCGGGTCGCGTTCCGTGTCTGCACTGCCGCGTTCGCCGCCGACGGTGGAAAAGCGCGCGAAGGTGGCCGTCTGCTTGCCCACTTCAGCAAACAATTTGGCCTTGGTGTAGCGCGAAATGTCGTGCGTGACGGTAAAGGTGCCGTAGGCGCCCGAACCTTTCGCGTGCACGACGCGCTCGGGGATGCGCTCGCGGTTGAAATGCTGGAGTTTTTCGATCAGGTGGAAGTCTTGCAGCAGCAGCGGGCCGCGAGGACCGGCACTGATGGAATTCTGGTTGTCGGCGACGGGAATGCCCGAGGCGGTACTGAATGGCGGCTGTTGACTCATGGCTGCTTTTCCTTCGTTGTTGACTAATGGAAGCAGTGTAACGAGGTCAACAACAAAGGAAAAGCTAATTGATTTTATCGATCCGATAGATATTTACAATGCACAACCTTGTTCATCGCAGACGCCACCGAGCTGCGCCTGCAACTTCGCCGGCTGGCCCAAAAAGCCGCCGATATCGATCACGGACAATTTCCCGCTGCCATCGTCGAGCACGAAGGTGGGAAAGCCCTGTCCGCCCACCTGCGCCAGCAAGGCGCGGCTGGCGTCGATATGCCGCTGCGTGGCGGCGCCCGCCTGGCACGCATACTCGGCCTGGAAGGCGGCGCCATCCATGCCCAGCTCTTGCGCCAGGGTCACCAGCACGGGCAGGTCGGCGATGCGCAAGCCGTCCACGTAATGGGCGCGCTGCACGCGCTGCAGCATGTCCAAGCCCTTGCCAGCCAGGACTTCCGCTGCCAGGATGGCCGTGATCGGCGGTTCGGAATCCATCATGGCCGTCGTGTCGTTCAGCAAGCCATTCATATAAGCATCGCCGAATGGCTGGCCTGACAATTGCTCGATGCGCCGGTCATGCGGCAGCACATAGCCGCGCCATGCGGGCGTGATCTGGCGGCGATTGCTGCCCGTCATCATGCCGCCGCCGTGGAAGGCCACCGTCAGGCCGGGCACGGCGCGCGCCGCCTCGACCAGCGGGGCGGCGCCGTAGCACCAGCCGCACAGCGGGTCGAAAATGTAGTGCAGTGTGGGCGTGCCGGTTTCCTGGTTGCCGCTTACCATTTCATCTCACCCTTCGCCACTTTCGCGCTGGTCTCTAAAGCGCCATCGAGGCCCAGCTTCGGATAGCGCATTTTCATCGCCTCGATCAGGGCGGCCGAATTGGCGGCCTTGGCCGTTTCCGCTTCAAACGTCACCAGGTAGTCGCGCGTAAAACCGATGCTGTCCGGCGTCAGGGGCGAACCGACCTTGAAGTGGCCCGGCACGACGGTGACGGGTTTCAGGGCGGCGATGCCGTCCAGGGTCTTGAGCCAGTCCTGGCGCGATTGCAGGCTTTGCGTATCGGCCGTCCACACGTGCAAGTTGCCAAACAGCACCACGCCGCCGACGACGGCCTTGATCGATGGAATCCACACATAGGTGCGCGCCGGCGTCGGGCCGGCGATGTCCAGCGACTGGCCTTCCAGGCTGATGCGCTTGCCCGTCAACGCTTCCGGAATGACGATGCTTTTCGGCGCATTGTCTTTCAGGATAGGGCCCCAGTAGGCGACTTTGGCGTCGGCCTTGCGGCGAATTTCCGCGACCGTTTCCGGCGTGGCGACGATCTTTGCCTGCGGGAAAGCCGCCTTGATCACGTCGAGGCCAAAGTAAAAATCGGGATCGCTGTGGCTGATATATACCGTCGTCAGTTTCTTGCCGCTGGCGCGAATCTTTTCCACCAGCTTTTGCGCTTCGGCGCGCGAAAACTGCGCATCGATCAGCACGGCGTCATGCTTGCCCGCAACCAATACAGAAGCGACGGGAAAGATGGCCGCTTCGCCCGGGTTGAAGACTTCCAGGGTCAGGGGGGCGCTGGCGGCGGCCGAGGCGGCGCCGACGGCAAACACGGTGGAAACGAGAACGCTGCTGATGGTTTTGGTGAACATGATCTGCCTTCACAAGATGATTAGGATGACTGCATCTTACGTTGCTCGGTTCGGTAGAAAAACCCGTTAAAGCGCAATAGTTTATTGCTTAATTCGGATGAATGAAAACTGCCGTGCCACTGCATGCCGCCATTACTCCGCCAGTTCGCCATGCCACATCAGCAGCACCTGCTCGTTGCACTCGACGGCGTCAGCAAGATTGTCCGGCGTGCGCGGCGTCTGATCAATTAATCAATGCGTACATGTGACGGTTTAAAAACTTCATAGTAACTTTCGGGTCAAAGCATCCTGATGTTTTGGAGCGATTGACGATGTGGACGCAAGAGAATCGAAGCCGGCATCAGCAGGTGAGGACGGCACTCAAACGTGGCTATCCCACGGATGTGAAAGATGAAGAGTGGCGCCTGATCGCGCCGCTGTTGCCAAAGCAAGCGAAGACGGGAAGGCCTCGCAAGACGGATTTGCGCGCAGTGATCAATGCGCTGCGTTACATGTTGCGATCCGGGTGCGAGTGGCGCATGCTGCCTAATGATTTCCCGCCGTATCAGACAGTTTATTACTGGTTTCGGCGGCTGATGCGACGCATGCTGTTTCGTACCATTCATGACTTGGCGCTGATGCGGGATCGCTTGTGCAATGAGCGGGAGGTGCTGCCAAGTGCTGGCATTATCGATAGCCAGAGCGTGAAGGCCCCCGGCGCGCGAACGAGGTTATGACGCCAACAAGAAACTCAGCGGGCGCAAACGTCATATTGCAGTCACACTGCAGTCACACAGATGGCCGCTTGCTGGCGATCAACTTGACGCCAGCCGACATTGCCGACTCCACTGGTGCACAGATGGTGCTTGATGGTTTGATCAAACGCTGGCCATGGGTAAATCATCTGTTTGGGGATGCAGCATACGATCGCAGACAGTTGATGGACAAGGCCGCGTTTCTCGACTTTACTGTCGAAGTCGTGCGCCGCCTGCAGGGGCAGCAAGGTTTCACTGTTCAGCCAACGCGCTGGGTGGTCGAGCGAACGTTCGCGTGGCTGATGCGTTACCGGCGCCTGGTGCACGACTACGAACAGCGCATTGACGTGTCGGAAACATGATTTACCTGGCCATGGGATGGTTGCTGCTGCATCCGCTAACTTTCCGTCAAGTTATTCAACCCGCTGTTAGAAAATTATAACTATCTAATTAAATGTAAGTGCAAATTTATATATGAATATCGCCAAAATAGAAAGGAATGCAGAGATCGATAAATTTATAAAAAAAATCTTGCCAAAAATTAATGCTTCATCATCCACTTTTTTATTTTTTGGCTTTATGTAATGTGGCAAGCTGCTAAGAATCACCATTACAAATATCAACATCGGAGATACCGTGACTGCTTTCCCAAATATAGCGGGAAGACTAGCAGATGAAAATACAATGATTAAAATGAATATAACGAATCCTGAAATGTTATGTTTTTTTAAATCATTGTCAATCATTTATTTCTCCTAAAATGAGCATGCCCTGCAGCATGCTCACCGTGCAACTTCGTTAATTATATTAGTTTGCTATACGATAAGCGATGTAACCAATTCCACCACCAATGACAGCACCACCAATCATACCTAACGCGCCCAAACCAAGTCCGGCCCGCATACCATAACCAGCACCACGTGCGATAGCATAACTGGCGCCAGCACCAGCCGCAGCACCATTAACAGCGCCTCCAGCAGTTGCATCGCCACGATCACCGCCAGACACCATCATTACTTCATCCATAGTCAATACTTGCATCTTTAATCCTTTTTTAACACCTTCACTTGAAGGAGTAATCCCATAAAATTAACGAAAATTTAAATCAGACTTAAACCATTAAAATATAATTACATCTGATGCACTGATCAATTTATTTAAAATGGTCGACCTACAAAGAATGATTTAAGCGCCCACTTTTGCATGAAGCATGAAAATCACTTACTTTCATGCCACTCTTCGGATGTTAAAACGGCATTACAAGAAAAAAGCACTTGCAGTTCTATCTTGCCTCACATCCCCTATATTGAAAATAAGACTAGTCCTAAATTTCTTCAAAATACTGTGTTGTTACGGAATATAGATATCGACTGCCCACCACCACCTCGCGGCCAGCCCTGCGCTCACAGGCGGGCAGCGGCGGCCTTACGCGGTACGATGTACTTTTCTATCGAGGACGTGCGCTAAAACAACACGACCGGGGGACGCGCACCGGCGTGGCCAAATGTGTCACAGCGTCATGATGGCGTCACATTGGATTGTTATCTTGCCAGCTCTTTCCAACCTAGCCGGATGAACCACATGACACGCAGAAAAATTTCCGTCGCTGGCTGCAGCGTCGCCATCACCCTGATGCTGGCCGCCTGCGGCAGCGATGCAAAAAAAGAAGAGGCAGTGGTCGAAGCACCACCGAAAAACGTCATCTTCTTCCTCGGCGATGGCATGGGCCTGACCACCATGACGGCCGCGCGCATCTATTCGGTGGGCGAAGAAGGTGCGCTGACCATGGATACCCTGCCGGAAACGGCCTTCGTGAAAACCTTCTCGAACGACGCGCAAGTGACGGACAGCGCGCCATCGATGGCCGCCTACATGACCGGTGTCAAGATGAACAATGAAGTCATCTCGATGTCGGCCAATACGGTCGCCATCGATCCGGGCACGGATACGAACGGCAACAAGCTGGTCAACAAATGCGGCACCGGCAACGGCACGCCCGCCACCACCCTGCTGGAACTGGCCAAGGCCAAGGGCTTTGCCGCCGGCGTCGTCAGCACGGCGCGCGTGACGCACGCCACGCCGGCCGCCACCTACTCGCACATCTGCCACCGCGACCTGGAAAACGATATCGCCGCGGCCCTGGTACCGGGAGGCACCGGCTACAACAGCGCGCTGGGCACCGCTGGCCTGGACGTGGTCCTCGGCGGCGGCGCGCAATTCTTCAAGCCGTTCAAGGATGGCGGCAAGCGTTCCGACGGGCGCGACCTGGTCGCCGAACTGAAGGCCAAAAGCTACACGGTCGCCAACAACGCCACCGACTTCAAGGCCGTCGATGCGGCCAAGACGGAGCGCCTGTTCGGCGTGTTCACGTCCAGCCACATGAGCTACGACCTGGACCGCGATGCGGCCAAGGAACCGAGCCTGGCGGAAATGACCACCAAGGCCATGGACGTATTGGCCAAGAACAAGAAGGGTTACTTCCTGATGGTCGAAGGCGGCCGCATCGACCATGCGCTGCACGAAACGACGGCCAAGAAAGCGCTGCAAGACACGGTTGCGTTCGACAACGCCATCAAGGCCGCCATCGAGAAAGCCAAGCTGACCGACCCGACCCTGGCCAATACCCTGATCGTCGTCACGGCCGACCATGACCACACCCTGGTACTGAACGGCTACGCCAAGCGCACGGGCAAGACGGCTGCCGGCAACCCTGGCGTGCTGGGCGTGGTGAAGAACTACGTCACTGGCGCGGTCGAAAAAGACCTGGACGGTGCACCGTATTCGATCATCGGCTTCGGCAATGGCGAAAACCGCACCCAATCGAGCCGCGCCGCCATGGCCAGCCTCGATGAAACCGTCACCAGCGCCAATAATTACCATCAGGAAGCGGTGATCCGCACGGCCATCGGCAATGAAACCCACGGCGGCACCGACGTCTTCCTGGGCGCCATCGGCAAGGGTTCGGAAACCTTCCTGGGCACCATCGACAACACCAAAGTATTCGGCCTGGTCAAGACGGCCGGCGGTCTGTAATCCCCAAGAGACAAGAATTGGACAAGCATATGAAACCAGCATTGAAATCCGCCTTGAAACTGTCGCTGCTGACCACGCTCGTGGCCGCCAGCGTTGCCAGCGCCTACGCCGCCGACGCCAAGAACGTCATCTTCTTCCTCGGCGACGGCATGGGCCCGTCCGTCGTGACGGCGTCGCGCATCTACCAATACGGCGAAAACGGCAGCCTGACGATGGACACGCTGGAGCGCACGGCGCGCATCAAGACGTTCTCGAACGATGCGCAAACGACGGACAGCGCGCCATCGATGGCCGCCTACATGACCGGCGTCAAGATGAACAATGAAGTCATCTCGATGGCGCAGGAGACGGTCGCCAAAGAGCCCGGCCGCGACGCCAACGGCAACCTGGGCGTGGACAACTGCCCGGCCGGCGGCAAGAGCGCGCCAACCATCCTGGAACTGGCGAAAGCCAAGGGCAAGGCCGTCGGCGCCATCACCACCACGGAACTGACGCATGCCACGCCGGCGACGACGTTCTCGCACATCTGCAACCGCAATGCGCAATACGCGATCGCCGCGCAAGCGACGCCAGGCGGCACGGGCTACAACACGGCGCTGGGCGACGGCGTCGACGTGCTGATGGGCGGCGGCCGCAACCACTTCACGCCTTGGTCGGCCAGCAACAAGTATGGCCGCGCCGATGGCCGCAACCTGTTGACGGAATTTGCCGCCAAGGGCTACACCGTGGCCGCGACGAAAGCGGAAATGGCGGCGGCACCTAGCGGGAAAAAATTCATCGGCCTGTACAGCACCCGCAGCCACTTGGAATATGAACTGGACCGCACGGCCACGCCACCGCTGGGCGAAGGCGCGACCCAGCCTAGCCTGTCGGAAATGACCCTCAAGGCCATCGACTTGCTGTCGAAAAACGCGAACGGCTATTTCCTGATGGTTGAAGGCGGCCGCATCGACCACGCCTTGCACGGCATCAACGCCAAGCGCGCGCTGACGGACACCATCGCCTTCGACGACGCCATCAAGGCCGCCATCGCCAAGATCAAGGAAACCGATCCGACCCTGGCCAATACCCTGATCGTCGTCACGGCCGACCATGACCACACCCTGGCCTTCAACGGCTATGGCAAGCGCGGCAACAATATCCTCGACATCAACCGCGGCTACAAGGATAACCAGCCGAGCAAGGATGCCGATGGCAATACCTACACCACCCTGGTGTTCGGCAATGGCCCGAACCGCCCTGCCCTGCGCAGCAACGTCGACAGCGCCACGGCCCTGAAAGACAACTACCTGCAAGAAACAGGCGTGCGTCTGGCCAGCGAAACCCACGGCGGCGGCGACGTCAAGCTGCTGGCCACGGGCGCCGGCGCAAAACCTTTCAAGGGCACCCTGGACAACACCAAGGTGTTTGACTTGCTGAAGGCGGCGTTCGGCTTCTGATCCACATCAACACGGCAACCCCACCGGGGCGGATGGCGCGAGCCCTCCGCCCCTCTGCACGTAAAGGCAACACCATGAAATCGTCCCTGATCGCCGTCCTCCTCGCCGCCGGCTTTGCCGCCAGCGCGCAAGCCGCCCCTGCCACGCCGTCCGCTCCTGCCGACCTGGACCTGGGCATCACCTATTACAGCCGCGTCCTGACGCCGGAAGGCGTGACGCGCGAGAGCCGCTACGAAGAAAAGATGCTGCGCCGCCCCGGCCACGTGTGGGTCGAGCGCGTACTGGCGCCGCCGACCGATGCGCATGCGGGCCACAACCACGGCGACAACAAAAAAGTGGCGCTGAAGGCCACGCAGCATGAACACAAGCACTTCAATCCCGTGCTGATCCCGCGCCACGTGATGCTGGAAAAGAATACCGTGCGCGTGGAATACATCGATGCGCATGACAAGATCGTCGTCGCCATCCCCAAGGCCGAGTACGAAAACGTCAATTTCGACGGCTCTTGGGAAAACAGTTTTTACCTGCTGGACCCGAAACTGGTGGCCGCCATGCCGCTGTCGAAACAGGCGTCGACCGTGACGGGGGCGCGCTGGCGCGAAGTGGAAAAGAATGGCGTGTTCCAGCGCATCCTGTGGGATGAGCAAAAGCAGATTCCCCTGGTCATCGAAAGCGGCGACCGCGCGAATACCTTCTATCGCCGGGTCGACGTCAAGCTGCAGCCGACCGTCAGCAAGGCGCAGCCGTGGGCGAATTTGCAGAACTACGCGCAGCGCGAGTATTCCGACTACCTGGACTAAGCGCCAACTAAAATCGGGACGTAAAAAAAGCCAGGGACATCCCTGGCTTTTGTCTGGCTGAGGCTAGATTACTCCGCCGCTGCCGCTTTCTTCGCCGGCGCCTTCTTGGCGGCCGGCTTTTTCACGGCCGCAGCTTTCTTCGCTGGCGCTTTCTTCACGGCAGCCTTTTTGACCGCCGTTTTCTTCGCTGGCGCCGCGCCTTCTTCGCCTTCGGCCTCGACGGCTGCCGCCTTCGTCTTCGCGCCCGGCTTGGCCTTGCGCTCTTCAAACTCGAAGCTCACCTTGCCATCCTTGCCGCGCACGAGGAAGGCCTTGAACGGACGACGGGTACGCTGGGATACGAACCCAGGCAACAGGTCCGTCTTGCCATCGTTAAGCAGTTTGGCCATTTGTTCCGGCAAGATTTCCTGCTGCAAGATGATGCGGCCGCTGCGGAAGTCGCACGTCTTCGGCTTGGCCACGCTGTGTTCGCACACATAGGCCAGGCCCATTTCGTACACGCCGGCATTGCACTTGGGGCAAGGTCCCACGGGCGTCTGGCCCGTGAAATCGACGCCTTCGCCATCTTCGCTCTCGTCGTTCTGGCCGAAATCGAATTCCAGCTTGAAGTTCTTGATCTCTTCATCGCGCACGATGCGCAGGATGGCGGCGAACGGACGGCCCATCTTCGAGCGGAAACCTTGCAGCGGGCCGATGGTGCGGTCCTTCAGCAACTGCTCCACTTCGGCGATTTCGAACTGGCGCGACCCCGGTGTCTTGCTCATCGAAAATTCGCACTTGGTGCAGGCGAAACGACGGTAGTTTTCCTTCACCACGCCGCTGCAATTCGGGCATGGCGTTTCCAGTGTCGCGTAGTCGCCGGGAATCGTGTCGTTGTCGTATTCCTTGGCGCGCTTGACGATGATTTGCGTCATCTGCGCGATTTCACGCATGAATTCTTCGCGCGAAATCTTGCCTTTTTCCATCTGCGACAGCTTGTATTCCCACTCGCCCGTCAGCTCCGGCGCCGTCAATTCATTGACGCCCAGGCCTTTCAACAAGGTCATCAGCTGCGACGCCTTTGCCGTCGGGATCAGTTCGCGGCCTTCGCGGATCAGATAGCGTTCCGTCAGCAAGCCCTCGATGGTGGCCGCGCGCGTCGCTGGCGTGCCGAGGCCCTTGCCAGCCATCGCATCGCGCAGCTCGTCGTCGTCGATCAGCTTGCCGGCGCCTTCCATGGCCGACAGCAACGTTGCCTCCGTGAAGCGCGCAGGCGGTTTCGTCACCAGGCCATTCGCGTTGACGCTTTCCGTCTGTACTTTCTCGCCCTTGGCCACTGGCACCAGATTGCCGTTGCCATTGCTTTCCTTGTCGGCGTCCGTCGACGCTTCCTTGCCGTAGATGGCCAGCCAGCCCGGATTGGTCATGACCTTGCCTTCAGTCTTGAACTGATGGCCGGACACTTCCGTGTAGCGCGTGGTGACCTGGAATTCCGCAGGCGGGAAGAACACGGCCATGAAGCGGCGCGTGACCAGGTCGTACAATTTTTGTTCCGGCTCGGACAAATTCTTTGGCGCGATCGTCGTCGGGATGATCGCGAAGTGATCCGAGATCTTCGTGTTGTCGAAGATGCGCTTGTTCGGCTTGACCCAGCCCTTGTCGATGATCTGCTTGGCGAACTGGTGGTAGTTGCTGTTTTCCTTGACCGTTTCCAGCGCCTGCAGCACGGTCGGCATATAGTCTTCCGGCAGGTGGCGCGAATCGGTACGCGGATACGTCAGCACCTTGTGCTTTTCATACAGCGCCTGGGCCAGGCCTAGGGTATTTTTAGCGGAGAAACCGAAACGCGAGTTCGCTTCGCGCTGCAGGCTGGTCAGGTCGAACAGGCCAGGCGCCATCGAGGTGGTCGGCTTCGATTCTTCCGTGACATTGCCTTGGCGGCCGCGGCAGGCGGTGGCGATCGAGTCGGCGGCCGTCTTGCTCCACAGGCGCTCGGCGCGCTTCTCGGGATCGTTCTCGTCCTTCTTGAACTTCGTGTCGAGCCAGCGGCCTTCATAGATGCCGGCCGCGCAAACGAATTCGGCGCGCACTTCCCAGAAGTCGCGCGGCACGAATTTTTTAATTTTATCTTCGCGTTCGACCACGATGGACAAGGTCGGCGTCTGCACGCGCCCCACGGTGGTCAGGTAAAAGCCGCCTTCTTTCGAATTAAACGCCGTCATGGCACGCGTGCCATTGATGCCGATCAACCAATCGGCTTCCGAGCGGCAGCGGGCCGCGTCCGCCAGCGGCAGCATTTCTTCGTCGCTGCGCAGGTGCGAGAAACCGTCGCGGATGGCGCCCGGCGTCATCGACTGCAGCCACAGGCGCTTGACCGGTTGCTTGGCTTTCGCGTTTTGCGCGATCAGGCGGAAAATCAGCTCGCCTTCGCGCCCCGCATCGCATGCGTTGATGAGGGTGGTAACGTCTTTACGTTTGATCAGCTTGTTTAATACTTTGAGACGCGCTTCCGTCTTGGCGATCGGGTTCAGCGCGAAATACGGTGGAATCATCGGCAAGTGCGCGAAACTCCATTTGCCGCGCTTCACGTCGAATTCTTCCGGTACGGCGATCTCCAGCAAGTGGCCGACCGCCGACGACAGGACGTATTCATCCGATTCAAAGTACTCATCGTGCTTGGTGAAGCCGCCAAGCGTCTTCGCGATATCGTTCGCGACAGAAGGCTTCTCGGCGATGATGAGGGTTTTTGTCATATTTTTTAGTCTCGAAAAATGCTCTAGGATAGTTTCAGCATGCGCATCATACAGTGCATTGCCAGGCGCCGACGCTTTTGTCTGCGCAAGGCCTTGTGACTTGTGGTCTTGTCAAGCGGCCAATGATAAGCGCCTATTGAAGAATTCGGCAAGTTATCTGCAAGCAAGAATGCGCAGGCGCAAACAGAATGGTCTGGCGTGCGCGGTGCCGCAGCATATAGTAAGGGAGATGGCGCGGCAGCGGCGCCAGGTGCGGCGGGGGGGGTGTAGAAACTAGTGCAGCAGGCGCGGGGGAAGATCTTCATCGTCGACAAACAAGTCGTCGAACATCAGGGCGTCCGGTTCCTTGCCCTGGCTCCACAGCAGCATCAGCACGATGACTTTCAGCTTGCCCAGCGACACGGGCGCCTCGTCGAGCGCCAGCGCCCGTTCGATGACGATTTCGCGCTGCAAGGGCGAGAGCACTTTGGCGCTTTCGAGGAACTGGATGAAGCCGATGGCGGCCGTGCCCAGCACGTCGCTTTCCTGCTGCACATAGAAGCGCGTGCCCGTGGAACTGGCCGTCAGGGTCTGTTCGACGCCGGCCATGGCGTTCAAGTCCGTCAGCCAGACGAGCGCCTCGGAAATCTCCACGTCGTCGAAACCGACGGCCGACAGTTTGCGCGCCAGGACCGCCGGCTCGGGGCAGGCATCGGGGCGATAGTAAGTCTCGTAGAGGTACACCAGGATATCGAACATGGCTCTACTCTAGCAGCTAAGTTCGCTAAGACACAAGGGTGTGCACAGACAAAGCGCGCCCGTGCGGCAAGGCCGCCACACAAGTGCCTAGCTGTCATTTGCAGCGTTGAAACAGTCCTCCCGGCAAGCGTTCCACCCGGCCCGCCAGCTCCAGCGCCAGCAATTCGCCCATCAGCGCGCCCATGGCCAGACCGCTGCGCGCGGCCAGGGTATCGGCATCGACGGGATCGTGGCCCAGCGCGGCCAGCAGCGGCGGTTCGTCTTCCACCGCTGCCGGCACGTGGGGAACGCCGCCCAGCCATTGCAGTTCCTGCAGCACATCGTCCGCCGACTCGACCAGCTTGGCGCCCTGCTTGATGAGTGCATGGCAACCCTTGGCCAACGTCGCATGGATGGAACCGGGCAAGGCATACACATCGCGCCCCTGCTCGCCGGCCAGGCGCGCCGTGATCAAGGAACCCGATTGCGCGGCCGCCTCGATCACCAGCACGCCGCGCGCCAGGCCGCTGATCAGGCGATTGCGGCGCGGAAAGTTACCTGGCATGGCCGGCAAACCCAGCGCATACTCGCTGACGATGCAGCCTTGTTCGGCGATTCTTTGCGCCAGATCAAGGTTACGTCGCGGATACACCAGATCGGCGCCCGTGCCGATCACGGCCACCGTGCCGCCCGCGCCGCGCAAGCCGCCCTCGTGCGCGTGCGTGTCGATGCCCAGCGCCAGCCCGGAAATGATGGCCAAGCCTGCCGCGCTGAGGGCTTGCGCGAAGGCGGCCGCATTCTGCATGCCTTGCGCGCTGGCATTGCGGCTGCCGATGATGGCCACGCCGGGACGCGACAGCAGTTCCGCCCGCCCCCGCACATATAACAAGAGCGGCGGATCGGCGATTTCCAGCAGCAACTGGGGATACGCGGCATCGGCCAAGGTCAGCACGGCGTTGCCGGGCCGCTGCAGCCATTGCAGGGTAAGTTCGAGCTGGCTGTTGGCCACCGACTTGGGCGGCTGCGCGATGGCGCGCGCCACGCTGGCCGGCACCACTTCGCGCAAGGCCTCGAATGATGCGGCGAAGATGGCCGGCGGCAAGCCGAAGCGGGCCAGCAAGGCGCGCGCCGCCACCGGACCCACGCCGGGCAGGTGCTGCAGGCGCAGCCAGCCCGCCAGTTCCGTGGCCGTGTCTGCCGTCGTTGCAATTGCATGCATGACAACCTCGCTGTGTACGGTGCCATCCCATGCTAGCGCCATGGCGCGCACGCGATACCGACGCGCGCAACAATGCGTGCAATGGCCGTGCAAAACGGCCCGCCGTCCACAGGGAAAGGGGCGTCTGTGATAAAATTTCCCTTTGCAGCAAACGAATAGCGCACTGGCAAACGCATCTGCCGCGCCGTTGCGCCACACGCGCCCAACCGTAGCGTACTCAAAAATAAAATAGCCCTGCCATCGTTCGCATGGCCCAGGCATGAATAATCCGGCGCACCGGCGCCCACCTTAACCAGTCGAATCCGTATGTCCATATTAAATATCCTGCGTTACCCCGATCCGCGCCTGCACACGATCGCCAAGCCCGTCACCGAATTTGACGCGCGCCTGCAAACCCTGATCGACGACATGGCCGAAACCATGTACGACGCCCCGGGCGTCGGTCTGGCCGCGTCGCAAGTGGACGAACACATCCAGATGATGGTGATCGACACCACCGAAGAGAAAAACCAGCTGCAAGTGTTCGTCAACCCGGAAATCACCTGGGCCAGCGAAGAAAAGCAGGTCTACGACGAAGGCTGTCTGTCCGTGCCTGGCGTCTACGACGGCGTCGAGCGCCCGGCCCGCATCAAGGTGCGCGCCCAGGACCGCCACGGCAAGCAGTTCGAACTGGAAGCCGATGGCTTGCTGGCCGTCTGCATCCAGCATGAGATGGATCACTTGCTGGGCAAGGTATTCGTCGAATACCTGTCGCCGCTCAAGCGCAACCGCATCAAGACCAAGATGATCAAGGAAATCCGTGGTCTCGAGCGCGAAGCCAGCCTGCGTGCACAGAACCGCCGCTTCTAAGCTACTGCTGATAGACTAAGCAGCAACAGTAATCGTCTTACCACGCCAGCCTGGCGCCCTCGGGCGCGGGCCTGCGCACCTCACGTCAAGGAACCATATGAAAGTGATCTTCGCAGGCACGCCTGAATTCGCCGCCACGGCCCTGAAAGACTTGCACGAAGCGGGATTCGAGATTCCGCTGGTGCTGACCCAGCCCGACCGCCCTGCCGGACGCGGCATGCAATTGCACGCCTCGGCCGTCAAGCAGTACGCACAGCAGCACGGCATCGAGGTGCTGCAGCCCTTGTCCCTGCGCATGGACAGCAAGGACCCGCAGCGCGCCGCCGAAGCGAAGGCGGCCCACGAGCGCCTGCTGGCCACCGATTACGACGTGATGGTGGTGGCCGCCTACGGCTTGATCTTGCCGCGCAGCACGCTCGACATCAAACCCTGCATCAATATCCACGGTTCCTTGTTGCCGCGCTGGCGCGGCGCCGCACCGATTCACCGCGCCATCGAAGCGGGTGACGATGAAACGGGCGTGACCATCATGCAGATGGAAGAAGGCCTCGATACGGGACCCATGCTGGCCATCGAGCGCACGCCCATCGAAGCGGGCGACTCCACCGCCAGCCTGCACGACAAGCTGGCCACCCTGGGCGGCAAGATGATCGTCGAAACCCTGCGCAAGATGCAGCAGCAACCGCTCGAAGCCGTGCCGCAGCCGGAAGCGGGCGTCACGTACGCGGCGAAAATCGCCAAGGAAGAAGCGGCGCTCGATTTCAGCTTGCCGGCGCTGGAACTGGGCCTGAAAATCCGCGCCTTCAATCCGTTTCCCGGCGCCTGCGGCCAGGTCGATGGCGTCACCATCAAGATCTGGGCCGCCGAGGTAATCGAAGCGGACAGCAAGGAAGCGCCCGGCCAGGTGCTGGCGGCCGACGCCCAGCACGGCATCGTCGTCGCTTGCGGCAATGGCTCCCTGCGCCTGACGGAACTGCAAAAGCCGGGCGGCAAGCGTTTGCCCGCGGCCGAGTTCATCAAGGGCTTCCCCCTCGAAGGCAGGCGCTTCGTTTAAACCGGCACGCGCCCATGGACCAGCTGACCGCCCTGCGCGCCCTGCGCCGCGTCGTGGAACTGGGCAGCTTCACGGCCGCGGGTGCCGCGCTGGGCATCTCCCACTCCATCGTCTCGCGCCAGATCCGCCAGCTGGAAAGCCAGCTGGGCGCACAGTTGCTCAACCGCACCACGCGCCGCTTTGCCCTGACGGCCGCCGGCCAGGAATACTATCTGGCCAGCCGCGACATCCTCGACGCCCTCGATGCGGCCGACCGCGCCGTCGCCATGCACCAGGCGCAGCCGTCCGGCAGCCTGCGCATCAATGCGCCGATGGCTTTCGGCACTCTGGAACTGGCCGCCTGGCTGCCCGATTTTTCCCGCCTATACCCGCACATCCACATCGACCTCGTCTGCAATGACCGCATCGTCGACCTGATCGACGATGGCTTCGACGTGGCACTGCGCCTGGCGCGCGGCTTGCCCGATTCCACCCTGGTGGCGCGCCAGCTGGCCAGCAGCCGCACGGTGGCTGTCGCCGCGCCGGCCTACCTGGCGCGCCATGGCCATCCGGCTACGCCGCAAGACCTGGTCCAGCACAATTGCCTGATGTACACCTCCGGCGACAAGCCGGCGGAGTGGTCGTTCACGGATGGCGACGGCACCGCCCACAAGGTGGCCGTGCGCGGCAGCCTGCAAGCCAATACCAGCGTCGCCCTGCGCGAAGCGGCCTTGGGCGGCATGGGGATTGCCGGCGCGGCCGCCTTCATCGTGCGCGACGCGCTGCGCAGCGGCCAGCTGGTGGAAGTGCTACCCGGCTACACCTTGCGTCCACGCACCCTGTACGCGCTGTATCCGCACAGCCGCCAGTTGTCGCCGAAGGTCAGAGCCTTCATCGATTTTGCCGTGCAACACTATCAAGATCGCCGCTGGGACTGATCAGGTCTGCTGCAGCGCCTTGCGCACGGCGCGGAACTGCTGCGTCAAGCCGCCATAACCCCAGGCCGCCTGGCGCGCGTCGTGCACGTGGATGTAGCTGACGTCATGCAAGGCGCCGAGATACTCCCGCATGGCGGCGAACACGGCGGCGATATACGCGGCCTTTTCCGCGGCCGTATTCGTTTCATCGCTGATCAGGATATCGAGGAAAAAACTGGCCTTGCCTTGCGCTTGCAAGGATGGCCCGCCGACAAACCAGTGCGCCGCGTCAAGATGGCTGATCGCCACCGACGTCAGTTCGGGCGCCTTGTGCAGCAGCTGCGCCGTCAATTGGCTCAGGGTGGCGGCGATGGCGGCCGACTGGCGCGCATCGGGCGCGGTGGACAAACGCAGGTTCAGGATGGGCATGGGATGCTCCGCAAGTGGGTGAAGTCCCATTCTAGGCAGGCGGGATGAGAAATGGCAGCCTGCGCCCGGCACAGGATTTGTGCAGTTTGCGCACGAATGCTGCGCACATAAAAAAAGGGCTTGCCGCGGCAAGCCCTTGTTGCATCCGGACCGCTGGCTTAGCGGCGCTGCACCTTCATCAGGCGTGCGCCCACGGACGACGACAGGCTGACCTCGAAACGGCCGCCGGCCGGCAAGGCGCTCACGTCGACGCTGGCTTTGCCACCCGTCAAGTCAGTGGCGACCACCGTCTTGCGGCCATCGGCGGCCACGTGCAGCACGGCGGCATACGGTTCCGACTGGGCATTCCAGACCAGCGCCAGCTTGCCGCCGCTTTGTGTCGCATCGAACGTGGCATCGTTGGCGGCGACCTTGCTGCGGCGCGCCGGGCGCTCCAGCTTGGCTAAAGCCTTGCCATTTTGCAGCACTTGCACGTCGCTGATGTCGCCCGGGTTGGCGAAGCTGACGCGGAAATGGCTCATGGCGTTACCGCCATGGTCGGCCACGGAGACGGCATCGAAGGGCAAGTCGATAGTCTGCCCCGACGCCGTCAGCACGCGCAAGGTATAAGCATGGCCGCTGCCACTGGCAGCGACGCCGATGCGCACCGACGAAGCAACGGCTGGACGCAGACCCACGCCCGATGGCGTGATGCGGCCGGAAATCGTCAGATAGCCATTCTCGGCCACGGACATGCTGGCGGCCAGCACATTGCTGCCCGTAACTTGCGTGCTGCGTTTTTCCAGGAATTGCTGCACCCGCGCATAGCTGTAGTCGGAGAACCAGGCGCCGCTGCAATAGCTCATCACGTCCTTCATCGGCGTGCTGCCATAGACCGCCTTGCTCAGCTGGCCGATGCTGCCCGCGTAGTTGCTGTTGTACAGCGCTTGCGGACCCAGATCGCCATTGGCATACGGGTAGTCGGGAGCCGCATTGGCTGGACCGCCGCAGGCTACGTGCTGCAGCGAGTGGTTGTGGCCCAGCTCATGCACGAGCGTGGTCAGCCATAGAGGCCATTGATTGCCGAAGGGGTCGACCGCTGCGATGCGGTTGGAACGGGCATCGAGGCCGATGGCCGACGTGAAGTCGCTGCCGCTGCTGCGCTGGTTGATGTAGGCCAGGCCGGCGGCGTTGTTGACGGACATCTTCGGCACGAAACCATAATAATAGGCGCCGCTGTCTTCCAGCGCGCGCTGGTTTTCCAGCTTGCCCAGGGTATCGCTCCACCAGCTGTCGGCCGTGCTGCTGCCTGGCATGCTCAGCGCAGTGCGCGTCGTGATGCTGATATTTTCCGCCGCATACGGATACACGCG
This sequence comes from Janthinobacterium sp. NFX145, assembly GCF_049810325.1. Taxonomy (NCBI): domain Bacteria; kingdom Pseudomonadati; phylum Pseudomonadota; class Betaproteobacteria; order Burkholderiales; family Oxalobacteraceae; genus Janthinobacterium; species Janthinobacterium sp. NFX145. The sequence continues at coordinate 5,535,218 of NZ_CP187360.1, forward strand.
CAGCAGCGCGGCGCGGATCACCTCGGCGTCAGGCAGTTGCGCCACGCCATCATCGGTGCTCAAGGGCACGAGCACCAGACGAATTTTGGCCAGGCTGGCCACCGCAGGCGCCGCTTCCTGGCTCACTTGCACGCCATCATTGCCGACGGCCGTCACGCGCACGCGCACGCCGGGCAAGATCCAGCCGGAAGGCAGGACGGCACTGAAGTTGCCATTGAAACTGTCATCGTTCTTCGTCACCGGCAAGAGCGCCGGCCCCGTCATCGCGATGCTGCCCAGATTGCTGCCATTGGCGGCCGTCGCATTCAAGGTGACAGCCGGGCTGGTCTGGCCCATTTGCGCGCCCAGCACGGACACGCGCACGGCGGCCGGCTTGCCGCGCGTCAGGCGCAAGGCCGTATTGCTGGCGTTCAAATTCAGTACTTGCGCGAAATCAATACTGCCCAAGGTAAAGGCCGACACCGTGCCCGCATTCACGGCGATGCGCGACGCGGCCGACAACATCACGTTGCCCGTTGCCGAGGCTGGCGCGGACAACAGCAGCTGGCTGGCGCTGGCGCTGACGATGACGGCAGGCGTATTGCCCACCGAAGCCGAGCTGACCTGATCGAGATTGCTGCCCTGCAGCGTCACCGACAAGGTCGTGCCGTTGACAACCGACGAGATCGACGTCACCGCCACGCTGGCCAGGACCGTGTACGCGTCGCCGCTGGCGACATCGTTGTAGGGACCGCGCACCGTCAGTGCGCCAGTCGCGGCGCCCGCAGGCACTACCACCGTCACGCTGCTGGCCGTCTGGCTTTGCGGCGTTGCCGCCGCGCCATTGCCAAACTGTACCGCCGTCACGGCGCCCATGCCGGCGCCCGTGATCGTCACGCTGGAACCGACACCGCCCGTCGCCGGTGCGACGCTGCCCACGCTCAATGGCAGGTACACAGTGACGTTATAGCTGGTGGCCGCCGTGCCGCTGGCGCTGACCAGGCTCAAGGCGCCCGTGACGGGCACGCCCGGCATGGCCAGAGTCACGCTGGTGTCGCTGCTGGCACTGGCGGCAACGTTCACGCCACCCACCTGGAAAGCCGTCACACGGCTCAGATTCGTGCCCGTCACCACCAGGCTGCCACCGATGGCGACATTCGCCGCCGAGACGGCCGTCACGGCGGGAATCAGGACGGGCGTACCCGAGGTGGTCGCCACCACCGTGTCGCCACCACCACCGCCCCCGCCGCCGCAGGCGGACAGGCCCAGCATGACAAACAATGCTACAAGCAAATGGTTTTTCATGGCTGGCAACCATGTTGATGCAGCGCGATGCCGGGGAGGACACGAGATAAATGTGACATATTGGTGACTTTTGGTGAGAATTTAATTTCGAAGAACCAATATTATGGGTTAATTCGATTCCTAAAGACAACTATTAATGTTTTTGATTCAATTGGTTTTGATAATAATTAAAATATCTTCTTGGCAAATTTTATTTTGAGCATTATTGGCTTCACTCTGTATTGACTTAAATCGAAATTACTTTCCTTTGCAGCTATTGCTATTCGGTTCATTAAAAATATGCGGATATGGCGCAAATAATGTGGAAATTTTTCCACAGCCTATAGAGCAGTATCTCCCTGCCAACTTTGGCGGAAAAATTAACGTTTTGAGTAAGATTTTCAGGAATGTAATTTTCAGAAGCTGGCGTGGCGGAGGGCGATGTGTTGCAATGTGTTGCAACCAGGCCTGCCGTGGGGTGAACAGCCGCTTTTGCTTAAAACCAAAGCAGCCTGATGCCGTATAATTTTAGACCCGGTGAAATCAGGCGATTGCCACCTTCTGCCTGCCCTACCCGGCCGGCACTCTCCGTCAGCTGATCCTGCTGGCCGCATCCGCCTCGTACCTGTCTTGTCGCCGCGCCGCCGCCCGTTTGCCTATTGAAAGCATGAAATGAACGATACCGTGATCCCCGCCATGTCCCCGACCGAAGCCACCTTGCGCGCCATTCTTTCGCGACGGATCATGATTCTCGACGGCGCGATGGGCACGATCATCCAGCAATACAAGCTCGACGAAGAAGCGTACCGTGGCGGCCCCGCTGGCCGCTTCATCGATTTCACCGCGCCGGCCGACAGTGGCGCGCGCGAACTGTTCGTCAAGGGCAATAATGAATTGCTGACCCTGACGCAGCCGCACATCATCCAGGAAATCCACGAGCGCTACCTGGCGGCCGGCGCCGACCTGATCGAAACGAATACCTTCGGCGCCACGACGATCGCGCAAGACGACTACCACATGGCCCACCTGGCCTATGAAATGAACGTGCAGGCGGCAAAACTGGCGCGTGCCGCCTGCGACAAATATTCCACGCCGGACAAGCCGCGCTTCGTCGCCGGCGCCCTCGGGCCCACGCCGAAGACGGCGTCGATCTCGCCCGACGTCAACGACCCGGCCGCGCGCAACGTCAGTTTCGACCAGCTGGTGGCCGCCTACCTGCAGCAGACGCAGGGCCTGGTGGAAGGCGGCGCCGACGTGCTGCTGGTGGAAACCATTTTCGATACCCTCAACTGCAAGGCGGCCCTGTTCGCCATCGACCTGTTCTACGAGCAAAACCCGACCGTCGTGCGCCTGCCCTTGATGATTTCCGGCACCGTCACGGACGCGTCGGGACGCATCCTGTCGGGCCAGACCGTGCCTGCCTTCTGGAATTCCGTGCGCCACGCGAAACCGCTGACCATCGGCCTGAACTGCGCGCTGGGCGCCGCCCTGATGCGTCCGTACGCGGAAGAGCTGGCCAAGATCGCCGACACTTTCGTCTGCATCTACCCGAACGCGGGCTTGCCCAACCCCATGAGCGACACGGGCTTTGACGAGTTGCCAGCCGACACGTCCGCCCTGCTGCGCGAATTTGCCGACGCGGGCTTTTTGAACATGGCGGGCGGCTGCTGCGGCACCACGCCCGAACACATCGCCGCCATCGGGCAATTGCTGTCGAAAAACACGCCGCGCACCGTGCCGGCGCCATCGCACGACTTGCGCCTGGCGGGCCTGGAACCGTTCGTCGTCAATGACGAGTCGCTGTTCGTCAACGTGGGCGAGCGCACCAACGTCACGGGTTCGAAAGCGTTCGCGCGCATGATTCTCAACGAGCAATACGACGAAGCCCTGTCCGTGGCGCGCCAGCAAGTGGAAAACGGCGCGCAAGTGATCGACATCAACATGGATGAAGCGATGCTCGATTCGCTGGCCGCCATGACGCGCTTTTTGAACCTGATCGCCTCGGAACCCGATATTTCGCGCGTGCCCATCATGGTCGACTCGTCGAAATGGTCGGTCATCGAAGCGGGCCTGAAATGCGTGCAGGGCAAGGCCATCGTCAACTCGATTTCCATGAAGGAAGGCGAAGAGGAATTCCTGCGCCAGGCGAAACTGTGCCGCCGCTATGGCGCGGCCGTCATCGTCATGGCCTTCGATGAGAAGGGCCAGGCCGACACCTTCGAGCGCAAGATCGAGATTTGCGCGCGCGCGTATCACCTGCTGATCGACGCGCTGGACTTCCCGCCGGAAGACATCATTTTCGACCCGAACATCTTTGCCGTCGCCACCGGCATCGAAGAGCACAACAACTACGCCGTCGACTTCATCAACGCCACGCGCTGGATCAAGGAAAACTTGCCGTACGCGAAGATCTCGGGCGGCGTGTCGAACGTGTCCTTCAGTTTCCGCGGCAACGATCCCGCCCGCGAAGCCATCCATACCGTCTTCCTGTATCACGCCATCAAGGCCGGCATGACCATGGGCATCGTCAACGCCGGCATGGTGGGCGTGTACGACAACCTGGACCCGGAATTGCGCGAGCGCGTGGAAGACGTGGTGCTGAACCGCCGCGAAGACTCGACCGAACGCATGATCGAATTTGCCGGCACCCTGAAGGCGGGCGGCAAGGCCGAAGCGCAAACCCTGGCCTGGCGCGAAGGCACGGTGCAGGCGCGCCTGTCGCACGCGCTGGTGCACGGCATCACGCAATTCATCGTCGAAGACACGGAAGAAGCGCGCCAGGAACTGCTGCACAATGGCGGGCGCCCGATCCACGTGATCGAGGGGCCGCTGATGGCCGGCATGGACGTGGTCGGCGACCTGTTTGGCCAGGGCAAGATGTTCCTGCCGCAAGTGGTGAAATCGGCGCGCGTGATGAAACAGGCCGTGGCCCACTTGATCCCGTTTATCGAGGAAGAAAAGCTGCTGGAAGAAAAGCGCACGGGTATCGTGGCCAAGCCGAAGGGCAAGATCATCATGGCGACCGTGAAAGGCGACGTGCATGACATCGGCAAGAACATCGTCACCGTCGTTCTGCAATGCAATAACTTCGAAGTGGTGAACATGGGCGTGATGGTGCCGTGCTCGGAAATCCTGGCCCGCGCCAAGGTGGAAAATGCGGACATCATCGGTCTGTCCGGCCTGATCACGCCGTCCCTGGAAGAAATGGCGTATGTCGCCAAGGAAATGCAGCGCGACGAACATTTCCGCATGCTCAAGATTCCCCTGCTGATCGGCGGCGCCACCACCAGCCGCGCCCACACGGCCGTGAAAATCGCGCATAACTACGAAGGCCCCGTGATCTACGTGCCGGACGCCTCGCGTTCCGTGTCCGTGGCGCAGTCGCTGTTGACGCCGGAACAGCGCGACAAGTACGTGGAAGACATCGAACTCGACTACGCGCGCATCCGCGAGCAGCACGCCAATAAAAAGGCGCTGCCCATCCTGCCGCTGGCGCAAGCGCGTGCCAACCGGATGGTCGTGCCTTTCGACGGCGCCTGCACGCCCGTGAAACCAAAGTTCATCGGCCGCCGCCTGTTTAAAAATGTCGACCTGGCCACGCTGGCCAACTATATCGACTGGGGTCCGTTCTTCCAGACCTGGGACCTGGCCGGCCCCTTCCCCGCCATTTTGACGGATGAAGTGGTGGGCGACGCGGCCACCAAGGTGTACGCGGAAGGCCAGGCCTTGCTGAAAAAGCTCATCGACGGACGCTGGCTGACGGCCAATGGCGTCGTGTCCTTGCTGCCGGCGAACAGCGTCAATGACGACGATATCGAGGTGTACACGGACGATACGCGCAGTACCGTGGCGTTCACCTACTACGGCATGCGCCAGCAGAGCGTCAAACCCGTGGTCGACGGCGTGCAGCGTCCGAACCAGTGCCTGGCCGATTTCATTGCGCCGAAGGCATCGGGCGTCAAGGATTACATCGGCATGTTCGCCGTCACGTCCGGCCTGGGCATTGAAAAGTACGAAAAACGCTTCGAGGATGCGCACGACGATTACTCGTCCATCATGCTCAAATCGCTGGCCGACCGTCTGGCCGAAGCGTTCGCCGAATACCTGCACGAGCGCGTACGCAAGGATTTGTGGGGCTATGTGCCGGATGAACACCTGGGCAACGACGACATGATCGCCGAGAAATATGTCGGCATCCGCCCGGCGCCAGGCTACCCCGCGTGCCCCGAGCACACGGTCAAGAAACAGATGTTCGAGGTCATGCAGGCCGAGGAAATCGGCATGCAGCTGACGGAATCGTACGCCATGTTCCCCGGCGCGGCCGTGTCCGGCTTCTATTTTGCCCACCCGGAATCGAAATACTTCGTCGTCGGCAAGATCGGCATGGACCAGGTGGAAGACATGGCCAAGCGCCGTGGCGCCAATATCGAGGACGTGGAACGCTGGCTGTCGCCGAACCTGTCATAAGCGGTGAGAAGGCGCGCGGAACTTTTCGCGCGCCGCAGCGCACTAACGCAGTATGCCGGCCGGCATGCTGCATGCCCGCTCCGGCCCGTTCTCAATTGGCAAGGAGGTAATATGGCAAGCAACTTCAAACTGAAACGCTGGCAGGATCAGGTGATCCTGTTGCTGGGCCTGTGGCTCGTCGTCTCGCCCTGGGCCTTTTCCTACCCCGAGGGGTCACCGCAGATGATCAACGCCTTTGTCTCGGGCCTGGTGATCGCCGGTCTGGCCGCCTTCGACCTGTACAAGACCTATTTCTGGGCCGTCGTCGTCAACCTGCTGGTGGGCGTGTGGGTGGCGGCCTCGCCGTGGGTGCTGCGGCTGGCCGATCAGCCCGTCGTCATGTGGAACGAGCTGATCGTCGGTATCGCCGTCGTCGTGCTGGCCCTGTGGGAATTGCGCACCGACCCCGAGCTGCACAAGCACTGGCCAGGTGCGGCGGCGTAGGGCGCAAAAAAGCCCTGTCACGGCGACGCCGTGCAGGGCTGTTTTTTGACGGGTCGCGTAGGTCGGATTAGCGCTTGCGCGTAATCCGACACCACAGTCATCGCCAACAATGTTGTCGGATTACGCGTGACCTGGCGGCCGCGCTAATCCGACCTACAGCGCATACCTTACAACGTTATCGCTCCATTCATAGGCGGCCATTTCCAGCTCCACCAGGTCGTCCGGCGACATGGCGAGATCGCGCAAGGTTGGCACGATCTCGCCTTCCATGTCTTCGATGCGCTCGATGCATTCGGCCAGGCGCAGCAGGTCGCCGTAGAAGCCTTCGCGCGACAGCAGCGCTTCGGCAACTTCGTCGATGACTTCGATCTGGCTGAGGATTTCCGACATCGGCACGCCGAACAGGGTATCCATCAGGGACATGATGCCGACCGTAAAGGCGATATCGGCCGAATGGGCGTGGTTGGGGCGCAGTTTATGCGCCAGCAATTCCAGCAAACGGCCGCGCGTGGTGGCCAGCATCAGCAGCGGCGTCATGCTATGGCCGCGCTTGCTTGGTTCCGCGTACAGCATGATTTGCAGCCAGCGCTGCAATTGGCGGCGGCCCAGCACGGTGACGGCCTGGCTCAGCGAATCGATGCGCTGGCGCGCGCCCACGGCCGGCGTATTGACCAGGCGCAGCAGGTTCAGGGCCAGCGACACGTCGCGCTTGATGGCACGCTCGATGTCCATATTGTCGGCGTCGGACGTCACCAGTGTCATCAGTTCCATGACGGCCAGTTGCGACGGCGACAGCTTCTTGCCCGTCATGATGGCGGGCTTGGCAAAGTAATAGCCCTGGAAGTAATCGAAGCCCAGGTCCAGGCCCGATTTGAATTCTTCGCGCGTCTCGACCTTCTCCGCCACCAGTTTCTTGTTTTCCTGCTTGAAACGGGGCGCCAGGGCCGCCAGCACTTTCGGATCGACCGTGCTCATGTCCATCTTGACGTATTGCACCAGCGGCAGCAGTTCCTGCACTTGCGCCGTGTCGGAAACGACGTTTTCCAGCGCGAAGGTGAAGCCATGGCCCACCAGTTCGCTGATGCGCGCGCGCACTTCCGGCGTGACGGGCATCGATTCGACGATTTCCAGCACGACTTTTTCACGCGGCAGGAAGACGAAGATGTCGCTCATGATCACGTCGGCATCGACGTTGACGAAACCGAGCGCGTCGCCGATGACCTTTTCCATGCCCAGCTGGGAAGCGTGGGCGATGACGGACGCCGTGGCGGACAGGTCGCTGGTAATGTTGGCGGGACCGACCGGAGCGTTGCGGAATAGCAACTCATAGCCAAACAGGGCTTGATTGCGGTCAAGAATAGGTTGTCGCCCCAGATAGAACTCGCGCACGCGCAAGGGTTTCGGGGTGATGTCGTTGCTGGAAATATCGATCATTAACTCTTCATCAATCACGTCGAGTGACACCGGCCGCGCCGCGCCCGTATCAAGGTTCACTATTGACAATACTTTAGCTGAATTCCGCCCGCGCTGTGGGTATTTTGGCAGCAATCCAGTTTATTGTCGTCAACAAATTAGGGCACTGGCGTGTCTTGCACCATCCCATCGACAAATAATTTCAACTCGCCCGGCGCAAACGCCGTCCATTGCTCATTTGTCGTCAGCGGCTGGGTAACGATCACGGCCACTCTGTCCTGCGGTGTCGTCACCTGGGAAAAGTCCACGCTCAGGTCTTCATCGGAGAGTTTAGCAGTTGGGAACGGATGTTGTCGCACCAGATAGTGCAAGCTGGTCGAGCAATGGGCAAACAGCGCCTCGCCGCTCGACAGCATCATATTGAACGTGCCGTGGGCAGCGATGCTGGGCAACAACTCCCCCAGGGCCGCATGCAGTTGCGGCAAGGCCGGCGGGGCGTCGCCAAAGCGCGCGTGCAGTTCCTGCAGCAGGTAGCAGAAAGCCAGCTCGCTGTCGGTGCAGCCGACGGGACGGTAACTGCCCGTCAGCACAGGATGAAATTCCTTCAAATCGCCATTGTGGGCGAAGACCCAGTAGCGGCCCCACAGTTCGCGCACGAAGGGGTGGCAGTTTTCCAGCGCCACCTGGCCTTGCGTAGCCTTGCGGATATGCGCGATGACATTGCGCGACTTGATCGGGTAGCGCTTGATCAGTTCGGCCACGGGCGAGGCGATGGCCGCTTGGTGGTCGACGAAATGGCGCACGCCGGCGCCCTCGAAAAAGGCGATGCCCCAGCCGTCATGGTGGGTATCGGTATGGCCGCCGCGCATGGCGAAGCCGGTAAAACTAAAGACAATGTCCGTGGGGACATTGCAATTCATTCCGAGAAGTTGGCACATGGTCTGTTTGCAGCGGGATAACACGGCCACCATACCACGCCATCTGGCGGATTGGTATGGCGGCGATGGCCATCCGATCAGTGCAACAGCACGGGCTGGCTCATGAGGGAATCATAGCTGCCCAGGAATTCATCGATCTCTTCCATGCTGGGTTCGCTGGCGATCAGCTCCGTGACGTCGCGGCGGAAGTTTTGCGCCAGGATGCCGGCGATAAATGTCTCGCGTTTGCCCCCCTTGTCGACGATTTCATAGCCGCCAAAGCGCAGGGCTTCCAGGTCGCCGTCGATGCCGAATTCCACGACGCTGTATTGTTCGCTGTTATAGATCAGGTTCATTTTGCATCCTTCGCTCAAGCAGGAGAAGCTCCTGCGGTTTCAGGACAGAGGTGGGGTTCACACGCCGCCATTTCAAGCGGCCAGGCCACCCTGCGGGCTACAGAGTTGTAACGAGATGCAAACTGCGACTGCGGTAAGTCGATCGAAAAATCGTCAGGCAAGCACGATGTCCGCTTGCAGCGCCAGCAAGGCATCGTAGGGACTGGCGGTGAGCCAGGTGCGCAATTGTTCGATGTGCGTGGCGTCAGCCAGGCTGATGAACAAGTGCGCGGGTGGATGGCGCAGCAGACGATTCAATGTTACACGCAATACGAGATTGCCGCTGCAGCATAGGCAACCGGGTGCGATGCGCAACAGTTGCAAGGGAAATGATGGAGAAGGGGAAACTTTCTCGGCCAGATCGGCCAGGATGGCGTTGCCATCGGCAAGGCCTTCGAGGATCACGGCGGCCGGCTGGTTCGGCGGCAAGGCTTGCGCGATGGCAGCCTCGCGCCCGGCGGCGCGTCCACCGCTGACCAGGGTCAGCGGCGTCGGACGCCGCGCGGCTGCCGTCACAGGCTTTTCTTGGCCAGCTTGCCAGGTTCGACGCCCAGCTGTTTCAGCTTGCGGTACAAATGGGTGCGCTCCAGGCCCGTTTTTTCCGCCACGCGGGTCATGCTGCCGCCTTCGCGGCCCAGGTGGTGTTCAAAATACATGCGCTCGAACGCGTCGCGTGCCTCGCGCAGGGGCAAGTCGAACGACAGATTGTAGCCATGGCCTTCGGCCACCGCCGGGACGGCGATGCCTGGACGCACCATCAGCTGTTGCGGCGCGCTGCCACCAAAGCTGGGCACGGGATGGCTGCTTTCCTCGGCCACCACGGGCGCCACGGGACGCGCTGCCACGCTCGGCGCGCGCACGGTTTCCTGGGCCCGCGTCAAGCCTTGCTGCACCGCTTTCAGCAGTTTTTGCAGGGCAATCGGTTTTTCCAGGAAGTTCATGGCGCCGATGCGCGTCGCCTCGACCGCCGTATCGATGGTGGCGTGGCCCGACATCATGATCACCGGCATGGTCAGCAAGCCGTCGCGCTGCCATTCCTTGAGCAAGGTGACGCCATCGGTGTCGGGCATCCAGATATCCAGCAATACCAGATCCGGCGCACCGGCGGCACGCGCTTCGCGTGCCTGCTGCGCATTTTCGGCCAGCTGGATAGCATGTCCTTCGTCGCCCAAAATTTCCGAGAGCAACTCACGGATACCCATTTCATCATCCACTACGAGTATGTTTGCCATTCGTGTCTTGCCTTCCTCATTTCGCCGGCCGTCGCGCACAAGATGCACACGGCGGACAACTATGATTTTATTAGTGTTTTAAATACTAAACCAGACCCTCACGCCAGGAATTCCTGGGCAGGAGTGTCGGGAGCTAACTTTAACAGCAAAATGACCACCGAAGCGCCATTGCCGTCGACCCGGTTCTCGATATCGATGCGTCCGCCGTGTTCATCGATAATTTTCTTGACCATCGCCAGGCCCAATCCCGTGCCGCGCGCCTTCGAGGTCACGTAGGGCTCGAAGGCCCGTGCCAGGATTTTTGGCGCGAAACCAGGGCCATTGTCGCTGATGGCCAGCCGTACGGCGATATTCACGCCGCCGTCCGCACTGCGATAATGAATTGCTTCCGTCCTTACGTCAATCCGCGGATGCGGCGAGTCCGGCGGCAGGTCGGCCATCGCGTCCTGCGCGTTCTGCAGCAGGTTATGGATCACCTGGCGCAACTGGGTCGGATCGCCCATCACCATCGGCAGATTTGGCGCCAGCAGCGGGTGGATGATGTCGCCATCGTCGCCGCGCAGGTACAGGTTCAGGATTTCCTCGATCAGCTCGTTCAGGCGCAGCGGCGTGAGCACGGCCGGCGGCGTGCGCGCATAGTCGCGGAAGTCGTCGACCATGCGCTTCATCGCATCGACCTGCTTGACGATGGTGGTGGTGGCACGGTTGAGCAGGTCGGCATCGAGTTGCTCCAGCTTGCCTTCGAGCTTCATCTGCAGGCGCTCGGCCGATAGCTGGATCGGCGTGAGCGGATTCTTGATTTCATGCGCCAGGCGGCGCGCCACCTCGCCCCAGGCGATCGAGCGCTGCGCGGAAATCACGTCGGAAATATCATCGAAGACGACGATGTAGCCGCTGCCGGACTCCAGCGGCAGGCGCGAGCCGCGCGCCAGCAAGGTGATGTCATGCTCGTCGGCACTACTGCCCAGGCGGCGCGGAATCTCGATCTGCCGCTGCCAGTGCAATCGCTGCTGGTTGCGGCCCGACGCCGATTGCGCGCTTTGCGCCGTGAAGGCGCTGATGATGGCGCCGCCAAACTCTTCCATTCCAACAATATGCGCCAGCGGCTGGCCCACCATGCTCATGCCCGAATGCTGCAGGATGCGCTCGACCGATTCATTGCAGGTCACCAGTTTGAAGTCGCCGTCTAGCACCATCACGCCGGCCGACATGTTCGCCAGCACCGATTCCAGGTGGGCCTTGGCGTTTTGCAAGGCGGCGCGGTTGCTTTCCACAGCCGTGCGCGCATCGAGCAACTGGCGCGTCATGATATTGAACGACTGCGTCAAGGTGCCCAGTTCATCCTTGGTGGCAACGATGGGACGCGGCGACAGGTCGCCCTCGGCCACGGCGCGCGTGCCTTCGGCCAGCAGCAGCAGGGGCTGGGCCAGGTTGCCCGCGATCAGGAAAGCGCTGCCGATGGCGCCAAAGATGGCCAGCAGCAAGGTCAGGGTGAGGATTTCCATATACATCTTGCGCAAGCCCACGCGCGCGACGAAACGTTCCTTGTATTCGCTGTAGGCGGCGCGCAGCACCTCGCCGTTCGTCGCCAGCTTGGGCGGCACCGATTGCAGTAGTTGCAAATAGCGGGGCGAGACGGACGGTCCCGGCACGGCTACCAGCACGCGCAGGCGCAGGCTGGCCGCCGTTTCCAGCGACGCTGGCAGGCCCGAGCGGAAACCACCGCCACCCGATTCCGCGCCATCATCGTGCAACTCCAGTCCCCCTTCGGCCGAGGCATAGCCGGCCGGCAAGGCCGCCTGCACCAGCATGGCCGGCGTCGGCAAGTCGGCCGCGCTGTGCGGCCCGGCGCTGGCCAGCAGCACGCCGTCGCCGCTGACGAGCATGGCATTTTGCATGCCCTCTTCGCGCAGCAGGCTGGTCAGCACGGCAGGGCCGGCCACCGGGTCGGCGCCCATTTCTTCGACGGCCTTGCGGCCCCGGTGGTCGAGCTCGACCAAGGCCGCGTCGAGGCCGGCACGGCCCAGCTCAATGCCCGATTCCAGCGCCGCTTCGATCTTGACGTTGAACCAGGATTCGATCGAGTGGGAAACAAATTGCACTGACACAAGGAAAATCACCAGGCCCGGCAGGATGCCGACGGCGGCGAACAGCATCACCAGGCGCGTCATCAGCTTGGAGCCGAACTTGCCGCTCTTGTAGCGCGCGTACAGGCGGGCCAGGGAAATGCCCACCAGCGCCAGCAGCGACACGGCGACGGCCGCGTTCAGGCCCAGCAGCCAGGTGTAGTAACGGTCGAAAAAGCCGGAATTGTCGGAAGCTGACGCCAGCAGAAACAGCAGGATACTGACAATGCCGCCGCCCACCACCAGCAGATAGCGCAATGCTTGACTCACTACTCCGCCGTATACAAGAAGGTTTTTTTATTCGAAGCCAGGCGCCAGTCGCTGTTATTGAAGGCATTGACCTGTATCGGCTTGGGCAGGTAGTCGCGGTCCATGCCCATGCGCAAGGTGACGTTATACGTCTGCCCCACTTTCAGCTCGCCGCGCCGCGCCACCAGCCAGCGGCTGGGACGGCGGATCAGGAACAGCGCATCGTCGAGCGTGGGGAAGCTTTGCTGCAAGCCGACGCCCGACACATGATACTGGCGCGTGAGCACGTTGTAGGACAGCTTGCTGGTCTGGCGCGCCACGATGGCTTTTTCATCGAACCAGTACCAGCGGGGCCGGGTCAGTTCGATTTCGGTCGTGAAATACAGCGGTACGCCATGCTGTACCGCGTCATCAAGGTCGTGATTGAGCTCGAAGGAATACGTGGCGGCCAGCTTGTAGCCCTCTTCGCCCGACTCGATGTAGGCACGGGTGATGTCGACCATGTCGGCGGCATGCGCGCGTGGCATGGTACATGCCAGCATCAGCAGCAGGGCCAGGAGTCGGAAGAGTCGTGTTGTCACAAGTGTGCCGGTGTAGTCCGTAGGATAAGGTTCGACGAATCGCTCAAGCCGCATTTTTTTGGAAAAGCGCATAGAACAAACCGTCGTGGTCCTGCTCCGCGCTGCCAGTCGGCAACAGCTGGCCAGGCGCTGTCAATCGGGTTGCATTATTGCGTACCGCAAATGCCGCCGCCTGTGCCTCGGATTCTTGCGGCCACAATGAACATGTCACGAACAGCAATTTACCATCGGGGCGCAGCATCTGCCACAGGTTGTCCAGAATTTTGGATGAAAGTGTTGCAAGTTGGAACGCATCGCCCTTGCGGCGCAACCAGCGAATGTCCGGATGGCGGCGCACGATGCCCGAGGCCGTGCACGGCACGTCGGCCAGGATGCGGTCGTACTGCTGGCCGTCCCACCACGCGCTCGATTGCGCATCCTGCGCCTTCAGGGTGGCGTCCAGGCCCAGGCGCTCGAGGTTTTCCGCGATGCGCGGCAGGCGCTTGGCGTCCGCGTCGATGGCCGTCACGTGCACGTCGGCCAGTTCCAGGATGTGGCACGTCTTGCCGCCGGGTGCCGCGCAGGCGTCCAGCACGCGCATGCCATCGTGCAAGTCCAGCAGCGGCGCAGCCAGTTGCGCGCCAGCATCTTGTACGGAAACGACGCCCTGCTCGAAGCCGGGGATCAGGGCCACGCCGATCGGCTTGTCCAGGCGCACGGCGAACGGTCCCACCTGGCGCGCGGCAATGCCCGCCTCCGCCAGCACGGCCAGATACGCTTCGACCGTACTCTTGCGGCGGTTCACGCGCAGGGTCAAGGGCGGCACGGCATTGCCGGCCGTCAAAATGGCTTGCCAGTCGCGCGGATAAGCCAGGCGCAGCGAGTCGATCCACCACTGCGGATAATTCCATTGCGCCAAAGGCTGCTGCAGGGCCGCTTCCAGCAAGGATTTGCGCTCGCGCAAGAAACGTCGCAGCACGGCATTCACCATGCCCTTGGCGTGCGCCAGGTCAGGGTGCGAGGTGGCGACCGTGACGGCCTGGTCGACCACCGTGAATTCTTCGTACGGCTGCTCGCCCGGCTCGGCCGACATCAGGGACAGCGCACAGCACAGCAGCGCGGCCAGCATCGGCGGCTCGGGCGCCTTCGACGTCATCAGGCCGACCAGGGTTTCGCTGCGGCCCAGCTGGCGCATGGTGCGGTAGGAAATATCCTGGATCGCGCCGCGCGCCTGCGGGCTGGCGTTCGATTGCATAAACACCTTGGCCAGCGCCTGCGGCAGGGCCGTGCCCGTGCGCACTTGCGCCACGGCATTGGCCGCGCCCAGCAGGCAAAACGCCAGCGAGTCGGCACGCAAATCGGGTTGGAAGCCTGGCTGCAAGACCGGTTTCAGGTCGGGATGGTAGCTGGGACGCAGTTTTGGTGCGGCAGGCGCCTGGCCTGGCGCCGGCTTGGTTTTCAATTTCAGCGTGGGGCGCTTGTTCATAGTTATCCGGTGTGGCTGCGCGCGGCGGGCTGCATGGTGGCAAAGTCGCGGCCGCGCGTCATCAATAAAGGGTCGATTGTAGCGTTTGTGGCGCCCTCTGGCCCAAGCGATTGCAGCGATACCTGTAAATTGCGGCAAAAAACTGCATATATACAAGCAGAATGCCCCATGCTGATGTTTTCGTGCACCAACATGGGCATGCTGTCCTGATAATATCGTGAAACGCGCCGGCACGGGCACACTGCCTGCCAGCGTATTGTTCCCGGCAGCAAACCAGTATAATTAACGCAGTCTGGGCGGCTTGGGTACTGGCCGTCCGTTTTGCTTTTCGATTCATTCTATTCATTCTTAACGCGGTTCCGCCGCCATCCTGCTCATGCTCGCCCAACAGAAACAAGAAATCATCGCCCTGTTCCAGGCCGCCCTCGCTCCCGTCCTGGCCGGCACTTCGCTAGCGCCTGCCGTGGTGCTCGAGCGACCACGCGATGCATCGCATGGCGACGTCGCCTGCAATATCGCCATGCAACTGGCCAAGCAGCTGAAACAGAATCCCCGCGAACTGGCGCAAACCATCGTCAGCGCCGTGCTGGCCAATCCGGCGGGCAAGGGCCTGATCGAGGCAGTGGAAATTGCCGGTCCCGGCTTCATCAACGTGCGCGTGTCAAACGCCGCCAAGCAGGCTGTGGTGAAAACCATCCTGAGCGAAGCCGACGGCTATGGCCGCAGCACGGCAGGCGCCGGCAAGCAGGTCATCCTGGAATTCGTCTCGGCCAACCCGACCGGTCCGCTGCACGTGGGCCACGGCCGCCAGGCGGCCCTGGGCGACGCCCTGTCCTCGCTGTTCGACGCGCAAGGCTACCAAGTGACGCGCGAGTTCTACTATAACGACGCGGGCGTGCAGATCCAGACCCTGGCCAATTCCGTGCAGGCGCGCGCGCGCGGCTTCAAGCCGGGCGACGCCGAATGGCCCGAGTCCGCCTACAACGGCGACTATATCGCCGACATCGCCAACGACTTCAAGGCCGGCAAGACCGTCTCGGCCAGCGATGGCCAGCCGGCGTCGGCCAACGGCAACGTGGAAGACATCGATTCGATCCGCCCGTTTGCCGTGACTTACCTGCGCAACGAGCAGGACATCGACTTGCAGGCGTTTGGCGTGAAGTTCGACAATTACTACCTGGAATCGTCGCTGTATGCGGACGGCAAGGTCAATAGCGCCGTGGAAACCCTGATCAAGGCGGGCCACACCTACGAGCAGGATGGCGCGCTGTGGCTGCGCACCACCGACTTCGGCGACGACAAGGACCGCGTGATGCGCAAGACGGACGGCACCTACACGTATTTCGTGCCGGACGTGGCGTATCACTTGGTGAAATGGCAGCGCGGCTTCGTGCAAGCCATCAATATTCAGGGCAGCGACCACCACGGCACCATCGCGCGCGTACGCGCCGGTCTGCAGGCCGTCGACATGGGCATCCCGCAAGGCTACCCCGACTACGTGCTGCACAAGATGGTCACCGTCATGAAGGACGGCGAAGAAGTCAAGATTTCGAAGCGCGCCGGCTCCTACGTGACCGTGCGCGACCTGATCGAATGGTCGGGCGGCGGCGACATCGCCAAGGGCCGCGACGCCGTGCGCTTCTTCCTGATCTCGCGCAAGGCCGACACGGAATTCGTCTTCGACGTCGACGTGGCGCTGAAAACTACCGATGAAAACCCCGTCTATTACGTGCAGTACGCGCATGCGCGCATCTGCCGCATCCTGGAAAACTGGGGCGGCGATGCCAGCACGGTCGCCAACGTCGACCTTTCCCCGTTGACGGCGCCGACCGAAGCGACCCTGCTGGCGACCCTGGCCGCCTACCCGGAAATGCTGGCGCGCGCGCAAGCCGAACTGGGACCGCATCAGGTGGCGTTCTACCTGCGCGACCTGGCCGCCAACCTGCACAGCTTCTACTTCGCCGAAAAAGTGCTGGTCGAGGACGAAGCCGTCAAGATGGCCCGCCTGGCCCTCGTCATCGCCGCGCGCCAGGTACTGCGCAACGGCCTGGCACTGATCGGCGTGTCCGCGCCAAACAAAATGTAATCGCGAAGGTCAAACCGTCAATGAATCACGCTTCCCGTTTCTCTTCGACCCGGCGCCAGCAGGGCAATACCCTGGTCGGCATCATCATCGGCCTGGTCATCGGCCTGGGCATCGCCGTGGTGGTCGCCCTGGTGATCACCAAGGGCGCCTCGCCGTTTACCGACAAGTCGGGCAAGGCCGGCAAATCGACCGAACCGACGGCCGGCCAGATCGCCGATCCGAACAAGCCGATGTACGGCAACAAGGAGGCGGCCAAGGAAGCGGCGCGCGACTTCTCCAAAGAGCCGCGCGAGATCGTCACGCCGACGCAGCCGGCTGCCCCGGCACCGGCGCCAGCGCAGCAGCCGAAGGCGCCGCCGCCGGACGCGCTGCAGGAATTGATCGGCACATTGAAGGACAAGCCGGCGCCGAAAACGCCGGCGGCAGCACCAGCAGCGCCGCAAGCCAAGGCCGACGTGAAAGAAGCCAAGGCCGATGCAGCCAGCGACAAATGGATTTATTATTTGCAGGCCGGCGCCTTCCATGACATGTCGGACGCCGAAAGCACGCGCGGCAAACTGGCGCTGCTCGGCTTCGAAGCGGCCATCAGCGACCGCAGCACCGACGCCGGCGTGCTGCACCGCGTGCGCGTCGGACCGTTCAACCAGCTCGAAGCGATGAACCGCGCGCGCACGAAACTGTCTGAAAACGGCATCGACGTCGCCGTCGTCCGCAACCAAAAATAAGGAACCAGCATGCGTTTTCTGAAGAACATCCTGATCGCCGCCGCACTGTGCACGGCCGCCATGGGCGCATCGGCCTCGCCGGCCGAGCCGAAAAACGGCGTCGAGTACGAAACCCTGCCCACGCCGCAGGCGACGGAAGCGGGCAAGAAAATCGAAGTGACGGAATTCTTCGCCTATTACTGCCCGCATTGCAACGTGCTCGAACCGCAGCTGGCCGCCTGGGTCAAGAAACAGGGCGACAACATCGTCTTCAAGCGCGTGCACGTGTCGCGCGATGACAGCGTGGCGCCGCAGCAGCGGCTGTTCTTCACCCTGCAAGCCATGGGCCTGGTCGACAAGCTGCACACCAGCGTCTTCCACGCCATGCACGTGGAACGCAACCGCCTGAACACCGACGACGCCGTTTTCGATTTCGTCGCCAAACAGGGCGTGGAGCGCCAGAAATTCATCGACACCTACCGTTCCATGGGTGTCTCGGCCCGCGTGCGCCGCGCGGACGCCATGATGCAGGGTTATAACGTGACGTTCTGGCCCATGATCGCCATCGATGGCCGCTACATCACGTCGCCGTCGCAGGCCGATCAAGGCAGCAAATCGGCCAAGAACGAAGAGCAGCTGAACGCCCAGGCGCTCAGCGTGATGGACGTGCTGGTCGCGAAAGCCAAAGCGGAAAAGAAATAAGCATGGCCACTTCCCTGGCGCGCCCGGGCATCGCCTGATGCAACGCGTGCTTTACAGCGTATTCATCACGGGCGCGTCGAGCGGCTTGGGCGCCGCCCTGGCGCTGCAGTACGCGCGCCAGGGCGCCCATCTGGGCTTGCTGGCCCGCCGCGGCGACACCCTGCAGCAACTGATCGCCTCCCTGCCCCACCCTGAACGCCACCGCGCCTACGCCGTCGATGTGTGCGACCACGCCGCCCTGAAAAGCGCGGCCGCCGACTTCATCGCCCATGCCGGCGGCATCGACGTCGTCATCGCCAGCGCCGGCGTGTCCTACGGCACCCTGAGCGAACATGCGGAAGACCTGGACGCCTTCGCGCGCCTGATCGCCATCAACGTCACGGCCACCGTCGCCACCTTCGCGCCCTTCATCGCCAGCATGAAAAGCCAGGGCAGCGGACGCCTGGTGGGCATCGGCAGCGTGGCCGGCATCCGCGGCCTGCCCGGCGCCGAAGCCTACAGCGCCTCGAAAGCGGCCGTCATCAGCTACTGCGAATCGCTGCGCCTGGAACTGAAACCGGCTGGCGTCAAGGTCGTCACCATCACGCCCGGCTACATCGACACGCCGATGACGCGCCACAACGCCTACCGCATGCCCTTTTTGATGCCGGCCGAAAAATTCGCCGCCCGCGCCGCACGCGCCATCGCCGACGGCGACAGCTACCGCGTGATCCCGTGGCAGATGGGCGTCGTCGCCAAGCTGCTGCGCGCGCTGCCCAATGCGGTGTACGACCGGGCCTTCGCGAATGCGCCGCACAAGGCGCGCAACTGACCCTATCACCATGACGAAGCACTCAGACCTGAACAGCGCGGCCATCGCCGCCCATTGCGCCACGGGCGCCTCCCACGTGGCCATTGAAGTGGTCGACGAAACGGGATCGACCAACGCCGACCTGCTGGCGCGCTGCGCCACCCTGGCCGGTCCCACCCTGCGCATCGCCGGCCAGCAGACGGCCGGACGTGGGCGCGCCGGGCGGCCGTGGGTGTCGCAGGCGGACGCCAGCCTGATGTTCTCGCTGGCCTGGCGCTTCAAGGGACCGCTGCATCAGCTGGTGGGATTGCCGCTGGCCGTCGGCGTGGCGCTGGCCGAGACCATGACGGCGCTGGGCGTGCCGGTGCAACTGAAGTGGCCGAACGATCTGCTCAAGGATGGCCATAAACTGGCCGGCATCCTCGTCGAGACGCAGCAGGCGGCCGATGGCGCTGTGTGGGCCGTGATCGGCTGCGGCATCAATCTGCTGATGCCCGATGCACTGGAACGGCAGATCGGGCGCAGCGTCTCGGCCGTGCCCTGGCTGGCGCAGATGGAGCGCAATACGCTGGTGGCGGCCCTGCTCAGCCGCCTGGCCGGCGTGCTGGCCGAATTCGACGACACGGGCTTCGCGCCTTTCACGGAGCGCTGGAACGCGCTGCATGCGTGGCAAGGCCAGCACGTGAAAATTCTCGACAACGGCCAGCTGCTGCAGCAAGGCGTGGCGGCCGGCGTGGACCAACTGGGCCGCCTGCTGCTGCGCACCGATGGCGGGCTGCAGGAAGTCATGTCCGGCGACGTGTCCCTGCGCCTGCTGGGGGAGTAAGCACATGCTGCTGCTGATCGACGCCGGCAATACGCGCATCAAATGGGCACTCGTGGCCGCCGACAGTGCCGCCGGCGACTGGCTGGCCAGCGGCGCCGTCGCGCATGCGCAGATCGACACGCTGGCCGCGCAATGGGCGACACTCGCCATTCATGAGGTGCTGCTGTCGAACGTGGCAGGCGCCATCATCGGCACGCGCCTGCGCGCCATGCTGCCGGTCGCTGCCCGCGACTTTGCCTCGCTGCCGCAGCTGGCGGGCCTGACGAACGGCTACCGCACGCCATCGCAGCTGGGCTGCGACCGCTTTGCCGCCGCCATCGGCGCGCACGCGCTGGCGCCTGGCCAGGCCGTCATCGTCGCCAATTGCGGCACGGCCACCACCATCGACGCCATCACGGCCGATGGCGTTTTCCTTGGCGGGATGATCTTGCCGGGACTGGGATTGATGGCCAGCTCGCTGGCGCGCAATACGGCGCAACTGCCGCAAATCGCCAGCGACGCCGCGCTGCCGGCCGGCTTTGCCGACAACACGGACGACGCCATCCTCTCCGGCTGCCTGTCGGCCCAGGCGGGCGCCATCGAACGGGCCGTGCGCATGCACGGCGCCAGCGCCTGTCTGTTGTCGGGCGGCGCCGCAGCACGCATCGCGCCGGCCCTGGCGCTGGCGGTGCCGCTGCACCTGGTTGATAATATCGTCATGCTCGGCCTGCAGGCGGCTGCGCGCGCCGGGGCCGCAGGAACACAAGGAAACCACGTATGCTGAAATTCGTCTTCTGGCTGCTGGCCGGCGTCAACCTGCTGGTGCTGGCCATCGGCCAGGGTTATCTGGGCAGTTTTCGCACGGAGACGCGCGAGCCGGCGCGCCTGAAAAACCAGCTGCAAGCGAATAAACTCGGCTTGCTGACGCAGGAGCAGGCCACCGCATCCGCCGCGCCGCCAGTCGCCGAAGAGGCTGTGAAGCCTGCGGCGGCCCCGGCGCCGGCGCCATCGTATGCCTGTACGGAAGTGGGCAATTTCCTGCTGGCGGACGGGCGCCGCTTCGAGGCGCAAGTGGCGGCACTGGACCTGGGCGACCGCCAGTCGCGCCGCAACGTGGCAGGCCAGGACATTTCCAGCTACATGGTGTACATCCCGCCGCAGGGCAGCAAGGAAGGCGCCGACCGCAAGGCCGGCGAATTGAAGCAGCTGGGCGTGACGAATTACTTCATCATGAATGAAAGCAGCCCGCTGCGCTGGGGCATTTCGCTGGGCGTATTCAAGTCGGAAACGAGCGCGCAAAGCCAGCTGGCGTCACTCAACAAACAGGGCGTGCACAGCGCCCGCGTCGCACCGCGCTACAGCGCCAGCAAGCAGTTCGCTTACCAGTTCCGCGACCTCGACGCCGCCACGCGCGCGCGGCTGGAGAAAATCAAAACGCAATTCCCGGAGCAGGAATTGCGCTCCTGTAAATGACACGTGGCAATCGTGTCGGATTACGGCGCTTTGCGCCTAATCCGACCTACGCTTATCTCTCGATGACGATGGGCTTGATGCCCGTCGATTCCGGTAAATTCGCCGCCGCCCGTGCCGCTTCGGCGCGGCTGGAGAACGGTCCGCCGTACAGGCGGAACAGGTTACCGGCCTGCACCACGCCCAGGGTACCGAGGCCCGCCGCATACGGCGCCAGGCGCGAACGTCCCGATTCCGCATTGTCGGCGCGCGAGTAGGCGCCCAACTGCAAATAGAAGCCGCTGGCCAGCGCCGCCGGTGCCGGCATAGCCACCGTCGCATCGACGGGCAGCATCTGCGACGACACTTCCGGCTGCACCACGGCGCCCGTTTCCACGGGCGTGTCGATGGAGATGGCCACCACGGAAGGTACAGGCTTCGGCGCCGCACGGGCCGCCAGGATGGCGTCGATATCGGCTGGCAGCAGCCGTTCGACGACCACCTGGTGGCTGCCCTTGCCAAGGAAGCCCAGTTTCAGCGCCGCCGTGTAGGACACGTCGATGACGCGCGTGGCGTGGAACGGGCCGCGGTCATTGATGCGCACGATCACCTGCTCGCCGCTGTCGATGCTCGTCACGCGCGCATACGACGGAATCGGCAAGGTTGGATGGGCCGCCGTCATCTTGTACATATCGTAAATTTCGCCCGACGAAGTGCGCTGGCCATGGAATTTCTTGCCATACCAGGTGCCCGTGCCCTTCTGCTTGAAAGGTTCGTTGTCGGTGATCGGCGTGTACGTCTTGCCGAAGACGACATAGGGGCGGTTCGAGCGCGTCGAATACGGCTCGTTGCGCACTTCCGCGTCGGGCACGTCGCGCAGGTTGGCGGGCGGATTGTCGCCCGGGCCATCATCCTTGTAGTAGCCGCCGCGCCCGGAGCCGGCCGCCGGCAATACCGGCAGGGTGGGATCCTGGCGCACGGGCACCTTGACTTTGCCGCCGGATGGCAGCGGCACGTTATTCGATGCGGGCTTTTGCGGCGTCGTGCCACAGGCGGCCAGGGTCAGCAAAGCGGCCAGGCTCAATCCGCGCATGGCGAAGGTATCGAAAGGCGCGCGCATCAGGTCTGCACCAGCTTGCGGTGGCGCTGAATGCTCATCAGGATACCGGTGGCCACGCCCAGGGTCAGCAGCGCGGTGCCGCCATAACTGAGGAATGGAAGGGGTACGCCGACCACCGGCACGATGCCGCTGACCATACCCATATTAACGAAGGCGTAAGTAAAGAAAATCATGGTGATCGCTCCTGCCAGCAGGCGAGTGAAAAAACTGGGGGCGTTGGCGGCGATCATCAGCCCCCGTCCCACCAGCAGCAAATACATCAGCATCAGGATCAAGTTACCAACCAGGCCGAATTCCTCGGAATACACGGCAAAAATAAAATCGGTCGTGCGTTCCGGAACAAACTCCAGGTGGGCTTGCGTGCCGTGCGTCCAGCCCTTGCCCGTCATGCCGCCGGAACCGATGGCGATGATGGACTGGATGATATGGAAGCCCTTGCCCAGCGGGTCCTTGGTCGGGTCGATCAGCATCATCACGCGGTCGCGCTGGTAATCATGCAGGTGCGACCAGGCAATCGGCAGGCAGGAAACAAAAGTGATCAGCAAACCGGCCAGCACCTTCCAGGACAGGCCGGCCAGGAAGATGACGGTAAAGCCGGCCGCCACCACCAGCAGCGCCGTGCCCAAGTCGGGTTGGCGCGCGATCAGGTAGACGGGCACCAGCAACAGTATCGCCGCCATCAGGAACGATTTCCAGCGCAGGGCGCCCGCATTGTGCTGGAAGAACCAGGCCAGCATCAGCGGTGTGGCGATCTTCAGGAATTCGGACGGCTGGATGTCGATCACGCCGATATGCAGCCAGCGCCGCGCACCGAGCTTGATGGTGCCGAACAGCGCCACGGCCACCAGCAAGATCACCGATACCGTGTATGCCGGTACGGCGATGCGCATCATCATCTGCGGCGTGACGTTGGCCGCCACCCACATGACGAAAAAGCACAGCAGGATGTTGCGCAGGTGATCCTCGATCTTGCCGGGGATGCCGATGCTGGCCGAATACAGGGTCAGCAGGCTGGTGCTGAGCAGCATCAGGATGATGATCATCAGCGGCGGATCGAACACCGCCAGATAGGGTTTGGCGCGCCGCCACAGCGAGCGCCTCTCGTTAATGGGCATGTGCTTCCTTATTGCCTGGCAGGAGTCGCCGGGGCGGCCTGCTCGTCAGTGATTTCTTCCAGGGTGCGCACTTCGTCGACATCTTCCTTCGGCACCTTGGTGGTGTCTTTTTCCTTGTCGCTCGGACGCTTGCCCAGCAGGTAGTAGTCGAGCGCCTTGCGCGCGATCGGGGCGGCCACGCCGGCGCCGAAGCCCGCGTTTTCCACCACGATGGCAATCGCGATACGCGGCTTGTCGGCCGGCGCGAAGGCCGTAAACAAGGCGTTGTCGCGCAGGCGCTCGGCCAGCAGCTTGGCATTGTACTTCTCGTTTTTCTTGATGCCCACCACCTGCGCCGTCCCCGTCTTGCCGCCCACCGTGTACTGCACGCCGGTGAAGATGCGCGCGGCCGTGCCGCCCTGCTCGCTGGTCACGCCGACCATGGCGCGCTTGATGGTGTCGATGTTTTCCTGCTTGAGCGGAATGCGGTAGCTTTCCTTGGGTACCGTCAGGGTGCGCGCGCGCGTGGCCGCGTCTTCGATGATTTTCACCAGATGCGGCTTCATCACCACGCCGTTGTTGGCCAGATTGGCCGTCGCGTGGGCGATCTGCAGCGGCGTATACGAGTTGTAGCCGGAACCGTTACTCACCGAAATCGTGTCGCCGCCCACCCATTTTTTCTGCTGCGGCGTCTTGAAGCGGTTGCGCTTCCATTCCGTCGACGGCAGCACGCCCGTCTTTTCGTTATTCAGGTCGATGCCCGTCAGCTGGCCGAAGCCGAACGGCTTCATGAAGTCGTGGATGGCGTCGATGCCCATGTCGCGGCCCAGCTGATAGTAATAGGTGTTGCACGAGACGACGATGGACTTGTGCATGTCCACCGTGCCGTGGCCGCCCACCTTGTCGTCGCGGAAGGTATGGCCGCCGAGGATGAAGAAACCGGGATCGGAAATCGACTGGCTCGGCGTGCGCTTGCCCAATTCGAGTGCGGCCAGCGCCATGAAGGGCTTGAAGGTCGAGCCGGGCGCGTAGGTGCCGGACAGGGGCCGGTTGACCATCGGCCGGTCCAGCGAGGTATTGAGTTCATTCCAGCTTTGCTGGTCGATGCCGTCGACGAACAGGTTGGGATCGTAGCCAGGCTTGGAGACGTAGGCGAGAATGTCGCCCGTAGCCGGGTCGATGGCCACGGCCGCGCCGCGCCATTCGCCGAACGCTTCCTCGACCACTTTTTGCAGTTCGATGTCGATCGACAGGATCAGGTTATTGCCGGGGGTGGCCGCCGTGCGCGACAGGGTGCGCATGGCGCGCCCGCCGGCCGACACTTCCACTTCTTCGTAGCCGGTGGTGCCATGCAGCTGCTTCTCGTAGCTTTTTTCCAGGCCTTCCTTGCCGATATGGTCGGTGCCATTGTAGTTGGCTGCGTCCTCGCCCTCTTCCAGCGCCTTGGCTTCGTTGCGGTTGATGCGGCCGATGAAGCCCACCACGTGCGAAGCCACCTCGCCCATCGGATACTGGCGGAACAAGCGCGCCTGTACCTCGACGCCGGGGAAGCGGAAACGCTGCGCCGTGAAGCGCGCCACTTCCTCGTCCGTCAATCGCGTGCGCAGCGGCACGCTGACGAAGTTCTTCGACTCTTCCAGCAGCTTCTTGAAGCGGCGGCGGTCCTTGATGTCGATCTGCACCAGGGTCGACAGCTCGTCGATCACGGAATCGAGGCTGGCGCTCAGTTTCGACGGCGTGATTTCCAGCGTATAGGCCGAGTAATTGCGCGCCAGAACCACGCCGTTGCGGTCGAGGATCAGGCCGCGCGTGGGCACGATCGGTACCACGGCGATGCGATTGTCCTCGGCCTTGGTCGCATAGTCCTCGTGCTTGATCACCTGCAGCCAGATGAAGCGCGCCAGCAGCAGCGAAAAGCAGACGAAGACAAGCGCGCCCAGGATGGTCAGGCGCATGCGGAAGAAATGCAGTTCGCGCTCGGTGTTCTTGAGTTCAGTCATGGCAGGCGCTCGTCAGATCGGCCGGTTATGGTCGCGGTCCACGGCGCGGCGCTGCGGCGCCAGCAGAATCCACGTCACAAAAGGCCACAGGGCCACGGCGACGAAGCTCTCGATGAAATTGAGCCAGCCGGGGAAGCGGCCCGAAACGATCAGCCGCGTCAGCAATTGCAGCGCCTGCGTCAGCAGCAGCAGCGGCAGCACGTGCAGCGCCTGCGTCAGGATGGGGAACCACAGCACGCGGCGGTGCATCATGATGGCGAAGTACGACAGCAAGGTGTAGGCCAGCGCATTCTCGCCCAGCAGGGTCGAGTCGTGCACGTCCATCATGAGGCCCATGAAGAACGCCACGCCGATGCCGACCTTGCGCGGCTGGTGGATGCCCCAGAAGACCAGCACCAGCGCGACGAAATCAGGCACGCCGACGAACTGCCCCCACGGCAGCAGATTCAGCAAAAAAGCGCACAGCAGGGAAAACCCGATGAACAGGGGGCTGACCGGCAGCAGGATGTAATGCGGGCGGTTCATCGTGTCGCTTCCTTCGGTGGCACGGCGGCGGGTGCGGGCGCTGGCGTCGCAGGTTTTGCGGGCGCGGGCGCAGCCGCGTTGGCGGCAGGCGGCTTGGCGGCAGGCACCGCAGCGGCGGCCTCCTTGGCCGGATCCTTGATCGGCGCCATCTTGCCGGCGATCTTGCGGCCCGTCTTGATATCTTCAGCGGGCGGGCGCGGCGGGATTTCCGGCGACGTCATCAGGATAAGCAGCTGGGTGTTGCGTTCGATGCCGGCCAGCGGCTGGCACACGACGCGGCCGAACGGGCCATGTGCATTGCGCTCGACCAGGGTCACGCGCGCCACGGCCAGGCCGGCAGGATACAGGCCGTCGAGGCCCGAGGTAATGACGATGTCGCCGATCTGGATGTCGGCGCTGGGGGCCGTGAAGCGCAGCTCCATGGTGCCGGACTTGCCGCGCCCGATGGCCACGCTGCGCACGCCATTGCGCAGCAACTGCACGGGAATGGCCTGCTCTTCATCCGTCAAGAGCGTCACTTCGGAGGTGAACGGGAACACGCGCGTGACCTGCCCCACCACACCGAGGTTGTCGATCACGGGGCGGCCCAGTTCCACGCCATGCTGGATACCGCGATCGAGCACGATCTTGCGCGTGGCCGAATCGCGCGTGTCGTACAGCACTTCAGCCATCATGGTCTTGACGGGCACGCGCTCGCGCGCTTCCATCAATTTGCGCAAGTGGTTGTTTTCAACGATGTTGAGCTGCGCCTGCTGCAGGATCTGCGCCGAGGCGATTTGCTCATGCTTCAGGTCGCGCACCTGTTTTTCCAGGGCGGACAGCGAAGAAAAGTAATTGCCGACGCCAAGCGCCACGTCGCGCGGCACCAGCGCCGCCATCTGCACCGGATACAGCACGGTGCCGACTGCCTGGCGCACGGCCGTCAGCGCGTGCATGCGCGAATCGACCAGCAGCAGGGCGATAGAAATGCCGGCGAACACCATCATCTTGACGCGGGCGGAGGCGCCTTGTTTGAAAAGTGGCGGAGGACTGTATTCCATGACTTCCAATGATCAGGCCAGGCGCAGTGCGCCAACGTGCAGGCCCCGGTCAAACGCCGGCGCCAAAACCAAAAAAAGGCCGGATTGGTTTCCGGCCCTTCTGTCAGATTATTCGTAGGAGAAGATCGAGCCGAGCTTGTCCATACGTTCCAGTGCCATCCCGGAACCGCGCACCACGCAGGTGAGCGGATCCTCGGCCACCAGCACCGGCAGGCCGGTTTCCTCCATCAGCAGGCGGTCCAGGTCGCGCAGCAGTGCGCCGCCGCCCGTCAGCATCATGCCTTTTTCGGCGATGTCGGCACCCAGTTCCGGCGGCGTCTGTTCCAGCGCGTTCTTCACGGCCGAGACGATGTTGTTCAACGGGTCGGTCAGCGCTTCGAGGATCTCGTTGCTGGAGATGGTGAACGAACGCGGGATGCCTTCGGACAGGTTGCGGCCCTTGACTTCCATTTCCTTCACTTCCGAACCAGGGAAAGCCGAACCGATGGCCTTCTTGATGGCTTCAGCCGTCTGTTCGCCGATCAGCATGCCGTAGTTGCGGCGGATGTAGTTGACGATGGCTTCATCGAATTTGTCGCCGCCGACGCGTACGGAACCCTTGTAGACCATGCCGCCCAGCGAAATGATGCCCACTTCGGTGGTGCCGCCGCCGATGTCAACCACCATCGAGCCGGTCGCTTCCGACACAGGCAAGCCCGCGCCGATAGCCGCTGCCATCGGTTCTTCGATCAGGTACACCTGCGAGGCGCCGGCGCCCAGGGCCGATTCGCGGATCGCGCGGCGCTCGACCTGGGTCGAACCGCACGGCACGCAAATGATGATGCGCGGCGATGGACGGAAGAATTTCGAGTCGTGCACCATGCGGATGAATTGCTTGAGCATCTGTTCGGTCACGGTGAAGTCGGCGATCACGCCATCTTTCATCGGACGGATCGCTTCGATATTGCCCGGCACTTTGCCCAGCATCTGCTTGGCTTCCTTGCCGACTGCCTGAATGGTCTTCTTGCCATTCGGACCGCCTTCCTGGCGGATGGCGACAACGGATGGCTCGTCCAGGACGATACCGAGGCCGCGTACATAAATAAGGGTGTTGGCCGTGCCCAAGTCAATGGCCAGATCGGTGGAGATATACCTGCGTAAAAAACCAAACATGAGTGTCCTGTAGCGCATCGAGCTGCGCAAAAGCTGTTTATGGGGAGTTTCAAAGCGGGCGCTTTCAGGCACCCTGAAAATCCGTGGAGGCGATTTTTTCGGGTTTCGCTTGGCGCTTGCGCAATCTTTTCTATGCTGCGGCAGCGGTCCATCAGCGCCGACAACGCATTAACCCGCCATTCTACCTTATAATTTGAATGCGATTTGCTCAAAAACCATGGAAAAGTGCGACTCTTGCAGCCGCGAGTTACGCGGCATTCCTCGATTTTTGTGAGCAAAATAGCAGTAAATACCCGTGTTTTATCAAAACGCCAACTTAATACTAATGCGCGGCACTCCGCGCCATTCGCCATGTCCCTGACACTCTCCGACGTAAAACGCATCGCCCACCTGGCCCAACTTGAAATGGCCGACGACCAGGCCGTCACGTCTTTGGCCCAATTGAACAAGATTTTTGCACTCGCGGAACAAATGCAAGCCGTCAATACCGATGGCGTGGCGCCCCTGAGCCACCCACTGGCCGCGCACATGGACAATATCGCCCTGCGCCTGCGCGAAGACATCGCCACGGAACAAAACCGCCGCGACGCCTACCAGGCCGTGGCGCCGAAGGTACAGGATGGCCTGTATCTCGTGCCAAAAGTGATCGAGTAACTGCGCCGCTCCATGCTGTTGCCTTCCCGTCGAATATCAAAATAGAAACGCCATGCATACAAAATCCATCAAACAGCTGTCCACGCTCTTGCAGAACAAGGAAATTTCCGCCGTTGCGCTGGCGACGCATTTCCTCGACCGCATCGCAGCGGACAACTCGAACGCCTTCTTGCACGTCGACCGTGCCCTGACCCTGGCGCAAGCTGCCGAAGCGGATGCGCGCATCGCCGCCGGCACGGCCACGCCATTGACGGGCGTGCCGATCGCGCACAAGGACTTGTTCGTCACGAAAGGCTGGCGCACGACGGCCGGCTCGAAAATGCTGGCCGACTACGCCAGCCCGTTTGACGCCACCGTGGTGGAGAAATTCCAGGCGGCCGGCATGGTCACCCTGGGTAAAGTTAACTGCGATGAATTCGCCATGGGTTCCGGCAATGAGAACTCGGCCTTCGGCGCCGTGCAAAATCCGTGGGACAAAAACGCCGTGCCAGGCGGCTCGTCCGGCGGCTCGGCCGCCGCCGTGGCGGCTGGCCTGACGCCAGCGGCCACCGGCACCGACACGGGCGGCTCGATCCGCCAGCCTGCCGCTTTTTGCGGCATCACCGGCATCAAGCCGACGTATGGCCGCGTCTCGCGCTTCGGCATGATCGCCTTTGCCTCGTCGCTGGACCAGGGCGGCCCGATGGCCCGCTCGGCCGAAGACTGCGCCCTGCTGCTCACGGCCATGGCCGGCTTCGATGAGCGCGACTCGACCAGCCTGTCGCCGGAACAGGGCGGCGTGGCGGAAGATTTTTCGCGCGAGCTGGGACAACCCCTCACGGGCCTGCGCATCGGCGTGCCGCGCGAATACTTCGGCGAGGGCCTGGCCAAGGACGTGGAAGCGGCCGTGCGCGGCGCGCTGGCGCAGTATGAAAAGCTGGGCGCCACCCTGGTCGACATCTCGCTGCCAAACACGGCCCTGTCGATTCCTGCTTACTACATGATCGCCCCGGCCGAAGCGTCGTCGAACCTGTCGCGCTACGACGGCGTGCGCTACGGCCACCGCGCCACCGAGTACAAGGACTTGCAGGACATGTACAAGAAGTCGCGCGCGCAGGGTTTCGGTCCGGAAGTGCAGCGCCGCATCATGGTCGGCACCTATGTGCTGTGCCACGGCTACTACGACGCCTACTACTTGAAAGCGCAAAAGATCCGCCGCCTGATCGCGCAGGATTTCGACGCCGTCCTGAATGGCGCGAACGCCGTCTGCGACGTCATCATGGGACCGGTCGCGCCGACCGTCGCCTGGGACCTGGGCGACAAGACGGACGACCCGGTGGCGAACTACCTGGCCGACATCTACACCCTGTCGACCAGCCTGGCCGGCCTGCCCGGCATGTCGATCCCTTGCGGCTTTGGCGAAGGCGAGAAAAACAGCAAGCGCCCCGTCGGCCTGCAAATCATCGGCAATTACTTTGGCGAAGCCAGGCTGCTGAACGTGGCCCACCAGTTCCAGCAAGTGACGGACTGGCATACGCGCAGCCCTGCCGGTATTTAATAAGAACAGACGCGCCGCCCAGGCGGCGCCACCAAAAAATAAGCGAGAACACTATGCAATGGGAAGTCGTCATCGGTCTTGAGAACCACGTGCAGCTCACGACCGAATCCAAAATTTTCAGCGGTTCGCCGATCAAGTACGGCGCCGACGCCAACACGCAAGCGAGCCCGGTCGACCTGGCGCTGCCAGGCGTGCTGCCGGTGATGAACAAGCAAGCCGTCGACCGCGCGATCCGCTTCGGCCTGGCCGTCGGCGCCACCGTCGCGCCGCACTCGGTCTTCGCGCGCAAAAACTATTTTTACCCTGATTCACCCAAGGGTTACCAGATCAGCCAGTTCGAAGACCCCGTCGTCATCGGCGGCGCCCTGACCTTCGGCTACGAAAAGGATGGCGAATTCGTCACCAAGACGGTCAACCTGACGCGCGCCCACCTGGAAGAAGACGCCGGCAAGTCCTTGCACGAAGACTATGCCGGCATGAGCGGCATCGACTTGAACCGCGCCGGCACGCCGCTGCTGGAAATTGTCTCGGAACCGGAAATCCGCAGCGCAGCCGAAGCCGTGGCCTACGCCAAGGCCCTGCACTCGCTGGTCATGTGGCTGGGCGTTTGCGACGGCAACATGCAGGAAGGTTCGTTCCGCTGCGACGTCAACGTCTCCGTGCGCCCTGTCGGCCAGAAGGAATTCGGCACCCGCTGCGAAATCAAGAACCTGAACTCCTTCCGTTTCATCGAAGAAGCCGTGCACGTCGAAGTGCGCCGCCAGATCGAACTGATCGAAGACGGCGGCAAGGTCGTGCAGGCGACGCGTTTGTACGATCCGGACCGCAAGGAAACGCGCGAAATGCGCAGCAAGGAAGACGCGCAGGATTACCGCTACTTCCCGGACCCTGACCTGCCGCCGCTGGTCATCTCGCAAGCGTGGATCGACACGGTCAAGGCATCGATGCCGGAACTGCCGGCCGCCATGCGCGCCCGTTTCATCAGCGAATACGCGCTGCCGGACTACGATGCGCTGGTGCTCACGCAATCGAAAGCCATGGCCACCTATTTCGTCGCCGTCGTCGACAAGGCCGGCAAGGAAAACGCCAAGGCCGCCGCCAACTGGCTGATGGGCGACGTCTCGTCGACCCTGAACCGCGAAGGCGTGGACCTGGACGACGCACCCGTCTCCGCCGCGCAGCTGGCCGCCATGCTCAAGCGCATCGCCGATGGCACGATCTCGAACAAGGCGGCAAAGGAAGTCTTCGTCGGCATGTGGGAAGCGAAGTCCAGCGACGAGAATCTGGTCGACACCATCATCGACGCCAAGGATCTGCGCCAAATCTCCGACTCGGGCGCCCTGGAAGCCATCGTTGACGCAGTGCTGGCGGCGAACGCCAAGTCGGTGGAACAGTATCGCGCCGGCAAGGAAGCGGCCATCAACGCGCTGATCGGCCAGTCCATGAAAGCGTCCAAGGGCAAGGCTGATCCGGCCCAGCTGACGGAACTGCTGAAGGCCAAGCTGGCGGGATAAGCGCCCCTCCATCCCCCTCAAAAAAAGACGCCGCGGCGTCTTTTTTTAATGGAGAAACTGGCATGCCAGGTATCTGGCGATGCCTGCGCCCCTCCCCTTGCCGCCCTGGGCGGCGCCCGCGGCGCCTTACTTGGCCGCCGCAGCCGCTGCCGCAGCCGCCTCCGCAGCGTCTGCGGCGTGCTCCGCAGCTTCGGCAGCGGCTGCGAACAGCGCCGGATTCGGACAGGACACGGAACCGAACTGCGATTGCGCGTGCGGCCCCTTAATCAAATGCTTGGCTTGCCCGGTGTCGTTATCGATCACGGCAACACGGCAACCGCCGGGGTCAAGGGAAAAGAAGGCGCCCAGATGGCCATCCGCCTTCAAGGTATAGCTATGCCCCGCTTCCAGGTAGGTGGCAAAGGACATCGAACACTCGTTCGATGAACCGACCGGGAAATTGACAAAGAAATGCGACATGCCTTCCGGCAGGCGCACCAAGACCGGCGGATCGCTGAACTTCGCGCCCTGGAAACTGGCCAGCTCGAAGCTGCGTTGCGCCTTCCACTTGCCGTCGGGAGCACAGTCGACTTCATTGCGGTCGACGGTGGCTTTTTGCCGCGACCCGGTATGGATCGATTGAATCGCCAGACTGGCCGACGGCTGCGTGGTATCTGCAAATACATAGCGGGGAGAGGAGCGCGTGGTATGGCATCCGGCCAGCACGAGAGTACAGGTCGTCAACAGCAAAGCTTCTTTAAGGCGCATGGCAGAGTAAGGGAGAGAGTAAATGAGCGCTCGGCCATCCAGATGATCGGCCAGATCAACTATATTCCGGCAGGAATAGAAGATGATTACATGATAATTTCCAAAATGCAATTATTTCGACGCCGCCGCGTGTGCGTTTACCTGCCACGCGAGCGCATCTATACCGTGCTGTCTAGTTCTTTTTATCGAATAAAGGCAGCTTTCGCTTCGTTTGAAAATTAAAGTATACATTTTTGTCTATAACGATTAGTCTAGCCATATTGAAATTCCGGCAAGAGGAAAACAGCATGGCCAAGACGCACGATATCCCGAAACCGACGGCAGCCGAACTTGATCTGCTGCAGGCACTGTGGCCGCTGGGCGCCGCCACGGCCAAGCAGGTGCACGAGGCGATGGCACTGGCCAAGCCAGCCATCACGTACGGCACTGTGCTGCGCCTGATGCAGATCATGCACGGCAAGGGCTTGCTGATCCGCGACGAAAGCCAGCGCTCGCACGTGTATGCGCCGGCGCAGGCGCAGGACAGCCTGCAGACGAACCTGCTCAAGGAATTGATGCAGAAAGCCTTTGCCGGTTCGGCCAAGGCGCTGGTGCTGGCGGCGCTGCGCACGGGCGTGTCGCGCGCCGAACGCGAAGAAATCGAAAAAATGCTCAAGGACGATCAGTCATGAGCGGCTTCGTGCCAGCGCTGGGCTGGACCCTGCTGCACTTCCTGTGGCAAGGCTTGCTGATCGGTTGCGCCACGGCGCTGGCGTGGGGGGCCCTGCGCAATGCGCGTCCGGAAGCGCGCTACGCCGTCGGTTGCGGCGCCCTGCTGGCCTGCCTGGCATGGCCGGCGGCGGGCTTGTCTCTGCGCCTGGCCGGCGGCGACGCCACGGGCGCCCTGTACTCCAGCGCCTTGCTGCCGCCCGCCCTGCTGGCACCCGACAGCCTGCCCGACCTGGACTTGCTGCTGCGCGCCATCGTCGGCGTGTGGGCCCTGTGCGCCGCCGTGCTGGCCGTACGCATGGCGCTGGGCATGCTGTGGATAGAGCGCAGCGCAAGGAACACGGGCGCCACGCATGGACAACTGCAGACCAGGCTGTCGCACATGGCGCACGATGCCGGCGTGACGCGGCCCGTGCGGCTGCGCGTGCTCGACGGAATCGCCAGCCCGCTCACTGCCGGCATCTGGCGCCCCATGGTGCTGGTGCCCGCCGCGCTGTTGACCGGCATGCCGCCGCACCTGCTCGACGCGCTGCTGGCGCACGAACTGGCGCACATCCGGCGCCACGATTATCTGGTCAACCTGCTGCAAAACGCCATCGAGGCGCTGCTGTTCTTCCACCCTGCCGTCTGGTGGATTTCACGCGGCGTGCGCCTCGAACGCGAACACATTGCAGATGATTCCGCAGCAAGACAACTGGGCGAACCGCGGCGTCTGGCTCTTGCACTTTCGGAACTGGAACGTCTCCAGTTCTCAACCCACCACCTGGCCCAGGCGGCCAACGGAGGAGATCTTATGTCTCGTATCAAACGATTGCTGCGCCCCGCACCACACACCCTGAACTGGAAGGCGGCCGTGCCGCTGCTGGCACTGGCCGGCGCCTGCCTCGGCATCTACGGCCAGGCCGTTGCCGCCGACAGCGCGCCCGTGCTCGAGCGCCGCCCCGTCATCGACTTTGGCGTCTGCGGCAAGCCGGTCTGGCCAGCCGCATCCTTGCAGGCGAAGGAAGAGGGCACGGTCAACATGTCTTTCGACGTGAATGCCACCGGCAAGGTAACGGGGTCGAGCGTGGTTAAAAGCAGCGGCCACCCCGCCCTCGACGAGGCGGCGCGCAGCGGCATCGCCAAGTGCACGTTCAAGCCGGCCCTCGCTGGCGGCAAGCCTGTCAGCGCCAGCGTCAAGGTGCAATACGTCTGGCGCCTGAACTAAGGCAGGAGCGGCGGCGTTGCAACATTGCTGCAGCGCTGCCGCCGCCCGCTTGCGGGTATGATCATGGATTCTTCCACGCACCTGTGAACACGCCATGAACAAGATCAAAACCGGCCTGGTCGGCTACGGCTTTGCCGGCTCCACCTTCCACGCTCCCGTGCTGTCCGCCATCGATGCCCTGGAACTGACGGCCGTCGCCTCCAGCAAGCCGGAGCTCGTGCACAAGGATTGGCCGCACGCCACCGTGTATGCGGATGCGGCGCAGCTGTTTGCCGATCCATCCATCGAACTGGTCGTCATCGCGGCGCCCAACGAGGCGCATTTCAGCCTGGCGCAAGCGGCCCTGCAAGCGGGCAAGCACGTGGTGGTCGACAAGCCCTTCACCATTTCCAGTGCCGAGGCACAGAGCCTGATCGCGCTGGCGAAAGAACGCAAGCTGGTGCTCAGCGTGTATCACAACCGCCGCTGGGATGGCGACTTCCTGACCCTGAAAGCGCTGCTGGCCCAGGGCACCCTCGGGCGCATCGCCAGCGTCGAATCGCACTTCGACCGTTTCCGCCCCGAGATCCGCCAGCGCTGGCGCGAGTCAGGCGCACCCGGTGGCGGCTTGCTGTACGACTTGGGCCCGCACATGCTGGACCAGGCCGTGCAGCTGTTCGGCCAGCCGGAAAAGCTGTATGCCGATATCGCCCTGCAGCGCGAGGGCGCGCAAGCCGTCGACTACATGCACATCGTTTTGTACTACGACCGGTTGCGCATGGTGCTGCAAGCGGGCTGCCTGGTGAAGGCGCCGACGGCGCGCTTCGCCGTGCATGGCGACAAGGGCAGTTTCGTGAAGTTTGGCCTCGACCCGCAGGAAGACGCGCTGAAGGCCGGCGGCAGGCCGGGCCAACCCGGCTGGGGCGTGGATCCCGTGCGCGGCGCACTGCACCTGGGCACGCAGCCGGACGGACATTGTGAGCACCTCGAGATGCAGGCAGGCCGCTACCAGGACTTTTACCAGGGCATGGCCGACGCCATCCGCCATGGCGCAGCGGCGCCCGTGGCGGCCGAAGATGCAGCAGCGACGATACGCCTGATCGAACTGGCGCTGCAAAGTGCCGCCGAAGGGCGCGTGCTCGCGGTCAGCTGATCGGGTTCAGTTGATGACGAAGGCCAGTACCACGGCCCCCAGCGCCAGCAGGGCCAGGCCGCAGATGAACAGCAGCTCGCCCCACCATTCGTAACGTAAGCGCGACTGGCCGGGGCGCAGCGACATGAACGAGAGCACGGCGCTGACGAGAAAGACGATGGCATCGACAGCCAGCAGCTTGTCGATGGCCACGCGCACCTCGCCGCGCGGCGCCAGGTGGCCGATTGACAGCACCGTCATGCATACGCCCACCATCGTCGCCGACGTGGGCAGGATATGTGCCGACAAGCCCCGCGCCGACAAGCCCTGTTCAGGCGCCTTGCCGTCGCCCGGCATCAAGGCCGGCCCTGGTTCGTTCCCGCCGGCCAGACCAGTTCCACCCGCGCAGAACTGCCTGCTTTGACCTGCACCTTGCGTTCCAGTGTCTTGCCGGCCAGGGTGGCGTGCAGACTGTAGCTGCCCGGCGCCAGTTTCGCCAGCAGGAACGGTCCGCTGGCCGTCGTTTCCAGCACGGGCGCGCCCTTGGCGTCGCGTATCTCCAGCTTCACGTCGGAGGCAAATTCCGCCTTGCCCGCCGCCTGCACGGAAAACACGAGGCTCAAGGGCCAATGCCGGCTGGCGCTCTTGATGGCCGTCGATTCATCAAGGCCGATGCCGCCGCTCAGGTATTCCACCGCCCCGCTTTTCTGCACGGGCGGCAGTGCGCTGTCGCTTTGCGCCTGCGCCGCACTTCCCAGCAACAGCCCGGCGGCCAGCATTGCCGCCGCCAGGGTCAGGGTACCGCGTCTGTCTGGTGCCATCTCACTCTCCTCATGTCGGTTGAATCAAGATAGGAAGCGCAGCTTAAACAAGACTTAGCCCCGCATCAGCGCCGGCGCATGGCCTCGGCGATCTTCTGGTCCGTCTTGTACTGGCTCAGCGAGTACACGGCCCAGATCGCCGCTGGCAGCCAGCCGATCAGGGTGATTTGCAGGATCAGGCAAATGATGCCGGCGATCGGACGGCCGATGGTGAAAAAGGTCAGCCACGGGAGTATCAGGGCAATCAGCAAGCGCATCGTTCATTCCTTGAGTATTCCCCTGTGCCGCGGGGACCGGGCCGGCATGCGCCGGCGGTCAATTCAGTGAATCCGATTATAACGATACTGGCGCCTCACGGCGCTACGGGTGCCAGCAGTTTCTCCATCCACGCCAAGATGGCGGCAAAGATCACGTCGCGGTTCACTTCATTGAAATTCTCGTGATAATTGGCTGGATAGTAGTGATAGTCGAGCAGGCCATCGGGCACGCTGCGCAGCATGCTTTCCGTGGCGCGGCTGTCGGCCAGCTTGTCGTCGCCGGCCACCACGGCGAACAGGGGGAAGCGCCAGCCGGACAAGCCGCCCGCCAGCTCCTTTTGCGCCGACGTCAAGGCATGGGCAAAGCGCACCGACGCCGCACTGGCGCGGATGCCGTCACGCTCATCCTGGAAATGGCGCGCGGTGATGGTCTGATCGTGCGTCAGCAGCATGGTCAAGTTCCCCAGCGGTACCTTCATCGTGGGGAAGCGCTGCGCCAGCCAGCCGGACAACATCTGCAGCACCTTCGGCACGGGAATCGCATTCACGTAATACGGCGACGAGATGATGAAGCCTTTGATCGCCGCATCGCCCGCAAAGCGCCGCAAGCCCAGGTGCGTGGCGATCAGGCCGCCCATGGAATGCCCCATGACGAAGATAGGCACGCCCGGATACGTGGCCTTGACCCACGCGAGGAACAATTCCTCGTCGTCGAGGAAGGCATCGAACGAAGGGATATCGACCTTGCGCTGGCCATCGTGACCCACCATGTCGAAACTGACGGTGGCGATGCCGTGCTGGCGGAAGGCCAGCGCCGGCGTGACGTAGTCGCCCGCATGCGCCATGCCGCCGTGGATCGCCAGGATCACGGCACGTGGTGGCGCTGCTGGCTGCCAGATGTGGATCGGCCGCTCGACCTGGTCGCTGCACCGCAGGCTGGCCATCTTGTCTTCTGAAAAACGCATCGCTGCTCCTGTCATGCCCTGTCACGCCTTCAGATGATCGATCAGCTGGCGCGCATACAGGGGTAATTCACTGAACTGGCGCACGCAGATCGTCAGATTGCGTACCGACCAGGGATCGGATAATTCCAGGCAGCGCAGCGCCATCGTCTGCTGACAGCGGCTGGCCGCCGCCAGCGGCACCACGCTGATGCCCACGCCGCTGGCCACCATGCGGCAGACTGCATCGAAACTGCGCAGGCGCACGCGCACCTTCAACGGACGCCCCAGGCGCGCCGCATGCATGCCCAGATACTGCTGCATCGCGCTGTCGTCGGCCAGGCCGATGAAATCGTGATCCAGCACGCTGGCAAAGTCGACGACGCCATCCTGGCCCAAGGCACGGTGATGCACGCCGTCGGCCGCGGCGATCACCACCAGCCGGTCGGGGCGGAACAAAAACGTCTGCAAGCCACGCATGTCGACCGAGTCGGACACGATGCCCATGTCGGCCAGTCCTTCCGAGACGGCCTTGACGATATCGTAACTGAGGCGCTCTTCCAGGTCGATGGTCAGGTTCGGATGGCGGTCGAGAAAAGCACCGAGCGCCTCGGGCAAAAATTCGCTGAGCGCTGCCGTATTGCACAGCAGCCGCAACTGCCCTTTCAAGCCGCGCGCAAATTCACCGAGTTCGCCGCGCATTTTTTCCATTTGCAGCAGCACCAGGCGCGCGTGATGCAGCAAGGTCTGGCCCACTGGCGTCGGTTCCACGCCGCGCCGGCCGCGCAGCAGCAAGGGCATGCCCAGCATCTCTTCCATGCCGCGCACGCGCGCGCTGCTCGACGCCAATGCGAGATGGCTGCGCGCGGCCCCCGCCGTCAGGCTGCCCGCCTCCACCACATTGACAAACAGCTGCAAATCGACCAGATCAAAGCGCATGGCGACTCTCCTTTTCGCCATCTTATCAGCCTTCGTATTTTACTAAGGCTGACTCAAAATAATCCGCCTTGGCGAAATCCCCGGGCAAGCGCAAAATCCACGCAAAATTACTCTGGATAAAAAAGATGGAGACGTCATTTCTGCTGGCCGTCGGCGCCAGTTTCCTCGTCGCTGGCTTCGTCAAGGGCGTAGTCGGACTAGGCTTGCCGACGGTGGCCATGGGCACGCTCAGCCTCGTCATGCCGCCCGTGCAGGCGGCCGCCCTGCTGATCGTGCCATCGATGGTGACGAATGTCTGGCAGCTGGCGGCCGGCCCCGGCCTGCGCGCCCTGCTGTGGCGCCTGTGGCCCATGCTGGCCGCCGTCATGGCAGGCACCCTGGTGGGCGGCGCCCTGCTGCAGAAGGGCAGCGGCGTCTGGGCCGTCGTCGCGCTGGGCGTGGCGCTGATGCTGTATGCGCTGGCGGGATTATTCTCGCTGCAGCTGCGCGTACCGGCCCGGCACGAAGCGTGGCTGGGGCCCATCGCAGGTGCGGCGACAGGGCTGGTGACGGCCGCCACGGGCGTGTTCGTCATCCCCGCCGTGCCGTATCTGCAGGGACTGGGGCTGGCGCGCGATGCGCTGGTGCAGGCGCTGGGCCTGGCGTTTACGGCGTCGACCGTGGCGCTGGCGGCCAGCCTGGCCCTGCACGGCGACTTCAGCCTCGGCGCGGCCGGCGCCTCCGCGTATGCGCTGCTGCCGGCGCTGGCCGGCATGCTGGCCGGTCAATGGCTGCGCGGACGCATTGCGCAGCAGGTATTCAAACGGTGTTTTTTTGCCGGACTGTTCGCCCTGGGCTTGCATGCGGCGGTCAAACCATGGCTGGCGTGATGCGGATAGAATGGCAAGGGGACGGCGCGCTATGCGCGTGGATCGACGGCCAGCAGGTGGCCATGCTCGACATCAGCAAACGCGCCGATGAAGTGACGGTGAACATGCTGTTCGTGAAACCGCCGTTCCGGCGGCGTGGCATCGGCGGCGCATTGCTGCGGCGGCTGTTGCAATGCCACCCGCAAGCTGCCGCCGCCTGCAGCGACCCGCGGCTGCGGGCGCTGCTGGAGAGGACGACTTAGATACCATACCGATTGCGGTACGCGGAAACAGCCTCTTTGTGCTTCAGCAATTCCGGATCGGCGCCCGCGCCATTCAGGTAGCCGAACAAGTCGTCCAGGTTGCCGATCGAGATGACGGGGATGCCATACTGTTTCGACACTTCCTGCACGGCCGAACTTGGCGACAGCTGGCCGTCCGGGCCGGAACGCTCCATGCGGTCCAGGGCGATCAGCACGGCGCATGGCTCGGCGCCGGCGGCGCGGATCATGTCCACCGATTCGCGCACCGACGTGCCGGCCGAGATCACATCGTCAAT
Organism: Janthinobacterium sp. NFX145; assembly: GCF_049810325.1. NCBI lineage: Bacteria > Pseudomonadati > Pseudomonadota > Betaproteobacteria > Burkholderiales > Oxalobacteraceae > Janthinobacterium > Janthinobacterium sp. NFX145. The sequence continues at coordinate 5,575,119 of NZ_CP187360.1, forward strand.
GATGACGACTTTGCCATGCAGCTTGGCGCCGACGATGGTGCCGCCTTCGCCATGGTCCTTGGCTTCCTTGCGGTTGAAGGCGAACGAGGTGTTGCGGCCCTTGCCGGCCAGCGCCACGGCGGTGGCCGACGCCAAAGTGATGCCCTTGTAGGCGGGGCCGAACAGCATGTCGAATTCCACGCCCGAGTCGAGCAGGGTCTGCGCGTAGAACTGCGCCAGCTCGGCCAGGGTGGCGCCGTCATGGAACAGGCCCGCATTGAAGAAGTACGGCGACTGGCGCCCGGCCTTGGTGGTGAACTCGCCAAACCGCAAGACTCCCTTGGATACTGAAAACGCGATAAACTGCTGGCGTAAATTATTCACATTAGCCTCATTTTTTAAAAGTGCCTGTATTTTAATCCGCGCGCACCGGCGAGACAATCGCCATGCCGCGCCCGCCGGCCCCGTACAACGCCCTTTTCACTCTCGACCTATGCCAAAAATTATTTCCGCCAACCTGAACGGTATCCGTTCCGCCGCCAAAAAAGGCTTTTTCAACTGGATGGGCACGCAGACGGCCGATTTCATCTGCGTGCAGGAATTGAAGGCGCAACTGCCCGACATGACGCCGGAATTCCTCAACCCGCACGGCTACCATGGCCATTTCCACTATGCCGAGAAAAAGGGTTACTCCGGCACGGGCGTGTACAGCAAGGTCGAACCGGACGCCGTGCATATCGGTTTCGGCAGCCCTGAATTCGACGCCGAAGGCCGCTACGTGCGCTGCGATTTTGGCAAGCTGTCCGTCATTTCCGTGTATTGCCCGTCCGGCTCGTCCGGCCCCGAGCGCCAGGAAGCCAAGTTCCGCTTCATGGAACTGTTCCTGCCGCACCTACTCGAATTGAAGGCGCTGGGCCGCGAAGTGGTCATCTGCGGCGACTGGAACATCGCCCACCATGAAATCGACCTGAAGAACTGGAAGGGCAACAAGAAAAATTCCGGCTTCCTGCCTGAGGAACGGGCCTGGCTGACGCGCGTCTTCGACGAAGTGGGCTTCGTCGACGTGCACCGCGGCCTGGACAAGCGCGAAGACCAGTACACGTGGTGGAGCAACCGCGGACAAGCCTATGCGAAAAACGTGGGCTGGCGCATCGACTACCACGTCGCCACGCCCGGCATCGCAGCCCAGGCGCATACGGTCAGCGTCTACAAGGACGAGCGTTTTTCCGACCATGCGCCCTTGATCATCGATTACACGATCAAGGGCTGATCTTTGACACGTCGCGGGTGGTGTCGGCTTACGCGCTTCGCGCTAAGCCGACCTACGCCTGATCTGCCGACAACATGGTTGACACGCCAATTGGGGTGACGGGTTACGCCAGCGTGCGCCGGCTTTCAAAATGCCGCGCCTCGCCCGTCAAAGGATCCGTGAAATCGATGGCCCGCGCCAGCAGCTGCAAGGGCTGCGACATGTCGTCTTCCTTGCACGGCAAGGCCACGGGATAAAACGCATCGTTGACGATGGGGATGCCCAGCGACGCCAGGTGCACGCGCAGCTGGTGCTTGCGCCCCGTGTGCGGCTGCAGCCGGTACAGGTTGACGTCGCCGCGCTCTTCGATCACCTCGATGATGGTTTCCGAATTCGGCTCGCCCGCTTCCTCGCGCATGAGGAAAAACTGCTCGCCCTCGACCATGCGGCTGCGGTAGGTGAATGGAAAATCGCGCCCCGCCAGCACGGGCGCCAGCGCCTCGTACGTCTTGCGCACTTCGCGGCGCTGGAACAGCGACTGGTAGGCGCCACGGCTGGCCACCTGGCGCGAAAAAATCACCACGCCGGCCGTCTCGCGGTCGAGGCGGTGGATCGGCGTCAGCTCGGCGCAGTCCAGGCTTTTCTTCAGGCGCGTCAGCAAGGTCTCCTGCACGAAGCGCCCGGCCGGCGTCATGGGCAAAAAGTGCGGCTTGTCGACCACGATCAAATGTTCGTCCTGGAACAGGATGGCTTCCTGAAAGGGGATCGGTGTTTCCCGTTCCAGCTCGCGGTAGTAAAAAATGCGCATGCCGCGCCGGTATGCGCTATCGGGCGCCAGCACGGCGCCGTCCCCGTTGACCACCTCACCGCGCGCCATGCGATCCAGCCATTGCGCGGCGCTGATCTGCGGATAGCGCTCGAGCAGAAACGACAGCATGTCGGGCCACTGCCCGTCCGGCAGCCACAGATAGCTGGGCGCCACGCCGTCGCGCATGGGCAAGGGTGCGGCGGTGTGGCGGCTGGACATCCTAGCGCTGCGCGATGGCGTTGCTGCGATACGGCGGCAAGGCGTCCACGCTGACGCCCTTGCTGCGCGCGTACAGGGGCAGCACTTGCGCCATATGGCTGTTCATCTGCGAAATGCGGTCCTTGCCCGACGGGTGGGTCGAGAGGAATTCCGGCGGCGCGCCCGCGCTCACGGCCGCCATCTTCTGCCACAGCACCACGCCGGCGCGCGGATCGAAACCGGCGCGCGCGGCCAGGTCCATGCCGATCAGGTCCGCTTCGCGTTCATCGTCGCGCGAGAACTTCAGCATCACTCCCTTGGCCGCCATGTTCGTAGCGGTGCTGGTCAGGTTCGGGTCGACGCCGAGCCAGGCCGACAGGCCCGCGCCCACCAGCTTCGAGCCGACGGCGGCCAGGTTGCCCTTGCCAGCCTGCGCCTGCGAGTGTTCGCGCAAGGCGTGGGAAATTTCATGGCCCATGACGACGGCCACTTCATCGTCGGTCAGGTTCAGTTTGGTGATAATGCCGCTGTAAAAAGCGATCTGCCCGCCCGGCATGCAAAAGGCATTGACCTGGTCGGAATTGAGCAGGTTGACCTGCCAGTTCCAGTTGGCCGACGCCTCGTTCCAGCGCGTGGCGAACGGGATGATGCGCTGGGCGATGGCGCGCAGGCGTTTCACTTGCGGATCGCTGTCGGGCACCAGCGCATTTTTTTCCTTCGCCTCGTTGACCAACTGCGTATATTGCTGCTTCGATTGTTCATTGAAATCGGCGCCGCCGGCAAAGATGCGCGAAGTCGACAAGGGACGTACCTTGATGCCATCCTGGACCGTCGCCTGCTGGGCGTGGGCGGACAGGGACGACAGCGCGGTGGCCGCGCACAGACTGGCCAGGACGGTGTAACGTTTAAGGGATATTGGTGCCATTGGCAGACCTCCATGGAGCAATTTTAGGCAGCATCATCATGGCCGGGAAGGCCAGGAAGAAGCACACGATGAAAAACGAGAACCAGCCCAGTTCGGCGACCAGGAAGCCCACCGAGGCATTGATCAGGGTGCGCGGCACGGCGCTCAGGCTGGAAAACAAGGCATATTGCGTGGCAGTGTAGCGCGGGTCCGTGCTGCGCGACAGGAACGCGACAAAGGCGGCCGCGCCCAGCCCCAGGCTGGCGAACGCTTCAAAACCGATCACGGCGCTGAGCAGCACGGTATTCGGTCCCACCTGCGCCAGCCAGGCGAAGCCGAGAATCGCGATCGCCTGCAGCGCGCCAAACACCCACAGACCCCGGTTGATGCCCAGCTTGAGCATCCACACGCCGCCCACCACGCCACCGGCCAGGCTGGCCCAGAAACCCGTGGTGTTGGCGGCCAGGCCGATCTGCGTCATGGAAAAACCCAGGTCCAGATAAAACTTCGTCGCCAGCGCCGTGGCCATGCTGTCGCCGATTTTATAGAGTAGTACGAAGGCGAGTATCCACATTGCGTTACGCCAACCATCGCGCGCGATGAATTCCTGGAACGGCAGAATGATCGCTTCGCGCATGGTCTTCGGCGGCGAGCCGTACACGGTCGGCTCCTTGATCAGCAGGGTGCAGACAAACCCCGGCAGCATGAAGGCGGCCGTGATCCAGAAGACGGGTTGCCACGGCATGCGGTCGGCCAGGATCAGCGACAGCGCGCCCGGCACCATGCCCGCCACTTTATACGCGTTGACGATGACGGCCGCGCCCAGGCCCTGCTCGTTGTCGCTGAGGATTTCGCGCCGGTAGGCGTCGATGACGATGTCCTGGCTGGCCGACAGGAAGGCCACACCGCCGGCAGCGGCCGCGATCAGGCCGATCTGCGTGAGCGGGTCCAGCATGCCCATGCCGCCGATGGCAAAGAACAGCGCCACTTGCGTCAGCGCCATCCAGCCGCGCCGGCGTCCCAGTCCCAGGATGCGGTAGCGGTCCATCAGCGGCGCCCACAGGAATTTCCAGATGTAGGGGAACTGCACCAGCGCGAACAGTCCCAGTGCCTTGACGTTCAAGCCCGACTTGGCCAACCATGCCTGCAGCAGGTACAGCAGGATGAACAGGGGCAGGCCGGAACTGAAGCCCAGCACCAGCACGGCCAGCATGCGGCCATTGGCATGGGAACGCCAGCTAGGCGCCGGGCTTGTGGTCATCAATGCACCGCTTTTTTACGCAGGCGGAAGACGGCCAGGTCGCCACGCAGGTTCGGCAGCACGGAGACCATCTTGCCTTCGGCCAGGGCCACGCATTCGATCACTTCCAGGCCGCATTCCTCGGCCAGCTCGCGGAAGTCGTTGATGGTGGCGCAGCGCACGTTCGGCGTGTCGTACCACTGGTACGGCAGCGATTTCGACACGGGCATGCGGCCTTTCAGCAATGCCACGCGGTGCGGCCAGTAGGCGAAGTTGGGGAACGAGACGATGGCTTCGGCGCCCACGCGCACGATGTCGCGCAGCAGCGGCTCGACCTGCTTCATCATCTGCAGGGACGACAAGCACAGCACCGTATCGAAGCTGTTGTCGCCAAAAATCGACAGACCCTTCTCCATGTCTTGCTGGATCACGTTCACGCCACGGCGGGTGCTGGCCAGCACCTTGTCGTCGGCAATCTCGATGCCGTAACCGCTGCATTCCTTGTCGCTTTGCAGATACTGCAGCATCACGCCTTCGCCGCAGCCCACGTCCAGCACATGCGCGTTGTTCGGCACCCAGTGGGCGATGAAGGCCAGGTCGGGGCGCAGCGCGCTCAATTCGTCAAAAGTCATGCGGTCTCCTTGGCGCCCTGGCGGACGGCGGTGTGCTGTGCGGGAGCGGGCAAGCCCGCGCCGATGTCGTTCCATACCTGGCCATAATAGGCGCGCACCATGTTCATGTAGCGCGCGTCTTCCAGAAGGAAGGCGTCGTGGCCGTGCGGCGCGTCGATTTCCGCATAGGTCACCTGGCGGCGGTTGCAGACGAGCGCCTCGACGATTTCGCGGCTGCGCTCGGGCGAAAAACGCCAGTCGGTGGAAAACGAGGCGAGGAAGAACTTGGCCTTGGTGCCCGACAGGGCCTTGGCCAAGTCGCCGCCATGCGCGCGCGCCGGATCGAAGTAGTCGAGCGCCTTGGTAATGAGCAGGTAGGTGTTCGCGTCGAAGTATTCAGAGAACTTGTCGCCCTGGTAGCGCAAATACGATTCGATCTCGAAGTCGATGCCGAAACCGAATTTGTAGTCGCCCGTCTGCGCCGCGTCGCGCAGCTTGCGGCCGAATTTTTCCGCCATGTCGTCGTTCGACAGATACGTGATGTGGCCCACCATGCGCGCCACGCGCAAGCCATTCTTCGGCACCACGCCGTGCGCATAGAAGTCGCCGCCATGGTAGTCGGGGTCAGACAGGATGGCCTGGCGCGCCACGTCGTTGAAGGCGATGTTTTGCGCGGACAGCTTGGCCGTCGAGGCGATCACCACGCAGTGGCGCAGGCGCTCGGGGAACATGATGCTCCACGCCAGCGCCTGCATGCCGCCCAAAGACCCCCCCATCACGGCGGCGAACTGGGTGATGCCCAGTTCATCGGCCAGGCGCGCCTGCGCGCTGACCCAGTCTTCCACCGTGACGACGGGGAAAGCGGCGCCATACGGCTTGCCGGTGGCGGGATTGGTGTGCATGGGGCCCGTCGAGCCGAAGCAGGAACCGAGGTTGTTGACGCCGATGACGAAGAATTTGTCCGTGTCGAGCGGCTTGCCGGGACCGACCATATTGTCCCACCAGCCCATGCTTTTCGGCTCGTCCGCGTAGACGCCGGCCACGTGGTGCGAGGCGTTCAGGGCGTGGCAGACCAGCACCGCGTTCGATTTGTCGGCGTTCAGGGTGCCGTAGGTTTCATACATCAACATATAGTCTTGCAGCGATGCGCCGCTTTGCAGCTGCAAGGGTTGCGCAAAATACATGGTTTGCGGCGAAACGATTCCAATGGATGACATGTGTGTCGGTTTATAAAAGGGGGGCGGCCCCACAGGCCATGGTCGATGCAGCACCGCGATGATAGGTGCTGCAACTTTAGCATCAGGACACCTCTTGCCGCGCGCGAGGTGTCCTGCTGCTGATAGGTGACAGTTTACATGAGCTGCAACTGTTGTACGGCTTCCGCGATCACATTTGGTTCCATGGAACGCATAATTTTGCGCATTTGTGGCGCAATCAGGCCCAGGTCGCTGTTGAGGATCTCTTGTTTGACCGCCAGCAGTTGGGCCGGGTGCATGGAAAACTCGCGCAGCCCCATGCCCAACAGCAAGCGCGTGAGCTTCACGTCACCCGCCATCTCGCCGCAGACAGCCACGTCGATGCCCGCCTTGTGGCCGGCGGCGATCGTCATGGAGATCAGTTGCAGCACGGCCGGGTGCAGCGGATTGTACAAATGCGCCACCTCATAGTCGACGCGGTCGATGGCCAAGGTGTACTGGATCAAATCATTCGTGCCGATCGACAGGAAATCCATGCGCTTGACGAACATGGGCAAGGCCAGCGCGGCGGCGGGAATCTCGATCATGGCGCCCACTTCGACCTCGTCGTCGAACTTGACGCCCTCCTCGCGCAGGCTGGCCTTCGCTTGCGCGATCATGGCCAGCGACTGGTCGATCTCGAACGCATGCGCGAGCATCGGGATCAGGATGCGCACCTTGCCAAAGGCGGAGGCACGCAGAATCGCCCGCAGCTGCGTCAGGAACAATTGCGGCTCGGCCAGGCAGTAACGGATGGCGCGCAAGCCCAATGCGGGATTCAAGGCCGTATGGTCGGCCTGGTCGAGCGGCTTGTCGGCGCCGATGTCGAGCGTGCGGATGGTCACCACGCGGCCCTTCATCGACTGCACCGTGTTGCGGTAAGCCTCGAATTGCTCGTCCTCGGTGGGAATCTTGTGGGCGCGACCCATGAACAGGAATTCGGAACGGAACAGGCCCACGCCGCTGGCGCCCGATTCCAGCGCAAACGCGCAATCCTCGGGCAGTTCGATATTCGCCAGCAGGGTGACGGGCGTGCCGCATTTGGTCACGGCCGGCGTCTTTTTCAGCTTGCCCAGCTTCTTGCGCGCGCGCTGCATGGCCGTCTGGCGCTCGCGGTACTGTTCCAGCACCAGGGCGCTGGGGTTGGCGATGACGACGCCGGCGTCGCCATCGATGATCAGCCAGTCGTCCTGGTCGATCAGCATCGATGCCTGCGACATGCCGACGGCGGCCGGGATATCGAGGCTGCGTGCGACGATGGCCGTGTGCGAGTTCTGCCCGCCCACGTCGGTGATGAAGCCGATGAAGGAGCGGTCGCGGAACTGCAGCATGTCGGCCGGCGAGATATCGTGGGCGACGACGATCATCTGCGCCACCAACTCATCCGCCGTGGCCGCTTTTGGCAGCAGCTGTTCCGTGCCCAGCAAGACCTTCAGCACGCGTTCGGCCACTTGCTGGATATCGGCCTTGCGTTCGCGCAGATACGGGTCTTCGATTTCGTCGAACTGGGCCGACAATTCATCGATTTGCGTCAGCAGCGCCCATTCGGCGTTGTAGTGGCGCGAGCGGATGATGTCGAGCGGCGCTTCGGCGATCAGCGGATCCGACAGGATCAGCGCATGCACGTCGATGAAGGCGCCCAGTTCCGTGGGGGCGTCCTTCGGCAGCTCGTTCCACAGGGTTTGCAGTTCCTTGTGAACGGCGGCGATGGCGTTTTGCAAACGCTGGACTTCGGCTTCGATCTGTTCCTGGGCGACCAGGTAGTGTTTGACGTCAAGGGCGGCCGGCGCCAGCAGATGCGCGCGGCCAATGGCGATGCCGCGGGAGACCGGGATGCCGTGGAGCGTGAAAGATGCCATGGGGTGACCTGTCGGAATGCGGCTGCGGCTGCGTTCGGCGAGCATTACTCGCCTTCGCCAAACCTGTCATTAATCAGGGCGGTGAGCGCATCGACACATGCCTGCTCATCATCGCCCTCGGCTTCCAGCGTCACTTTCGCGCCCTTGCCGGCGGCCAGCATCATCACGCCCATGATGGACTTGGCGTTGATGCGGCGCGCGTTGCGGGTCAGCCAGACGTCGCTCTTGAACTTGGCGGCGAGCTGGGTAAATTTGGCGGAGGCGCGTGCGTGCAGTCCCAGCTTGTTGATGATTTCGAGTTCTTTTTGAATCATTTTTGTATGGTCTCTATCCCTGAATGCACTGCATTGTTACCAGCCATTGCCTATAAAATCCGCCGCCTTCAGGGCGGCGGCCATGTCACTCTTTACTCGCCCACGCGAATGCGGTTATCGACGCGCACGGCGCCGCTTTGCGCACCGGCCAGCGCCATCTCCACCACCACGTCGAGCGTGTCGCGGCGATACGTGATGGCGCGCAGCAACATCGGCAGGCTGATGCCGGCGATGACTTCCACGCGACCCGCATCGGCCAGCTTGTTGCAGCAGTTCGACGGTGTGCCGCCCTTCACGTCGGTAATCACCAGCACGCCGGAACCATCGTCGAGGCGGCAGATGGCGTCCGATGCCAGCTTCTGCACTTCCGCCAGGTCCTGGTCGGCGACGACGTCGATGGCTTCAAACCGTTCCGTTGGCCCCCGGAACACATGCGCGCAGGCGGCGATGAAGGCCTGTCCCAGCGGTGCATGTGTCATGAGCAAAATCCCTACCATAGTCATTTCACCTTCTAGCGCTGCTGCGCTTGCGCAACGCCATGCTCGACGGCGTCGACAAACATGGCCGCCACGTCAAAACCCGTCTGCTGCATGATTTCCTGGAAGCAGGTCGGGCTGGTGACATTGACTTCCGTCAGATAGTCGCCGATCACGTCCAATCCTACCAGCATCAGGCCGCGCGCGGCCAGGATCGGCCCAAGCTTTTCTGCGATTTCCAGGTCGCGCGCCGTCAATGGCTGCGCCACGCCCGTGCCGCCGGCGGCCAGGTTGCCGCGTACTTCGCCGGCCTGCGGGATGCGCGCCAGCGAAAACGGCACTGGCTTGCCGCCGATGACGAGGATGCGCTTGTCGCCCTTGTCGATGTCGGCGATAAAACGCTGCGCCATGATGGTTTGCGCGCCGTTGTCCGTCAGCGTCTCGATGATGGCGCCCAGGTTCAGGCCATCGGCCTTGACGCGGAAGATGCCCGTGCCGCCCATGCCGTCGAGCGGCTTGAAGATGACGTCCTGGTGCTTGGCATGGAAGGCGCGCAGGCGCGCTTCGTTCGACGTCACCAGGGTCGGCGAAGTAAATTCGGAAAACTGGGCAATGGCCAGCTTTTCATTGTTGTCGCGGATGGCGGACGGCTTGTTGAAGACGCAAGCGCCCTGCTTTTCCGCCAGTTCCAGTAGATACGTGCCGTACACGTATTCCATGTCGAACGGCGGATCCTTGCGCTCGATGATGGCGTCCAGGGTCGACAGGCGCACTTCCTCGGTGGAGACCACCTTGTACCAGTCGTGTTCGTCGCCGGTCAGCTCGATATGCTGTACCCGTGCCGTGACGATGCCCTCTTCCAGCGCCATGTCTTTCTGTTCGAAGGCATACACGGCGTGGCCGCGTTTGGCCGCCTCGCGCATCATGGCGAAGGTGGAATCTTTGTAAGTCTTGAAGCCTGCCAGCGGGTCGGCAAGGAATGCAATTTTCATGGTGCGTCCAATCGGGGAGCCTGGATAAGGAATGCTTGATTCTAGCCGAGATCGCCAGGCGCGGTAGTCGTCGCGCCCGGCAAGCCTCATTGGTGGATCAATACACCTCGGGATTCGGGTCCGTGCGCTCCATTTCCAGCGACGCGGCCAGCAAGGCCAGGCGCGCCACCACGCCGTACACATAGAAGCGGTTCGGCGCGGCCGTGCCCGGCTTGGCCTTCAAATCCGGCACGGCATGCTGCTGGGCAAACGCCAGCGGCACGTACTGCGAACCGGGCGCGTTCAGGTTCTGGTCCACGCCCCGCTCCGCATGCACGCGGTAAAAGCCGCCCACCACATAGCGGTCGATCATGTAGACGACGGGCTCGGCCACGGCATCCTTGATGCTTTCAAAGGTCGGCACGCCTTCCTGGATGATCACGTCGGTCACCAGCTGGCCATCCTTGACGATGGACATTTTTTCGCGCTGCTTGCGCGACAGGTCGCGCACTTCGCTGGCGTCGCGCACCGTCATGATGCCGGTGCCATACGTGCCCGCATCGGGCTTGACGATGACGAAGGGCTTTTCCTTGATGCCGTATTCCTTGTATTTCTTGCGGATCTTGGCCAGCAGCACGTCGACGCTGGCGGCCAGCGCATCTTCGCCCTCGCCTTCCTGGAAATTGACGTCGCTGCACTTGGCGTGGAAGGGATTGAGCATCCACGGGTCGACATCGATCATCTTGCCAAATTTTTTCACCACTTCATCGTAGGCCATGTAGTGGTTGCTCTTGCGGCGCAAGGCCCAGCCCGCGTGCAAGGGCGGCAGCAGGCTTTGCTCATGAATGTTTTGCAAGATATCGGGGATGCCGTCCGACAAGTCGTTATTCAGCAGAATCGTGCACGGGTCGAAATCCTTCAAGCCCAGGCGGCGGCCATTGTTCAGGCGTACGAGCGGTTCGATGACGAGCATGTTGCCATCTGGCAACGCCAGCGGTGTCGGCTGGGTGATCTCGGGCGACCACGAGCCGAAGCGCACGTGCAGTCCCGTCTGGCGGAATATCTGCATCAATCGCGCCACGTTTTGCAGATACTGCGGCGTGGTGTTGTGCAATTCCGGCACGATCAGCAGGTTGCGGGCGTCCGGGCAATACTTGTCGATGGCGGCCATGGCCGCTTGCACGGACAGGGGCAGCATTTCCGTGGCCAGATTATGAAAACCGCCAGGGAATAGATTGGTATCGACGGGCGCCAGCTTGTAGCCGGCGTTGCGCAAGTCTACCGAGCAATAGAAGGGCGGCGTGTGCTCTTGCCACTCCATGCGAAACCAGCGCTCAATGGCCGGCGTCGCGGCCAGAATCTTTTTTTCGAGGTCGAGCAGCGGTCCGGTCAGGGCCGTGACGAGATGGGGAACCATAGTTACATCCTTAAATTATGTGCAGTATTCAAAAAAGCACACAGAACTGCCGACTATATTACCGTGTAAGTACCCCAAATCGGGGCAAAAGCCTTGTTTTAAAGACCTTTTACATTCCCACAACGAAAAAAAGGCGCCTCAATGAGGCGCCTTTTCCAACCGGACATGCCGCGCCGGGGCGCTGGCATGCCAGATGATTGCTATTTAACCATGATACGCTTGTTCGCCGTGGCTCGTGATATCGAGGCCTTCGCGCTCTTCTTCTTCCGGTACGCGCAGGCCGATGACGATGTCGACCAATTTATAGGCGATGACGGAGACCACGGCCGACCAGAGGATGGTGGTGCCGACCGCTTGCGCCTGCACCCACACCTGGTGGCCGATCGAGTACGGATCGGCCGACATCTTGTTGGTGACGTAGTCGAAAACGCCCTGGCCGCCCAGTTGTGGCGCAGCAAACACACCCGTCAGCAGGGCGCCGAGGATGCCGCCCACGCCATGCACGCCGAACACGTCGAGCGAATCGTCGGCGCCGATCAGGCGTTTCAGGCCATTCACGCCCCACAGGCAGACGACACCAGCCAGCAAGCCGATGACCAGGCCGCCCATCGGGCCGACAAAGCCGGCCGCCGGGGTGATCGCCACCAGGCCGGCCACGGCGCCCGATGCGCCACCGAGCATCGAAGGCTTGCCTTTGCTGATCCATTCGCCAAACACCCACGACAGGGTGGCGGCGGCAGTGGCCAACAGCGTATTGACGAAGGCCAGGGCAGCCACGTCGCCCGCTTCCAGCGAGGAGCCGGCATTGAAACCGAACCAGCCCACCCACAGCAGCGATGCGCCGATCATGGTCATCGTCAGCGAGTGCGGTGCCATCGATTCGCGGCCGTAACCGACGCGCTTGCCGATCATGATGGCGCCCACGAGGCCGGCAACGGCGGCGTTGATGTGCACGACGGTGCCGCCGGCGAAGTCCAGCGCGCCTTTTTGCCAGATCCAGCCAGCCTTCAGGGCTTCGCTGGCCGAGGTGGCGGCGTTGGTGATCAGGTCAGGACCGGTCCAGAACCACACCATGTGGGCCGCTGGCAAGTAGGCGAACGTGAACCACAGCACGACGAAGGCCAGCACGGCGGAAAACTTGGCGCGCTCGGCAAAGGCGCCGACGATCAGTGCGCAGGTGATGGCGGCAAACGTGCCCTGGAAGGCCACGAAGACGAACTCGGGAATGACGACGCCCTTGCTGAAGGTGGCGGCGGCGGCAAACGTGCCCTTGGCCGGATCCCAGATGCCGTTCAGGAACAGGCGGTCAAAGCCACCGAAGAAGGCGGTTTTTTCCGTGAAGGCGATCGAGTAGCCGTAGATACACCACAGCACGATGACCAGCGCGAACACCATGAACACTTGCATCAGCACCGACAACATGTTTTTCGAGCGCACCAGGCCGCCGTAGAACAGGGCCAGACCGGGGATGGTCATCAAGATCACCAGCAAGGTGCTGATCATCATGAAGCTGGTGTCGCCTTTGTTGGCGACGGGCGCGGCGGCTGGCGCGGCAGCGGCCGGGGCCGGCGCGGCGGCGGCAGGCGCTGCATCAGGCACCGGCGTGACGGCAGGGGCGGCGACGGCCGTGGTCGTGGCCGCCTCCGTCTTGGCGGGCGCATCGGCAAAGCTCGGCGTGGCAACTCCAAACGCACACAGACAGGCTATCCCGGCTAGCAATTTTGTTATATTTTTATGCATCAATATTCCCCTTAGAGCGCTTCGTTGCCGGTTTCACCGGTACGGATGCGGATGACCTGTTCCAGGTTGTAGACGAAAATCTTGCCATCACCGATTTTACCGGTACGCGCGGCGCCTTCGATCGCTTCGATGGCCTGGTCGACAATGGCGTCATCGACAGCCGCTTCAATCTTGGTTTTTGGCAAGAAATCAACGACATACTCGGCGCCACGGTAGAGTTCCGTGTGACCTTTCTGGCGGCCGAAACCTTTGACTTCCGTGACGGTAATGCCTTGCACATTGATAGCCGACAAAGCTTCGCGTACTTCGTCCAGTTTGAACGGTTTAATGATTGCGGTAATCATTTTCATGGCAGTCTCGCTTAAAAAGTTTTGGACACGGTCAGCACGAGACCCGATTTCGCCAGATTCTTGCCATTCGGTGCCAGCGACGTGATGTTGGCTTTGACGGCAGCCAGGGAAACGGTCGCCATGCCAAAGTCCTTGGTCACGCCGATCTTGTAATCGCTGTAGCTGAGGGAATCGTTGTGCTCGACTTTCTGACGGCCCACATGCAGGTTCAGCATGTAGCCATCATGCACCTCGACATTGGCGCCCACGTCCAGGTAGCCGCTGTTCTTGCTGTCGGCAACACCGAACAGATTGGTGGTCGAATGCGAGTATTTGATATACATAGGGCCGTAGCCGAGTTGGCCGTACAGCTCGAAGGTGTTGGCATTGGTGCTCAGGCCATTCGAGGGATAGAAATAGTACAGGCCGCCAACGTCATAGGTAAAATCCTTGCTGATCTCGCCCCGTTTGCCGCCGTAGATATCCCATTCCAGATCGGTATCGCCGCCGCCATCCTTGATCCATTTGATGCTCGACAGCCAGGTGCCCACATACAGGCCCGTCGGGTTATGGGTATAGTCGGCGCCGCCGCTGATGGCCGGGTTCAAGCGGCTTTGCGAAATGCCGCGGTAACGGTAGTCGCTGGTCAGCGCCACGTTGTAGCTCACCACGTTATCAGGCACGGCTTCGGCCGCAGCAGGCGCCGCCACTGCATCCTGGGCCATGGCGCTACCGCACACGGCGGTCATGGCCAGCGTCAACGCTGCAGCTAAAGTCATGTTCTTGGACAGATTCTTCATGGCGATTCCCTTTTATTGAACTTTTAAAGCGGTTGAGGTTTAAAATCTTGGCTGGAGATCACAAAGCGTTCATACCTTCTTTAGCAGAATACGTGCCAGCTCACTTGCCACCTTGACAGGTGCGTTTCCGACCATACATACCCTGCAAGCCTGTCGGCATGCGGGTACGGGCTGCTGAAGCATGATGAATTTGCCCAGTTTCGCACCAGATTAACGCCGCTGTGCACCGCAATGGTGCGATGCACAGGCCGCACCATAAAAGGACTGACCATGGACATGAATACCTTCTTTAACGACTTGCAAGGCAAGATCCATCAAGCCATCGAAAACTCGCCTGCCAAGGATATCGAGAAAAACGTCAAATCGATGATGACCCAGGGCTTCGCCCGCCTCGATCTCGTCACGCGTGAGGAATTCGATATCCAGGCGCAAGTGCTGGCCAAGACCCGCGCCAAACTGGACGCACTGGAATTGCGCCTGATCGAACTGGAAACGCGCCTGAACGAATCCAAGGCGTAAGGTGACGCCAGCCAGGTCCCGTTATTGACGGCCTTGCTGGCATAGCTCAAGCCTGACGGCGCTTCACGCGCTAGACTGATCCTGCCCGCGCCCGCGCCACAGGGGAGTCTGATGAGTCTGGCCGTCCTGAAAAGCCGCGCCCTGGCCGGCATGGAAGCGCCCGAGGTAAGTGTCGAAGTCCACCTTGCCAATGGTTTGCCTTCGTTTACGATTGTCGGCCTGCCGGATACGGAAGTGAAGGAATCGCGCGACCGCGTCCGTGCCGCGCTGCAAAACTGCGGCTTTGACATGCCGGCGCGGCGCATCACGGCCAACCTGGCGCCGGCGGATTTGCCCAAGGAATCGGGGCGCTTCGACCTGCCCATCGCGCTGGGCATCCTGGCCGCCTCCGGCCAGTTGCCGGGCGACCAATTACACCACTACGAATTCGCGGGCGAACTGTCGCTGTCGGGCCAGTTGCGCCCCATCCGCGGCGCCCTGGCCATGACCTTTGCCATGCAGCGCAGCCAGCCGGGCGCGCCACGCGCCTTCATCTTGCCGCAGGCGAACGCGGACGAGGCGGCGCTCGTCCGCGACGCCTGCATCTACCCCGCCCACAGCCTGCTCGAGGTCTGCGCGCATTTTGCCGCGCACGCCAGCCACACGGCCCTGCAACGCCATCAGCCCATGTTGGCTGTCTCCGCTTTTGCGTATCCCGACTTTGCCGACGTGCAAGGACAGCAGCAGGCGCGACGCGCACTGGAAGTGGCAGCCGCGGGCGGCCATAACGTCTTGATGGTAGGGCCACCGGGTGCGGGCAAGACCATGCTGGCCAGCCGCTTCCCCGGCGTGCTGCCGCCCATGAGCGATGAAGAAGCGCTGGAATCGGCGGCCGTGCATTCGCAGGGCGGGCACTTCAAGGTGGAACACTGGAAACGGCGTCCCTATCGCGCCCCGCACCAGACGGCGTCCGGCGTGGCCCTGGTGGGCGGCGGCAACGTGCCGCGCCCGGGAGAAATCTCGCTGGCACACTGCGGTGTGCTGTTTCTCGACGAAATCGCCGAATTCCAGCGCCGCGTACTCGATGTGCTGCGCCAGCCCATGGAGTCGGGCGTGATCAGCATTTCACGCGCGGCCCGCCAGGCCGAGTTTCCTGCCCGCTTTCAGCTGATCGCCGCCATGAATCCCTGCCCATGCGGCTATCTGGGCCACGCTTCGGGCCGTTGCCGCTGCACGCCGGACGCCGTGCTCCGCTATCACAGTCGCCTGTCCGGCCCGCTACTCGACCGTATCGACTTGCAAATTGAAGTGGCCGCCATGCCGCCCGCAGCGCTGGGCCGGCACGCAGGCGCCGGCGAAAGCACGCAAGCCATCGCCACGCGGGTGGCGGCAGCCTTTGCCCTGCAGCTGGCACGCCAGGGGAAAGCGAACCAGCGCCTGAGCAGCACGGAAATCGAACAGCATTGTCGTCTGGAAACGCATGGAGAACAGCTGCTGCATGGCGCCATGGCGCGATTGCACTGGTCGGCGCGCACGTATCACCGGGTACTGCGCGTAGCGCGCAGCATCGCGGACCTGGCGGGCAGCCCCGGCATCACGCAAGCGCATGTCGCCGAAGCGATCCAGTACCGGCGCGTGCTGCGTGAAATATGAGCCGGCCGGTGGCCCCACACGTGCGCGATTGCGCCTGATCGGCGGCGCTGCTACCATCTGCTGATGAAAAAACCATCACTTGCCCTCTTTCTGGCTACGCTCGCGGCCGCCAGCGTCCTGTCCGCCTGCAGTCCGAAGTTCGACTGGCGCGACTATCGCAGCCCCGACGCCCAGTTCACGGCCCTGTTTCCAGGCAAGCCGGCCGTGCTGACACGCGAGGTCGACCTCGACGGCAAGAAAGTCAGCCTGACCATGACGGCCAGCGAAGTCGATGGCAATACCTTCGCCATCGGCAGCGCCGTGCTCGACAGCACGGAACAGGCACAAGCGGCCCTGCCCGCCATGCAGACGGCCCTGTTGAAAAATATCAACGGCACCGTGCGCAGCGAAAAATCGGCATCGGCGGCCAGCAGCACGGCTGCGGGAACGCACCAGCGCAGTTCGCTCAGCATCGAGGCCAAAGGCACGCAACAAGGCAAGCCTGTCTTGCTGGTCGGGCGTTTTGTGGCGCAGGACAAACGCATCTTCCAGATCATCATTCTCGGTGAAGAAAGCAAGCTGTCGCGCGACACCATCGACACCTTCATGGACTCGGTGAAACTGGATTAAGACTTAACGCTCGCTTAAACGGGTATTTTCACGGTAAGCGAGCTCTTGTAAATACGTGCGTTGTCCAACAGATGGCTCTATCCGGCTTGCAAATATGCAATCCGGGACAAACGGACGGCCTGTGCGACATTTCAAGTCGTGATATTGTTTCGACACTAACAACAAGTTTCAGAAAGCGCTTATGTTGATCTCATTCAAATCCAAATCTTCCCCTGAAGTGCTGATGTACCAGGAACATGCCCAGCGTATCCTCGACATCCTGCACAAGAACCCCACGCGCGGCGTCATCACGCCAGCCGAAGCGGGCGATGCCCTGGCCCTGCTGGAAAAAGAAGTCGCGGAAAGCAAATTGCATCCGGAAAATGACATCGAACACGACGCGCATACGCCGGAAACCCTGGAAGATGGCGAAACGGGTGCCCATGCGCGCGCGCAAAAAGTGCATTTCTCGCAGCGCGCCTATCCTTTGATGGAAATGCTGCGCTCGGCCAAGGCGGAAAATGAAAGCATCACCTGGGGCATCTGATCCGATGAATGCTGCAGACGAAAAAAAACCCCGCACCTAGCGGGGTTTTTTTATATAACAAGCCTGACGATAACCTACTTTCACACTGGTTGCAGCACTATCATCGGCGCAAAGTTGTTTCACGGTCCTGTTCGGGATGGGAAGGGGTGGGACCAACTTGCTATGGTCATCAGGCATAACTTTTTCAACAACCTGCTCCCAACGGGGCAGCAAGTCGTCTGATCTGAGGAGGCGAATTATACCCCAGGTCGGCTTGACGCACAAGCACGTCAGCCGGCATCACCATGAATGCCAACAATGTTGTCGGATTACGCTACGCTAATCCGACCTACCGGACTTTACATGACCGTAGGTCGGCTTAGCGCGCAGTGCGTAAGCCGACACCACCCGCGGCGTATCAAACCACCAGACGAAAAAAAACCCCAACCGGATCACCGGAAGGGGTTTTTTCGAATAACAAGCCTGACGATAACCTACTTTCACACTGGTTGCAGCACTATCATCGGCGCAAAGTTGTTTCACGGTCCTGTTCGGGATGGGAAGGGGTGGGACCAACTTGCTATGGTCATCAGGCATAACTTGTACTGGCGTTTGTCTCCAATTGGACGACAAAGCCTGAATCTGGAAGAAGCAAAGATTGGGGTAATGACTGGTAGTATCAACAAACTCACAACGTTGTACCGTCTTATCCTCTGTACCTGCTAAGGTTATAGGGACAAGCCGTACGGGCAATTAGTACTGGTTAGCTTAATGCATTACTGCACTTCCACACCCAGCCTATCAACGTCCTGGTCTCGAACGACCCTTCAAAGAGCTCAAGGCTCTGGGAAATCTCATCTCAAGGCAAGTTTCCCGCTTAGATGCTTTCAGCGGTTATCTCTTCCGAACTTAGCTACCCGGCAATGCCACTGGCGTGACAACCGGTACACCAGAGGTTCGTCCACTCCGGTCCTCTCGTACTAGGAGCAGCCCCCTTCAAATTTCCAACGCCCACGGCAGATAGGGACCAAACTGTCTCACGACGTTTTAAACCCAGCTCACGTACCACTTTAAATGGCGAACAGCCATACCCTTGGGACCGGCTACAGCCCCAGGATGTGATGAGCCGACATCGAGGTGCCAAACTCCCCCGTCGATATGAACTCTTGGGAGGAATCAGCCTGTTATCCCCAGAGTACCTTTTATCCGTTGAGCGATGGCCCTTCCATACAGAACCACCGGATCACTATGTCCTACTTTCGTACCTGCTCGACTTGTCAGTCTCGCAGTTAAGCACGCTTATGCCATTGCACTATCAACACGATGTCCGACCGTATCTAGCGTACCTTCGAACTCCTCCGTTACACTTTAGGAGGAGACCGCCCCAGTCAAACTGCCTACCATGCACTGTCCCCGATCCGGATAACGGACCAAGGTTAGAACCTCAAACAAACCAGGGTGGTATTTCAAGGTTGGCTCCACAAGAACTAGCGTCCCCGCTTCAAAGCCTCCCACCTATCCTACACAGATTGGTTCAAAGTCCAATGCAAAGCTACAGTAAAGGTTCATGGGGTCTTTCCGTCTAGCCGCGGGTAGATTGCATCATCACAAACATTTCAACTTCGCTGAGTCTCGGGAGGAGACAGTGTGGCCATCGTTACGCCATTCGTGCAGGTCGGAACTTACCCGACAAGGAATTTCGCTACCTTAGGACCGTTATAGTTACGGCCGCCGTTTACTGGGACTTCAATCAAGAGCTTGCACCCCATCATTTAATCTTCCAGCACCGGGCAGGCGTCACACCCTATACGTCCACTTTCGTGTTTGCAGAGTGCTGTGTTTTTATTAAACAGTCGCAGCCACCAGTTTATTGCAACCCTTTCACCCTCATGGAGTAAACCATTCAAGCTACCGGGGCGTACCTTTTCCCGAAGTTACGGTACCAATTTGCCGAGTTCCTTCTCCCGAGTTCTCTCAAGCGCCTTAGAATACTCATCTCGCCCACCTGTGTCGGTTTGCGGTACGGTCTCGTATGACTGAAGCTTAGAGGCTTTTCTTGGAACCACTTCCGATTGCTTCGTGAATAAATTCACTCGTCCCATCCCCTTGAATTCCGCACCCGGATTTGCCTAAGTGCCTTCTATGAGACAGAAACTGACTATTCCAACAGTCAGACAACCTTCCGCGATCCGTCCCCCCATCGCATCATACGACGGTGCAGGAATATTAACCTGCTTCCCATCAGCTACGCATCTCTGCCTCGCCTTAGGGGCCGACTCACCCTGCTCCGATGAACGTTGAACAGGAAACCTTGGGCTTACGGCGTGGAGGCTTTTCACCCCCATTATCGCTACTCATGTCAGCATTCGCACTTCTGATACCTCCAGCATCCTTTACAAGACACCTTCGCAGGCTTACAGAACGCTCTCCTACCATATCCAATAAAGGATATCCGCAGCTTCGGTGACTGGCTTAGCCCCGTTACATCTTCCGCGCAGGACGACTCGATCAGTGAGCTATTACGCTTTCTTTAAATGATGGCTGCTTCTAAGCCAACATCCTGACTGTTTTAGCCTTCCCACTTCGTTTTCCACTTAGCCAATCTTTGGGACCTTAGCTGGCGGTCTGGGTTGTTTCCCTCTTGACGCCGGACGTTAGCACCCGACGTCTGTCTCCCAAGCTCGCACTCATCGGTATTCGGAGTTTGCAATGGTTTGGTAAGTCGCAATGACCCCCTAGCCATAACAGTGCTCTACCCCCGATGGTGATACTTGAGGCACTACCTAAATAGTTTTCGGAGAGAACCAGCTATTTCCAAGTTTGTTTAGCCTTTCACCCCTACCCACAGCTCATCCCCTAATTTTTCAACATTAGTGGGTTCGGACCTCCAGGGCGTGTTACCGCACCTTCATCCTGGCCATGAGTAGATCACTTGGTTTCGGGTCTACACCCAGCGACTGATCGCCCTATTCGGACTCGATTTCTCTACGGCTTCCCTATGCGGTTAACCTTGCCACTGAATGTAAGTCGCTGACCCATTATACAAAAGGTACGCAGTCACGGAACAAGTCCGCTCCTACTGTTTGTATGCACACGGTTTCAGGATCTATTTCACTCCCCTTCCGGGGTTCTTTTCGCCTTTCCCTCACGGTACTGGTTCACTATCGGTCGATTACGAGTATTTAGCCTTGGAGGATGGTCCCCCCATATTCAGACAGGATGTCACGTGTCCCGCCCTACTTGTCGTACGCTTAGTACCACCGGTCCGATTTCACATACGGGGCTATCACCCACTATGGCTCCTATTTCCAGAGGATTCTGTTATCGGTCCGACTATCACGTACAGGCTCTTCCCATTTCGCTCGCCGCTACTTTGGGAATCTCGGTTGATTTCTTTTCCTGCAGCTACTTAGATGTTTCAGTTCGCCGCGTTCGCCTTGCATACCTATGTATTCAGTATGCAATACCCTAAAAGGGTGGGTTGCCCCATTCGGAAATCTGCGGATCAAAGTGTGTTTGCTCACTCCCCGCAGCTTATCGCAAGCTACTACGTCCTTCATCGCCTGTAATCGCCAAGGCATCCACCATGTGCACTTATTCGCTTGTCCCTATAACGTTAGCCTCTGCTCACCGAGGTGACCAAAGAGCGCTACAGGGATAAGAAAGTACAACGTTGTTGCTTGTTTGTTGATACATACAATCATTACCCATCGATTCACCTTTTACGGCAAACCGATCAATAAATAATCTTTACTTCTTCCAGATTGTTAAAGAACGAAACAGCTTTGATCGCTAAAAGATCAAATCTAAACCCAGAGGCTTACATTTGTACTTTCGAGTAAAACTTTGGTGGAGGATGACGGGATCGAACCGACGACCCCCTGCTTGCAAAGCAGGTGCTCTCCCAGCTGAGCTAATCCCCCTGGGTAATGACTGGTAGGGCTGGTTGGACTCGAACCAACGACCCCCGCGTTATCAACACGGTGCTCTAACCAGCTGAGCTACAGCCCCAACGCGGAACTACTACGACTACTGTTTCTTCTTAATTAAACAGCCGATAAGTGTGAACATTTGATGCGTGAATCATTACTGATTCGTGCAAACTCTAGAAAGGAGGTGATCCAGCCGCACCTTCCGATACGGCTACCTTGTTACGACTTCACCCCAGTCACGAATCCTACCGTGGTAAGCGCCCTCCTTGCGGTTAAGCTACCTACTTCTGGTAAAACCCGCTCCCATGGTGTGACGGGCGGTGTGTACAAGACCCGGGAACGTATTCACCGCGACATGCTGATCCGCGATTACTAGCGATTCCAACTTCATGCAGTCGAGTTGCAGACTACAATCCGGACTACGATACACTTTCTGCGATTAGCTCCCCCTCGCGGGTTGGCGGCGCTCTGTATGTACCATTGTATGACGTGTGAAGCCCTACCCATAAGGGCCATGAGGACTTGACGTCATCCCCACCTTCCTCCGGTTTGTCACCGGCAGTCTCATTAGAGTGCCCTTTCGTAGCAACTAATGACAAGGGTTGCGCTCGTTGCGGGACTTAACCCAACATCTCACGACACGAGCTGACGACAGCCATGCAGCACCTGTGTACTGGTTCTCTTTCGAGCACTCCTCAATCTCTCGAGGATTCCAGCCATGTCAAGGGTAGGTAAGGTTTTTCGCGTTGCATCGAATTAATCCACATCATCCACCGCTTGTGCGGGTCCCCGTCAATTCCTTTGAGTTTTAATCTTGCGACCGTACTCCCCAGGCGGTCTACTTCACGCGTTAGCTGCGTTACCAAGTCAATTAAGACCCGACAACTAGTAGACATCGTTTAGGGCGTGGACTACCAGGGTATCTAATCCTGTTTGCTCCCCACGCTTTCGTGCATGAGCGTCAATCTTGACCCAGGGGCTGCCTTCGCCATCGGTGTTCCTCCACATATCTACGCATTTCACTGCTACACGTGGAATTCTACCCCCCTCTGCCAGATTCTAGCCTTGCAGTCTCCAATGCAATTCCCAGGTTGAGCCCGGGGATTTCACATCAGACTTACAAAACCGCCTGCGCACGCTTTACGCCCAGTAATTCCGATTAACGCTTGCACCCTACGTATTACCGCGGCTGCTGGCACGTAGTTAGCCGGTGCTTATTCTTCAGGTACCGTCATTAGCAAGAGATATTAGCTCTCACCGTTTCTTCCCTGACAAAAGAGCTTTACAACCCGAAGGCCTTCTTCACTCACGCGGCATTGCTGGATCAGGCTTTCGCCCATTGTCCAAAATTCCCCACTGCTGCCTCCCGTAGGAGTCTGGACCGTGTCTCAGTTCCAGTGTGGCTGGTCGTCCTCTCAGACCAGCTACTGATCGATGCCTTGGTAGGCTTTTACCCTACCAACTAGCTAATCAGATATCGGCCGCTCCACGAGCATGAGGTCTTGCGATCCCCCACTTTCATCCTTAGATCGTATGCGGTATTAGCGTAACTTTCGCTACGTTATCCCCCACTCTAGGGTACGTTCCGATATATTACTCACCCGTTCGCCACTCGCCACCAGAGCAAGCTCCGTGCTGCCGTTCGACTTGCATGTGTAAGGCATGCCGCCAGCGTTCAATCTGAGCCAGGATCAAACTCTTCAGTTTAATCTCTGTTACTTTGCCATTTTATTGGCACCGTCTTGCGACGGGTCGCTCACTCAAAAAACTGACAGGCCACTACTTTCGTAGCGCCTATTTCATTATTTCTTGTGAACATTTGATATTTTAAGTTAGACGCCAATCCGAAGATTGACGCTGCACTTACATCAAATGCCCACACTTATCGACTGTTAATTGTTAAAGAACTGTATTCGGCGCTGCTTATTTACCACTCTCGCGCTATCGACAAAGCGTTGTGTTTGTCAGCTACGAAGAAGGAAGAGTATGAAGCGTTTGCAGCATTTCGTCAACCTTCTTTTTCTCCCCGCTTTTACTCTGCAACACCATGTTTTGTGTGCGTCGTTTTGCGAGGAGGCGAATCATATCAAAGACCGTCGAAGTTTGGCAAGCGCTTTTCCAGGAAAGCGTGCATGCCTTCTTTTTGTGCAGGCGTACCGAAGGCGGCCTGGAACAAACGGCGCTCGTAGGCGACGCCATCGGTCAAGTTGGTTTCAAAAGCGCGGTTGACGCAATCCTTGATCATCATGGCCACAGAGGTCGGCATGGCGGCAATGGTCCTGGCGGCGGCCAGCGTTTCTTCCAGCAATTTATCCGCCGGCACCACGCGCGACACGAGGCCGATGCGTTCCGCCTCGGTGGCATCGATGGTACGCGCCGTCAGCAGCAGATCCATGGCCTTGGCCTTGCCGATGGCGCGCGGCAAGCGCTGCGTGCCGCCCGCGCCTGGCGTGACGCCGACCTTGATTTCCGGCTGGCCAAATTTGGCGCTGTCGGCGGCGATCAGGAAATCGCACATCATGGCCAGTTCGCAACCGCCCCCGAGCGCATAACCAGCCACCGCGCCCACCACAGGTTTGCGCACGCGCAAGATATGTTCCCAGTTGCGGCTGATATAACCCTGGGTAAAGGTGTCCGGATAGGTGTAATCGGCCATGGCCGCGATATCGGCGCCGGCGGCAAACGCTTTTTCGCTGCCCGTAAGCACGATACAGCCGATATTCTCATCCGCATCGAACTTCAGCAAGGCGTCGCCCAGCTCATTCATCATGTTGTCGTTCAAGGCATTGAGCGCCTTGGGGCGGTTCAGGCGGATGACCGCCACTTTATCCTGGATGTCGATGATCAGGTCTTCGTATTGCATGGTGTCTCCTCTCGATGAACGGAGCAACGATTGTAGCGGCTAACGGCAGCGGCGCGGCAGGTGCGCTGCTATTATTGTGAGTCCGATCATCTTTATCGAGCAGCGTATTTTCTCTCCCCTCTTCCAGTACTGCGCCCGTTACCTGCGCGGCGACGGCAGCGCCGCCAGCGTCAATTTCCGCCGCCTGTGGTTCAGCAACGGCCTCAATTGCTTCGGCGCCCAGATCACCTCGCTGGCCCTGCCCCTGTGCGCGGTGTTATTACTACATGCGACACCGGAACAGATGGGCGTGCTGGTCGCCTTGCAGGCGCTGCCGTTCGCCCTGTTCGGCTTGCCCGTCGGCGTACTGCTGGACCGGCGCAGCAAGCACCCGATCATGCTGTTCAGCGAAAGCATGTCCGGCCTGGCCCTGGCCAGCGTGGCCGTTGCCTATTGGTGCGGCGTGCTGTCGATGCCGTGGTTATATATAGTGGGCTTCATCATCGGCACCGGCTTCGTCGTCGGTGGCGGCGCCGAACAGGTGTTCCTGACTTTCCTGGTGGGCCGCGACGGCTTGATCGATGCGCAATCGAAATTTGCCGCCACCGAATCGGCTTCGCGCCTGATCGGCCCCGGCCTGGCCGGCGTGCTGGTGCAAGTGTTGTCGGCGCCCGTCGCCATCCTGTGCACGGCTTGCGGCTATCTGGTTTCCGTCTTCAACTTGCGCGCCATGAGCGTGCGCGATCCACGGCCGGCGCCGTCTGACAAGCACGCCTTGCGCGACATCGCCGATGGCTTGCTGTTTGTCTGGCGCGAACCGCTGCTGCGCGCGCTGGCCTGGGGCGCCGGCATCTGGCACTTTTTGTTTTACGCCAGTATGGCTTTGACCGTGCTGTTCGCCACGCGCGACCTGGGCATGAGCCCTGGCGTGCTGGGCATGACGCAGATGCTCGGTGGTGCCGGCGTCTTGCTCAGCGCCTTCATCGTCAAGCCGCTGACGCGCCGCTACGGCGCCGGCCGCACCATCCTGATCGGCCTAGCATCGACCTCGCTCTGCTTTGCCCTGACGCCAACGATACCCGCCGCGCTGTTCGGCAGCGCGGCCGCCAGTGCCGTGGCCTATGCCATCTTGATGTTCTTTTTCGATTGCGGCGTGATGTTGTTCTTTATTCCCTACCTGGGCTTGCGCCAGAAGGTCACGCCCGACCCCATGCTGGGCCGCATGACGTCGACCATGCGCTTCCTGACGGTGGCGACGGCGCCGTTGGGCGCGCTGGCCGCCGGCTGGGTAGCGGAACACTTTGGCGTGCGCAATGGCCTGGCTTGCATCGCGGCTGGCAGCATTGTGTTGACGATCGCCATGGTGTGGGGCACGCCGCTGCGTAGCGTGCGCACCTGAAGCGGTGAACGGGCATACACTGGCAAAAGATTGCTTTGGCGACACTATTCACGCCAAAGCCTGTGAGGTTTGATTTACATCAAGGTTTTAATTGATGTAAATCCATAAGCTGTCTTACATCACTTGAGGAGCACGCTATGTTTAACACCATCTTATTTCCCACCGACGGCTCGCCGTTGTCCGACAAAGCCGCCGAGACCGCCCTCGCCTTCGCCCAATTGAACAAAGCCAAGCTGGTCGCCATCAGCGTGGTGCAGCCTTTTCCGTTCTCGCCGATGGCCGATGGCGGCATCGTGCTCGACGCCAGCCTGTATGAACAGCAGATGCAGGAAGCGTCGCAACGCGCCATCGACAAGATCGGCGTAGCGGCAAGCGCCGCCGGCGTGCCTTTCGAAGGCGTGGTGGCCGTGTCGCCGAGCCCGCACGATGAAATCGTCAATGCGGCGCAAACCTACCATTGCGACATCATCCTGATGGCCTCGCATGGCCGCAAGGGCTTGAACAAGTTGTTCGTGGGCAGCGAAACGCAAAAAGTGCTCGCGCATACCCATCTACCTGTCATGGTCTTGCGCTAAGCGACACCACGAACTGCCCGGCGCCGCGAGAAACTCAGCGCGCCGGTGCCTGCTTCGGCAACAACACCCACACGGCGCCGCTCTGCTTCATGCGGCCCGCATTCTCGGCCGCTTCCGCGCCAAAGCCAAAGAAATAATCGACCCGGATCGGCCCGCGAATGGCGCCGCCCGTATCCTGCGCCATCACCAGGCGCTGCATGGGAATCTCGCTATTGGCTTGCGTGGTGGACAGGAACACGGGCGCACCCAGCGGCAGGAAGCGCGAATCGATGGCCACCGAGCGCTGCGGCGTCAGCGGCACGCCCAGCGCGCCCTTCGGCCCCACTTTCGGGTCGGGCAGGCGCTCTTCCTTGAAGAAGACATAGCTGGGATTGGCGTTGAACAATTCATCCTTGCGCGTGGGGTGGCCGGCGATCCACGCCTTGATGCCCTGCGCGGACGCCTGGCTCAGGGTCAGCTCGCCCTTGTCGACCAGGTAGCGGCCAATCGATTTATACGGGTGGCCGTTTTGATCCGCATAGGCCACGCGCACGGTTTCCTGCGTATCGGTCAGCTGCACGCGCCCGGAACCCTGTACTTGCAGGAAGAAGGCCTCGACTTCGTCATCCACCCACAGCAATTCCTTGCCCGTGACGGACGTGGCGCGCTCGATGTCGGCGCGGGTGGCGTACGGCACCACCTTCTTGCCGACCAGCTTGCCCCGCAAGCGCATGTTTTTCAGTTCCGGATACACGCCCGACAAATCCACCGAGACCAGGTCATCAGGCACCTTGTACAGCGGTGTCTGGTATGGGCCGCCGCGCTTGCGCGCGCCGTGCAGCAAGGGTTCGTAGTAACCGGTCACCAAGCCAGTATTGGCGCCATCGGCGGCCACCACTTGATTTGGCACAAAGAAAGTCTCGAAAAACAGGCGGATGGCCTTGTCGCTGTCCGCATTCACCTGGCGCGCGATCGTGCACGATTCCTTCCAGTCCGGGCGCTTGACCAGCACGCCGCACGATGCCATGAACGCGGGCCAGGCGGCGCGCATGTCGTCGCGGGCCCAGCCAGGCAAGGCGGCAAACTTGGCGGGCACAAAGGTGGGGGCCGCCACATCCGTGGCATCCTTGGCGTCGGCCGGCTTGGCCGGAACCGGCTTGACGACGGTCGGCGCGATGGGTGGCGCCTTGCCGCTGGCAGCGGGCGGCGCGGGCGGCGTGGTGCAGGCGGATAGAGCAAGCGCGACGGCGCCGATTGAAACGGGTAGACTACCGCGTGTCAACAGACGGCGGGTAAATACTAAGCTGCGGGTAAATAACATAGGAGTGCGTATGTGGATCTTGATGATAGAGGCGCTGGTGGCGTTCTTCTTGCTGGCATTTATAGTCTGGTGGACCATGTATTCGGGCAAAAAGCCCGCACCGCCGGCGCGCAAGCAGCTCAGTGAAGAACAGGACGCCACTGAAAAACTGAAGTAAGGGGGCAAGCCCCCGGCGTTTCCTTAATGCAAGGTGCGCGGCACCGACAGCACGAATTCGGGGATCAAAGCTTCGAACTGATGGCCATCTTCGGCCACGCAAAAGTATTCGCCGTGCATCGAGCCTTGCGGTGTGCCCAGCATGGTGCCGCTCGTGTATTCGAACTGCTCGCCCGGCTGCAGCAGCGGCTGGTGACCGACGGCGCCCAGGCCGCGCACCTCTTCCACCTTGTTGTTCGCATCCGTGATGACCCAGTGGCGCGAAATCAGTTGCGCGCCCGCCGTGCCCGTGTTGACGACGCGGATCGTGTAGCTGAACACGTGCCGCCCCTGGTCCGGTGCCGATTGCTCGGGCAGGTATTGCGTCTTGACCGTTACCGTAAATTCATAAGTCGCCATCGTCACTCCTATTCAGACATTGCCAGTCATATTGTGTGTCGCGCGCGACGCATAGGCCATCGCGCGATGCGTATTCTGTGTTTCACCATGCTTCAATGAGGCATGGTAACGGCGTCAGGCGTAAAATAGCGCATCTTCGCATTTTCTATCCTTTGGCTACTTCACCATGACAACATTCCGTATCGCTCCCAGCATCCTGTCCGCCGACTTTGCCCGCCTGGGCGAGGAAGTGCGCAACGTCGTTACCGCCGGCGCCGACATCATCCACTTCGACGTGATGGACAACCATTACGTGCCGAACCTGACCATCGGCCCGCTGGTATGCGAAGCGATCCGCCCGCACGTGCAAGTGCCCATCGACGTGCACCTGATGGTCAAGCCTGTCGATCGCATTATCCCGGATTTCGCCAAGGCTGGCGCGAACATCATCACCTTTCACCCGGAAGCGTCGGATCACGTCGACCGCTCCTTGCAGCTGATCCGCGACAATGGCTGCAAATCGGGCCTGGTATTCAACCCCGGCACGCCGCTGCACTACCTGGAACACGTGATGGACAAGATCGACATCATCCTGATCATGTCCGTCAATCCCGGCTTCGGCGGCCAGTCCTTCATTCCGCAAGCCTTGAAAAAAATCGCCGAAGCGCGCCGCATGATCGACGAATCGGGCCGTGACATCATGCTCGAAGTCGATGGCGGCATCAAGATCGACAACATCGCCGCCGCCGCCGCCGCTGGCGCCGACACCTTCGTCGCCGGCTCGGCCATCTTCGGCAAGCCCGACTACAAAGCCGTCATCGACGCCATGCGCGCCGAGCTGGCAGCCGTCAAGGGCGCCTGATGCAAGCGCGCACGGTGAAAGACCACGTACTGGCTGGCGTGCGCGCCGCCATCATCGACCTCGATGGCACGATGCTCGACACCGTGCCCGATTTTCATGTCGCCATCAATGGCATGCGTGCCGAACTGGACCTGGCGCCCATCAGCGCCGATGCCATCAAACTGATGGTGGGCAAGGGTTCGGGAAACCTGATCCGCACCGTGCTGGCGCTCGACTTCGATGCGGCCGGCGTGGAACAGCATTTCGAGCAGGCGATGGACGGCTACCAGCGCCACTACCTGGCCATCAATGGCCAGTTCAGCACCCTCTATCCGGACGTGGAAGCGGGGCTGGCGGCGATGAAGGCGGCGGGCTTGCGCCTGGCCTGCGTCACCAACAAGCCCATCGCCTTCGCCCTGCCCCTGCTGAAACTGAAAAACCTGGACCAGTATTTCGAGATCGTCTACGGCGGCGATTCGCTACCGCAGAAAAAACCGCACCCGATGCCGCTGCTGCAAGTGTGCGCGGACTTCGACTTGCCACCCGCCAAAGTGGTTGCCATCGGCGACTCCTCGAATGACGCGCAAGCGGCCAGGGCTGCGGCCTGCCCCGTCTTGACGGTACCGTATGGCTACAATCACGGACACTCTATACACGATACCGATTCCGATGGTATAGTAAAGACACTGCTCGAAGCAGCTCGTTGTATTGGCATGCAAAACTAACCGGCATACTGACCAAACCCAACACCATATCGTGAACACGTTTCTCATCAAAAAACACAATGTCACCCAAACCGGCTCGATTGAGGCCTGGCTTTGGCGACGCTGGCAATCCTGGCAGGCCTAAGGGCCGAGCCGTTACGATTGCTGCCGGCTGCACACGCGTCCTTTGCGCATTTTGCGCACGTTGCATGTACCGGCAAGTTTTTTGATAACCCACCGCAGGGTTTGTGCACTATGCACACTCATACCCTGACGGCATGGAGAGAAACATGACCGAACTCGAATTCAAATCGCTGGCCCAGCAAGGCTACAACCGCATCCCCCTGATCGCGGAAGCGTTCGCCGACCTGGAAACGCCGCTCACCCTGTACCTGAAACTGGCACAGGCCCAACAAGGTGGCAAGAACACCTTCCTGCTCGAATCCGTCGTCGGCGGCGAACGCTTCGGCCGCTATTCCTTCATCGGCTTGCCCGCCACGACCGTGTTGCGCAGCTATGGCAAGCGCACCGAAATCGTCAAGAACGGCGTCGTGATCGAAGAGCACGAAGGCAATCCGCTCGACTTCATCGAACAGTTCCAGTCGCGCTTCAAAGTGGCCCTGCGCCCCGGCATGCCGCGCTTCTGCGGCGGCCTGGCCGGCTACTTCGGCTACGATACCGTGCGCCACATCGAGAAAAAACTGGCCGGCGGCGCGCCGAAAGATGACTTGAAGCTGCCCGACATCCAGCTGATGGTGACGGAAGAACTGGCCGTCATCGACAACCTGTCCGGCAAACTGTATTTGATCGTTTACGCCGACACCACGCAGCCCGAATCGTTTTCGAAAGCGCAGCAGCGCCTGAAGGACTTGCGCATGATGCTGCGCCGCGGTGTCGATGCGCCCGTCACCAGCGCTTCCGTGCGCACGGAAACCATCCGCGACTTTTCCAAGGAAGACTACCTGAAGGCCGTCGCCAAGGCGCATGAATACGTGATGGCGGGCGACCTGATGCAGGTGCAGATCGGCCAGCGCATCCGCAAACCATACGTCGATTCGCCGCTGACCTTGTACCGCGCCTTGCGTTCGCTCAACCCGTCGCCGTATATGTACTTCTATAATTTCGGCGACATGCAAATCATCGGCGCCTCGCCGGAAATCCTGGTGCGCAACGAGAAGACGGCGGACGGCGGCAAGAAAGTCACCTTGCGCCCCATCGCCGGCACCCGTCCGCGCGGCGCCACGCCGGAGCGCGACGCCGAATTGTCGGCCGAGCTGCTGGCCGACCCGAAAGAGATCGCCGAGCACGTGATGCTGATCGACCTGGCGCGCAACGACATCGGCCGCATTGCCGAGACGGGCAGCGTGCACGTCACCGACCGCATGGTCATCGAAAAATACTCGCATGTGCAGCACATCGTCTCGAACGTGGAAGGCACCCTCAAGAAGGGCCTGTCGAACCTGGACGTGCTGCGCGCGACCTTCCCCGCCGGCACCCTGACGGGCGCGCCGAAAGTGCGCGCCATGGAAGTGATCGATGAACTGGAAATCACCAAGCGCGGCATCTACGGCGGCGCCTGCGGCTACCTGTCGTTTGGCGGCGAAATGGATGTGGCCATCGCCATCCGTACGGGCGTGGTGAAGGACGGCATGCTGTACGTGCAGGCCGCGGCCGGCATCGTGGCCGACTCCATCCCCGAAATGGAATGGCAGGAAACTGAAAACAAGGCGCGCGCCGTGCTGCGCGCCGCCGAACAAGTGCAAGATGGCCTGGATGGAGGGTTTTAAGATGCTGCTCATGATCGACAACTACGACTCCTTCACCTACAACATCGTGCAGTATTTCGGCGAATTGGGCGAAGACGTGCGGGTCTACCGCAACGATGAAATCACGATCGAACAGATCGAGGCGCTGAACCCGGACCGCATCTGCATCTCGCCCGGTCCGAAAGCGCCGGCACAGGCGGGCATTTCGGTGGAAGTGCTCAAGCACTTCGCCGGCAAGAAGCCGATACTCGGCGTGTGCCTGGGGCACCAGGCCATCGGCGAAGCGTTTGGCGGCAAGGTCATCCGCGCCAAGCAAGTCATGCATGGCAAGACTTCCCTCATCGCGCATACGGGCGTGGGTGTCTTCAAGGACATCCCCAGCCCCTTCACAGTGATCCGCTACCACTCTTTGGCGATCGAACGCGCCTCGCTGCCTTCCTGCCTGGAAGTGACGGCGTGGACGGACGACGGCGAAATCATGGGCGTGCGCCACCGGGAATACGATATCGAGGGCGTGCAGTTCCACCCCGAATCGATCCTCTCGGAACACGGCCACGCCCTGCTGAAGAATTTTCTCGAGCGCTGATTTTCCGCGCACGCCACGGCGTGCCATCAGTGTCCTCCTGCGCCATCATTGAAGAAGGAAGCATCATGCCGATCACACCACAAGAAGCCCTGCTGCGCTGCATCGAACACCGCGAAATTTTTCACGACGAAATGCTGTACCTGTTCCGCCAGATCATGTCCGGCGAAATGTCGCCCACCATGATCGCCGCCCTGACCGTGGGCTTGCGCGTGAAAAAGGAAACCATCGGCGAAATCGCCGCCGCCGCGCAAGTGATGCGCGAGTTTTCCACCAAGGTGCCCATGGCCGACACCACCAACCTGCTCGACATCGTCGGCACGGGCGGCGACGGCGCGCACACTTTCAATATTTCCACCGCCTCGATGTTCGTGGCGGCCGCCGCCGGCGCGCGCGTAGCCAAGCATGGCGGGCGCAGCGTCTCGTCCTCGTCCGGCAGCGCCGACGTGCTGGACTCCCTGGGCGTCAACATCAACCTGCAGCCCGAGCAGATCGCCCAGTCGATCGCGCAGACGGGCATCGGCTTCATGTATGCGCCGAACCACCATGCGGCCATGAAGCATGCGGCGCCCGTGCGCAAGGAGCTGGGCGTGCGCACGATTTTCAATATCCTCGGGCCGCTGACGAATCCGGCCGGTGCGCCGAATATTCTGATGGGCGTGTTCCACGCCGACCTGGTCGGCATCCAGGTGCGCGTGCTGCAGCGCCTGGGCGCGCAGCATGCCATCGTCGTGTATGGCCGCGACAATATGGATGAAGTGTCGCTGGGCGCCTCTACCCTCGTGGGCGAGCTGGTCAACGGCGAAATCCGCGAATATGAAATCCATCCCGAAGATTTCGGTTTGCAGATGATCGCCAGCCGCAACCTGAAGGTGGCCGATGCCGTCGAATCGAAGGCGAAGATGATGGAAGCGCTGCGCGGTGAACCCGGCGCCGCCGCCGACATCGTCGCCCTGAACGCGGGCACGGCGCTGTACGCGGCCGGCGTGGCCAGCTCGATCGAAGACGGCCTGGCGCGCGCGCGCACCGCCGTCAGCTCGGGCGCGGCCCTGGCAAAACTCGATCAATTCGTGCAGGTCACGCAGCAGCTGGGCACACCAAAGCAAGCGTAAGCCCTCCGCCCTCCTTATAGAATAGCGACCATCATGTCCGACATACTCGATAAAATCCTGGCAGTGAAAGCCGATGAAGTGGCCAAGGCCAAAGCCCACCGCAGTCTGGCCAGCCTGCGCGGCGACGTGGAAAGCGACAGCGCACTGCGCGCCGGCCTGCGCGGTTTTGAAGCTAGCCTGCGCCAGCACATCGCCGACGGCAAGCCCGGCATCATCGCCGAAGTCAAAAAAGCGTCGCCCTCGAAAGGCGTGATCCGCGCCGACTTTCGCCCTGCCGACATCGCCGCCAGCTATGCCCAACACGGCGCGGCGTGCCTGTCCGTGCTGACGGACGAGCAGTTCTTCCAGGGCTCCGTGGAATACCTGCAGCAGGCGCGCGCCGCCTGCGCCATTCCCGTGCTGCGCAAGGATTTCATGGTCGACATGTACCAGATCTATGAAGCGCGGGCCATGGGCGCCGACTGCATCCTCCTGATCGTCGCGGCGCTCGACCATGGCCTGATGGCCGAGATGGAAGCGTGCGCCCACGAACTGGGCATGGGCGTGCTGATCGAAAGCCACGACGGTGACGAACTGACGGCGGCCCTGAAACTCAAGAGCGCGCTGATCGGCATCAACAACCGCAACCTGCGCACCTTCGAAACGTCACTGGACACGACCATCAATCTCTTGCCGCGCATCCCGCAGGACAAATTGATCATCACGGAATCGGGCATCCACAGCACGGCCGACGTGCAACGCATGCGCGATGCGCACATCCACAGCTTCCTCGTGGGCGAAGCGTTCATGCGCGCGCCAGACCCGGGCGTGGAGCTGGAACGCCTGTTCAGTTAAAGCATGGTAGTCTGGCAGGCATGAGACACGCGATCACCGTCCTTGCCGCCGCCAGCCTGCTGTCGGCTTGCCAGACTGCGCCCCCGCCGGCGGTGAACACGCCCACGTCCACGCCCCCTCGCACGCCGGCCGCGATACAGCTGGCCGCCAGCATCGACGCCTACAAATCGCTGGTGGCGCAGCAGATCATGGCCGCCAACGGTGCATACACGTTCAGCGGGCGCCTGCCGCCCATGCTGCCGGCCATCGTCGTGCTTGACCTGAGCGTGGGCCCGGACGGCGAGCTGAAAAACGTGCACGTGCACCGTTCGCGCGACGGCGAAGCTTCAGCCGCCGCGCTGGCCGCCGTGCGGCGCGTGCAAAACGCGTTTCCGCCGGCCGGGCACCTGATGCGCCGCCACGCCAAAACCTTCGATTTTTCCGAAACCTTTCTGTTCAACGACCAGTACCGGTTCCAGCTGCGGACCTTGTCCGGTCCGCAGTAACCGCGGCGGTATCGAGTTCGATGCGGTCGCGTCCCCGCTCCTTGGCCAGGTACAGGGCCGCATCGGCGCGCGACAGCAGCTGTTCCAGCCCTTCCACCACCGATGCCTGGCAAGCGACGCCGATACTGACCGTACACGGCGGCAGCCCCGCATGACTGGGTTCGTGCAGCAAGGCGCGGATGCGTTCGGCCACGCCCAGCGCATTATGCGCCGGCATGTCCGGCATCAGCACGACGAATTCCTCGCCGCCGAAACGCGCCACACAATCCGATTCGCGCAAGGCGCTGCCGATGACGGCGGCCACGTGCGCCAGCACCTGGTCGCCCACCGCGTGACCGTAGCGGTCATTGATCAATTTGAAGTAATCGAGGTCGATGCTGAGCAGTGTCAGCGGCAAACGGCGACGCCGCAGATTGCCCGTCTCGCGCGCATAGGCGTCGCCAAAGCCGCGCCGGTTCAGCACCTGCGTCAGCGGGTCATGGGTCGAGCGGCGCTCGAGTATCTGCTGCAGGCGGCGCGTGGCCACCGTCATGAAGCCCACCGTCAGCAGCAACGCCATGAAATTGGCGACCGCCAGATAGATGCCGGCCGGCGTGCCTGCCACCGTCAGGTTCACGCTGGCGCCGCCATGCAGCAAGGCCGATATGCCCCGCACCAGCACCACCAGGGCTTGCATCAGCATCAGCACGCCAAAGAAAAAACTCGAGAAATGGCGTTCGCCATGACGCCACACCAGTTGCACCTGGCGCGCATAAAACAGGAAGACCAGCAGGGAAAAGACCGCCACGCGCGCCGAGAAATCGGGGCGCGCCAGCAGCCACCAGCTATTGCCGGCGATGGCCAGGGCAAGTATCAGCAGATAGGCGCGGCGGCTGGGCGCCAGGCCAAAGAATTTTTCCGTGCCCAGCATCGACAGGCCGATGCCGGCCACCAGCGCCGCATTAGCCGCGATCATCGACAATGCCGGCGGCAGTACCTCGCGGGTGCCAAACAGCAGGGACGCGCATACCAGCAACAGCAAACCGGCCGCCCAATGCCCCAGGCCATGCACCTCGCGCCGGAAACTGCGATACACCGAGAACATGACAATGCTCATCGCCCCGCACATCAGGGTCGTCATCAGCATGATGGTTCGGGGATCGAGGGTTTCCACGTTGGGCGCGATCTAAAATAAGCAGTTCGGCAATTTTAGTTTAGTTAAAGAAAAATTAGTTCATTTGCAGTAAATATGATGGTTATCCGCGGCTGCCGGCGGATGAGTTGCATTTGAGAAATTGCAGTCTGAAATAGAAAACCGGCCAGTGACGGCCGGTTTTCTGTCTTACCGCGTGACGAACAGCTTATACAGCGCTAGGGCGCTTCGGCCCCGTGGCTTTCTTTGGCGCCGGCAGCAGGGTCAGGCTGACGCCGGGCACGCGGTCGCCCTGCAGCACGGCCGCAAACGTCATCAGTTCGTCGCGGCGGAAGGCGTGGATGGCGACTCTGGCGCCGACGGCGTAGCGGCCCAGCAAGGTGTCCAGGTTGCTGCCCGTCACGCGCAAGCCGTCGACGGCCACCAGCACGTCGCCCGCCGACAGGCCGGCTGTGTGGGCGGCGCCACCCTGGTGTACCTGCGCCAGTTTGGCGTCGTTGCCGTCGCGGCCCAGGTTAACGTCCAGGCTGGCTTTTTCCGCCTTGCGCGCGTCGCTGTATTTCACACCGAACGGCGCCAGCAGGCGCGCCAGCGGCACGTCGTCCGTGCCGCGGATGTAGCGCTCGAAGAATGGCTTCATGCGCGTGCCGGCAATCTCGTCGAACAGGGCTTCGACTTCGGCCGGCGTCACGCCGCGCGCCTTGCCCTTGTAGAAATCGCGGCCATAGCGCTGCCACAGCGCCTGCATCACGTCGTCCAGCGATTTGTCGCCATTCGTCTTCGTGCGGATCGTCAGGTCGAAGGCCAGCGCGATCAGCGAACCCTTGGTGTAGTAGCTGACGATGGCGTTCGGCGCGTTTTCATCCTGGCGGTAGTACTTGCCCCAGGCGTCGAAGCTGGAATCGGCCACGCTTTGCTTGCTGCGGCCGCTGCCGCGCAAGACACTGTTGACGGTTTTCCCCAGCAGCTTGAAATAGGCCGCTTCGTCGATCAGGCCAGCGCGCACCAGCATCAGGTCGTCGTAATAGCTGGTGAAGCCTTCGAACAGCCACAACAGCGGCGAGTAGCTTTCCGCCTGCAGGTTGTACGGCGCAAAGGCGGCCGGCTTGATGCGCTTGACGTTCCAGGTGTGGAAGTACTCATGGCTGCACAGGCCGAGGAATTTCAGGTAGCCGTCGCCGATTTCCGTGCTGGTCGACGCCGTCGTCGGCAAGTCAGCGCGGGCGCAGATCAGCGCCGTCGAGGCGCGGTGTTCGAGGCCGCCGTAACCGTCGCCGACGGCCATGGTCATGAACACGTAACGGTCCATCGGCGCTTTCTTGGTCTTCGGCTCGAAGAAGGCGATCTGCGTTTCGCAGATGGCTTTCAGGTCGCGGCACAGACGGTCCAGGTCCAGGTTCGGCACCTTGCCCGTGACGACGATATCGTGCGGCACGCCATGCGCGGTGAAGGTGGCCAGCGCGAAGTCGCCCATCTCCACCGGGTGGTCGATCAGCTCATCGTAGTTGGCGGCCTGGTAGCTGCCGAAGCCATAGCGCTTGGCCTTGAGTTCCGGCAGGGTCGTGGCGACACGCCAGGTCTTGCAGGCCGCATCCTTCGGCTGCACGATGTGCACTTCATGTGCGTCGGATTCCTGGCCCAGCACGCGCAGGAACACGCTGGTGCCGTTGAAGAAGCCGTGATTCTGGTCCAGGTGGGCGGCGCGCACGGATAGGTCCCACGCATATACGTCATATTCGACCGTCAACGGTCCCTTGCACGGCGCGGCTTGCCACGAGTGCTTGTCCAGTTTGGTCAGCGCCACGGCCTTGCCCTCGGACTCGGCGCGGATGCTGACGATGTTGCGCGAAAATTCGCGGATCATGTAGCTGCCCGGAATCCAGGCCGGCAAGGAAAAGACCTGGCCGATGGCGGCTGGCGACTTGACCGTCAAGGTGACCTTGAACATGTGGCCAGCCAGATCAAGGGCGGCGATGCTGTAGATGATGCCGGCGGCGGGCGCCTTGGCGATGCTTTTTTTAATCGGTGCTTTCTTCATGTTTTCCTCGTGTCTGGCCTGTCTTCCCGGGAACGCCACTGCCCCGCCTTACAAATCGTCAGGTGTATCAATATCGCGCAAGATGCCGCCGTCGTCCACTGTCACTTCACACACGGCATGGCTGTTGACGATGCTGCGCGCACCCTGGTCGCCATCGAGCGCCAGCAGCAGCGGCAAGTGAAAGGCGCTGAACGCGACAGGATTGCCGCGCCGTCCCTGGAACACGGGCACGGCGATGCGCGCGCCATCGCCGATGGCTTGCGACAAGGTGGCGATTGTAGCCGCTTCCACGAAAGGCATGTCGCCCAGGGCGATCAGCCAGCCCGGCGCGCCGCGCACATAGTCGATGGCGCAGGTAAGCGAGGCGGCCATGCCAGTATCGGCGTCGTGGCAGACGCGCACCTCGCAGCCCAGCGCACCGAGCGCACGCGCCACTTGCGTATCGTCTGCGCGCACCACGGCCAGCACGCGCGGCAGGGCCGCCAGCATGTTCCTGGCCGCCGCCACCACGACCGGCAAGCCCGCATGCGAGCCTTCCGTCAAAGGCTGCAATAATTTGTTCTGCACGCCGGAAGGGTCGAACCTGCGCCCCCTTCCGGCTGCCAGCAAGATGCCGACCGTACTCAAAAAACTACTGCCGTCATGCGGCCGCCAGGTCGAACGGCAGCTTGCGCAGGCGCTTGCCCGTCAGGGCAAACAGCGCATTGGCGAATGCAGGCGCCAATGGCGGCACGCCCGGCTCGCCCATGCCCGTCGGCGCGTCGCCCGACGGCACCAGGTGCACCTCGATCACCGGCATGTCTTGCATGCGCGGCACGGGGTAGTCGCCAAAGTTCTGCTGCTGCACCACGCCATCCTTGAGCGTGATGGCCGCGCCGGGGATGGTCATGCCCAGCGCCATCAGCGCGGCGCCCTGCACTTGCGCCTCGATCGTCAGGGGATTGACGGCCAGGTTGCAATGCACGCCCGCCCATACCTGGTGCAGCTTGGGCGCGCCTTCCACCACGGAAGCCGTCACCACATAAGCGACGACGGAGTTGAACGACTCGTGCATGGCCACGCCCCAGGCTTGCCCTTTCGGCAGCTTCTTCTTGCCATAGCCGGACTTGGCCACGGCCAGGTCCAGCGCGGCGATGTGGCGCGTGTGCTTGGCGTCGATCAGCTGCTTGCGGTAGGCGACGGGATCCATCTTCGCCACGTGCGCCGCCTCGTCGATCAGGGTTTCCATGACAAAGGCCGTATGCGTCGAGCCGACGGAGCGCCACCACAGCACCGGCACGTTCGCCTTGGCCGTGTGCACGGACAGCTTCATCGGCAGGGTGTACGGCTCGCCCATGCCTTCGACCATGGTGCCGTCGACGCCATTTTTCACCATGAAGGCTTCGAACGGCGTGCCGGCCATGATGGACTGGCCCACGATGGTGTGGTCCCAGGCGAGAATCTTGCCCTTGGCGTCGAGGCCGATCTGCGCGCGGTGCACATGCGACGGCCGGTAGTAACCACCCTTGATGTCATCCTCGCGGCTCCACATCAGCTTTAACGGACCGCTCTTGCCCGCCGCCCGGTATGCCTTGGCGACGTTGACGGCTTCGACCACATAGTCGGACGAGGGCACGGCACGCCGGCCAAAGCCGCCGCCGGCCATCATCGTGTGCAGGGTCACCTGCTCCGGTTTCAGGCCGGAGGTGGCCGCAATCGCCGCCTGGTCGCCCGTCTGGAATTGCGAACCGACCCACATCGTGCATTTGTCCGCCTGCAGGTCGACGACGCAGTTGAGCGGCTCCATCGGCGCGTGCGCCAGGTAAGGGAATTCGTAGACAGCTTCGATCTTTTTCGGCGCCTTGGCCAGCGCTGCGACATCGAATGGGCGCGCCACCGTGCCCGGCGTTTTCGCCAGCGCCTTGAAAGCGGCCAGCTGCTTGTCGCTGCTGACCTTTTCCACGGCGCCGCTATCCCACTCGATCGCCAAAGCGTCGCGCCCCTGCTTGGCAGGCCAGTAACCAGTGGCGATCACCGCCACACCGCTGCCGCCACGGTCCGTCTTCACTTCCAGCACGTCGAGCACACCAGGAATGGCCTTGGCCTTGCTGGCGT
This sequence comes from Janthinobacterium sp. NFX145, assembly GCF_049810325.1. Taxonomy (NCBI): domain Bacteria; kingdom Pseudomonadati; phylum Pseudomonadota; class Betaproteobacteria; order Burkholderiales; family Oxalobacteraceae; genus Janthinobacterium; species Janthinobacterium sp. NFX145. The sequence continues at coordinate 5,614,685 of NZ_CP187360.1, forward strand.
CGAATTTCGCCACCTTGGCGCCAAACACGGGCGGACGCGCCACCATGGCCACTTTCGCGCCTGGCGGCTTGAAGTCGATGCCGAACTGCTGTTTTCCCGTGGACTTGGCCGCCGCGTCCAGGCGTTTCACGGGTTTGCCGATGATGACAAAGTCGCGTGGGTCTTTCAGCTTGACGGTGGCGGGCACGGGTTGGCGCATGGCCGCGTCGGCAAATTCGCCGTAGGTCGCTTTTTGTCCGCCGGGGCCATACAGCACACCCTTGGCGGCGCGCACCTGGTCGGGACTGACTTTCCACTGCGCGGCGGCGGCGCCCACCAGCATGGCGCGCGCCTTCGCGCCGATTTCGCGGTACTGTGTAAACGAGTGGGCGATGCTGCCCGAGCCGCCCGTCATCTGCATGCCGTAGGCGGCATCCTTGTATTGTTCCCCGGCGGGTGCCAGGGCGCCGTGCACGAGGCTCCAGTCGGCGTCGAGTTCCTCGGCGATCAGCATGGGCAAGCTCGTTTGCACACCCTGGCCAAATTCCAGCCGGTTCACCTGCACCGTCACCGTGTTGTCGGGCGCGATGTGCAAAAACGCGTTCGGGGCATATACGGGCTTGGCGGGCGCGGCATCGGCCGCCTGCGCCAGCTTGCCTGCGCCCGGCAGGAAAAAGCCCAGCATCAAGCCGCCGCCGGCCACCGCGCCAGCCTTCATGAAACCGCGCCGCGACACGCCATCGGCCGCGCCAACGACCGCCACCGGCGCCGATGCCAGCGCCGCGCCCAGAGTCACCTCGCCATGCTGCAATGCTTCCTGATTCAACCATTCGATACGCATACCGTTCTCCTCAGGCCAGGGTCTTGGCCGCGTCCTTGATGGCTGCGCGGATCCGTTGATAGGTGCCGCAGCGGCAGATATTGCCGCTCATGGCGCCGTCGATGTCGGCATCGCTGGGCGCCTTGTTGGTGCGCAGCAGCGCCGTGGCGCTCATCACCTGGCCGCTTTGACAGTAGCCGCATTGCGGCACGTCGTGGCGCACCCATGCGGCCTGCACGGCCTTGCCCACCTGGTCGTTTTCCATCGCTTCGATGGTGGTGATCTTTTGCGCGCCCACCGAGGAAATCGGCGTGATGCACGAGCGGATCGGCTGGCCGTCGAGGTGCACTGTGCAGGCGCCGCACAGGGCCGCGCCGCAACCGAACTTGGTGCCCGTCATGTTCAGGTTATCGCGCAACGCCCACAGGATGGGCGTGGATGGATCGGCGTCGACTTGCGTGTCGCGTCCGTTGATATTCAAGGTAATCATCTGCTGCTTCCCCTCTTTGGATTGTTATGGCGTCTACGAACAACACTTGATGATACGACAGCGGAAAAAAACGCAAAAAAAAGCGCGCCTTGCGAGGGCGCGCCGTCCAGCCTTCCTGGCGACAGCCCGGATTACTTAATGGTCGAGAATTTCTGTTCCAGCGTTTTCGCATCGACCGCGCCCGGAATGCGGCTGCCGTCGGCAAAGAAGATGGCTGGCGTGCCCGAGACACGCAATTGCTGGCCCAGGGCCAGGATTTTTTCATGCGGGTTGGCGCACGTGGCGGCCACCGTGGCCGGCGCCTTGCCATTCAACATCCAGTCATCCCAGGCCTTGTTGCGGTCCGGCGCGCACCAGACATTGCGCGACTTAACGATGGAGTCCGGCGACAGGATGTTGTACATGAAGGTGTAGACGGTGACGTTGTCGATTTCCTTCAGGGCGTTCTGGCGGAAGCGCTTGCAATAGCCGCAGTTCGGATCTTCGAACACGGCGATCACGCGCTTGCCATTGCCCTTGACGGTCTTCATGGCGGAATCGAGCGGCAGGTCGGAGAACTTGATGCGGTTGACTTCATCCAGGCGCACCTTGGTGAGATCCTGCGACGTCTTGGCGTCGAAGACGTGGCCGACGAACAGGTACTGCGCGCTCTTGTCCGTGTACAGGATGTCGCCACCCGTACGCACTTCGTACAGGCCGCCGTACGGCGTTTCCTTGACCGAATCGACCTTGGCGCCTTCGCCCAGGCGCGGCTCGATCAGCTTTTTGATGTTTGCTTCCGTCGGCGTTTCGGCGCCGGCGCACGACATCATCAGGCCCGAGGCCAGTACCAATGCGATTCTGCTCATTTTGATCACTATCACTTCTCCACTTTGTAACGCCCGGCGAAACTGGCAGGGGGCCCGGCGCCGTTATCTCTTTAATAAAACGAGCGCCGCAGACCAGCTGCGGCGACCTTGAATTTTCACTAATGCCATTATCCGGCGATATCTTAAGATACGCTGATATTTACGGATGCCCCAAGGCGTGCGCAATCATTTTGCGCTTCAGGGCAGGTAATTTATCCAGCAAGTTTAATCCCAAATTGCGAACCACGCGCAACGGTTCCAGATCGGCGCCAAATAATCGCGCCAGGCCATCGGTGGCCAGCTGCATCAGCAGCACGTCTTCCTTGCGCGCGCGCGCATAGCGGGCCAGCACGCGTTCGTCGCCGATGCCGCGGTGCGCTTCGCGTTCGCTGATCGTCTTGACCAGCTGCGCCACGTCGGCAAAACCCAGGTTCATCCCGTGGCCGGCCATCGGATGGACCACGTGGGCGGCGTCGCCGACCAGGGCCACGCGCGGCGCCACCATGGCGTGCGGGCGCATCAGGGTCAATGGGAAGGCGCGCACCAGTTCCGGCTGCAACGGCGTGAGTTTTCCCAGCTTGTCCTGGCAATACGCGGACAGGCGCGCGGCCAGGGCATCGGCAGTTTCAGTCATCAAGGTATCGGCCAGCGCATCGGGCGCCGACCAGACGAGAGAAACGCGGTCTCCCGGCAGCGGCAGCAGCGCGACGATTCCTTCGCTGCCCGTGAACCACTGGTGGGCCGCGCCATGGTGCGGCTTTTCGCAGGCGAAGTTGCTGACCACGCCGCGCTGGCCATACGAGCGGTAATCGAGGCCGATGTCGCACTGGCCCCGCACCCACGACTGGGCGCCATCCGCGCCCACCACCAGCGCGCAGGTGATGGTGTCGCCGCCATCGAGGTGCACGATGGCCGAGTCATTCGTCCATTCCAGACGGCTGGCGCGGCCCTGCAGCACGCTGACGTTCGGCGCGAATTTGAGGGCGGCGTCCAGCGCCTGGCCCAGGTTGCGGTCTTCGACGATCCACGCCAGACTGCCCACATGGGCGCCGTAGGCGTCGAAACCGAGTCCGCCCGCCTGCGCGCCGTCGCCGTTGACCAGCATGGCGTCGACTGGCGCCACCCTGTCAGCCTCCAGGGCGCCCCACACCTTCAGCGACGACAGCAAATCGTGCGCCGTGTGATTGAGCGCATACACGCGCACATCCCAGCTGGCTTCGACCGGCTTGGCGGCCAAAGGGGAAGCGGTCACCGGCGGGCTCGCCGGAGATAACAGGGTGACGCTTTGTCCTGCCTGGGCAAACGCCAGCGCCGTGGTTTTCGCGATGGCGCCGTTGCCGACGATGCAAACGTCGCTGTGGCTATGCATGAAGCGCCGCATGGTGGGGGGAGTGGGACTGTTCATGCGGCCATTATAGCGTTTGCCCCACCTGTTTCAGATAGTCCCGAAGTACGGGACGCGTGCCCCAGATCAAGCGGTTCCATGAAAGACGGGCAGCACGTGGTCCGCGATCTCCTGCATCGTCTCGGCCAGCGGGCGGCGGTTCTGCCGCAGCTGCAGGCCGATATGCCGCACGCCGGCCGCGCGCATGGCGTGCAGCTCGGCGATCAGGCCATCGCGCCCCGTGCGACCGCCGAAGCGGAAGCGCTGCAGCGGCAGGTTCGGATCCTCATCCAGGTCCAGGTGGATGAAGCTGACGTATGGCTTGTCGTCGCCGGCCACGGCGCGCCATTGCGCCGAACGCCGCGCATGGTCGTCCGGCGTGCCCGGATAGGCGAGCCAGCCATCCATCTGCGCGCCGATCCACGCGGGCGACTGCTGCGCCAGCCCCGCCACCAGCAGCGGCAAGGGCGCGGCCGGCTTGGGCAGCAGACGGATGCCGGGCGGCAGGCGCATCTCGCCCCAGTCGCGCAGCATGGCGACCTGCTCGCGGAAGGCGGCGCCGCGCTGCTCGAAATCGCGGCCAAACACGGGATACTCGACGGGCCGGTCGCCGCTGGCCACGCCCAGCAGCAAACGCCCGCCGCTCAACTGGTCGACGCTGGCCGCCGCTTTTAACGTCAGCACCGGTTCGCGCAGCGGCAGCACCACGGCGGCCGTGCCCAGCAAGATGTTGTCCGTGATGCCGGCCAGGTAGCCGAGGTAAGTAAACACCTCGAAGACTTGGGCCGCGTCGCCGAAAGACGGGTCGTACAGGGGCACGTCACGCAGCCAAAGGGCGCGGAAACCCAGGCGGTCGGCCAGCTTGGCCAGCGCGGCATGCTGTTTCAGATCCGGCTCGCCCGGCACGCGGCCGGACGCCGCATACGCCTGGCGCCCCGTGGACGACCAGTCGTTATCGAGCGGCAGTTCCAGGCCGATACTGAAACCGCCCTGCCCCAGCGTCTGCATCGCAGTCATGGCGCCCATCTCAATCCCACTGCGGCGCCAGGCCGTCCGGGTTGGCCAGGCGCTCGCCACGCTCCAGCGTCGCCATCTGCGCCATCTCGTCCGGCGACAGGGTGATGCGCTGGAAATGCAGGTTCGCTTCCAGGTTGGCGCGCCTGGTCGACGACGGGATCACGGCAAAGCCTTGCTGCAGCGACCAGCTCAGGGCCACTTGCGCCGGCGTCACGCCGTACTTCGCGGCGATGGCCGCGATCACGGGATCGACCATCACCTTGCCATACGCGAGCGGCATGTAGGCCGTGATGTGGATGCCCTGGCTGCGCGCGAAATCGATGGCCTTGCGGTTTTGCAGGAACGGGTGGATCTCGATCTGCTGCGTGGCGATTTCTGCCGCGCCCACCGTATCGATGGCTTGCCGCAGCTGCGCGTTGGTGAAATTCGATACGCCAATGGCCCTGGTCAGCCCCTGCGCCTTCGCCTCAGCCAGCGCCGCCATGTAGTCGGCCACGGGAATGGCGTCCTGCGGCGACGGCCAGTGAATCAGGGTCAGGTCCAGCTGTTCCAGCCGCAGCTTGTGCAGGCTGTCTTTCAAGCTGGGAATCAGCTTGTCGCGCTGCAGGCTCTCGATCCAGATCTTGGTGGTAACGAACAGCTCATCGCGCGGGACGGCGCTGGCGGCGATCGCCTGGCCCACTTCGGCCTCATTGCCATAGATTTGCGCCGTGTCGATATGGCGGTAGCCGACATCCAGGCCCGTGGTGACGGAATCGATGACGACCTGGCCCTGCAAGCGGAAGGTGCCCAGGCCGATTTCAGGGATGGCGGTGTGTTGGGTAGTCGTGTTCATGCGGCAGTCCTCTCAAATACATTTCAATGACCACACTATGCGCCCATCCTTTGTTGAGAAAAATACCGTTTATATCAAATCATATTTGATCTACAGGCAAGTAATATGATGCCCATGCAGGAAATCGGGGAAAAGTCGCAGCCGGCTCTTGCATTCCCGTTTTGGTCTGCTATAATTCGCCACCTTGGCCTGGTAGCTCAGTCGGTAGAGCAGAGGATTGAAAATCCTTGTGTCGGTGGTTCGATTCCGCCCCGGGCCACCAAGAATTCAGCAGTGCATACAAAAACGCCACCTTCGGGTGGCGTTTTTGCGTTTATCGTCTCATCCCGCTTTCACGCTGAGCCTCACGCTGCCGCGCCAGCGGCAAGGCCTTCTGCGGCTCTTGATTCAATGAATTCAGCAACGCGACCACAGCCTGCTCGATGGCTTGCCATTCGTGCAGATGGCTGCGAAAGTAGCCGATGTCGATATGAGAATTTCTCAAGCCGTGCAGGAAAATATCGTGCGAGCAGCTAGGGCCTATTACCAACTTACCGCGCTTCTCCAGCGCTTTCGCTCTTTCCGTACCGGGATCGGGAAAAAAATCGGGGTCGCAGACAATCTGTGTTTCTATCCGCTCGCGCGATGGATACAGATACAAGTCCTTTTCATAAAACACCGTGATCACATCTTCCCGCACGCGCTGCGGCAGATCGTTGTGTTCGTAGCGCAGCAAGCCATGACGTGACGCCGCCTGCTTGCGATTCGGCATCCAGATCGAGCTGAAGTGCTGGGCAAGCTGATACTTTTCGGCCAGCGTGTTGGCGTCAAAATGCTGCACCAGAATGGAGACTTCATCCTGATAACGGATCCAGACGGGCGTATTGTCATGCGGAGCGATGAAGGGCAGCAACTTGCCCCCCGTCCACCGCGCTTGCAAGAGCAAACCCTGTCTGTTGCCGGCTTGCTCGTACAAGCCCCGCATATAGCTTGGAATATAGTTCGCGGGAATGAGAAGCTTATTGCCATTGACCATCATGTGCAGTTCGGTCGCTGGCCGTTTGCGTGGCGACGCATACCAGGCCAGGGCGGCCAGACAGAAAATGGCGAGCAATATCTTTGTTGCCAAATGTCGCTTGCACGGGGGTGGTTGCGTCATCTCACTGCCCCGGCATCAGATGAGAGAGGTCCTGCGGATGTTTGTCCATCGGACGCAGACGTTCCAGGCGGAACAGCCTGTCCAGATCCAATTGCTTGCGCAGCCGCTCAGGCGCCATGTCCATGCCGAAGCTGCCATCCATGGCGGCCGGATAATCGAAATGCATGCGCGACCAAGCGCCATTCGCGTAGCGCCAACTGCCGATCTTGTCCGCGTCGCCATAGGCCTGGAATGGATCGAGGGCGTAGCCTGACATGAGCACGCCAATTTTTCCCAGCCAGGCGGCATGCTCCATGGAATTTACTCCGCTCAATAACGCACGCCCTTCCGACCGCAAAACACGCGATGCATTGACATAAAAGCGCTCATCGAGCATGGCCTGCCAGACTTTCTCCGCACCTGCGACATCATGGGCATCAAGATAAGGAGACAGAGGAACATGCGCGGTCCACGCCTCTGAATCCAAAAGAAACTCTTTGAAAATTACAGCGTGATATTTCGCCACATCTTCCACCGAAAGCGGTGCGATTTTCCCCAGCGCCATCGAATTTGGCCGATATTTTTCACGATATCCAAGATCAGCCCGCATCAGCTCGATGCCAAACTGATTCCAGTCGCGCTCGCTCATCACTCTCCCAAGCTGATCTGCCCGCATCTGCGCATAACCGTTGGCAATGGCGCCGCTGATGGTGTCATTGCGCACGACACCCAGCGCCAGCCGCGCATAACGGTCGCCGCCGGCGGCCAGATAGTTCCAGTAGGCTTCACGGTTGCCCTGGGCCGCGTAGAAGCGCAGGATTTCCATATCGCGCGCGGCCTTGTTTGCGTTTGCCGCCACGCCTTTGACGGCAGCGGCCGGCGCGGTGAGCGCCAGCATGGCAGGCGCCGTCTCGATCGCCGCCGTTCGCGCCTGCAAGGACGGATGCCTGGCCAGCGCCAGTTCATTGCGCGCCAACCACATGGCGACCTTGGGGCCGAGCCGCGCATTGTGCATGGCGGCGCCGAGTATGGCTTGCCGCCGCATGCTGCCGCGGCGTAAACCGAGGCTCAGGCTGCGCAGCATGGCGGTGACGGCGAGCGCATGGCCATGGGCGAAATCGGCGGCAACCATGCTGGCATGCGGCGCTGGGCGATGCAAGTCAGACACAACAAAACCGGTATGCGCCGGATCAGCCCCCCATAATTTGCCTAAGCCCATACGGTAGGTGCTGCCGGCGTCGCGCAGGCCGGCAACCATGGACTTGCCCATGGCGCCCGCGTTGAACACCTGCGCCAGCAAGGCTTCCAGCGCCGCCTGCGATGCCAGCGTCGCCATGCCCAGGCACAAGGCGACATCATGGCAAATTTCGCTCAGCTGTGGCCATATGGTGGCAATATCGACCTGCGAAAACTGCAGGCGCAAACGCCTGAGCGCTGGATCTTTGGCGTAATCGAGCGCCTGCAGCACGCGACGCGAACGGTTCTCAGCACGAATCAGGACAGCGGTATCATGCCTTGCGTGTAACAGATGGCGCCGCAGGTCACGCTCGGCTTGCTGATCGAGCGCCACCAGCATGGCATGCAGGCGCGCGCGGTCGCAGGGAAGTATCGTCATGGCATGCCCGATGGGAAGATTCCCACAGCATGCCGCGCTGGGCTGTGCCGACGTTGAGCAGGCTCAGCGATTGCTCTTATTTTCTTGCTTGCAGCATCTGCATTCGTGTCTCAACGCTGCAATCACCCTCTTACCACATCAAATCATCGGGAATCTGGAACGCCGCATACGGATCGTCCTCATCCACTTCCGTGCTGGCCTGTTTCACGCGCACGACGATGGCCGGGTCGCGTTCGGCGATCTTGTCGGCGATGATGCGCGGCACCAGTTCCACGGCGCCGCCCAGGCAGATGATCACCAGGCGGCCCGCCACCAGGTGGGCCTGCACGGCGGCCGTCACGTAGATGCGCTCGATCTTGTTGTTGAACGTGAAGTTATACGGCACGTCGCCGTTGTTGCCCTTGCTCTGGCGGTTTTTTTGCACCATTTGCGCGATCTGCGCCACGATGGCCTTCTGGTTGGCAGCCGCGTCGCGCTGGGCGTTCAGTTCGCGCGCGCGTTCCGCGTTCTTGCGCTGCGTCTCAAGCGCGGCCAGGCGCACTTCGTCGACACTTTGCGTACCGCTCTTGCGCTCGTCCTTTTTCTGCTTGCTCTTGTCCTGGTTGGCCAGTTTGACCTTCTTCTTGTCGACCAGGCCGGCCTTTAAAAACTGCTCTTGCAACGAGACCATAACTACTCCGTATTGAGGGTGCGCCGGCCAAGGCAGCGGCATCGACCGGTGGAAAGACGCTAGCATAGCAAAAAACAGGGGCGCTGCCGCCGCAACATGGTTGCCCGGGCAAGCCGGCAGGCGCCTTGTGCCTGTCAGTAACAAAAAGACACACTCGAGTGGAAATTTTGTTGATAAATGTCATATAGTTAGTTACGTTCTGCATACCGGCATTACCTGCCGCTTGCACGTCCCCTTCCACCGACTGCGTCTAAAGGATTTACCATGAAACAATTCATCGCCCTCTGCATCGCCGCCGCGTTTGCCAGCACCGCCTTTGCCGCCGCTCCGGAAGCGGCGCCCGTCGCCAAGACGGCGCAACAGTCAAAAATGACGACCTGCAATGCGGATGCCGCCGGCAAGAAAGGCGATGAGCGCAAGACCTTCATGAAGGAATGCCTGAGCGCCAAGCCCGCGCCGGCCATGACGCAGCAAAACAAGATGAAAGCATGCAATGTCGACGCCAAGGACATGAAGGGCGACGCCCGCAAGGCTTTCATGAAGGAATGCCTGAGCGCACCGAAGAAATAAGCGCCTCGCCGCTTGCCCCCACAACGCCAGCATCATGCTGGCGTTTTTTTATTGCGCCGCGTACGCCTGCATCAGGCGGTCGAGGAAAACAAACAGCTGGCCGTTCATGGCTTGCCAGTCGTGGGAGCGCAGGGTGGCTGGCTGTTGCACGAAGCGGTGCGACGCCAGCGTGGCCAGCTCTGCTGCTGACGCGGCGATCAGCAGCTCGACCACCTCCGGCGTGAACTCCATATGGCACTGGAAGCCGTACACCAGATTGCCGTATTCGATGATCTGGCGCGGGCAGCCCTGGCTATAGGCGATGACCTTCGCGCTATCGGTCAGGCCCGGCATGTCGCTGTGCCAATGCCCGCTTTCCAGAACATCGCCGACATGCTTGAACTTGTCGTTCTCCCGCCCTGCCTCCGTCAGCACGATGGGAAACTTGCCGATCTCCTTTTCAGGGCTGTGCGCATGGGGCGCTCCCAGGGCCGCGCCGATCAGCTGCGCGCCCAGGCAAACGCCGACCACGGCCTTGCCCGCCGCGACGCATGCGGCTATCAGGGCCTGTTCGGCTGCCGCGTCGAAATGCGGGCATTCCTCGCGCGTCGTCGACGGCGACTGCGGTCCGCCCATGACGACCAGCAGGTCGATGTCCGCGATGGAGCCGGGCAGCGGTTCATGGGCATGGACGCGGGAATACGTAGCCTGGTGGCCGCGCTCGCGCACCCATGTCTCATAGGCGCCCGGCGCCTCGAACGCTTCATGCACGATGAAATGGACTTTCATGATGTTCCCTTTCTGTGGCGAGGAATTAAAAAACTATGGCTGGCCCAGCACCTGGGCCAGCACCGCGGCGAACGCCTGCGCGCCAGCTTCATCGATGGTCGACACGGTGATCCGCAATCCCTGCGTCAACACCTGCACGCCGAAGGCTTCGCCGCCGCGCACCAGCCAGCCATGCCGGGCCAGCGCCAGCACGGCCGCCTGGCTGCTGTCCGGCAGCGGCAGCCACAGATTCAGGCCATCGGTGGGACTGGCGCAGACCAGGCCGTGCGCCGCCAGCGCCGCCGCCACCATGTCGCGGCGGCGCGCATAGTCGGCGCGGGCCAGGACCACTTGCGCGGACACCTCGGGCGACGACAGGCAGGAACTCACGGCATCCTGCAAGAGATGGCTGACCCAGTTCGTGCCGGGCGCCAGGCGCAGGCGCAGGCGCTGTGCCGTCTGCCCGTCGCTGGCGACAACGGCCAGGCGCAGGTCGGGGCCGAAGATCTTCGACACGGAACGGATCAGCGCCCAGTGCCGGGCCGCAGGGGGAATCACGTCCTGGTAGCCGGCCGTGGACAACAGCGAGAAATGGTCGTCGACGATGACCAGCACGTGCGGGTAGGCGGCCAGCACGGCGCGCAGCTGGGCCGCGCGCGCCGCGCTCAGGCTGCAGCCGGTCGGATTGTGCGCACGCGGCGTCACGATGACGGCTTGCGCGCCTTGCGTCAGCGCCCGTTCCAGCGCCCCGGCCTGCATGCCCTCGGCATCGACCGCCACGCCAACGGCGTGCAGCCCGGCGCTGCGCAAGGTGTTGATGCTGCTGATGAAACACGGGTCTTCCACGGCCACTTTGTCGCCCGCGACCAGATACGCCCCCAAGAGGCGCTCGACCGCATCGACCGCACCATTCGTCAGGGTGATGTCGTGCCCCTCGAGGCAATCGCCGGCCATCCAGCGCCGCGCCAGCACTTCCAGCTGCGGGTCCACGGTAGCCTCGCCATACAGGCGCGGGCGGTAGGGCTTGCGCGCCAGGGCCGCGCCGACATCGGGCAGCCAGGCAAGGTTCGGGTTGCCGCCACCCAGGTCGGCCAATGGCGAGCCGGGCAGCAAGCCTTCCTGCTCGCCCGGATCGCGCTGCGCGCGGATGGCCGTGCCCAGGCGCCCTTGCGTGACCGCGAGCCCGGCCGTCACCAGGCGCTGGTACGCCAGCGACACGGTATTGCGGTTGACGCCCAAGGCGGCGGCCAGCTCGCGCACGGTGGGCAGCTCCTGGCCCGGCGCCAATTCTCCCGCCTGCGTCAGCGCGCGGATGCTGTCGAACAGTTCCGCCGCGGTTTTCCCTGTGATTTTTACGATAGTCTCAGACATGATATATTTTGGCATAGGACAATCATACATCACTGCGGCGGCTCCTGCCGCTAATAGCGCGAAGACAAGGCTGACACATGCACAACGACATCCCCTTGCTCACTCCCACCATGCATGAGCGGCATGGGCGTTGGCCGCAAGCCGTGTCGGTGGACGACTTCCGCCGCAACCTGGCGGCGGTGCATGCGCGCATGGCGGCCGCGTGCCAGCGGGTCGGGCGCGACCCGGCCGGCGTGCGCCTGCTGCCCGTCAGCAAGACCAAGCCCGAGGCGAGCCTGCGCCTGGCGTACGCCGCCGGTTGCCGCATGCTGGGAGAAAACAAGCCGCAGGAAGCGGGCCGCAAATGGGAAGCGATGGCGGATCTGGCCGACCTGCAATGGTCGGTGATCGGCCATTTGCAGACAAACAAGGCCAAGCTGGTGGCGCGTTTTGCCAGCGAATTCCAGGCCCTCGACAGCCTGCGCGTGGCCGAGGCGCTGGAACGGCGCCTGCAAGCGGAAGGGCGCGGACTCGATGTGTTCGTGCAAGTGAACACCTCGGGTGAAGCCAGCAAGTACGGCTTGCCGCCGGACGAGGTGGCCGCTTTCCTGCGCCAGCTGCCCGCCTTCCCGGCGCTGCGCGTGCGCGGCCTCATGACATTGGCGCTGTTGTCGGCGGAAGCCGTGCGCGTGCGCCGCTGCTTCGTGCTGCTGCGCGAACTGCGCGACCGGCTGCGCCAGGACGTCCCTGATGGCATCGGCCTCGACGAACTGTCGATGGGCATGTCCGGCGATTATGAAATCGCCATTGAGGAAGGCGCCACCGTCGTGCGCGTCGGCCAGGCCATCTTCGGCGCGCGGGACACGCCCGATAGCCACTACTGGCCGGCGGCGGAAGGTGGTCGCGCCGTCAATCATGCCGAATGATCAAGATGACATGCTGAACGATACCGCGTAATATTTTTACCATACTGCTCAGCTTGGCAGCAGAGCTCACTGGTGAAAGGACGGCAGCGTGGCCGCGTCAAACGATCTCGCGCACTGGCGCGGACAGATTTTTGCGCGCCTGCTGCAGGCGGTGCTGCTGCTGGGCATCGTCACTGCCATTCCCAGCGCCCTGCTGGCCGCGCGCGAAGCTATCTGGTCCATAGTCATCCTCGACGTGCTCGCCATCGGCTGGATCGGCCTCATCTGGCATTGGCGCGCCATGCCCTACCGCTGGCGCGTGTGGCAATTTCTCATCATCGCCTATCTGGTGGGCGTGGGCCTGCTGCTGAAAATCGGCCCCGTCAGCCAGATCTACATGATGCTCATGCCCGTGCTGGCGGCCCTGCTGCTGGGGATGCGGCCCGCCTTGTCGACCCTGGCCCTGACGTCGCTGACCATCTTTGTCCTCGGCCTGCATCCCGACGTCGCCCTGCACGTGCAGGGCGTGCCCGACTCCCCCGTGCTGCGCGCGCTGATCGTGGCCCTGAACTTCCTGTTCATCGCCGCCGTGCTGACCCTGTCCTGCGCCTTCCTGCTGCGCCACCTGGAACGCAGCAGCCAGGCCCTGTCGCAGCTGAACGCCGACCTGCGCTTGACGGCCACGGCGCTGGCCCGCCTGAACGACATGGTCATGATCGCCGAAGTGAGCGATGCCCCCACCGGCGCGGCACCGGCCACGCGCATCATCTTCGTCAACGACGCCTTCGAGCGCAGCAGCGGCTATGCGCGCGCCGAGGTGCTGGGCCGCAGCCTGCTGTTCCAGCAAGGCGACGCCACCGATACGGACGAACTGGCGCGCATCGCCGCCGCCATGGCCCAGGCCCAGCCGGCCAGGGCGGAATTGCTGAATTACAACAAGGCCGGCAAGGCGTACTGGGTCGAGGCGGAACTGGTGCCGTTCACGGATGCGGACGGCAGGCAGACGCACTGGGTGGCCGTCGAGCGCGAAATCGACGAGCGCAAGAAATCGGAAGCGGACATCCACCGCCTGGCCTTCTACGACGTGCTGACGGGCCTGCCCAACCGGCGCCTGCTGATGGACCGCATCGCTCACCTGCTGGCCGCCGCACCGCGCGACCAGTCCATCAGCGCGCTGATGTTCATCGACCTCGACCACTTCAAACACATCAACGACGCGCGCGGCCACGCCACCGGCGACGCGCTGCTGCGCCTGGCGGGCGAACGGCTGGCGCAGCTGATGCGCAAGGCCGACACGGTGGCGCGCATCGGCGGCGACGAATTCGTCGTGCTGCTGGCGCACCTGGCCGATGACCTGGACAGCGCCGCCCGCGCGGCCGCCCAGGTGGCCGAGAAAATCCGCGCCGCCATCGCGCGCGACTTCGATATCGACGGGCAGTCCTATCATTGCAGCGCCAGCATCGGCGTGACCCTGCTGCCGAAAGCGGGCCAGCAGGCGCACGACCTGCTGCGCGAAGCGGACATCGCCATGTACCGCGCCAAAGCGGAAGGACGCAACGGCATCGCCTTCTTTGAAGCGGCCATGCAGGCGGGCGTGGAGCGCCGTCTGACCCTGGAACGGGCGCTGGCGCGCGCCCTCGATGCCAGTCAATTATGCATGCACGTACAGCCGCAGGTCGACCGTCACGGCCGTGTGACGGGCGCCGAACTGCTGATGCGCTGGCCGCAGGCGGACGGCACGCACATCGCGCCAGGCGTGTTCATTCCCATCGCCGAGGAATCGGGACTGATCATCAAGCTCGGGCACTGGGCCCTGCGCGAGGCGTGCCGTGCGGCGACCATGCTGGCGCGGGCCGGGCAGCCCGTCGCCCTGTCGGTGAATGTCAGTCCGGCCCAGTTTCGCCAGCCCGATTTCGCCGCCCGCGTGCAGGCCGCGCTGGCCGAACACGGCACGCCGGCCGGTGCCCTGATCCTAGAACTGACGGAGGGTTTGCTGATCGACCAGCGCGACGCCTCGCTGGCGCGCATGCGCGAGCTGGCGGCCCTGGGTATCCGCTTTTCCATCGACGATTTCGGCACCGGCTATTCCAGCCTCGCCTACCTGACCTCGATGCCGCTGTATGAACTCAAAATCGACAAGCGCTTCATCGACGACACACCGCGCGATGCGCGCGACACGGCCATCGTGCAAGCGATCCTGGCCATGGCGCGCCACCTGGGCTTGCGCGTGGTGGCTGAAGGCGTGGAAACGCAGGAGCAGGCCGACTTCCTGCTCGCCCACGATTGCGATGGCTTGCAAGGCTACCTGTATGCGCGGCCCATGCCGCTAGCCGACTTTCTCGGCTGGCTCGCTCACAATCAAGCTTAGCTTTACGACATTTCCTGCACGAAACTCCTCCGCTAGAATACCGGCCTCATAGCCTGTACCTTCACCATCCCCTTTGATTAAAGCGATCCCCGATGCGTCTGGTTCTTCCCCTGCTGCCGCTCCTGCTGCTCTCTTTGCTGCCCGCCGCCCATGCGGCCCCCACCACCGCCGCCCCCACGCCGATCACGCTGGACCAGGCCATGGCCGATCCCGACTGGATCGGCACGCCCGTCGAAGCGGCATGGTGGGGCTGGAATGGCCAGCTCTACTACAAGCAAAAACGCCTCGGCTCGCCCCTGCGCGACACGTATCAATTGCCAGGCGCGAACGCGAAACTCAATAGCGGCAAGCAGGTCGACGATGCGCAGCTGGCCAACCTCGATGGCCAGCAGATGGTCATCAACCGGGCCGGCACGCGCGCCATCCTGCTGCGCAACGGCGACTTGTTCGAGCGCGACCTGAAAAACGGCGCCTTGATCCAGATCACGCGCGGCGTGACGGCCATCAGCGATCCGCAATATTCCAGCGACGGCGGCGCCGTGCAATACCGCAGCGGCAGCGACTGGTTCAGCTGGAGCCGCGCGGAGCGCCTGAGCGCTCCCGTCGCCCTGCTGCGCGCGGCCAAGGACCCGGACGCCAAGCCGGAAGCGGACGCCCTGCGCGAATTGCAGTTGCGCCTGATCGTCAACCTGGCGCGCCAGAAGGAAGACCGCGACGCGAGCCGCGAACGCCGCCATGAAGAGCGCCGCCTGGACGCCACGCGCGCGCCGGAACCGATCTACCTGGGAGAAAAAGTCACCATTTCCGGCAGCGCCCTGTCGCCGGATGGCCGCTGGCTGCTGTTCGTCACGCAAGACAAGGCCGCCGAAAAGGGCAAGCTGGGCAAACTGGCCCGCTACGTGACGGAAACGGGCTACCCGGAAGCGGACGACGAGCGCACGCGCGTGGGCCGCAACATGCCGATTGCGCAAAGCCTGAAGCTGGCCGACCTGCGCACGGGCCATGTGCGCGAGATCGCCTTTGACAACCTGCCCGGTATCGCCACCGACCCGCTGGCAGCCTTGCGCGCCGAACAGAAACTGCCGCCGTTGAAAGGCAACCGTGCCGTGCGCATCGACGCCCAGCGCGACGGCATCGCCTGGACCGATGACGGCAGCAAGGCCGCCGTGCGCATCCGCGCCATCGACAACAAGGACGGCTGGCTCGCCAACGTCGACCTGGCCAACGGCGCCCTCGTGCCCGTGCACCGCATCAGCGATACGGCCTGGGTCAACCGCCGCGCCGAGGAATTCGGCTGGCTGCCCGACAACGCCACCCTGTGGTATCTGTCCGAGGAAAGCGGCTACGCCCACCTGTACGCGAAAACGGGCGCGGCCCCGGCGCGCGCGCTGACCAGCGGCCAGTGGGAAGTGAGCTCCGTCGAATGGAGCCGCGACGGCAAGAACGCGTATTTTATGTGCAACCGGCAGGCGCCTGGCACGTATGAAGTGTGCGCCAGCACGGCGAAAGAGGGCGGCGCGCGCGAAGTCACGAATTTGAAAGGCGTGGAAAACTTCGGCCTGTCACCCGACAACGGCAAGCTGCTGCTGCGCTATTCCACCAGCTATATGCCGGCCCAGTTGGCCACCGTTTCGGTCTCTGGCGGCAAGGCGAATATCCTCACGGATACGCGCAGCGACGCCTTCAAGGCGCGCATTTGGGTCATGCCGGAACTGGTGCAAGTGCCGTCCACGCATGGCGCGGCGCCGATCTGGGCCAAGCTGTACCGGCCGGCACAGCTGGAAGCGGGCAAGCGCTACCCGATCGTCATGTTCGCGCACGGCGCCGGCTACCTGCAGAATGTCACCGAGCGCTATCCCGTGTATTTCCGCGAACAGATGTTCCACAACCTGCTGGTCGAGCAGGGTTACATTGTGCTCGACGTCGACTACCGCGCCTCGCTCGGCTACGGCAGCGCCTGGCGCACGGCCATCTACCGCCAGATGGGCCACCCGGAACTGGAAGATTTTATCGACGGCGCCAACTGGCTGGCGCAGCAGCACCAGGGCGACATCCGGAACGTGGGCATCTATGGCGGCAGCTATGGTGGCTTCATGAGCCTGATGGCCCTGATGCGTGCACCGGACATCTTCAAATCGGGCGCCGCGCTGCGTCCCGTGACGGACTGGACCACCTACAACCACGAATACACGGCCAACATCCTGAACACGCCGGACGTCGACCCGCAAGCGTATAAAATTTCGTCACCGATCGAATACGCGGACAAACTGACGGGCAACCTCCTGATCGCCCATGGCATGATCGACGACAACGTGTTTTACCAGGACTCCGTGCGTCTGTCGCAACGCTTGATCGAGCTGAAAAAGGATAACTGGGAAATGGCCAGCTACCCGATGGAGCGCCACGGTTTCGTGCAGCCGGAAGCGTGGTATGACGAGTACCGCCGGATTTACCAGTTGTTCCAGCGGACGTTGAAGTAAGCGATATCAGCAAAAAATGTCGGATTACGCGGCGTGCCGCTAATCCGACCTACCCGCTCCGGCGTAGGTCGGATTAGCCCGCAAGGGCGTAATCCGACACCACACTCACTCAGTCAAACGGCACGGGCCGCGGCGTCGTGTCCGACGATGGCGGCAGGATCGGCAGCACGATGTGCGGCTGCTTGCCCGTCAGGGTTTTCAGAAAGGCCACCAGTTTCGCGTTTTCGTCGGGCGTAAAGGTGCGGCCCAGCTGCAAGCGGCCCATCACATCGACGGCTTGCGTCAGGGTTGCCGCTTCGCCATCGTGGAAGTACGGGTAGGTCAATTCCACGTTGCGCAGGGTCGGTACCTTGAAGTTGAAACGGTCGACATCCTTGCCCGTCACGGCCGAGCGCCCTTCTGCCGTCATCGCCGTCTTGTACGGCTCGACGACGCCCATCTTCTGGAAAGTGTTGCCGCCCACGGCGGGGCCGTTATGACAGGCGATGCAGCCGCTCGATTTGAACAGCTGGTAGCCGGCCAGCTCGTCTTTCGTCAGCGCGCTTTTCTTGCCCGACAGCCATTGATCGAAGCGCGAACCGGGTGTCACCAACACCTCTTCAAAGGCGGCGATGGCGCGCGTGACTTGCTCGATGGTCAGTTTATCCTGGCCAAACACTTGCCGGAACTCCGCGCGGTAGGCGGGAATCGAGGCCAGCACGTCGATGGCCAACTCGTGCGTAAAAGCCATCTCGCCGGGATTGGCGATGGGGCCGCCCGCCTGCTCCTGCAAATCCTTGGCGCGGCCATCCCAGAATTGCGCCACGTTCATGCTGGAATTGAGCACCGTGGGCGAATTGATGGGCCCGCGCTGCCAGTTGTGGCCGATCGAGGTCTTGATATTGTCCGTGCCGCCCATGCTCAGGTTGTGGCAGCTGTTGCAGGAAATGAAGCCCGAGCGCGACAGGCGCGGATCGAAAAACAGTTTCTTGCCCAGCTCGACCATGGCTGGATTGGCCACTTTGGCGGCAGTAATCGGCTGGATCGGTTCCTTTTCCGCAGCATGCAGGATGCCGCCAAAGGCCAGGCTGGTGATGAAGAGGAAGGGTGAAAGGGTGCGGCGCATAGTCTAACTCCTGGAAACATTCCCGAATCGGCGGCGTGCGCCGGCGCGGGAATGCAGCGCACCGGCCCGGTTGCCACCCGTACATCGCTGGTTGGATGTTGATTTATATTAACTTTGACGGGTTGACAATGGAAATGACCGGGATCAAGGTTCTGGCCAAGTACGAATCGCGCTTGCCATTTACGCAAGCCTGGCACATGATAAGGACATGCAAACGCCAACCTACCCTACCCTGTTGCCCCTGCTGCGCGCCGCCTGCGCCAGCTTCCTGCTGCTGGCCGCCAGCGCCTGCGGCAGCGCCCCCACGCAAGACGATGCACCGCCCGCCCCCGGCAATGCCGGCTTGCTGGCGCAAATCCAGGCGGAAGTGGGCGCCGCCGCCTGCGATTCCACCCAGCAATGCCAGACCATCGCCATCGGCGCCAAGGCTTGCGGCGGCCCCGAGCGCTACCTGGCCTGGTCCAGCAAAAGCAATGACGGCAAGAAACTCAAGGCACTGGCCCAGGCGCAAGCCGAAGCGAGCCGCAAGCAGCAGCAGGCGGACGGCATGATGTCCACCTGCTCCATCGTCACGGACCCGGGCGCCACCTGCGAGGCAGGGCGCTGCGTGCTGCAAAAGAGCGGCCTGGGCGGCAGCGCCGCCATGTAATCGAGTTCAACTGCAACACGTCAGGGCTGCAGCTGCAAGGTCTTGACGATCTTGCTTTCCACTTTCTCACCCGCGCCCGACATGGCATTCTTGCTCTCCTTACGCAGCAACAATAAATGGTCGCCGCTGACGCCATATTGGCGCGTCTCGTCCGTCTTTTGCGTAAAGCTGATGACGACAAAGGCGCGCCCGCTCACATCCACGTGGAAATGACTGGCCAGCGGCGCGCCGTCCGCGGCGATCCACACATCGAGGCCGCCGTCGAACTTCTTCACATACTTGCGGTCTTTCTCAGGCACTTTGTCGAGCGACAAGGTAAAGCTGAGCAGCCGCGCCGGCTTGCCCTTGTAGCTATCCATTTTTTCGCCGCTGAACACGGCCTCCTCGATCTCGCGCGACAAGGCATCCGCCGCCGACACCATGGAACGCAGTTCCGTCGCCTTCATTTCCCCCAGCGCAAAGCCGATCGGCGTCTTGACCTTCGGATCCTTTACCCTGGCGCGCTGCTCGGCCTCCACTTTCGCCAGCAAGTCCTTTCCGTAGAGCACCTGCAAGCCCGCCGGCCCGCCCTCGACAGTGACCGTGGCCTGGCCGCTATCCTCTTCTGCCGCCTTGCCCTCGCCCTCGCGGCGCCAGGATTTCGATTCGACCTGCGCCTTGATCGGCATCTGGCCCTGCAAGCGCGCCAGCGCCGCATTCAGCTCGGCCAGCCCGTCGGCCCGCGCCGTACCGCACAACAAACTGAACAAGCCCGCCACCGCCAAGCCCTGCACTCCAATACGTCGCTGCATCGCCACATCCCTTCAGGTCATACAAGGATGTCAAAACACCATGTTTTGGCCATCTGTTGCATTTGAACACAGCCAGCTCTGGTCAGGTGGAAAGTCTTTCTGCTATAATTCGCCGCCTTGGCCTGGTAGCTCAGTCGGTAGAGCAGAGGATTGAAAATCCTTGTGTCGGTGGTTCGATTCCGCCCCGGGCCACCAAGAATTCAGCAGTACATAGCAAAAAGCCAACCTTTGGGTTGGCTTTTTTGTTTGCTGAATTGTTCGCGTCCAGCCTGTCGCCAGTCACGCTGCAACCGCGCAGCGCTGCGCGCCGCTTGAAAAAATCCATCCCTCACTCCCTTCAGCTGCATCGCCTTCAATTTCAAGGCATGAACTATTGCTTAAAGATATATAATTTCCCTTAACAGACTGACTCCGGCAAGAGCTTGGCCGTTTGAGCGTGACGCCACATGGCATCACTTTAAAAATTGAAAATGGATAGATTCGATGAAGACTTTGGCAATTATGCTTGGTTCGTGCATGCTCGTTGCATGCGGCGGCGGCGGTAGCGGCGCCTCACCGGCCCCTGCTAGCCCGGCAGAGTTAACCGTCAACGGCACTGCCGCAACGGGGAAAGCAATTGCTGGCGCCATGATTACTGCCAAATGCCAGACGGGCACAGGCAACACCACGACGCTGGCCGACGGCAGCTACAGCCTTGCCGCCGCCGGTGGCCAACTGCCGTGCCTGCTCCAGATCACCGATCCGGCTGATGGCTCCAAATTGCACACGCTCGTACTGGGAAGCGGCAACGCCGCCACTGCCAATATCACGCCACTGACCGAAATGCTGACGGCGCGGGTATTGGGGAACGAACCCGCGGTCTTTTTTGCCGCTTTTGACTCCGCTATTGCCGACAGCAAGATCAATAGCACTGCGGTGAAAGCAGCGCAGGCTGACGTGGCTGCGGTACTGAGCGGTGTCGTCGACACGACCCCGCTCGCTGATTTCCTTTCCACGCCATTGAAAGCGGCGACGCAAGGCAACCCGGCCGGCGGCGATGCGCAGGACAGGCTTCTCGATGCGCTCAGAATAAAAATCAATGCCGCCCAGCTTACCCAGGTCGTGACCGCGCTGGCCAAGATCAGCAATCCAGACACCATCAAGCAAATCATCGCCGATATTGCCGCAGTCCCCCCTGTCGCCCAGGCCGGACCGGTACAAAGCGTGGTGACGGGCACTGTCGTTACTCTCGATGGCAGCGCCAGCTCGGCAGATGCCGGCCGTACACTCAGCTATGCGTGGACCCTGCAATCCAAACCGGCAGGCAGCACGGCAAGCTTGGCGTCGCCGACCTCCGCCAGACCCACTTTTACGGCGGATGTGGCTGGCACCTATGTTGCCAGCGTCATCGTCAACGACGGCAAGGTCAGCAGCAACGCCGCGGCAGTCAGCATTACGGCCAGTGTAGCCAATGCGGCGCCGGTTGCGAACGCAGGCTACGCGCAGAATGTCTTGTCCGGCAGCCTGGTCGAACTCGATGGCAGCGCCAGCTCGGATGCCAATGGCGATGTCTTGACGTTTGCCTGGATGCTGACGGAAAAACCGGCGAACAGTACGGCCACCTTGTCCTCTGTCAGCGCGGCCAGGACCACCTTTACCGCCGATGCCTCCGGCTTGTATGTCGCCAAACTCATCGTCAACGATGGCAAAGCGAACAGTGCGGATGCAACGGTCACGGTCAGCGCCAGCACCGTCGACACGTCGGGACCCTCCGTGTCAGCCATCACCGTCACCCCCGCCACCGTCGACGTCTCGCAGGCAAGCCAACGCGTGACGGCCACGGTGACCGTGACAGATGCCACCGGCATCAATCTCAACGCCCTGCCCCACCCCTATTGGCACAGCATCGCCGATATCGGCGGCACCCGCATCGACAGCAAATGGGTGCTGGCCTCCGGCGACGCGAAGCATGCCACCTTCAGTTCCACGGTGACGATCCCCGCCGGCGCCAAAGCGGGCGCATGGCTGGTTGGTGCGACATCGTTCCGTGACGTATTGGGCTATACGAGTACGAATGGCGGCTACAGCCAGAGTTTCACCGTGCAAAACGATGGAGACAACGACACGTCGGGCCCCGTCGTGTCAGCCATCACCGTCAATCCCAGCACCGTTGACGTCTCGCAGGCGAGCCAACGCGTGACGGCCACGGTGACCGTGACAGACGACACCGGAATCAATCTCAAAGATCTGCCCTCCCCCTATTGGCACAGCATCGCCGATATCGGCGGCACCCGCATCAATAGCAAATGGGTACTGGCCTCCGGCGACGCGAAGCATGCCACTTTCAGTTCGACGGTGACGATCCCAGCCGGTGCCAAAGCGGGCGCATGGCTGGTTGGTGCGACATCGTTCAGTGACGTATTGGGCTATACGAGTACGAATGGCGGCTACAGCCAGAGTTTCACCGTGCAAAACGATGGACTCAGCGACACGGCGGGCCCCGCCGTGTCAGCCATCACCGTCACCCCCAGCATCGTTGATGCCTCCCAGGCAAGCCAACTGGTGACGGCCACGGTGACCGTGACAGATGCCACCGGGGTCAATCTCAACGCCCTGCCCGGCACCTCCTGGTACAACCTCGCCGATATCGGCGGCACCCGCATCGACAGCACATGGGTGCTGGCATCCGGCGATGCGAAGCATGCCACCTTCAGTTCGACGGTCAGGATCCCCGCAGGCGCCAAAGCGGGCGCATGGCTAATCAGCTCGCTGGCTTTCGGTGATGTATTGGGCTATACGAGTACGAATGGCGGCTACAACCAGAGTTTCACCGTCAAATAAGCGGGGCAGGCAGCGCCCGCCGTAGTACCAGTCGTTATCGGCCCTGCCGGTGCGACACTGGCGCCAAAGGCAAGGCGGGCGACACGGTGATTGTCGTGCCACAACGCTAATACGCCCCACGCCAGACACCACAACGCCAACCCCTGCGGTTGGCGTTGTGCGTATGCGCTGTACCGCACAGTAACATTCGCCATCTCGGCCTATCCTGTTGTCATATAACAGGGAGATATCGCATGCTGACGATCATACTGGTGGTGGCCCTGCTGGGCCTGGTTGCACTGTTCGCGCCCGGCCCCGTGCGCCGCGCCCTGCTTGCTCCGCACTTGCTGGCCTTGTTCAAGCGCATCTTGCCGACGATGTCCGACACGGAACGCGACGCGCTCGAAGCGGGCACCACGTGGTGGGATGCCGAGCTGTTTTCCGGCAGGCCCGACTGGTCCAAGCTGCTGGGCTATGGACGCGCTGCGCTCACGACCGAGGAGCGCCACTTTCTCGAGCATGACGTCGAGCGGCTGTGTGAACTGGTCAACGACTGGGAAACGCAGCAGGCGCAGGATTTACCGCCGCAAGCCTGGGAATACATGAAAAGCCAGGGTTTCCTCGGCATGATCATCCCGAAACAATACGGCGGCAAGCAGTTCTCCGCCTACATGCATTCCCAAGTGGTGATGAAGCTGTCGAGCCGCTGCTCGGCGCTGGCCGTGACCGTGATGGTGCCCAATTCGCTGGGGCCGGCCGAACTGTTGTTGCACTACGGTACCGAGGCGCAAAAAGATTATTACCTGCCGCGCTTGGCCGCCGGCACGGAGATTCCCTGCTTTGCCCTGACCAGCCCGTACGCGGGTTCCGACGCGGCCGCCATTCCCGACCTGGGCGTCGTGTGCATGGGCATGCATGAGGGCCGCGCCACCCTGGGTTTCCACCTCACGTGGAACAAGCGCTACATCACCCTGGCCCCCGTGGCGACCTTGCTGGGCCTGGCATTCCAGACCAGCGATCCCGACCATCTGCTCTCCGACAACGATGCGCCCGGCATCACCTGCGCGCTGATCCCCGCCAGCCACGACGGCGTGGTGATCGGCCGCCGCCACCATCCCTTGAACGCCGCGTTCCAGAACGGCCCCACGTCCGGCCAAGATGTGTTCATCCCCATCGACTGGGTCATCGGCGGCCAGGCGCAAGTGGGGAAAGGATGGCGCATGCTGATGGAATGCCTGGCGGCCGGGCGCGCAATATCTCTGCCCTCGTCCAGCGTGGGCATGGGCAAGATGGCCGTGCGCGGCACCGGCGCGTATGCGGCCGTGCGGCGCCAGTTCAACATGCCGATCGGCAAGTTCGAAGGGGTGCAGGAAGCGCTGGCCCGCATGGGCGCCAACCTGTACCTGATGGATGCGGCGCGCACCCTGGCCGCGCACGCCGTCGACCTGGGCGAGAAGCCGGCCGTCATTTCCGCCATCGTCAAATATCACGTCACGGAACGGGGACGCGCGCTCGTCAATGACGGCATGGACATTCTCGGCGGCAAGGGCATCTGCGTGGGACCGAACAATTTCCTCGCCAGTGCCTACCAGCAAATCCCCATCGCCATCACGGTCGAAGGCGCCAACATCCTCACGCGCAGCCTGATCATCTTTGGCCAGGGCGCCATCCGCGCCCATCCATATGTGCTCAGGGAAATGGCCGCCGTCAGCGAAAGCGACGGCCGCAAGGCCCTGCGCGATTTCGATGCAGCCTTCTTTGGCCACGTGGGCTTTGTGCTGGGCAACCTGGCCAGGGGATTGTGGTACGGACTGGGCGGCGCGCGCCTGGCGGCCGCGCCCGACGCCGGCGCGCCCGCACTGGCGCCCTATTACCGCGCGTTGACGCGGCTGTCGACGGCGTTTGCCGTCATGACGGATATGTCGATGTTCGTGCTTGGCGGCGAACTCAAGCGCCGCGAACGGCTGTCCGCCCGGCTGGGCGACGTGCTGGCGCAACTGTACCTGGCCTCGTCCGTGCTGAAACGCTACGAGGATGATGGCCGGCCCGAGCCCGATCTGCCCTATGTGCACTGGTCGCTGCAAGATACGCTGGTCAAGGCGCAGCAGGGCTTGACGGGCGTGCTCGACAATTTCCCGGCGCGCGTGCTGGCCATGCTGCTGCGCACCCTGCTGTTCCCGTTTGGCCTGCCCCATCGCCCACCGTCCGACGAACTGGGCAGTGAAGTGGCGCTGGCCCTGCAAACGCCGGGCGCCGACCGCGAGCGCCTGCTGGCCGACGGCCATGTGGCCAGCGACGCGGCAGATCCCGTGGCCTGCGCCGAGCGGGCGCTGGCCCTGCTGCCCGACATCCTGCACATCGAGAAACGCTTGAAGGACACGCCCGAAGGCGCGGCCCTGCGGCACCTGCCGCAAAGCCTGTCCGCCATGCAGCAGTGGCTGGCGACGGCCAAGGCGGCAGGCTCGGTCAGCTGCCAGGAGCACAATACCTTGCTGGAAGTTGCGCGTTTGGTCGACGGCTTGATACAGGTCGACGATTTTGCGCCCGCCGCGGCGCAGGAAACGCCGGCCTCCTATCCGCGCGACGATGCAGGCGTGGTGGACGCCAGCGACAAGCCCAGCACGAGGGGCACCAGTGCCGCGTACACGACGATCACGGACAGCCAGACGGCGCCGGGCCAGTACGCCCTGACGCCAAAATAGATGCTGGAAAACACCAGCGGACACAGCACGGACGCCAGGCTCACGGCCGAGGCCAGCACGCCCTGGAACTGGCCTTGCCGGTCCTCGGCCACTTGCCGCGTGGCCAGCGACTGCAAGGCCGGCGCGCCAATGCCGCCCAGGGCAAACACGGGCATGATGGCGAAGATCATCCAGCTGCGCGTGGCAAAGGCCATGACGATCAATGCCACGCAGGCGCAAGCGACGCCCGCGAGGATGGTGGCGCGCTCGCCCAGCAGTTTCACGGCCGGGCCCGGCAGAAACGCCTGGGCCAGCGCCTGGCATACGCCAAAGGCGCCCAGCGACAGGCCGATCCACAGCCCGTTCCACGCGAACGCATCGTGCCCCCACAGGGCCCAGCACACGCCATACACTTCGCCGGCCGCGCTGAAGGTAAAGAAGATGACAGTGATCGGCAGCAAGCTTTTCTCCGAGAAAATCCAGCGCAAAGGGCGCAGGGGATTCAATGCCGCCAGGTCGATTTTCCCACCCGTGGACCGACGTGATTCGGGCAAGGTCAACAACGCCAGCAGCAGGTTAACCGTATTCAAGAGGGCTGCCGCCATGAACGGCAGGCGCAGCCCGTAATCACCGAGCGCACCGCCCAGCACGGGGCCAATGATGAAGCCCGCGCCAAACATGGCATTCAACAGGCCAAAACGGCGCGCCCGCTGGTTCTCGGCCGAAATATCGGTGATGTAGGCTGTCGCCACGGAAACGTTGGCGCTCGTCAGCCCTGCGATGGCGCGCCCCAGCAGCAGCATCCACAGGCTGGGCGCGAAGGCGAGGAACAGGTAGTTGACGGCCGCGCCCGCCAAGGAGAGCAGCAGCACGGGGCGCCGGCCCAGGCGGTCGCTCAGCGCCCCCAGCACGGGCGCAAAGATGAACTGCATCAACGCATACAGGGCCGTCATGATGCCGATATACGGCGCCACGTTATCGGCATGCGTGACGTCGCGCAGCAGTGCCGGCAGGATGGGGAAGATCAGGCCGATGCCGACGGCGTCCAGCATGACAGTGGCAAAAACGACAGGCAACGCTGCCACAGGAACGGATACTCTCATATACTCAATCCAAATATGTACTCAGTATATAAATAGTACGCTCAGCCTTGCTGCGCCATCAAGCGTTATCTGTACTCAGTACACTTCGTGTATGATCGAGGCAACATGACGATACCTGCCGACCTCCGCTCCCGCAAACGCCTTGCCACCCGCCAAGCCATCTCGAATGCCGCCACGCGGTTGTTCTTCGTGCGCGGTTTCGAGCAAGTGACGGTGGACGAAATCGCGGCGGCCGCCAATGTGGGACGCATGACCGTGTTCAACCACTTTCCGCGCAAGGAAGACATGTTCTTCGACCGCGAGGAAGAGGGACGCGAACTGTTGCGCGCCGCCTTGCGCCAGCGCGATCCCGCCATCGCGCCCATCGAAACCCTGCGCCTGCTGGCGCACCGGCTGGTACGGGAAGACAGTCCCTACGTCACGTTTTCCGCAGCCGGCCAGGGTTTCATTGCCACCATCGAGGCCAGCGATACCTTGAAAGCGCGGGCGCGCGCCATCCGCGACGAACTGGCGCAAGTGGTGGCGCAAGCGCTGACCGAATCCACGGCCCGCGATGCAAACGATCCCCTCGCCCACCTGGCAGCCAGCCTGCTGCTGGCCACCTGGAGCACCGCCCTCATCGAAGCCCACCGGCATTTCCGCCAGCATGGAGATACGCAGCTGGCCAAGGCCAGCTTTCTCGCCCTGGTGGATCAGGGGCACACTGGCTTGAACGCCGCCATGGCGGGTACGCCTTACGCCTGAACACCTTGGCATCGGATATGAATCCCTTGACCCAAGGCAAGGCAATCTGACGCCGGCCCGCCTACAATCGCCGGCTTTGCCCATCCCCCATGCGCCACGCTCCCGAACTCCTCCTGCCTGCCGGCTCCCTGGCCAAGATGCACGCCGCCTTCGACTTTGGCGCCGACGCCGTCTACGCGGGCCAGCCGCGCTACAGCTTGCGCGTGCGCAATAACGACTTTTCGACTTTGCAAGCCTTGCAGGAGGGCATTGATGGCGCGCATGCACGTGGCAAGCAATTCTTTGTCGCCAGCAATATCTTCGCCCACAACGCCAAGCTGAAAACGTATTTGCGCGACATGGAACCGGTGATCGCCATGCGCCCCGACGCGCTGATCATGGCCGATCCCGGCCTGATCATGATGGTGCGCGACAAGTGGCCGGAGATTCCCGTGCACCTGTCCGTGCAGGCGAACGCCGTCAACTGGGCCGACGTGAAGTTCTGGCACCGCATGGGCTTGACGCGCGTGATTTTGTCGCGCGAGCTGTCGCTCGACGAAATCGAGGAAATCCGCCAGCGCTGCCCGGAAATGGAACTGGAAGTATTCGTCCACGGCGCCCTGTGCATCGCCTATTCGGGCCGCTGCCTGCTGTCGGGCTATTTCAACCATCGCGATCCGAACCAGGGCACGTGCACGAATTCCTGCCGCTGGGATTACAAGGTGAAAAATGCCACCGAAGACGCCAGCGGCGATCTGGGGGGCATGCAGGTGGTGCCGCTGGAATTTCACCAGGCGCTGGCCGAGGCCGACAATAACGCGTTTTCCGCCCTGCATCAGCAGCCGCGCCACCCGCTGGCCGATCAGCCATACTTCATCGAAGAAGCCCAGCGTCCGGGCCAGCTGATGCCGATACTCGAAGACGAGCACGGCACCTACATCATGAATTCGAAGGACTTGCGCGCCGTCGAACACATCGAACGCCTGGTGAAAATCGGTGTCGATTCGCTGAAAGTCGAGGGCCGCACCAAGTCGCTGTACTACGCGGCGCGCACGGCGCAAGTCTACCGCCAGGCCATCGATGACGCCGTGGCGGGCAAGCCCTTCGACATTGGCCTGCTGGGCCAGCTGCAAGGCCTGGCCAACCGCGGCTACACGGATGGTTTTTACCAGCGCCATCATACCCAGACGCACCAGAACTACATGCGTGGCGCATCCGAGGCCGACCGCAGCCAGTACGTGGGCGACGTGCTGGGCGTGACGGACGGCTGGGCGCGGGTGGACGTGAAAAACCGCTTTGCCGTGGGCGACCGCATCGAGGCCGTGCATCCGGGCGGCAACCGCGATTTCACCATTACCCGCATGCTCAGCGACGACGGCAGCGATATCCAGGTGGCGCCCGGCAGCGGCCACTTCGTGCGCATCGAACTCGACGGTGCTCTCGACAAGGCCTTGCTGGCGCGCTATTTGTAACCGCCAGTCTGCTGCGCCAGGTGGCGCAGCAGTTTCCAAGTGTTTGATTTGACAAGAAAAATCCCTGCTGGTACTACCTAAATAATTTGTTTAGGCTTCAACATTGCTATACGATACGGCCACCCGCGCCCGGGGGCCTGATCGGCATCCCGTGCGTCCCTGACACGTTCACCGGAATCCCCGATGCCACCTGCCACACCTGCCCTGATCACCAATGACGCCGTCGTCCTCGGCCTGCTCGCCATGACCCTGGGGGCCGTCTTCTGGAGCGCCTCCCGCCCCGACGGCTTCTGGAAAAAGTTCTACACGTACATTCCTTCCCTGCTGATGTGCTATCTGATCCCGGCACTGCTCAACACCTTCGGCGTCATCGATGGCAACTCTTCCGGCCTGTACGCCGTGGCGCGCGATTACCTGCTGCCCAGCGCGCTGGTGCTGCTGTGCGTGGCCATCGATTTCGGCGGCATCATTCGCCTCGGCCCCAAGGCCATCATCATGTTTTTGACGGGCACGCTGGGCGTCATGCTGGGCGCCCTCGTCTCGTTCGAGGCGCTGCGTTTGATCCACCCGGAAACAGTGGCGGGCGATACGTGGCGCGGCATGACGACCGTCGCCGGCTCGTGGATAGGCGGCGGCGCCAACCAGGCGGCCATGAAGGAAGTGTTTGAAGTGGACGCCACGCTGTTTGGCCAGTTCGTCGCCGTCGACGTGCTGGTGGCCAACGTCTGGACGGCCGTGCTGTTGTTCCTGGCCGGCCGCGCGGGCGCCTTCGACCGCTGGACGGGTGCCGATTTGTCCGCCATCAATGCGCTCAAGGACAGCATCGAAAGCTACCGCGCCCAGCACGCGCGCGTGGCCAATCTGACCGACATCATGATCATCCTCGGCGTGGGCCTGGGCGTGACGGGCCTGTCGCACTTCCTGGCCGGCCCCATCATCAGCTGGATCAACACCCTGCCCGCCGCCTGGCGCTTGCAGGACTACAGCCTGACATCGAACTTCTTCTGGATCGTCGTGCTGGCCACCACCTTCGGCCTGCTGCTGAGCTTTACCAAAGCGCGCAGCCTGGAAGGCGCGGGCGCCTCGACCATCGGCTCGGCCATGCTGTACGTGCTGGTGGCCACCATCGGCATGCACATGGACCTCGGCGCCCTGCTCGACAAGCCATTTTTGTTCCTGCTGGGCCTGATCTGGATCGCCGTGCATGGCGGCCTGATGCTGCTCGTCGCCAAGCTGATCCGCGCACCGCTGTTCTTCATGGCCGTCGGCTCGCAGGCGAACATCGGCGGCGCCGCTTCCGCCCCCGTCATCGCCAGCGCCTTCCACCCGGCCCTGGCCCCCGTCGGCGTGCTGCTGGCCGTGCTCGGCTACGCGCTGGGCACCTACGGCGCCTACATCACGGGGCTGATTCTGCGCAGCATGGCGGGGTGACGCTCCTGGCAGCACAGTGACGACAACGCCAGCCTGCGGGCTGGCGTTGTCGTTTATGGGCCGCTCAGCTTGCTACCAGCCACCACTAGTTGCTGGAGGGAGACACAATACATAAATAAAATACAACTTTATGAATGAAAGGGCATGAAGTGAGATAGTATTTTGAAGCAACATAATTTCAAGAAAGTAATTTTTGCTTTAAACGCATCCTATCGCACGCAACAAGGCTCAGTCAGCCTCTCCGCCACTCATGAATGAATGTCTCCCCACTCCGTTGGCGAATGCCAGGTCAGTATGGACCAGCAACACGCGCCCTACGCCCGCTGAAATGCGTGAGCTCGCCTACGATACAACGTCATCGTCGCTGCCCGATAAAAAACTGCTGGTCTGCGCTGCGCCTCGCGCATCGAGCAAGCGACTGGCCCGCCTGTTGCTCGGCGCGGGCATGGGCGTGCCGCTGGAATATTTCAATGACAACAGCATACAGGCGCTGACGGAGCGTTGGCAGATCAAGAAACAGGATTACCTGGCGCATATGTATGCCAGGCGTTCCGCGAATGGCGTGTTCGCGTCGAATATCCAGTTTCCCCAGATTCAAAAGTGGCCCCATGCTCACGATTTTGCTGCCCTGTTCGAAGGCGCAACGGTCATTCATTTGATCCGCGACAACAAACTCGCCCAGGCAGCGTCCCTGGCGACCTGCATGATCACGGGGCGCTGGGGTTTCGAAGCCGCCACGGTGACAAAAAATTACTCGACCTGGCGCCTGAAACTGGCGGCGCGCAAGGCCATGCAGCTCATTGCCGAGGATGAACAACTTTGGCAGAGCTGGTTCAGGCAACGGGGTATCGAACCGCTCGTCATCAGCACCGAACGTGTCAACCGGCACGATCTGACGCTGATCAATGAGATTGCCGGTTTGCTCGGCGTCAGCGCCGATGCGGCAAGCGCCCAGCGCATGCTGGACGTGGATCAGGGCGCCTACCCGGGCGATCCGGAACTGAAATCGCGCTTTCGCGCACTCATCGAAGAACTCGCGGCACGCGGCTAGTCTGCGTCCCCGGCCTCGCCACCTCGTTAAACACATAGAACAAGAAGGACGAACATTGAATATCTTTATGGTGCGGCCCACCACGCGCAACATCGGCAACGATCTCATCGGCTACGCTACCGCCGAGCTCCTCTACGAAGTGTTCGGAGCAGCCACCAATGTCGTCAGCATTCCCGCCTTGAAGGGACCGCAGTTTGGCGGCCTGGT
This sequence comes from Janthinobacterium sp. NFX145, assembly GCF_049810325.1. Classification (NCBI taxonomy): domain Bacteria; kingdom Pseudomonadati; phylum Pseudomonadota; class Betaproteobacteria; order Burkholderiales; family Oxalobacteraceae; genus Janthinobacterium; species Janthinobacterium sp. NFX145. The sequence goes on from NZ_CP187360.1 coordinate 5,645,892, forward strand.
AGCGCGCCAGATCTATGACATGAACCGTCTCGCCGACGCCGTCATCGTGGGCGGCGGGAATCTGTTTGAAAACGGCCAGCTGTCCTATGATGTCCAGGCCGTCAATGCCTTGCGCCGGCCGATGATGCTGATGGGCCTGTCCCACGGCCGCATCACGGGGCGCGACGGGCAAATGGAAGACCGCACCGATGCGCTCAGCCCGACTGCGATACGGCACTTGGTCGAGCACGCCAAGGTGGCCATGGTGCGCGACACGGGTTCGCAAGAAATCCTCGCCGACCTTGGCGCCAAGGTGACGGTCGGAGGCTGCCCCACGCTGTACTTGCCGCCGAATGCCGAAGGCGAAGCGGCCACGGGCGGCGTGATCATTTCAGTCCGTCACCCCATGCGCATGAGCGTTCCTGCCACCTTGCAGTGGCGCATCGCAGAAGACCTGCGCCGCCTGATTGCCGCCCTGCGTGCCGAATATGCGCAACCGGTTTATCTGGCCTGCCACGATTACATCGATCTCGAATTCGCGGCCGGTTTCCCGGAAGCATCGCCCATGTACTTTGACGAGGTCGGCCGGTACATCGAGGCGCTGCGCACCTGCAAGCTGCACGTCAGCTACCGCCTGCATGGCTTCCTGCCGTGCCTGGCCATGGGTTCGCACAGCATCAATCTGTCGTATGACGAACGGGGCCGCTCGATGCTGTCGACCATCGGCATGGCGTCGTGGGATGTCGATCTGATGCAAGGTGGCGACTGCGTGAGCGCCATCATGGACCGCGCACGCTCGGCCGCGCAATATCACCGCGCCCGCCAGGATGCCCTGCCGCTGATACAAGAGTTGCGTCAGATCACGCTGCGCGGCTTGCAGACCTTGCGCACCCTGGCAATGGAGCAATAATATGAGCTTGCCATCTTCGTCTCAGGGGGTGTGGCTCAAATGCCACGTCCGTGAACTGGCATCTTGGGAATCGATGACCGAACGCGTGCTCACCGAGCTCATTTCCACGGTCGGACAAATGAAGGGCGCCGCTGCGGCCCAGTTGCTGCGCCAGCATGGCATCGAGCGGCTGCACGAAGTTATCGACACCGACGATGTGGCGTCCTTGCGCAACCAGGTACTGGAGCGCCTGCGCCAGCCCTTGCTGGCCATGGCAACGGCCATCGGACGCCAGGTCCTGGGCTGGGATGGCGATTTCTATGTGGACGACTATTTGATCCTGCGCATCAACTTCCCTTATGAAGTGGCCCGCAAAACCAATCCATCGAGCGAAAATCCCGGCATTGGCAGGCTCAGCGCTAGCGTGCGCGACAAATTCCAGACGCGCAAGGTCATCGACCCCGTGTATGCGCCGAAAGCGTATCACCGCGGCCACCCGCCCGCCGCCTGGGCGCATGGTCCGCACATCGATAGCTGGGCCGGCCATTCGCGCGACGGGCGCAATATCTGGTGGGCCATCGGTGAAGTGCCGGCGCAAGCGGGCATGGTGCTGTATCCGGAATTGGCCAACGTCCCGCTGCCCTGCGAGCGGCGCACGCTCTACCTGCAAGCGGGCTACCGCCTGCCCGTGCCCACCTACCTGCCCCTGGCAGCAGGCGAGATGCTGGTCTTCGATCCTGAAGTGCTGCACGGCACGCATCTGAACACGACCGACGCCACGCGCGTGGCCATTTCCATGCGCCTGAACGCTTCCAGGCCAACGTTCGATCCCGCCTGCTTTTATTCGCGCGAATTCTGGCGCCGGGCCGCCGATATCGAGCAGGGCCATGATGAAGTCCTGCATCTGCAACGCGAAGACAACTTCGGCGCGCCCGTTGCCAGCATCCCCGTACAGACGCCGCCTGCCATTCCCGTCATCGCTGGCCAGCTCGACCAGACAAGCGGCCTCATACATGGCCAACTGCCTGCCGCCGGGACGGACACGCAGCGCGTCATCGTCGATGCTGCGCCGTATCGCATCATGCTGGTACACACGAGCACCGGTACCCGCGCCTACGATGCGGCCTGCCCGCATTACGGCGTGGATCTGGCCGATGGCGGATGTGACAGCGACAAGGTGTATTGCCCGGCGTGCGCGATCTCGTTCGACTTGCAAACAGGAAAATCATCGTGCCCGTCATTGACACTGCAACCGTATGAAGTCCGGCAAGACGGCGCAGCCGTACGCATCCGCGTTGCGTCGCCTGAGGCCGTGGCGACATGAGCGCAGCGGCAGTCAGTGTCATCATTTGCACCAGGAACGGCTGGTCGCGGGGTTTTCTCGACGACACCTTGCAGTCCTTGCTGGCCCAGTCCTGGCCAGCGCAAGAAATCTTGCTGATCGACGATGCCAGCAGCGATGGCACGGCCGCCTACGTCCGGCAAGCCTACCCGCAAGTGACCGTCCTGCCGAATGCCGGCAAGGGACTGGCGGCGGCACGGAATACGGGCGTGGCCGCGGTGCGCTCTGCATGGGTGGCATTCATTGACGATGACGACATCTGGCGCCCTGAAAAACTGGCCGAACAACTTAGCCAGGCGCAAGCATCCGAAACACCGGACGCGGTGGTGTGGGCATCGCAGATCGCCACTCTGCGCAGCGACGCCGGCGCGCCTGCGCCCTGGGCGACGCCACGCCAGTTTGCCTCCTGGCCGGCCTGTCTGCTGGGCTCGCCTATTCAGCCATCCGGCGTGCTGCTCAGCAAAAAATTACTTTCCCGCATGGGGCCCTTCAACGAACAGATACGGGAAGGTGCCGCTTACGATTACTGGATACGCTGCCTGAGCGCCGGCATGTCCATCCGCTACAGCACCAATATCCTGCTGCATTATCGGCAGCATCATCCGCAGATGACGGCGCCGGCGCGCAAGCTCGAGCATTTCCTGAACATCGACGCCATTGTCGCGCCCTATCTCGAGCGGCTGGCGCCGGCGCTGGCGAAGCGGGTCCGCTGCGCGCGCCTGCTGAACAATCTGCGTTCCCTGCTGGGCCATACCGGCATCTCGGCGGCCGTACGCTACTGGCGCGCCAGCATGCCGCGCCCGGCACCCGGCCTGCGTTCCGTTTGCTATTTCCTGCTCGATACCATTGCATGCCGGGCTCCGCACAGTCGGCGCTACGCACTGCGTCAGCGCGCCATGCAGGTCCTTATCGGCAAAGAAACACCCGTGCCGGAACCGCGCACGGAACGCTCCGGACATCCGATGTAAAGAACCGCAACGCCAGCGCTTCCGCTGGCGTTTTTGTTTTTTCGGTCAACTTCCCCACCAGACCACTGCCTGTTTTGACGGACCGGCCAGCTGGAAAATGCGCCCCCCAATGTAGCAGAAACCCCTCAAAACCAAATTTCCGCACCATTTTCGTGCAAAATCTGCGATGATAGTTGCCCAAATAACCGATTACCTCCATGGAATTCTGATGAAATACGCATCTGCTCACGAGTATGTCCAGCATGTCGCCGCACGCAATCCAGGTCAACCCGAGTTTCTGCAAGCCGTCACCGAAGTCATGGAGAGCTTGTGGCCGTTCCTGGAACAGCACCCGAAATACGCGGAACAAGGCTTGCTGGAACGCTTGATCGAGCCGGAGCGCGTGGTGATGTTCCGCGTGTCGTGGGTCGATGACCATGGGCAAGTGCAAGTCAATCGCGGCTACCGCATCCAGCACAGCATGGCGATCGGGCCGTACAAGGGCGGCATCCGCTTCCACCCTTCCGTCACCTTATCCGTGCTGAAATTCCTCGCCTTCGAACAGACGTTCAAGAATGCGCTGACCACGTTACCGATGGGCGGCGGCAAGGGCGGCTCCGATTTCGATCCGAAGGGCAAGAGCCCGGGCGAAGTGATGCGCTTCTGCCAGGCCTTCGTCAGTGAACTGTTCCGCCATGTAGGTTCGGACACGGACGTGCCGGCCGGCGACATCGGCGTGGGCGGGCGCGAAGTGGGCTATATGGCCGGCATGATGAAAAAGCTCAGCAACCGCGCCGACTGCGTGTTCACGGGCAAGGGCGCCAGCTTCGGCGGCTCGCTGATGCGCCCGGAAGCGACGGGCTACGGCACCGTGTATTTCGCCGAAGAAATGCTGAAAACGCGGGGCCGCTCGTTCGAAGGCATGCGCGTGTCCGTGTCCGGCTCGGGCAACGTGGCGCAATACGCGGTGGAAAAGGCCATGGCGATGGGGGCGAAAGTCATCACCGTCTCCGATTCCAGCGGCACCGTCATCGATGAAGACGGCTTTACGCCGGAAAAGCTGGCCATCCTGATGGAGGTCAAGAATCATCTGTATGGCAGGGTCAGCGACTACGCCGCGCGCACGGGCGTGCGCTTCGAAGCGGGCGTGTCGCCATGGCATGTGCCGGTCGACATCGCCCTGCCCTGCGCCACGCAAAATGAACTGAACATCGACGATGCGCGCACCTTGATCGCCAATGGCGTGCAATGCGTGGCCGAAGGCGCCAACATGCCCACCACCATCGAGGCCGCCAAGGCCTTCGAAGCGGCTGGCGTGCTGTATGCGCCGGGCAAGGCCAGCAACGCGGGCGGCGTGGCCACGTCCGGCCTGGAAATGAGCCAGAACGCGGCCCGCATTTCCTGGCCGCGCGAAGAAGTCGACGCGCGTTTGCTGCAGATCATGCAAGGCATCCACGCCGCGTGCAAGCAATACGGCACGCGCGCCGATGGCACGGTCAGCTATGTGGATGGCGCCAATATCGCCGGCTTCGTCAAAGTAGCCGATGCGATGCTGGCGCAGGGCGTGATTTAATCATCGGCCAACGGTGGTGTCGGATTACGGCGCCTTGCGCCTAATCCGACCTACGCCGACCTACGACATTTCCGGTTTCATCAAGCTCTTGCGGCTGATCGTGCGGCCCGACACCATGAACTCGCCGTTGCCGCGGTAATGCAGGGTTTCCGGCAGCTTGGGCGACGTAGCCACGTGGGCTTTCACGCACTCGAAGATGAAGAAGCCGCCTTTCGGATTGCCCGACACCTGCGCCAGCTTGCATTCGAAGTTGGCGTAGCACTCGGCGATCAGGGGCGCGCCCACCAGCTCGGCCGGCTGGGCCGTCAGGCCGAAGGCCGTGAACTTGTCCGTGTCTTCGCCGCTGCAGTTGCCGATGGCGACGACTTGGTCGACCATGTCGGCCGTGGGCAGGTTGATCACGCACTCCATGCTGCGCTTGATCATTTCATAGCTGTGGTTCGCGTCGGAAATGAAACAGCCCAGCAACGATGGCGTGAATTCCATCAGCATGTGCCAGGCCATGGTCATGACGTCGCTTTCGCCCTGCCACGTTGAACTGACCAGCACCACGGGCCCCGGTTCGAGGAAGCGCCGGATATCGGCGACGGGATAATCTTCTTTGTGGTAATTTTTCATGCAGTCTCCAGGACGCGGTACGCCACAGCATAGCCCAACGGCGCCTTGCCGGGCGCGCGGCTGGCCGGCGGCGCCGTGTCATCCGCGCCGCGATTTGTGCAGTTCATCGCAAATTTCTCCCCAATGGAGATGTTGCACAATAGAATACACTGATCAACTACTCAAGGAAACCGCCATGCGCCCTCTGTTCCTGTTGTCAGTCCTGTCCCTCGCCTGCCTCTCCACCCTCGCGCATGCCGACGAGCAAACCCGCACAGTAGCCGCCTTCAACGCCATCGACATCCGCGGCCCCATCAGCATCGAAGTCGAATCGGGCAAGGAGCAAAGCTTGCTGCTGCGCGGCGACCAGAAATTCCTCAGCGGCGTGATCACGGAAGTGGTCGATGGCGAGCTGAAAATTTCCATGAAAGACAAGGACATCAAGAAAACGGATGGCGACCCGCGCATCATCATCACCATGCCCACCTTGCGCAAGCTGATCGCGGAAGGCGCGGGCGAAAAGATATTGACCAAGCTCAATGGCCCAAGAGTCGACATCAGCTACAAGGGCGCGGGCCGCCTGGCCGCCGATGGCCAGGTCGACTGGCTGCGCCTGAAGGCGCAAGGCGTGGGCGAAGTCGATACGAAAGCCTTGCTGGCGAAAAACGTCGACGTCAATTTCGAAGGCATCGGCTCCGTCAAGGTGTATTCCTCGGGCGAACTGAACGCCGTGGTGCGCGGCATGGGTGAACTGACCTATTACGGCAAGCCGAAGATCGTGCACAAATCGATCGCCGGCATCGGCAGCGTGAATGCCGCCAAATAAGATTTTTCCATAAAAAAAGGCCATCAGGCCACTGGAGACCGCATGACCGCAACACATGACACGCAAGCACCGCTGGTGCTGCGCGAGGATGAGGGTGGCCTCGTCACCCTGCGCCTGAACCGTCCGCTGCAATTCAATGCCCTGTCGGAAGCCATGCTGACCGCGCTGCAAGAGGCCTTCGATGCCATCGCGCAGCAGCCGCACGTGCGCTGCGTGGTGCTGGCCGCCGAAGGCAAGGCCTTTTGCGCGGGCCACGATTTGCGCCAGATGCAGACCACGCGCCAGCTTGCGTATTATCAAACCCTGTTCGCGCAATGCTCGCGCGTGATGCAAGCCATTCAAACCTTGCCCGTGCCCGTGATTGCCCGCGTGCATGGCATCGCCACGGCGGCCGGCTGCCAGCTGGTCGCCAGCTGCGACCTGGCCGTGGCGGGCGCGTCCGCGCGCTTTGCCGTCTCCGGCATCAACGTGGGCCTGTTTTGCGCCACGCCATCCGTGGCCCTGTCGCGCAATGTGTCGCCCAAGCGGGCCTTCGACATGCTGGTGACGGGCCGCTTCATCGACGCCGACACGGCCGCCGACTGGGGCCTGATCAACGAAACGGTGGCCGACGCGGCGCTCGACGACGCCGTGGCGCGCCTGGCGCAGCAGATCATGGCGAAAAGTCCGACGGCCATCCGCTACGGCAAGCAGATGTTCTACCGGCAGCGCCAGCTGCCGCTGGACGACGCGTATGCGTATGCGGGCGACGTGATGGCGCGCAATATGATGGAAGAGGATGCGGAGGAAGGCGTCAGCGCCTTCCTGGAAAAGCGGCCGCCCGGCTGGGCGACCGTCAAATAGCTTAACGTTCCTGCTTCATCTGCTGCTGGACAGAAAGACTCAAGGTCCCCAGGTCTTCCTTGCCCAGCATCGGCAATTGCGCCAGCAGCTGCATCAGGGCGGAACTGCCCGTCACGTCCAGCTCGGACGACTGCACCAGCACCGTGCCGGCGCCCGTGAAGTCGATCTGCTTTTCCTCGCCCGACAGGGTAAAACCCGTGAGCGCGCCGGCGGCCGAGGCCCAGCCCTGCACGTGGGCGTAATCGTAGTGGTACGAGGGGCTGGGGCAATCGGCCCAGCCCAGCACGGCCTGCTCGTCCACGCGGCACGGCAACTCGAGGAAATGCACGGGGCCGTTCGACGAGGCGATCACTTTACCCGTGCCGATCATGGTCAGATAACCGGGCAAGGTCGATTCCTGGCAAATCACATCCTTGGTAAAACCCAGCAGGTTTTTCGCGCGGATGGTCATGTTGGCGTTGTCCAGGTCGTAGCACGCCAGGTCGTTGCCGTTGTCGCCCAAAATCAATTGCCCCTGGCCTTGCGCGACGACAAAGTGGTGGATGTATTTCGGCGCGTTGAAGGCGTTGCGCACGATCAGGTCGAGCACGCTGCTGCCCATGGCTTCGAAGCGCAGCTCGCCATAGAAGGCGATCATCTTGCCCTTGCGAATGAAGATCTGTTCCTTGACGTCGATGACATACGAAAAACGGTTCAGGTTATCGTTCTTCGGCAAGGTATCGGGGTTGTAAATCGTCATGGCTTACCTTTCGCTCGCTTGGATGTAGACCGTGCCCTGGCCCGTAAACTTCACCTGGTACGATTCGCCGGACGCTTGGCCGACGAAGGTTTTCCAGTTCAAGTCTGTGACGATGGTCGAGCTCAGCTGCCCCGTGTGGCCGATATACGCTTGCGGGTCGACAAACACGGGTACGTCCGGCGTGACGGGCAAGCCGATGGCGTTACCGTCGGACAAAATCGCCACGTCGCCCGTGCCTTGCAAGGTGGTGGTAAACAGACCCTGGCCGGAAGCCATGCCGCGCACCACGCCCTGCACACCGCCCTGGTTGCCGAGGAACATGGTGCCGGCCGTCAGGCGCGCATCGAAGGCCAGCAGGGAATCGCTTTCCACATAGAAAGTTTCGCCGCGCACGGGGACGATGGTGACGAACAGGCCGCCTTGCGCGTAAAACACGCTGCCCGTGCCACGCGCCGACATCATGGCGTAGCCTTCGTTCGTGACGGCGCGCATGGCCAGGCTTTGCACGCCCTGGCCGGCCAGGAAGGAGCGGCTGAACGCCACGTCGCCCTGGTAGGACACCATGGCGCCCTTGCGCGCGAACACTTCTTCATTGCCGAGTTTGACCTCAAGCATCTTTTCATTGATCTGCTGATAGACAGGCATCGCGGGTCCTCGCTGACTTAACGTTCGGCGGGCTGGATGAACACCACGCCCTGACCTGTGAATTTGTGCTGGTACGATTCGCCCGAGCTCTGGCCGATCATCGTGCGCCAGTTGACATCAAAAACGAATTCCTGGCGGATATCGCCCTTGAAGCCGACAAAGGCGTCCGGGTCCACGCGCAGCGGGTGCGCCGGCGTCACTTCCAGCATGATCAGGTTGCCGCGCGAAATGACGGCCAGGTTGCCGTGGCCTTCGACGGTGGTGGAAAACAGGCCCTGGCCCGAGCTGGCGCCGCGCAAGCCCGCAAAGCTGGTGCCCGTCTTCAGGCTCGTGTCATAGGCCAGCAGGCTGCTGCTTTCGATGGTCAGCTTTTCGCCGGCCAGTGCCATGACGGTGATCTCGGCCGCATTCTGCGCGAAAAACACGGTGCCCGTGCCGGCGGCCTGCATCACCTGCATGCCTTCGTTCGTCACCTTGCGCTTGAGCGCGCCGAAGAGGCCCTCGCCGCCAAGCAGGGACTTTTCAAATTTGATGGCGCCCGTGTAGGCGACCATCGCGCCGGCAATCGCCAGCACTTTTTCATCCTGCAGGCGCACTTCCAGCAGGCGATCGGTATTGGTGCGGAAACTGGTCACGCGCGACTCCCCAAGAATGCCAGGCCACAAAGCCATGGCTATCCGACAAGATACCGTTGGCTTTACCGCCATGCAAGTGCTATTCCTCCCGAACGGGGGGCGTGCATAAAAAAAAGGCTATGTCACCGTCAGATGTGGGAATGCGCCCAGCGTTGCTTTCAATAACGTTTCCGGTGAGCGGATACGCCTGGCGTCGAGGATCCAGCGCCATCCCAAGTAGTTCGGCAAGTAGCGCGTCGCCACGCCGTGAAAGGGCTGCAGCCACTCGCGCAATCGGCTGTGATACGCGTTGACGTTCTGCACGTGGGCGGCGCCCTGCACGCGGATACCGGCGCGCAAGTTGACGGCCTGGTGGCTGATGCCCGCTTCCCTCGCAAAGGCCCGGTAGGCGGCGTGGCCATCGGTCACCAGCAGCACGTCCTTGTCGATAACGGGTAACAAGCAATGATGCAGCTGCGCTTTCGTCAATGCCCCTTTTCCCGTGACAAAATCGAGGGTCTGCCCCGTGCGGTCGCGCGCCACCAGGATGCAGACCTGTTCATTGGAAATGCCGCGCTTGTGGGCATGGCCGCCCCGGCAGCGGGCTGGGCGCGTCATGTTTCTGGATCCCTTTTCCGATTCCAGCAGATATAGCTCGTCTGCCTCGGCGATACCATGCAGACCATGCGGCCGGTCCGTTTTTGCCAACGACAAAAACCGGTGGCGCCAGCGGAACGTGGTGTTGCGGTGCACGCCTAACTGTAACGCCGCCTTGCGCACGGAATCCGATGCCAGCAGGCAATCGGTGTAGTCGAGCCACAAGGTTTTATGGCGCAAGCGGGCCAACGGCGTGCCGGTGAGTGCATTGAAGGTGCGACCGCAGGGCACGCAGCGGTAGCGCTGCAGGCCGTGCGCATGGCCGTGCCGGTGCAAGTGCACCGAGTGGCAGGCGGGACAGGCCAATCGCAACTGCGCCACACTTTCCAGCAGCGCGACGGTCGCGTCGTGTGGAGAGTTACCTCGCAGCAGGGCAATGCCCGCCTGACGCTGGCGCTGGCTCAAATGAGCAAACTGCGCGATAAAACTGATCCATTCGGCTGGCCGCATAATCTTCTGCTCCCTGTGAGGTGAGTATGCAGAGTCAGACAGCACGGCCACAGGAAGATTCCGACATTTCCCTACTTGCCGATGACAGAGCCTAAAAAAAAGCGTGCCCGGAGGCACGCCTTGCGTTCACACAATGAACGGTTTATTCCGCCAGCACCGGCCTGGCGCCGCGCGCGTTCTGGAACAGCGGCACGGGATCATTGGTATTGACCTCGACCACCGTCACGCCCTGCACCACGCCAGCCACCTGGTAGCCAACGGCGCCCAGGTGGCGCGTGCCTTCGGCCAGGTTGGACCAGCTCAGCGAAACGGTCGCGGTGCCGCCCGTGTAGGCCGTGCCCGGCATCAGCGCCTTGAAGCCGCCATTCGACAAGCCCGGCGCCAGCACCCACGACGACAAGGTGTAGTCGGCCTGGCCGTTTTGCGGCGCAAAACCGATCACGCACACCTTGTAGGTGCCGGCGGCCGGCAGACGCAGTTCCACCTGCTCATTGGAACTTTCGTTACCGCTGCTGCCGACCAGCACATTGGCGGCGTTATAGACCTCCATGTCCATGTCGGTATTCGCGCCGCCCGTCGTTTCCGCATCGTAGGTGGCAAAGCGCGCCGCCAGGGTGCCGGCCGGGATCACCACGTTGTGCACGTTCACACCCGTGGCGCCGCCCGCCTTGCAGGCAGCCGAGGCTGCAGCGCCCGTCGCCGCCTGGCCGATCGTGCGCGCCTGGCGCACGGCTTCGACCATTCCCGACTTGACGCCGACCAGCGGGCCCGAGAAGCCCGTACCCAGGGTCAGCACCTTGCTGCCCGTGGCCGCTTCGCTGCTGACCAGTGGAATGGCGGCCAGCGCGGTGCCGCGCGCCGTCAGCGGGCTGCGCACCGTGTGCGTGCCATCCGTCCAGCTCAGGGCGCCGTAGGTCCAGGTATTGGCCGGCGCCGTGGTGCGCGTCAGCTTGACCTGGTACTGGCCCTTGGCGCCCGGCGCCAGGCTCAGGCTCGTTGGCGTCACCGCCACCGTATAGCCGGGCAGGCTGGCCGAGACGTTGTAGACGGCGCTGCCGGCGCCCACGTTGGTCACCGTGCGCGTCAGGGTTTGCGTACCCAGCACGTTGGCCGCCGTCAGCGATGCCAGGTTGAGGTTGTAGGCAGCGATGCCGCCGATGGCCTGGCACGTGGCGGCGCTGTAGACCTTCAGGTTCAGGCCGCACAGGAAGCGCGCATAGTCGATTTCCGACATGTCGTACACGAGGCCCGGATCGGCCGCGCTGTTCGGCGCGATGTGGCCGGCGCCCTGGCCCCACGGCAGCTGGCCCGAATTCTTCGCCGTGGCATCCCACGACACGGAACCGTTCAAGCCATCCGAATAGGTGCTGAAGGCCGTCGTCATCAGCGCCGACTTGATGGCCGCGGGCGACCAGTCAGGATGCTGCTGCTTGAGCAATGCCGCCACGCCGGCCACGTGCGGGCTGGCCATCGAGGTGCCGGAATAGAAATCCCACTCGGCCGCCGGCGCCACGCCGCCTGCCGCCACGGCATCGCGCTGCGCCTGCGACAGGTCGGCCGTCACGCCGGCCAGCACGTTGGTGCCGGGCGCCGACAGGTCGGGTTTGAGGATGTTCGCGTTGGCCACGTTCGGCCCGCGCGAGGAACGGTCGCTGACGATCGGCGCCTGCACCGTCGTGTCGGGGATCGTATGGATTTCCCCCAGCGCCGCCGTGCCATCGGGCGTCGCGGCCATGAAAGCCTTCAGCGCGTCGCCCTGCGCCTGCGCCAGGTGCACGGTCGACAGCGCGTGCGCCTGGTTGATGATGGTGTTGGCGCCGCCGGCCACGTTGGCGATGATCACGCCCGCCGCGCCTGCCGTCCTGGCGTTCGCGCTCTTGTTGACCAGCACGTTGCCGCCACGGTCGCACACGAGTATCTTGCCCGCCACTTTCGCCGGATCCAGATACGCCGAGGTGGCATCGGCCACGCCAAAGCAGCGCAGCAGATTGAGGTCCGTCGGCAGCACGCCGGCCAGGCCCGCGTCGCGCGACTGGATCAGCGGCAGCGCCGGCGTATTCGCATTGTTCGATGCGCCTTCCAGTTTCGTGCCATTGCTGAGGATGGCGTTGGCAGCGTACAGGCGGTTGTGGGTGGAATTGGCGACCGTTGCCAGCCACGGGCTGATGTGCGACACGGGCGCCGGCACGTCGGGTGCCGGCGTGGCCGGGCCGGAATTGCCGCCCGACGTGGCGACAAACACGCCAGCTGCCGCCGCGCCGAGGAAGGCGACTTCCGTCGGTTCGTCGAAGGCGCCGCCGCCCGCGTTCGGGCCGATGGAGAAGTTGATGACGTTGACGCCATCCTTGACCGCCTGGTCGATGGCGGCCACGCTGTCGGCCGTGGCGCAACCGTTGCGGCCCGTCGAGGCTGCCGTCCAGCACACTTTATAGGCGGCGATGCGGGCGCGCGGCGCCATGCCGGACGCCTTGCCCAGCGAGACGCCGTTCGAGGTGGCCAGGGCGCCGTTGTTGCCGCCGGCCGTGGACGCCGTATGCGTGCCATGGCCGCCATGCCCCGTCAGGCCGGCGACGGAATCGCGCGGCGACAGAAATTCCGTCCAGTGCAGCGCCGAGGTGGCGGCGCGGTAGTAGCGCGCGCCGATCAGCTTGTTGTTGCAATTCTCGGCGCTAAAACCTTCACCCGTCTGGCAAGTGCCCTGCCAGCTGGCCGGCGGTGCGCCGTACACGACATTGCCGCCGCTGTGGCTGGGCACGCCATTCTCGTCGAGACGGTCGGCAAAGGCCGTGTTCTCGGGCCAGATGCCGCTGTCGACGATGCCGATGATGATGTCTTCACCGGCGTGCGCCTTGCCGCCCAGTTGCTCCCAGATGCCACCCGGCTTGTCCAGGCCCAGGAAGCTGGGCGTGTAGCTGGTGTCGAGCTGCAGGATGGAATCGGCGCTGATGCTGGCCACGCCGCTGTTTTTCTTCAGGGCCCGCACTTCATCGTCCGTCAGCAAGGCGGAAAAGCCGTTGAAGACGACGCTGTACTGGTGCGTGATTTGCGCCGCGCTGACGGTGCCGGCCACGGCGGCCTGTTTGGTGTCGAGGTAGTTCAAATAGGCCTGCACATCGGCGGCGCCCACGTTGATGCGCGCGCCCGGCGCCGGTCTGGTGGCGGCCAGGCCGTCGACCTGGCCCGTGTAGGTGGCGGCCGGCTTGTCGACCAGTTGCACGATGTAGGAGCGGCGTTCCTGCGCCTGCGCCGCTTGCGCCAGGCTGGCGGCCAGCAGAAGGATGCCGAGTGAAACGGGACGTAATCTCATCTCACGCTCCTTGCACGTTGGCAGCGGCGAACTTGCCGCTGCGGCGGCGCGACAGCATGCCGATGGCGCCCAGGCCGGCCAGCATCAGCATGTAGGTCGACGGTTCCGGCACGGCGCTGACATTGATATTGTCGAGCGCAAACTGGCCCTGGTTAAAGGCGGGAAAATCGATGGAATTGCTGCATGCGCCCGTGTCATTGAAAATGCAGGCATTGAAGGTCAGGCCCGTAAACGCGTAGTTGCTGAAACCGCCCAGCAGGGAAGCGCTCTGGAAAAAGTAATTGCCATCGCTGCCCTGGCCGGGAAACGCCAGCGAGGTGCTGATCACCTGGCCGTCGCTGAGGGTGCCGCTCAGCTGCAGCTGGCCCCAATTCTGGTTCGGCAAGCCGGAGACAGGCGCGATGAAGGAATAATCGAAACCGGCCAGGGTGAATGCCTGGTGGTCGGCACGCGCGAAGTTCACGCCGCCATCGTTGAGGATAGCCAGGTAGTTGCCGGTGGCGCCCTGCGGGCAGGCGGCGATATCGCATGACGAACCCGCGCGGCCATCGAGGATGGCGCCCACGCCGCTGACGCCGCCGCCGGCCGCCGTGGTCGGATCGGCCAGGAACAGCAGGTTGTAGCTCGACGTATTGAGCGTCTGGCCGCTTTCATACACGTCGGGGCGCAAGTTGTCGAAGGTCAGGACACCGGCCATGGCCGGCGCCGAGGCCAGCACGGACAAGGTGGCCAGCGCGGCAAGGATGGTGGCGCGACCGCGGGTAGCGGATGTATTGGCGGTGGCGGGCGATACCCGCGCATGTGATGAACGATGCATTCTATTCCCTTGATTGTTGTGGATAGATAGGTCGGCAGGTCTGGCGCCCGCTTTCAGCTTTTTCACAAAAGTGTCAACAAATATAGCAAATCGCATAAAACAAATAGCATATTTTTAATATCATTTATTTATTTTTTATCTAACTCCGCGAAACTTTGTTTTGTTTTATCTATGAAAGTTTGAGGAATCTCAACGTTACATTTGAACAACAATGCTTCGCACTGCAGGCGCATGCGCCAGCGCGCCGGCGCGACTTCGGATAAGCTCGAAAACCGCGCCTGCCGCGTCGTCCCCTGCGTTACATCGCGGTACACCTGTTCCATCCTGGAACACTTGCCTGTCCCCGCCGCCCCGCCTGATCCACCGCTGCCGCCCTTGCGCCGATGGCATGAAGCTTGCACAACAAGGACATCTACCGTGCTCAGGGAGCAGCATCATGGAACACTACCAACTTGGCGCCCAGGCAAGCGCGCGCTCCCGGCCGCGCCGGACTGTTCTGCTGTGCTGCGCGCTGGCGCTGGCTTTTTTCCTGCTGGCCACCAGGCTGGACCTGGCCGAACGGCTGACGCAGTCACTCTGGCGCCAGGAGCACTGGCAACTCGATGAACTGGCTCTGAGCCTGCTGGTGCTGGCGTTGGCGCTGGCCGGCTTCGCCGTGCGGCGCGGACGCCAGGTGGCGCTGCTGCTGGCGCAGAACCGCGCCCTCACGCAGCGTCTGCTACGCGCGCAGGAAGAGGAGCGCTGCGCGCTGGCGCGCGAGCTGCACGATGAAGTGGGACAAGACTGCACGGCCATCCGCGCCGCCGCCAGCTACATCCTGCGCGCGCGCGACGGCGACCAGGCGAACGTGCAGGCGTGCGCCGCCAGCATCGCGCGCTCGTCGGAAGCGCTGCATGCGATGGTGCGCACGATGCTGCGTCGGCTGCGTCCGCCCGTGCTCGATAGCCTGGGCCTGGCGCCGGCCCTGCAGGCGCTGTGCGACAGCTGGGCCCAGCAGCACGGCATCGCCTGCCATTTCGCGCCGCAGGCCATCCCCGACAGCCTCGACGACAGCACCGCCACCGCCATTTACCGCCTGGTGCAGGAAGGCTTGACGAACGTGGCGCGCCACGCGGGTGCCGACCGGGCCACGGTGGAACTGCGCGCCGATGCGCACGGCGTGCTGCACCTGGCCATCGAAGACAATGGCCGGGGTTTATGCCCGGACAAGACGCCAGCAGATGGCTTCGGCATGCTGGGCATGCGCGAAAGAGTCGCCGGCCTGCGCGGCCATATCCGCTGGATCAGCGCGCTGGGCAACGGCTTGCGCATCGAAGTGGCCCTGGCGGCACGGTGCGCGGCATGAACGCGGCCATGACCCCGATCCGCGTGATGCTGGTCGACGACCACCCGGTGGTGCGCACGGGCTACCGGCGCCTGCTGGAGCAGGGCGGCGACATCGCCGTCGTGGCCGAGGCGGGCAATGGCGAAACGGCGTATGGTTTGTACCAGGAGCACGCGCCCGACGTCTGCGTGACGGATTTGTCCATGCCCGGCATCGGCGGCCTGGAATTGCTGCGCAAGCTGCTCGCCCGCGACGCCGGCGCCCGCGTGCTGGTGTTTACCATGCACGACACGCCGCAGCTGATCGCGCGCGCGTTTGACGGCGGCGCCTGCGGCTTCGTCAGCAAGCAGGCCGACCCGGAACACCTGGTCGACGCCGTGCGCGCCGCCCACGCGGGACGGCGCTACCTCGACCCGCACAGCGCGCCCGGCGTGCTGCAAGGCACGGCCAACATGGAAGCGCAGCGCTTGAGCAGCCTGAGCCAGCGCGAATTCGAAATCTTCCGCCTGCTGGCCGAAGGCCGCAGCGCCGCCGACTGCGCCCGCCTGCTGCACCTGAGCAGCAAGACGGTGGCCAACCACCAGACTTGCATCAGGGAAAAGCTCGACGTGCCTGGCCCCGCCGCTTTGGTGCACCTGGCCTTGCGCAATGGCGTCATCGAACAGATCCACCCTTAAAACACGTAGCGCAAGCCCGCATTCACGCTGCGCGGCGCGCCGGCCGCATAAAAGGTCGCGTTGACCATCGGATACTCGCCGTTCACGGCCGGCAGTGGCCGGGCGGCGAAATTGCCGTTGGCGTCGAAACCCGTCGCGCCCAGCTGGGCTGCCGTCGCATATCTGCGGTCGAACAGGTTATTGATTTGGGCGAACACGCTCAGCTGACGTGTCAGCTGGTATTTTCCATTGAGTTCAAACACCGCGTAACCGCCGCTCTTGCCCGCACCCAGGTACGCTGGCCCGCCCGCCTGGTGCGCATTGTTTTCATTGCCGCGCGCATAGGCACTCGACACGGCCGTCATGGCCAGGCCCACCGTCCAGTCGCGCCCGCCCTCATAATCCACGTGCGCTTTGAAAATATGGCTCGGTGTCAAAGGAATGCGCTTGCCCGGCGTGATGACGATATTGCCTTCCAGGCCAGGCGCTTCCGCATCGCTGCTGCTGTTGGCGCTGCCGTTGACGGTTTCCCGGCTTTGATACGTCGCCTGCAACCACGTGTAGTTGACGCCGAAGTCCAGCGCGCCCGCCTTGCCGTCCAGCGCCAGCTCGACGCCCTGGTGGCGCGTCTTGCCGAAATTCTTGAAGTAGCCGAAACCGGCCTGGTTGTCGGCCACGAACAGGATATCGTCGTGGTTTTCCGCGCGGAACAGGCCCGCGCTCCAGCGGGCCAGCTCGCCCCACTGGCCGCGCACGCCCGCTTCCCATGTCTTCGTCACCACCTGTTTCAAGGGCGGGTCGCCGGCCATGGCGTTGGGCAGGCGGCACGGGTTTTCCGGGTCGGCGCAGCCAAGCTCGATGGCCGTTGGCGTGCGGCTGCCTTCGTTGTAGCCGAGATAGGCGCTCACGCCCGCAGCCGGCGCATAGGCCAGGCCGATAGCGGGATTGAAGCGGCTGAAACGGTGATCGCCATCGAGCGAACCGCTGCCGCCGCCCGGCGTGATGGCGTCGCGGTTGCGCACGGTGCTGCGGTTGTAGCGGCCGGAAACAGTCAGGGTCAAGTCTTGCTTGAGCGCGATGCTGTCGCTCGCATACACGCTCCAGGTGCGCATGCGCCCGCTCAAGTCGACCCGGTTATCCACTGGCGTGCCGTCGTCGCCGATCTGCGTGCCGTCGGCAAAGAAGTCCACGGGCGTGATGCCGCGGTCCGGGTTCAGGTAGCCGAACTGGCTGGTCTGGCGAAAGGTGGCGTGACTCGTGTCGAAGGCGGCGCCGGCCGTGACGGCATGGCGCGATCCCGCCAGGTCGGCCAGCGCCGTGAACTGGCCCGAAAAACCGTAGTTTTCCTGCTGCGTATGGCTGCGGTTGATCATGCCATTGCATTTTTCGGCCGGCTCGTCGTTCAGCAGCACGTTGGCTATGCAACGCCATTTCGGAAACGGCGTATTGCCCGCATTCGCCCCGCTGGCGGGAAAGCCCGTGTAGCCGGCCGCCGCCAGGGCGGCCCGTTCGGCCGCGCCGGGCTGATAGATGGACTGGTCGAGCGACTCGTCGTTCAGGTCGCCGTTGTAGGTGTGCGTGTCGATCTTGCGGTAGTAGACATTGCCGGACAATAACAAGGCAGCGCTGGCCTGGTGTTTGCCCGTCAGGTTCAGCAAGGTCGACCTGTTTTGCGTCAAGTCCGGCTTGGTGTAGACGCTGCGGTAATCGCGCGCCAGCAGGCGCTGTTCCTGCAAGCCGTTGCCCGTCAGCGCATTGTCCGCGTGGGCCACGGTGGCGGCAATGTCCGTGCGCGCATCGCTCCAGCCGAGCTTGCCGAACAGCTGGCGCACGTCGGACGGGGAATCGTCGCGCCAGCCATCTTCCTTGAAACGGTTGCCCGTCACATACCAGTGCCAGCCTTGGGCATTGCTGCCGCCATGTTCAACTTCCACTGCGCGGCGTTGATCGGCACCCAGGCGCGCCTCGATGGCGGTGCCGGGACTGCTCTTGCCATCCTTGGTCTGCAGGGCCAGCGCGCCGCCCAGGGTGTTCAAGCCAAACAAGGGGTTCGAACCCGGCATCAGGGTCAGCGATTTGATGGCCATGCGCGGGATCAAGTCCCAGCTGACGACGTCGCCAAACGGCTGGTTCAGGCGCATGCCGTCCAGGTACACGGACAGGCCCTGCGGCGTGCCCAGCAACGGTGACGCCGTGTAGCCGCGGTAGCTGACGTCGGGCTGGAACGGGTTGTTCTGCACTTCGTTCACGACAACGCTGCCCAGGTTGCGGCGCAGAAAGGCGGATAAGTCCAGCACGCCGCTGCGGGCGATCTGCTGCGCGCTGGCCGTCTGCACGGGCGCGGCGAACGTGTCGCTCGCCTGCTCCACGGTGGGCAGCGGCATGCTGCCCGTGATGATAACGGTGGGCAAGTCGCCCGAGGCGGCCAGGCTGGCACCAGCAGGCTCGGCAGCCTGCGCCTGGCACAGCGCCATGGCCGCAGCGGCGAATAAAGTCAGTTTCATGCGTATCCCCGTTTTTATCATGGTTTTTATGTCTGTCCAGTATCGGACAGCCACCATCGATGAACTAGGGAAAAACTCCCGCCGTGCGGGGAACTAACGCTGCAAGGGCAAGTAACTCTGCTTGAGCTGGCGCAAGACAAAGCTCGATTTGCTGTGGCGGATGCCGGGAATTTTGTATAAACGCTCGCGCAGCAGGCGTTCATAGTCGCGCGTGTCGCTCACCGCAATGCGCAGGTAGTAATCGTAGTCGCCGGAAACAAGGAACGCTTCCAGCACTTCCGGGATCATGGCCAGCGCGTGGCCGAATTCGAACAGGGCCTGGTCGGAATGGTCGTCCAGGGTGACTTGCACGATGACGGTGTCGGCCAGCCCCACCTTGGCCGCGTTGACGTTCACCGTATAACCCTCGATGACGCCATCGTCTTCCATGCGCTTGATGCGCGCCCAGCATGGCGACGAGGTCAGGCCCACCTTGGCGCTCAGCTCGTGCAGGCTGATGCGGGCATCCTGCTGCAGGGCCGTCAGGATGGCGAGATCGAATTTATCCAGCTTCATTCTGTCATATCCTTATTTCACAGCAAATTTTGCTGAAGTCTGCATTCTATACGAGAAAACCAGCAGCCTTTTCTGCCGGGGCAAGCAGAAAATAGACACATGAAACCCGATCCCGCTCCCCTCCTCGCTCCCGCCCACGATCTTGCGCCGCGCAACGGCGCCAGCACCCTGATCGACACCCTGCTGGCCCTGGGTGTCGACACCGTCTTCGGCTACCCCGGCGGCGCCGTGTTGCCCCTGTACGATGCGCTGCACGCGCAACCGCGCCTGCGCCACGTGCTGGTGCGCCACGAACAGGCGGCCGTGCACGCGGCAGAAGGGTATGCGCGCAGCACGGGCCGGCCCGGCGTCGTCTTCGTCACGTCCGGCCCCGGCATGAGCAATACCACCACGGGCTTGCTCGACGCCCTGTGCGATTCGATACCCGTCATCTGCATCAGCGGCCAGGTGGCAACCACCAGCATCGGCACGAACGCCTTCCAGGAATGCGACGCGCTGGGCATTTCGCGCCCCGTCACCAAGTGGAACCGGCAAATCCGCACGGCCGAGGAAACGGCGGCCGTGGTGCACGAAGCGTACGCGCAAGCCACGCAAGGGCGGCCCGGTCCCGTGCTGATCGATTTTCCCAAGGATATGCAACTGGCGCCCGTTGCGGACCACACGCCGCCGCCATCCCTCGCAGCCGTCCCTGCTCCCCTGCCCGAGGCGGCCGATATCGAGCAAGCCGCCAGCCTAATCGCCTCCGCGCGCCAGCCCGTGTTCTATGGCGGCGGGGGCCTCATCAATTCCGGCCTCGATGCCTGTGCCGCCTTCGGCCAACTGGTGAAACTGGCGGCCGCGCCATGCACCTTGACCCTGCTGGGCCTGGGCGCCTTTCCCGCCGCGCACCCGGCCTTCCTCGGCATGCTGGGCATGCACGGCACGCTGGAAGCGAACCTGGCCATGCACCATGCGGATGTGATCGTCTGCGTCGGCGCCCGCTTCGACGACCGGGTGACGGGCAGGCTGGACGCCTTTTGTCCTGGCGCAAAGGTCATCCACATCGATATCGACCCGGCATCGATCGGCAAGGTGGTACGCGCCGACGTGGCCTTGCGCGGCGATTGCGCGCCCGTGCTGGCGGCCCTGCTGGCGCAGCTGCGCGGCCGCTTGCTGGCCGACCGCCAGCCGTGGTGGCAGCGCATCGATGGCTGGCGCGCGCACGATTCGCTGGCGTTCGACGACACGCTTGACGTGATCGCACCGCAGGCGCTGATGCGACGGCTGCAGGCGGCGCTCGATGGCAAGGACGCCATCGTGTCCACGGACGTGGGCCAGCACCAGATGTGGGCCGCGCAGCACCTGCGCTTCGAGCAGCCGCGCCGCTGGCTGACCTCGGGCGGCGCCGGCACCATGGGTTATGGACTGCCAGCCGCCATCGGCGCGCAGATCGCCCATCCGGGAAAATGCGTCGTGTGCGTCAGCGGCGACGCGTCGATTTTGATGAATATCCAGGAACTGGCCACGGCCGTGCAGCACCGCCTGCCCGTGAAAGTGGTGCTGTCGAACAATGGCTACATGGGCATGGTGCGCCAGTGGCAGGAACTGCACCACGGCGAGCGCTACAGCCACAGCTACACGGAAGCCCTGCCCGACTTCGTCGCCCTGGCACGCGCCTTCGGCTGGCAGGCGCACACGGTGAGCCGGCGCGACGAGCTCGACGGGGCACTGGCGGCCTGCCTGGCATCGAGCGGCCCCTATTTCCTCGACGTGCGCGTGCATGGCGCAGAAAATTGTTTCCCCATGATGGCGCCCGGCGCGGGACATCATGAAGTGACCCTGTCCAAGGGCAAGGTGTACAGCGAGCGGTAATCCGGCATGAGCACCGGCCACGCCAACGATGTTGTCGGATTACGCGTGGCGCTGCCACGCTAATCCATCACCTCTCGCCACCACGGGTAGGTCGGATTAGCGGCGGTACGCCGCGTAATCCGACATCACCACCGGCCGGATTACGCCCAAATCCTGTAGACCCAATAACTTTCATCCTCGCGGCTGGCGCGCGCCAGTTCCGTGGGGCTCAGGCCCGTGATGGCGCGCACTTCGCGGCACAGGTGGGCCTGGTCGGCGTAGCCGCCCTCGGCGGCGATATCGGTCCAGGAAGCGTTGCCTTGCAGCATGGATTCTCGTGCGTGGAGAAACGACTGTTCCGCGCGGCGCATGCGGCGCAGGGTGCGCATGGGCTGGCCGGCCCAGGCCTTGATGCGGCGCTCGATATTGCGCGCGCCGCTGGCCAAGCCCGTCGAGGCCGCCTGTACGCCCAGGCGACGCACCCAGTCCTGGATGGCGCCGGCCGGCTGGTCGCCGCCCTTGCGCGCCAGCGCCCAGCGCGGCGCGAGAAAATCCTCCACCAGCCTGACGCGCGCTGCATCGTCGGGTGCGGCCAGCACGGCGTCGGACAAGGCCAGCCAGTCGGCGTCGAACAGCGGTGCCAGCGGGCGCACCTGGTCGAACAGGGCCGCCATGTCGATGCCCGTCAGCGCATGCAGGGCGGCCGGATACAGCATCACCATGAACGAGTGCACGGGACCGGGGTTGTAGCTGACCAGCGGATAGCCGCGCGGCCCGCTGAACAGGGCGGGCGGCATGCGCACGTGCAGCAGGTCGGGAGCCGGCGCGGCAGCCTCGACATCGCCCGCGACCGTCCACAGCAGGCAGCACATGGGCGTGGCGGGAAAGCGGTTCAGGCGCTGCGCGGGCGGCAGCGGCGCGCATTGCGTGGTGTCGCGCACGAGGAAGGCGCGCACGCAGGAAGCGAGCGCGGTGCGCGGCGCGATCAAACGGGTCAGGGGCGTGGGGGCGGCAGGCATGGCGACGATTGTACCGGCAATTTTCGGCGCCGCGCGCGCTGTCGTATTCGTTCATGTCGTATTCGTTCCTGTCATATTCGTTCATGTCGTATTCGTTCAAGACGCGCGTGCGCAAGCGCGCTACAGTCAGGCCATCGTTCCACGACAACAGGAGCTTGCCATGCCGCCACTCGACCACGTCACCGCACCTGCACCCGCCGCCACCCTGCGCCAGATCCGCCAGTTGCCGGGGCCATTCGCCTTGCCCATCATCGGCAACGCCATGCAAGTGAGACTGCCGCGCATCCACCGCGACGTGGAAGGCTGGGTACGCCGCTATGGCCCTTTCGTGCGCGCCTGGTTTGGCCGCACCCTGGTGCTGGTGGTGGCCGACAGCGAGGCCGTGGCCGCCGTGCTGCGCGACCGCCCGGACGGTTTCCGCCGCCCCCTCGGCAGCTACACGATTTCGGTGGAAATGGGCGGCATCCCCGGCGTCTTCCTGGCCGAGGGCAGCGAGTGGCGCAACCAGCGCCGCATGGTCATGGCGGGCATGGCGCCGGGCGCCATCAAGGCGTATTTCCCCGCGCTGGTGACGGTGGCGCAGCGCCTGCAGCGGCGCTGGCAGCATGCCGCCACGCAAGGCCAGGCCATCGCCCTCGATGGCGACCTGAAACGCTACACGGTCGACATCATCGCCGGCCTGGCCTTCGGCAGCGAAGTCAACACGCTGGAATCGGGCGAGGACGTGATCCAGCGCCACCTGGACGCCATCCTGCCGGCCGTGGCACGGCGCAGCCTGTCGATGCTGCCGTACTGGCGCTACGTCAAGCTGCCCGTCGACCGGCGCCTGGACCGCGACGTGGCGGCGCTGGACGTGGCCGTGGCGCAACTGGTGCAGCAGGCGCGCGAACGCATGGCGCACGACCCCGCGCGGCGCGTGCGGCCACCGAACTTGCTCGAAGCCATGATCGCCGCCGCCGACGAAAAGGACAGCGGCGTGAACGACCGCGCCGTGGCCGGCAATGTGCTGACCATGCTGCTGGCCGGTGAAGACACGACGGCCAACACGATTTCCTGGATCATCTACCTGTTGCAGCGCCATCCGCACAGCCTGGCCAAGGCACGCGAGGAAGTGCGGCGCCTGGCGCCCGACGTGGCACAGTTCAGCGTGGCGCAAATGGATAGCCTCGACTACCTGGGCGCCTGCGCCAGCGAGGCCATGCGCTTGAAACCGGTGGCGCCCTACATTCCGCTCGAAGCGCTGCGCGACACGGTGGTGGGCGACGTGGCCGTGCCCGCCGGCAGCATGCTGTGGTGCGTGATGCGCCACGACAGCGTGTCCGATGCGCACTTTCCAGACGCGCAAGCGTTCCGGCCCGAGCGCTGGCTGGAGGGCAGCGCCGAGGCGAACAACAAACGCGCCGCCATGCCGTTTGGCGGGGGCTTGCGCACCTGTCCCGGCCGCTATCTGGCTTTGCTGGAAATCAAGATCGCCATGGCCATGCTGCTAGGCAGCTTCGACATCGCCGGCGTCGACACGCCCGATGGCGGCGAGGCGCAGGAACTGATGGGTTTTGTGATGTCGCCCATCGGTTTGACGATGCGCCTGGCGCGGCCGCAGTGATACCATGGGGGAAGTCCCATTCATTCGACCTCCCCATGACCATCCGCCTGGAATCGCCGCAGCAAGCCGACGTGCAAACCCTGATCGCCGAGCTTGATGCGTATCAACAAACCCTGTACCCGGCCGAGTGCGTCTACTCGCTGGACCTGGCATCGGTGCCATCCGATACCCTGCTGTTCGCCGTCGCCCGCGATGCCGATGGCCGCGCGCGCGCCTGCGGCGCCATCGTCGTCACGCCCGATTTCGGCGAGGTCAAGCGCATGTACGTGCACCCGGACAGCCGCGGCCTGGGCCTGGCCAGGCGCCTGCTAAGCTTGCTGGAAGAGCAGGCGCTGGCGCGCGGCTGCCGCTTGCTGACGTTAGAGACGGGCATCCACCAGCCGGCAGCCATCGCCCTGTACGCGCGCCACGGCTACCAGCGGCGCGGGCCGTACGGCGACTATCCCGACGATCCATTCAGTGTCTTCATGGAAAAACCTCTGCAGGCGGCGGCATGAACGCGCCTGCCGACAGCCTGTTTGATATCCGCGCACGCCTGCGCGCCTTTGCCGACGAACGCGACTGGGATCAGTTCCACACGCCGAAAAACCTGGCCATGGCCCTGTCCGTGGAAGTGGCGGAACTGGTCGAGCACTACCAGTGGCTGCCCACGGGCGCGGACGCTGAACTCGACGATGCCAAGCGCACGGGCATCCGCCACGAACTGGCCGACGTGCTGATGTATCTGGTGCGCCTGGCCGACAAGAGCGGCGTCGACCTGCACGCTGCCGTGCTGGAAAAGATGGCACTGAACGCACAGAAATACCCGGCGCAGCAGGTGCGCGGCGACGCGCGCAAATACAGCGAATACTGAGACACTCACGCGTGCGTGGCTGCCGCGCAAAAAAGCGTAGCATCAAGCCATGCGTATTAATCTCTTCCTGCTGCTTGCCTGCCTGCTCCATGGCCCGGTTGCCCTGGCGCAAACCGCGCCCGTGCCGCAAGTCAAAGTGGACGCCACGCGCGACCCCGTCGATAAATCCTACCGCAAGATGCTGCAGGGCGTGGACCGCTTCGAGCGCGACCATGCGCTGGCGCCGCAAGCGGTGCTGCGCTTTCGCTTGCTGCCGCGCCAGCCCGGTGTGGACATGACGGGCGTGCGGCTGCGCATCGCCGGCGACACCGTCAGCATTCCGCTGCCCCTGGCCGAGGACAACAGCTTTGCCCCCGTGCGCAATGCGCAGGCCGCGCGCGAAGACGCCGTGCTGATCGCCAACCGCAAGGCCACCACCATGAGCTGGCGCGCGCAAGTGATCACGCCCGGCTTGCCGCCCGGCACGCGGCGCCTGGGCGACTTGCGCCTGGAATGCCGCGCCGGCATGGATTCGGGCCTGATCTCGAACGACCCGCAAATCATCGCCTGGCTGTCCAGCATGCTCTACAGCACGGACAAGGTGTGTTCCGAGCCGGACGGCAACTACCTGTTCTTCACGGAGCGCCCCCTGTTCGGCGTGACCCTCGTGCATGGCGAGCGCAGGGTTACGCTACCGTTCACCATGCTGTACGCGGGCGGCGAGCAGACCCCCGCCTCGCTGCCCTATTGCGATTGCCAGGTCTTGCTTGACCGCACGTATTACGCGCCCCTGTGGGACAGCAGCTGGCCCGACGATACCCTGCTGGAATTTAGCTATATGGACGAGGTGGCGCCATGAAGTGGGTCAGTGTCTTCGTGCTGATGCTGCTGGCCGCCTGCTCGGGCACGCGCGCCTTGCAGGCAAGCAAAAACGTGCCTTACGCTACCCTGGAACAGACGGTGCAACTAGGCAGCAGCACGCGCGAACAGGTGCGCGCCGCGCTGGGAGAGAGCACGTCCATCCGTTTCGACAGCGGCAATGAAGTGTGGATGTACACCTACCCGGCCGCCTCGGGCGCGCAGGGAGAATATGTGATTTTGTTTGGCGGGGATGGGGTGGTGAAGAAGGTACGCAGCGGGGAAGTGTACCGGGTGAAGCAGTAAGAGTACCCCACAGGCAAAACCCAGGGTCAGACCCGACGGGGGAATGCGCCCCAATGGGGAGCATTCCGATCACGCAGTGACTGACCCCAGCATTTTGCTACCTGGCCTTTAACAGCGCCCTTGCCGCCACGCCCGCACCCACGCTGCGCCCCACACCGGCAGCCTTGCGTTTGGGCGAGGCCTTCAGTTTGAAGATGCCGATCGACTGGGCCACGCTCTCGGTGCGCTGCGCCAGGCTGCTGGCGGCCGCAGCCGCCTGCTCCACCAGCGCCGCATTCTGCTGCGTGATGCCATCCATGTGGATGACGGCCTGGTTGACTTGCCCGATGCCCTGGTTCTGCTCGCGCGTGGTGGAGGAAATCTCGTCCATCACTTCCGTCACGCGGGCCACCGAGGCGATCACTTCCGTCATGGTGGCGCCCGCATTGCTGGTCAGCACGCTGCCCGCATTCACGGTGGCGATCGAATGGTCGATCAGATTCTTGACCTCTTTGGCGGCGGTAGCCGAACGCTGCGCCAGGCTGCGCACTTCGCCGGCCACGACGGCAAAGCCGCGGCCATGCTCGCCCGCGCGGGCCGCTTCCACGGCCGCGTTCAAGGCGAGGATATTCGTCTGGAAGGCGATGCCATCGATCAAGCCGATGATGTCGAGAATCTTACGCGACGAGGTGCTGATCTCGTCCATCGTGGTGACCACTTCGCTGACGATGGTGCCGCCCTTGGCCGCGACGGTCGACGCCTGCGCCGCCAGCTTGTTGGCCGTGTCCACGTGGTCGGCGCTGTTTTGCACCGTGGACGTCAGCTCTTCCATGCTGGCCGCCGTCTGTTCCAGGCTGGACGCCTGCGATTCGGTGCGGCTGGACAAGTCCATATTGCCCGTGGCGATTTCCGCCGTGGTGATGCGGATATCCTCGAAGTTGGCGCGCACGTCGCCGATGATGCTGTGCAAGTTGATGTTGGTCTGGCGCAAGGCCGCCATCAATTGGCCCATGTCGTCGTCGCGCACCTTGTCGATGACGCCCGTCAAGTCGCCGCCGGCCATCTTGCGCGCCATCGTGACGGCGTCACCCAGCGGAGCGACGAGGGAATTGTGCAGATGGGCCCAGAAATACAGCATCAGCGCGACGGCGGCGGCGGCGGCACCGCTGAGCCAGCTGCGCGTGGCCGTGCTCGTGTCACCATCGATATTCCACACGGCGCAGCCGAGGATGGCCAGCACCACGCCAAAGACGATGCAATGGAAGGCCAGGTCTTGGGACAGGGTCAGCTTGCGCCATTCGGCCAGCTTGGCGGCCAAGCCCTGGCGCACGACGCGGCCATTGCGGATCGCCAGCTTGGCGGCATTGCCGTCTTTGAAACTTTTATACAGGGCTGCCGCTTCGTTGATCTGCTCGCGCGAGGGCTTGGTGCGCACGGACATATAACCGATCGGGCGGCCGTTTTCGATCACGGGCGTGATATTGGCGAAGACCCAGTAGAAATCACCATTCTTGCAGCGGTTCTTGACCATGCCGGTCCACGGCATGCCCGTCTTGATGGTGTCCCACAGGTCGGCAAACGCTTCGGCCGGCATATCGGGATGACGCAGGATATTCTGTGGTGCACCCAGCAGTTCCATTTCTGAAAAACCGCTGACTTCAATGAAATACTGATTAGCGTAATTGATGTTTCCCTGTAAATCCGTCGTGGAAACAATCGTCATGCCTTCATTTAATACGTATTCATTTTGCGTGATAGGCGTATTGACCCGCATCGTCGCTCCTCTATTTTTTTTCAACTAGCATAACAAAAACATAAAAACAATATACCACATCAAGCACCCTTGATATATCGCTTCGGCGACAGTGACACTGGTCAAATAATTTAATAAAAACCAATTCATTTATTTTTTAGAATTTACTTTGATTCAACTTGATTGATTTTATTGAATGCAAAATTCAAATTACGCGCACACACAATAATTAATAAAAAATTATGTATCTGCGCGGCAGGCGATAAATACGGCGTATGTGCCGATAAAAAGACGCAGGAAGACTGCCGTCATGGCCGGCGCATGGCGACGCCTGCCGCCAACAATAACGCGGCAACAATATTCATTTCTTGAGGGAAAATAAAAACTGGCGCGAACGCGCCAGTGAGGGATGTGTCTCCAATCCGCGACACAGGCGCCGGAGCGCCCGTGTGGATGGATTACTTAAAGGTTTTGCGCGGCGACTTCGGACGCGGTGGCGCAGGCTTGCGCTCCGTCGTGCCATCGTCCAGGCTGATGCGCAGTTTCTGGCCCGAGACCATGACCGATTTCAGATGGTCGAGGATTTCGGGCGGCATGCCTTCCGGCAGGTCCAGCACGCTGTAGTTGTCAAAGATATCGATGCGGCCGATATGCTTGGCTTCCAGGTTCGCTTCGTTGGCGATGGCGCCGACGATGTTGCTTGGCGTCACGGCGTGCTCACGGCCCACTTCGATGCGGTAAGCCGTCACGCCCGGGCGTGGACGTTCCTTCTTCGGCGCGCGCGGCGCAGGTGCTGCGTCGCCCGCGTCCGCTGGCGCATCCTTGAACGCTGGCGCGGACTTGGCGGCAAACGGCTTGCGTGGCGCGGCTGGCGGCGCCAGGTCCGGCGCGTCGCCGTCACGGCTGATGCGCAGCTGCTGGCCCGCGACCCACACGGTTTTCAGCTGATCCAGCAATTCTTTCGGCATGCTGTCTGGCAAGTCCAGGACGCTGTAGTCGTCATAGATTTCGATGCGGCCGATGTTTTTCGAATCGATGCCCGCTTCGTTGGCGATGGCGCCCACGATATTGCCCGGTTTCACGCCATGCTGATGACCGACTTCAATGCGGAAGGTCTGCATGCCGGCGTCGGCTGGACGTTGAATGCGTTCCTTTTTCGGGAAGGCCGGGCGTTCGCCACGGTCGCTGCGCTCGTTACGGTCGAAGCGGTCGCCCCGTTCCGGACGGTCGTTGCGCTCAAAACGATCCTGGCGCACAGGACGGTCGTCCTGCCACGTGGCTTGCTCGCGCGCCTTGTTCTTGTCCAGCAGCAGCGGCGTATTGCCACGCGCCATCTTCGCCAGGGCGGCGGCGATTTCAATGGCGGGAATGTTTTGCTCGCGCTCGAAATCTTCGATCAGCGACTGGAACTGTTCCAGCTCGCCCAGGGCCAGGGTTTCGCTGATTTGCTCCTTGAACTTGGCGATACGCACGTCGTTGACGGCCTGGATCGTCGGCAGTTCCAGCATGCCGATCGGCTGGCGGGTCGAGCGTTCGATGGCTTTCAACAAGTTCTTTTCACGCGGGGTGATGAACAAAATCGCTTCGCCGCTGCGGCCGGCGCGGCCCGTGCGGCCGATGCGGTGGGTGTAGCTTTCCGGGTCGTGCGGCACGTCATAGTTGACGACGTGGCTGATGCGCTCGACGTCCAGGCCGCGGGCGGCCACGTCGGTTGCCACGAGGATGTCGATCTTGCCGTCTTTCAACTGCTGGATCGTGCGCTCGCGCTGCGCTTGCTGGATGTCGCCATTGATGGCGGCAGCCGAGAAGCCACGCGCTTGCAGCTTGCCGGCCAACTCTTCCGTACCCAGCTTGGTGCGGGCAAAGATGATCATGCCGTCAAACGCTTCCGCTTCCAGGATGCGGGTCAGCGCGTCGAGCTTGTGCATGCCCGACACCAGCCAGTAGCGCTGGCGGATGTTGTCGGCCGTGCCCGTCTTGGCGGCGACCGTCACTTCGGCCGGGTTCACCAGGTAGGTCGTGGCGATGCGCTTGATGACGGAAGGCATGGTGGCCGAGAACAGGGCCGTTTGATGGCCTTCCGGGGTTTCTTTCAAGATACGTTCGACGTCGTCGATAAAGCCCATGCGCAGCATTTCATCGGCTTCGTCCAGCACCAGGGTTTTCAGCTTGGACAGGTCGAGCGAGCCCTTGTCCAGGTGATCGATGACGCGGCCTGGGGTGCCGACGATGACGTGCACGCCGCGGCGCAGGGCCGACAGCTGCGGACCGTAGCTTTGGCCGCCGTAGATCGGCAACACGTGGAAGCCGGGGATGTGGGTGGCGTACACCTGGAACGCTTCGGCGACCTGGATGGCCAGTTCGCGCGTCGGTGCCAGGACCAGGGCTTGGGGTGAGCTTTGTTTCAGATCGATGCGCGACAGGATCGGCAAGGCGAAGGCGGCGGTCTTACCCGTGCCTGTTTGCGCCTGGCCCAGCACGTCGCGGTTCGCGAGCAATAATGGAATCGTGGCCGCCTGGATAGGCGACGGTGTTTCGTAACCGACATCCTTGAGCGCGCGAATCAGCGGCTCGCTCAGGTTAAGGTCGGAAAATAAGGAAATTGGTGTATCAGACATGAAATCACTCACAAGTTCGCTCGAATCGCCCAATGCGAAAGAGTGTATCTGCTAGTTTACTCTTTACTGGACCTTACCGGGTGGAACGAGGCGGCAGAACGCCATTTTTTGCATTCTAAAACGCAGAAAAATCGGCGATCCGCACGCAATTGGTGCAAAAATCAAACAATATTATGTGTTTTGCAATGGATATGCCGGTTTTACAGGTGCGCCTCGATATTGCTTGCCGCATCGACCGAGTGGCGCAAAAATTCCAGCAAGTCCTCGTTCAGCCTGTCCTTGTGCGTCGTCGCCAGGCCGTGCGGCGCGCCCGCATACACGAGCAGCTTGCTGCCGATGATGAGCTCGGCAGTGCGCCGCGCCGAGGCGGCGATCGGTACGATCTGGTCGTCGTCGCCATGGATCACCAGGGTCGGCACATCGAATTTGGCCAGGTCAGCCGTGAAATCCGTCTCGGAAAATTGCTTGATGCACAGGTAAGACGCCGGCATGCCCGCCTGCATGCCTTGCCGCCAGAAACCGTCGCGCACGCCCTGCGAGGGCTTCGCATCGGGCCGGTTGTAGCCATAGAAGGCCTCGCTCAAATCTTGGAAAAACTGGCTGCGGTCGGCCTGCACGCCGGCGCGGATGGCGTCAAAAACGGATAGCGGCAAGCCCAGCGGGTTCTCCGCGGTTTGCAGCATCAGCGGCGGCACGGCGCCCACCAGCACGGCGCCGGCCAGGCGCCCGGTGCCATGGCGGCCGATGTAGCGCGCCACTTCGCCGCCGCCCGTCGAGTGGCCGACGAGCGTGGCGCCCGTCAAGTCCAGCGCGGCGATCAGGGCGGCCAGGTCGTCGGCATAGGTATCCATGTCGTTGCCGTCGAAGGGCTGGCTGGAACGGCCGTGGCCGCGCCGGTCGTGCGCGATGACGCGGTAGCCGTGCGAGGCCAGGTAAAACATCTGGTCTTCCCAGGCGTCGGACGACAAGGGCCAGCCGTGGCTGAAGACGACGGGCGGGCCGCTGCCCCAGTCCTTGTAGTGGATCAATGTGCCGTCGGCGGTACGCAGGGTATTGCTTGAATGCAAGTCAGGGGGTGTCATGGAACGCTCCTTGTCGGTGGACCAGCAGCCATTGTGGCCGCAATGGCGCACGCACGCCGCGCGCTACGCTGGAGCATTGCGGTAGAGTAAGATTGCCGCTGCTTTGCTTTCCCGTATTCACTTTTGGAGTTGTCATGCGCTTTCCCCTCATCCTCGCCGCCAGCCTGTTCAGCACGGCTACCCTCGCCCAGCCGCTCGTTGCCGAGGCGCCCCTGCGCGCCCACCTGTCCTTCCTGGCCGACGATTTGCTGGAAGGACGCGGCACGGGCCAGCGCGGCGGCGATCTGGCCGTGCGCTACCTGGAAACGCAGGCGGCCGTGGCCGGCCTGCAACCGTTGAAGGATGGCACGTATCGCCAGGCGTTGACCATTGTCGGCAGCAAGGCCTTGCCATCGAGCAAAGTCACCTTCAGCGCGGGCGGCAAGACCTTGTCTCCCGCCTTCGGCCAGGACATCGTCTTTGGCGCGGCGAATGGCCAGCAGACAGTGGCGTTCGACGCGCCCGTCGTGTTTGCCGGCTACGGCATTCGCGCCCCGGAAGAAAACTGGGATGATTTCAAGGGCGCCGACCTGAAGGGCAAACTCGTCATCATGATGGTCAACGACCCGCAGCCGACCAGCGCCGAACCGCAGCGCTTCGCCGGCAAGTCGCTCACGTATTACGGCCGCTGGGTCTACAAGTACGAAGAAGCGCTGCGCCAGGGCGCGGCTGGCGTGCTGCTGATACACACGACGGCATCGGCGTCGTATCCGTGGTCGGTGCCGGCCAACGGTTTCGGCCATGAGCGCTTCAACCTGGCTGGCGCGGGCAATGCGATGGAAGGCTGGCTGCAGGAAGACATGGCGCGCGCCCTGTTCCAGGCCGGCGGGCAAGACCTGGACGCCTTGCGCGCACAGGCGGAAACGCGCGCATTTCGCCCCGTCGCATTGAACGCGACGGTCAAGGTGGCACTGAACAACCAGGTGCGCAGCATCGAACAATTCAACGTGGCCGGCATCGTGCCGGGCACGGACCCGAAGCTCAAGGACGAAGCCGTCATCTACTCGGCCCATTGGGACCACTTGGGCAAGGATGACGAAGGCAGCCAACGCAGCGGCCAGAGCGACCATATCTACAACGGCGCCATCGACAACGCCTCGGGCGCGGCCGCCTTGCTGGCCATGGCGCAAGTGGCGGTGAAACAGCCGGCACGCCGCACGCAGATCTTCCTGTGGCCGGCCGGCGAGGAAACGGGCATGCTGGGCAGCACGGCCTACACGCGCGCGCCATTATGGCCACTGGCCAAGACGGCCGCCGACCTGAACCTCGACAGCATGAATTTCGTCGGCAAGACGCACGACATCGGCGTGGCCGGCGCCGAACGCAGCAGCCTGTACGCCAGCGCCGCCAAGGTGGCCAAGCGCATGGGTCTGCGACTGGCGCCGACCATCCCCGACCTGTCCGGCGCGTTTTACCGGGCCGACCATTTTGCGTTTGCCAAGGCCGGCGTGCCCGCCTTCAACGTGGGCTCGGCCGTGTTTTCCGGCGACGGTTCGTTCGACTTCGTCCAGGAGCCCAAAGCCTCAGGCGAGCGCCTGGTGGCGTTTAAAAAGGATTACCACCAGGTCAGCGACGAGTACAAGCCGTCGTGGGACTTGTCCGGCATGGTGCAGCAGGCGCAATTCACCCTGAACCTGGGCTATGAAGTGGCGAATGACAAGCAGTTGCCGACATGGAACAAGGGCGAGGCGTTTGGGAAGGTAAAGCGGTAACGTCAAGCGTAGGTCGGATTAGTGGGGCATCGCCCCGCGTAATCCGACAACATTGTTGGCGCCGGTGGTGGTGTCGGATTACGCGGCGTTGCCGCTAATCCGACCTACGAGCGTTCAAATCGCCATGATGCGTTTCAGGTCGACAAACGCCGTTTCATACAGATGCTGAAACGCGCCCACCATGACCTCTTCCACGCCTTCGGCCGCGTCGAACTCGCTCGACCATTCCGCCACGCACTCGTTCGCGCCCGGTTCGCCCGTGACGCGCAGGGTGGAACGGTAGTTCTTGACGGGGATCGGGCCCGAGACGATGGTGTAGCTGTAGCTCTTGTCCGCTTCGCTGTAGCTTTGCAGGCGTTCGGCGATGATGGCGCCGTCCGTGGTTTTCAGGCGGCGTACTCTGCCGCCGTGCTCGGACAGGCTGGTCTTGATCGAGCTCGACCATTCATTCAGCGACTGGAAGCCGCCGATAAAATCCCACACTCGTTCGGCGCTTGCCGCCAATGTTACAGAAACAATTACTTGGGCCATCTTTAATTCGGTTCCTCATCCAGGTTTGCCGGGCGCCGCGCCCGGCCGGCCGGAGTTGCCCGGCACAGCCGCTATTTTAGCGCCCATGCGGCTTTGCTGCTGGGCGGAAAATAACGGCTGGCCAGTCTGGCGAGGCAGTCTTACAGATTTTCCGCCAAGAAAATCAGGGAATTGCCATGCGCCTGGGCGGCGGCGCGCTGCTGGTAGCTGTCGCGGTGGGTGCAATTGAAACCGTGCTCGGCGCCCGGGTAGATATGGATTTCCACGTCTTGCCGGTCTTCGAAACGCTCGGCGATCTTTTGCACGGCTTCCGGCGGGATATGGCTGTCCTGGCCGCCGAAATGCATGAGCAGCGGCACCTTGATGTTGTCAGCCAGGTCCAGCTTGTTCTGGATGCCGCCGCCGTAATAGGCGATGGCCGCATCGACCAGGCCAGCCGCGGCCGCCTGGAACGACAACCGGCCGCCGAAGCAGTAGCCGACGGAAGCGAGCTTGCCCGTCACTTCCGGGCGCGCGCGCAGGGCGGCGATGGTGGCGGCGATATCGGCGTCCGCCTGCGGATTATCGGTGGCCTGCATCAGTTCGACGGCGCGCTTCCAGCCGTCCGCGTCATAGCCGAGCTCAATGTGTGCGCCGGCGCGCCAGAACAGGTCGGGCACCAGCACCACGTAGCCATCGGCCGCGTACTGGTCGGCCACGGCGCGGATGTGCTCGTTGACGCCGAAAATTTCCTGCAACAGGATGATGGCGGGACCCTTGCCCACATGCGGCACGGCCAGGTAAGCCTGGAAGCTGCCGTCCGGGCCGGCGATATCGATCCACTGCGAAGTTGTGCTCATAGAAAACTCCAGTCTGAGGTTGGGGGAGGAAATGCCACAGCCAGGCATGTTACTGGTTTTTCGCGCTGCCTGCCCCCGCCCTTGGTTCAGGCTAATACATCTCGCGCAGGTAAATCACGGGGCCCGACTTGAAGACGCCAAAGACGACGGTGCCCACGGTGCTGGGCAAGTACGCAATGCCGGGCACGGAAACATCGACGCTGCCGCTCTTGCCGACGCCGGGCGCCGCCAGGATCAGGCGTCTATTTGGCGGCAAGATACCCTTGTCGACCGTATAAGTGACAATAGTGTTATTGGGCAATAAAAAGTCCTTGCATACCAGGGTTTTCTTGCAATTGGCAAACACCACCAGCGTGTTGTCGAACGCACTGATGCTGTCCAGCAGACTGGTGACCCAGGTCTTGCCATCCCAGTACTGCGCCTGCACCGCCAGACGCACGGGATAGCGCTCGGAACCGTAGTCATGCGGCACCATCAGGCGGCCCGTGAGCACGGTCAGCTGCGCTTCCTTGCCATCGGCCGGCGCCGAGCTCACATTACCGGCCGCCGGGTAGGCATACGTCGCGCGCAGCAGCAGCCCCGTCGGCGATGCCAGTGCCTTTGGCTCTTTGGGCACGGCATAGGCGGAAGGGAAGCTGTAGGCGAGCGTAACCGAGGCAACGCCATTGCTGAAACTGGTGACGGGTACGCCCGTCACGGCCGCAGGTGCTTTTGCCCCATCCGTCAGCGTGCTACCCGATGGCGCCGTGGGCGGATAGCTGTTCTTCCCCGTGGCCGCGTCATACGGGACCAGCGTCACTTGCGTTTTGTTGATGACGTCATTCCTGGCGTCAAAATTCTTGGTGTCCACGCCACCCGAGGTCTGGGAACGGATGGTCAGATCGAAAGGCTGGCGCGAATACACGGCACGGTCGCCGGCACAGGCGAACGGCGCGCTGCACGGGAAAGGAAACTCCGTCTTCGTCCCCCCCGGGAGGTCCACTTTCTTGACCACCAGTTCCGTCACAAAGTGGTGCGGATAAAAGAGTACGGCATCGCTCGTCCCCGGCGACGTCAGGCCGCTGCCCAGATAACCGTATTGCAGCGCGGCCGTGAAATTGATCTTGCCCACTTCGGGCCAGACCAGCGGCGGCGCCGCGATGACGCCCCCTTTCTTCACGAAATCGAGATCGCCGCCGACTTCTGGATTGCTTACGTCTGTGTAGACCGGCGCCAGCAGGATATTGCCGAGCACGACTTTTTGCACCGCGACACCGCTTTCGTTGCCAAAGTTCTTCGTCACGGCACCGAGCGCGTTGACGGCCGATAACGTGATGGGCGTCCCCGCCACGAGAGGCGCTGCCGCCAGGCCAGCGCGTTGCGTCGGCGCCAGCTTCGTCAACAGGAACTGCTGCGGCGCCACGATGACCGTGCCGCTGCCGCTCATGTCCAAACCTTTGTCGCTGCCACTGTCCGGTTTGTAGGAGGCCGTCAGGAGCAGCGCTCCCGCATCGGCATACAGCATGTTCGGCTTGGCCACGCCATTGGCGCCGAACGTCACCCTCACCTTGGTGCTCGTCCCGCTGCAGCTGCTCTGGTCGCTGGCCGCCAGGGCAACATAGCTATTTTTGGCGCTGTCAAAGATGCGCGCAGGCAATGTCCCCTTGTCCGGATTGCTGTACGCACATGTGAGGTTCAAGTCCATGTTCTGGCCGGTGAACATGGGCACGCAAACGTCCCTATTGCCGGACGAAGTCTGCAAGGCGCTGATTTCCAGTGCGCCCGCCTCTTCCGCGTAGCGCGGAATGCCGCTCACCTGGAAGCCGCTGGAGAGAAAGCTGATCTGGCAATTGCTCGTGTTGCCACCGCTCTTGCACACCAGCGCCCCCGTCGTGGCGGGCGTGCTGACCAGGCTCAGGGTAGCCATGCCCACCGTGGTCTGGCGCACCGTGACATTGGCGTTGACGCCGCTGGTATCGATCTGCGTCGGCACACCGCCCGGGCTGACGGTGACATTCACGCCATTTTTGTAGACCGCGCTGCAACTGGCATCGGCGCAGGCTGTCACCTTCACCGTAGGCACCTGGCAAGTGAGCGCCGTCAGCGGGTGCTCGATCTGGAAATGGTGCAGTCCGCTCGGCGTACCGGGCCCGCATTTCGGCCCCATCGGTTCATTGAAAGCCCAGCCGCTATTGTTCGTCACGCAGCTGCACGGGTTCGATGGCGTATATGCCTTGCAGGTGATGGTTTGCTGCACCCGGCCCTGCCAGCCCAGGGTGATGTGGTCGACCTTGGCGTT
Source organism: Janthinobacterium sp. NFX145 (assembly GCF_049810325.1). NCBI lineage: Bacteria > Pseudomonadati > Pseudomonadota > Betaproteobacteria > Burkholderiales > Oxalobacteraceae > Janthinobacterium > Janthinobacterium sp. NFX145. The sequence goes on from NZ_CP187360.1 coordinate 5,682,435, forward strand.
GCCCGTGATATAGGCGTTGGACGAGTCGAGCGTCACCTCGCCGGCGTCCACATTGCCCTTGATGCCATTGCCGGAGGCGATCGACAGGGAATTGCTGGCGTCGACGTCGCCCGTGACGAGCAGGCCGGACGCCTTCAGGTCGATCGTCGGCGATTTCAGATTGCCCGTCACCTGGCTGCCGGAACCGATGGTCAGCGATACGCTGGCCGTGATATCGCCCTGGATGCGGGTACTGGCGGGCAGGATATTGACGATGGTGCCGCTGATCGGCCCGTTGATGACGGAACCCGAGGCGATTTCCACGGGGCCCTTGGCGCTGATCTTGCCCGTCACCTTGACGTTGTTCGAGCCCATCTTGATGGTCGTGGCGGAAACATTTGCCGTGATGGTCTGTTCCTGCGCGCCCATGAGGAAAGTGCCGCCCTCGGCTGTCAGGTTGCCCCCCGTGACTTTCAGGTTCGGCGGATTGATGTCCTTGATATCGAGATTGCCCTTGACCGTCAGCGTGGCATTGCCGCTCATCGTCAAGCCCTGGTTGTAGCTCATCGCCAGCGAACTGTTGACCGTCACGGCATACGCGCTGCCGATGACGATGACGTCGGTGGAGGTCAGCGCCAGCGAGGTGCACGTGTATTGCAAGCCATCCTGGCTCTGGCTGCAGTTGTTGACGGCGCCGCCATTGAAGTTGAGCGTGGCCGCGTGGGCAAGGGATGAGCCCAGCAGCAATGTCAGGGCGGCAAAAATGTGAAGTAAGCGCACGATATCGAGGAATCCGGTGGGTGGGGAGCCAGCGGGCGCGCCGGTTATTTCATGCTAACCTACGCCATCGCTGTTGTTGCATTATGGCAGTATTTATCCCCCTCGCGCATATCGCATGATCAAGCAAAGCCCCAAAGAATTCCCCCTGCGCACCGTCGACATCATCGTCTATCCCGGCTTCAAGGCGCTCGAAGCCATCGGCGCCATGAAAGTGTTTGACTACGCCAACACCCATTTGCGCCTGCGCAATCTGCCCGGCGGCTACGACGTGCGCATCGTGTCGACAGCCATCGGCCCGGTCGAGTCGGACACCCTGATGTCGCTGCATGCCAGCAAGGCGCTCGATGCCAGCCGGCTGCCCGACCTGGCCGTCATCGTCGGCTGCCACCACGTCGAGCAAGTCTTGCAGGACATCCCCGCCCTCGCCGCCTGGGTGGCCGAGGCGGCGCCGCGCATCGACACCCTGGCGGCCCTGTGCACGGGCTGCTTCTTCCTGGCCGAGGCCGGTGTGCTCGACGGCAAGAGCGCCGCCACGCACTGGAGCGCCGTGGACAGCCTGCGTCAGCGCTATCCATTGATACAGGTCAATGCCGATGCGATTTTCGTGCGGGAAGGGAAATTCTGGACGTCGGCCGGCGTGACGGCCGGCATCGACCTGGCCCTGGCCCTGGTGGAAGACGATTTCAGCCGCGATATCGCGCTGGAAGTGGCGCGCGACCTGGTCGTGTATCTGAAACGGCCCGGCGGCCAGTCGCAGTTTTCCGTGCACCTGTCGAGCCAGATGACGACGCATCCCACCATCCGCCAGTTGCAGGGCTGGATCATGGAACACCTGGCAGAAGAGCTTACTGTGCCGCTGCTGGCGGCCAGGCTGGCCATGAGCGAGCGCAATTTTACGCGCGTGTTCCAGCGCGAAACGGGTACCAGCCCCACGGAATTCATCGACACGGCCCGCTTCGAAGTGGCGCGCCGTTTGCTGGAAGACAATGTGTCTTCCTTAAAACAGGTGGCCGTGCAGGCGGGCTTGCATAGCGAGGAAAGGCTGCGCCGGCTGTTTCAAAAGAAACTCGCCATCACGCCGCGCGATTACCGCGAACGCTTTTCCAGCACGGCGCGCTAGGACCTCAGCGCGGCTTGCCGTGACGCACGTGGCGCGTGGCCAGTTGGCGGCTCTGCCGGGCCAGCGGCGTAAACAGCAGTGCGCACAGCAGATACGTGGCCAGCAGCGCCAGCCAGATGGCGGGCGTGGCGAGGCTGGCGGCATTGCTCCACCACAAGGCCAGCAGGGAAGACAGGGCCGCGCCGAGGAAGACGGGCAGCATGCGGCGCAAGGTGGCGAGGTAGGCAGTGGCAAACATGAACGGCTCCCAAAGCAAGGCGGTGATGTCTTCACACTAGCAGGGGCAGGCAGCGAAGTACAGCGTGCTGCCCTGCCCCGTCCGTCAAGTGTTGCGCAATGAGTACATCCGATAAGATTAGTACAACACGACGGAACGGATCGATTCGCCGCTCTTCATCAGGTCGAAGCCCTCATTGATGCGTTCGAGCGGCAGGCGGTGCGTGATCAGGTCGTCGATGTTGAGCTTGCCTTCCATATACCAGTCGACGATCTTCGGCACGTCCGTGCGTCCGCGCGCGCCGCCGAAGGCCGAACCGCGCCATTCGCGTCCCGTCACCAGCTGGAATGGCCGCGTGGAAATTTCCTGGCCCGCCGCCGCCACGCCGATGATGAAGGACTTGCCCCAGCCCTTGTGCGTGCATTCGAGCGCCTGGCGCATCAGGGTCGTGTTGCCCACGCATTCGAAACTGTAGTCGGCGCCGCCGTCCGTCAGTTGCACGATGGCATCGACGACGTTTTCCACCTCGTTCGGGTTGATGAAATGCGTCATGCCGAACTTGCGCGCGATGGCCTGGCGCGCCGGGTTGATGTCGATGCCGATGATTTTATCGGCGCCGACCATTTTCGCCGCCTGGATCACGTTCAGGCCGATGCCGCCCAGGCCGAACACGGCCACGTTGGCACCCGCCTCGACCTTGGCCGAGAACAGGACGGCGCCCACGCCCGTCGTCACGCCGCAGCCGATGTAGCAGACCTTGTCGAAGGGCGCATCTTCGCGGATCTTGGCCAGGGCGATTTCCGGCACGACGATGTAATTCGAAAAGGTCGACGTGCCCATGTAATGGAACAGCGGCTGGCCATTGAGCGAGAAGCGGCTGGTGGCGTCCGGCATCAGGCCGCGGCCCTGCGTGGAACGGATGGCCTGGCACAGATTCGTCTTTTGCGACAGACAGAACTTGCACTGGCGGCATTCCGGCGTGTACAACGGGATGACGTGGTCGTCCTTTTTCAGGGTCGTCACGCCCGGGCCCACGTCAACGACGACGCCGGCGCCTTCATGGCCGAGAATGGCGGGGAAAATGCCTTCCGGATCGGCGCCGGACAGGGTGTAGTAATCGGTATGGCAAATCCCCGTGGCTTTCAGCTCGACCAGCACTTCGCCGGCGCGCGGGCCGGCCAGGTCGACTTCTTCGATGGTCAACGGGGCGCCCGCTTTCCAGGCAATCGCGGCTTTGGTTTTCATGTGTGTCATTCCTGCTCGGTTTCAGATGCGCCATTATCGGGCGGCTGCCGGCACGGTGGCACAGCTGGCCCCGCGCTTGTCTGAAAACGCGGCGCATTTGTCCGATGCCGCCGCACGTTTGCGCCAGCGCAAACTTCCCGCCACAAAGACGCGCATTCTTGGCACATCCCCTCGATCAGCCGTTGCGTCATTCCCGCAGGAGACTGACATGCGCCATCTACCTTTCCGCCTCCCCCGGCCCTGGCTGGCCCTGCTGCTGGCATGCTGCCTGTCCCTGCTGGCTGCCTGTGGCGGCGGCCATCACCACCCTGCACCTGGCGCCACCACGGGCAGCCTGACGGTCACCCTCGGCGGCTTGCCGGCCGGCGTGGCGGGCGCCGTCACGGTCACGGGACCGGCGTCGTACAGCAAGACGCTGACGGCGAGCACCACGCTCACGGACCTGGCGCCCGGCGCCTACACGCTCAGCGCCGCCAGCGTGGCGCAGGGCACGGGAACGCTGGCGCCCACGCCCGTCACGCAGCAGGTGCAAGTCAATGCGGGGGCGACGGCCAGCGCGGCGGTCACGTACGCGGCCACAGCACCGCTGGCCCTGCGCCTGCAGGAAGTGGCCAGCGGCTTGAGCGTGCCCATCTTCCTCACGGCGCCGCCCGGCGACAGCCGTTTGTTCATTATCGAACGGGCCGGCCGCATCCGCGTGGTGCAGAACGGCAACCTGCTGGGCACGCCCTTCCTCGACATCAGTACGCTCACCACCACCAGCGGCGAGCGGGGCTTGCTGTCGATGGCCTTCCATCCGCAATACGCCAGCAACGGCTATTTCTTCCTGTACTACACGAACCTGGCCGGCGATATCGTCATCGAGCGGCGGCAAGTGTCGGCTGGCAACGCCAACGTGGCCGATCCCCTGTCCGCGCTGAACATCATCACGATTCCCCATCCCACGTTCAACAACCACTATGGCGGCTTGCTCAGCTTTGGCCCGGACGGCTATCTGTACGCGGGCACTGGCGACGGCGGCAGCGGGGGCGATCCGCCCGGCAACGCGCAAAACACCAACGTACTCTTGGGAAAAATGCTGCGCCTGGACGTCAACGCCAGCACGGTGGCCCAGCCGTACGCCATTCCACCCGGCAACCCCTTTGCCACGGCGGGCGGACGCCCTGAAATCTGGGCCTACGGCTTGCGCAATCCGTGGCGCTACGCCTTCGACGTGCCGGCCCAGCTGCTGTACATCGCCGACGTGGGCCAGGCCAACTGGGAAGAGGTCGACGTGCGCCCCGTGGGGCAGGCGGGCAACAACTATGGCTGGAATATCATGGAAGGCACGCAATGCTACAACAGCGCCAGCTGCAACCAGGCTGGGCTGGCCCTGCCCGCCATCACGTACAGCAACGATGCGGCCAACGGCTGTTCGATCACGGGCGGCTATGTGTACCGGGGCACGGCCTTGCCGGAACTGGCGGGGCAATACCTGTATTCCGACTACTGCAGCGCCTGGCTGAAAAGTTTTAGCTATAGCAATGGCACGGCATCGGCCGTGAAAGACTGGGGCATCACGAACGTGGGCAATATCCTGTCGTTTGGCCAGGACGCGCAAAACGAACTGTACATGCTGAGCGGCACGGGCAAGGTGTACAGGATTGTGCGCAAATAAGCGTAGACCCGTAAAGCGGCCCCGCGCACGCGGCTGGGACTGTTTTTCGACGGGGCGCGGGGAACCGGCTAGAATGGATTTTTTCCGCCGCGCCCTGCGCCCCAGCCCAAGAGAACACCATGGCCCGTTTGAAACTTGAATTTCCTGAAGACCAGTACTGCTATTCCTCGCAACTGACGGTACGCACGACGGACATCAACGCCGGCAACCATCTCGGCAACGATTCCATGATTTCCATGATTTCCGAAGCACGCGCCCGCTTCCTGTTCGAATACGGCGTGCGCGACATCGAAGCGGACGGCACCGGCATCATCGTCACCGACCTGGCCACCACCTACCGCGCCGAAGCCCATGCGCGCGACCAGCTGCTGTTCGAAGTGGGCGTCATGGATTTCAACAAGTATGGCGGCGACATCACCTTCCGCATCACGCGCCCGCGCGACAACACCCTGATCGCCATGGCCAAGTCCGGCTTTGTCTTCTTCAACTACAAGCGCAGCCAGGTCGTGCCCATGCCGGAAGATTTCGGCAGCAAGTTCCCACAGGTGAACTGGATCGACTGAGACGCGATACATTCTGCTCGTCATCCTGTATGCTTGTCAGGATGATATGCAAAATTGACCTGCGCCGCGCCGGCGCCTGCCTGTTGGCCGCCGCCTGCGCGATGGCGCCACCGGGCATCGGCCATGCCGCGCCGCAAACCGTCATCCTGTACGGCGACGACGACTATGCACCGTACAGCTATGTGGAAAACGGCGTCTTCAAGGGCATGTATGTCGACATCCTGCGCCAGGCGGCCATGTCGATGCCAGACTACCGGCTGGAACTGCAGCCGCGCCCATGGAAACGGGGACTCGACGCGCTGGAAAAGGGCCAGGTTTTTGGCCTGTTTCCGCCCGGACGCAAAACGGAACGCTCGTACGTGCAACCGTATTCAGCCGTGCTATACCGTGAATCGGTGGTCCTGTTTTGCCATGAGGCCGTCATGCGCACGCCGCGCACGCGGTTTCCCGCCGACTTTGCCGGCCTGACCATCGGCGTCAATACGGGTTTTCTGCTGTCGGAAAAACTGATGGCGCCAGCCCGCGAAGGACTGCTGCACCTGGAAGCGGCCAAGGGGAATGAAGCCAATCTGAAAAAACTGGCCTTGCGGCGCATCGATTGCTACGCCAGCGACCGCGGCGCGGCGCGCCACACGGCGCGCCAGCTGCAGGGTGAACTGGCCACTTACGGCTTCGCCCTGCATGAAGTGCTGGAACTGTCGTCCGAAGCCACCTATATCGCCTACAGCGCGCGCAACAGGCCGGCTTACAAGGACGATTTCATCGCGCAGATGAATGCCGCCCTGCTGGCCCTGCGCCATAGCGGCCAGCAGGCGCGCATCGAACAGGCTTACTTGCGTTGACTTTTGCGTTGACTATTTGCGTTGACTATTTGCGTTGATTAGCTGCCCTGCGGCTCGCGCGCGACGGCAAGATCATTTGCGTGGCGGATGTTTCACTTGCGTGCCAAACGTGCTCGAGAACCAGTCATCGATCATCCGCTTCTCGTAGCGCAGCTTGTCGCCGTTCGCATAACGATTGATGCGCGTCAGATAGGACATATCGGACAGGGCCGCATCGGCGTTGGCGATCACCTTGCCATCCTGCTCCAGCACATAGTGCAAGCGCATGCGCGGCCAATCGGCCTGTCCATTCATTACGCGGAAATTTTGCATGGCACGCATGGCGGGATTTTCACGGCCAGCCATGTCCAGATCCGTCACCTCGATCTTCAGGGTCAGGCCAGGCTTGAGCGACTCTCCCAGTTTCTCGAAATGCGCCGTCAAGTCCTTGAGCACTTTTTCACGCTCCGTCTGATCGAAAGACACGTCCGAAAACTGTTCCGGCTTGGTGAAATGCACTTCCGTGCCCGCCCAGGCGGCACTGCTCGCCAGCAAGGCAAGACCAGCAATGAAGGTACGCGTTGTTTTCGTTTTCATGATGAGTCCTTTCAAGAATGTGGATGGCACTCCGGCCATTTTTTACGTTTTACTATAACGCAATGAGTTTCATTCTAAAGAGAAACTAATACATTGTTACTTTTCTTGCACAGCGCAACGAACATGGCTTAGACCACAGACTTTTTTACAGATTCATTGGCAATATTAATTAAAACAAAGTATTGTCTTGAAAATATAGTTGCCTAAGCGATAAAGTATAGATGGTGTCGCCAGCAGGGATTTAAAGTGCTTTTTTGATATGCATGTTGCATGAATTTAGTCAATTATTCTTGCTTGTTGTTAATACTAAGCCGTCAGTCTACAATCGATAAAATGCGCCCGAAAAACGCGCAACGCCAGTAGTGGCGCACAGGCTAGCCTGGCGCGGGCGTCTCAGCATTGCGTCAGTTATGCCTTTTAGCGGAACTCGCCCTTATGTCATTTTTGTCTTCAGCCTCACCCAAGTTACCCCCCTGGAAAGTCCTGCTCGTCGACGATGAACCCGACATCCATGACATCACCAAACTGACGCTGAGCCGTTTTCGCCTGGAAGGCCGCGCCCTGAGTTTCGTGCACGCCTACAGCGGCGCCGAAGCCAAGCAGGTGCTGGCGCGCGAAGAAGGCATCGCGCTGGTGTTTCTCGACGTGGTGATGGAGCGCGAAGACAGCGGCCTGGAAGTGGCGCGCTGGATGCGCGAAGACCTGGGCAACCAGTTTACGCGCATCGTGCTGCGCACGGGACAGCCGGGACAGGCGCCGGAAGAACGCGTGATCGTCAACTACGACATCAACGACTACAAGGAAAAGACGGAGCTCGACCGCACCAAGCTGTTTACCACCACCTTTGCCGCCCTGCGCGCCTACCGCGACATCATGAAGGTGGAAGAGGCGCGCCAGGCCCAGCTCCATTACCGCGAAGGCCTCGAGCGCGTCATCGCCGCCTCGGCGCACATTTTCAAGCAGCGCAACCTGCGCGACTTCGCCAGCGGCCTGCTGCAGCAAGTCGTCGCCCTGCTGCGCCTGGAAACGAGCATGCTGCTGCGCCTGCGCGGCGCCAGCGCCATCACGGGCGAGCAAGACTATGAAATTCTCGCGCAGATCGGCGACACGGACGACGGCATCCTCAGCCCTTCCCTGCTGTCGCAGCTCGACCATGCGAAGAGCAACAAGATCTCGCGCCTGCACGGCGACACCTATGTCGGCTACTTTCCCAACAGCAGCGGCAAGGCGTCCTTGCTGGTACTCAAAGGCGTGGAAGAAATTTCCGACCTCGATGCGCAACTGCTGGAAGTATTCTGCTCCGGCGTGGCCATCGCCTTCGACAACATCCTGCTGACGCAGGAAATCACCGATACCCAGGCCGAGCTGATCCTGCGCCTGGGCGACGTGGTCGAATCGCGCTCGCACGAAGGCGGCAATCACGTGCGCCGCATGGCCGAAGTGTGCCAGCTGCTGGCGCAGGCGTCCGGCATGTCGGAAGAGGAAACCATGGTGCTGCGCCACGCGGCGCCCATGCACGACATCGGCAAAATCTCCACGCCCGACGCCGTGCTGCTCAAACCGGGCAAGCTTGACGCCGCCGAATGGGAAATCATGAAGCAGCACCCGACGGTGGGCATGTCCATCCTCGACGGCTCACAACGCCCGCTCCTGAAGGCGGCCGCCGTGATCGCCCACCAGCACCATGAAAAATACGACGGCAGCGGCTACCCGCAAGGCCTGGTCGGCGAAAACATCCACAAATACGCGCGCATCGCCGCCGTGGCCGACGTCTTCGACGCCCTCATGCACAAGCGCTGCTACAAGGATGCCTGGCCCCTGGAGCGCGTGGTCAGCTACCTGCGCGAAGTGAGCGGCAGCCACCTCGACCCGCAGTATGTGGAGTTGCTGATTGAGAATCTCGATGCAGCGCTGGCGCTTAATCAACGTTTCCCGGATTAGTAGGTCGGATTAGCGCTTGCGCGTAATCCGACACCACCACCGGCCACGTCAACAATGTTGTCGGATTACGCGGCCTTGCCGCTAATCCGACCTACGTCGCTGAGCAATACGCACACCAGCAAACCAGCAAACCACGCTGCGGCCCAAGCCCCCAACACAGGCGTTCCGGGCCAAGCGGGCCTGAAAAATGTCGAGGGCAAGGCGCAGCGACGCAGACAGTACGCCAGTACGCCAGTACGGCAAGGAGCTGCAACGCCGCCATCGGCATTTTCTCAGGCTCGCGTCTCCGGCCCGCCATTTTTGGCCGCCGGCGTCGGATTACGGCCTGCGGCCTAATCCGACCTACGTGGTTCTAATGGAAAACGTATCTTGTAATGCAACCCCATCCCTGGCGCACTAACCACCTTCACCGTCCCGCCCAACGGTCCCGTCACCAGGTTGTACAGAATATGCGCACCAAGGCCGCTGCCGCCGGAACCCCGCTTGGTCGTGAAGAAGGGGTCGAACAGCTGGCCCAGGGTGGCGCTGTCCATGCCCATGCCGTCGTCGCTGTAGTCAAGTTCCAGCATCTCGCCGGCTGTGCGCACGCTGATCTTGATCTTGCCCGGCTCGCCTTCGGCAAAGCCATGCACGAGTGAATTGACCACCATGTTTGTGACGATCTGCGAGACGGCGCCCGGATAGCTGCGCAGCTGCACCTCGGGCGCGCAGTCGATCTCCACCTTGATCGGCTTGCCCTTCAGCTTGGGCTGCAAGGACAGCAGGACTTCATCGAGGTATTTGCGCAAATTAAAGCTGCGCAATTCGTCCGAGGACTGGTCCACGGCCACCTGCTTGAAGCTGCGCACCAGCGCCGCGGCGCGCTGCGTGTTCGTCGTCATGATGCGCAGGGTCTGGTCGATGATGTCGAAAAACTGCCGCAAGCCGTCTTCATCGAGCTGGCCGCCGTCCATGTCTTCACGCGTGAGTTTCAATTCCTGCACCAGGTGGCTGGTGGCCGTGACGCATATGCCCAGCGGTGTGTTGATTTCATGCGCCACGCCCGCCACCAGGCGCCCCAGGGACGCCAGCTTTTCCTGGCGCACCAGTTCCGACTGCGCTTCCTGCAAGGCGCTCAGGGCGCTGTTCAGGGCCGCGTTCTGCTCTTCCAGCGCTTCCTTGGCCCGGCGCATGGCGCTGTCGGCCTGGATGCGGGCCATCGCCACGGCCACGTGGCTGGCCATGAAGGCCAGCACGTCCAGTTCGGCCTGGCCATACACGACGGATTCGTCATAGCTTTGCACGATGATCACGCCATATTTGCGCTCGCCCAGCAGCATGGGCGCGCCCATCCAGCTGGCGATGCCGGTATTGCCCAGCGGCTCGTCCATCTCGCCGCTGGCCACCAGCGCCGCATAGCTGCCGGCGTCCAGCAGGCAAGCCTTGCGCCGCGCCAGCACATACGAACTCATGCCGATGCCATAGTGAAAACGTTTCACGGGCGCCTGCGCATCCTTCTCGTCGACGAAATACGGAATCGTGATGTCCTTGTTGTCCGGGTGATACAGGGCGATCAGGAAATTCTTTGCCGTCACCAGCTCGCTGATGATGGCGTGCAGACGCGCGTACAAGGTCGTCGCATCGGCTGCCTGCGCCGACAGGTTGGCGATTTCATACAGCGCATGCTGCAGGTTTTCCGCGCGGCGCCGCTCGGCCACCTCGTGCGCCAGCAAGGCTGTGCGCTCCTGCACCGCCTTTTCCAGGCGGTCCATGCTTTGCATGCCTTGCAGAGCGCTCGACACGTGCGTGGCGATCAGCGCGAACAGGGCCTGGTCTTCCAGGCTGAAACGGTGCTGCGCGTCATAGCTCTGGATGACGATGGCGCCCAGCACCTGGTGCTGCTGGTCCAGCAGCGGACAGCCGATCCAGTGCTCGGCCGCCGTGCCGCCGCCCCAGGCGCCGCCGCCGATGGCGCGCATGGCGTCGTCGTCGGCCGTCATCACCAATTGCTTGCGGTTGACGATGACCCACGCCGTGGGCGACTGCGCGGCGCTGGCCAGGCGCACGCCCTCGTCCGGATCGGGCGCGGCGTCGAATTCATCGACAAAGTAGGGAAAGCGCACGAGGCCGTCGTCATGGTCGCTGAGCGCCACGTAAAAGTTGGCCGCATACATGATGCGCCCCAGCGCCGCATGCACCGCCTGCAGGAATTCGCTGATATCGCTGCAGGTACTCGAGCGTTGCCCGATTTCCAGCAACACGGTTTGAACGGCTTCCAGGCGGCTGAGACGGCTTTCCATGGGTGACTATGTACCTTGTGCAAGTATATGTTCTGAAAATCAATATTATCAGTTCAGCCCAGCCTTGGCACGGCATAAAACGCAGAATCTTGCCTTGAGGCAGAGCAACACACGCCACGCGCGCATTTGCCATGCTGGCAATACAGTGGCAGACTAGGCCCCTTCCTACAGACCAGACCGTCCTCATGACTGCCACGCTACGCGCCTCGCTTCGCCCCTACACCCTCGCCGGCCTGCTGGCCTTTGCCGCGCTGGGCATGCCGCCGCTGTGCGCCGCGCCAGCCAAGGCGCCGGCGGCGGAAACGGCCGATGGCGGACGCTATTTCGGCCCCCTCGTCGCGGGCAAGATGCATGGCCAGGGCCGGCTCGAATACGCGAGCGGCGCGTTCTACGAAGGAGGTTTTGCGCGCGGCGTGTTTTCCGGCCAGGGCAAGCTGCGCCAGGCGTCCGGCGTCGAATACACGGGCGCGTTCCGTCAGGGCGCCTTCGATGGCCTCGGCCGCTACACCTCGCCCAAGGGCGAAATCTATGCAGGCAGCTTCGTCAAGGGCAGCTTCGAGGGAGAAGGCCGCTTCCAGGGCGCCGATGGCGCCACCTTCGAAGGCCATTTCAAGCACTGGCGCCCGCACGGCGCCGGCAAGCTGACCGACACGGACGGCACCGTCTTCGAAGGCGACTTCGTCCAGGGCCAGGTGCAGGGCAAGGCCAAAGTCACCACCAGCGACGGCATCCACTACGAAGGCGAGCTGAAAGACTGGAAATTCGAGGGTGTAGGCGTGCTGCGCACGGCCGACGGCGACGAATACCGGGGCGGCTTCAAGAATGGCCAGTTCGACGGCAAGGGCGTGCTGCGCTACGCCGTGGCGCAAGCGGACGGCCGGCGCGAAGACAGCGGCAACTGGACGGAAGGCCAGTTGGACGACCCGGCCGCAGACAAGCTCACGCGCGACAATATCGAGCTGGCCCTGTATAAGCAGCGCAGCCTGCTCGACGGCGCCCTGGCCCGTATCGCGCCGCGCGATGCGGCGAAAAAAATCAATCTGTATTTGCTGGGCGTGGCCGGCGATGGCGCACAGGAAGTGTTTCACCGCGAAACGGCCTTCGTACAGCGCCAGTTCGACCGCGATTACGGCACCGTGGGCCGCTCCTTGATGCTGGTCAACAGCCGCAACACGGTGGCGCAGCAGCCGATGGCTACGCGCACCAGCATCGCCGCCAGCCTCGACGCCCTGGGCGCGAAGATGGACAAGGCCAACGACATCCTGTTTTTATTCCTCACCAGCCACGGTTCGCCCGAGCACGAACTGGCGCTGGCGCAAAACGGCATGGACCTGCACAGCCTGCCCGCGCAAGAGCTGGCGTCCATGCTCAAGCACAGTGGCATCCGCTGGAAAGTCATCGTGATCTCGGCCTGTTATGCGGGCGGCTTCATTGCGCCCTTAAAAGATGACAACACCCTCATCATCACGGCCGCGCGCAGCGACCGCACCTCGTTCGGCTGCGACGACCAGAACGATTTCACCTACTTCAGCGAAGCGTATTTCAAGGAAGCCTTGCCCAAAAGCACCGGCTTTGCCGAAGCGTTCGACCAGGCCAAGGTGCTGGTGCGCGCGCGCGAGGCGGCCGATTTCCGCGAAGGCGGCATGGAGACGGAAGAGCATTCCGAGCCGCAACTGTTCCAGGGCAAGGCCATTGCCGCGCAGCTGAAGGCGTGGCGCGCGCAGCCCCGCTAAGCGCTTCTTTCTGTACAATAGCCGTCACCATGCGCCGATTCTTCCTCATTTTGCTGCTGTTCGTGCTTCCGCTCCAGATGTCCTGGGCCGCGGCGAGCGCGTATTGCCTGCACGAGGAAGGCAAGGCGGCGCAGCACCTGGGCCACCACAGCCACCAGCACAAGGCCGAGGCAGATGCGGACAAGCAACCCGCCAGCGACAAAAAAGGCCAGCCGCACAGCGACTGCAACGTCTGCCACGGCATCGGCCACGCATGGCTGCCAGCCGGCTCCAGCCTGCCCATCGGCGACATGGCGTCCGTCAACGCGGACACCTCCCCCTTCTTTTACGCTTCCCACATCCCGGACGCTCCCAAGCGCCCTGACTGGTCGTCGGCCGCCTAGGCCGACGGGACGTTTCAATCACTTTTCGCAGTAAGTCAGGCGCAGGCCTGCGCGTCCCGTCGAATTCTTTTCCATGCTTTTGGAGAATTCGATGCACCGATTCATTTTCTTGCTCTCCGCTGGCCTGCTGGCCGGCAATTTTGCCCATGCACAAGCTCCGCAGGAGCCTGCCACCCCCCTGACCTTGCCCGCCGCGCTGGCCCTGGCAGAGGGCGGCAACGCCACTTTGTCCGCCGCCCGCCACGAACTGGCGGCCCAGGGCGGCGCCCTGCAGCAGGCGCGCGCCCGGCCCAATCCGGAACTGCAAACCGTGCTGGAAGACACGCGGCGCGCCACGCGCAGCACCACCGTACAGCTCAATCAATTGATCGAACTGGGCGGCAAGCGCGGCGCCCGCACGGCCGTCGCCCAGCGCGGCGAAGACCTGGCGCAAGCGGGCCTGTCCCTGCAGCAAGCCGACACGCGCGCGGCCGTCACGTCCGCCTTTGTCGACGTGCTGGCGGCGCAGGAAGGCTTGCGCCTGGCCGACAGCGCGCAAGCGCTGGCCGCGCGCGCCAGCGACATCACGGCGCGCCGGGTGACGGCCGGCAAGGCCTCGCCCGTCGAGGAAACCCGCGCCCGTGTCGCCGAAGCGAGCGTGCGGCTGGAACTGAACCTGGCCCGCAGCACCCTGGCCAGCGCCCGCAAGCGTCTGGCCGCCCTGTGGGGCAACGCCACGCCACGCTTCAGCGTGGCCGAGGGACGCCTGGAAACCTTGCCGGAACTGCCGCCCGCCAGCGAACTGGCGGCGCGCCTGGGGCAAGCACCGGCCGTGCGCCAGGCGCACAGCGCGCTGGCCCAGCGGCAAGCCATGCTGGACGTGGAACAGCGGCGCGCCACGCCTGACGTTACGGTGAGCATCGGCATGAAGCGCTCGGAAGAGCTGGGGCGCAACCAGGCCATCATCGGCCTGGCCCTGCCGCTGCCTTTATTCGACCGCAACGTGGGCAACAAGCTCGACGCCCTGCGCCGCAGCGACAAGGCCAGCGACGAGCTGGCCGCCGCCCGCATCGCCGTGCAAACGGACGTGGCAGCCGCCATCGAACGCCTGGCCACGGCCAGGCTCGACGTGGAAAGCTTGCGCCAGGACATCTTGCCTGGCGCCCAAAGCGCCTACGACGCGGCCAGCAAAGGCTTTGAGTTCGGCAAGTTCGCCTTCCTCGACGTGCTCGATGCCCAGCGCACCTTGCTGCAAGCCAAAAACCAATACCTGCGCGCGCTGACGGAAGCGCAGCACGCCGCCGCCGACATCGAGCGCCTGCTGGGCGCCCCTGCCTCCCTGTAAGGAACACCATCCATGAACATCACACTCAACAAAAAGCAGGCGATCGCCATCGGCACCATCGCGGCCGCCGGCATCGTGCTGGCCATCCTCATCCTCGGCACGGGCAAGTCCGGCGCCCCTTCGGTCCCTGCCGCCAAGGCGGAAGCACATGCGGAAAAGAAAGACGAACACGGCCACGAAGAAGTGGAAGGCAAGCTGGAATTGACGGCGGCGCAAAGCAAGGCAGCCGGCGTCGTCATCGCCACGGCCGCGCCTGGCCGCATCAAGACGACGGTCGCCCTGCCCGGCGAAATCCGTTTCAATGAAGACCGCACGGCCCACGTCGTGCCGCGTCTGGCCGGCGTGGTGGAAGCCGTGCATGCGGACCTGGGCCAACTGGTGAAAAAGGGGCAAGTGCTGGCCGTCATCGCCAGCACGGAATTGTCGGAACAGCGCAGCGAGCTGCTCTCGGCGCAGCGGCGCCTGTCGCTGGCCCGCTCCACGTATGAGCGCGAAGAAAAACTGTGGCGCGAGAAAATTTCGGCCGAACAGGATTACCTGCAGGCCCAGCAAGCGTGGCGCGAAGCGGAAATCGCCGTGCAGAACGCGCAGCAAAAGCTCAGCGCCCTGGGCGCCACGAGTACCAGCAAAGGTCCGCTGAACCGCTACGAGATCCGCGCGCCGTTCGACGGCATGGTGCTGGAAAAACACATCACCCTGGGCGAAGCCGTCAAGGAAGACGCGAACATCTTCGTCATTTCCGACCTGTCGACCGTGTGGGCGGAAATCGCCGTGCCGGCAAAAGACCTGGCCACCGTGCGCATGGGAGGCAAGGCGGAAGTGAAAGCGTCCGCATTTGACGCAAGCGCACAAGGCACGATCACCTATGTGGGCGCCTTGCTGGGCGAGCAGACACGCACGGCCAAGGCACGCATCAGCTTGCAGAACCCCGACATGGCGTGGCGTCCGGGCCTGTTCGTCACGGTGGAAGTGGTGTCCGGCGAAGCGGACGCGCCCGTCACCGTGCACAGCACGGCCATCCAGACGGTGGAAGACAAGCCCGTCGTCTTCGTGCAAGTGAAAGATGGCTACCAGGCCACGCCCGTGGTGCCGGGCCGCAGCGATGGCACCTTGACGCACATCAAGCAGGGTCTGGCCGCCGGCACGCCGTATGCGGCGCAAGGCAGTTTTGTCCTGAAGTCCGAGCTGGGCAAAGATTCCGCCGGCCACGAACACTGATCACGTCAAACTAAAGGAAACCATCATGTTTGAACGTTTGATCCGCTTCGCCATCGACCAGCGCTGGCTGGTGATGCTGGCCGTGGCCGCCATGGCTGGCCTGGGCATCTACAGCTATCAAAAGCTGCCCATCGACGCCGTGCCCGACATCACCAATGTGCAGGTGCAAATCAATACCCAGTCCGCCGGCTATTCGCCGCTGGAAACCGAGCAGAGAGTCACCTTCCCCATCGAAACGGCCATGGCCGGCTTGCCGAATCTGGAGCAGACGCGCTCGCTGTCACGCTATGGCCTGTCGCAAGTGACCGTGATCTTCAAGGATGGCACGGACATCTATTTTGCACGCCAGATGATCAACGAGCGCTTGCAGGAAGCCAAGGAAAGCTTGCCGGCCGGCATCACGCCCAAGATGGGTCCCGTCTCCACGGGCCTCGGCGAAATCTACCTGTGGACGGTGGAAACGCAGGACGGCGCGAAAAAGCCCGAAGGCACGCCGTACACGCCGACGGACTTGCGCGAAATCCAGGACTGGATCATCAAGCCGCAGTTGCGCAATGTCTCGGGCGTGACGGAAATCAATGCCATCGGCGGCTACGCCAAGCAATACCAGGTGGCGCCCTACCCGGAAAAACTGGCCGCCTACGGCATCAGCCTGCAAGACGTGGTGACGGCGCTCGAGCGCAACAACAGCAACGTGGGCGCCGGCTATATCGAAAAGCAGGGCGAGCAATTGCTGATACGCGCACCGGGCCAGGTGGCCTCCAAGGACGACATCGGCAACATCGTCGTCGCCAATGTGCAGGGCGTGGCCATCCGCATCCGCGACGTGGCCGACGTGGTGCTGGGGCGCGAATTGCGCACGGGCGCGGCCACCGAAAACGGCCGCGAAGTGGTGCTCGGCACCGTCTTCATGCTGATCGGACAGAACAGCCGCGCCGTCTCGCAAGCCGTCGACAAGAAAATGCTGGAGATCAACCGCAGCCTGCCGAAAGGCGTACACGCCGTCACCGTGTATGACCGCACGGTCCTCGTCGACAAGGCGATCAATACGGTGAAGAAAAACCTGCTCGAAGGCGCCGTGCTGGTGATCGCCATCCTGTTCCTCTTCCTCGGCAATATCCGCGCGGCCGTCATCACGGCCATGGTGATCCCGCTGGCCATGCTGTTCACGTTTACGGGCATGGTGCAATACCATGTCAGCGCCAACCTGATGAGTTTGGGCGCGCTGGATTTCGGCATCATCATTGATGGCGCCGTGGTGATCGTGGAAAACTGCGTGCGCCGCCTGGCCCATGCGCAGCAGAAACTGGGACGGCCATTAACCTTGCAGGAACGTTTCCACGAAGTGTTTGCGGCATCGCAAGAGGCGCGCCGGCCCTTGCTGTATGGCCAGCTGATCATCATGGTCGTGTACCTGCCGATCTTTGCGCTGACGGGCGTGGAAGGCCGCATGTTTACGCCGATGGCCCTGACGGTGGTGATTGCCCTGCTGGGCGCCATGCTGCTGTCGATCACTTTCATTCCCGCCGCCGTGGCGCTGTTTATCGGCGACAAAGTGGCTGAAAAGGAAAACGCCATCATGCGCGCCGCCAAGCGCTGGTATGCTCCGCTGCTGGACAAGGTGATGCGCAACACGCCCGTCGTGCTGGCGGGTGCGGCCGTGGCAGTCGTGCTGTCCGGCTTGCTCGCCACGCGCATGGGCAGCGAGTTCGTGCCCAGCTTGAACGAGGGCGACATCGCCATCCAGGCCCTGCGCATCCCCGGCACCAGTTTGACGCAATCGCTGGCCATGCAGCAGCAGCTGGAAAGCAAGCTGATGGCAAACCACAAGGAAATCGCCCGCGTGTTCGCCCGCACGGGTACGGCCGAGATCGCGTCCGACCCCATGCCGCCGAATATTTCCGACGGCTACATCATGCTGAAACCCCGCGACGCATGGCCGGAACCGGGAAAATCGCGCGAGCGCTTGCTGGCGGAAATCGAAGCGACGGCCACCAGCTTGCCCGGCAATAACTACGAGTTTTCTCAACCGATCCAGCTGCGCTTCAATGAACTGATTTCCGGCGTGCGCAGCGACGTGGCCGTGAAACTGTTCGGCGACGACATGCTTGTCCTCGACAGCACGGCGGCGAAGATCGCCGGCGTGCTGGGCAAGATTCCCGGTGCAACCGAGGTGAAAGTCGAGCAGACGACGGGGCTGCCCATGCTGACGGTGCAGATCGACCGCGAGCAGACGGCCCGCTATGGCCTCAACATTGCCGACGTGCAAGCGGCCATTGCCACGGCCATCGGCGGGCAAGAGGCGGGCACCCTGTTCCAGGGCGACCGCCGCTTCGACATCGTCGTACGCCTGCCCGACAGCCTGCGCAGCGACCTGGAGCAACTCAAACGCCTGCCCATCGCCCTGCCCCTGGGTGCAGCGGCGGAAGGCCGCGCGCGCTTCATCCCGCTAGGTGAAGTGGCCAGCCTGCACCTGGCGCCGGGGCCGAACCAGATCAGCCGCGAAGACGGCAAGCGCCGCATCGTCATCAGCGCCAACGTGCGCGGGCGCGATATCGGCTCGTTTGTCGCCGACGCCACGCAGCAGCTGCAAGCGCAAGTGGCCATTCCCGCCGGCTACTGGACCAGCTGGGGCGGCCAGTTCGAGCAATTGCAATCGGCCACGAAACGCCTGGAACTGGTGGTGCCCGTGGCCTTGGCACTCGTGTTCGTCTTGCTGTTCGCCATGTTTGGCAACGTGAAGGATGGTTTATTGGTGTTCAGCGGCATCCCGTTCGCCTTGACGGGCGGCATCGTCGCCCTGTGGCTGCGCGATATCCCCATGTCGATCTCGGCGGCCGTCGGCTTCATCGCCCTGTCCGGCGTGGCCGTGCTGAACGGCCTCGTGATGATCGCCTACATCCGCCAGCTGCGCGAACAGGGCATGCCCTTGCAGGAGGCGATACGCGAGGGAGCGATCACGCGCTTGCGGCCCGTGCTGATGACGGCGCTGGTGGCCTCGCTGGGCTTCGTGCCGATGGCCATTGCCACGGGCACGGGCGCCGAAGTGCAGCGTCCGCTGGCCACCGTGGTGATCGGCGGCATTTTATCGTCGACGGCATTGACCTTGCTGGTGCTGCCGCTGCTGTACCGGCTGGCGTATGCCGCAAGAGGTAGGTCGGATTAGCGCGCAAGCGCGTAATCCGACACATTGTTGACGCCGCTGGTGGCGTCGGATTACGGCCTTTCAGGCCTAATCCGACCTACGCCCTGCCGCTGCTGTACCGGCTCGCGTATGCCGCAAGAGGTAGGTCGGATTAGCGCGCAGGCGCGTAATCCGACACATTGTTGACGCTGGTGGTGGCGTCGGATTACGGCCTTTCAGGCCTAATCCGACCTACGCCCCGCCGCTGCTGTACCGGCTGGCGTATGCCGCAAGAGGTAGGTCGGATTAGCGCGCAAGCGCGTAATCCGACACATTGTTGACGCTGGTGGTGGCGTCGGATTAAGGACGGCGGTAGCCGCCCTCAATCCAGTTCGCCGCTGACGTGGCATTGAACTTGAAGGCGGCCGAGGTGCGCACCTTGGCGATCTGTTCGCCATCGGCGTCGTAGGCGCTCAGTTCCGCGTACGGATGGTCTTCGTCGGGGACGATGTCGAACATCACCTTGACTTGCCCCTCGTCGGTGGCGACGAACAGGTTCTTGTGCAGTTGCGCATGCAGCTGCTGCTCGTGGCGGCGCAGCACTTCCGACGCCGTCTTGACCAGGGTATTGAACGCGTTCACGTCGAGCGGCTTCGGGTTTTTCTTGTCGCGGCCCATGGTCCACGGGCCCACCAGCGCCGGCTCCGGCTCGCCATCCTTGATCATGGCCACGGCCCAGCCTTCATCTTCCTCATTCTTGATCACCCTCGCCGTCCAGCCATTGCCTACCCACAGGCGCGGCTCCTGGATCGGGGCGTCATTGTCTGGCTCGGCTGCTTCGTCGGAAAAGTCGGGGAAATCGGTACTCATGGCGGTGCTCGTGGTGGAAGGTCGGGGCTAGCATGATAGTCGAAAACGCCCTCCCGTGCCGCATCGCCGGAAGCGAAACGGCACGTCCTACGGCACGAGCCAGCCTGCCACCAAGGCAACTGTCAGCACATGGACATGGCAGGCCGGTTGGGCCAGGTCAGCGGCGGGCCGGGCGGTACCCAGCGCGGGTCGATGGCCGGCAGCGGCGCATGGTAATTAAAGGGATTGATGATGATCGGCGGTATCGCCGATGGCGCGCCGACAGGCTCGGCGCAAGACTGCGTGGCGCTACGCTGGCGCGTGCTTCGATGGTGGGAAAGGGATAGCGATTGATCCCCGGTATCTGCAAACAAAAGCATGTTGCCCTCCTTGCGAGAGTGAGGTATTCAGTATAGGACGGCTTGCGCACATTACAAGAAAAGAAATCTTGTTCCAGATCAGCGTTTTTGCCCCGCCAGCGCCTTCCATACCGTGAAAATGACGGCCTGTCGCACGCCGCTGGCGGCCAGCCGGGCGCGCGCCTACAGTGTGACCATGCAAGACCCCATCACCCACACACCGAGGCTTACCATGAAAAAACTGCTCACCTTCGTCCTCATCGTCATGCTCGCCTGCCTGTTCCTCGACAAAATCAGCGGCAGCGACATGCACATGCAGTTCAACGGCGACGATGTCGACGGTCCGCTCGAGTGGCTGTTCGGCCTGGTGTTTGCCGGCGGCGGCTTGCTGGTCGCCGCCATTGCAGTGGTGTGCGCCGCCGTCGTCACGGGCGTCGTCCTGGCGGGAGTCGGCGTGGTGCTGATCGCCGTGGTGGCCCTGTGCGTGGTGCTGGCGCTGGCCTTGAGCACGCCCGTGCTGCTGCCGCTGCTGATTCCCGTCGCCATCGTCTGGCTGATCGTCAGCCGCAACCGCAAACAGGCGCAAGCGCGCCAGCACAGCCTGTAATCACTGCGCCATGAACTTGCTGAGCACGCCGTCGCCGCCGCCGTCATTCTGCTCTATGCGGTTGCGCCCGCCCCGCTTGGCCCGGTACAGCGCCTCGTCGGCGCGTGCCAGCACGGCGTCGCAATCGGCATCGGTGCCGGCCATGGCGGCCATGCCGATGCTCACCGTGATGGTGATCACGATGCCGCCATCGATGGTCAGCGAACTTTCCGCCACGCGCCGGCGCAGCCGTTCCGCAAACACGGCCGCCGCCGCCAGGTCGGTACCAGGCAGCAAGATGGCGAATTCTTCGCCGCCCACGCGGCCCGGCACGTCGACCTTGCGCAAGGCCTGGCACATCAGCGCGCCCAGGTGACGCAGCACGGCGTCGCCCACGGCGTGGCCATACTCGTCGTTGACGCGCTTGAAGTGATCGATGTCGAGCATCAGCACGCTGGCGCAGCTGGCCAGCTCGCGCTGCAAGCGGGCATGCTCGTTTTCCAGCGACGCCATGAAGTGGCGCCGGTTCGGCAAGCCGGTTAAAAAATCCGTGGTGGCCAGTTGCAGCAGTTCCGCATTCATGCGCTTGCGCTCGGTGATGTCGAGCGAGGACACCATGACGAAATCGAGGCTGTCCGCATGGCCGGGCATCACCAGCAAGCTCAATTCATTTTGCCGCGCCGCGCCGTCGAGACGCACGAAGCTGCTTTCGCACTCGAACAGGTGGGCGCCGCCAGCCAGCGCCAGCAGCGCGTCGCCGAAGCGGGGCAAGGCGCTGTCGTCGAAATTCTGCGCCAGGCTCAAGGCGCCGCGGCGCTGGTCGTCCTCGTTGGCGCGCACCTGCGCCAGCGCGGCGCCGTTCGCATCGATGATGCGCACCAGGCCCGCCAGTTGCCGCAGCGCGTCCGGACTGGCCTGGAAATGAGCGCCCAGGTCGCGCACGCCAGCTTGTTCGAGGGCATCGAGCGCGGCGCGCACGGCCGACCAGTCCTGTTCCCACAGGGCCACGGGCGCATGATCGTACAGGCTGCGGAAACGCGCTTCGCCCGCGCGCAGGGCCAGCGCCACCTGCGCCTGTTCGATGGCCATGCCGGCCAGGTGCGCCGCCTCGCTCAGCCGCGCCAGATGGGCCGCGCCCGGTAACGTGGGCTGGCGGTGATACGCCATCAGCACGCCCAGCAGCTTGCCCGAGCCGCCACGCACGGGTTCGGCCCAGCACGATTGCAACTGGGCCCGCCACGCCAGTTCCATCGTCTCTTGTGCATCGGCAACCGTATGCAAGTCGCCGACGATCACGCGCAAGCCGTCGCGCAGCGCTTGCGCGGCGATGCCATGCACGCCCTGCAGAGTGTCGAGGTCATGGCCATGGCTGGACAGGTTGAAAAACGCGGGCAAATTGGGCGCGGCGCCCAGCACCAGGCGGTGGCGGCTTTCATCGAGCAGCAAGATGCTGCACAGCATGGCGGGATGATCGGCTTGCACGCTCAGCACCACGCTTTCCAGCACCCGCTCCAGCGGCGCGCCCGTGGCCAGCATTTCCAGCACTTGCCGCCGAGTATGCTCGCGCCGCTCCATCTGGCTGCGCTCGCTGATATCGCGGAAGGTCCACAGGCGCGCCTGCTCATTGCCCAGCTGCATGCTGCGCACATATTGCTCGACCACCCGACCATCGCGCAGGTGCAGCACGTCGCGCCGCTCGCGGTGGCCGTGCGGCGCGTGGGTGCGTGCCCCGAGGAAAGGCGCCGCCTGCTCCAGCTGGCTTTCCACATGGCGCACCAGCGCCGCGCCATCGGCTTGCCAGTCGAGCGCATCGGGCACTTGCCACAAATCGCGGAAGCGCCGGTTCGAGGTGAAGATGCGGCCATCGATATTGTCGACCAGAATGCCGTCGATGGTCGAATCGAGAATGCTGCGCAGCATGGCCTGGCTGCGTTGCGCCGCCTCGGCCATCGCCAGCACGCTCGCCTGCCCCTGCTCCAGCTGGCCCGTCAGTTCGCTCGAACGCGCCAGCGCCGCCTGGGCGCGGGCGCGGCCCGCCGCCAGCAGCCACGTGGCCAGCGCCAGCACGATGCTGGCCAGCAGCCCCGTCCAGGCCACCAGGCGAGGGCGCGCCAGCAATTCGCCATCGAAGCCCGGCATGGTGCGCACGCGCAAGGTCCAGGCATGGCCGGCGATGCTGATCGCTTGCCGCGACACCAGGCTGTCCGAGGCGGCAGACGACAGGGCGCCCGGCAAGCTGTCATACATCAGGGCCGCCTCGGACAATTGCGCGCCGTCATAGATTTCCAGGTCCAGCTGGCGCGCGCTCTCGCCGCCCACGCCCGCCATCAGGTCGCCCATGCGAAATGGCGCAAACACCCAGGCGCGCAAGGCGGCGCGCCGCTGCGCCACGCTACCATGCAGCAAGCCATTGTCATACACGGGCAAGACGACCAGGAAGCCATGCGCCTGGGCGCTGCCGCCATCCTGCACCAGGTGGATCTTGCCCGTCATGGCCGCTTGCCCCGTGTCGCGCGCCTGCTCGAGCGCGGCGCGGCGCACGGGTTCGGAGCCGATGTCGTAGCCGAAGGCCAGCAGATTGCTCTCGCTTAACGGTTCCAGATACGTGATGGGCGCATGCCAGTCGCGCTGGCCGTGCGGACGCACCGCATAGCCGGGATAGCCGTCCGCGCGCACGCCTGCCTCGTGCCGCGCCAGGGCGGCGCCGGACAACAGCGGCAGGTAGCCGATGCCGTGGATGCCAGGAAAGTGGCGATCCACCTGCTGCGCCGCCAGATAGGCATGGAATTCGCGGCGCGTGACTTCCTGCGAACTGGCATACAGTCCCTGCACCCCGTGCAGCACCTGGATGTAGGTCTGCATGCGGCCGACAATGTTATTAACCAGTTCGCGCACGCGGAAATCGAAATCGGCCTGCACCTGCTGTTCGCTGGCGTCGTCGGCATTGCGCCAGGCGCCATACGTCAATCCCAGGCACAGCGCCAGCACCAGGGCGGCCAACACGCGCGGTCCCACCCAGTGCGACACTGGCCGGGCAAACCACGACGAAGACGCGCGTGTAGGCATGACAGGCTGGCAGGCAGAACGGACATCAAACCGCTACACGGCCAGCAACATGGCTGGCAGCGGGCTGTACAACTACCATCGGTAGTCGATGAGAATGATAGTACGTTACAGCGGGCGCCCTTGCAATGCTGAATATTGTATGAAAAAAATCACATATTTCGTCAATGCAACGATGTCCACGCCAAGAAACTTCGTTGCCGTGAAAACCATCTCCGCCGGCTGGTATGATCGCCCCGCAATCCATCACCGAGGAGCCGCGTTTGCAGCACGATAGCTGGCAGGGAACACTCTGGCTGGCGCCGGACTTTGCCATCTTGCATGGCGCAGCGGGCGCCACGGACAGCCACGCCCATTATGCGCACCAGCTGATGCTGAGCACGGGAGCGCCCTTCACGGCCGAGCTCGACGGCATCGTCCACACAGCGCAGCACTTGCTGGTCGACAGCCTGCGCCCGCACGCCATCCTGGCCGCGCCAGCGCCCATGCTGACCATCTATGCGGAACCGCAGCGCCTGAGCGGCGCGGCCCTGCTGGCGGCGGCCGGCGGCGCCGGCGTGCCCAGCCTGGACAATCTGGCCGCAGCGCTGCAGGCGCAGCCGCGCGAGCGCTTGCCCGATCCCCGCCTGCTGCGGGCGCTGGACAAAGTCGACGCGCTGCTGTCGGGCAAGGTCAGCGCGGCGGCCGTGGCCGAGGCGGCGCATTTGTCGCTGAGCCAGCTGGAACGCCTGTTCAGCGCCCAGCTGGGCCTGCCCGTGCGGCGGCTGGTGCTGTGGCGCCGCCTGCGCCTGGCCATCCGTTTTATATTGCTCGGCAGCACCCTGACGCAGGCGGCCCACGGCGCCGGCTTTGCCGATGCCGCGCATTTTTCGCGCACCATGCGCAGCCTGTTCGGCGTGCGCGCCGACCGCAGCTTGCGCCAGCTCAACGTCAAGCTGCTCGATTGATGACGCGATTGAGCGCCTGCTTCAAGCCGGCCGGCAACTCGGGCGCGCGCACGCCCTCTTCCGCGCGGAACGGTTCGATCAGTTGCGCCCCATACGCGGGCGGGTAGTCGGGACGGCTGCCGATGCCCAGATCTTCGCCCCGCATGCGGTAGCCGGGCGCGTCGAAGGCCGTGCCCAGCAAGCGGTCCCAGCAGGTAAAAAACAGGCCGAAATTCACGTCTCCGGCCGTGCCGTACTTCATGTGGTGAAAACGGTGCAGCGGCGCCCAGGCGAACACGTGGCGCAGCGGGCCCATGCGCATGTCGACATTCGCGTGCTGCAGCAGCAACTGGATCGCCACGGCAAACGCCAGCACGGCCATGACAGCTTCCGGTATGCCCAGTAGCAGCAAGGGCAGCATGCCGCCCGCCGCTTCCAGCAACAGGTGCAGCGGGTGTTTCATCCAGCCATTGAAACCGTACATGCGCTGCACGCTGTGATGCACGGCATGCAGTTTCCACAGAAAGTAATAGCGGTGGCTCAGGTAATGCACGAGCGTGATGCCGCAGTCGGCAATGAGGATGGCCAGCAGCAGCTGCGTCCAGAACGGCAACTGGACAGGCCAGAATGCACCCAGCGCCAGGTGCCCGGCCAGCAGGGGAAACGCTGCCAGGCCCAGCAGATACAGCGCTTCATTGACGAGCGCATGCAGCGTATCGCGCCAGCCGTCGCCGTGACCGTGGTTCCACGCGCCGTCATACGGCGCATAGCGTTCGGCAAGAAAGGACGTGAGCAGGGCCAGCAGCAGCAAGGGCGGCAAGACCCAGAAGGAATGGTGGCACACCGCGATCAGATAACTGGCGGCGCCGATGAAGCCGGCCCAGAACGCGGGGCCGTACAGCGCGGCAAAGAGGGATTTCATGGCAAGACGCTCCTGTGGCAAAAACCACAGCATGGCTGCTCTCTCCGCCGCGCCGCTTGAAGAAACGGCGCAAACTGTTTTTTACTTTGCTGCCTTGCGCGCAGCGTATTGCTGGTAGCCATTCGCGCGCAGGGCGCAGGCGGGACAGGTGCCGCAGCCATAGCCCCAGTCGTGCAGCTCGCCCCGTTCGCCCAGGTAGCACGTATGCGTGCCGCTGCGGATCAGGTCGACCAACGGCTGGCCGCCCAGGTCTTCCGCCAGGTCCCAGCTTTGCGCCTTGTCCAGCCACATCAGCGGCGTTTCCAGCTTCAAGCGCGTGTCCATGCCCAGGTTCAGGGCCACTTGCAGGGCCTTCATCGTGTCGTCGCGGCAATCCGGGTAGCCGGAGAAATCCGTCTCGCACATGCCGCCCACCAGCACCGTCAAGCCGCGGCGATACGCCACGGTGGCGGCCACTGTCATGAACAGCAAGTTGCGTCCAGGAACAAAGGTGTTCGGCAAGCCGTTTTCCTGCATGACGATCTCGACGTTCTGCGTCATCGCCGTGTCGGAAATGGCGGAAATGAGCGACAGGTCGATCATGTGATCCTCGCCCAGGCGGCTGTCCCACTCGGGCGACTGCTGGCGCATCTGTTCCAGTACGCCGGGGCGCACGGTCAGCTCGATCGCATGGCGCTGGCCATAATCAAAGCCGATGGTTTCGACGCGCTTATAGTGCTTCAAGGCCCAGGCCAGGCAGGTAGTGGAATCTTGTCCACCGCTAAACAGCACCAGTGCGGAGTCCGTTGCTAGCATAAATTTTCTTTCTATGTTTTTATCTGTTGCAATAGTGCGTAGGGAAACGAATTCCCCATGCAAAAAATACTTATTCGTCCGCCATCAGTTTACCTATTCCGGTAACATGCAGTCAGCATTTACTCATCTGGAGCACCATGTTTTCTGCACGACCCATACGGCATACGGCTGCCGGCAAGGCGATACGACCACGAATTTTGGCACAAGTAGTGACAAAAGCAATGGGTCAACTGACACTGGCCGCCGCCGGCGGTGCCATATTGCTGTTTCCCATCGCCCATGCCGGCGCGCAGGAGGCGGTGCAAGAGCGCCCGCAAGACGCCGTTGCCGACAGCCCCGCCAGCACGGAAGCGGCACCCGCCCCGCTGCAGTACGAGGTCAAGGTCAACGCGCCCGGCGACCTCGATGAGTTGCTTGAAAAAAACCTGGACCTGGAACGCTTCCGCGGCAACCCGCGCATGGACCGCGAGCAATTGCGGCGCCTCGTGCGCGCTACGCCCGAAGAAGCCAAAAACCTCATTGCCACGGCCGGCTACTACACGCCCGTCGTCACGGTGCGCGTCGATACGACGGGCGCCAAACCCGTCGTCATCGTCGACGTCGATCCGGGCCAGCCCGCGACCATCGACAAGGTCGAACTGGAATTGCGCGGCTTCGATCCCACGCCGCCGCTGGCTGCCAGCGAACCCTACGATACGGAAGCGCTGAAACGCAGCTGGGCCCTGAAGACGGGCAGCGTGTTTCGCCAGTCCGACTGGGAAGCGGCCAAGCGCGCCCTGCTGCGCGAAGTGGTGCAGACGCGCTACCCGCGCGCCCAGCTGGTCGACACGCAAGCCGTGGTCGATCCGGAAACGCACAAGGTATCCCTGCTGGTGGTGCTCGACAGCGGCCCCGAACTGCGCTTCGGCGAGCTGCGCATCGAAGGCCTGAAACGCTACCCGGAAGCCATCATCCGCAACCTCGACAAGATACGTCCGGGTGAATACTACAGCGAATCGGCGCTGCAATCGTTCCAGGCGCGCCTGCAGGACACGGGCTACTTTGCCAGCGTGGAAGTGAGCGCCGACATGAGCAGCATCCTGGGCGAGCAGATCGAGGCGGGCCAGGAAAGCCAGGCGGCCGAGGCCGAAGGTGCCTCCGTGACGAAACCCGCCAACCGCGGCCCCGCGCCGCTGCTGCCGCTGGTCGTGCGAGTAACGGAAAACAAGCAGCAGAACGTCAGCGCCGGTCTCGGTTTCAGTACGAATACGGGCAATCGCGCCCAGCTCAACTATGACAACCTGAACGTGTGGGGCACGCGCTTCAAGAGCGCGATCACCATGGAAACGAAGAAACAGGCGGCGCACGCCAATTTTTATTTCCCCACCACTGAGCGCGGCTACAACGACAGCGCGGGCGCCTCGTTCGAGCGCAGCGACATTTCCAACGAAATCACGGCCGTCACGACCATTTCGGCCAAGCGCAACTGGGGCGGCACCAACCTCGAGCGCAGCCTGACGTTCGAGTTCCTCAGCGAAGACAAGACCGTCGTGGGCCTGGAACAGACGCGCAGCAAGAGCTTGCCGTTGACCTATGCCATCACCAAGCGCAGCCTCGACAGCTTGCTGTTCCCCACCAAGGGCTATGTCATCAATGCCCAGGTGGGCGGCGCCCTGCTGCCCGTGCTGACGGACGAGCGCTTCGTGCGCGTGGCCGGCAAGGCCGTGTATTACCGTCCGCTCGGTGAAAAAGGCGAGCTGATCGTACGCGGCGAAATGGGCGCGCTCGGTTCGAAGGAAAAACGCGGCGTGCCGGCCGTCTACCTGTTCCGCGCGGGCGGCGACCAGTCGGTGCGCGGCTATGCCTACCAGGAACTGGGCGTCAAGGAAGGCGACGCCACGGTCGGCGGGCGCTACATGCTCACCGGCAGCGCCGAATACCAGTACTGGTTCAAGCCGAAGTGGGCCATTGCCGCCTTCTATGACGCCGGCAACGCGGCCGATACCGTGAAGGTGGCCATGACGCCGAAATCGGGCTATGGCCTGGGCGGGCGCTACAAGAGCCCCGTCGGCCCCATCAATGTCGACGTGGCGTATGGCCACGCCGTCCACGCCTACCGTTTGCACTTCTCTCTGGGATTCACTTTCTGATGTCCGATATGACTACCGAATCGCCCGGCGCCGTCCCTCCGCCGCCGGCGAAAAAACCGCGCCGCTGGGTGCGCTACACACTGATCGCCATCGCCAGCCTGGCCGTGCTGCTGGGCGGCGCCTTCTGGTTCCTGGGCCGCGAATCGACCTTGCAGATGCTGGTGCAAAAAGTGGCCAGCGCCAGCGGCGGCGACATCGAAGTGTCGGGCGTGTCCGGCTCGCTGTACAACCGCATGCACCTGGGCCACGTCAGCTACCACAGCAAGACGCAGCACATCACGGCCGACAATATCGACATCAACTGGTCGCCGTTCCAGTTCTTCTCGGAAGGCATCGCCATCAGCGAACTGCACGTGGCCAGCCTGTCCGTGGAAAGCACGGCGCCGTCCGAGGAACCATCGACCATGCCCGCCAGCCTGGCCGCGCCGTTCAAGATCGGCATTGCCGACGCGCGCCTGGACAAGGTGACCCTGGTCAGCGCGGGCGGCAACACGGTGTTTGAAAAGATCCACTTCACCTTGTCCGGCGACAAGACGCAATGGCAGCTGGAAGACGCGTCGGCCCTGACGCCATTCGGCCAGGCCACGGCCAGCGCGACGATTGCTGCCACGCAGCCATTCAAACTGTCGGGCAAGGCCGGCTTGACGCAGCTCAAGGCCGCCGCCGGCGAAAAACCGGCCGCCCTGGCGCTGCAGCTCGGTGGCGACCTGAATGTACTGAACGTGACGGCCAAGGGCAGCGCGGGCGCGGCCACGGCCGACGCCCAGCTGGCGCTGGCGCCGTTCGATCCCGTCATCATCCTGCGCTCAGCCAATATCCGTGGCCGCAACATCAATCCGGGCAAGTTCGACGCCACCTTGCCGCAGGCGGACCTGAGCCTGGAACTCGACGCCGCCATCGACACGCGGCCAACCAAGCAAACCGTGTCGGGCAAGCTGGCCATCCTCAACCACGCCACACCGGGCCCCATCGACCAGCAAAAGCTGCCGTTGCGCCAGTTCGAGGCGCGCCTGGGCGGCACCCTGACGGCCACGACGCTCGAATCGGCCATCATCGATTTCGGCAATGCGGGCAAATTCACGGGCAGCGGCAAGCTCAACCGCGACGCGGCCGATGCGCCCATCGGCAATGCGCAGCTGACCTTGCACACGGACAAGATCGACTTGCAGCACATATACAGCAGCATCAACAGCACCAAGATCGTGGGCGATATCGTGCTCGACAGCGATGGCAAGACGCAGACCCTGCGCGCCAAACTCGGTGAAGCCAAGCTGCGCCTGGATGTGGAAGCTACCCTGGCCGATTCATTGGTGCAACTGCGCAAGGCGACCTTGCAAGCGGGTAAAAGCAGCGTCAATGCGACGGGCCAGATCAGCCTGAAGGATGAGCAGCCCTTCAAGGCCGTGGCCAGTACCAGCCGCCTCAATCCCGCCGACTTCGGCGCCTTCCCCGTGGCCGACCTGAACCTCGACGTGCGCGCCAGCGGCCACGTGGCTCCCCAGTGGCTGGCGAATGCGGACTTCACCGTGCGCCCCAGCAAGCTGCTTGACCAGCCGTTGTCAGGCAAGGGCAAGCTGACGGCCGATGCGGCGCATTTCAGCGGCATCGACGTGCAGTTGGCACTGGGCAAGAACAACGTGACGGCCAAGGGCAACTTTGGCGGCGCCGGCGAAAAGCTCAACTGGAACGTCGATGCACGGCAACTTTCCGCCCTGCAGGGCGACTTGCTGGGCACGGTGCTGGCCAGCGGCGTGGTGCAGGGCACCCTGCAGCAGCCGCGCACGAGCTTTGTTGCCGATGCAAAGGGATTGGGCCTCACCAGCGGCAAGCGTCCCGCAGCGGACAGCGCCATCCACGCCAGCGGCGACGTGGGCTTGACGGGGCCGAAGCAGACAGCGGAACTGAAAATGACGGGTTCCCTGCAAAAGATCAACCCGGCCGCGTTTGGTGCATCGCTGCCCAACGGCAACGTCAATGCGGACTTCAACGGCAGCGGCCGCCTGAGCGGCGACTGGCAAGTGGCCCTCAACCTGGCCCTGCGCGAATCGACCCTGCAAAATGCCCCGCTGGCCGGCTACGCCAAACTGTCCGCCAACGCGAAACGCATCGACAGCGTGGATACGGAATTGCGCCTGGGGCCGAACAGCCTGCTGGCCAAGGGCGCGCTCGGTGGCGCCACCGACAAGCTCACATGGAAACTCGATGCGCCGCAACTGTCGACTCTGGGCCCGCGCTTTGCCGGCGTGCTGCAGGCAGCCGGCTCCGTCTCGGGCAAGATGGATGCACCCGCCGCGCAACTGACGCTCGATGGCCGTGACCTGACCTTCTTTGGTGACCAGCAACTGAAATCCATCAAAGGCAGCGCCAGCGTGGGCGCTGGCCAGGGCGCGCTCGACCCCATGGTCAGCAGCCTGGACATCACGGGCTACAGCACGCCCACCTTCAAGCTGGCCAGCGCCCGCCTGGGCACGACGGGCACGCGCGGCAGCCATACGGTGAACCTGGCGGCGCGCAACGACGATTTCGACGCCAGCGTGCAAATCCGCGGCAGCCAGAGCGGCGCCAGCTGGACGGGCACCATCGACAGCCTGCAAAACAAGGGCCGCTATGCGCTGGTGCTGCAAGCGCCCGTGCCCGTCAAAGTGGTCGGTCCCGCCGGCAGCGGCGTGGCGGGCCTGGGCCAGCCGGAACAGATCAGCGTGGGCAACACGGTCATCAAATTACCGGCAGGCAGCATCACCATGCAAAGCCTCGTCAAGAACGGCCCTCGCTGGACCAGTTCCGGCCAGGCGGCCGGCGTGGCGCTGACCTATCTGGCGCAAGTGATTCCGGCGCTGCAAGCCAATGCGCGCAGCGACCTGACCCTGGGCGCGCAATGGTCGCTCGACATGCAGGTGCCGACGGCCAAGCAGAAAGATCCATCATTGGCCGGCATGCTGCACATCTACCGCGAAAAAGGCGATGTGACGGTGGGCGTGGAACAACCGCTGGCGCTGGGCTTGCGCACCCTCGATGCCCGCGTGGATGTCGCCAACCAGCAATTGCGCCTGGCCGTGAAACTGGATGGCGCGCGCGCGGGACAGAGCGACATCAATGCCACCGTGCAAATGCTGGGCGGGCGCATCAGCAACGACAGCGCCCTCTCGCTGACGGGCACCACCAGCATCGATACACTGGCCTGGCTGGCGCCGCTGACGGGCCAGCCGGGCCTGGAACTGGGCGGCGCCCTGAAGGTGGCCCTGTCGGGCAGCGGCACCATCGGCGCACCGCAATTGAATGGCGACATCAACGGCAGCAAGCTGCTGGTGAACTGGGCCGACCAGGGCTTGAAATTGCGCAATGGCGTGCTGCAAGCCAAGCTGGCCGGCGATCAATTGCAACTGCAGCGGCTGAGCTTTGACGGCGGCGATGG
This sequence comes from Janthinobacterium sp. NFX145, assembly GCF_049810325.1. Lineage (NCBI taxonomy): Bacteria > Pseudomonadati > Pseudomonadota > Betaproteobacteria > Burkholderiales > Oxalobacteraceae > Janthinobacterium > Janthinobacterium sp. NFX145. The sequence continues at coordinate 5,714,457 of NZ_CP187360.1, forward strand.
CAAGGTGCAGGCTGATGGCTGGGTACGCTTTGCGAATGGCGAAGCGAGCCTGGAACTGAAATTGATGGCCGACCGCCTGCAGGCGCTGTCGCGCCCTGACCGTACCTTGATCCTGTCGGGCAACAGCACCCTGGTGCGCAACGACAAGCGCTTCAGCTTCGAGGGCAAGTTCAAGGCCAACCGCGCGCTGATCGAACTGGCGCCGCAGGATACCCCGACGCAAAGCAGCGACGTGGTGGTGCTGGGCAAGGAAGTCAAGGGCGGCAAGGAAGCGCCGACACTCCCGCTGAATATCGACCTCGAGTTCGACCTGGGCAACGCCTTCCACCTGCGCGGCATGGGCATCGATGCGGACCTGGCCGGCAATGTGCGCGCCCGTCTCATCAACCGCGCCGCGCCGCGCGTGACGGGCAGCATCAAGGTCACCAGCGGCCAGTACGCGGCCTACGGACAAAAGCTGTCGATCGAGCGGGGCCTGATCGCCTTCACGGGCGCCTACGACAACCCGTCGCTGAATATCCTGGCCGTGCGCAAGCGTCCCGAGGGCGAAGCCTTGTCGGAAACGAATGTGGAAGCGGGCGTGGAAGTGCGCGGCACGGCCCAGGCGCCGACGGCCAAGCTGGTGTCCACGCCGAGCGTGTCGGACAGCGACAAGCTGGCCTGGCTGATCCTCGGCCATGGCGCGGAAACGGCGGCCGGCGATGAAATGGCCCTCTTGACGACGGCGGCAGGCGCCCTCTTCGGCGGCTCCGGCGGCGGCTTGCAGGGCAAGCTGGCCAGTTCGCTGGGACTCGATGAGGTGGGCCTGTCGCAGGCGCAAGGGCTGGAAAGCACGGTCGTCACCGTCGGCAAGCGCCTGTCCTCGCGCGCCTACCTGACGTTCGAACAAGGCACGAGCACGGCGACGAGCCTGGTGAAACTCCGTTATAAACTGAACCGCCGCATCACCTTGCAATTCCAGACGGGCACGAACAATGCGCTCGACGTGTTGTACACGTGGGCGTTTGATTAGATTGGCGGCCAACAATGTCGTCGGATTACGCGGGGCGTTGCCCCACTAATCCGACCTACGCTCCATGTGCATGCGCGTAGGTCGGATTAGCGGCGCAGCCGCGTAATCCGACACTACCAGAAACACAAAGGGCGCCTCGGCGCCCTTTTGTTTGACTGCTGCAAACAGCTTACTCAGCCACGTCGAGCCCCCGCTCGATCATGCCTTCGACATACGCGCGCAGGTATTGTTCCAGCGCGGGGCCGGACAGCACGTTGGCCGTCAGCGCGCCGTGCGGCGAGCCCTTCAGCACGCCGTCGTGGTACACGCGCGCAATCCAGGCCACGTCCGCGCCCTGGGTGTAATCGAGTTCATAGTCGAACGATTCTCCGCTGACTTTGCGTGTGTAGACTTCCTTGACAATTGCCATCTAAAACAGCCTTTCTTGACGAGATTAACTGGGATGCGGGTGCGGCACGGGATCGTCCTGCGGCACCGGGTGCACGGGCCCCGGATGGTGCCCGGGCGCTTCTTGCGGCTCCGGCGCCGGCATGGGTTCATCGACGGGCGCCGGGTCGGGCGCGCGGTGGGCATGGATGACTGACATGGCTGGCCTCCCTGCAGACAAAAGAAGACCATACCACGAGATGCCCGCCGCCTGCCATGTAAATGTCAACATGCAACCTTTAGCGTTTGACAAGCATCGCCGCCCGTCCCCATCTGGCTTACAATCACTGTTTTACCCGTACCCGATTGCATACATGGAAACCACCACCCTCGCCCTGCTGTTACTGGTCCCGCTGCTGGTCTGGCGCATTTATTCGCGCCTGAAGAAACTGGTGGCGCGCCAGAAGTCGCAGCTGTGGCGGCACTGGAGCGTGGCGATCGCGTTTCCCGTACTGCTGTTGTTTCTGGCGACGACGACGAAATTCGACGTCCTGCCCCTGTCCAGCCTGGGCGCGGCGGCGCTGGCCGGCGGCTGGCTGGGCGTGCTGGGCCTGAAGCTGACGCGCTTCGAGCAGGTCGGCAAGGACTTTTTCTTTACCCAGCACCGCTACCTGGGCCTGGCCATCACGATGCTGTTCATCGCCCGATTGCTGTACCGCGGCATGGAGATTTACCTGAACTCGCGCCAGGACGTGCCCGTGCCGCCGCCACCGTTCGGCCAGAGCCCGCTGACCATGGCCGCCTACGGCCTCGTCATCGGCTACTACGCCGTGTATACCTGGGGCCTGGTGCGCTGGCGCCAGCGCAACAAGCCCTTGCAAGCGGCCGAATAAGCGGGATCAGTAGTACTGGCACAGGCCAGTACAGCTCGTCACCGCCAGCGCCTGGCGTATCGTCGCCAGCGCAGGCGCCAGGGTGGGATCGAGATCCTTGTCCGCCTCGGCCAGGCTGGTCAGCATGCGCTCGCGCAAGGGCGGCGCCATCAGATTGGCATTCGCCGTGGCGTGCTGCGCCGCCGCTGCCAGCATGACCTTCTTCTGCGCCACATTCCAGAACGGCACCTGCACGAACTGCACCACGTTCGCAAACATGGTGCTCGATCCCTTGCTGAAGGCGCGGGCGCGCATGCGCTCGGCACCGCTCACGTCCTGTGCCGGCTGCGTGCTGAACTCGGCTTCCATCAAACCGATCAAGTGCGCATGGCAATGCACGCCGAAGGCAAACAGGGCGGCCATTTCATCGCCATAATTGGCCAGGTTCTGCGTCACCTGCTCCCGGCGCGCCTGCTGCAGCTCGGCGCCGGACAGCAGCAGCGGCCGTTGCAAGCCAAACGTGTAATACGCCTTGCCCAGGTTGGTTGCCCGCTCGCACAGGGCCACGCTCTGGTTCATGTCTTGCAGCGCGGCCACGGGCGCCTGGAACAGGCGCGGGCCATCGGCGACCTGGGCAAACAATGCCGCCACGCCAGGGTCGGCCAAACGCGGCAAGCTGCCATCGGCAGTGGACGCGGCCACCATCGCTTCCAGGCGCGTGGCAGCTTGCTGGAAATCGGTATAGCTGTCGGCCCAGGCGGCAGGCGCCACGAGGGCGGAGGAAAGGCAGAATAAACGGCCGAGGCGGCGCAGCGGCGTAGAAATCAAAAAGGACATGGGATCAGGAAAACACTATTGAATAATTGGTAATTATAGGCAATCTGTATCCACAGTGCATTTAATTGCCTTTACAACAATACCCACCTAAGCGATGAGGGTGACGCGCGGCCAGCGCGCCGCATAGTCCTTGCTGGCCAGACGCTGCGCATAACCGTCCAGACTGATACGCGCCGGGTTGCGCCGCACTACCATGTCGAACAGGTCGTCGAGGCCATGCGGGGCGATGATGCCGATCTCGCCATCAGGCTGCAAATGGATACCAACCGAGGTGGCAAGCTCGGGCCAGGAAGCGATGGCGTCGTCGAGCGACAGCAGCGGCGGCACGGCATAGCCGAACTCGCCTTCGAACCACAGGTGCACCCTGGCCTGGTTGCACACCTCCCATGGCACGCCGGGGAGCACCATTTCCAGGCGCTGGCGCAGCTGCGTTTCGCTTTCCGGATGCACATCGTGCGCATCGAAATACGCCACATCGACGTCGCTCAAGGCCGATGGTTGCGCATAGCCATGCAAGGCGTCCCACACGAGGTTGCGCACGGCGCCGGCGCCGATGCAGCAGTGGGGCAAGCCCAGCTGCGCCACGGCGTGCAAGGCTTGCATGCACCACGGCGTGGCGCGGGCGATGGCGCGCAGACGCGCGGCCAGCGCTTCCTGCGTGCTCATTCCTATGGCCGGATCTGCGGCGCCACGCCGTCGTGGTCGCCCACGCCTTCGACATTGCCGAAGTACACGTCCAGATCCTGTTTCGGATGGAAGTTGCGCAGCTTGACTTGCAAGGTGGTGGGATTGATTTTGGTGAACGTGCCGGGGAAGCACAGGCTGACCAGCTCGTCCGGCTTGCCCTTGATCAGGTTCAAGGTAAAGTCTTCGATGCCATTCTTCCAGGTGTTACCGGTCGTCAAAATGTACGATACCCACACGGCATTGACGAAGCCGCTTTCGCCCTGCTTGGCCGCCAGGCGGTTCCACGTCTTGTAGAAGGCCTTGTCGCCGCAGTATTTCTTTTCAAATGTATTGCCATCGCCCAGGTAAGACGCACCGGGGCCGGCCGCGACGAATGGTGCATATTGATGGCGCACACGCACGACTTTGCCGGCGGGGAATTTCTGCTGCCACAGGTAGATGACTTTCACGGTCCAGGCCGGCACCCATTCCTCGTCGTACAGCTGGGCCAGCAAGCCTTCGCGTATCATGATCTTGCTCTGCGCGGCCGTCAGCGGCGCCACTTTCTTGTCGAACGGCGTGTGCGAGGGGAAATAGGCAATTTGCGCATCCGACAAGCCCAGCTGGCGCAAGCGGGCCGTCACGTCCGAGCTATCGAGCTTGGCGACGAAGGTGGTTTTATAGTCCTTGCGCTTGCCATCGACGTCGACGGTGAACTGCTGCGGCTGGCCGTAATACGTGGGCGAGCCGTGGTAGCCCGCCGAGTATTCGGGCAAGGGGAAGAAGATCGTCTCTTCCACGTCCCTGGCCGACTCGTTGAGGAATTCATACTCGACCTTGATCAAGTCCGTGCTCACGCTGAGCACTTCCTTTTTCATGGCCACGGCATCCGTCTTGCCGAACAGAATGCCGCCCGCGCTAACGGAACCGATGCCGTCGTTGGCCACGGCCGTGCCTGCCAATGCCAGCGACAGGGCCGCAGCCAGAACGAGCTTGCGCGCGATCATCACGCCACCTTGCCCGACACGGGATCGACGCGGCGCTGCAGCACGAAAATCGGTTGCGCCCATTGGGTATCCTTTTTCTTCTTGCTGGTGATCAAAGTGAGTTCCGACGGATCGTAGACATCCGTGTTGTGCGTCAACGGCGTCGTCATCAGGTATTGCGCTTCCGTATTTTTCAGGAATTCGCCGACCAATTGAATGTTGCGGATGTCGAGGTGGGCAAACGGTTCGTCGATGAAGACGAAGCCGCCGGAACCGTCTTCCGATTTCAGCAATCCGATCAGCAGCACCAGCGACTTCATCACTTGCTGGCCGCCCGACGCTTCGCCATCGTTCATGCCGATCACGCCCTTGCCGTCGAACTTGAAGCGCACGTGCAAGCCCGCCTGCGACAGCTGCACGTCGTCGTTTTCCAGGCGCACGGGGTCGGCATGCACTTCGATGCCGGCCAGTTCGCCCAGCTCCTTGATGTTCTTGCTGTACGTCTTGATGGTGTAGCGCAAGCGTTCCATGTAGGCGCCACGGGCATTGCCCGTCGCTTCGATGGCGCGGTTGTTCTGGTAGCGGCGCTCGTCCGTTTCCGACTGGCGGCCATGCAGCTGGTCCGACAGGCGGTGATGCTGGTCGATGACGGTGGCGTCGAGTTCCCAGTCGTCGCGCGCCAGGCTGTTTTGCAGGCTGGCCACGCGCAGATCGACCTGATGCGCGTTCTGGTGCTCGGCCACGAGGGCCGCGCGGCGGGCGGGACGGCGCCAGCTTTTCGGCAGGTGGCGCCATGCATGGCGCAAGGCCAGCAAGGCGCGCGCATGCTCGGCGCGCTGCTCGATCTGCTTCTTGTAGCCAAGGCGTGAACCGGCTTCCGCTTCCGACAAGGCCAGGCGCGCGTTTTGCCACACGGTATCGGCACGCGTGCGCGCCACCGTGGCGTTCTTGGTCAGGTTTTGCAGCTCGCCCAGACGGCCGCCCACTTCCAGGCGCTCTTCCTTGAGCGGCTTCGAGTTGCGCAGCGCTTCGGCAAATTCTTCCTGACGCGCACTGAGTTCCTTGGCCGCGTCGACGCCCGCGATGCGCGCCTTCAAGGCGCCCACTTCGGCCGCCAGTTTCGAGATCGCCAGGGTCAAGGTGTCTTCCTGTCCTTCCAGGCCCGGCAGGGAGCGCAGCAGCGCTTCCAGGCGGCCGCTGCGGCCAGCCTGGCCGAAGCGGTAGCGCGACGCTTCCACGAACAGCGAGCGCCCGCCGCGGCGTTCACGGTGATACGCCTCGGGCGTGATCCACTCTTCGTGATTGCCCAATTTAAAACCGGCTTCGACGGAATCGACTCTAGCAATGCGCGACAGCTGCTCGATCAGCCAGCTCGGCACGGGCGCGGAAAATTTCACCACGGCCAGCAAGCTTTCGTCCTTGGCGACAGGCGCCGTGACCAGCTCGGGCACGATGAAGTGGCGGTAGCGTTCCTTCTCGGCCAGGCGGTAGGCGGCAGCCGCATCCTTGGCCTTGTCGAGCAGGACGACCGAGGCGTATCCGCCCAGCACGCCTTCGACGGCGCCCTGCCAGCGGCTGTCCGTCACTTCGACGATATCCGACAGCATCGCGTGGGGAATGCCCGCATCGCGCAGCGCACGGCGCATGCCCCGCACATTGTCCGGCTCCGGCATTGCCGTCTTGCCTTGCAATGCTGCAATCGTTGCCTGCTCGCCCGCGATGCGGGCCGACAAGGCGTCGCGCTGCTGGCGCTGCTGCAGCAATTGCGCTTCCTTCTGTTCCAACTGGGCCGCCACTTCGGCGATGTCGCTGCCCGAGTCGGCCGCCAGCTTGTGCAAGCGGTCTTTCTGCTCCAGCAGGCTGTCCAGCGGTTTCAACTTGGCATTGATCAAGGACAAACGGCTCTGCAAGCCGATCGATTCCTGCTCCAGCAGAGTCTCGTTCATCTGCGCGTCGGACAGGGCCTTCGCCTGCGCGGCCAGCGCATTGCGTTTATCGGTCAGTTGCTGGTCCGCCTGCGCCATCGGTTTGCGCGCATCGCGCAATTGACGGCTGGCCTGAGCCGCCTTTTCGCGCGCCTCGTGGTATTGCAAGCTGGGCAGCACTTCTTCCAGCAGGTTGCGACGCTCTTTATGCAGCCCTTCCCACTGGTGGTAATTGGCCACGCGCAGGCGCAAGCCTTCCAGGTTGGTTTTCGACGCTTCCAGCTCTGTTTCGAAGCGCTTCAGCTCCACTTCCGTATCGCGCTGGTGGCGCTTAGCTTCATCGTAGGCGTCCAGCACTTCCTTGTCGCCGAACACCTGGAACACCAGGTCGAGCAGCTGGCGCGGCGCGTATTCGCACAATTTGTCCGTCTCGCCCTGCTCCAGCGCCAGCACTTTCGACATGGCGGGCGACAAGCCCGCATTGGCCAGGCGCTTGCGGTAGTTTTCCACACCGAGCCAGTCGTTGGCATCCGTGATGTCCTCGATCTGCACATTGCCTGGACGCATCAGATACTGGCGCTTCCAGTCGCCACCATTCTTCTGGATCTGGCAAAACAGGGTCACTTCATCGTCGCTGAAGAAGCCGGAACTGCGGAACGGGCGATTCGACAGCTGCTTGCCCACGTTCTTGTTGTCGACCACGGCGCGCAGCCAGGCCGTCTGCTGACCCGAATGGCGCGCATAGTGTTTATACGTGCGGCCCATCGAGCAATCGAGGCCGAACAAGGTGCGCAAGGCGTCGAGCAAGGTGGTCTTGCCGGAGCCGTTCTGCCCCGCGATGGTGATGATCTTCGCGTCGAGCGGGATGTTCTTGATGCGCTGCCAGTAATCCCAGTGCACCAGTTCAAGTGATTTGATATGAAACATGGGCGCTTTCAGTGAGGGAGGTCGGACGCAGGCTCGTCGCCCGCATCTGGCAAGTCGCCGATGTCGGCGGACAAATCAGCCGATAAGTCAGCATCGAGGTCGACGGCCACCAGACGTGCCGGCGCCCGCTTGAACACGTCGGCCAGGGCGCCGTTGATGATGCGTTCCTTGAGCACGTCGGTATCCATCATCAGGTCGAGCAGCGGACCTTCGAGGATGAAATCGCCACGGCGCTCGATGAAGCCCAGCTTGGCCAGGGTACCCAGGTTCATGTCCATGCGCGTCTTCTTGCCCAGCTTGTCGCCGAAGTCCGACAGCAGTGCCTTGTAGGAAATGCCGATCGACGCGTCTTCCGCGCGCGGCAACGGTTTTTCCGTGCCGAACATATCGTTCTGGTCGTCGTCCGCGTGCTGGTGCGTTTCCTGGCGTTCACGCTTGGGCAGAATGATCTGCGCCCACAGCACCACCAGCAAGGCCACGCCATCGCGCGCCAGGCCGAAATTATTGTTTTGCCACACATCGCGCGCGCCGAAAATCTTCGGTTCGATGGTGCGCGTCAGTGCCAGGGTGACATGGTCGGCGTACACGTTGTCGAGCAGCTTCAAGCCGCAGGCCAGCAATCGCGCATCGATTTCGGCGCGGAACAGCTCGTCGGACAGCACGCGCTTGACGAGCTTGTCGTCGCGGCGCAGGGTTTGATGCGTGAGCAGGCGCGCAATCAGGATTTGGGAATCGTCATTCATCGGCGGTGCCGCTATCTAAATCAAGTGAAACATTCAGTGAAAGCGAGGCGATCGACATGGCCGCCACGTGGGGGTCGGTCAGCTGGACCATCTCGTCGGTCGGTGTAAAGGTAATCGGCAAACGGGCCAGTTCGGCCGTCGAGCCTTGCAAGCTCGCTTCGGACACGTCGCCCAAGAGCGGCAGCATCGAGGCGCGGTACGAGGCCACGGCAAAGCTGGCCGGCAGCAGCGAATCCTGCACGGGCACCGATTTCGGTCCCTCTTCGCCGATGCTGGGGAAATTGCCCAGGCTGGCGAAGTTCGACAGGCGGTCCAGGAGGTCATCGAGTTCGAGTTGCATGGCGGGACCGTCGCTGATGGTGGTGGGCGCGTCTTCCCCGCTGGGCAGGCCCGTGTTGGTGACGCCTGCCGCCCGTTCGGACAGCAGTTCCGTTTCGGCCACGTCGATCATCTCGGCCGGCGTGGAGAACAGGGGCACGACGGGCTGGTCGATGGCGCCTTCGGCCAGGCTGGCCAGGTCTTCATGCAGCAAGAGCCAGCGTTTGATGTCCGTGGTCGACAGGCCCGACTGGCCCAGGTGCACGCGCTGGCGCTCGATCTGGTTCAGGGCGCGTGAAAACATGCCTTGCATGTTGAGCAATTTACTTTGCGCGCGGCCGATCGCCTGCGCCGCCTTGTGCGTGGCGCTGTCCGCGTTTTCATCGGACGTGATCGCCACGAGAATCTCGGAACCCTTCTCGACCCAGTCGCAGGCCATGTTCCACTTCGCTTGCGCCGTGCGCAGCCGGAATTCGGAACCGGAAGCGATGGCGTCGGAGAATTCCTCCGTCAAGTCCACCAGGCGCCCCAGCAAATGCTGGAGTTGCTCGACCGACACGCCGCCGACGGCTTGCGCACCGGCCACCTGCGACAGCAGGAAACCCATTTCCGCTTCGTCTTCCGTCTGACCCAGGCCCAGCAAGCTGTCGATGGCGGACAGCACATTGCGCGCCATCGGGGTCACGCGGTACACGCCCTGCTGCGCATCCCAGGCCAGCAACTGGTTCGAGCGCAGGCGCAGCAAGACCGTTTCCAGGCTTTCCGGCAACAGATACGCCAGTTTCGTATTGATATCGGCGCGCGTATAGGCGGACGTGGCCGCATCGGACGCCAGCTCACGCAACACCAGCAGACGCACCAGCACGCCATCGAAACCGCCGTGGAACAGGGCCGTAAACACTTGCAGCAAGGGCTGCGCCCGCTTCAAGTGAAATACCTGCTCGATCTCGTCGGCCGAAATATTGGGCTGAAAATGCGCCTGCAAAGAATCGTGATGCTCTTGCTCTGTCTGATTTGCATCCGTAGCCACGGCTGCACTTGCCATTATATCAATCATTCTTTTCCGGATGAGTGTTCAGCGGGCGGCGCTGCGGGCTAACGCGGCGCTGCGGGGCGGGGGCGTCAGTATATCAGTTCTGACATGCAATTTAGCGCGTGGGAGGGGAGCCAGCGGGCAGTCAGGTAACCGAGTGTTGTATTGACGAAAACCCCAACGGCGAAGGGCTGGGGTCGGACCCTGAGGGTCCGACCCCGGTTTCTGCATCAGGGTTGAAAATTTGACGCAAAAATTTATAGCAAGCACTTACTTCTTGACGATCTTTTGCAAGGTTTGCTCGACGTAATCGCCGTCTTCATCGGCGAACGTCACCTTCACGGGATACCATTCCAGCGACGGCGCCAGCCACAGGTCCACTTGCTGGCCCTTCTTGTCCGGCGGCGGCGCCTTGATCAGGTGCACGGCTTCCACCAGACCCTGGCCGGTGGCGACGGTCTCCTGCTTGACGACCTTGAAGGTCCACGGTTCGGCGTCGTGGCGGCCGGCAACGAAGAAGCTCCATTCCGAACCGGGCGTGAATTTCTCGGGGGTGGCGCGCGCCACGCTGACCAGTTGCCAGACGGTGCTGTTGCGGTCCTGCTCGCCGCCTTTCAGCGGATAGGTTTCCTCACCTTCGCTAAAGACGATGGTCTTGCTGTCGCGCTTGAAGGTGGTCGTGGCCGCTTCCTTGCGGAAGCGCTTTTCCACGAATTGAAACGGTGCCAGGCCGTAATCGTCGACCGTGCCTTCGCTGCGCTGTTCCAGTATTTTGCCGAACAGGGCCGCCTTGGTTTCGGCCAGCAGCGAGTACTTGCCATCGCCGGCGCGCCAGTTGCTGACGGATTCACCGGACAGCGCAATGCCGCGCTGTTTCGCCTTGATCGAATAGACGAGGTCAGCCGATGGCGCCAGCTTGTACGGGCGCTTGATGACGGGGTGATCGACAGGCTCGTCCGCCGCTATGGCGGGACTCAGGGTGGCGGCCAGCAGGCTGGCGAGCAGAACGCGTTTCAAAGTTATCAAAGTAGTCATTTATTTTCCTGTAGCGTCATTGACGCGAATTTGGGTCACGGTTTGCGTGGTCAGCGCCCCGTTCGCTTCGGTATTACGTATTTGTACCGGATACCATTGCATGGACGGCGCCAGCCAGATATCGAGCTGCGACGAATACGTGCCGGGCTTCGGCGGCCGGCGCAAATGCCAGGTCACCAGCCGGCCCATCCTGGTTTCCAGTTCTTCCTCGCCCACCAGGTGGAAGCGGAACACGGTCGCTTCCTTTTCCTCGCCGACGAGTATGTCGATATTGCCCACCAGCTGGTTGACGTCGGCACGGCCGATGGCGGCCAGCTGGAACGGCACGGTGGCCTTGTCTTGCGCCCCTTCCTGCCATGGCACCGTGGCCGTCGTGGCCGAAAAGGTGATGGCCTTGGCGCCGCGGTTGAAATGCGTGGCCGTTTGCGCGCGGCCCTTGCGTTTCTCCGTGGCCGTGACGGGCACGATGCCGCTGCCATCGATCACGCCCTCGCTGGTCAGCACCAGCAGGTTGATGCGCGTGATCAGCATGCTCAAACCCACTTCCAGCTTCAGCTGATACGTGTCACCCCGATTGTCCCACGCCATCGCGGCCACGCCCTGCCATTTGGTGCCGTCCGCATCGCGCCGGTCCACATGCAGGTCGAACTGGGCCGAGGCGGGCGCGTTCGTCTTGTAGCCGCGTGCCTGCTCGACGGGCGGTGGCGGCGGCGCGCTGGCCGGCACGGGTACGGCGGCCACGGCGGGCGCCGGCGCCGTGATGGCCGGGGCGGCCACGGCGGCCAGCTCGGTCGTGGCCGGGCCTTCCGGCACGTCGCTGGCGGGCGCCGTCAACTGGGGCGTTTCGCTCGACGCCAGCTCCGTCGGGGGCGGCGGGGGCGGCGGCCGGGGCTTGGGCACGGGCAGCAGTTCAGGCGGCGGTGGCGGCACCACCGGCAGCGGTTTGGGCGGCTCGGCGATCAAGGCCATGCTGACCGCCTGCGCATGATTCTGTCCCAGCGGCACCATGCTGGCACGCGAGGTGAGCCATTCCAACGCCACGTAATGCAGTACGCCGATGACCGCGACAAAGACGACGGTGCGGCGGCGCGGTGGCGAAAAGAAGGAGTCAGGCATCATAGGCCGTAGTGTAACGCTTCCGCCCTGCTTCCCGCTTCTTGCCCGTGCTCAACTCTTAATGTTTTATGTAAGAAAATGTTGGCGGCATTGCGTCAGTTGCAAGCCGATATCTGCTACGCTAAGCCTATCCATCTACCAGGAGATTTCGCATGGCAAACCCGCAAATGCCCCAAATGCCGGGCGCAGCAGTTGTGACCGATACGCTCGACTTCGTCAAAAACCTGTGGGGCAGCATGAGCGTGCCCGGCATGGGCGTGCCTGGCATCACGGCGCCCACCATGTCGGTGGAAGAGCTGGACAAGAAAATCAACGACCTGAAAGCCGTCGAAGCGTGGTTGAACCTCAATACCAGCATGCTGCGCGGCAGTATCCAGGCGCTGGAAGTGCAGCGCGGCACCATCGCCACCCTGAAATCGATGGGCGCGTCACTGGCGGCGGCCATCACGCAACCGGGTGCCAGCGAGAAAACCGTGTTTGAATCGGTACCCTACGCTTCCGCGTTTTTCCAGCAAGCCACACCTGCACCTGCGGCGCCTGAACCGAAACCGGCTCCTGTGCCAGCACCTGCGCCCGTACCGGAACCGGCTGCTGCTGCGCCCGGCGATGCCGGCAGCCAGGCGGCGGCCCAGCTCGCCAATCCAAGTGCTTGGTGGAATTTGTTACAAGATCAGTTCAAGCAAGCCGTCTCGACGGCGATGTCGCCTGACGCCGCCAGCGCGGCAGCGGCCAGCTTTGGCAGCGTGAGCAAAGCCAAGCCGGCGGCCAGCAAGCCGGCCAAACCTGCCGAGGCAGGCACGGCAGCCAAGGCCAAGGCCCCGCTGCACAAGGCGCCGGCAAAGCGCGCGGCACCCAAGGCGAAAGCGCCAGGCAAGGCCTGATGCTGCAAGCCGGCAATATGATCAGGCGATACGATGAATGCGGATCGCCTCGATCATGTTGTCGGCCTGGCGTTTTACGTCACCGATCGTGATCAGGCCTTCGTCGGCCAGCGCCTTGGCGTGCTCGTACGAAGACTGGAATGTTTCCAGCGTGTCTCCCTTGGCGGCGACCGGGCGTACCCAGGCAATACTGCCGACTTTCATTTTTTTGTACACTTCATTGACCACATCACGCATAGTTTCTTCCTTATTGTTGTAAAGCAACTCAAGCACGGGCGAACCCACGCTGGCCCCTAGTTTATCATCCGGCACGCTCACGCACGGCTTTTCCGCCTTTTTCCGGCGCCGGCGGCGTTTTTTCCGGCGCTGCGATGGCTTCTTCCGGCCCGGGCGGCGGCGTCAGCTGCACCAGTTGCTCCATCAATTGCGCAAAGCGCTGCTGCCCTGGTGCAATTTTGTCTACATATAACAACACTTCCATGGCCTCGGCCGCCAGGTCGGCCTGAAACCCGCGCTGCTCCAGGCACGACACGATGATTTGCGCGGAATTGAACAGGATGCGCAAGTTGTTCGGCAGCTTTTCGCGCGCCGTGCGCATCCAGGCGACCGCTTCGTTGAGCTTGTCCGTCTTCCACAGCAGCACGCCCTTGTTCATCAAGTCCGACGCTTCCTTGCGTGAAGCGATGATCAGGCTGGTGCCTTCGTCGCCCATCTTCGCCTTGTCGAAAATCTTTTGCACCTCGTCCTGCACCACCTGGTTGTCGTGGTTGTTCTTCACCACGTAGCACAGCAGGCCGGCCGGCGCATCCTTGACGCCGACGGCGAACAGCAAGGTGGCCAGTTCCATGCAAATGCTTTTCTCGGGCCGCGCCGGGTCTTCGGCCAGCATGACTTCGAGCTCGTCGCCGCACTTGCGCGCGCGCCGGTAATCGCCCGTTTCGTGATGCACCATGCCTTCCGTGATCTTCGCGCGCAGCCCGATCTGCTCGGGCGAGAATTCGCGCTGCGCCAGCAGCAGCCACTGCAACGCCTCCTTGGCATCCTTCTTCAGGCCGCACACGCGCGCCAGTCCCAGGTAAGCGTCCGGCGTTTTCATGACGGAGAACTCGCCGATGGAAATACACTTGCGAAAAGCCTTTTCCGCCATGCTGACGTTGCCCACTTTCAGGGCCGCCAGTCCCAGATTGCGCTGGCGCGGCACGGAATTGGGCGACAGGCGCGCCGCCTTTTCCAGCACGCCGCACGCTTCCTCGTGCTGGCCCATCAACTGGTAGGCGACGGCCATCTGGTCGTAGGCGTCGATGTAATACTTGTTTTCGACGATCACGCCCTGGAATATCTGCCGCGCCGCCTCGTGCTCGCCGTTATTCATGCGGATCTTGCCCAGGCCCGCCTTGGCCCAGCTGTAATCACGCTCGGCCAGCACTTTTTCGTATACGGCGCGGGCCTTTTCCGGTTCGCCGCTTTTCAGCAGCAAACTGGCCTTCATGCGCAGCAATTCCAGCTCGTGCAGCTTGTTGAGCTCGATCTGCGCGTCGCACAATTTCGCCGCGCGCAAATAATCCTTTTCCATGCAGGCCTGGTCGATTTCGCGGAATACCTGCTTCTTGTGCCACACGCGGTTCAGGCGCGTCAGCAGCACGCCTTCCGTGATCGGCTTGATCAAATAGGCGTCGGGCTGGTGCTCTGCCGCGCCCATCACGGATTCCACGCTTTTCTCGGCCGATACCATCAGCCACACGCTCGACGGCGCCGTCAGGTTGCGCACGCGCGTCTCTTCCAGCACTTGCTGGCCGTTCTTGCCTTCGCCCAAGTTGTAATCGCACAGCACCACGTCGTAGCGCGTCTTGGCCAGCAGCTTCATGGCTTCGCCGCCGCTGGCCGCCTGGTCGATATGGCGCGCGCCCAGGTTGCGCAGGGATTCGCGCAGCAGGATGCGGATGCCGATGAAATCGTCGACCAGCAGATAATGTTTGTCGGCCCAGTCGGTGCTGCCCGCTTCGGCGGCGGTGGCGTGGCTGTCTGTCGTCATGGGTTCCTCGTTCAGGGCAGGCGCAGGATGAAGCAGCCGCCGCCCAGGGCGCCGCCATTTTCCAGCGCGATGCTGCCGCTGCTGCCCCGGTGCTTGTGCATCTTTGCCACTTCGCTGGAAAAATACAGGCCCAGTCCCGTGCTGTTGGTGGAAAAATTCACGCCCGCCGCCATGCCATCCATGGCCGCGCTGCCCGCGTCGAGCAAGGCCTGCGTATAGCCGTCGCCATTGTCTTCCACGCGCAGCTCAAGCATGCCGTCGTGCTCCCGCACCGACAGGCGGATCGTGTCTTTCGTGTAGCGGATGGCGTTGTTGATCGCATGCGCGAGCACGCCGATGACCAGGTCTTCATCGAGGGTCCAGATCAGCTCCGGCGCACAAGCCGTCTCCAGATGGATGCCTTTCGAGGCCAGCAGGATTTTTTCCTGATCCACCACCTGGTCGACCACCTGGCTCACCAGTTGCGGCTGCACGTCAAACGGGTAGCCGGGCTTGCCCACTTCCTTGTACAGGGCCAGCAGCTGGATCAGGTTATCGTTGAGGCGCTTGGTCTGGTACAGCATCTGCGCCATCTGCAGGTAGGCGGGGTCCGCTTGCGGCACGGCTTTCGCCTGCTCGGCCGCCAGCAAGGATTCCAGCGTGCCGCTGACCACACTGATCGAGTTTTTCATGTCGTGCACGGTCGACGCCAGGAACAGGAAAAGCTCGGGCGAGCTGTGTTGATCTTCCACCGGACATCTCCTTGGGGCCGCAGCTTGATTATTGCCAAGGATAAATTATACCGCCAGCCTGCGGGCGCCTGCCAGCCGCGCGCAAAGTCCGTGACCTGACGCAACAATGCCGCCCCCGCTTGCGCAGGGGCGGCATCAGCTTGACAAGCAGGCAAGATCAGCGGCGCGCACCCGCCAGGCGTTTCACGACGACGATCATGCGGTCGATTTCCTCATACGTATTGTAGAAGGCGAACGATGGCCGCACGGTCGCTTCCACGCCGAAGCGGCGCAAAATCGGCTGGGCGCAATGGTGGCCCGAGCGCACGGCGATGCCCTCGTCGTTCAGGGCGCGCCCCACTTCCGCCGGCTCGTAACCGGCCAGCACGAATGAGGCCACGCTCGCCTTGTCCAGCGCCGTGCCGATCAGGCGCACGCCGGGAATGGCCTGCAAGTGGTGCGTCGCGTATTCCAGCAGCGCGTGCTCGTAGGCGGCGATGTTTTCCAGGCCGATGCGCTGCACGTAGTCGATGGCCGCGCCCAGGCCCACGGCATCGGCGATATTGCCCGTGCCCGCCTCGAAACGGTTCGGCACGCCCTGGTAAACGGTGCGCTCGAACGTGACGTCGGCGATCATGTTGCCGCCGCCCTGCCATGGCGGCAATTGCTCGAGCAAGTCCGCCTTGCCATACACGGCGCCGATGCCCGTCGGGCCAAATACCTTGTGGCCCGAGAAGACATAAAAATCCGCGCCCAACGCCTGCACGTCCACGCGCAAATGCGATACGGCTTGCGCGCCATCGACCAGCACGCGCACGCCGGACGCATGCGCCAGCGCGATAATCTGCGCCACGGGCGTCACGGTGCCCAATGCATTCGACACCTGCGTCACGGACACCAGTTTCGTACGACCGTTGAGCAGCTTGCGGAATTCGTCGAGGATGATCTGCCCGCTGTCGTCGACGGGAATCACGCGCAAGGTCGCGCCCTTTTCCGCCGCCAGCTGCTGCCATGGCACGATGTTGGCGTGGTGCTCGAGCTGCGAGACGATGATCTCGTCGCCGCTGCCGATGTACTTGCGGCCAAACGTATTGGCGACCAGGTTGATGCCCTCGGTGGCGCCGCGCACGAAAATGATTTCATTGGGCGAGGCGGCGCCGAGGAACTGCGCCACCTTGGCGCGTGCCGCTTCATATGCATCGCTGGCGCGCGCCGCCAATGCGTGCGCGGCGCGGTGGATGTTCGAGTTCTCGTGCGCATAAAAATACGACACGCGGTCGATCACCGACTGCGGCTTGTGCGTGGTGGCCGCATTGTCGAACCAGGCCAGCGGCTTGCCGTTGACCCGTTCGGCCAGCACGGGAAAATCGCGCCGCACGGCATGCACGTCGAACGGCGCCGGCGTTTGTCCTTGCTGACGCGCAGGCAGCTCGGTCTGGAAATAGAACGCGGGCTGGCCACTGGATGGCGATATGGGCAGCTGGCGCGCGGGCGAGCGCTGCGGCGTGGCAAACAGCCCCCGCAGATCGTCGGGCGCCGCCTGCCCCAGCCCCTGCTGCGCCAGGCCATCGAGCTTGTGGCTTGATGCGGGATAGCCATGCGTGCCGCCGACAAAATAGTAGGGCGACGGCGCACCGAGGCTTGACGCCCGCGGCGTGGGAATCGATGCCGGCGCCGGCGCAACCGGTGCTTCCAGCGGCGCCGTCACGGGCGGCACCTGCGCCGTTGCCACGCCGGGGGCGATGGCGGCAAACGAAGGGCCGGGCTGCGGCGGCGGGCGGTTCGCATAGCGGGGCGCCGCATCGAGCACGCTGCCGGAACCGCCGAGGCTGGGCGACTTGTCCAAGCCCGGCAAACGGGCAAAGAATTCACCGGCCAGGCGGTTCAGGGTCGCCTCATCGGGCAAGAACGGGACGGCAGGCAAGCCCGCCGCGCCATCACTTGTAGGTGTCTGGGTAGTCATGGTATTTACCGATCTCCACGTCTTCCAGTACGGCCAGCGCATCGTCGGTCAGCACGGCCAGCGAGCAATACAGCGAAATCAGATAGGACGAAATCGCGTGGCGGTTGATGCCCATGAAACGCACGGACAGGCCCGGACTTTGCTCGCCCGCCAGGCCAGGCTGGAACAGGCCGATCACGCCTTGCCGCTGTTCGCCCGCGCGCAGCAAGATGATCTTCGTCTTGCCGTCTTCGATCGGCAGTTTGTCGGACGGCACCAGCGGCACGCCGCGCCACGTGAGGAACTGGGAACCGAACAGGCTGACGGTCGGTGGAGGCACGCCGCGGCGCGTGCATTCGCGGCCAAAGGCGGCAATGGCCAGCGGGTGGGCAAGGAAAAAGCCCGGTTCCTTCCACACTTTCGTCAGCAGTTCGTCGAGGTCGTCCGGCGTGGGTGCGCCCGTCAGGGTAAAGATGCGCTGGTCGTCGTGCACGCTGGCCAGCAGGCCGTAGTCGGGATTGTTGATCAATTCACTTTCCTGGCGCTCCTTGATCGTCTCGATGGTCAGGCGCAGCTGCTCCTTGATCTGGTCGTGCGGGCTGCTGTACAGGTCCGACACGCGTGTGTGCACGTCGAGCACCGTGCTGACGGCGTTGAGAAAATACTCGCGCGGCTGGTCGTCGTAGTCGACGAAGGTTTGCGGCAGTTCCGACTCGTCGCGCTGCGAGCAAGCCACGCGCACGTCCTTCGGATTTTTTACGCGATTGAGGCGGTAGATACCCGCTTCCACGGGCAGCCATTGCAGCAGGTGCACGAGCCAGCGCGGCGTGATCGTGGATAACTGGGGGACGCTCTTGCTTGCATTGGCCAGCTGGCGCGCGGCGTTATCGCCCAGCGCGAACTGGTTCTCTGTTGCTTCTGCCATGACTGCTCCTGATGAGAAAAGTGAATATGCTTATCTGAAAAACGAATAAAGTATCGGGTGTCTCCCCTCTTCTCTCAACATGCTATCGCCACCAAAGCGGCCTTTAGTCCACCAACTCCGGCTCGCAGCGCGCCATCAATCCCGCCAGGCCGACGCCCAGCGCGATGGCCAGCTTTTCCACCGTCAGCAGCGACGGCGTGGCGGCGCCCCGTTCGATTTCGCCGATGAACGAGCGGTTCAAGTCGGCCGCTTCGGCCAGGCGTTCCTGCGACCAGCCACGCCCTTCGCGCAACTGGCGCACGGCCAGTCCAAACTGTTTGATCAACATGCTGTCCTCATGGGTGATGGGCAAAAGCGGGTTGGGATGACGCTGGCAAATCCGGTGCTTCCTGCTGGTTGTGCGCCTGCGTGACATGGCTGCCGGGCGCCACGCTGCGGGTCAGCCAGACATTGCCGCCGATGACGGAGCCCTGGCCGATGGTCACCCGTCCCAGGATCGTCGCGCCCGCGTAAATGACCACGTCGTCCTGCACGATGGGGTGGCGCGCCAGTCCCTTTTTCAGCACGCCATCAAAGCCGGCGGGAAAGCGCTTGGCGCCCAGCGTGACGGCTTGATAGATGCGCACGCGTTCGCCGATGATGGCCGTCTCGCCGATCACCACGCCCGTGCCATGGTCGATGAAAAAGCTGCTGCCGATGATGGCGCCCGGGTGGATGTCGATGCCCGTCTGCGAATGGGCCACTTCGGCGATGATGCGCGCCACCAGCGGCGCGCCCAATGCATACAGGGTGTGCGCCAGGCGGTAATGGATGATGGCCAGGATGCCCGGATAGCACAGCAGCACTTCATCGACGCTGTGCGCGGCCGGGTCGCCATGGAAGGCGGCCGCCACGTCCGTGTCGAGCTGGGCGCGGATGCGCGGCAGCGTGCGGGCGAAGCGCTGCACGATGGCCAGCGCCTGCTGTTCGATGGAGACCGTCTGCTGCAAGCCGTGCTGGCGCGCGTGGTAACTGAGTTCGCGCCGCACCTGCTCGTGCAAGCCCGTGAGGGTCGTGTCGAGCGTGTGGCCGACAAAGAAATCCTCGCTCTCCTGCTGCAGGTCGAGGGGACCCAAGCGCATCGGGAACAGGGCCGCGCACAGGGCTTTGATGATGTCGTGCAAATGCTGGCGCGACGGGAATTCGCGCGCGCCGCACTCCTGGTTGCTGGCCAATCCTTCGCGCCACTGCTCGCGCACGGCGCGCAATTCATCGACGATCTGGTGCAGTTCCCATTGCGGCTGCGCGGCAAGGGAGGCCGGGGGAAGGGCTCGCTGGTTCATGGTGGTTCCGGAAAGAAGTTTAATCTTGCAGCCAGGGCAGCGCATGCCAGCGCCAGCCACCGCTGTGGCCACGCTGCTGCTGTTCGTCGAGGTCGCCCTCGAAGCCTTGCGCGATATTGAAGACGTGCGTGAAACCGGCCTTGGCGGCCGCTTCGGCAGCCGCGGCCGAGCGCTTGCCGCTGCGGCACAGCAGCACCACGACGGCATCCTTGCCGCCCGCCTTTGCTTCCAGTTCACGCGTAAAGCGGGGATTGCGGTTCATGGACGTGCCGGTCGCCCACGCCACGTGCAGCGAAGCTGGCACGTAGCCGACAAAGGTGCGTTCCTCGTTGGTGCGCACGTCGACCAGCACGGCCTTGCCGGCCTGCACCAGCTGCCACGCATCCTGCGCGCTGACGATGCCCGCATACGGCAAGCCTTGCACCTGCGCCTGGGTACGCGCGAGATTGAGCACTTCGTCAAAAGCCGCCTCGCCGTGGGCGGCGCGGGGATCGAAAATCAGTTCTGCAGCAGCCATCTTTCCACCTCTTTATTCCGTCGTCAAAAACCAGCACGAGTCCACTGTAGCGAACTTATGTTGTTCGGAAAACAAATTAAAAAGAGTTTGGAAAGCTGAAAAACGTATATGGGAGATTTATGCAGCGCGGCGGCGTTCGCGCAGCAGGAAGCGCGCAGGATCAAGCGCAGCGGCCAATTGACTCTCCAGTGGCAGCGGTTCCCCCTCCAGCTGACACGCCAGCAGCTCGGCCGCCAGCGGCGCCCAGATCAGGCCGCGCGAGGCGTAACCGAGCAAGCCAAAGAGGCCGGGCCAGCGCGGCACGTCGCGCAGGCGCTCGCAGCGGCCTGGCGCGCCGGGGTCGGGCAAGGCGCCCGCCAGCGGCAGGCGGTCCGGCGCCATGCAGCGAAAGCCCGTGCGGCCCGCCAGCGGCGCGGCGAACGGAGCGACACCCAGGATGTCGGCGATCTTCGCGATATTGTCTTCCTGGCTCGATGGGCGCAATTTGGTGTCCGTATCCGCATCGTAGCTGGCGCCCACGCAGACGACGCCCTGGTGCGCCGGCGTCATGTAGGCTTCGCGGCAGACGACGAACGGCAACGACGGCAAGCTGCCTTCGGCCAGGTGCGTGACCTGGCCGCGCACGGCGTCGAGCGGCAGGCCGGCCGCCTGTTCAAAATCGATGGCCCCCGTGCCAGCCGCCAGGATGACGTTGGGCGCGGCCGCGATCAGGGCGCCGTCCGCATCGCGCACCAGCCATTCCTGGTCGCCGCGCTCCAGGCGCAAGGCGCTGCTGGAAAAGCGCCGCGTCAGCAAGGCGCCGCAGGCGTCCAGCATGGCCGCGCAGACGGAGGACGGGCGCGCCCAGCCGCCCTGCTCGAACCACCAGGCGCCATCGGGCGCCGGCGCGCCCAGCATGGCAGTGGCCTCGGGCGCTTCCAGCCAGCGGGCGAATTCACGCGGATACAGGCCGCTGGCGGCGATCTGCCGCTGCACCTGCGCATGCGCGCCGTCGCGCGCCAAGTGCAGCACGCCGCTTTGCGCACCCTCGATGGCCGCGCCGATGCCGCCCAGGTCTTTCCAGCGGCGCAGCGAATACAGATAGGCGGCGCGCGTCAGGCGCGTGGCGATGTTGTCGTCCTTCGACAGCAACGGCATGAAGATGCCCGCCAGGTTACCCGACGCTTCGCTGGCCGGCTGCGCGTGGCGCTCGATCAAAGTCACCTTCCAGCCGCGCGCGGCCAGCCGTTCGCAGGCGGCCGCGCCGGCCACGCCAGCGCCAATGACGATGGCGCTCCGCTCGGGTACGACGGCAGCCACGGATTCTCCGGAGCGCGCATAAAACACGGCGCGCAAACGGCTTTCGTCGAAGACAAAACCGTTCTTTTGCAGCGCCGTGCGCTGCGCCTCGTCCAGGTGCACGGCCTGCAGGCGCGCGCCATCGACCATCAGGCGCGCCAGCACCGGCGTGGCTGCCGGCACCCAGGCCAGATGCACTTCATCGACGCGCGCCGACAATTGCGCCAGGCAGGCATCGGGTTCGCCGATCAGCACGTCGAGCGTGACGAGGCCATCGTGCGAGACCATGCGGTGCAGGCCCGGCACGCAAGGCGGCCACTGTGCGCGCCACTGCTCGGGCAAGTGGCGCGCGTCGACGGGACGCGGCGCCAGCGCGATGTAGTGCAGGCGGCGGCCGCCATGCGCCGCGCAGGCGGCGCGCAAGCGGGCACCGTCAAAATCCGTGTCGAACAGGACCAGCGCGCGGCGCATCAATGCCCCGCGCGGCAAAAGCAGGCGGGCGCATGGTCGTTGACCATGCCGATGCCCTGCATGTAGGCGTAGATGATGGTCGAGCCGACGAACTTGAAGCCCAGCTTGAGCAAGTCTTTCGACAGCTGGTCCGACAGGGCCGTCTTGGCGGGGAATGCGCCCGGCTGCCAGCTGTTGACGATGGGCTGACCATCGACATACGCCCACAGGAAGCTGTCCAGGTTCTGGCCTTGCGCGCGCAGGCGCAAATAGGCTTGCGCGTTCGTGATGGCGGCCGCCACCTTCAGGCGGTTGCGCACGATGCCGGGGTCGGCCAGCAGCTGCGCCACCTTGTCCGGGCCGTACGCGGCGATCTTTTCCGCGTCCCAGTTGTCGAAGGCGGCGCGGTAGGTGTCGCGTTTATTCAGGATGGTTTCCCAGCTCAGGCCAGCCTGCGCGCCTTCCAGGTTCAGCATCTCGAACAGCCGGCGCTCGTCGTGGCAGGGCACACCCCACTCCGTGTCGTGATAGTCGAGGTAGCGGGGATTGGCCGGGTTGGCCCAGGAGCAGCGGGTAATATTCATGGTCGTGTTCTTCATGTGCAGGCAAGTGCCAGTATAGTTTATCGGCCGCGCAGGATGCGTCCCAGTTCCTGCAAGCCGTGCGCCATCTCGTCCGGGGGAATCGCCGCAAAGCCCAGCAGCAGCCCGGACGGCGTGGCGCACTCGGGCCCCGCCGCCGGGTCGGCATAGTGGCCCAGCGGACGCAATTCGATACCGCGTGCCAAGCCCGCGCGCGATACCGTTTCTTCATCGTGGCCGGCGCGAAAGTACGCGCATAGTTCCAGGCCGCTGTCGGCCGGGCCGCACAGCAGTTGATCATCGAGTTCGCGCGCAAGGCCGCGCACCAGCAGGTCGCGCCGCTCGGCATTGCTGTCGCGCGTGCGGCGGATATGGCGGCCAAAGTGGCCCTCCGCGATGAAGTCCGCCAGCGCCATCTGCGGCACGATGGCCGTGTGCCGGTCCATCACGGCCTTGGCCTGCACCAGCGCGTCGGCCAGCGCGGGCGGCGCCACCATGTAGCCGAGGCGCAAGCCGGGAAACAGTACCTTCGACAGGGTGCCCACGTACACCACGCAGCCGGCCCGGTCCAGGCTTTGCAGCGAGGCCAGCGGCGCGCCCGTGTAGCGGTATTCACTGTCGTAATCGTCTTCCACCAGCCACGCTTTATTGTGTGCTGCCCAGGCCAGCAAGGCCAGGCGGCGCGGTAAACTCATGCTCACGCCCAGCGGCATCTGGTGCGACGGCGTCACGTAGGCCAGCTTCGCCTGCGGACAATGCGCCACGCCATACGCCACGTCGAGCCCCTGCGCATCGACGGGGACGGGAAAGACGCGCGCGCCGGCCGCGCGCAGCGGGCCGCTGGCGCCCCGGTAGCCGGGCGACTCCATCCAGGCAGAGTCGCCCGGCGCCAGCAGAATGGTCGACAGCAAAAACAGCGCCTGCTGCGAACCGGAAGTGATGACGATCTGCTGCGGCGTGCACTGGACGCCGCGCGACGCTTTCAGATACACGCACAGCAGTTCGCGCAGCGGCAGGTAGCCGGCCGGATCGCTGTAGCCGAAATGGTGGTCGGGCCGGCGCCAGCGCCGCGCTTCCAGGCGGTGCCACACGTCGAACGGGAAATGGTCGATGCGCGGCATGCCGACGCGGAAGGCGCGCAGTGGCCCCCGGTGGAACGCCACCTGGCGCATGGCCGCCACCACGCCCTGCCCGCGCGCCGACAGGGGCCGCAGCAGGCCGGGCGCCGTTGCAGGGACAGGCGCCGACAGCGGAACGTCGCGACTGACGAAGGTGCCGCGCCCCACGGCGCCATCGAGATAGCCTTCGGCCGTCAGCAGCGCATACGCATTGAGCACCGTCTGGCGCGACACGGCCAGCAGGCGGCAAAAGTCGCGCGTGGGCGGCAGCTGCATGCCGGGACTCATGCGGCCATCGAGAATGGCGGCCTTGATGGCCGCATACAACTGGCGAAACAGCGGCTCGCCGGCGCCGCGCCGCAACGGCAAGGCGGCGATGAGCTGGTGCAGATGGGAAGCTGGCATGGTGGCCTTCTTGAATTGGTAGCTTCAAGATAGCACTTATTGGCTGTTTTAAATAGCCAAGACTGGCGCTAAGATGGCGCATCCCCTCTACTCTTGCGGAGCACCCATGCATCAGTTTTTCGCCACTGTGGCCTGGCAGCGCGACGGCCAGGATTTCGCCGGCCAGCGCTACAGCCGTGGCCATGAATGGCAGTTCGACGGCGGCTTGACGGTAGCCGCCTCGTCGTCGCCCCTGTCCGTGCCGCTGCCCATGTCGGTGGCGGCAAATATCGATCCGGAAGAAGCGCTGGTGGCCGCCACGTCGAGCTGCCACATGCTGTTCTTCCTGTCGCTGGCGGCGCAGCGCGGCTACGTCATCGACGACTACCGCGACGATGCCGTCGGTGAACTGGGCAAGAATGCGCAAGGCCGCCTGGCCATGACGCGCATCGTGCTGCGCCCGCGCATCGTGTTTGCAGGAACGCCGCCCTCGCCCGAGGCGCTGGCGGCCCTGCACCACGACGCGCATGAACGCTGCTACATCGCCAATTCGCTGACGGCCGACGTGGTCGTGGAAGGAGCCAATTAAATGTACACGCCAGCCAGCTTTCGCGAAGAGCGCCTCGACGTGCTGCATGGCCTGATAGCCGCGCATCCGCTGGGCGCGCTGGTGCGCCAGAGCGTCGATGGCCTGTGCGCCGACCATCTGCCATTCGAGATCGCCGCACCCACGCCTGACGCCCCATTCGGCATCCTGCGCGCCCACGTGGCGCGCGCCAATCCGCTGTGGCGCGCGGCCGGCGGGAACGATGAAGCGCTGGTGATTTTCCAGGGGCCGCACGCCTACATCACGCCCGCCTGGTATGCGGAAAAGCAGCGCAGCGGCAAGGAAGTACCGACTTTTAATTATGCGGTCGTGCACGCCCACGGCCCCTTGCGCGCCATCGACGATGCGGCGTGGCTGCTGGGATTGGTGGAGCGGCTGACGGCGCGCCATGAAGCAGTGCTAGCCGCGCCGTGGCGGGTGAGCGATGCGCCAGCCGGCTATATCGACAAGCTATTGAAAGCCATCGTCGGCATCGAAATCCCCCTCACGCGCCTCACGGGAAAATGGAAGCTGGGGCAGAACCGCACGCAGGAAGATCAGGCCACGATGGCGCGCGAACTGGCGCACGACAGCCAGCCCGGCGCCGCGCAGGCCCTGGGCGCGCTGATCGCCGCCAACGTCACGCCAGCCAGCTGACGGCCGCCGAAAACGTCAGAAACGACAGCGCCGTCGACACAAGGATGATGCGGGCGATGCGCGCCGTGTTCGCCCCGAAGCGTTCGGACAGCAGCGAGACATTGCTGGCGCTGGGCAGGCAAGCCACCAACACCATGCAGGTCAGCGCGAACGGATCGAGCGGCGCGCCCAGTGCGATGGCCGCGTGGCCGATGCCCCACACCAGCAACGGATGCAGCAGCAGTTTTTTCAGCGCCACGGGCACATATTCCCCCAGCGGCGCCGGATCGCTCGTGCTCATTTGCGAACGGGCCAGCACGGCGCCGATGGTAAACAGGGCAACCGGCGAGGCGGCGTCGGCCAGCAGGCCCACCGTCTGCATGATCGGCTTGGGCAAGGCCAGTGCCAGCCACGACGACAAGGCCCCCAGCACGATCGCCCACGGCATCGGGTTGCCGGCCATGCCCTTCAGGGCATTGACGACGGCGGCGCGGCTGCCGTGCGCGCCGCCGCTGCCGATACGCGACAGGGCGATGCACAGCGAACTGGTAATGAGCATATCGACGACGATGGTGACGATGACGGGGCCAGAGGAACGGGGGCCGAGCAATGTCAACAGCAGGGGCACGCCCATGAAGCCCGTGTTCGGGAAGGCCGCCACCAGCGCGCCGAAGGCGGCGTTGTTCCAGTCGATGCGTTGGCTCAGGGTCATGGCCATGGTGACGCCCACCATGATCAGCGCGCACAGCAGGTAGACGCCGAACACGCTGGCGTCGAGCAGCTGCGCGATGGGCGTGGCGGCGCCGAAGCGGTACAGCATGCACGGCAGCGCGAAGTACAGGACAAAACTGTTCAAGCCGCCGATGGCGGCCAGCGGCAGCAGCTTGCGCCGCACGGCCAGGTAGCCGCACAGCACCAGGGCGAAGAAGGGAAAGGTGATGGCGAGGATGGTCAGCATGCAGCGATTGTAGCGCGCTGCACCGGCTGGCCGCCTGGCGCAAAAAAAGGCCGCTCGCGCGGCCCAAGGAGGTTTCGGGGATAAGGCCGCTGGCCGGCTAGGGCTTGAGCTGGGCGCGGATCTCGCCAGCCGGGTAGGCGGCGCTGTGCACGTTCACGTACAGGTTGCCGGCCTGGTAGCTCGCATACTGGGGCGGCGTGAGCATGGCGCCGGCCGGCACGGCAAACATGCCTTCGGCCGATTTCACCAGCGGCACGATGACGGGGCCATTGGCGCCGGCCGGCGCTTCATGGATGTGCGCGACGGTCGCCACCATGCCCGTGTAGCGCACGCCGCCGCTGATGCTGCGGTCGTGGGCGACGCGAAGAGTGCTGCTGCCGCTGGCCGTGCTGGTATTGGCCGGCACTTCCTGCGCGCCCGTCAAGGTGACGTCATGGCCGCCCGGCTGATGCGGTCCATGGGAACAGGCGCCCAGCAGGGCGGCCAGCGCCAGCACGCTGGCGGCGCGGCGTACGTGTTGTTGCAGTGTGCTCATCGCAATACTCCTTCAACGGACATCGGATCACGGATGGCGCCCTGCCCCGCCAGCAGTGCTGAACCTGGGTTTGCGCCGCACTTGCATTGCATAGTGCGACAGTAACGCCATGCCGCCGTGTCCGCATTGCTTTTCGCCAAACTTGCTGCTCGCGTGCCAGCGCCTCCTCAGGCCAAATGCCCTTCCGCCACCCAGCCGCGGTTGGCGGCCGGCGCCTTCGGCTTGGGTGCGATGCCGCTGCTTTTTTCCGCGTCGAGGATGATGCTGCGCATGCTGTCGCTGGCGGCCGGCCCTGGCGCGAACGCGTAGTACTCGTCATTGATGGGCAAGCCCGTCGTGGCGTCGACCAGCACCGGGTCGGCGGCCAGGCCCGTGTCGCGGCTGGCGATGACGAGGCTGGCGCCTTCTGGGGCGAAGTTTTCATTACCCCAGGCAATAAACGCCAGCAAGACGGGCTTGAAGGCGCGCCCGGACTTGGTCAGCACATAGTCGTAGCGGGGCGGCTTGGCGCAATACAGGCGGCGCGTCATCAAGCCCCCTTCCACCAGGTCGGCCAGGCGGCGCGTCAGGATGGTGGGGGCGATCTTGAGGCTTTTTTCAAATTCGTCGAAGCGCGTCTTGCCATAAAACGCTTCGCGCAGGATGAGGATGCTCCACCATTCGCCCACCTTGCCCAGGCTGCGCGCAATCGGGCAAGGCAAATTATTAAAGTTGGTATGTTTCATGGCCATCTCCTCACATTGATTCAACACAACAATCGAAAAAAATTTCAGTTGCAACACGGAAACTTAGTTACTATCATTTTGAAAGTGAGGTGCGTGCCCCTGTGGCGGGCTGAAAATACGCGAAAACTCACACTTTCCTTGTTCAAGTACAATCGTGGCTAGTTCTGTTCCCCCAATCCCGGTGCGAAAAACGGTGCCAGCCACGCCTTGCGGCGCTGCTGCCCACGCCCGTTTTTCACTCGATGCGTTCACGATGACCCCTTTGAAGCTTGCCGTACTGCCTGCCCTGCTCGCCCTGTCCCTTTGCCAGACCACCACCGCCGGTACCGTGTCTTCCGCGTCGTTCCAGGCCACATTCGTTGTCCACGAAACGTGCACCATCGTCTCGCAGCGCAACAGCGCCCAGGTGCGCTGCCAGCACAACACGCCCTATCTGCTGCTCCAGCAGACAACGCCATCGGGCGCTGGCCTCGTCACCGTCACGTTCTAAAAATAAATCGTTGCCGTCACCGTGTCCTTGTAGTCGCCGGGGCGCGGCGACACCTGCGCCGGCACGCGGCCGTAAATGGTCAGCGGCACGCTGGCGCCCGTCCCCGTGCCCGTCACCATGCTCGTGCCTGCCGTGCCATCGCCCCAGGGCGCACCATCGAGCGTGGCCGACAGCAGGTAGCTGACCTTGTCCGTCGTGATGGTGTTCTTCATTTGCCGGTTGGCCACATTGAGCGCCACGCTGCCGCCGTTCAGGGCGATCTGGTAGGCGTTGTTGTTCACGCAGCGCACCGACAAGGTGCTGGTGCTGCGCAAGTTGCCCGTCAGGATGGAGGCGTTCGCGAACGCCATCGGCGTGGCCGTGATGGTGCAATCGTTGATGGCCGTGGCATTCACCGTGAAACCGAAGCTGCCGCTGGTGGCCGAGCAGCCCTGCAGGTTGATCAGGCCATACGTCGTGTAGGTGTAGGTGCCCACGCCGGCAAAGCTCGACGTATACACGGTATTGGCGTTGGCGACCGTGGGCACGGCGGCCAGGGCCGTGCCGGCAGGGATCTTGGCGTACACGGTAAACGTGGTGGAATAGGTGCCGGGCGGCGCCAGCAAGCCGGCCGACAGGATCATGCCGAAGGTCGACGGCGCGCCCGCCACGCCAGCGCCGCCCCAGATCTTCGCCGTCGCATACGAATTGTCCACATAGATGTTGTACTCCATGCGGTTGCTGCCGTTGCCCAGCTTGCGCGGCAGGGCCGACGTGGAATTCGTGCCCAGCCCCAGCGAGATGCACACTTGCGCATTGGGCGTAAGCAACTGCCCCAGGTTCAGCGACGAAAACAGGCAGCTGAAGGTGCCCGTTGCCTGCGCCACGTAATCGGTGCCGGAAATCGGGCTGACGGAGCCGAAATTGATATTCGTCATGCTGACCGTGCAGGTATCGACCGCCTGCGCCGCGCTGCCCCAGGCGCAGCCCAGCAACAGAGTCAGCCATAGCAACAGGCGGCGCATCAGCGGCCCGCCCCGGTGCTGGCAGACGCGGCAGCGCAGCGCAGCGGCCCGATCACGGGCAAGCCGCCAGCCGCCGGACGCACATAGGCAAAACGCACGGTGCACGCGCCATCGCCCTCGCCGACTTGCAACTGATTCTGTTCGAGCAGGTCGTCGACGAAAACGATGCCGTCAAATCCCACGACCGTCTGCTTGCCGCTTTGCAGGTGCAACACGGGCAAGCCCGTGGCCAGCGGCTTGCCCTGCGCATCCTGCACGATGACGGTGGCCGCGCTGTAGCGCTCGATGGGAAAATCCGCCAGCACGCCCGCCAGGTGCTGCGGCACGACATTGATATTGCTCACGGGTACCCGCGCATCAACATCGAGCTCGTCGGTGGCGATGCTGATCTGGTTATTGCCATAGGGATTCAAGTTCGGCACCAGCAGATAGCCGCCCCTGCCCGTCACGCCGATCTGGCGGTTTTCATGCAGCACAGGAATATTGCCCACGCCGCCAGTCGAAACCAGCGCAAAGCCATTGCCCACCTGGCGCGCCGCCTCGACATGGCCATCCATCAGCACCAGCGCGCCAGCCGCGCCCAGCGAGGAAGCATTGCCCATGCTGCTGCTTTGCGTGCGCGCGCTCACGCGGCCATCATTGCCCAGGTATTCCACCTGCGCCTGGCGGTAGGCATTGCCGCCCGCCGTGCCAGCCTGCAAGTTCCAGCCGAAGCCGCCGCCAAAGTCGGCCGCGCGCTGCGCGCTGATGCTGCGGCCGCTCTCGCCGTTTTGCCGGCTGCTGTTCACGCTGAGGGACAGATTGTTGTCGAAGGCCATGCTCAGGCCAAAGTAAAAGCCCCGTTTCTCGCGTTGCCGCAAGTCCTGGAACAGGCTGGCGTTGAAGAACAGGCCGTGCAACAGGGTGGCCGAATAGCCCACCGTGGCCAGCTTCGATGGCGGCCCGACAGGCGTGCGGTAACTGATATAGCTGCTGCTGATGCTGCTTCCTGCGGGCAATGGCAGGCTGACGGTAAGGCGGTCCGCCGCGCGCACCACGGGGCTGCCGTCGCGCGAGGCCAGGTCGCCAAAGCCGGCGCTGGCGCGCACGCTTTGCGCATCGACGCTGAAGCGCTGCCCCATGTACTGGTAGCCGGCGCCCAGTTGCACGCCACGGCTGCGGCCGGCGCTGACCGACAGCGAACCGTTGAGCACGCCCGCCTGGCCCAGCCGCAGCAACACGCCCGCCCCCGCCTGATACAGGCCGGCGGCCAGCTCCGCATGGCCTTCGAGGGTGAAGCTGTCGCTGACGCCATGGCGGACGGAAGCGCTGGCAACGAGCTGCCGTTCATAGCCGAACAGGCGGCGGCCATAGTCGCGCCGCACGGCGCCCGCCTCGACCGAATAATCGCTCAAGCCGCCGGCCAGCATGCGCGTATCGACGTACAGGGGCAGCACGGTCGTCACGCTGCGCCCCAGCGCATCGCGCGTGATCAGGGTGGCTTGCCCCGCACCATTGATGCCTGCCACCTGGTTCAGCACAAACGGACCGCTGGGCACGCTGGCAGCATATTGCTGCACCCCATTGACATACAGGCTCAGCGACGAAGGCACGAGCGCCGTGCCATCGACGGAGGCGACAGGAAAGGTCAGCAGGTCGGGGCGCAGCTGGAAATTCTTGCGCCACTGCACGCCACCGACGCGCACGGCGCGGCTCCAGCTGAGCGACGAGGAAATCAAGTCGCCCACCTGCCATGTTTGCAAGGTCTCGGGGTCGGCGTGGCTCCAGAAGGTGTCAAAGCGCATGTATTTGCGCTGATCCGCCCCCAGGTTCACGGTGCCCGTATTGCTGAAGACGCCGCTGTCATTGAAATAGCGCACGTCATTGAAGATGGCGGCGCGGCGCGTCCGGCCCAGCTCCGCATAGGCTTCGTAATTGAGGACGGCGCCGGGCGTGACCCGCGATGGCGGCGTCTGCGCCGCCGTGCGCGCGCTGATGCGGTACGGCGCGCGCAAGTCGTCCGCTACCTGCAGCGACACGCTCTGGCGCGCCGCATCATATTCATAGCTGAGTCCGGGAATTGCATCGAGCGCCACTTCGCTCTGACCGGGTGCGACCAGGCGCGCCGGGTCCAGCCCCAGCTGCTGCAGGTTCGCCACACTGCTGCGCAAGCCTTTGCCCACCTGGGTAAAGCGCAAGATCAGCCCGGTTGATTCAGCATTCACAGTGACCTCCAGATACAGTTCATTCGGCGCCGCCGGATCGCTGGGCAAGCTGGCGGGGCCCGGATCGGCGCCCGTCACGGCCACCGCGGCATCGGCCCTGGCCAGCGGCGCCATGCCCAGCAACAGCAACGCTGCCAGTACGCGATTCATGGTGTGGCCGCTTGCGCCCAAGGCGCGCGGCGAGCCGGCCCGTCATGGCAGCCATGTTCAAGGTGTCGAATTCTTGGCAATGAGTGCCTTGGCATTCACATTGACCGCAATACTCAACGGTCCATCCAGTTCGGCCTCCCTGGCAACGGGCAGGCGCCAGACGCGCATGCGTGCCGCCAGGACATAACCAAACAGCCCCTTGCTGATGACAAACTCCTTGCCCGCCTGGTTCGTGAACGTCATCGCCCCGAGCTGCGCATGGAAATTGCCGCTGTTTTTGACGCGCAACATCCACTCGCCCTGCTCGCGGAACACCTGCCAGTCGAGCACTTCCTTGCCCGGCGCACCGGCCGGCAGCACGAACACGGGCACCGAATAGCGCAGGCGGATATCGACGCCGCTGCGGCCCGCCTCATCCTCGCGGCTGACTTCATCGATGAGCACGCGATACGTCTTTTCCTGCGCGACGGGGCCAGCCTGGGCACGCACGAGACGGATGGTCTGCCGGCTGTTGGCGGCGATCTCGACGATCGGCGGACTGGCCACCAGTTCCTGCGTCGGCGCCAGCGTTTCCTCGCCATCGCGCTGGTCCCAGACGAACACGCGCACCTGGCCGTAGATGGGCTGGTCGCCGAGGTTTTGCAGGCTGATGCCGGCCGCATTCTGTGGGGCGCGCAAATTGAGCGTCACCGGCGAAATCTGCAGGCTGGCGCCGTGCACGCCCGTGGCGCAGCAAGCCAGCAGCGCCAGCACGCCTTGCATCAGGGAAGCAGCACCGGCCTTCACGCAGCGCCCGGCTTAAAAGTAAACGGTGGCCGTGATGGTCGACTTGTAGGTATCGGGCGCCGGTGTCGCCTGCGGCGGAATATTGCCGTACACGGTGATTGGCTGCGATGAGCCGTTGCCGGTGCCGCCGACGGTATTCGTGCCCTGGGTATCGCCCCACAAGGTGCTGCCGGCCGTCTGGTACAGATTGAACTGCACCGTGCCCAGGTTGCCGCCGGTGCCGCTCAGGTAGCGCGTGGTGCCCGATGATCCGGTGCCCGAGCCAGCCGTCAGGCCCACGTTATACAGCGTGGTATTGGTGCAGGTGACGTTCACGGTCGTATTGACGTTAACGGCAGTAGCCAGTACACCCTGACTTTGGCCAAAGTCGAGATTGGCCGCCGCGATGGTGCAATTGGCGATGATTTTCAGGGTGACGTCAAAGGTGGTGCTGGCGCTGCCATTCAGATACACGGCGGCGTCGGCGCCACGCGGCAGCAATGCCGTGGCGGCAACAGCCACGCTGGCGGCAACGATAAGGCGGGGAAAAATAACTCGCAACATGATACCTCCTGATGATGGAACATCATTAATGAGCCCGCCAATAGGGAGGGCATCGAGGATAGTCACGGTATTGCCGGCGTTTTCTTGGGCACGCAAACCAGGACGACAAATTACGTGTGCCGAGAGTCAGGAACCCGGGGACTCCGGCACTTTTTGCAGCATTGGCAAAACAGATTTTTTGGCAAGCGACATTGCTTAAAATCAATGCATGAGTGAATTATTGGCGATCTGGGAAATCCGCGCTTCTTCTCGCGGAGAAACATCTTTTGAAACACGAGAAAAGCAGAAAAAAAAGAAAAAGCGAGGCATAATAAGCCACAACTTGCTATTTGGTTAAGTCATCCATGCCATGCCATTGACCAGCGAAACCATCAAAAAGAACATCTTGATCGTGGACGACTCCGCGTTCGAGCAGCGCATGCTGATGGAGCTGCTCAGCGAGCAGCCCTATCGTTTCAGCATTGCCTTCAATGGCTACCAGGGTTATCAGCTGGCACTGGCCACGCATCCGGATCTGATCCTGCTCGACGTGCGCATGCCCGAGATGGATGGCTACACGGCCTGCCGTTTACTCAAGGCCAATCCCGAAACGGAAGAGATACCCGTGATCTTTCTCAGCGGCGCCGATGCCGCCAAGGAGCGCATCATGGGCTTGCAGGTGGGCGGCGTCGATTACATTTCCAAGCCCTTCCTGCCGGAAGAACTGGCCGCGCGCATCCATATTCACCTGGGCTTGATGCGTAAAAGCAACAGTACCTTGCCGGCGACGACGCCGGTCAGCGACAAGCTGCAGCATCCCGACCTGGTCTTCGTCAATGCGGTCAAACAGTTAATCCTCGACAACCTGGGCAGCCTGCCGAACCTGTCCGAAATCGCCCGCAGCGTGGGCACCTACCGCGAAAAGCTGACCCTGATGTTCCGCGAGCAGACGGGCATGACGGTGTTTGCCTTCATCCGCGAAGCGCGCATTGCCCGCGGCGTGGAATTGCTGCAGCAGACGGATATCGACGTGCAGGATATCGCCCTGCTGATCGGCTTTCACAACGCGGGCAACTTCGCCACCGCCTTTCGCGAACGCATGGGCGTTCCCCCCAGCGCCTACCGCCAGCGCCTGCAGGAGCAGACGGGCCAGCGGCAGGCGGCGGGTGGCTAGAACTTGTAGTTCAGCTTGAGTGCCGCGACGCGTCCGCGCGGATCGGCCTGGGTAAAGTCAAAGCCGGTGGAGGCATAGTCCCAGGGCGCGCGCTTGTTGGCCAGGTTTTGCACGATGAAGGTGACGTTCGCCTGTGGCGTCAGCTGCCAGCTGCTGGTCACGTCGAAGGTACTGAAGGCGGCCACCGATTCATCGAGGTGCTGCTGCTGCGCGTAGCTGCCCACGTAGTTCCATGTGAGCGTGGACGACCATTTTCCCTGCTCCCAGGTGGCCGAGCTGACGCCGCGCCATTTCGGGATGGAGCCAAAATAATTGGTGCCGGCGCCATCGGTGAGCGGCGCGCCATCGGACAGCGGTTCGGCAAAGCGCAGCACGCGGCTCAGCTGGCCAGCCAGGGTCAGCTTGCCCCAGTCCTTGTCGACGAAGCGCTGGCGCAGGTCGATATCGATGCCCGACACTTCGCGCTGGCCCTGGTTGCGGAACTGGCGGTACAGGGTCGTGATGCGTCCATCGGCACCGCGCGTGATCTGTTGCGGCGCCGTGCTTTCATTCTCCAGAATGGTGGTGGCGCTGGCCGTGCCGATCACGCCATCCTGCTTGATGCGGTAGTAATCAAGGCCGATGCTCGAACTGCTGGTGGGCGAGACCACCACGCCCAGGTTCAGGTTTTTCGAACGCTCGGGGCGCAGGGCCGGATTGGCGATCGTCATCACCGTCACGCCGCGCGACTGCGTGGGCGTCAGCGGATCGCGGGCATCGATCACGCCCGTATAGCTGACGGCCGTGCTGTCGGTGATTTCCGGCAGCGACGGCGCGCGGAAGGCGCGTGACACGGTGCCGCGCAGCAGCAGCCATGGCGCCGCCTGGTAGCGCGCGCTGGCCTTGGGCGAAAACGCATTGCCAAAGTCGCTGTAATGGTCGGCGCGGCCCGCCACGTTGACGGACAGGTCTTTCACGACGGGCACATTGAATTCGGCGAACAGGGCCGATACATTGCGCGAGCCGTTGATGATATTGAGTGCGGGGCGCAGTTCCGTGCCCGACAGCACGGCCGTCGAGGTTTGCGAATCCATTTTTTCGCGGCGCCACTGGGCACCGGCGGCAAAGCCCAGCGGGCCGGCCGGCAAGTCCCAGATATCCTTGGCCGCCGAGAAGTCGAGCGTGTCGAGCGTCGATTCGGCCGGGCGCAGGGTCGACAGGCGCAGGCGGTTGCGCACCGCTTCGCTGTTTTGCGACTGGTCAAAGAAATTGTAGCTGCCGTCGGCCAGCACTTTCTGGAATTCGTAGCGGTTGACGAAGTTCTGCACCGTTTCCTCCAGCTTGCTGCTGGAATGGGCCACGGCCGTATCCCAGTCCCAGCCCGCCCAAGTGCCCTTGGCGCCGGCCAGCGCGCGGTAGAAGGTGACGCGGTCCTGCTTCAGGCGCGGTCCCAGGTCGAACAGGGTGGCCGTGAACGGCAAGGGCGTCGTGCCCGGATTGTTCGGATGGCCCACGGGCAGCACCACGGGGATGGTATCGAGCAGCTTGGTGCTGTTGTTCCACACGCGCGTGGCGTTGTTCACGCTCAAAGGGGCGCTGAAGGTCTGGTCGGCGCGCGAATAACTGTGCAGCAGGTCGACATAGGCTTCCGTGTCCGCGTTCAGTTTCACGGTGCCGCGCAGCGACGAGTGGATGCGCTGGATGCCCGGGATCAGCGTCTTATACGGTGCCGGATTGTAGGCCAGCACCTGGCCGCTGCGATCGGGATTGATGTCGTTGTATGGCACCAGTTGCAGCGGGCCGCGCACTCCGCCCAGGGTTTGCGTGGGATCGTTGCCGGCGTAATTCGTGGCGGTCCAGCCCAGGCTGCCGCGTTGCTGCTGGCGGTAATCGGCGTCGCGCAGCCATGCCACGTCGCTTTGCTGCAGCTTGTCGCGCTGCTGCGCGTCGACCGAAAAGACCACGCTGTAGCCATCTTCCTCGAGCTTGCCGAAACCCGTTTGCAGCGCCGCGCTCTTTTCATGCTGGCCCGTGCCTTGCGTCGAGCCGCCCCATTGCGCCGTGATGTCCGTGCCCGTGAATTCCTTGTACAGGATGATGTTGACCACGCCGGCGACGGCGTCGGAGCCATACACGGACGAGGCGCCATCCTTGAGCACCTCAATGCGCTGCACGGCCGCCATCGGCAGGCTGTTCAGGTCAACGAAGGTCTGCTGCAAATCCTGCGCCGTGGCGTAGCTGGCCACGCGGCGGCCATTCACGAGGATCAGGGTGTTTTGCTGGCCGATGCCGCGCAGCGACAGGCCCGAGGTGCCGGCCGAGAAACTGCCCGTATATTGTTCGTTGTAGCTGTTGCCGCTGTTGGCGGAGATGGCGCGCAGCACGTCCGACACGCTGGTCTTGCCGCTGGCTTTCAATTCCTTGGCCGTGATGACCTGCACGGCGCTGGCGCCCTCCTTTTCGCTGACGCGGATATTCGATCCGGTGACGTTCACGCGCAGCATGTCGTCCTCGGCATGGGCGATGGTGGAAACGGCGGGAAAGGCGGCGGCGATGGCAAGACTGATGGCGAGTGGTTTGAACATGGTTTCCTCTTATTGGGATTGCAGCCTTTTTCCGATAAAAAAGGCCGAGCAGGGGCACGCGGACCGGGTGGGCCAGCGGGCAGACGACAACGAAACGGATGGAATGACTTAGGGGATGCGTGGACGGGCACGCACCGGCATCCACTGCGCCATGCATTGCATGGTCAGCTGGTGCCGGGCGGCGTAAAAACAGGCGGAAAGGGTAAAACGCAACATAAAAGACACCGGTAAGCGGGGAAAGGCCACTATATCCCGGTGTCTTTATCGCGTGAACGAATTAAAAATTGATTGTATATACGATTTGAATCTAAGGACTTGGTATAAGGCAAGATCAGGCGTCGGCCGTCGCCGCAGGCGCTTGCGCCGCGCGGCGCGCTTGCACGCCCCACCAGTACCACGAGATCAGCGCGTTGACCCAGTAGGCCGCGTACAGCACGGCCGTCAGGTGCAGGCCGCGGCTGTAGTACAGCGGCACGGCCACGGTATTGACCAGCAGCCAGAAAGCCCAGGTTTCGATGCGCCGGCTCATCAGCAGGAATTGGGCGATGATGCTAAATACCAACACCGCCGAATCGATGAAGGGCGCGTATGCATTCGTGAAGCGGTGCAGCAGCAGGCCGTAGATCGCCACGGAGGCGATGCCGGCCGGCACCACCCAGGCCAGGCTGCGCCAGCCCGTGCGCGTGATCGGCAAGGGCTTGCCGCCGGCGCCGCGCCGCCATTGCAGCCAGCCGATAACGCAAGTGACGATGAAAAACAATTGCAGCATCACGTCGGCATACAGGTTGACCTGGAAAAACAGCACGGCAAACAGCACGCAGCCGACCATGCCGATCCACCAGGAATGAATATTGTTGCGTCCAGCCAAAATGATGGAGGCAGTCATCAGCACATTGGCGGCGATCTCGAGCGGGGCAGTCAAGCGGTCTTCCTTTGCGGGGCAGTGGTGGCACCGCGCCACTATAGCCGATTACACTGCACGGTGTTCGCCACGCCGGAGGCGACACGAGGGGAGAAAGCGGCAAAAACCGCGCAAACATCGAGGAAAGGCGAATCAGGCAGGCTTTCAGCGGCCACAGCCCTTGACTTCCGTGGCCAATCTGGCAAATTGAATATCAAGTTGAAACTCCAGGGAAGCTCCCATATGCGTGTGCGCCATCTCCTGTTTGCGGCAGTGCTCGGCGTATCTGCCCTGCCCGCCACAGCCTGCCGCATGACGATGGCGCTGGAACAATGGCCGCCGTATGTCTACCGCGATGCCCAGGGCCGCCATACGGGCCTGGACCTGGAGCTGCTGAACGCCATTTTCAAGGAAGCCCGCTGCACCCTGGTCACCTTGCCGGAGCTGCCCACGGCGCGGCGCCAGTTGCTGTTCCAGAAAGGGGGACTGGACCTGATGCCCGCCGCGTCCGAGACGCCGGAACGCCAATCCTATGCGCGCTTTTCCCTTTCGTATCGCGACGAAGCCGTGGGCCTCTTCAGCAAATCCGGCGCGCCCGGCGGCCACCAGCAGATCACCAGCTTCGCGCAGCTCGCGCGCGGCAAGTCGACCTTGCTGGCGCCCAAGGTGGGCTGGTATGGCGCGCAGTACGCGGCGGCCCGGCCGGCCCTGGAAAAGGCCGGCCGCCTGAATGCATTCGGCAGCTTCCAGCAAGGCGTGCGCATGCTCGACGCGGGCCGCGCCGACCTGCTGCTGGGCGACGTGCTGGCCGTGCGCCACGAAGCGCGCCTGCAGGGCGTCGCCTTGAACGCCCTGCCCTTCCTGGTCCTGCGCGCCCCCGTGCACCTGATGCTCAATGCGCGCACGACCAGCGCCGCCGACCTGGCGCGCCTGAACGCCGCCATCACGCACCTGGAACAGCGCGGCGTGCTGGCGGCGATACGCAGCCGCTACGAAGCGCCGTAGCGGCGGTCAGCCCTTGCTGGCCGCCTCGAGGATTTCCAGCTTGGTTTCGCGGCCATTCTTTTGCACGCCTTGCGCCTTGTCGTAGCTTTCGATCAGCGCGCGGTATGGCGGCACGATATGGTCGGTCATGATGGCGGCGAATTCCATCGCGTCGGCGCGGTTCCAGGTGCTCATCACTTCAGCCAGCACGGCGTACGTGTCGATCGGCACGGCGCCCGCCTGCGTCACGCGCGCCATGGTGATGTCGGTGGCCATCTTCGACCAGTTGCCCGAGGCATCGATGATGGCGAACACCTTGTAGCCGGCCGCCAGCGCGCTGATGGTGGGGAAGGCCATGCACACGCTGGTGAGCGTGCCGGCGATCAGCAGGGTCTTGCGGCCCGTCTTTTCGATGGCTTCGACCCAGGCCGGGTTGTCCCAGGCATTGATCTGGCCCGTGCGCGGGATGTAGACGGCTTCCGGGTTGAAATGGTGGATTTCCGGGATCAAGGGGCCGTTCGGGCCGTCGGGCACGGAAGCGGTGGTAAACGTCGGCATGTTGGCCAGGCGCGACAGCTTGGCCAGCGCCGTGACGTGGCCGCGCAGCACGTGCTGCTCGATGTCGCGCACCAGCTGGAACAAGCCGCTCTGGTGGTCGATCAGCAGCATGACGGCGTCGTCGGGATCGATCATCGGTGGCAAACCTTGGAAGTTGGCGGGGGTGCTCATGGTGGTCTCCTGAAAAACCGTGCCGCGGGATGCGGCACGGGTACTACACAAACTCGCTGCACAAATTACTTCGCGATGCGGGCGAAGCGGCCGCTGTTGAAATCCTCGAACGCCTGCGCGATTTCCGCCTCGGTGTTCATGACGAAGGGGCCGTGGCCGACGATGGGTTCCTCGATCGGCTCGCCGCTCAGCAGCAGTACCACGGCGTCGTTGTTCGCCTCGACGGTGATGCTGTCGCCATCGCGCTCGAACAGCGCCATCTGCGCTTCGCGCACCACGCTCTCGCCGTTGACCAGCACCGTGCCATGCAAAACGATCAGCGCCGTGCTCCAGCCGCGGGTCACGGGCAGCTCCGTCAGCTTGCCCTGGGCCAGGCGCACGTCCCACACCTGCATCGGCGAGAACGTGCGGGCCGGGCCATGCTGGCCAGCGAAATCGCCGGCGATCACGCGCACGGAACCTGCATCGTCGGGCAGCGCCACGGTGGGAATGGTGTCGCTGGTGATGGCCTGGTAGCCGGGCGCCGTCATCTTGTTTTTCGCCGGCAGATTCACCCACAGCTGCACCATTTCCAGGGTGCCGCCCGACTGCGTGAAGGCAGGCGAGTGAAACTCTTCATGCAGGATGCCGGCGCCGGCCGTCATCCACTGCACGTCGCCGGGGCCGATCACGCCACCCTGGCCCGTCGAATCGCGGTGCGCCACTTCGCCCTTGTAGACGATGGTCACCGTTTCAAAGCCGCGGTGCGGGTGCGAACCGACGCCGGGCGGACGGGTGCCGGGCGCAAATTCGGTGGGGCCGGCATAGTCGAGCAGCAGGAAGGGGCTCAGCTGCTTGCCATGGCCGGTATACGAAAACATCGAGCGCACGGGGAAACCGTCGCCGACCCAGTGCTGGCGAGGTGCGCTGTAGATACCTGTGACTTTGTTCATCTCGATCTCCTGTTGGGGTTTGCATTACGATGGAGACAGAATAGACCTGCAACGATGAAGGCGGTAGACGGTAAAATCAGCCATCAGCGTTCCAAAAATAGAACGATCAAGGAGGCGGCATGCAGGACCTGAATGACTTGTATTACTTTGTGCAGGTGGTCGACCATGGCGGCTTCGCGCCGGCCGGGCGCGCGCTGGGCATGCCGAAATCCAAACTGAGCCGGCGCATCGCCCTGCTCGAAGAGCGTCTGGGCGCGCGCCTGCTGCAGCGCACGACGCGGCATTTTTCCGTCACCGACGTGGGGCAGACGTTTTACGAGCATTGCAAGGCGATGCTGGTGGAAGCGGAGGCGGCGCAGGAAGCGATCGAACTGACGCGGGCCGCGCCGCGCGGCACGGTGCGCCTGTCCTGCCCCATCGCCCTGCTGCACTCGCTGGTCGCGCCCATGCTGGCCGGTTTCATGCGCGCGCATCCGCAGGTGACTCTGTTATTGGAAGCGAGCAACCGCCGCGTCGACCTGGTGGCCGAAGGCATCGACGTGGCCATCCGCGTGCGCCCGCCGCCGCTGCCCGACAGCGACCTGGTATTGCGCGTGCTGGCCGAACGGGGCCAGTGCATGGTGGGCAGCCCGCTGCTGTTCGCCGGCGCGCCCATGCCGAAGGCGCCGGCCGACCTGGCCGACTGGCCCAGCCTGGCCCTGGGCACGCCGCAACAGCACTACCAGTGGGATTTGCACGGCCCCGATGGCGCGCGCGCGCAGCTGCGCCACGTGCCGCGCTTCGTCACGGGCGACATGCTGACCCTGCGCGACGCGGCCGTGGCCGGCGTAGGCGTGGTGCAGCTGCCGACCATGATGATCACGGAACAGGTGGCCAATGGCAGCCTGCTGCCGCTGATGGAGCAATGGCGGCCGCAGCGCGAAATCATCCACGCCGTCTTTCCGTCGCGGCGCGGCCTGCTGCCGGCCGTGCGCACGCTGCTCGACTACCTGGCGCACAGCTTCGCCGCGCTGCCGGAAGAATGAAGGTTTTCAGGTACGATGGTGCTCTTTCAACAGGCGTGAAAACAGCATGCGTTTATTGATACTGTCGGACCTGCACCATGAGTTATGGCGCGACGAAGCGCCGCAGGGCGACCTCGCGCTCAGTTGCCCCGACGCCGTCATCCTGGCCGGCGACATCGACACGGGCGCACGCGCCGTCGCCTGGGCGGCCACCGCATTCGCGGGCCTGCCGGTGCTGTACGTGCA
Organism: Janthinobacterium sp. NFX145; assembly: GCF_049810325.1. Taxonomy (NCBI): domain Bacteria; kingdom Pseudomonadati; phylum Pseudomonadota; class Betaproteobacteria; order Burkholderiales; family Oxalobacteraceae; genus Janthinobacterium; species Janthinobacterium sp. NFX145. The sequence continues at coordinate 5,755,563 of NZ_CP187360.1, forward strand.
CGGCAACCACGAAGGCTATGGCCACCACCTCGACAAGGTGCGCCAGGAGCTGCACGCGGCCTGCGCCAGCACGCAGAACGTGCATTTCCTCGACTGCGGCACGCACGTCATCACCGACCAGGCAGGCCACGCCGTGCGCTTCCTGGGCGCCACCCTGTGGACGGATTTCCGCCTGCTGGGCGACGACACGCGCCAGGCGGCCATGCGCGATGCGGAAGCCGTCATGAACGACTACAAGCGCATCCGCCTGGCCAACATGGGTTTTCGCAAGCTGCGCGCGGCCGATACGGCCATGTTCCACGCGCAACAAAAAGCCTGGCTGGCGCGCGAACTGGCGCAGCCCTTCGACGGCAGCACCGTCGTCATCAGCCACATGGCGCCGTCGATGCTGTCGGTCGACGATGCCTACGGCAGCGAAGGGTGTTCGCCCGCCTACGCCTCGCGCCTGGACGACCTGGCCGCGCAGGCGGACCTGTGGGTGCATGGCCACCTCCACGCCTCGCGCGACTATCGGATCGGCCAGTGCCGCGTGGTCAGCAACCCGTGCGGCTACAAGACGCGCAGCGGCGCGCCGCAAAATCCCGCGTTCGATCCGAACTTCATCGTCGAACTAGGCCCACGCTAATCATCCGGTTTCAAACGGCCCGCCAGCCATTGCTGCAGGCGGTGCTTGCCGGCCCGGCGCGCCACGCGTGGCGACGCCTCCGACTGGTGCGCGCCGGCGCCGCCGCGCAGCCTGGCGGCGGCCACCAGCGGGTTGCGCGGCTTGGGCGTGGCTTTCACTTTGATTTTCATGCTGTTTCCTTTCAACCCGCTCGCGCAAAACAAAAAACCCCGGCAAGTTTCCTCACCGGGGTTTGAAGGACACCGGCTCGGGATCGGCATTGCTGCCGATGGCCCCGAGCGTCATGCGCGGGGCTAGTGATACGTCAACTTGCTGGCAGCCTGCTCGAACATGGGTTTCCTTTCTTTTGTGTGGTTGATCTGTACTGCGGATGACGATTCTGCGCCGGATGCTGCAGTGCGTCAACCGCTTTTCATGGCGCATGCGCCAACGTTGTTATTTTGTCGCAGCCGCCTTTTCCTTGGCGATGCGCGCTTCGAGCTTGGTCTCATTCCTGGCAGCGTAGTTGCTGCACGCCTGCGCATCGATGAAGGGATTCGGCGTGACGCCTTCCAGCAACTGCGTCAGCTTGCGGTCGCCGCCCGAGTGGTCGGGGTGGGCCGAGATCAGGATGTCGCACGGCAGTTTGGCGAAGTCCTGCATGACGCGGCGGAAGGCCGGCGTCAGGTCCGCATGGCGTTCATCGCCCAGGTAGTGAAAATCATCGGCCGCCACCGGCGTGAGGCTGGCGCCGAACACCACGTTCAGGCATTCCTTGCGCTCCGCATCCTCGCACGACACCCAGGTCCAGCTGGTGCTGCCCGGCGTATGGCCAGGCGTGTAGCGCGCCGTGACGGTCACGTCGCCCAGTTGCAGAGTTTCGCCATCGGCGATCTCGCGCACGTTTTCCACGGCCGGCATGGGGTCGATTTCGCCCGCTTGCGGGTCCATGGCGAGCACCGATCCCGCGCGCAGCGCCTGCGCGCCCAGCGGGCTGGCGATCACTTGCGCGCCGCTGTCGCGGGCCAGGGCGGCGATGCCGCCCGAATGGTCGAAATGCGCTTCCGTACTCAGGATGAACTTCATGTCTTCCAGGCGAAAGCCCAGCTCGAGGATATGCTCCTTGATGGCGGCCACCGATTGCGGCAACGCGCCATCGATCAGGATCAAGCCTTCGCGCGTGTCGATCAGCACCACGCTCAAGCCGCCCACGCCCACGTAATACGTGTCGCCGTGGATGCGCGCCGGCTGCTGCGGGCGGTTCCATTGCGCCGCATACGGCGAGGCGATCGGCTGCGTCAAGGGATCGACGGCGGGCGTGGCGGCATGCGCGGCAAACGGCAGCGCCATGGCGGCCAGCGCGATACTGAGCAGAGACTTGGGAAAGTAGAAAGGCGGCATGCGGCTCCAGGAAGATAGGCGGTATGAAACAATGCCACAGGGTAACGTCGCCCTCGCGCGCGGTCAAGCGGACGGGCGCAGCGACTTGCGCTACGATAGAGGTCCATTCACTGCCGTGCGTCTTGCCGCGCCTCCTGCCATGCGTTTGCTGATCCTGTCCGACCTGCACCTGGAAGTCTGGGGTGACGACACGCCCGCCATCGACCTTGCCGCCTGCCGGCCCGACGTGGTGATCCTGGCCGGCGACATCGACACGGGCAGCAATGCCATCGCCTGGGCCGCGCGCACCTTCGGCGCCCTGCCCGTGCTGTACGTACACGGCAACCACGAGGGCTACGGCCATCAGCTGGAACACATGCAGGACGCGGTGCGCGACGCCTGCGCCAGCGCCAATGCGCACGGCGCCGACATCCGCCTGCTCGACGGCGACGCCATGGTGCTGAACGGCGTGCGTTTTCTCGGCGTCACGCTGTGGACGGATTTTTTACTCTTCGGCGCCGACAGGTACGAGGAAGCCTTGAGCGCGGCGCAAACCTACATGCCCGACTACAAGCGCATCAGCACGGGCGGCGATACGCCGCGTCTCTTGTGCGCGAGCGACACGGCGCAGCTGCACGCGCGGCACCGCGCCTGGCTGGAGCAACAGCTGGCGCAACCGTTCGATGGCAAGACGGTCGTCATCACGCACATGGCGCCATCGATGCAGTCGGTGGAAGAGCAATACGCAACGAACCTGGGCTCGCCCGCCTTCGCCTCGCAGCTGGACGCGCTGGTGGCGCAGGCCGACCTGTGGGTGCATGGCCACATGCACGCCTCGCTCGACTACCGCGTCCAGGACTGCCGCGTCGTGTGCAACCCCTGCGGCTACAAGCGGCCCGATGGCACGCCCGAGAACGAACGTTTTGACACGGGCTTTATCGTCGACCTGGCCAGCGCGGGCTAGTTTTTCCGATAGCGCAGCTGCACCACGCCGCTGGGCAGCTGGCGCGTGTTGTGCAGGCGCCAGTCGCTGCGCGGCAAGCCGTCCTCGAACAGGCGCACGCCCTTGCCCAGCACCACGGGCAGCACGGACAAGGTCAGGCTGTCGATGACGCCCTCGCGCAAGCCGGCGCGGATGACGGCGCCGCCATCGAGATACACGTGACGGCATCCCTCCTCCGCCAGCCCCTCCAGCACTGCCCGCACACTGCCTGCGCGACGCTGCTCGCCATGGCGCGGCGCGAAGTCGCGGTGGCTGAGGACCACCACGCGCTTGCCCGCATACGGCCACGGCTCAAAACCCAGCACGGCGTCATACGTGGTGCGCCCGATCAGCAGGGTATCGGCCTGCGCCATCAAGGCCGTGTAGCCGGTGGCGTCGGGCGAGTCGGGCGCCAGTTCGGCCAGCCAGGACAGGTCGCCGTTTTCTCCCGCGATGCAGCCATCGAGGCTGATGCCGAGAAAAACGCTGACGAAAGCTTTTTGCATGAGTGCTCCTTGATTTAATTCTACGGTGTAGAATTATGCCCATGAAAACCCCAAAACTTCAAGTCGTGGCATCTTCCGTGCGCCGCGCCGGGCGTCCGCGCCGCGCCGCGCCCGCACTGGACAACGCCAGCATCCTGCAGGCGGCCCTGGCCCTGCTGGAAGAAAAAGGCGAAGCGTTCTCCATGCGCGCGCTGGCGCACAGCCTGGGCGTCGATGCCATGGCCCTGTATCACTATTACGCGGGAAAAGAGGAATTATTGCTGGCCTTGATGGTGCAGCGTTTTGCCGCGCTCGATCCGCGCCAGCCGCCATTTACGCAACGCCAGGCGCCGCGGCGGCGCCTGCTCGCGCTGTGCGCGCTGTACCTGGGACTGGTCAGCGCCACGCCGTATTTCGTGCGCCTGATGGCGCGCGGGCTGGTGGAACAAGCCGACGTGGCCGAGCGGTTCACGGCGCTGTTCGAACTGGCCGTGGAGGGCCTGGGCCTGGACAAGAAAACCCGCCTGCGCGGGCGCGATGCGCTCGTTGATTTCCTGCACGGCTATGCGCTGGCGGGCAGGCCGGCCAGCGAGACGCAATGGCACGCCTCGGTCGGCCTGATCCTGGCGGGCATGGCCGCCGGACGCACTGCGGTGTGACGTCCAGCGGCCGGACGCCCTACCTTGGCATCAGGCCAGCAGCTTGAGCAGCGCCTGGGCGGCCGCTTCCGACGACGCGGGATTCTGGCCCGTGACCAGCAAGCCATCGGTGACGGCGTACGGCTGCCAGTCGCCCAGCTTCGAGTAGACGCCGCCGTTTTGCTTGAGCATGTCCTCGACCAGGAAAGGCACGATGGCGCTCAAGCCGACGGCGTCTTCCTCGGTATTCGTAAAGCCCGTCACTTGCTTGCCGCGCACCAGCGGCGTGCCATCAAGCGCTTTCACGTGGCGCAGCACGCCGGGCGCGTGGCAGACGGCGGCGACGGGCTTGCCGGCGGCGATCATCTGTTCGATCAGCGCGATCGAATGCGCGTCTTCGGCCAGATCCCACAGCGGACCGTGGCCGCCCGGATAGAACACGGCGTCAAAGTCGGCCGCCTTCACGTCGGCCAGCTTGCCCGTGTTGGCCAGCACGGCTTGCGCATCGGCGTCCTGCTTGAAGCGGCGCGTGGCGTCCGTTTGCGAATCGGGCTCGTCGCTTTTCGGGTCGAGCGGCGGCTGGCCGCCGTTGGGCGAGACCACCGTCAGCCTGGCGCCCGCTTCTTGCAGCGCATAGTAGGGAGCGGCGAATTCTTCCAGCCAGAAGCCGGTTTTCTTGCCGGTGTTACCGAGTTGATCGTGCGAGGTCAGTACCATCAGGATGTTCATGTTGTTTCCTTTTCAGTGAGCTTGCGAGGGTAGGATTACAGTGCTGCTTCGAGAATACGGCGGCTGCGCGCGAGGTCGATATCACGGTGTTCGCCGAGGGAGGTCATGCCATGTGCTTCCAGTTGCGTCAGTACCGCTTCCACCGCTTCCTGGCCCAGCTGATAGGCCGACAAACGGGTCGGGATGCCCAGGCCTTCAAAGAAGGCGCGCGTGCGGGCGATGGCGGCGTCGATGCGCTCGTCGTCGCTGCCGCTGTTGATGTTCCAGACACGTTCGCCATACTGTAGCAACTTGCCGCGTTTCTGCTCGCGCTGTACGTCCAGCAGAGCCGGTAACACCAGGGCCAGGGTGCGCGCATGGTCAATGTCGTACAGGGCCGTCAGTTCGTGGCCGATCATGTGAGTGGCCCAATCCTGCGGCACGCCGGCGCCGATCAGGCCATTCAGGGCCAGGGTGGCCGTCCACATCAGATTGGCGCGGGTATCGTAATCGTCGGGCGAGGCGATGGCCTGCGGCGCGATCTCGACCAGGGTTTGCAGCAAGCCTTCGGCAAAGCGGTCCTGCACCTTCGCCTGCACCGGATAGGTCAGATACTGTTCCGTCGTGTGGACAAAGGCGTCGACCAGGCCATTGGCCACCTGCGTGGCCGGCAAGGTAAAGGTTTTACTAGGGTCGAGCACGGAAAATTGCGGGTACAGCAGCGGATTGCGAAAACTCAGCTTGTCATGCGTGGCTTTTTTCGTCACCACGCCGCCGCTGTTCATTTCCGATCCCGTTGCCGGCAAGGTCAGCAACGTGCCGAACGGCAGGGCGCGCTGCACATTGGCGCCGCCGCGCTCGGCGATTTCCCACGGCTCGCCGTCGTACAGGGCGGCCGCGGCAACGAACTTGGTGCCGTCGATCACGGAGCCGCCGCCGACGGCCAGCAGGAAGTCCAGCTTTTCGCTGCGCACCTGAGCGACGGCGCGCATCAGGGTTTCATAGCTGGGATTGGGTTCGATGCCGCCAAACTCCTGCACACTACGCTGGCCCAGCGCAAGCGCGGCGCGCACCTCGGCCAAAGTGCCCGTCTTTTCCGCGCTGGCGCCGCCGTACAAAATCAGCACGCGCGCATCGTGCGGCACCAGGGCGGACAATTTGGCGACGGTGTCGGCACCGAACACAATCTTCGTCGGATTATGGAATTCAAAATTCTTCATGCTGCTGCTCCTTTATTATTAGACTGGTCGTCTAGAATGCGGTTCAAAAAACGCGGACGTGGTGCGTCCGCTTGTTTGCTTGGTTTGCTGCCTATCGGTAGCTGTCCGGCGACAGCTGCAACATGGCCAGAGTCGCCCGCCAGGCCGTTTGCAAGGCGCTGGCGTCGCGCCGCAGCTTGGTCAGCATCGCCGCGCCCAGCCACAGCTGGTACAAGGTGGCGGCCATCTGCGCCGGGTCGGCTACCGATGGCAGGGTATCGTCCACCCTGCCCCGCGCGATGGCCAGGGCCAGCCTGGCGATGATGCGGTGGGTACCATCGAGCAGCGCCACGCGCATCGGTTCCGACATGTCCGCCACTTCGCTGCTGAGCTTGACCACCAGGCAGCGGCAGTCGCAACCGCTGCCATCGAGGCTCTCGCTGGTCCAGCTGGCCCAATACGCCATCAGCGCCTGCGCCGCGCTCTGGCCGGGCTGGCCCAGCACGAGCTCCATTTCGTCCAGGTAGCCGGTGACGTAATCTTCCAGCATCGCTACACCAAACAATTCCTTGGACTTGAAGTAATGGTAGAACGAACCCTTGGGCACGTCGGCGGCAGACAATATCTCATTCAGTCCCACGCCGGCAAAGCCCTTGCGCGTGATGATGGCCTTGCCCTGGTCGATAATGTGCTGACGCACGTCGGTGTATTCAGCTTTCATGCGATGATTGTAGCACAATTAGACCAGTCGTCTACCAATAAGGAGCACAATGTGAAGCGAGGCTGGCCGATTGAATATTGCATGTATCCGCTGGAGGCACGCCTCGTTAGGCCAAGCTTGCAGTGTAGACATGCAGCACATCCTCATCGATGTGTATCACCTGCGCCGGTATTCCTTCAAACACAGGCGCAAGCAGCATGGGACGCAGATCACCACTTACCACTGCCGCATCGAGAAATACCAGCAGGTCGGTGGCGCTGGCCCGTACCACACGGCCTTGGAAGATGGCACGCTTGCCTGCATGAGCCACCAGCTTGTGCGCCACGTAATACGCGGGCGCCGTCAATTGCGCGCGCAAAGCAGCAATCGAATCATATGCGGCCAGCGGACCACCGCGCAGGACCAGCGCCAGCATGCTGAAAAAAAGCGCATCGGCGCATGGTCCCGGCGCGACGTCCTGCTTTACCAGCGCCGCGAAACTATACTCGTTCCTCATGTGACTTTGCCCTGCTCAAGGATGTGCTGACGGACGTCGGTGTATTCAGCTTTCATGAGGCAAAGCATAGCACGACTAGACCAGTCGTCTAGAATGCATTATCGGCCTGTTTTTCAACGAGCAATAGTAGCGGGACCAAGCGATCAGGCAAACTTCTTGAAATCCGGCTTGCGTTTTTCAAAGAAGGCCGTAAACGCTTCCTTCGCCTCGGCGCCGCCCAGCATGGCGCTGAACAGTTTGTTTTCGTCGGCGATGGCCGCCTTCATCGGTTCCATGCGGCTTTGCTTCATCAATCGCTTGGTGGCGCGGATCGAGGCGGCCGGCAGGGCCACCAGCTTGGCGGCCTGGCCTTGCGCGAAGGTCATCAATTCGTACAAGGGCACGACTTTCGAGACCAGGCCCATTTCCAGCGCTTCGCTGGCCGGGAACGCTTCGCCCAGCATCAGCTTTTCCGCCGCGCGCGGGTAGCCGGCCAGTTGCGTGAGCAGCAGGCTGGAGCCGAATTCCGGGCACAGGCCCAGTTGCGTGAACGGCATCGAGAAGCTGGCATTGTCGGCCGCGTAGACCAGGTCGCAGTGCATCAACATAGTCGTGCCGATGCCGATGGCCGGGCCGGAGACAGCCGCCACCACGGGCTTGCTGCTGCCGTACAGGGCGCGCATGAACTGGAACACGGGACGGTCATGGTCGAGCGAACCATCCTTCGGGCGCGCCGTCTTCATGAAGTCATCGAGGTCGTTACCGGCCGTGAAAATCTCGCGCTTGCCGCAGATCAGAATGGCGCGCACGTCGTCGTCCGTCTCGGCCGCTACCAGCGCATCGGCCAGGGTCTGGTACATGGCGCCCGTGATCGCATTCTTGCGTTCCAGGCGGTTGAATTCCAGGGTCAGAATGCCCTCGCTCTTGCTGCACAAAATATCCATGTCGTCTCCAAAAAGATAAAGGGCGCCGAGGTATCCCCAGCGCCCAAGTTTTGACTAATCTTAGCTGACCACTTACGTCACGACGCCCGGCAGATCAAACGCGCTCGAAGATGCCTGCCGCACCCATGCCGGCACCCACGCACATGGTGACCATGCCGTACTTCTGCTTGGTGCGCTGCAGTGCGTGGATCACGGTGGCGGCGCGGATGGCGCCGGTCGCGCCCAGCGGATGGCCCAGGGCGATCGCGCCGCCCATTGGGTTGACCTTCGATGGATCCAGGCCCAGGTCGCCGATGACGGCCAAGGCTTGCGCAGCAAACGCTTCGTTCAGCTCGATCCAGTCCAGCTGGTCTTGCGTGATGCCGGCGGCGGCGCACGCTGCCGGAATGGCGAATTTCGGACCGATGCCCATGATTTCCGGCGGCACGCCGCGCACGGCGAACGAGGAGAATTTCGCCAGCGGGGTCAGATTGTGCTCGCGCAGGATTTTTTCGCTGACGATCAAGAGCGCGCCGGCGCCATCGGACATCTGCGAGCTGTTGGCGGCCGTGACGGAACCCTTGGCGGCGAAGACGGGCTTCAGTTTTGCCAGCGATTCCATCGACGAATCGGCGCGTGCGCCTTCGTCCGTGTCGACGGTGCGGCGCGTTACATCGACCTGGCCGGTAGCCAGGTTAGGCGTGCGCGTGATGATTTCCACGGGCGTCGTTTCCGCCTTGAAGAAACCGGCTTGTTGCGCGGCGATGGCGCGGCGGTGCGATTCAACGGAGAATGCGTCCTGCTGTTCGCGCGACACTTTCCATTGCTGCGCCACTTTTTCGGCCGTCAGGCCCATGCCGTAAGCCATGCCGATGTTCTCGTCGCTGAACATGTCCAGGTTCATCGATGGGTGGTGGCCCATCATCGGCACCATCGACATCGATTCGATGCCGCCGGCGATCATCACGTCGGCTTCGCCCACGCGGATGCGGTCAGCCGCCATGGCGATGGCCGTGATGCCCGAAGCGCAGTAACGGTTGACGGTGACGCCGCCGACGGTTTTCGGCAAGCCGGCCAGCAGCACCGAGTTACGCGCGATATTGAAGCCCTGCTCCGCTTCCGGGAACGAGCAGCCGATGATGGCGTCGGTGATCAGCGCCGGGTCGAGGCCAGGCGCTTGCGCCAGGGCCGATTGCAGCACGCGCACCAGCAGGTCGTCCGGGCGGGTGTTTCTGAACATGCCGCGCGGCGCCTTGCCGATCGGAGTGCGGGTTGCAGAGACGATGTACGCGTCTTGAAGTTGTTTGCTCATTTTATGCTTTCAAAGATGTTGAACGAGGTTCGTGTTCTGTCGAATGTCCGGAATGCTGGCCTATCGCTTCTGCGACAAATACCAGTCCACCGTCACCTGTGCCGCCAGCGTGCCTTCGGAATCGAAAATATCGACTTCCACGGGAAACGCCACCTTGCCATCCTGCGCCAGCTGCGCCTTCAATGCAGCCAGGTCGCCCGGTACCCGGCCTTCGGCGCGCGTCGCGCCCCGGGCCACCTTCTGGTACTGGATGCGCGACTCCTTGGCCACCGGGCGCAAGCCCAGTATCAGCTCGGCGAAGCCGCCAGCCATGGCCGCGCCGGAAGCCGTTTCGGCCAGGGTAAACAAGGCGCCCGCATGCTGCGTGCCCAGGTGATTATTCAGTTTTGGATCTTCCGGCATCGACACCTTCGAGGTGCCGGCGCCGATGTCGTCGATGCTGATCCCCAGCAGCCGCACGAAGGGCAAGGTGTCCATCATCTGTTGTTTGATACGGTCATACACCATGCTTGGCCTCACGCGCAGCAATACTTTAAAAATAATGGACAGGATCGTCATCGACGTCAGGCTTAGTTGCGTACCGGCTTACCGGTTTGCATCATGCCCATGATCCGTTCCTGGGTTTTCGGATGGTTCAACAGCTCCAGGAATGCCTTGCGTTCCATATCCAGCAGCCACTGTTCGCTGACGAAGCTGCCCTGGTCCACGTCACCGCCCGATACGATCTCGGCGATCATCTCGCCCAGCTTGAAATCGTGCGCCGAAATGAAGCCGCCGTCGCGCATGTTGACCAGCTGCGCCTTGATGGTGCCCCAGCCGTAACGGCCCGTCACCTGGATCAGCGATGGGAGCGCTGGACGGAAGCCGGCGTCGAACATGGCGCGCGCTTCGACCTTGGCCACGTGCAGCAGCTCATAGGCGTTGAACACGATCACGTCGTCTTCCTTCAGGTAGCCCATCTTCTTCGCTTCCAGCGCCGATTTCGACACGTTGGCGGTGGCTGCGTTGGTGAAGCCCGTTTTCAGGAATTGCAGGATGTCGTTACCCTTGGCTTCCTTGTAGGCGCGCTGCGCCGCTTCCTTCAAGCCGCCGCCGGCAGGAATCAGGCCAACGCCCACTTCCACCAGGCCGATATACGACTCGATCGAGGCCACGCGCTTCGATGCATGCAGCGCCAACTCGCAACCGCCGCCCAGCGCCAGGCCAGCGACCGCGGCGATCACCGGCACGTTCGCGTATTTCAGCGACATGAAGGTGTTCTGCAGTTCGGCGATGATCGGATCGACGGCCTTCACGCCGCCTTGCATGAACGCCGGCAGGGCCGATTGCAGGTCGGCGCCGGCCGAGAACGCGCCGCCTTCGGCTGCGTCCGCGTGCCAGATCACCAGGCCCTTGAAGTTCTTCTCGGCTTCGGCCAGCGCGAGCTTGAGGCCATTAATGACGCCTTCGCCGATCACGTGCATCTTGGTCTTGAACGAGATGATCAGGACATCATCGCCCGTATGCCAGACGCGCACGGATTCGTCTTCGAAGACGGTGGTGCCGGCGGTCTTGCCGTCAATGGCGCCGCTGCCCAGGACGGGCGCGCGGAATGGCTGGCGGTCATACACGGACAAGGTCGAACGTGGCACGAAGCTGTTCGACACGGCGGAGTAGGAACCTTCCGGCGTATGCACGCCGCCTTTTTCAGCGACCGGGCCTTCGAAGACCCAGGCTGGCAGCGGCGCGTTGCACAGCGCGTGGCCGGCGTCGATGTCTTCCTTGACCCAGTTGGCCACTTGCAGCCAGTTCGATGCCTGCCACGTTTCAAACGGACCGACGTTCCAGCCGAAGCCCCAGCGCATGGCGAAGTCGATGTCGCGCGCATTGTCGGCCACGGTGTCCAGATGAATGGCGATGTAGTGGAAAGCGTCGCGGAAGATCGCCCACAGGAACTGGCCTTGCGGATTCGTCGATTCGCGCAGCGCCTTCATCTTCTTGACCGGATCCTTTTCCTTCAGGATGCGGGCGATGATGTCGGCAGCCTTGGCGCCGCCGGCCACGTATTCACCGGTGGCGAAATCGAGGCGTTGAATTTCCTTGCCAACCTTCTTGTAGAAGCCCGCGCCACTCTTCTGGCCCAGCGCGCCTTTTTCCACCAGCTTGGCCAGCACTTCCGGCGTCTTGTAGACGGCGGCGAACGGATCGTTCGGCAGGTAATCCTGCATGGTCTTGATCACATGGCCCATGGTGTCCAGGCCGACCACGTCCGCCGTGCGGAAGGTGCCCGACTTGGCGCGGCCCAGCTTGGCGCCCGTCAAATCATCGACGACGTCCACGGACAGGCCGAATTTCTCGGCTTCGTGCACGATGGCCAGGATGCCGAACACGCCCACGCGGTTGGCGATGAAGTTCGGCGTATCCTTGGCGCGGACCACGCCCTTGCCCAGTGTGGTGGTCAGGAAGCCTTCCAGCTGGTCGGCGATTTCCGGGCGGGTAGACTCGGTCGGGATGATTTCGACCAGGTGCATATAGCGCGGCGGGTTGAAGAAGTGCACGCCGCAGTAGCGCGATTTCAGGTCGGCGTCGAAGCCTTCGGCCAGCTTGGTGATCGACAGGCCCGAGGTGTTCGAGGCGAAGATCGCGTTCGGGCCGATGTGCGGAGCGACCTTCTGGTACAGGTCGTGTTTCCAGTCCATGCGCTCGGCGATGGCTTCGATGATCAGGTCGCAACCGGCCAGCAAGTCCAGATTGTCTTCGTAGTTGGCGACCTGGATCAGCGCGGCATCATCCTTGTTGCCCAGCGGGGCAGGCGACAGCTTTTTCAGGTTCTCGATGGCGCGCAGCACGATGCCATTCTTTGGGCCTTCTTTTGCAGGCAGGTCGAACAGCACGACCGGCACTTTCGCGTTGATGCAATGGGCGGCGATCTGCGCACCCATCACGCCGGCGCCGAGGACGGCTACTTTTTTAACGATGAAATTGGTCATATTTTCCTCAAGTCTTAGAACAGGTCTGCGTCGAGTGCCATCAGGTTGGCCGAACCGGAACGCGCCTGACGGATCAGGGTTGCCGTCTCAGGCTGCAAGCGGGCGAAGTAGAAACGTGCGGTAGCCAGTTTGGCGGTGTAGAAGGTGTCGCCGCTGGATTCTTTTTCGAGGGCGATCTTGGCCATCTGCGCGAACAGGTAGCTGTAGATCATGTGGCCGACGACGCGCAGGTAAGGCACGCATGCCGCGCCCACTTCGTCAGGGTTCTGGAAGGCCTTCATGCCGATTTCCATGGTCAGCTTGGTGACTTTGTCGCCCAAATCGCCCAGTGGGGTGACGAATTCGCTCATCGCTTCATCGGTGCCGTTGTCTTCGACGAAAGCCTTGATCTTTTCGCCGAACTTGCGCAGCTTGGCGCCGTTGTCACCGAGGATCTTGCGGCCCAGCAGGTCCAGCGACTGGATCGTGTTCGTGCCTTCGTAGATCATGTTGATGCGCGCGTCGCGCACATACTGCTCCATGCCCCATTCCGAGATGTAGCCGTGGCCGCCGAACACTTGCATCGCGTCCGAGGTGGCGATCCAGGCGTTGTCGGTGATGAAGGCCTTGATGACAGGGGTCAGCAGCGCCACTTCGTCGGCCGCTTCCTTGCGTACGTCGGCGTCAGGGTGGTGCAGTTCGCGGTCGATCTGCAGCGCCACGTACGAGGTGAAAGCGCGCGCGCCTTCGGCGTAGGCTTTGCCCGTCAACAGCATGCGGCGCACGTCAGGGTGCACGATGATGCGGTCGGCCGGCAGTTCCGGGTTCTTGATGCCGGACAGCGAACGCATTTGCGTGCGGTCCTTGGCGTAGATCAGCGCGTTCTGGTATGCGATTTCCGTCAGGCCCAGCGACTGCATGCCCACGCCCAGGCGGGCCGCGTTCATGAAGACGAACATGGCGTTGAGACCCTTGTTCGGCTGGCCGATGATCCAGCCTTTCGCGCCGTCCAGGTTCATCTGGCAGGTCGAATTGCCGTGGATGCCCATTTTTTCTTCGATGGCGCCGCAGGTGATCGGGTTGCGTTCGCCGACCGTGCCGTCCGCGTTCGGCAGGAATTTCGGCACCAGGAACAGCGAGATGCCTTTCGAGCCTTCCGGCGCGTCCGGCACGCGGGCCAGCACCAGGTGCAGGATGTTTTCGGCCATGTCGTGCTCGCCGGCCGAGATGAAGATCTTGTTGCCGGTGATGGTCCAGGAACCGTCCGCCTCAGGCAGCGCTTTCGAGCGCAGCAGGCCCAGGTCGGTGCCGCAGTGCGGTTCGGTCAGGCACATGGTGCCCGTCCATTCGCCCGACACCAGTTTCGGCAGATACACTTCCTTCTGGTGGTCGGTGCCGTGTTCCTTCAGGCACTCGTAGGCGCCGTGCGACAGGCCAGGGTACATGGACCAGGCCTGGTTCGACGAGTTCAGCATTTCATAGAACGAATTGTTCAGCACGACAGGCAAGCCCTGGCCGCCGTATTCCGGATCGCAAGCCAGTGCCGCCCAGCCGCCTTCGACGTACTGCTTGTAGGCTTCCTTGAAACCTTTAGGCGTGGTCACGCTTTTCGTGACGGGGTCGTGGTGGCAGCCTTCGCGGTCGCCGGAGTGATTCAGCGGGAACAATACTTCGGAGGTGAATTTGCCGCCCTCTTCCAGCACCTGGTTGATGATGTCGGCGTCGACGTCGGCGTACGACGGCATTTGCTTCAGTTCTTCTTCCACTTGCAGGAACTCATGCAGGACGAATTGCATATCCCGGATTGGCGCGACGTATTGACCCATAATTTTCTCCTGAAGGCGATTAGCTAAAGTGTTGTACTTGTAAGTGCGTGTGCGTTGTTGCGGATACTGCCTGACGGCTTATTTGCTTGTAACGGAATTCTGGTACGACGCCAGCAGGCGGATAAAGCCCGCTTGCGCCCGTTCGATGCTGCCCGGCACGCGCAGGAAGCGCGCGTCGTGATGCAGGGCCAGGATCAGGCCATACATCTCGTACACCAGCTGCTGGGCGTCCGTGTCCGCTTTCAGGTCGCCGGTGGCGATCGATTGCTCGACACTGCGCAGCAACGCGCCCTGCCAGGCCCGCACCATGGCCACCAGGGACTCGCGGATGGGACCGGGACGGTCGTCATACTCGACGGCGCCACTGATATAAATGCAGCCGGAAGCGATTTCCACGCTGACCCGCTTGACCCAGCGCGCAAACATCGATTGCAGACGCTGGATGCCGCGTGGTTCTTTCATGCTGGGAAAAAAGACTTCTTGCTCGAAACGATAGTGGTAGAGCTTCAGCACTTCCATCTGCAAGTCTTCGCGCGAGCCAAAGTGGGCAAACACGCCCGACTTGCTCATGTTCATTTTGTCCGCAAGCAGCCCGATGGTCAGGCCCTCCAGGCCGTCGCGGCTGGACAGGTCCAGCGCCACGTCGAGGATGGCTGCACGGGTCAGTTCGCCCTTGCGCATGAATTTGACTGAAGTATTCAAGAGGTCCGTTCTCAAAGTGATGTTGCCGATTGGGCGGACTGAAGCGAGGGTAAAAAAAAGCACGCTCCGAAAAAATCCGAACGCTCGTACTATTATCCACTACCACGTAAAAGTCAAACGGGAACTTTAGAGCCGGTGTTCTATTGGTGCAGCGCAGCATTTTTGGGCCGCGTGTTTATAGCGATTTCAGGCAGGCAAAAGCGGCATGCGCCGCTGCCGCCTGGGTAGCAGCGCGCCTCAGTCGAGGCCGCCTGCCTTGCTCAGTTGACGGCGGTCGCGCTTGGTCGGCCGCCCCTTGATGGTGGTGCCCGGCTCGCGGAACAGCTTGCGCTCCTCGGCCAGTTGCTCGCGGCGGGCGATGCTGGCGGGCGTTTCGCCATACAGCAGACGCGCCACGGGCGCCGCGCCGCGCTTGTCGGACAGGCCCAGCACGGCCACTTCCCATGTCTCCGCGCCATTGTCGATGGCCAGCTCGTCACCCACGCGCACGCTGCGCGCCGGTTTTACGCGCTCGCCACCCACTTTGACCTTGCCCGTGTCGACGGCTTCGCTGGCCAGCGAGCGCGTCTTGAAGAAGCGCGCCGCCCACAGCCATTTGTCCAGCCTTACCGTTGTCATCTCGTTCATGCGTACTTGCCTACTGAAAAAATGCGCATCACCAGCCGGTACACGAGGAAGGCGGCTTCATAGCCGATGCGCCGGAAGCGGCCGATGTGCTTGAAATCATCCTGGTGAATCACGATGCCGTCCGCCACGCCCTGCTCGATATGCTGGCGCAAGCTTTGCGCGAAGGCCACGTCCTTGATGACCACGTTCGCTTCCTGGTTCAGGAACAGGCTCAGCGCGTCAATATTGCTGGAACCGACCGTCGCCCAGTCATCGTCGACGACGGCCACCTTGGCGTGCAGCTGCGTCTTGCGGTATTCGACAATTTTCACGCCGGCGGCCAGCAGTTTCGGGTAAAACGAGTGGGCCACGGCGTCTTGCATGCGAAATTCGCCCACGCCGATCAACAGCACCACATCGACGCCTCGCTGGGCCGCCTGGGCCAAGGCACGGCGCAGCTTGTGTCCGGGCGCGAAATACGGGTTGGCCAGCATCACGCTTTTACGCGCCTGGCCCAGCGCCTGCAGGTAGGCGCGCTGGATGGTGCGGCGGTTGCGCAGGTTGTCGCGCACGACAAAGCCGGCCACGACGGGGTTCTTCGCCAGCTCCTTGCTGACGACGCGCATCTTGCGGTACAGCTTGATACGCCGCACCAGATTCATCTTGCCCAAGCGCGCCCACTGCGCCTGCACTTCCTCGTGGATGGTGTCGACCAGCGGCCCCCTCACCTGCACGGCAAAATCCCAGCGCGGCGCTTCCAGGCTGATGTTGTGGTCGTAGTCGCAAAACATGTCATCGTTGATATTGATGCCGCCCACCAGGGCAATTTCCCCATCGGCCACGCAAATCTTGCGATGCGTGCGCGTGATGCCGCGCTTGAACCACGGGTTGAAGATGCGGTGGTGCACGCCAGCCGCTTCCAGCTCCGCATGCATGGCGTTGACCCGGCGGTTGCCCGTGCCGAACCAGTCCGTGATCATGCACACCAGCACGCCGCGCGCGGCCGCGCGTTTGAGCGCGTCGAGCACCAGGGTGCCCGTGGCGTCGTCGGCAAAGATATACGTTTCGAAATAGACTTCCGCGCGCGCGCCGTCGATGGCGGCTATCAGCGCGGGAAAGTAATCGGTGCCGCAATACAGCAGCCGGATGTCGTTGTGGGCGATGAAATTGACTGTACGCATGCCGGCAGTCTACGCGAGTTTCAAAGCGGCAACGATCGGCGCGTGGTCCGACAATTTTGCCCACAAGGTGCCATGCATCACTTGCGCGCCTTCCACGTGGAAACCGCGCACATAGATGCGGTCCAGGCGGAACCAAGGCAAGGCGGCGGGAAAGGTGCGCGCCGGCACGGGTGTCGGGGTCTTGCTCTGGCGCCGCGCCAGGGTGCGCACCAGGTCGCCCAAGGCCGAGTTCGATGCGCGCTGGTCGAACACCTCGACCACGCCGAGCGCATTGCGCAGCTTGTCGCTGAGCGTGTTGCGCCAGTCGTTAAAATCGCCGGCGATGATGACGGGCTCGCCATCCGGCGCCGATTCCATGACGGCGTCGATCAGCGCCTGCGTCTGGCGTCCCCGTCCCGATTCGAACAAGCCCAGGTGGACGACATAACAATGCACGTCGGCCTGCGGCGTCTTGAGCACGCAATGCAGGATGCCGCGTTGCTCGTAGGCATGGTCAGAGACGTCGTGGTTGGTTTGCGAGGCGATGGGAAACTTGCTCAGCAAGGCATTGCCATGGTGGCCATGGTCATACACGGCATTCATGCCATACGCGGAATGGTGCTCGGCGCCGGCAAAAAACTCATGCTGTGACGCTTCCGGCCAATGCTTGTGGCCGTTTTTCTCGGCGCCATAACGGGCCGCATTGCGGTCATGCTTGCCTTGCACTTCCTGCAAAAAGACGACATCGGCATGGAACAGGGCAATCGCCTGTTTTAAAGCATGCACGCGGGGCAAGCCTCGCACGGAGGAGACGCCTTTGTGAATATTATAAGTTGCTACGCGGATTTTCATGCATTGATTCTACTCCCTGACGGGCCCCGCGCGGCGCCAGCGTAGGTGCGCGTGCGCACCTACGGCAGCTTTATCTGCCCGTCATCGCTGCCAGCAAACTATCGATGGCGCTGATGCTGCCCACCACCATGCCGATCACCCACAAGCCCTTCACGATCCCGGGTGCGCTGCTCCAGCTGAAGGCGCCCCGTCCGCCGGCAAAGCAACGGGGGGGCAACAGAAATCCCAGCATCAGCAAGGGCAAGCCTGCCTGTGGAAGGCGGGCATGCGGCTGATCGGGGAAACACACGGCATACAGGGCGCCAAAGACGCAGGACAAGAATACGGCGCCCAGGAGACGCTGCTGAAAAGAAAGTTGAGACCAGTTCAGCATGTACGCCTTTCGTCATGAAGTGAAATTACTATTAAAGCAATAATACCACATGACAATAGTTTTGCAGCGCTTAAGCCAGCATGCGTCCCACGCCCGCCGTCACGCTGACGAGCAGCGCGGTGATGCCGGCGGCCCAGACGATTTTCACCAGCAACGGCGCGCCGCGCCAGGCCACGGTGCGCTTGCCCTTGGCAAAGGCGCCCGGATGCAGCAGCCAGCCGATCGCCATCAACGGCATGCCGATCGGCGGCGTGCGGCCAGGCACGGTGGAGCTGAACAGCAGGAAAATAAAGCACAGGCAAAAAACGATGCCCAAGGTGCCCAGCAGTTTTTGCTGTGTCGTCAAATGTAACCAGTTCAACATGGAATGCTTTCTAGGGAAATCAGGTGGGGCGCGCCAGGCCCGTCATGGCCGGCAATTGCAGAATCGCTTCCGCGTTGGATGACGAGAAACAGCGGTCGGCCGCCGCCAAGTATGGCAGCCACGCGTACTGCAAGTGTTCGCGCGGGCTCAGGGTGATGGCGATGTCGCGCGGCACTTGCACGCTGAACACGTGTTCCGTGTTGCGCGTCACGCCGGGCGCATAGCGGTGGCGCCAGATCGGGTAGATCTCGTACACGTTCGACAAGTTCCAGTCGCGCAGCACAATATCGCGCCCATCGGCAACGATACCGGTTTCTTCCGCCAATTCGCGCGCGGCCGTCTGCAGCAGCGGTTCGTCGACGGCATCGACGGAACCCGTCACCGATTGCCAGAAGCCGGGCTGGCCCGCGCGTTCGATGAGCAAGACGTCAAGGTCAGCCGTATGAATGACGACCAGCACGGAAACAGGGATTTTATGAGTCATATCAACAATGAAAAAGGCGCCACAACAGCGCCTTTTTTTGCATAGTGGATCAAACAGCGGCCGCCGAGGCAGCCGCATGCTTCATTACACTACTTTTGGCTCGGCGCTGCGCAAACGGATGTGCAGTTCACGCAATTGCTTCTCGTCCACTTCCGACGGCGCATGGGTCAGCAAGTCTTGCGCGCGCTGGGTTTTCGGGAAGGCGATCACGTCGCGGATCGATTCAGAACCCGTCATCATGGTCACGATACGGTCCAGGCCGAATGCCAGGCCGCCATGCGGTGGCGCGCCGTATTGCAGGGCGTCGAGCAGGAAGCCGAATTTCAGCTGCGCTTCTTCCGCATCGATCTTCAGCGCGCGGAACACTTTCGACTGCACTTCTTCGCGGTGGATACGGATCGAACCGCCGCCCAGTTCCCAGCCGTTCAAGACCATGTCGTAGGCCTTGGCGATACAGGCGCCCGGATCGCTTTCCAGCATGTCTTCATGGCCGTCTTTCGGCGCCGTGAATGGATGGTGGGTAGCCGTCCAGCGGTCCGCTTCCTCGTCGTGCTCGAACATCGGGAAGTCGACCACCCACAATGGCTTCCACACGTCTTCGAACAGGCCGGCTTTCTTGCCGAACTCGCTGTGACCGATTTTCACGCGCAGCGCGCCGATGGCGTCGTTGACGACCTTGGCCTTGTCGGCGCCGAAGAAGATCAGGTCGCCGTCTTGCGCGCCCGTCTGCTCGAGGATCGTGGCCAGCACGTCGGCAGGCAGGAACTTGACGATCGGCGACTGCAAGCCTTCAGGGCCCTTGGCTTTCTCGTTGACCTTGATGTAAGCGAGGCCCTTGGCGCCGTAGATGGCGACAAATTGCGTATAAGCATCGATTTCCGAACGGGGCATGCTGCCGCCTTGCGGTACGCGCAGGGCCACCACGCGGCCGCCTTTCATGTTGGCGGCGCCGTTGAACACCTTGAACTCGACCGATTTCATGACTTCCGTCAAATCCGTGAAGGCCAGCTTGACGCGCATGTCCGGCTTGTCGGAACCGTACAGGCCCATCGCCTCGGCGAAATCCATCACCGGGAACGGGTTCGGCAGATCGATGTTCAGGGTGTTCTTGAAGACGACGCGTATCATGTCTTCGAACAGGTCGCGGATTTCCTGTTCCGTCAGGAACGAGGTTTCGCAGTCGATCTGCGTGAATTCAGGCTGGCGGTCAGCGCGCAAGTCTTCGTCGCGGAAACACTTGGTGATCTGGTAGTAACGGTCGAAGTTGGCGACCATCAACAGTTGCTTGAACAACTGTGGCGATTGCGGCAAGGCAAAGAAACTGCCCGCGTTCACGCGCGACGGCACCAGGTAATCGCGCGCGCCTTCTGGCGTGGACTTGGTCAGCATCGGCGTTTCGATGTCGATGAAGCCCAGCGCGTCGAGGTACTTGCGCACTTCCATCGTCACCTTGTAGCGCAGGCGCAGGTTGTTCTGCATTTGCGGGCGGCGCAGGTCCAGCACGCGGTGCGTCAGACGCGTCGTTTCCGACAGGTTGTCGTCGTCCAGCTGGAAAGGCACGGGCACGGAAGGGTTCAGCACTTCCAGCTCCGAGCAGACCACTTCGATCTTGCCGGACTTCAGGTTGTTGTTGATGGTGCCATCGATACGGTTGGTCACGACGCCCGTCACGCGCAGGCAGAATTCGTTGCGCACGGCTTCGGCGACCTTGAACATTTCCGCTTGTTCCGGGTTGCAAACGATTTGCACCAGGCCTTCACGGTCGCGCAAGTCGATGAAGATCAGGCTGCCGTGGTCGCGGCGGCGATGTACCCAGCCGCACAGGCTGACGGTTTGTCCCAGCATGGCTTCGGTAACGAGGCCGCAGTATTCAGTACGCATAGACATAAAATTCTCAGTTCAGGTTAGTGAGTGTTCAATCCGGCCACGTCCCACGTGGGACGCCTGCCTTTATTCTTTGGCTGCCGGTACCGGGACCGGGGCCGGTACAGCAACAACTTCCGCAGGCGCCACCACGCCCATCGAGACGATATATTTGAGCGCCGCATCGACGCTCATGTCGAGTTCGACGACATCGCTGCGCTTCATCATCAGGAAAAAGCCCGATGTCGGGTTCGGCGTCGTCGGCACGTACACGCTGACAAAGTCGCCCACCAGGTGGTTCGCCGCATCGCCGCCCGGCACACCGGTCAGGAAAGCGATGGTCCAGGAATTCTGGTGCGGATACGGTACCAGCACGGCCTTGCGGAAGGCGTTGCCCGACGGGGAAAACAGGGTATCGGAGACTTGCTTGACGCTCGAATACAGGGAATTGACGATGGGTATGCGTTGCAGCAATTTTTCCCACAGTTTCACCACGTAATTGCCGACCAGGTTATTCGTCAGCAAGCCCGTGAAGAAGACGATCAGTATCGTCAATACCGTGCCCAGGCCGGGAATGGTGCTCAGCGGAGGAACCAGGTGGCCGAACCATATGCTGGGCTTCGTACTGCCGGGCACCAGCAATAGCGACTGGTCCATCGTGCTGATCACCAGATTCAGGACCCAGGCCGTAATGGCCAGGGGCACCAAAATCAGTAATCCGGTAATAAAATATTTACGCATCGGTTTCTCGGTAAGGGATCGTAGCGGCGCGGCGCGCGCTCAGTCCGCTTTCGGCGCAGCGGCAGCCGGGGCGGGCGCAGGCGCGGCGGCAGGCGCGCTCTCGGTGCTTGCGGCAGGCTTGGCGCCATCAGCCGGGCCCGTCGGGATGGCCGTGGTGGGCGCCGTGCCGCCGCGGAAATCGGTCGCGTACCAGCCGGTGCCCTTCAATTGGAAACCGGCGGCCGTCAATTGTTTCTTGAAACTGGGCTTGCCGCACGACAGGCACACCGTCAGTACTGGATCGGAGATCTTTTGCAAGACGTCCTTGGCAAAACCACACTCGTCACAACGGTAAGCGTAAATCGGCATCTCTACTCCGAGAAAATCATCAAAAACCCTGAATTATAAAGCTTTTCCTTTGCTCCCAGCAGAAATTGCCCCGCCCGCCTCAGTCCGCCCGGCGGCGCCAGCTCATCCAGCGCTCCTTGCCGGCGAAGACGGCGATGGAATCATCGACGGCTTCATCGGCGAGGCAGTCGAAATGCGGCGCCAGCAATTCCTGCAGTTTCTCACGCGAAATACCAAATGGCGGTCCCTTGGCATTGTCGTCAAAGAAAAAGTAACCGGCCAGCATGGCACCGGGCGCCAGCAACTGCGCCCAGCGGGCCGCCACTTGCGGCCACATGGCACGCGGCATGGCGCACAGGAAGGCCCGTTCATAGATCAGGTCCAGTGGCGCTGCGGGTTCCCAGGCAAAGAAGTCCGCTTCCACCACCTGCCCTGCCCGCGCACCGACGACGGCGCGCGCGGCGGCCACGGCGGCCGGCGAAAAGTCGATGGCCGTGGCATCCCAGCCGTGATCGAGCATGAAGACCAGTTCATACGCGGAACCGCAGCCGGGAATCAGGCAGCGCAACGGCGCCGGGCTGCCGGCAACGAAACTGCGCAGGCGCGACGGCACGCCGCCGTGGTCCCAGGGCGTGAATTGCTTCTCGAACCGCTCGTCCCAGAAGGCGGGCGAGAGCGGATCGCGGGTTTGAAAGTCAGCCATCACTTACGTCCTCAGCCTTTAAAACGGCAGTTGATGCCAGCGCATGAACACTTGCAAGCCCAGCGCGCCGAGGGCGAAGGCGCCCACGAAGTACACGATAAAGCTCAGCAAGCGGTTCGTCTGGCGTTGTTCCGCCAGCAAGGTTTTCATCAGTTCCACATCGTTTTCGCGCGGCTCGCCATGCACCGTCAAGGCCTGGTGCAGCAAGCGCGGCAGTTGCGGGAAGATGTGCGCATAGCGGGGCGCCTCGGCGCGCAGGCGCTCCATGAAGCCTTGCGGGCCCACCTGGTTGCTCATCCATTTTTCCAGGTACGGCTTGGCCGTTTGCCACAGGTCCAGCTCCGGATCCAGCTGGCGGCCCAGGCCTTCGATATTGAGCAGGGTCTTTTGCAGCAGCACCAGCTGCGGCTGCACTTCCACGTTGAAGCGGCGCGAGGTCTGGAACAGCCGCAGCAGAACTTGTCCGAAAGAAATATCCTTCAGCGGACGGTCGAAAATCGGTTCGCAGCAGGCGCGCACGGCCGCTTCCAGCTCATCGACGCGCGTGTCCTTCGGCGCCCAGCCCGATTCGATATGCGCCTCGGCCACGCGCTTGTAGTCGCGGCGGAAGAAGGCGAGGAAGTTTTGCGACAGATAATCCTTGTCGTAGTCGTTCAAGGTTCCCACGATGCCGAAGTCGAGCGCGATGTAGCGGCCGAACGATTCTGGCGCGATCGACACGAGAATATTGCCCGGGTGCATGTCAGCATGAAAAAAGCCGTCGCGGAACACTTGCGTGAAGAAAATTTCCACGCCATCGCTGGAGAGTTTGCGCAAATCCACGCCGGCCGCCACCAGGCGCTCCGTCTGCGACACGGGAATACCCACCATGCGCTCCATGACGATGACGCTGCTGGAGCAATAATCCCAGTGCATTTCCGGCACCAGCAACAAGTCCGAGTTGGCAAAGTTGCGGCGCAGCTGGCTGGCGTTGGCCGCTTCGCGCATCAGGTCCAGCTCGTCGTGCAGGTATTTGTCGAACTCGCCCACCACTTCTTTCGGTTTCAAACGCTTGCTGTCGGCCCACAGGCGGCTGGTCCAGTCGGCGGCGATGTGCATCAGGGCCACGTCTTCGTCGATCAGCTTTTTCATGCCTGGACGCAAAACCTTCACGGCCACTTCGCGGCCATCTTTCAAAGTGGCGAAGTGCACCTGGGCAATCGAGGCGGACGCCACCGGCTCGCGCTCGAAGCGGGCAAACAATTGATCCGGGTGCGCACCGAGCGATTTGGTGATTTGCGCGATGGCCAGGTCGGAATCGAAAGGCGGCACGCGGTCTTGCAGGCGCGCCAGTTCTTCGGCGATGTCGGGCGGCATCAGGTCGCGCCGGGTCGACAGCACCTGGCCGAATTTCACGAAAATCGGGCCCAGCTCTTCCAGCGCCAGGCGCAGGCGCAGGCCCCGTGGCGACGACAGGTCGCGCCAGAAAATCAGGGTGTCGATCAATTTGGCGGTGCGGGGAACTTGCAGACCAGAAATCGCTATCTCATCCAGACCGTACTTGATGGAAACACGGATGATTTTAAACAGGCGCAGGAATTTCAATATCATGTAGACAAATCCGGTGAGGAGGACTGCGGCTGGACGGCGGCGGCCGCCTTTTCCAGCCGGGCAAGGCGCTTGGCCAGGCGTTCGACGTCATCGCGCACGCGCGTCACGCCAGCGGAATACTCTTGCAGGGTAGCAGGACGGATCAGCATGGGCTGTTCGTCGAGAAAATATTCGGCCACGTTTTCCGCCAACTTTTTCTGGCCCGTGCGCACAAAGGCGGCCGCATCTTTCGCACCGGAAACAAGGCGCGTGGCCAGCATGGGGCCGACGACCTTTTCCAGGTCGTGCTCGGCTTCCCAGCGCAAGCCCTTGCTCAATTGCGAAATCGCATTGGCAAACTCGGCATCGCCTTCGATTTTTACATACGAAAACGCCCGCTCGCGGTTTTGCAGGATCAGCGGCACATCGGACAAATTTACGCGGATGGTGACGTTGGCCGGCATATCGGCCGGTGCCGCTTCCAGCATGCCGGCGCTGTCGACGCGCAGGCGCAAGGCCACGGCGCCCGTGTCGATGCAGGCCAGCTTGCCGGCGTGCACGGCCAACTGCTGGCGCGCCCACGGCTCTTGCGCCAGCAAGTGGTTGATGGTCGCGATGACGGGCGTCATCAGGGAGAGATCGGAAAGTGGTGCCATCTATATACAGCGCGCCAGGCGCGCCCCTAAAAAGAAAAAACCGCCCGTAAAACTACGCGGGCGGTTTCGATCTTACCAGTTCAGCAGGAAATATCTGTTAAGCATCATGCATTCCGCATGGACTTAAGCCAGTATTCAGCAAGTTTTTGCAATTAATTCAATTGCTGGATGCCTGCCAGGACCCAGCCGCTGCTGCCGCTGACGGGTTTCGACATATTCCACACTTCCGCGAACGGTTCCGCTGCGGCGCCCGGCGCCGAACGGATCAGGCCCGTAAATTTCACGCTGGCCAGGTAATCGTTGACGCTCGTCTCGATGCCCAGCAGTTCGGCATCGATGGTGACGACATCCGTAAAGTCCGGCTGCGCGCCCCGTTCCTGGATTTGCATGCGCAGTTCCGCATACACTTCCGGCGACGTGAATTCGCGGATATCGTTGACGTCGGCCTTGTCCCAGGCCGCTTGCAGGCGAATGAAATTGCTTTTCGCGTGGCGCAGGAAGGCATCCTTGTCGAAGTCGCCTGGCACGCCCCATGGCGCTGCAGCGGGGGCCGGGACCGGGTCCGGCTTATCCAGACCTACGCCGGACGAGACGGGCTGCAGCGGCGGCAGCGGTGGAATGCGCGAACCGATGTCAGGCACGTTGCCCGCTGGCGCAGGCTGGTTGCCGAAACCGGCGAACGGCGCATTGCCGCTGGCATTGCTGTCACGCTTGCCGCGCACCATGCGGTAGATAAAGAAGGCCACGCCGGCCAGCAAAGCCACCATCAGCAAGGTGCTGATCATGCTGGCCAGGGCGCCGCCCAGGCCGAAATGCGACAGCAGCGCGCCCAGGCCCAGACCGAGCAAGGCGCCGCCCAGCAAGCCCTTCCAGCGGCTCGGTGCCTTGGCGGCAGCGGCCGGTGCGGGAGCCGGCGCAGGTTGTGCCTGGCGTGGCGCGGCGGCCGGTGCCGGGGTTGGCGCCGGTGCGGGCGCCTGGCGGCCCACGTTTTGCGACTGGCGGCCAAACGAACGGCCACCGCCCATGGGACGGGCCAGCGCCTCGCCCAGCATGGATACCGTGGTCGCGGCCAGCATCATGCCGACCATAAATTTCTTCAATTTCATTCCATCTCCTAAAATCACCAACGTTGATGCATTACATCTTGATACCGGTGTGCAAAGCGGCAATACCTGCCGTCAAATTGTAGTACTGCACGCGTTCCAGGCCCGCGGTTTCCATCATGGTCTTCAGGGTTTCCTGGTCCGGGTGCATGCGGATCGATTCTGCCAGGTAGCGGTAGCTTTCCGCGTCGCCGGCGATTTTCTGGCCGAACCACGGCAAGACCGAGAACGAATACAGGTCGTATGGCTTTTGCAGGGGCGCCGCCACCTTGGAAAACTCCAGCACCAGCAGCTTGCCGCCCGGTTTCAGCACGCGGCGCATTTCCGCCAGCGCCACATCCTTGTGCGTCATGTTGCGCAGGCCAAAGGCCACGCTGACACGGTCGAAATAATTGTCGGGGAATGGCAGTTTTTCCGCGTCACACAACATGGTGGGGGTGAGCAGGCCGCGATTCAAGAGGCGGTCGCGGCCCACGCGCAACATCGATTCATTGATATCGGTCAACCAGACTTCGCCGGTAGGGCCCGCCTGCTTGGCGAATGCCTTCGACAGGTCGCCCGTACCGCCGGCGATGTCGAGCACCTTGAAACCGGGGCGCACGCCCGCGTTGGCAATGGTGAACGTCTTCCACAGACGGTGCAGCCCGCCCGACATCAAGTCGTTCATCACGTCGTATTTGGCAGCGACGGAATGGAACACCTTGGCGACTTCGCGCACTTTGTCGTCTTCTGCAACTGTTTTGTATCCGAAATGGGTCGTATTGGTCATGGTAGGCAGTCTGTTTGAACTTGGGAGCATTATACAAGCGGCAGGCGCATTTCCCCGTGACGCCGGAGAAGGTATTGCCTTTCCACTGCATTCGAAGCCAGCATGGCCGCCCGCGCGTATGCCGCCAGCGCCCCCGGCCGGTCGCCCTGGCGGCGCAGCAAGTCGGCCCGGGCCGCGTGCAGATAATGCGATAGCGCCAGGCTGGGCACGGCTTCCAGGCGATCGAGCCACGCCAGCCCGTGTGCGGCCCCATGCGCCATGGCGCAGGCGATCACGGCATTGAGCAAAATCAAGGGTTCCGGCTTGTGCCGCAGCAAGGCGCCATACAGGGCGCTGATCTGGCGCCAGTCCGTCTGGCTGGCCGTGGGAACTTTGGCGTGCAAGGCGGCAATGGCCGCCTGCAACTGGTACGACCCCGGCGCGCGCGCCGGCAAGGCCAGTTCCAGCAGCGCCAGTCCCTCGACAATCAGGCCGCCATCCCACAGGCGGCGGTCCTGCTCTTCCAGTGTCAGCAGAAAACCCTCGGGCGACAGACGGGCCGGGCCGCGCGACGCCTGCAGCAGCATCAGGGCCAATAGCCCCCGCACTTCCGGCTGGCCCGGCTGCAGGCTGTCGAGCAAGCGCCCCAGACGCAACGCCTCGGCGCACAGGTCCGCGCGCAGCAGGGTGTCGCCGCCGCTGGCGCAATAGCCTTCGCTGAACACCAGATAAATCACGTGCAGCACTTGCGCCAGCCGTGGCTGTAATTCTTGCTCCGGGGGCAACTCGAAAGGAATGCGCGCTTCGGCGATCTTGCGCTTGGCGCGCAACAGCCGCTGCGACAGGGCGGCTTCCGCCAGGCCGAAAGCGCGTGCGATCTCGCCCGTCGACAGGCCACACAAGGTGCGCAGGGCCAGCGCCACCTGCGCCTCGGGCGCCAGCGCGGGATGGCAGCAAATAAACAGCAGGCGCAGGCGGTCGTCTTCGATGGCGTGCGCTTCTTCAATCACGGGCGCCGGCAGGCCGGAGAACACGGCCTCGGCCTCGCCGACGCTCTTGCCCACGCGGCGCACCTGATCAAGGGCCGCGTTGCGCGCCACGGCACTGAGCCAGGCGGCGGGATGATCGGGGATGCCAGTGCGCGGCCACAGTTCAAGCGCCTTGCGGCACGCTTCCTGCAACACATCTTCCGCCAGGCCCAGGTCGCCGAAACGCCGCATCAGACCGGCCAGCACCCTGCCCCGTTCCTGGCGAAAGACGTGTTCGACGGCCGACAGGGCGTCGCCGGCCATGTCTATGCCGTGACAGGCCGTACTTCGATGGTGCCCAGGGAAGCCACCGGGCAGCGCCCGGCCCAGGCCAGCGCCTCGTCCAGGTTGGCACAGGCTAGCAGGTAGTAGCCGCCCAGCTGCTCCTTGGTTTCCGCGAACGGCCCATCCGTGATGACGGGCTTGCCATTGCGCACACGTACGCTGGTGGCACTGGCCACGGGCGCCAGTTCGGCCCCGCCGCGCAGCACGCCGGCCGCCTCCAGCGCCTGCGTATAGCTGGCAAAGTCGGCCATCAGACTGGCCATCTGCTCGTCTGGCATGGCGGCATAGCGGGCCTCGTCGGCGTAGATCAGGATCAGGTATTCCATAGTCTCTTCTCCAAAAGAAAAATGCCCGCAAGCGCGGGCATTCATACGACGAATGGATCTGCGGCAATCCGACAAGATTACCGCATTATTTTTTCTAAACGCCTAAAAAACCGTAGCGAGCGGAAGCAAGTTGTGGCCGAGAAGCGGAACTGTGCTTGAGCACAGTGAGCATCGGCGGCCGCAAATGGCGACGCGCAGTAGGTTTTTCAGGTGTTTTAATGTTTATGCCCGCAACTGGGTCCGTGGACGTGGCCGGAAGATTGCTTGACCGTCATGTCGGCCTTGGCGTCGCGGCCGCTGTCGCCCGGGTAGCCGGCTGCCGTCAGCTGGTCCAAGTAGGCTTGCCACAGCTTGTCTTTTTCCGCGCCCAGCTTGTACAAATAGGCCCAGGTGTACAGGCCGGAATTGTGACCATCGCTGAAAGTGGGCTGCACGGCGTAGTTGCCCACCGGCTCCAGGCCAGTGATGCCGACCAGGCGTTTGCCTAATTGCAAGGTTTCCTGGCCCTTGCCATGGCCCTGCACTTCGGCCGACGGCGAGTACACGCGCAGGTATTCGAACGGCAAGACAAATTCGCTGCCATCGTCGAACGCCACGTCGAGCACGCGCGACTGGTTGTGCACGGTCAAGCCGGTGGGTTGCGGTGTTGCTGTTTTTTCAGTCATGACGATACTTTATGCGGATAAACGTTGAATGATGGCGTCGCGCAGTGCCGGCAGCAGGGCGCGGCGCGCGGCCAGCACCTCGGGTGCCGTCTCGCGCTGCACCACGGCCCAGCTGGGGTTCGGGAAATGCGCGTCGTCGCGGTAGCGGGGAATCACGTGCCAATGCACGTGCGGCGTCATGTTGCCGAAACTGGCCACGTTGACCTTTTCCGGCTGCATCACTTCACGCACGGCCAGCTCGACTTGCCACACGACTTCCATGACGTAGTTGCGCTCACCCGGCGTCAAATCCGTCATTTCCTTCACGTGCTTGTTCCAGATCACGCGGCAAAAACCGGGATATGCGGCGTCATCGACAGCCACCACGGACAGGCGCTCGCTGCGCCACAGCAAGGTCTCCAGACCTTGCTTGTTGGCGTAGCCGTCCAGCAAGCTGCACAGATCGCAAGGCGTGGACATTACACCAGCACCCGTTCGATGCCGCCGTCATTGGCGCGTTTCACATAATCCGGCATCCAGTTCTCTCCCAGCAAGTGTTTGGCGATCTCGACGACGATGTAGTCGGCCGTCGTGCCCGAATCATCATTGTAGCGCGAGAGTCCTTGCAGGCACGACGGGCAGCTGGTGAGGATTTTCACGTCACCGGTAAAACCATCGCCGCGCAGCTTGTCGGCACCCTTGACCATCTCTTCTTCCTTGCGGAAACGCACTTGCGTAGAAATGTCGGGACGCGTGACGGCCAGCGAACCCGATTCGCCGCAGCAACGGTCATTCTTCTCGATCTTCACGTTATCGACCGTGCTGATCAGGGAATTGATGGTCTTGCCCGATTCCTGCAGCTTCATCGGATTGTGGCATGGCTCGTGGTACATATAGCGCGTGCCGTTCACGCCTTCCAGCTTGACGTTTTTCTCCAGCAAATACTCATGGATATCCATGATGCGGCAACCCGGGAAAATCTTTTCAAACTGATACGTTGCCAGCTGGTCATAGCAAGTGCCGCACGAGACGAGCACTGTCTTGATGTCCAGATAATTGAGCGTGTTGGCCATGCGGTGGAACAGGACGCGGTTATCCGTCATCATCTTCTCGGCCTTGTCGAACTCGCCCGCGCCCCGCTGCGGATAACCGCAGCACAGGTAGCCCGGCGGCAAGACCGTCTGCACGCCCACTTCCCACAGCATCGCTTGCGTCGCCAGGCCCACTTGCGAGAACAGGCGCTCCGAACCGCAACCGGGGAAGTAGAACACGGCTTCCGTATCGGCCGTCGTCGTCTTCGGGTTGCGGATGATCGGAATGACCTTGTCGTCTTCGATGTCGAGCAGCGCGCGCGCCGATTTCTTCGGCAAGTTGCCCGGCATCTTTTTGTTGATGAAGTGGATCACCTGCGCCTTGACGGGCGGCTTGCCCGTCGATGGCGGCGGTGCCTTGGTTTGCTTCTTGGCAAACTTCTTCAGCAAGTCGTGGCCCAGGCGCTGCGCCTTGTAACCCCAGCCGATCATGACCTTGCGCGTGGCGTTGATGGTCACGGGATCGGTGGCGTTGAGGAACATCATCGTGGCCTTGGTGCCTGGATTAAAGCTCTTCTTGTCCATCTTGCGCAGCAAGTTGCGCATGTTCATCGACACGTCGCCGAAGTCGATGTTGACGGGGCAAGGCGTCACGCATTTATGGCACACGGTGCAATGGTCGGCCACGTCCTCGAACTCTTCCCAATGCTTGATGGAAATACCGCGGCGCGTCTGCTCTTCGTACAGGAAGGCTTCGATCAGGGACGAGGTCGCCAAAATTTTGTCGCGCGGCGAGTACAGTAAATTCGCGCGCGGCACGTGGGTCGAGCACACGGGCTTGCACTTGCCGCAGCGCAAGCAATCCTTGACGCTGTCGGCGATGGCGCCGATATCGCTTTGCTGCATGATCAAGGATTCATGGCCCATCAGGCCGAACGATGGCGTGTAGGCATTGCGCAAGTCGGCGCCCATGCCCGGCAGGTTCAGCAGTTTACCCTTGTTGAAACGGCCTTCCGGATCGATGCGCTGCTTGTAGCTGCGGAATTCGCCGATCTCTTCTTCCGTCAAAAATTCCAGCTTGGTAATGCCGATGCCATGTTCGCCGGAAATGACGCCGTTCAGCGAGCGGGCCAGGATCATGATGCGGCCCACGGCTTCGTGGGCGTCCTGCAGCATTTCGTAATTGTCCGAGTTGACGGGCAAGTTCGTGTGCACGTTGCCGTCACCCGCATGCATGTGCAGCGCGACAAACACGCGGCTACGCAGGATGCGCGCATGGATGGCGGTGGCCTCGTCGAGGATCAGTTTGAAAGCGGCGCCGTTGAAGATCTGGCGCAGCTGGGCGCGAATCTCCTGCTTCCAGGTAATGCGTACGGTGCGGTCCTGCACCACGTCGAACAGGGTGGCGTCCGGCTGCGTTTCCAGGCGCGCATCGAACACGGGCAGCAAGCGCTCCATGCCCAGTTCGGCCAACTCACCCTTCACGTCCGCCAGCGGACGGTCGAGCTGGGCCAGCAGATAGGTCCAGCGGGCCGTAACTTGGGCCAGCAGCTGTTGTGCCTGCTCGGCGCGGTCGCCCAGCATTTCCGCATCATCGACACGGTCATCTGATGCATCGTCGCTCTTGCCTACTGGCAAATTACCTTTGCCAAAGAATTCGCTCAGGGCCTCGGCCAGTTGCAGCTTGTTCTTGATCGACAGCTCGATATTGATGCGTTCGATGCCATCCGTGTATTCGCCCATGCGGTTCAGGGGAATCACGACGTCTTCATTGATTTTAAAAGCGTTGGTGTGCTTGGCGATCGCGGCCGTGCGGGCACGATCTAACCAGAATTTCTTGCGCGCTTCCGGGCTGACGGCCACAAAACCTTCGCCCACGCGGGTGTTGGCGATGCGCACCACTTCCGACGCCGCTTGCGCGACGGCATTTTCATCGTCGCCGACGATGTCCCCAAACAGGGCCATCTTTGGCAGCACGCCCCGCTTCGACTTGGTGGCATAGCCGACGGCGCGCAGGTAGCGCTCGTCCAGATGTTCCAGGCCCGCCAGGCGGATGGTCGTGTATTGCTCGCCCTTGGCCGGCAAGCCATCGAGGTAATCCTTGATTTCCACGATCGACGGAATCGCGTCGCGCGCCTGGCCAAAGAATTCCAGGCAGACGGTGCGGGCAAATTTCGGCATCTTGTGCAAAATCCAGCGCGCCGACGTGATCAGGCCGTCGCAGCCTTCCTTTTGAATGCCCGGCAAACCGGCGAGGAATTTGTCGGTGACGTCCTTGCCCAGGCCCTCTTTACGGAACTTGCGGCCAGGAATTTCCAGGATTTCCGTCTTGAACGGCGCGTTCGGTTTGCTTGCGTCGCGCGTGCTCGGGTGACGCCATTCCAGCTGGAAACGTGCCAGCGCGATATCGTGGATCTTGCCCAGGTTATGGTCGAGGCGGGTGACGTCGAGCCAGTCGCCGTTCGGGTCGACCATGCGCCACGAGGCCAGGTTGTCCAGCGCCGTGCCCCACAGCACGGCTTTCTTGCCGCCCGCATTCATGGCGACGTTGCCGCCGATGCATGAAGCGTGCGCCGAGGTCGGGTCGACGGCAAACACGAAGCCGGCCTTTTCCGCCGCTTCCGACACTTTGTTCGTGATCACGCCCGCGCCCGAATTGATCGTCGCGTATTCGTGCGTCAAGCCCGGCAAGACCGTCATTTCCACGGCGCCCAGGGTGATGAGTTTTTCCGTGTTGATGACGGCCGACATCGGCGTCAATGGAATCGCGCCACCCGTGTAACCGGTGCCGCCGCCGCGCGGGATGATGGTCAGCCCCAGCTCGATACAGCCTTTGACGAGGCCGGCCATTTCCTCTTCCGTGTCGGGCGTGAGCACGACGAACGGGTATTCCACGCGCCAGTCGGTGGCGTCCGTCACGTGCGACACGCGCGTCATGCCGTCGAAGCGCACATTGTGCTTTTCCGTGTAGCGGCCCAGCACCTTGACAGTGCGCTTGCGCAAGTCATAGGTCTTGCGGAATTCGTCGCCAAAGTCGGCCACGGCCTTGCTGGCCGCTTTCAGCAGCAGCTCCACATTGGCGCTGCGCGCCTTGGCGACTTCCGGCGCTTCGCCACTGGCAGCGACGTCGCCGCCGGCCGCATCGATGCCCAGGCGGCGTTTGTCGACTTCGGCCAGGCGGTGATGCAAGGCATCGATCAAGCCCTGGCGGCGCTTCGGATTGTCGAGCAAGTCATCCTGCAGGTAGGGATTGCGGCGCACGACCCAGATGTCGCCCAGCACCTCGTACAGCATGCGGGCCGAACGGCCCGTCTGGCGGGCGCCGCGCAGCTCGTCGAGCAGGCGCCAGGAGTCCTCCCCCAACAGGCGTATGACGATCTCGCGATCGGAAAACGACGTGTAGTTATACGGGATTTCGCGCAGGCGGCTTGCTGCGGGACCATTCGGCGTTTCTGCCAGTAAAGCTTGGATATGTGCGGGAGCGTTCATGGAGTGTGGTGACGATGTGGACTGGACCCTAAAGGCCCATTTTATCTTATTGCGCCGCACCATGCGGGAACAGCCTTATTCCGCCCAAGGTTTAAGCACCTCATCCGCTACCATAGCAAATACGGAAAAGCCCTATATTTCATGAATAAAAAACCAGACTTTCTGATTTTTCGACGCAAAAATGCCAAGAACAGGACTCTGCTACGAACTATCGAACTGCCCAAAAATGGGGCAAACTGGCGTTGCATTACGCCCCGTTTGCGTGCCACTACGCCAGCATTTGTCCAATCCGGTGCCATACGCCATCAGGAACGTAGAGCAGCAAGCCCGTCATGGTCAGGTAGCGCGCGCACTTGCCGACGGCCATGTAGGCCACGCTGGGCCAGAACGGCAGCTTGAGCCAGCCTGCCAGCGTGCACAGGGGGTCGCCCACGATGGGCAGCCAGGCCAGCAGCATGGTCTTGGCGCCATAGCGGGCCAGCCAGCGGAACCAGCGCGTGTCGCGCTCCTTGGCGAACGCCTGCTTGGCCCGGTAGCCGAGCCAGTAGTCGACGATGCCGCCCAAGGTGTTGCCCAGGGTGGCGACGCCGATGGCGGCCCAGAACAGCGCGGGATTGGCCTTGATGACGGCAAACACGGCCGGTTCCGAGCCGAGCGGCAACAAGGTGGCGGAAATAAAGCTGATCAGAAAGACCGATGTCAGCCCGACTTCCGGCGCTGCGATCAGCTGCAGCAGCCAGGCGATTGCGGATTCGATCATGGAACACTTCGCGATGCGGTAAGGCTCTCCATTATAATGAAGAGCAGCTTGCGCGCCGCACAATCCGCGCCGGCCGGCAAAGGCATACCCGCCCGCAGTTCCACAGAGCATTATTGTCGCCAGGCTATCCGCCGCGGCGCCGCCGCTATCGCCCGACACGCTCCAGACCCTTTCTGGCCCAGAATCACTTGCTTGCAGACTATGAACATCGACTACCTCAAGAAAATCCTGACCGCCCGCGTCTATGACGTCGCTACTGAAACGCCGCTGGAACTGGCCCCTGCCCTGTCGCAGCGCCTGAACAACCAGATTTACTTCAAGCGCGAAGACATGCAAAGCGTGTTCAGTTTCAAGATTCGTGGCGCCTACAACAAGATGTCCAAGCTCAGCGAAGCGGAACGCAAGCGCGGCGTGATTTGCGCCTCGGCCGGCAACCATGCCCAGGGCGTGGCCCTGTCGGCCGCGCGTATGGGTTGCCGCGCCGTCATCGTCATGCCGACCACCACGCCGCTGGTGAAAGTCGAGGCGGTCAAGGGGCGCGGCGGCGTGAACGTGGAAGTGGTGCTGCACGGCGAGTCCTACACGGATGCCTACAACCATGCGCTGACCCTGGAAAAGGAACAGAAGCTGACCTTCGTGCACCCGTTCGACGACCCGGACGTGATCGCCGGCCAAGGCACGATCGGCATGGAAATCCTGCGCCAGCATGCCGGCCCCATCCACGCCATCTTCGCCCCCATCGGCGGCGGCGGCTTGATCGCCGGCATTGCCGCCTACGTGAAACAGATTCGTCCCGACATCAAGATCATCGGCGTGCAAAGCGTCGATTCGAACGCCATGGCCCGTTCGCTGAAAGCCGGCGAGCGCGTGACCCTGAACGATGTGGGCCTGTTTGCCGACGGCACGGCCGTGCGCCTGGCCGGCGAGGAAACCTTCCGCCTGGTGCAGGCGTATGTCGATGAAATCATCACGGTCGACACGGATGCCATTTGCGCCGCCATCAAGGATGTGTTTACGGACACGCGCTCCATCCTGGAACCATCGGGCGCGCTGGCTATCGCCGGCGCCAAGGCGTATGTGGAACGCGCCAGCCTGACCAAGCACCCCGTCAACAATGAAACCCTGGTCACCATCGCCAGCGGCGCGAACATGAATTTCGACCGGCTGCGTTTTGTGGCGGAACGGGCCGAACTGGGCGAGTTCCGCGAAGCCGTGTTTGCCGTCACCATGCGCGAACAGCGGGGCAGCTTCAAGCGCTTCTGCTCGCTCATCGGCGCGCGCAACGTGACGGAATTTAACTATCGCATCAGCGATGAAAAAGCCGCGCACGTGTTCGTCGGCATTCAAATTGCCGACCGGCATGAGTCGAGCGTGCTGGCCAAGACTTTCGAGGAACACGAATTCAAGACCCTGGACCTGACCCACGACGAACTGGCCAAATCGCACATCCGCCACCTGGTGGGCGGCAAGAGCCGGCTGGCGCAAGACGAGTTGCTGTACCGCTTTGAATTCCCCGAACGGCCGGGCGCACTGATGCGCTTCCTCGACAGCATGGCGCCGAACTGGAATATTTCCTTGTGCCATTACCGCAGCCAGGGCGGCGACGTGGGCCGCATCCTGATCGGCCTGCAAGTGCCGCCCGACGAGATGGGAGAGTTCGCCCGCTTCCTCGATACCCTGGGCTACCGTTATTGGGATGAGAGCAGCAATCCCGTGTACAAATTATTCCTGGGGTAAATAGTAAGCAACCCAACTGCAAATACCGGGGTCGGACCCTGCAGGGTCCGCCCCCAGCCGTCTCCGTTGGGTTGAAATAGGCTACCATGCGTCCTTGACCGAACTACGCCACACGACCATGACCACCACCAACGACCTCGCCGAACTGTCTCCCCTGGGCAAAAGCTCCGCCTACCGCACCGATTACGCGCCGGAATTGCTGTTTCCGATTCCGCGCCAGGGCAAGCGCGACGAGCTGGAACTGCACGGCACCTTGCCGTTCTTCGGCCTCGATATCTGGAATGCGTATGAACTGTCGTGGCTGAACCAGCGCGGCAAGCCGCAGGTGGCCATTGCCAAGGTCAGCGCGCCAGCCGATTCGCCCAACATCATCGAATCGAAATCGTTCAAGCTGTACCTGAACTCGTTCAACCAGACCAAGCTCGATAGCGCGGATGCGCTGCTGGCCCTGCTCAAGCAGGATTTATCGAACGGCTTCGGCGCGCCCGTGCAAGTGGAACTGACCTTGCAGGAAGATTTCGGCAAGCTGAAAATGGGCGAATTCAACGGCGTGCTGCTGGACCGCCTGGATCTGGAAATCACGCAATACACGCCCTCACCGCTGCTGCTGAAAGCCGCCCTGGATGAAGCGCCGGTGGAAGAAAAACTCGTCTCGCACTTGCTCAAATCGAATTGCCTGGTGACGGGCCAGCCCGACTGGGGCAGCGTGCAGATCGAATATGCGGGACCGCAGATCGACCAGGAAAGCCTGTTGCGCTACCTGATCGGTTTCCGCGAGCACAATGAGTTCCACGAGCAATGCGTGGAGCGCATCTTTGTCGATATCTTGCGTCAGTGCAAGCCGCAAAAGCTGTCCGTGTATGCGCGCTATACGCGCCGCGGCGGCCTCGACATCAATCCCTGGCGCAGCAATTTCAGTACGGGAGCGATGCCGGGCAATCTGCGCAATGCGCGCCAGTAACATTGATTGGGTAACATCGCGCAACACCACGAAACCATGCCAACAGGAATGTTGGCTGTGTTTTAAAACAACGTCGCAGTAGTGCCGCAGAGCATGTCACAGACGGTGAAAAATCGGAAAATCGGCATTCGGCGGCGGAAAAACCGGCGCGCCGCGTGTTTTTAATCAGGAAATAGCCGATACACGCCGATGTTATTTTTTTGCTAAAATGATGGCTACGCGGGCTGTAGCGCCCACTGCGCCCGCAGCGGGCGTATACTGTTGAGAATTGGCGTTACAGGCCACCGAAACAGGCCTATAATTCGGCTCGCAAGCCCTCTGCGCATTGCACCATTTCATTGAGTGTCATGACTAATCTTAGCAAAATATTATCCCTCGAAAACGTCCTGCTGGACCTGGAAGTCTCCAGTAAAAAGCGCGCCTTCGAGCAAGCCGGCCTGATCTTCGAAAACAATTACGGCATCGCCCGCTCTACCGTCTCGGACAATCTGTTTGCCCGCGAACGCCTGGGCTCGACTGGCCTGGGCCATGGCGTAGCCGTACCGCATGGCAGAGTCAAGGGCAGCAAAACCTTGAAATCGCCGCTGGGCGCCTTCGTGCGCCTGGCCGAGCCGATTCCGTTCGAGTCGCCCGATGGCAAGCCCGTCAATCTGCTGTTTTTCCTGCTGATTCCCGATCATGTCACTCAGCAACATCTGGAAATCCTGTCGGAAATCGCCGAAATGTTTTCCGACGATGCCTTCCGCACGGCGCTGGCCACGGATCCGGAACCGAAATCCGTGCATTCGCGCATCGTCAATTGGCAACCTAGTCTGCAAGCGGCGGGTTAAACTTCAGGTATTCCTCCACTCCTGAAGAAGACTGCCATGTTGCAAACGCCACTGACGATACAACGCCTGTACGACGACAATCGTGAAAGTCTGCA
Source organism: Janthinobacterium sp. NFX145 (assembly GCF_049810325.1). Lineage (NCBI taxonomy): Bacteria > Pseudomonadati > Pseudomonadota > Betaproteobacteria > Burkholderiales > Oxalobacteraceae > Janthinobacterium > Janthinobacterium sp. NFX145. The sequence goes on from NZ_CP187360.1 coordinate 5,793,201, forward strand.
ACTGGGCTGGTTCGCCGGCTTCCCCGGCGGCGAGCGCCTGATCTCGGGCGACGTCTCGTCGGCCGCCGACCAGGTGGGCCACTTGAACCTGATCCATCCGGGCCGCATCCAGGTCTTTGGCCACCAGGAAATCAATTACTACCAGCGCCTGAAGGTCAACACGCGCACCCACGTGATTGGCGAGCTGATCGCCGGCGGGCCGCCCGCGCTGATCATCGCGCAAGGGCTGGAAACGCCGCCCGACATCCTCGCCATCTGCGACGAGCAAAACATTCCCCTGTTCTCCACCCCGCTGCCGGCCGCGCAAGTGATCGACTTCCTGCGCGTCTACCTGTCGAAAAAGCTGGCGCAACGCATCATCATGCATGGCGTGTTCATGGACGTGCTGGGCGTGGGCGTGCTGATCACGGGCGATTCGGGCCTGGGCAAGAGCGAGCTGGGCCTGGAGCTGATTTCGCGCAGCCACGGCCTGGTGGCCGACGACGCCGTCGAGTTCTCGCGCATCGCCCCCAACATGATCGAAGGCCGCTGCCCGCCGCTGCTGCAAAACCTGCTGGAAGTGCGGGGACTGGGTTTACTCGACATCAAGGCCATCTTTGGCGAAACGGCCGTGCGCCGCAAGATGCGCCTGAAGCTGATCGTGCACCTGGTACGCCGCAACGCGCTGGAAGAAGAAGTCGAGCGCCTGCCCTTCCTGTTCCCCACGGAAGACGTGCTGGGCTTGCCCGTGCGCAAGGTCGTCATCCCCGTCGCCGCCGGCCGCAACATCGCCGTGCTGCTGGAAGCGGCCGTGCGCAATACGATTTTGCAACTGCGCGGCATCGATACCTTGCAGGAGTTCATGGAGCGGCAACGTTTGGCAATGAGTGGCGATTAATTACCGGGGTCCGACCCGACGGGTCTGACCCCACATTGACGCCAATGGCAACAATTAAATACAAGCAATGCTCGAACAATAATTGCAATAATTTGTAAAGATAATTGCCTTGGGAGCAGAGCGTCGATCTTTATTGTATGATCGGCGTATGCATATCGTCCTTATCACCGGAATATCCGGCTCCGGTAAATCCGTCGCGCTCAATGTGCTGGAAGATACCGGCTACTATTGTGTTGACAACCTGCCACCAGCCTTGCTGCCCAGCCTGGTGCAAACCCTGCTCGACGAAGGTACACCGCAACTGGCCGTCGCAGTCGATGCGCGCAGCGCCGAGTCGCTGACCAGCCTGCCGCACAATGTGGCGCTGCTGCGCGACCAGGGGCACGACGTCAAGGTCATGTTCCTGACAGCGACCACGCATTCGCTGGTGGCGCGCTTCTCGGAAACGCGGCGCAGCCATCCGCTGTCGCACGAATTGCGTCCGAACCAGAATCCGGCCAGCCGCCGCACCCTGATCGAGTGCATCTCGGAAGAACGCGAGCGCCTGTCGGCCATCGAACAGCTGGGCCATGTGATCGACACGTCGGAACTGAGCGCCAACAAGCTGCGCGCCTGGATCAAGGATATCGTCGCCTCCGAACGCGCGCCGCTGACCCTGTTCTTCGAATCGTTCGCCTTCAAGCTGGGCGTGCCGCTGGACGCCGATTTCGTCTTCGACGTGCGGGCCTTGCCGAATCCCTATTACGACCTGGCGCTGCGCCCCCTCGACGGACGCGACGCGCCCGTGATCGCCTTCCTCGACGCGCAGCCGAGCGCGCTGGAACTGCTGGCAGACATCCGCGCCTTCATCGAGAAATGGCTGCCGTCATTCAAGTCCGACAACCGCAGCTACCTGACGGTGGCGCTCGGTTGCACGGGCGGCCAGCACCGCTCCGTGTACATGGCGGAACGCTTGGCGCAATACTTTGGCCCCAACGAGCGCGTGGTCCTGCGCCACCGCGAACGCTCCTAGTTAATTCAGGTGGCGCAGCGGATGCGCTTGAGCCGGCCAGACGGGGGCAAAGAAGCGCGCCACCATGGCAGCGTCGACCTCGTCCAGGCTGGCGGGGTTCCAGCGCGGCGCATTGTCCTTGTCGACCACCAGCGCGCGCACGCCTTCGAGCACTTCGCCATGCTCGAAGTTGTGGCGCACCACCGTGCGCTCCAGTCGCAGACAATCGGCCACGCCCAGGTGAGCGCCCCGCCGCAGCAATTCCAGGGTCACCGACATCATCAAGGGCGAACGCAGGCGCATGGCCGCCAGCGCCCTGGCCGCGAACGCGCTGTCGTCCTGCGCCAGCGAGGCCATGATGGCCGCCACGGAAGGCGCACCGAAATGACGGTCCAGCGCCGCGCGCGCCGTCGCCAGAGGAGAGTCCCCCGCCTCGGCCTGGAACGGCGCCGCCAGCGCCTTGATGGCCACCGGCAAGGCCTCGCCCGGCGTCGACTCGATCAGGGCCAGCAACGCCCCCATCTGCGCCTCGGGCAGGAACACATCGGCCAGACCCGTGTACAGGGCATCGGCCGCGTTGATGGTCAGGCCCGTCAAGCCCAGATACAGGCCCAGTTGACCGGCCAGGCGGGACAGGAAATAACTGCCGCCCACATCGGGGAACAAGCCAATATTAACTTCCGGCATGGCCATGCGTGTGCGGCCCGTCACGATGCGCAGGCGGTTGCCGGGCCCGGCTTGCGCCACGCCCATGCCGCCGCCCATCACCACGCCATCCATCACGGCAATATACGGTTTCGGATAGAAATGAATCACATGATTTAAGGCGTATTCTTCGGTAAAGAAATCTTCCAGCTGGGCACTGCCGCCTTGCGGCGTGGCCAGTCCCGCATCGTAAAAGAAGCGGATATCGCCGCCGGCGCACAGGGCTTTTTCGCTGCTCGATCGGATCACCACGGCGTCCACGTGCGGATCATCGCGCCAGGCCAGCAAGACCGCACTCAGGGCGCGCACCATCTCCAGCGACAGGGAATTCAAGGCTTTCGGACGGTCGAGCACGATGTGCCCGGTGCGGTTGCGGATGGAGGTCTGGACGAAGTCGCTCATGGCAGGCAGGAAAGAAGTGAAAGTGCAAACATTCTAGCCCTTGCGCGGGGAAGATTGCGTTCAACAGGTCCAGGCGCAAAAAAGGGCGCAAGATGTGCGCCCTTAGTTGATCACAACTGCTGGAAGCGGGTGGCCTTAAACGGCGACGACGGCGTCTTCCTCGGAGTTGTCTGGCAGATGCTTGATCGCCTCTTTACCGTGCCCTTGCACTTTGGTTTTGTATTTCATCACTTGCCTATCGAGCTTGTCGATCAGGGTATCGATCGCGGCGTACAGGTCGTGCGCCAGGCTTTCCACATAGACAGTCTTGCCGCTCAAACGCAGGTTGACTTCAGCCTTTTGACGTTTTTCTTTCTCTTTGAGGTTATCCACGGTCAGAATCACGGCGATATCGATGACTTGATCGAAATGACGTTTCACGCGCTCCAGCTTCGTTTGTACGTATTCACGGATGGCTGGTGTCACTTCGAGATGATGTCCGCTGATGGTGAGATTCATACACACTCCTAAAGATGATCGGGTTCGTGCGGTCCATCCTATCCGGCCCGCAGAGGAACCGAAAAAAACTTACAAACACTTACGCAGGCTCACTGGCGGAATTTTCAACGCTTCCCGGTATTTGGCAACAGTACGTCGCGCAATCACCATGCCTTGTTCCCCCAGCATGTCCGCAATCTTACTGTCGGATAAAGGATTTTTAGGGTCTTCTGCTCCTGTCAGTTGCACGATCAATGCCCGTATCGCCGTCGATGACGCTTCGCCCCCCGCTTCGGTGGCGACGTGGCTACCAAAGAAATATTTCAACTCGAACATGCCGTGCGGGGTCAGCATGTACTTTTGAGTTGTTACCCGCGAGATAGTACTCTCGTGTAAACCCAGTGTATCAGCTATTTCACGGAGCACAAGGGGGCGCATGGCAACGGCCCCATGCGAGAAAAAGTTCTTTTGTCTTTCTACTATCGCCTGTGCCACGCGCAGGATGGTGTCGAAGCGCTGGCGCATATTCTTGATCAGCCACTTGGCTTCCTGCAACTGTGCGCCCATGGCACCCTCGCCCTTGCCCTGCTTGAGCAAGTTGGCGTACATGGCATTGACGCGCAGGCGCGGCATGACGTCGTTATTCAGGGTCACTTGCCAGCCATTGCGCGCGCGCTTGACGACGACGTCGGGCACCACGTAATCGGACACGTCCGAGGCGAACACGGCGCCCGGATGCGGATTGCACTGGCGAATCACCGTCTGCGCTTCGCGCAAGTCTTCCTCGTCGCAATCGAGGGCTTTTTTCAGCTTATTGAAATCGCGCTGGGCAAACCAGGCCAGGTGCTTTTCCACGATGACGAGGGCCATGCGCCGCGTCACCATGGCGATGTGCGGCAAGCGCTTGATCTGCAGCGCCAGGCATTCGGACGCATTGCGCGCGCCCACGCCCGGCGGATCGAAACTTTGCAGCAGCGACAAGGCCGTGCGCATCTCGTCGGCGTCGATTTCCAGCTCTTCCGGCAGGCGCGCCAGGATGTCGTCGAGCGACTCTTCCAGGTAGCCATTGTCGTCGAGCGCATCGATGATCAACTCGACCAGCGCGCGGTCGCGCAATTCGAGCACCGTCACGCGCATCTGCTCCATCAGGTGCTCGCGCAGGGTGCAGTGATGGGCCTCCAGCTGCGGACGCGAATCTTCATCGTCTGGCGCCTTGCCGCGGCTCGCCTCGCTCCAGTCGCTGTCGCCACCGTCCGCGGCAGCCGGACTGTCGCCCGCCTCGCCGTCAAAGGTTTCCGCTTCGGCCGGCGCGGCGGGCGCGTCCTGGCCTGGCGGCTGGGGCGGCGCTTCGGCCGGCGCCGCCGTGGAACTCAAGGCGCCGTCGGAAAGCAGGCGCAGCGAACGGTCGAGCGGATCGTCGAGGCGTTCGAGCAAGGGATTGTCCGTCAGCAATTGCTCTAGTTCCTGGTGCAATTCCAGGGTAGACAATTGCAACAGGCGTATCGATTGCTGCAACTGCGGCGTCAGTGCCAGGTGCTGCGAAGTGCGCAGCTGCAATGATTGTTTCATTGGCTTACATGCGGAAGTGTTCGCCCAGATAGACCCGGCGTACCGACTCGTTCGCGATGATGTCGTCGGGGCGTCCCGACGCCAGCACCGAGCCCTGGTTGATGATGTAGGCACGGTCGCAGATACCCAGCGTCTCGCGCACATTATGATCGGTGATCAGCACGCCGATATTGCGCTCCTTCAAGAAACGCACGATGCGCTGGATCTCGATCACGGCGATCGGATCGACGCCGGCGAACGGCTCGTCGAGCAGCACGAAACGGGGATCGGTGGCCAGCGCGCGGGCGATTTCCACGCGGCGGCGCTCGCCGCCCGACAGGGACAGGGCCTGGTTCTCGCGCAGCTTTTCAATCTGCAAGTCGGCCAGCAATTTGTCCAGGCGCTCCTCGATCTCGGCCTTCTTCAAAGGACGGCCTTCGACGGTCTGGATTTCCAGCACGGCGCGGATATTGTCTTCCACCGTCAGCTTGCGGAAAACGGACGCTTCCTGCGGCAGGTAAGACAGGCCCATCTGCGCGCGGCGGTGAATCGGCAGGCTGGAAATGTCCACGCCGCTGATATCGATGCTGCCGCCGTCCGACGGCACCAGGCCGACGATCATGTAGAACGAGGTGGTCTTGCCGGCGCCGTTCGGGCCCAGCAAACCCACCACTTCGCCGCATTCGACTTGCAGCGAGACATCATGCACGACTTGCCGCTTGCCATAGGTTTTTTGCAGACCGCGAACGATCAGGGTGCTGCCGCAACGTGTATTTTCCATTATTTCTTTCCTGGCGCGGGCGTGGCCGGCGCTTTCTCCGCCGCCGGCGCCTTGGTCTTCGGCTGGATCACCATGCGCACGCTGCCGCCATCGGGCGTGCTGGTGCCGCTGTTGGAATTTTCCATCGCAAACACTTCCTTGCGGCTGTCATACGAGATGAAGGCGCCGTTGGCCACGTCGGTGACTTTCGTGCCTTCCAGGCGGGTCAGCTTGGCTCTGGAAAACAGTTTCACCACTTCCGTCTTGTTGTCGTATTCCACGCGCTCCGCTTCGCCTTCGACCCACAGGTCGCCCGCGCCATCGCGCTTCTGGCGGAAGGTGGCCAGCTTGCCGGGATCGGCCCAGAAGGTAATGAACTGGTAGCCTTGCGGATCTTCCGTGATCAGGGCCCGGCCCGCCTTCATGGTCAGGGTGCCTTTCACCAGCACGACGTCGCCCGTCAGGGTGCGCACCTGCTTGACGTCATCGACGTGGCCGCTGCGTGCCGTGATGACGGCTTCCTTCTCGGAATCGGCCTTCTCGGCATGCGCCACGCCCATGATGGCCAGGGAAAATACGGTCAACAGCAAGATCTTCTTCATAGTATGGTTTCCTTGTTTCATTCTGTCATTTTGCCGCCGCGGCCGGGCGCGGTTTCGGCGGTAGGACCATGCGCAGCGCATTCTGCACTTCCACCACGCCGGTGGCGTTATTGGCCTTCATGCCGACGCCATTGAGGCGCGAGGCGCCCGTCAGGATATCGACAGGCACGTCCGTTTCCATTCTTTCCTCATCCGGGAACACCGTCAGCGCTTCCGTCCTGACCGTCAGGTTCTGCGCCTTCGGACTGGCCACGCGGTCGATCACGACCTTGCGGTGCAGTTGCAGCCGGGTATTGTCCTGGTCGATATGCGCCAGTTCCGCGTTCATGTTCAACGGCGGCATGCCGGGCGTGAGCTTGCGCACGAAGGGCTGGTCGATATCGGACGAATCGTCGGCCGGATAATGCGTGAGCTTGGTGCCCGACACGATATAGCTGGGTTTGCCCGTCAAATCCATGCGCACCAGGCTGAAATTGGTGATGAAATAATCGGGCTCATCCAAATGTTTGCTGGCCTTGATGTCCTGGCTGTTCTTGTTCATCACTTCGAGCAGCCAAAAGCTGGCCAGCGCGACAACAACCGCGCCCAGCAGGGTAAAAATCGTGCGCCAGCGATGGGCGCCTCCTGGCTTACGCATAGGGTTTCACTCTTTCCAATATCACTGGCGGCAAGGCGCGCCTCACTCCAGGAACGGCGCCATGACGCGCGCATAGTTGTCCTGGGCGCGCAGCAGGAATTCGCAGATCTCGCGCACGGCGCCGCGGCCGCCGCCGGCCTGCGTCACATGGTGCGCCAGGCCCTGCGCTTCCGGGCGTCCGCCCGGCACGCTGACGGCAAAGCCGACGCGCTTCAGGATGGGTGCATCGATGACGTCGTCGCCGATATAGCCGCATTGCTCTTCCGTCAAGCCCGTCAGCGCCAGCAGTTCGCGAAACGGCGTCAGCTTGTCGTGGCCGCCCTGGTGCACATGGGTAATGCCCAGGTCCTGCGCGCGGCGTGCCGTGATGGCCGAGCGGCGCGCGCTGATGATGGCCGTCTGCACGCCCGACTCCTGCAGCAGCTTGATGCCCAGGCCATCATACACATTAAACGTTTTCATCATCTCGCCGTCCGGGCCGAAATGCAGGCTGCCGTCGGTGAGCACGCCGTCGACGTCAAAGATCATCAGTCTGACCTTGGCCGCGCGTGCCAGGTTGTCCGCTACGCTGTCCATCAGATCACCTTCGCTTGCGTCAGATCATGGATATGCAGCGCGCCCACCAGCTTGCCGTCGGCATCGACGACCAGCATCTGGTTGATGCGGAACTGCTCCATCACGGCCACGGCATCGACGGCCAGGCGTTCGGGCGCGATGCTGCGCGGCTGCGCATGCATGACGTCGCGGATCGCCACTTGCGTGAAATCCTGCACGCGCTCGAACATGCGGCGCAAGTCGCCATCCGTAAACACGCCCACGGGGCGGTTGTCCGCGTCGACGACGGCCGTCATGCCCATGCCTTTCTTCGTCATTTCTTCCAGCGCCTGCAGCAAGGAGGCGTCCACGGGCACTTGCGGCACCCGTTCGCCGCTGCGCATGACGTCATGCACATGCGTGAGCAGGCGGCGACCCAGGGCGCCGCCCGGGTGCGAGCGGGCGAAATCTTCTTCCTTGAAGCCGCGCAAGTCGAGCAAGGCCACGGCAAGCGCGTCGCCCAGGGCCAGGGTGACGGTGGTGCTGGCCGTCGGCGCCAGGTTCAGCGGACAGGCTTCTTTTTCAACAGAAACATCCAGGTGCACGTCGGCCAGCTGGGCCAGGCTGGAATTCGGTTTACCCGTCATGGAAATGAGCACGCCGCCCATGCGCTTGACGACGGGCATGATGGCCATCAGTTCCGACGATTCGCCCGAATACGATATGGCAATAAAGGCATCTTCCGAGGTGACCATGCCCAGGTCGCCATGGGCCGCTTCGGCCGGATGCACGAACAGGGCCGGCGTGCCGGTGGAAGCGAGGGTGGCGGCAATCTTGCGCGCGATATGGCCGGATTTGCCGATGCCCGAGACGACGACTCTTCCTTTGCATTGCAGCAACAGCGCCACGGCGCGGCCCACGCTGTCGTCCGTGGCCAGGCGCGCGTGCAGCGCAACGATGGCGTCGGACTCGATCTGCAAGGTGGTGCGGGCCAGCGCGACGGCGCGCTCGGTCGTCGCTTGCATGTCAATTCGATCAAAAGCTTTCAGCATTGTTTTTTCATGGGTTACACTCATGCCCAAAGTATAAACGAATTAGGAAAGCAAAAAACTTGCCAGTCACAACAAACAACGATTTCCATTGACCGTACCGGGCAACCCATGTTTTCCTCGCTTGAACTGACCCTGATGTTACTCGGCAGCGCCGTGCTGGGCGTGGTCGCTTTCAGAATGTTGCATTTGCCGCCCATGCTGGGCTACCTGGCCGTTGGCATCGTCATCGGCCCCCACGCGCTGGGCCTGGCGGCGGAAAACGAGGCCAGCCACACCCTGGCCGAGTTCGGCGTCGTCTTCCTGATGTTTTCCATCGGGCTCGAATTTTCTCTGCCCAAGTTCCTCGCCATGCGGCGCATCGTCTTCGGCCTTGGCATGGCGCAGGTGGTCACCACCATCATCGCCACCGTCGTCTTCGGCTGGCTCGTCGGACATTATCTGTCCGCCTACATCCACCTGAGCTGGCAAGCCGCGTTCGCCCTGGGTGGCGCGCTGGCCATGTCGTCGACGGCCATCGTCTCGAAAATGCTCACGGAGCGGCTGGAACTCGAAAGCGAACACGGCCGCAAGATCATCGGCATCTTGCTGTTCCAGGACCTGGCCGTCGTGCCCCTGCTGATCCTGATTCCCGCCCTCACGCGCGACTCCGACAACCTGGCCGAAACCCTGGCCTGGGCGGGCGGCAAGGCCCTGGTCGTGCTGATCCTGCTGCTGTTCATCGGCCAGAAACTGGTGCGCGGCTGGCTCACCATCGTCGCCAAGCGCCGCTCGCAAGAATTGTTCATGCTCAACCTGCTGTTGATTACCCTCGGTGCGGCGTGGATCACGGAACGGGCCGGGCTGTCGCTGGCCCTGGGCGCGTTTGTTGCCGGCATGCTCATTTCCGAGACAGAATTCAAGCATCAGGTGGAAGAGGATATCAAGCCCTTCCGCGACGTGCTGCTGGGCCTGTTCTTCATCACCGTCGGCATGCTGCTCAACATCCGCGTCGTGCTCGACAACTGGTGGCTCGTCTTGCTGCTGCTGTGCGGCCCCGTGCTGCTGAAATTCGCGCTGATCGCGGGCCTGGCCCGGCTGTTCGGCTCCAGCAACGGCGTGGCCCTGCGCACGGGACTGGGACTGGCGCAGGCTGGCGAGTTCGGCTTCGTGCTGCTGAACCTGGCTGGGGGCATCAAACTGATGGACCCGTTCGTCGTGCAGGTGGTGCTGGCGTCGATGGTGCTGTCGATGCTGGTGGCGCCCTTCCTCATCGCCAAGTCCGACGCCATCGTCATGAAACTGGCGGCCAACGACTGGATGATGCAATCGCTGGCGCTGACCAAGATCGCCACGCGCACCATGGCCTCGCAGAAACACGTGCTGATCGCCGGCTTCGGGCGCAGCGGACAAAGCTTGGCCACCCTGCTGGCGGAAGAAAAGATCGAATACCACGCGCTGGACCTGGACCCGGAGCGGGTGCAGGAAGCGCAGCTGGCCGGCGCCCACGTGTCGTATGGCGACGCGGGCCGGCGCGAAAGCCTGGTGGCGGCCGGTATCTACCGGGCCAGCGCCGTGGTGATCACGTACGCCAACACGCCCTCGGCCTTGAAATTATTGCATTTGCTTAACGAAATGGCGCCGACCTTGCCCGTCATCGTGCGCAGCCACGACGATACCGACCTCGACCAATTGAAGAAGGCGGGCGCGGCCGAAGTGGTGCCGGAATTGATGGAAGGCAGCCTGATGCTCGCTTCGCACGCCTTGATCATGATGGGCGTGCCCCTGCGCCGCGTGGTGCACCGGGTGCAAGCGGCGCGCGAGGAACGTTATGCGTCCCTGCGCGGCTATTTCCACGGTTCCAGCGACGCGGGTGACGATGCCGAGCTGGAGCGCCTGCATACGGTCACCGTCAGCGAAGGCGCGCACTGCGTGGGCTTGCCCCTGAGCACGATCGACGTGGCCGGCTGCGGCGCTGCCGTGACGACCATTCGCCGCGGCCGCGGCCGCCTTGATGTCACGCCCGAGACGCAACTGGCCAGCGGCGACGTGGTGGTGCTGCGCGGCACGGCCGACGCCGTGGCCAAAGCGGAAACGTTACTGTTAAAGTAATTAACCGGGCTGTGCCTGCCAGCTGACGACCTTGTTGCGGCCATCGGCCTTGGCCTGGTACAGGGCCTGGTCGGCATGCGCCACCAGTTGCTGCGCCACCGTTTCGATGGGGAGTAGCGCCGCGTCCGCTTCCAGGCTGGCCACGCCGATCGACACGCTGACCCACGCTTGCGCGCTGCCCGGCAAGTCGAACATGGTGCCGGCGATGCTGGCGCGGATGCGCTCGGCCACGAAGGTCGCGCTGTCGAGGTCGGCGTCGATCAGCAGCACGACGAATTCCTCGCCGCCGAAGCGGCCCAGCGCGTCCGAGCGGCGCAATTCCGTGCGGATGCGCGTCGCCACTTCGCGCAGCACTTCATCGCCGCCCTGGTGGCCGTACGTGTCATTGACCAATTTGAAATGGTCGATGTCGATATACATGCATGAGATGCAATAATTCTGGCGCCGCGCGCGGGCGATTTCTTCCAGCAGGCGGCGGTCGATATAGCGGCGGTTGTAGACGCCCGTCAGGGAATCGGTCAAGCCGATGTATTTGAGCATTTCATTGCTGATCACGTTTTCCAGGCAAATGGCGATGATGGACGCCATGTGCTTGATGAAATCCGTGCCCAGCGCGGGCGTAAAGCGCGTCACGTCGCTGCTGGCCAGGTTCAGGCTGCCAATCAGGCGCTTGTTGCGCAGCAAGGGCACCAGCGCCACGCTGCGCAGCGCATCGATACCCGGAAAACGCGGGCCATGCACGGCCGCATCGAAGGCCCCCAGCAGCGGCATCGGCGGCAAGGCCGCTTCGCCCTCGGCCACGGGCTTTGGTGCGGCAAAACCCAGCTCCGCCACGGCATGCACGAATAGCAACTGCGGAAAGGCGCTGAAATCGACGCCCAGTTTTTCCATCACCAGCACGATATCGTCATCCTCGTCGAGCAGGCTCAAAGTCACGCCGTCGAGGTCGGAAATCACGGGCAAGGTGCGGAAGATGGTGCCGATCAGTTCGGGAAACGTGGACGCGCCGACGATTTCCAGGTCGAACGCCTGGTGGCGGCACATGATGTCGTGGTTGCGCTCGACCTGTTCCAGCAGGAAAGCCATACGCGCCCGCAAGGCCTGGTTTTCGGCTTCGAGGCTGGCAATGCGCGGATCCGGCGGTATTGCTTGATTCATAGAAACCTTAAACCCTTGTGTGCGGGCGCCATGCTTAAAATGCCAGTTCGAAACCGATGTCCTGCCCCACCACGATACGCTCATCGCCGCCTTCGGTGACGATGGCGTTCATGCCGAAGCAGATGGCGCCGTCGAGCTCGGGCTTGGCGCGGTAGCCATGCATGACGTCGAGCGGGTCCGGTCCGGGCACGCCCGTGGCCTGGTCCACCGACGGGATCGGGCAGCGCGAGCACGGCTTGACGGGTTTTAGCACGGTCGCGCCGAATTGCAGGAAGTCGGCGTAGTCTTCCTCGAAGGCGCCGATCTCGCCGATGACGAGGTTGGGGCGGAAACGGTTCATCGGCAAGGCCTCGCGGCCGGCGGCGCGCAGCTTGTCGTTGACGTCATCGAGCGAAGCGGCGCCGGCGATCAGCACCGGGTAGCCATCGGCAAACATGGTCTCGGCAGCAACGCCGTCCGTCCATTTGGTGCTCGTGGCGCGCACCACGTCCGGGTGAAAGCGCACCAGCCGGCACGGCACGCCGATGGCGTTGGAAACCCAGGTGGCCGTGACGTCGTCGCAATCGTATGCGCGCACGCTATCGTCCCACACTTGCACGTCCAGCATCGGTGCCAGTTGCGGATGCGGCAAACCCAGCTCGATTTCCAGGCGCAGCATGCCCGGCGCGCGCAACTCCAGCGTGGTGGCCTTGATGGACGGCACGATCAGCGCCATGCGCGGATGTTCGCGCTGGGTCAGGAAGCGGCCCTGCTCATCGACCACCATCCATTCGCGGTCGAACACGTGCTCGCTCATCAGCCCCGAGCGCGTCAGGACAGCTTCGCGCAAATGGATGCCGGCGCACGATTTGATCGGATACAGGATGATGTCGGACAGGATGGCCATGAACCAGGGACAAGGAACAGTGTTGCTGCTTCTGCCAGGAAGTTATTCAGAAGCGAAGTATGGCAGCAAAGCGGGCAAGCGTAAATCGGCCAGGCTCAGCCAATAAGGCTGGCCCGGCATGACAAGGATCAATACGTGTAGAAAATACGCTGGATTTCTTGCGTGCTATTTGTTTTGGTCAGGGCCAGCATCAGCAGGATGCGGGCTTTTTGCGGGTTCAGGGTGTCGGACACGACACTGTCGAGTTCATCGTCGTTGGCTTCGCCATTGCGCGCCACGATGCCCTGGCCGACACGGCTCGAACGTACGATCAGCACGCCCTTCTGGCGCGCTTCCACCAGGGCCGGCTTCATTTGCGCGGCCACGCTGCCATCGCCCACGCCAGCGTGGATGATGCCTTTGGCGCCAGCGGCAATGAAGGCGTCCATGCCGACACGGTTCATGTTGGCGTAGCCGTAAACGATGTCCACTTGCGGCAGGGCATCGAGCTTGCTGATGTCAAATTCCGATTCCAGGGTATGTTTGCGCGTCGACTGGCGGTAGAAGAAGGCCTTGCTGCCCTGAATGTAGCCAAGCATGCCCAGTTCCGGCGACTTGAAGGTGTCGGTCGTCGAAGTGTTGGTTTTGGTCACTTCGCGCGCGGCGTTGATCTGGTCGTTCAAAGCCACCAGCACGCCCTTGCCCACGGCTTCCTTGCTGCCTGCCAGCATCACGGCGTTGTACAGGTTGATCGGGCCGTCAGCCGAAATGGCCGTCGAGGGACGCATGGCGCCCACCACGACCACCGGTTTATGGCTTTTCACGGTCAGGTTCAGGAAATACGCCGTTTCCTCGATGGTGTCGGTGCCGTGCGTCACGACCACGCCATCGACCTCGTTCGAGGCCAGCAGCACGTTGATGCGCTTGGCCAGGGCCAGCCAGTGGCTATTGCCCATGCTTTCGCTGGCGATCTGGAATACTTGCTCGCCTTTCACATTTGCCACTTTTTTCAATTCCGGCACGGCCGCGATCAGGCGCTCGACGCCCACGGTGGCCGAGGTGTAGCCGACGGTGGTGGTGCTGTCGGCGCCGCTGCCGGCGATGGTGCCGCCCGTGGCCAGAATCACTACATTCGGCAATTTGGCGGCCGCCTGCTGCGCGCGCGCCGGGGAGGCGGCGATAAAGCCCATCAGCATGGTTGCCAGCATCAGCTGTGCACAAGAATGGAATTTGCGTGAAAACATGGTGCTCCCGTGAAGTGTACTGTCAAAAATAACAAAGTCGTGTGCAAATTATATGTCATCCATGCCGGGGAAAATCCCGAATTCATGCGTATCGGGCAAACGTGCGCGCCTTCCCATGCGCTACAGTGGCGCCATGTCCACACTGTTCCCCTTCCGGTCTTGCCTCGTCCTGCCGCTTGTCTTGATGGCATTGAGCGCCTGCTCCACGCAAATCGAACTGCGCACGGCGGCGCAACAGGAACAGTTCGGACGCGAGGCGGCCAGCCGGGGCGACTGGGCGCTAGCCATGCGCAACTACGCGGACGCCGTCGGGAATGTCGAACTGGGCCATGGCGATCCCGCTTGGCAGGCGCGGCTGCACCACGAGGCGGGACGGGCCGCCAGCGCAGCCTGCCGTGACGATGCGGCCGAATTTCATTTCCGCCAGGCCATCGCGCTGGCAAAGCAGACCGGCACATCGAGCGCCCTCAGCTACAAGGCGCTGATCGACCAGTATGAACGCCAAGGCAAGGCGACGGAAGCCTTGGCCGTGCGCAATGAACTGGGCTGGCATCAATCACGGGCGCTGGGTGCGTTGGTCCACCTGGAATCGCTGCCAACGGTGGCCAACCAACCCGGTCATGAGCAGTGCAAAGCATCGCCTACACCAGCGATGAATTAAGGCAATCGACAACTGGGATTGAAAAAAACCACATCGCCGCATGTGCATTTCTTTCTTCTATGACAAGGAATTAAGGGTTAGCTTATTCCTCAGGACCTTACTATAATCATGTTCCCACAACTGACAGACTGCACCAATGCTTCAGAAATTCTCCTCAATTCAGATAATTAGAGCAATTGCAGCGCTGTCCGTCGTGATGTTTCATTCTCATTTTGTCGTCGCTTCCTTCCCGGACCAGTACAAAGTCACTCTTCCATTTATTTATAAATGGGGCTATCTCGGCGTCGATCTTTTTTTTGTCGTAAGTGGCTTCATCATTGCCCATATCGCAAGCAAGGGGAAAATTCAAGCAGCATCTTTTTTAACAAGACGCTTTTTCAGAATTTACCCCCTATACTGGATATTTTGCGGGCTGGCTGTCTACCTGCAAATATGCTACGGTTACAACCTTGGCGGCGGCGAGCTGGGAATTTCGGAAATCATCAAGTCTTTTACCATCTTCCCTCTGGAAAATCATCCACCCTACGCCGTTGGCTGGACACTGGAGCATGAAATAATATTCTATCTCCTGAGTGCGATTGTTTTATATTTTTCCAGTTTTAGAACATTAATCATCATTCTCACCTTGCTTGGCGGAATCGGTCTGGCTTTACCCATCCTGATCAATCATGGCACACTCCCACCTTTCTGGGATTACCATTTGTTATCTCCAACTCACATTAATTTCCTAACAGGAATTTTGATCTATAAAAATCAAGATCGCCTTTTGAAATTCAAATCAGCCGGACCGCTGCTTTCCTCTGCTATTGTATTTTTTCTTTGGGAAAACATGCTGGGCTGGCCGAATGCAAGCTGGAACACCTTGATTAGCACATTGGGAACGAGCATATGCTCAGCTCTGTTAATTATGGCCTTCCTGAATTCGGAGAAATTGAATGCCAACAACAAAGATAGTTTTTGGCACAGCAGATACACAAAGTTCATGATCGCCATTGGCAACGCATCATTCTCGCTCTATCTGGTTCACTGGGTCATTTTCATGGAACTCGGGCGCAACAAATGGAAGATCGAGTTCGAACTGCCGGATCACTGGGCTGAAAGTTATCGGATAGCAATAACAGTCGCCACTGTACTTCTGGCATTTCTCATGTACAAGCTCATAGAAACGCCCTTGATCTCACTCGGTCATTGGATTGCAAAACGCTTGGAAAAATAGGAAGCATGCACCAGCCAATGGAAAGCCGGATACTGGACGAGCAGACCGAATAGAGGGAGAGCAGAACAAGGGATGCAGTCTGCTGCACCTCGCGATGTGGTGGCGCCTGTGCTCGCTATGCCAGGGCACGGCCGCCAACCATTTCACCCCTTAAGGACAGCCTTGTCAGTCCTTGCCATAGGGCTCGGGTTCTTTATAGAGGATGCAGATGGAAACGCGCTCATCGCAGTCGAGCGAAAAGGCATGCTCGCTATGGGAGAAGCTGTCTTTGGCGACCAGATAATAATGACCGCTGGCGGTAAAGAAATCCGCATAGGACGTTTTGTAGGAAAAGAGGCCAGGCTTGTGATGATAGGCCCGCTTATGACGATTGCCTGGATCAAAGTCCAGAATAGCTAGAAATCCACCACTCTTCAATACCCGGTCGGCCTCGGCAACCGCCTTGAGAATTTCCGTCCGATCTACCAGGTACAGGCAAAAACCAAAGTACACCAAATCAATGCTGGCATCGCCGTGCGGAATGTGCGACGCGATAGAGACGTCCAGGTGAACGTTAACATTCGGAAATTTATCCATGCCTTCGCGCACAGCCTCGGAAGAAGGATCGATACCATGGCCCTGCGCAGCAAAAAACTGGCAGAGATCCGCCAGTTTGACGCCGTTGCCACAGCCGATTTCCAGTATATGCCCGATACTCTCACGATGACTGGCCAGGACACGCTTGATCGTTTCGTTCTCGTAGAATAACTTCTGCTGGTTCAAGGTGGATCGATTGCGGTCAAACCAGCGGTCACCCTCTCCCTCCAAAAATATCTGACATTGCGTTTGCGCTAAGGAAGTCATCACCATGGCTAGCCCTTTGAAGTCTTGCTCCTGGCTGCAAGCAGCCAAATCCCAACGATATCGGTTCCTGCAAAATAGCGTGCGACTTCGCATGCACACACTGCAGGCATGGTTTTTTCACAAACATTCAAAAAATAGTAACACCAATCCTGGCACTGCGCGCCTTCTGGCTTTGATTTTTATCAGTTGTGGTGGCAGTATTTTTTGAGCCCAAACCCGGAAGCCGATCTGAGCAAACACCGAGGCCCGAGAACGACAATGCCCCGCACAGGCGGAGCATTGCTCAACAGCAGGTGCAACAAAGCGCCGTTAAAAATCCATGGTGCCCGACAGCATGAAAGTGCGCGGCGCGCCAAGGCCCAGGCTGGTCCATTGCGGTAGCGCCCAGTAGGCCCGGTTGCCGACGTTCGTCACGCTGGCGCGCACGGTCAGGGGCCGGCCCACCGCCTGCGTCGCATAGCGGGCGCCCAGGTCAAACACGGTGCGGCCCGGCACGGACATCGAATTGTCGGCATTGATGTATTGCTTCGATGCCGCCGTCGCATTCGCCGTCAGGGTCACGCCGGGGATGGCGGGCGTATTCCACTCGACGCCGAGCTTGGCTTGCAGCTTGGGTACGCCCGTGGCCTGCTTGCCCTGGTTGGCGCCGCCCACGGTCTTGCTCAATACGGGGTCGACATACGCCACGCCGCCCATCAGGCGCACGTCGCGCAAGGGCGAACCGAAGAAGCCCCAGTCTACGCCGCGGTTGCGCTGTTCGCCGCCAAAGGAAAAGATATTGCTGACGGGGTCGACATAGCTGCCTGGCCGCTTGATTTCATACACGCTGACCGTATGCGCGAACTCGCCCAGGTCGACCTTGACGCCAAGCTCCGCCTGCTTCGACTTGTAGGGCGCAAAGACCTCGCCCGAGTTGGCCGCCGTCAACGGCGCCGTGGCGCCCTGGCTCAAGCCTTCGATATAGTTGCCGTACAGGGAAATCGTCTTGCTGGCCTTGACCAGCAGGGCGACGGCCGGCGTGGTCGCGCCTTCGTCATAGCGCGAGGTGCGCGCGCCCGTCTTGATGTTGAAGTTATCACTGAGCACCTCCTGACGGCGCACGCCCACCGTCAGCTGCACGGTGTCTTGCGCAAAAGAAAGCGTGTCGACCAGGCCGACACTGGCCAGGCGCAATTCCGCCTTGGAAATTTGCGGCGCCTCGAAGCGCGTCGCCGGACCCCAGACGGGGTGGTAGATGTTCGTGATCCAGTCTTTCGCCAAGGTATTGCGGCGTCCGTACTGCTTGTCCGTGTGGTGGTAATACGTGGCGTTGATGGCCCATTGATGGCCGATGTCGCCCGTGCGCAGCTTGCCCCGCAAACCAATTTCCGCCGACTGCTTTTCCACGTCAAAACCCAGGTCGGCAAGATTGGTGCGGTAGTCGCCTGCCGTGTTGAACACCTGGATCAGGTAGGCGCCCGTCGACTGGTAGTCGGCCCGGCTGGCGCCCACGGCCGCATACGCCATCACTTGCTCATTGACGTCCAGCTCGCCGCGCAGCATGGCGCCCTTGTCCTTGGTATCGTAAAACGCCCAGCTGGGATTGAGCAAGGTTTCCGCTTTCGGTGGACGCGGCACGGGCAAGCCGGGGGCCAGGTTGACGCCACGGTTCAAGCCATCGGCGCGGTCCTCGCGCGAAGTGGTCAGGAAAGCGCAATACGGCGACGGAGGGCAAACGCTGTCAGCCCTGCTGCCGGACGGGCTTGAGCAGCCTGAACGCGGCCCGCAGCGAAGGCCGGCAGACGTACAGTGCGGCCGCCAGCAGCACGCCCCACGCCAGCGGAGCAAGCACCCCAAGGCGCTGGGCAAAAAACGCGTGGCCCGCCGCCAGCAGCGACAGCAGGCAGGCGTTCAGGTACAGCGAGCGGCGCGGCAGCGGACGCCAGACGCGCATGCCCAGCTCCGTCTTGACGACAAAATACACGAGGAAACCCAGCAGCTGCGAGACGGCGGCGCCCGTGGCGCCACAGCGCGGCACCAGCACGGCGCCGGCCAGCAAAGTGCCCAGCAAGCCTGCCGCGAAAGCGGCGATGGATAAGGAGGGACGGCGGGCCAGACTGATGCCGACGCCGCTCACTTCCGCCAGCGCATACAACAGCGGCTGGCCCACGGTGGCCACCGCCAGATACGCGACGCCATGATAGTTGGAAGGCAAGACCCATCCGATCAGCCAAGCCAGGGCGCCCGCCAGACAAAAGCCCACCACCACGACGGCTTGCGCATGGCGGCAAATGGCCGCGATATTCGACAGGTCCCCGCCGGCGGCGGCCCATTTGTGTACTTGCGGTATCCAGACAATCGTAAAAATCGACTGCACCAGCCAGGCTCCGGCGGCCACGCGCGTGGCCAGCGCATAAATACCGAGTTCGTCAAAGCCGGCAAAAATGCGCAGCAAGCCCATGCCGGCCGACAACATGGACAGGTAGCCTATGGCGCTCACCAGCAGGGGCGCCGCCTCGGAAAGCAGGCGCCGCAGCAGCACCCGGTCCACGGCGGCGGCCCAGGCTTGCGCCAGCGATACGCGCGCATGCCACAGCAGCCATAGCGTGACCAGCCAGGTGGTTGCCACGACCAGGCTTGCCAGATGCACGAAATTGCGCTGCGGATCCCACCACAGCACAGGCAGCAGCAGCAACAGCGAGATTTTCGGCAAGACCTGCGCCAGGCTGAATACCCACGCGCGCTCCTGCATGCGGAAAAGCTGCGCGATCAGGCGATTGGCCAGGGCGCTCAGCATACCTGCAGCGAACAGGACGGCCAATGCAGGCTGCGCCGCATCGAACAACAGCTGCGCTACCGGCGCGGCAAACACGAGTATCACGGCCAGCGCCACGGGCGCGAGCAGCACGGCCGGCAGCAGGCACGCTTTCAGCAAACCGCTGCGCGCGGTGCTGTAATGGTATTCATGCAGGAAAGCCTTATCCAGCCCCAGCGACAGCAGCAAACCGGCCACCGTGCACGCGGTCATGAAGAAATCCAGCTTGCCGATGTCGGCAGGCGGAAACAGCCAGGCCACGGCAGGCACGGTGGCAAGGCTGCACAGCAGCGACAAGATGGGGCCGGCTGAAAAACCCGCGAGACGGTTCAGGCGCATCGTTCAGCCGGGCCGGACATCTCAGCCATGCCTGTCGTTGGAAAAACGATACGGCACCGTGTCCGAATCGGCCGGCACGCGCCAGTGATCCGGCGCATCATAGCGATACGCATGGTCCACCGCATTGACGAGGATGGCCGGTGTGCCGCAGTAATTCTGCACGCCATGCCAGACACGGGGCGGCACGACGAGCAGGCCGGGACGCCTGGTGCCCAGCTTGAATTCGTTGAGCATGCCAAAGGTGGGCGAATCCGCGCGCGCGTCGTACAGCACCACGCGCATCTGGCCCGCCGCCACGAACAGGCGGTCCGTCGTGATGGCATGCGCATGCCAGGCGCTCAGTCCGCCCGGCTCCAGGGTCGAGGCAAATATCTGGCCGATCTGCGCCGCACCAGGCACCCATTCAGTACGGAAAATTTCAGTCAGGCTGCCGTACGCCGTCAAGACAGGCTTGATTTCCTGAAAGATCACGCCATCGATCAAGGCAGGCGCCGTCGGCTTCCATTCCTTGGTAATGCTTTCGCCATCCTGCTTCGCGCCAGCCAACAACCAGTTATCTTTCTCAGCCACCAGATCTACCCCCAGAAATTTTATAAAAATGCTCTTATGTATTGCCATCGTATTATCTATCGCCGCGGCATGTCCTTCAATCCCCGGCGGCGGCGCAATTCACGTATAAACGTCCCTTTGCGCCAATATTTGAGCCAGAAGCCGGGATGCGGCGGCCACAGTCCCAACATATAACAAAGACGGCGCGACAAGGCTTTCGCGGTCGTCATGGCCGACTGTAGCGGCGCAATCAGCCGCTCACGGCCCACTTTGCCATACAGCATGGTGACAGCTTGCAAAATATTGAGGGGATCTTGCATGTGCGCCCACCAAAACGCATGCTCGCTGTGCTGCCGCTCCAGGTAGGCATTGCTGCGGCTGCCAGACTGTATCAGGATGGCGCCGATGCGGGGATGGGCCAGCATCGGCCGCCCCGCGCGATACACGCGGTGCAGCCACGCTTGCGACGGCCAGCAGCGCACTTCCCATGATGGCTGCCATGGGCCGATCTGCAGGGCCAGCTCACGCCGCATGACCCACAGAGTAGCTGGCACGTCCATCCACGGACGGTACGCTTGCACGCCTTCCGCCAGCGCCCCCACCATGTGATATCCG
Organism: Janthinobacterium sp. NFX145; assembly: GCF_049810325.1. Lineage (NCBI taxonomy): Bacteria > Pseudomonadati > Pseudomonadota > Betaproteobacteria > Burkholderiales > Oxalobacteraceae > Janthinobacterium > Janthinobacterium sp. NFX145. The sequence continues at coordinate 5,814,158 of NZ_CP187360.1, forward strand.
ACCGGCAAAACCACCAGTCCCTGGCCAAAGACCAGGTCGACTCCAGTGCGTTCGAGAAGATCGATACTGCTTTGCAAATGATCGGGCAACCACAGGTCATCGTGGTTCAGGAATGCCAGATAGGTGCCGCGCGCCAGGCTGACGCCGACATTGTTGGGCCCCGTCTGCTCGCCGTAATTGGTTTCCAGATTCACAAAGCGGATACGCGTATCGCCGAACGCGGCGACCACCTCGGCGGTATCGTCGGTACAGCAATCGCCGACGACAATCAGCTCCCAATCCTGCACGGTGCTGGCGAGTAGCGATTGAATCGCATACCCGAGGATATTGCTCCGGTTATACGTGGCCATGACAATGGAAACGAGCGGTTGCTTCTCTGACTGCATGGCAAGCCTTTTCAAATCACGGACAAAAAAATGCCGCCCAGGTTATTGAGCGGCATTTCGCAATGGACTGATACCAGTTGCCGGCATGGGCCAGCAACCGCGTTCGTCAGACGTTGAACAGGAAATTCAGCACGTCGCCATCCTTGACGACGTATTCCTTGCCCTCGGCGCGCATCTTGCCCGCTTCCTTGGCGCCCGCTTCGCCCTTGTAGGCAATGAAGTCGTCATAGGCGATGGTTTGCGCGCGGATGAAGCCGCGTTCGAAGTCGGTGTGAATCACGCCGGCCGCTTGCGGCGCCGTGGCGCCCACGGGAACGGTCCAGGCGCGCACTTCCTTCACGCCTGCCGTGAAGTAGGTTTGCAGGCCCAGCAGCTTGTAGCCGGCGCGGATCAGGCGGTCCAGACCAGGCTCTTCCATGCCCATGTCGGCCAGGAAAGCGCCCTTGTCGGCATCGTCCAGGTCGGCGATTTCCGCTTCCAGCGCGGCGCAGATGGCGACGATGGGCGCGTTTTGCGCTTGCGCGTAGGCCGTCAGCTGGTCCAGCAGCGGGTTGTTCGTGAAGCCCGAATCGGACACGTTGGCCACGAACATGGCCGGCTTGGCCGTGATCAGGCACAGCGGCTTGATCAGTTCCATTTCGTCGGCGTCCAGGCCCATGGCGCGCACGGGTTTCGCATCGTTCAGGTAAGGCATCATGCGTTCCATGATGGCCAGCAGCTTGGCCGCATCCTTGTCGCCCGAGCGGGCTTTCTTGTTTTCGCGGTGGATGGCTTTTTCCACGGTGCCCATGTCGGCCAGCGCCAGTTCGGTCTGGATGACTTCGATATCGTCGAGCGGGTTGATCTTGCCGGCCACGTGGATGACGTTGTCATCTTCGAAGCAGCGCACGACGTTGACGATGGCGTCCGTTTCGCGGATGTGCGACAGGAACTGGTTGCCCAGGCCCTCGCCCTTCGATGCACCGGCCACCAGGCCGGCGATGTCGACGAATTCCACGATGGCGTTGACCATGCGTTCCGGCTTGACGATGGCGGCCAGCGCATCCATGCGCGGATCCGGCACTTCGACGACGCCGACGTTCGGCTCGATGGTGCAGAACGGATAGTTTTCAGCCGGGATGCCGGCTTTCGTCAGTGCATTGAACAGGGTGGACTTGCCGACGTTCGGCAAGCCGACGATACCGCATTGGAGACTCATGGAAAACCTTTAATAATCAAAGCACATGGCGCCGTCTATCGGCGTGCTTGCCGTGCTGTTAGGGAAAACGGGCGATTCTTCGCCCTTTTCCGGGGATAGTGCGTGTGCTGCATTTCAAGGGGTCAATTGTACCCCTGACCGGCGCGCTTCAAAAGCCCGATGATGGGCAAATGACGCCAAAACAGCCGTATCGTGACGCCATCAGGCCCTGTTCTCAGGCCGTATGCAGCTTCATGGTCGCCGCCTCGAACTTGCCCTCGACGATCTGCGGCATCACCTGCAAGGATTTTTCTATCGCCTGCTCGATCAGCTCCTGGTCTTCGCGGCGCGGGCGGTGCAGCACGAAGTCGGCCACCTGCTGCTGCAGGCTCAGGGTACGCGGATGGCCGATGCCCAGGCGCAAGCGCCAGTAATCCTGCGTGCCCAGCGCGGCCGTGATGTCCTTCAAGCCATTATGGCCGCCGGCCGAGCCGCCCTTCTTCAGGCGCGCGATGCCGGGCATCAAGTCGAGCTCGTCGTGCACGACCAGCACTTCATCGGCGGCGATCTTGAAAAAGCGCGCCAGCGCGCCCACGGACTGGCCCGAGCGGTTCATGAACGTCAGCGGTTCGAGCAGCCAGACTTCCTTGCCGCCGATGGAAGTCTTGGCCAGCATGGCGTTGTAGCGCGAATCGCGCTGCAAGCGCGTGCCGGGCAAGCTGTTGGCAAGATTGTCCACCAGCCAGAAGCCGGCATTGTGGCGGGTTTGTTCGTATTCGGGTCCCGGGTTGCCGAGGCCGACGATCAGGCGTATGGGCATGGCTGTGTCTGCAATGTAAAAGAAAGCATTATCGGTGAAAACGGACGGAAAAAAACCCGCGCGGCGAACCTGGCGGGTTTTTCCTTGCGACTACCGCATTGCTGCGGCGGCAGAATTACTTCTTGTCAGCAACAACTTCAGCAGCAGCGGCTTCAGCAGCAACGTGGCCAGCCGGTACCGAAGCGGTAGCGATGGTCAGGTTGGCGCCGTGGGTGACAGCGGTCACGCCAGCTGGCAGGACCAGGTCGCCTACGTGCAGCGAGTGACCAACGTCGATGTTCGACAGGTCAACGTTGATGAATTCTGGCAGTTTGCCTGGCAGGCAAGCGACTTCGATTTCGTTGGCAACGTGGCTGATGGTCGCGCCGTGCAGTTTGACTGCCGGGGAAACGTCAGCGTTGATGAAGTGCAGAGCCACTTTCACGTGGATAGGCTGCGATGCGTCAACGCGCTGGAAGTCAGCGTGCAGAACCAGTTGTTTGTATGCGTGGACTTGGAAGTCGCGCAACAGAACTTGCTGGGAAACGCCGTCGATTTCCAGATCCAGGATCGACGAGTGGAACACTTCTTTTTTCAACGCGTGGTACAGGGCGTTGTGATCCAGCGAGATCAGCACAGGGGCTTCAGCGCCACCGTAGACGATACCAGGGGTTTGGCCGGAAATGCGCAGGCGGCGGCTCGCTCCGGAACCTTGCAATTCGCGTTTAAATGCGATAACTTTCATGTGAAACTCCAAGAAGAACAAGGCTTGCGCCTTGTGTTATGAAGACTCCCGCGACCAGGAATCCTCGAAAATGGGTGCAAAACACCCCGAAAACTAAAACACTGCGGCGCAACAGGCAAAAAGCCGGTCGCGCCGCAGGCATTACGTCTGTTTCTATTATCGAATTAGTCGATAAACAGGGAAATAACCGAATCACCCTTGATGATGCGCTTGAACGTCTCGGCCAGCAGCGGCGCGCACGTCAATTGACGGATCTTGCCGCAGGCCAGGGCCGCTTCGGACAGGGGGATCGTATCGGTCACGACCAGCTCATCGAGTGGCGAGGCCGAAATACGGTCGATCGCCGGGCCCGACAGCACTGCGTGCGTGCAATACGCCACGACTTTTTTCGCGCCGCGCTCTTTGAGCACTTCGGCAGCCTTGGTCAAGGTGCCTGCCGTGTCGACCATGTCATCCATGATCACGCAGTTGCGGCCTTCGACTTCACCGATGATGTTCATCACTTCGGACACGTTCGCTTTTGGACGACGCTTGTCGATGATGGCCAGGTCGCAGCCCAGGCGTTTTGCCAGGGCGCGCGCACGTACCACACCGCCGACGTCAGGCGACACCACCAGCAGGTCCTGGTAGTTTTTCTTTTGCAGGTCACCCAGCAAAATTGGCGAAGCGTAAATATTGTCGACTGGGATATCGAAGAAACCTTGAATCTGGTCAGCGTGCAAGTCCATGATCAGGACGCGCTCGACACCGGCTTCTTCCAGCATGTTCGCCACCACCTTGGCCGAAATCGCCACACGCGCGGAGCGGGGACGACGGTCTTGGCGGGCGTAGCCGAAGTAAGGAATCGCGGCGGTGATGCGGCCAGCGGAAGCACGTTTCAAGGCATCAACCATCAGCATGATTTCCATCAGGCTGTCGTTGGTTGGAGCACAAGTGGATTGCAAAACAAAAACATCCTTGCCGCGCACGTTTTCGTTAATCTCGACCATTACTTCGCCGTCGGAGAATTTCGAAACGTTTGCTTTACCGAGAGGGATGCCGAGGTTTTTTGCGACCCCCTCTGCCAACGCTGGATTCGCGTTGCCGGTAAAAACCATCAGGTTTTCGTAAGCCATGGGAGTCCCAAGAGGTGATATAGAAGTCTTGAAAAGCACTAACCGGGCATAGGCCCGGTCAGTCATTGTTTAGAATATGCCGCGTGGCGACACATCTGCTTTTTCCCGTACTGGACGCTAACTTCGCATCGACAGACTACGGTGAAATGGTGGCAGGGGAAGAAGGATTCGAACCTTCGCATGCTGGAATCAAAATCCAGTGCCTTAACCAGCTTGGCGATTCCCCTACGTTACTGACTGCTTGCCGTCATGTTGGCCAGTATTATACCGACTATTTGACGCTAAGCAAAATCTTTTTTTGCTCTCTACAACATCGTGAGCATCGGGTGGTGATTCAGCGCTTTTGCCTTCCAGGCAATCCAGACTGGTGGCACATTGCTGAGCACCGCATCCGCTTCTTCCTGACTATCAAACGCACTAAACACACAAGCACCGGAACCAGTCATCCTGGCCTCACCGTAAGCACCCAGCCATTCTACCGCATCTGCTACCGGCTTGAAAAGACTGCATGCCACTTGCTGTAAATCATTCTTACCAAACCCGCCCGCATCGTTTCCTTCTGCGAGGTACCTGGAAAAGTCCGCTATTGTGACGGGTTCGGTATTTCTCGTCAAGCCTTCCGCGCAAAAAATTGCGGCGGTCGGCACTTGCACGCCCGGCTCGATCACCACATACCAGCATTCCGGCGTGGCGACGGGCTGCAGGGCTTCGCCCACGCCTTCGGCAAAGGCATTTTCGCCAAAGATGAAAAACGGGATGTCGGCGCCCAGCGGCAAGCCCAGCGCCATCAATTCCTCGCGCGTCAAACCCGCCTGCCACAGGCGGTTCAAGGCCATCAGGGCCGTGGCCGCATCGGACGAACCGCCACCGAGGCCGCCGCCCATGGGTAGCACCTTGTCGATGGCGATATCGACGCCGCGCGGCAAGGCGCCCGTGCGGCGCAACACTTCCGCCTGCAGCAGTGTCGCGGCGCGGATGATCAGGTCCTGCTCTTGCGGCACGCCGGCCAGTTCCGTCACGCGGTGGATCGCCGTGTCGTCGCGCAGCGCGAAGTGCAGGGTGTCGCCATGGTCGAGCAACTGGAACACCGTCTGCAGCAGATGGTAGCCATCGGCGCGGCGACCGTTGACGTGCAGAAATAAATTCAGTTTGGCCGGCGCCGGGCAGTTATTCAGGTTAGTCAACGTCATTGTGCTTGAGCGGATGGGGCGGGATCGAGCACGATGCGCAGCGACACGGCATCGGCCTGGGCGCTGGCATTGCGTTCGGCATCGATACGCCGCGGTTGGGGCAAGGCGCCCGGTGTATTGTCAGACGCATCTTGCCACGACACATAGCGCAGGCGCCAGCCGTCTTTCGTGGTGACGCTGTCGTTGGCCGGCGAAGCGGCGAAACGCTTGCCATCGGCGCCCACGGCATAGCCTTGCAGCCAGTCGCGCAAGCCCGACACGGGCAAGGACCAGCCCAGCATCTGCGCACTCAGGGTATCGACATCGGGCGCGCTGCGCGGCGCCTTGCCGCTTTGCGTCAACACGGCTTGCTGCGGCGTGACGGCGATCGTCGCCAGGGTGCTGCCGACGGGCGAATACAAGGTCACATCCGTGCGCTGCGCCGTCTGCTGCCAGTTGAAATTGACGGTGGCCGATTCAGGCTTGTCATCTTTCTGGTACACGACGTTCAGGCGGCCCGTCAGCTCGACCTGTTCGCGGTAAGCAGCGACGGTTTTACCGGAGGGCGCGGCGCCGGACGAGAATGGGGAAGTCAGGGTCGAACAGGCCGAGAGGGACAGGCAGACGAGTGTGAGGGGGAGGAGTTTTTTTGACATTGGAATTATAAAGAACCAGCAGCGTAAAGCTGGGGTCAGACCCGGCGGGTCTGACCCCTGATTTTAGTCAACATTGCGCTACAAACTGACATTCAAGCGCGCCAGGGTGCTTTTCAGCGCATCGTTTTTCGGGTCCTTGCCTTGCGCTTCGCGCCACAGCTTTTGCGCTTCGGCCTTGTCGCCCTTTTGCCACAAGACTTCGCCCAGGTGGACGGCGATTTCCGGATCGCTGCGCACGGCATAGGCGCGGCGCAGCGCGTTTTCCGCGGCGGCCAGGTTGCCCATGCGGAACTGCACCCAGCCCATGCTGTCCATGATGAAGGGGTCGCCCGGCGCCATCTGCAAGGCTTTTTCGATCAGTGCATGGGCTTCGGGCAGACGGATGCCCCGTTCCGCCAGCGAGTAGCCGAGGGCGTTGTAGGCATGCTGGTTGTCGGGCGCCAGCGCCATCACGCGGCGCAGGCTCGCTTCCATCAGCTCGAGTTTATCCAGGCGCTCGGCCAGCAAGGCGTAGTCGTACAGCAGTTCCGGATTGTCGGGGAAGCGCAGCAAGGCGTTTTCCAGCACCGTGTACGCGCTTTGCACATAGCCGGCGTCGCGCAGGAATTGCGCGTCGACCAGCAGCACCTGCGCCTGGCTTGCCGGATCGTCCGTTTCGATTTCCGTCAGCGCCTTGCGCGCCGCATCGAGATTGCCGCCACGGGCGATCAGCTGGGCGCGGCGCAAGCGCGCCTCGACATAACCGCTTGATGCGCTGTTGTCGACCTTGTCCAGCCAGGCGATGGCGCCGGCCGTGTCGCCGCGCGTCTCGGCGATCTGCGACAGTATCATCAGGGCCTTGAACGGATCGCGCGCGTCGCCAGGAGATTTGTCGAGCACGGCGAGGAAGCGCTTGAAGTACTGCTCCGCGCCCTTGGTGTCTTCCAGCTGCAGCGCCACGATGCCGAGCGCATACAGGCCGCCCAGGTTATCGGGCTGGCTTTTCAGCAGCAGCAGGAACTGGTCGCGCGCCGGCTCCAGCTGTTTTTGTTCGACCAGCAGGCGCGCGTACGCGCCGCGCACTTCGACGGCGTCCGGATTCTTTTGCAGGAAAGCGGCCAGCACCTTGTTTGCCGCCTCCGGCTCGCCCGTCACCTGCGCCAGGGTCAGCACGGCCAGTTCGGAATTCGGCTTGATGGCCAGCGCCTTGTTCGCTTCACGGATGGCGCGCTCACGCTCGCCGAGCGACAGGGCGCCCTGCGCCAGCACCAGGTGCGCTTCGAACATGTCCAGGTAGGGCTGCACCAGGCGCGTAAGCATGGCATACGCAAACAGCTTGTCATTCGAGCGCGACAGGATCTGCTGCATCTGGAACAGGGCCACACCGCGCGCGCCCCCTGGCGCATTGGCCAGGCGCTCGGCAAAAATCGGCTCCGCCTCTTCGATCTTGTCCGTCAACACGACGAAGCCGAGGAAGAACTGGGTTGCCTCATCCGATTCGGGCGCCAGCTCGCGCCACAGACGGATGGCCGCCAGCGCTTCGCTGCCCTGCTTGGCGGCCAGCGCCATTTCGGAAGCACGGCGCGCCAGGCGCGGATCGCGCGTCTGTTGCGCCGCCACCATCATCGTCACGTACGGCCCTTGCCACTGGCCGCTCTTGAATTCCATTTCAGCCTTGGTAAGCTTGTACAGCAAGTCGCTGCTCAATTCGACCTTCGGCAGCCCGTCGCCGCCGGCCCCCTCCTTGGAGGTGTCCGGCTCCTGCGGCGCGGTGGGCGCGGCCGCAGTGGGGCCGGCCGCGGCATCGGCAGGGGCGACAGGCGTCTGTGCCATGGCATGCGTGGCCATCAGGGCGGACAAGGTTACAATGGCGAAAGCGTTTTTCAAAGGCGGATCCTGGCTAAACGGCAAAGTTTGATTCTACGCCCAACGCGGCTATCGCGTACTTCACGTATGTAACGAAATATATATGTCGTGGCGGCGCAGCGTGTCCGGGCCAGCCATCGGCCGGCAACCCGCCTGTTTTTTACCCGGTTTTCCACTATTCGAGCCCTATGCCAGAATTGCCAGAAGTCGAAGTCACACGGCGCGGTGTCGCGCCCCACCTTGAAGGGCGCGCCGTGCGCTCCGTCGTGCTGCGCCGCGACGGCCTGCGCTGGCCCTTCCCCCCTGCCCTGGGCGACCAATTGTCCGGGCAAACCATCGGCCTGACGGCGCGGCGCGGCAAATACCTGCTGATCCACTTTCGCCACGGCACCCTGATCATCCACCTGGGCATGTCCGGTCATTTGCGCGTGCTGCCGCCGGGGACGGAGGCGCAAAAACACGACCATTTCGACCTCGTCGTGGAAGACGCGCAAGGGGGCAGCCAGGTGCTGCGCATGACGGACCCGCGCCGCTTCGGCGCCGTGCTGTGGCACGACGAGGCCGATGGCCCGCTGGACGGCCACGCGCTGCTGCGGGGACTCGGCACGGAACCGCTGGAAGGCGGCTTTACGGGCCAGCTGCTGTTCGAAAAAACGCGCAACAAGGGCACCAACATCAAGCAGGTGCTGATGGCGGGCGACATCGTCGTCGGCGTGGGCAATATCTATTGTTCCGAAAGCCTGTTCCGCGCGGGGATCAACCCGAAGACGCCGGCCCGGCGCATCGGCCTGGCCCGCTATGAGAAACTGGCGCAAGCGATCCGCGACGTGCTGGCCGAAGCCATCGTGCAGGGCGGCAGCACCCTGCGCGACTTCATCGGCGTGAACGGCCAGTCCGGCTACTTCCAGCAGACGTATTTCACGTACAACCGCGCGGGCAAGCCCTGCCGCGTCTGCGGCGCGCCTATCCGCCAGATCGTGCAGGGACAGCGTTCCACGTTTTACTGCGTGAACTGTCAAAAGTAAGTCATGGGTAAAGGGGAGCAGATGGTCAGAGACCTGGAACAATACAGCGCATGGCGGCAGGACGTGCAGGCCGCCTTGCAGGCATACCGGCAAGCCGCCAGCGCGGCGGGCCTGGTCGACGGCGCCTCCGCGCTGCGCCTGGCGCGCTGTGGTTCCCGCCTGCTCGACGACCGTTTATCCGTCGCCTTCGTGGCGGAATTTTCGCGCGGCAAATCCGAGCTGATCAACGCCATCTTTTTTGCCGGCTACGGCCAGCGCATTCTGCCCTCGGGCGCGGGCCGCACCACCATGTGCCCCACCGAACTGCTGTATGACGCGGCCTGGCCGCCATCGATCCGGCTGCTTCCCATCGAGACGCGCGCGCAAAACCTGTCGACCAGCGACTACCGCGACCTGCCCGCCGCCTGGACCGTCCTGCCCCTGAACATCGAGGCGGGCGACGACATGCAGGACGCCATCCGCCAGGTCAGCCTGACGAAAAAAGTCAGCGTCGAGGAAGCGGCACGCTACGGCCTGTACGACGCCGACGATGCGGACGCCCCCGCCATGCTGGACGAGGACGGCCAGGTGGAAATCTCCATGTGGCGCCACGCCATCATCAACTTCCCCCATCCGCTGCTGAAACAGGGCCTCGTCATCCTCGACACGCCAGGCCTGAACGCCATCGGCACGGAACCGGAACTGACACTGAACCTGATCCCGAATGCGCACGCGGTGCTGTTCATTCTGGCGGCCGACACGGGCGTCACACGCAGCGACATCGAGGTATGGCGCAACCATATCGGCGCCGGCGCCGGGCGCCTGGTGGTGCTCAACAAGATCGACAGCATGTGGGACGAATTGCGCGGCGATGCCGAGGTGGCGCAGGCGATCGAACGCCAGCAAGCCAGCGTGGCGCATCTGTTGACGCTGGACGCGAGCCAGGTGTTTCCCGTCTCGGCGCAAAAGGCCCTGGTGGGCAAGATCAACCACGATGCGGCGCTGCTGGAAAAGAGCCGCTTGCAGGCGCTGGAGACGGCCCTGTTCGAGGAGCTGATCCCCGCGCGCAAGGACATCATCCGGCGCCAGCTGGCGTTCGACCTGGACGCCATCGAAGCGGCGCAGCAGGTGCAGGCAGCGGCCCGCGCGCGCGGCATCGCCGAGCAGCTGCACGAGCTGCACAGCCTGCGCGGCAAGAACCAGAGCGTGATCGCGCACATGATGCGGCGCATCGATATCGAGAAGAAGGAATTCGACAGCAGCCTGTTCAAACTGCAGGCCACGCGCGCCGTGTTTACCCGCCTGTCGACGGAGCTGTACACAAGCCTGGGCATGGACATCGTGCGCGACGATATCGACGGCGTGCGCGCCGCCATGCAGCGCAGCCGCTTTTTCACGGGCCTGCGCGAAGCCGTGCGCCAGTATTTCGAGCGCATCGCCAGCAACCTGGACCGCTCGGAAGGCAAGACGGCCGAGATCACGGAAATGATGAACGTGATGTACCGCAAATTCGCCTCCGAGCATGGCCTGGCGCTGGCCTTGCCGATGCCGTTTTCGCTGGCCCGCTACCGCCAGGAGATCGCCGACATCGAAGCCGTCTACCATAAGCAGTTCGGCACGGCGACCCTGCTCACCACCAGCCGCGTCGTGCTGATGGAAAAATTCTTCGACACCATCGCCTCGCGCGTGCGCCGCAGTTTCACCAACGCCAATGACGACGCCAGCGCCTGGCTGAAAGTCATCATGGCACCGCTCGAAGCGCAGATCGTCGAGTACAAGGAACAGCTGAAACTGCGCTTTGCCTCGATCCAGCGCATCCACGACGCGACGGGCAGCCTGGAACAGAAAATCGCCGGCTTCGAAGCGAGCCTGGCGGCGCTCGAACGCGACAAGGCGCAGCTAGCGCAATTGCTCGCTGCCCTGCGCGCCGCCAGCGCAACATAAACAACAGAACACTGGAACCCTGCATGAAACGTTTGCTGCATCCGCTCTCGCCCGCCACAGGCACAACTCAGTTTGAAAACGCTTTTGAAGATTACGTCGACCCGACTTTTTCCGCCACCGTCATCGCCTGGCAAAAGCAGCATGGCCGCCATGCGCTGCCATGGCAAAACACGCGCGACGCCTACCTGATCTGGCTGTCCGAAATCATGCTGCAGCAAACGCAGGTCACCGCCGTGCTCGGCTACTACGCGCGCTTCCTCGAACGCTTCCCCACCCTGCGCGACCTCGCTAGCGCGCCCGTCGAAGACGTGATGGCGCAGTGGAGCGGCCTTGGCTACTACACGCGGGCGCGCAATCTGCACAAGTGCGCGCAGCGCGTGGTGGCCGAATACGACGGCGTGTTCCCCAGCGACCCGGCCCTGCTGGCCGACCTGCCCGGCATCGGCCGCTCGACGGCGGCCGCTATCTCCGCGTTTTCCAGCGGCACGCGCGCGGCCATCATGGATGGCAACGTCAAGCGCGTGTTCGCGCGCACCTTCGGCATCGATGCCTATCCGGGCGAAAAACGGGTCGAGGAAGCCATGTGGCGCCGCGCCGAAGCGCTGCTGCCTGAAACCGGCATCGAAGCCTACACACAGGGCCTGATGGACTTCGGCGCCACCCTGTGCACGCGCAGCAGCCCCGATTGCGGCCGCTGCCCCTTGCAGCCGCGCTGCGTGGCCTACGCCACCCATCGGGTTAAAGACTTACCTGTGCGCAAGCCGAAGAAAACCAGCCCGGAAAAACACGCCGTCATGCTCGTCGTCATCAACGACGGCCAGGTGCTGCTGGAGCAGCGTCCCGGCTCGGGCATCTGGGGCGGCTTGCTGTCCCTGCCCGAACTCGATGGCCACGTGCTGGCCGGCGAGGACTGTCCGCGCGACGTCGACCAGGATGCGCTGGCGCGCGCCGTGGCGCCGTTCGGCGAGATCGAATCGCAGGAGCGGCTGCTGCCCATCGTGCACGTCTTCACGCACTACAAGCTGCACATCGTCCCCTGCCGCATCACCCTGGCGCGCCGCCTGGCGCTGGCCGGGGAAGCGACGCACGTCTGGTACGACGGCGCGAAAATCGCGGACGCGCCGCTGCCCGCCCCCATCAAGAAACTGCTACTGGAGCTGTTCGGCGATGCGCGTTCGGCGCAGCGCAGCATGTTTTAGTGCGCAGGCTTGTCCTACTGGCGCTGGCCCTCCTGCTCGCGCCAGTGCATGCCGACACGGCGCTGCCGGAGGTGCCAGAGGTGCCAGAGGTGAGAATAGGCGTACTCGCCTACAAGGGCGGCGACGCCGTGCAGCAGGACTGGTCGTACGTGACACGCCACCTGCAGGCCAGCATTCCCGGCATCCGTTTCATCCTGGCCGACTACGACCAGGCGGGCCTGACGCGCGCCGTGCAGTCGCAAGCGATCGCCTTTGCCATCACCAGCAGTGGCCATTACGTGGCGCTCGAACACAGCGACGGCGCCAGCCGCATCGCCACGCTGGAATCACCGTGGACGGACTCGCCGCGCCAGGCCATCGGCTCGGCCATCGTCGTGCGCAGCGCGTCGCCCTTGCATGACCTGGCCGACCTGGCGGGCAAGAACGTGATGGCCGTGGCGCCCGACGCCTTTGGCGGCTACCAGATCGCCGCGCGCGAACTGCGCGAAGCGGGCATCGATCCCGCGCACGATTTTGCCAGCCTGCGCTACAGCGGTTTTCCCTCGCAGCAGATCATCGACGCCGTGCGGGCGGGACGCATGGATGCGGGCATCGTGCGCACCTGTTTGCTCGAACAGATGGTGACGCGCGGCGAAGTGCGCGCCGAGGAACTGCGCGTGATCACCACGCGCCCGATACCCGGCTTTCGCTGCGCCAGCTCGTCGCGGCTGTATCCGGACTGGCCCTTCGTCGCCCTGCGCCAGACGCCGCCCGCGCTGGCAAAAAAAGTGGCGCAGGCCCTGCTGGCCATGCCGCGCACCGAAGAGGGCTATAGCTGGACGGTGCCCAGCGATTACCAGATCGTCGATGAACTGTTCCGCGACTTGCACATCGGCCCCTACGCCTATCTGGACAAGCTGACGTTCGAGACGGCGCTGCGCCGCTACTGGGGCTGGATGCTGCTGGTGCTGGCCCTGCTCGTGGCCTGGGCCGTGCACACGGTGCGCGTGGAATACCTGGTCAGCCGGCGCACGGAGCAACTGCGCGCGGCCCAGCACCAGCAGCGCGCGCTGGAAGAACAGGCGCGCCAGCGCCAGGCCACGCTCGACCACACGGCGCGCCTGGCGATTTTGGGCGAGATGGCCAGCGCCATCGCGCACGAACTGAACCAGCCACTGGCGGCCATCGGCAATTTCGCGCGCGGCATGGCGCGCCGCATCACGGCGGGCCGTCTCGACGCGGCGCCGCTGCTCGATGGCGCGCAGGAAATCGCCACGCAAAGCGAGCGCGCGGGCGCCATCATCCGCCACATCCGCGCCATGGCGCAAAAGCGTCCCGCGCACAGCACCGCCTTTGCCCTGGCCGGCGCCGTGGAGCAAGCCGTATCGCTGTTCCGCGCGGCCCATCCACAGGCAAGGATAGACTGGCGCCACGACAGCGCCAGGCTTGCGCCGCGCGTGCTGGCCGACCCGCAGCAAGTGCAGCAGGTGCTGCTCAATTTATTGAAAAATGCGCTCGATGCGCAGGTGGAAAGCGACAATCCCGTACACCCCATCGGCGTGCTGCTGCACCGTGAAAACGGCGCCTGCACGGTGGCCGTGCGCGACGCCGGCTGCGGCCTCGATGCGGCGCAGATGGCGCGATTGTTCGAACCATTTTTCACCACCAAGGCCGAAGGCCTGGGCCTGGGCATGTCCCTCAGCAAAAGCATCATCGAATCGTTCGGCGGCAGCCTGTCGGCGCACGCCAACGCGGATGCGCCGGGCTTGACGGTCTGGTTCCGCCTGCCCGAAGATAGCCATATGGAAGCGCACAAGGAAATACAAGAGGAAACACCATGAGTGAAAGCGATGCGATCATCTTTGTCGTCGACGACGACGCCGCCATGCGCCGCTCGCTGGCCTATCTGTTCGATTCGGCCGGCTGGCAAGTGCAGACGTTCGAGTCGGCGCGCGATTTCCTGCAGCGCTACGAGGGCCAGGCACCTGGCTGCTTGCTGCTCGACGTGCGCATGCCTTTGATGAGCGGGCTGGAGCTGCAGCAGGAGTTGTCGCGCCATGCGATCTCGCTGCCCGTGATTTTCCTCAGCGGCCACGGCGACCTGTCCATGGCCGTGCAAACGATGAAGGCCGGTGCCTGCGATTTTCTGGAAAAGCCGTGCAAGGATCAGGTATTGCTGGACGCCGTCTCGCGCGCCGTGGCCCGCAGCGTGGCAGAAAGCCGCAGCGCCGCCAGCGCGAATACGGCGCAAACGGCACTGGCCAGGCTCACCGCGCGCGAGCGCGAAGTGGCGCTGCTGATGGCCGAAGGCAAAGCCTCGAAAGTCATCGCCCGCGAACTGGGCATCAGCGACAAGACGGTGCAGGTGCACCGCCATAACACGATGGAAAAACTGGGCCTGCATTCAGCAGCCGAGGTGGCCCGGCTGCTGATGGCCAGCGGAGAGATTTAACCGGGGTCAGACCCGCCGGGTCTGACCCCAGCCGTTACGACCTTGGGATAATCCGCGCCGGCAGTCCCTGCCGCACCGACGTGCCTGAGACGGGATCGACAAACACGTTCTTGTCGCCGCGGCTCGGGTCCGTCAGCCCCAGGTCATTCAGGTTGATGCCGGCGCCGATGGCCGGCTCGTCGGGCTGACGCGATTTGCCGATGCGGTGGGCGCGCGCGCCGTGCTCCTTGTGGCCGAAACCGTGTTCGATGGCGATCACGCCGCGCTGCACGCCATGGCGCAGCATCACCGTGGCCCTGGCCTTGCCGCCCGGCGTCTCCAGGTAAATTTCATCGCCATTTTGCAGCTTCAAGCGCGCCGCATCGTCAGGATGCACGGCGACCGGGTTGTCGGGATGGATGCCGCGCAAGCGCCGCGCGCCGATGCTGTACGAGTTTTGCAGCGCGGATTTAAAACTGATCAACTCGAACGGCCATTCGCTGGCCGGATAGGTTTTACGTACGGGCGTGCCGTCGGCAAACGCCGCGACTCTCCAGGCGGGCGTACCGGGGAAGCGTTTGCCGCTCAAGCTGTTCTTGCTCACGCCCAGACCCTCGTTGTACAGCATCATCGGCTTCAGATAGCGGTGCGTGGACCAGTCCTGCGGATACGGCGTCTCGTCGATCACGGGTGCAGGAGCTGCCGGCGCCTTGGCATTCGCGGGCGGCGGCAGGCGCAGGCCGAACATCTCGCCATA
Source organism: Janthinobacterium sp. NFX145 (assembly GCF_049810325.1). Taxonomy (NCBI): domain Bacteria; kingdom Pseudomonadati; phylum Pseudomonadota; class Betaproteobacteria; order Burkholderiales; family Oxalobacteraceae; genus Janthinobacterium; species Janthinobacterium sp. NFX145. Next base: position 5,829,364 of record NZ_CP187360.1, read on the forward strand.
GCTCTGGTAGCGGCCTCCCCGCGCCAGCATGAAGGCCACCTTGCGCCACTCTTCCGGCTTCAGGGTGCGCTCCAGTTCGGGGCGGATGCGCGCCACGCCGGACAGGTCGATGTCGTCGTCGCTGGCGTCAGGCACGGACGTTTTCCCTTGCCAGGCGATGTTGGCGCCGCCGCGCAGATACCAGTCTTCCGCGCGCTGCAGGGGGAAGCGCTGGCCATCCATGTCTTGCAATGCGTCCGGGCCAAAGCCGGGCAAGGCCATCGTTTTCGCCAGCGCGATGAAGAACGATTCCATGCAGATGGTCTGGCCGTCCGGCGTCTTTTGCACGCGCGGTTCGACCACGGGCCAGCGTGCCGTGCTCATTTTGACGGGCATGCCGCCCCAAGCGCCGGCCCAGCCCCAGCTTTCATACAACAAGGTATCGGGCAGCAGGTAGTCGGCAAACGCCGAGCTTTCATTGATGAAGGGGTCGATGGCGACGATCAGGGGAATCTTCTTCGGATCGGCCAGTTCCTTGCCGATCTGCGCGCGCAAGCCCGTGATGCCGTAGACGGGATTGCAGCTCCACAGTATCAGCGCCTTCAAGGTGTACGGATAGCCGTTCATGGCGCTGGTAAGCCATTCGGTCGCCAGCGCGGGCGCATTCGGATACCACGGCGCCCTGGCCGGATACGCCTTGCCCGCTTCTTTCTTCAGCTTGAATTCCGACGTTTTTTCATACGGCACATTGCGCCCTATCGGCATGCCGGCCGCCTTGATCTCGCCGTCGAAACTCTCGAGGTTGTAGCGCGGACCGGGTCCCGCATCCTTGAAGCTGCCGCCGTTGACGAGGGTGCCGCCCTTGCGGTTCAAATTGCCGATCAGGGTATTGAGCATGACCAGCGCATACGCGTTATAAAACCCGGCGCCCGACATCATGCCGCCGTGCGCATTGACGGCCGCGCGCTTGCCATGGCTGGTCAGTTCCTGCGCCAAGCCTTCGATGATGTCGCGCCCGATGCCACAGGCAGCCGAGTATTCGTCCATGCTGTGGCGCTGCGCTTCCTCGTTCAGCATCGTCATGGCCGTCTTCAGGTGCAGCGGCGCGCCAAGCACGTCCAGCGGGCCGTCGAAGAACAAACGCCCTTCTCCCTTGGCGGCATTGTGCGGCACGATGGCTTGCGTGGCGGCGTCGATCACGCAGTAGGCGTCGCCATCCTTGTAGCGCTCTTCTTCCGCCAGTTCCACCGCACCGATGTCCGACGCGCGCAGGTAGCGGCCATCGCGCGCGTGCCCCTTTTCGTTGATGATCAGGTGCGTGGCGTTGCACCAGGCGGCTTCGCCCGCCACTTCCGCCACCTTCAGATTCGGCTGCACGAGGAAGTTGCGGTCATAGCGTTCGTGCTCGATGATCCAGCGGATCATGGCCATGGCCAGCGCGCCATCCGTGCCCGGTTTGATCGGCACCCAGCGGCTGCGGTCGCCCGCGGCCAGGCTGTCCGCATTCGTCAGCACGGGGTCGACGACGACATAGCTGAATTCGCGCTTGCCGGAACGGGCCTTGGCGATCAGGGTGCCCTGGCGCTTGAACGGGTTGCCAGCATTGCCCGGCGCCGTGCCGACGAAAATGCAGAATTCCGTGTTTTCCAGGTCCACTTTCGCATGCGGCATTTTCTTCATGTCGCCGAACATGGCGCCCGAGCCGCTGCGGTAGGCGCCGCCGCAATACGAGCCGTGGTTGACCAGGTTCAGACTGCCGTACGACTGCTTGAAAAAGCGCGTGCCGAACGCCAGGCGGCCATCGTCGGTGCTGCACATCAAGCCCACCTGATTGACTTGCGGGCCCAGTTCCGGCTGCGCCGGATCGATCGGTTTTTCCAGCTCGCGCAAGGCGCGCAAGCCCTGCACGTGGCCCTCGCCAAACAGGTCGCCGCCTTCCGTCACTTCCTTGACCAATTGATCGAAAGCGATCGGCTCCCACTGGCCGCCGCCACGCGGTCCCACACGCTTCATGGGCGCCAGCACGCGGAATGGCGACTCCATCTGTTCCAGCACGCCATTACCGCGGCCGCAAGCCGTCGAACGGCCTTTCAAGCCCTTTTCCTGGAAGCGCGACAGCGAGACAAAGCTGTCGCGGATCGAGGTTTGATATGGCAGCGCCGGATCGGCCGACAGGGGGCTGTAGGGATTGCCCGCCACGCGCAGCACCTTGCCGCTTTTTTTATCCAGGCGCACGCGCACGCCGCAAAACGTGGTGCAGCCCATGCACATGGTGTAGCTGACCTGCTGGTCAGGATTGACGGTCAGCTTGCCCGTGGCCGTGTCGACGGAAAACTCGGGCGGCAGGGAATTGCCGTGCAGTTTCTGCACGGGTTTATCTTTACCCAGCGCGTGGTCGACCATGCGGCCGGCCGTGGTGGAAAAGCTGGCGGCAAAGGCGGCCAGGCCGCCGCCAATGGCGCCGTAGCGCAGCAGCTTGCGGCGTTTTTCGTTTTCGTCTTCAGGGCCGTCGTTGCGGTCGTCGTTGTTTGTGCGTTCGTTCATTTTTGACTCCTCATTGCGTGGCCATGGCGGGACGGTTGCGCAGCATGCGTCCGGCCCATGGCAAAAATTCCAGCATCAGCAACAGCAGCGCGATCCACAGGCCGGCCGTGCCGATAATCCCCATCAAGCCATCGTTCCCCATCGGCAGGTGGTAGTCATACAGGCCGGCGCCCGTTTTCGGGATCGTCTGGCCGCCGATGAAAATCGTCCAGCGCATCATCCAGGCGCTATGCAGCGCGATCAGGCCGTTGACCAGGCCACTCGTGGCCGGGCGCCAGATGGCCAGGGCCATCGGTACGATGGCCGACAGCACGGCCCAGACGGCCGTGAACTGCCATTGCGGCATGCCGGCCACCTGGGTGAACGCCATGCTGTGGCTGGCGCTCACGCCGGACAGACTGACGAACAGCCAGCCGCCGCCCAGCGCCAGCACCAGCGCCAGCGACAGGGCCAGCGCCCGGTTCAGCGACACTTCCAGCGCCTGCTCGCGGCCAGGCAGGAAACGGTTGAACAGCAGCGCCAGGCCCACCGCTCCCACGAACGCCGTGGCGGCAAATTGCGCCGGCAGGAAAGGCGTGAACCACAGGGGGCGGGCGCGCACCACCATTACTTCCATGCCCGTGTACAGGCCTACGACAAAGGCGGCCAGCAAGGTGAAGGCGGCGGCGGTGACGATGGCCTTGCGCGATGCGGCGCCACCGCGCCCCAGCAGGCGGTAGGCCCAGGCCAGGCGATCCTGCCCCTGCCCCCGTGTGGAAAAGTCCACGCGCAGCGCCAGCCACGCGTACAGCATCAGACAGCCCAGATACAGGGGAATGAAGAACGAACCCCACGACATCCACGACTGCGGCTGGAAGTAAATGTAGAAATGGTAGAAGCGGCCCGGCCCGTGCAGGTCGGCCAGCAGCGCCACGGGCGCCGTCATGCCGCAGACGAGGGATGCCAGCAGCGCGATGCGCCCCAGGCGTTCATACGCCTTGCGGCCGAAAACGAAGTACGGCAGGGTCAGCATGAAGCTGCCGTAACTGAGGCCGATGAGGAAAAAATACTGCACCGCCCACGGCAACCATGCCGCTTCGCGCGTGACGTTGACAATTTCGGTGATGTGGCTGTCCATGGTTTATTTCCCGTGTTTGCTCGGTTGCCAAAGAGTCGCTTCGCCTTCGACGTGGCCGGCGAAGCGCGTGTCCAGTCCCAGATAAAACACGTGGGGCTGGGTCCCTTGCTCGGGTTTGAGCACCTTCACCTTGTTCTCGGTGAGCAGCTGGTGCACCAGGCTTTCCGGGTCATTGAGGTCGCCGAAGATGCGCGCGCCGCCGACGCAGGTTTCCACGCAGGCCGGCAGCAAGCCTTCGTCGACCCTGTGCGCGCAGAACGTGCACTTGTCGGCCTTGCCCGTTTCGTGGTTGATGAAGCGCGCGTCGTACGGGCACGCTTGCACGCAGTAGGCGCAGCCCACGCAGCGGTCGCCGTCGACGACGACGACGCCATCCTTGCGCTGGAAGGTGGCGCCCACGGGACAGACGGGAATGCAGGGGGGATTGGCGCAGTGGTTGCACAGGCGCGGCAGCATGTAAGTGCCGCAGCGGTTCTCTTCCTTGACTTCATAGGTCGAGACGACGGTGCGGAAGCTGTTTTCCGGCACGGCGTTTTCCATGATGCAGGAGACCGTGCAAGCCTGGCAGCCGATGCACTTCTGCACGTCGACCACCATCGCCCAGCGCTGGCCGCCTTCGCCCTTGGTGGCCGCCTTGCCGGGCAGCGGCGCGATGGCCGCCCCGATGGTTACGGCTGGCAAGGCGCGCAAGAAACTGCGGCGCGATTCAATCATGACACTCTCCTTGACTATGGGCGGCAAGCCCTTGTTGACTTGCTGCCATGATAGAAAAGAAGGCGCTGCGGGGGTATTGGGGTGATAGTGCGGGGACCTAGATGATCATGCCAATTGACAGGATCGACAATGCGGAGTAGGTCGGATTCCCCATGACCGCCTGTATTAGTAGGTCGGGTTAGCCGGCACGGCGTAACCCGACACGCAGCGTCACGCGAGCATGTCAGTGCCCGCAGTGACCGTTACAGCTCGTCGAGCGAATACAGCCTGCGATGCTCGCGGATCGCGTAACGGTCCGTCATGCCAGCGATGTAGTCGGCGATCTTGCGCGCCTGCTTGGTCACATCATCGCCATTGACCTGATAGTCGGGCGGCAGCAGGGCCGGTTCGGCCATGAAGCTGTCGTACAGTTCGCGCACGATGCGGCTCGCTTTGACGCGCATGCGGTTGACCTGGTAGTGGCGGTACAGGTTCGCCCGCAGGAAGCGTTTCAGCTCCGTCGCGTCCTTGCGCATGGCGTCCGAAAAACGGATCAGTGGAGCGCTGGCGCGCACTTCGTTCACATCACGCGGGGCCGCATCGGCAATGAGCTGCGTCGAGGTGACGATCAGATCGTCGGCCAGTGCCGTGATCAGGCGGCGCAGGGTTTCGTAGATGGCGCGCCGGCCCGACAGACCCGGGAACGCCTGCTGCACCTCGCGCCACAGGCGGCCGAAGAATTCCACCTCTTCCAGCTGGGCGATGGTGATCAGGCCGGAACGCAGGCCGTCGTCGATATCGTGGCTGTTGTAGGCGATTTCATCGGCCAGGTTGGTCAGCTGCGCTTCCAGGGTCGGTTGCGTGCGGTCGATGAAGCGCTGTGCCACGGGGCCGAGTTCGCGCGCATGCGCCAGCGAGCAGTGTTTCAAGATGCCTTCGCGCGTCTCGAACATCAGGTTCAAGCCATCGAAGGCGCCGTAGTGTTCTTCCAGCGTGTCGACCACGCGCAGGCTTTGCAGGTTGTGTTCGAAGCCGCCATGCTCCTGCATGCATTCATTGAGCACGTCCTGGCCCACGTGGCCGAACGGCGTGTGGCCCAGGTCATGCGCCAGCGCGATGGCTTCCACCAGGTCTTCGTTCAGGCGCAGGTTGCGTGCGATCGAACGCCCCACCTGCGCCACTTCCAGGCTGTGCGTCAGACGCGTGCGAAACAGGTCTCCCTCGTGGTTGAGGAATACCTGGGTCTTGTATTCGAGACGGCGGAAGGCCGAGGAATGGATGATGCGGTCGCGGTCGCGCTGGAACTGGCTGCGCGAGGCGTGCGGCGCCTCGGCAAAGCGACGTCCCTGCCCCTGTGCCGAGTGGGCCGCATACGGAGCCAGGAAGTCTTCCGGCAGCATGTTATTGCACTCCGGCGGCCAGGGTGGCCAGCACCAGTTCATGGGGTGCGGACGTGATGCTCGGGCTGCCCAGCGGTTTCAACAGGATGAATTTGATGGCGCCGCCCTCGTTCTTCTTGTCCACTTCCATCAATTCCAGCCAACGCTCGACACCGAGGTCCGGCGCCTTGACGGGCAGGCCGGCGGCGGCGACGAGTTTGCGCACGCGTTCGACGGCAGCCTGGTCGATATAGCCCATGCGGCACGACAGGTCAGCCGCCATCACCATGCCGCAGCCGACGGCTTCGCCATGCAGCCAGTGGCCGTAGCCCAGGCCCGCCTCGATGGCGTGGCCGAAGGTGTGGCCGAAGTTCAGGATGGCGCGCAAGCCGCCTTCACGTTCGTCCTGGCGCACCACATCGGCCTTGATTTCGCACGAGCGGGCGATCGCATACGCGAGGGCGCCCTTGTCGCGCGCCATCAGCTTGCCCATGTTCGCTTCGATCCAGTCGAAAAACGCGGCATCGATGATGGCGCCATGCTTGATCACTTCAGCCAGGCCGGCCGACAGCTCGCGCGCCGGCAGGGTTTCCAGGGTCGAGGTGTCGGCGATCACGGCGCGCGGCTGGTAGAAGGCGCCGATCATGTTTTTGCCCAGCGGGTGGTTGATGCCCGTCTTGCCGCCGACGGAGGAATCGACCTGCGCCAGCAGGGTGGTCGGCACCTGCACGAAGCCGATGCCGCGCATGTAGCTGGCGGCCGCATAGCCGGTCAGGTCGCCGATCACGCCGCCGCCCAGCGCCACCAGGGTAGTCTTGCGGTCGCATTTATTGGCCAGCAGCGCGTCGAAAATCTGCATCAGGCTGGCCCAGTTTTTATATTCTTCGCCGTCCGGCAGGACGATGCAGATCACTTCGCGGCCATCGCTGGCCAGCGCCGCCTGCAGGCGACCCAGATACAGGGGCGCGACGGTGGTATTGGTGACGATGGCCACCTTGTGGCCGCTGATATGGCGCAGCAGCGCATCGGCGTCGGCCAAAAGGCCGGGACCGATGGCGATCGGATAACTGCGCTCGTCGAGGTCTACGCTCAACAACATTTTGGATTGCTCGTTCATGGAAGGCTCTGCATGAATGACGCAGTTGGGCGAAGCTTCGCATTCGAGGCTGGCCAGCTGCATCAGGATGGTCTGGACCATCGATTGTACGTTAGGACGGCCCGTGTCGATCACAATGTCGGCCACTTCCATGTAATGGGGCTCGCGCTGCGCCGTCAGCTCTTCGAGCTTCCTGCGCGGGTCGGCCGTCTGCAGCAGGGGGCGGTTCTTGTCATGGCTGGTGCGCGCGAGGATGTTGCTGACGCTGGCGCGCAGGTAGACGACCGTGCCCCGTTCCTTCAGGTAAGCGCGGCTGTCGGCGTTGAGGATGGCCCCGCCGCCGGTGGCCATGACGATGCCTTGCTGGGCGCTCAGGTCGCGGATGACCTCGGCCTCGCGCCGGCGAAAGCTGGCCTCGCCCTCGATTTCAAAGATCCACGGGATGGTCGCTCCCGTGCGTGCCTCGATTTCGTGGTCGGAATCGACAAAGCGCAAGCCCAGCTTGCGGGCCAGGATGCGCCCGATCGTGGTTTTGCCTGCGCCCATGAGGCCGACAAGAAAAATATTACTGTTGGAAATTTCGGACACTTTTTATATCAATCAATCAGAAAATAACGGGTGCCGCCCTCGACGGCCCCCGCTCCCCCCGCAGGTCAAGGACAGGAGAATGTCAGTCTAAACGGGTAACTGGTGGCGTTGCCCAGCGGCGTCGTCACTGTCACATTAAACGTATTGACTACATCGGCTACACAGTTGGTCGGCGTCATACTGTTAATTGTAACGGTATGCAGGCTGCCCTGGTTACCCTTGATGTTGTTGCCCGTCCTGTCATCGACACCAAGCATATTGTGCGGGTAGATATTTTGCACGCTCGCCGGCAACACTGACACCTGCCCATTGACGGCATTCGTGATTGTCACCGTACTACCGGATGGCATGGGATTTTGATGCAGATCGCTGATCAGCAGGCGGAATGTGCGGGGCAGGCTCGCCGACCGGGAACCCAGGTCATACGCCTGTGTCCCCAGGACAGCGGTGCTGCCATCGTCGTTCGTCAGGAAGACATTGTCAGGATGGCTGTCGCTCAAGAAGACCGCGATCTTGGCAAACAATGTCGTGCTGCCATCCGACGTGCTGGCGCACACGGTCGCCAGGCCCGGCCAGTTACTGTCCGCCGTGCCGCCGTTTTTGAGGTCATTGCAGGGCGTCGCCGGCGGATTGGTCGCCACACGCGGATTCTGGCTGCGGAAATCGACCGAGCAGCCGCCATTGGTGGTGGTGCAGCCGCCCATACTCGATGAACCGATAGCGCCCAGGTTGCTCTGGAACGCCACCGGCGTGCCATCCGGTACCGGATTGCCCGCCTGGTCCGCCAACAGGACAGTGACGGTGGTGGCGGGGTTGCCCACGCCGCTGTCATAGGACCAGCCTTCCACGTTGGATTTAACCACGCTCAGCGAAAATGCCGTTTGCACGGGCAAGCCGGTCGTCACCAGGATGGAGTCGGACAAGGTGGATACGCCGGATGCCAGGCTGGCCTTGACGCGGAACGTCGTCGGCGTAAGACCGGAATTGACCGTGGTGATGACTTCACCGTTGGCATCGGTGATGTCCTTCAGCTTATTCAACGTCACACCCGGGCCGTTCAGCAGCGAGAAAGTGACTTCCTGGCCTGGCAAAGGCCTGTTGAAAGTATCGAATACGCGGAAAGTCAGGGTCGCCGTTTCCGTGCGCGACAAGCCGCCCTGGCCTTGAATGACAAGCGATTTCCCCACCGGACTAACGGCGGAAAACTGTACCGACGCCGGCGTCGCCCGCGCGACGTTCAGGGTGGCGTGCAGTGCGGCGTTGCTACCGGTCACGGAGGCAAACAGCATGTCCGCGCCGCCGCAACCGAGATCGCGGTACACGGCCGTCGCCTTGCCATTGACGGCCGGCACGCCGCTGCTCACGCTGGCTTTGCCCGCGGAGACACAGTTCGAACCAAACTCCACCGTTACTCCCGTACCGGTGTAGGCCTTGCTGCCAGCCATGATATCAACCGACACATTTGCCGTGCCATAGGCAGGGATGCTGGCAGGCGAAAAGGTCATGTTGGCCAGCGTCAGATCTGTTGTTCCCAGCACATAGTTAATTTGAGTGCTGGCAAGAGCACCATTGACTGTCGTGCTTGCCCGCAAGCTAGCGGCGCCGCTGCTCGTCAGACTGAAAGGACGCATGGTAACGCTGGCCATACCCGTCGCGTCAGTCAGTGCCGTCCCTACCGACGGGGACAGTACAGCAACGGCATTGTCGGTAGAAAAAACTACCAGGGCATCGGCGATCGGCTTGCCGCTCAAGTCGGTAACAAGCGCCTTGGCCGTCAATGGCGTGGCGCTCGACAAAGAATTGCTTGTGCTGCTACCGCTGAACAGCGACAGCGTCATTTTCGCGCCAGCAGCCTGCGCCGCCTTGATTTCATAGCTCGCCTCGCCGGTGACCGTGGCGGTGGCCGTTGCGACAGTGGCCGTCAGCTTGCCCGCACCGGTGACTGCTGCATTCAGGGCCGAGACGGTGATGCTGGCATAGCCCTTGGCATCGGTCAGTGCCGTGCCGTTGGTCGACGACAACGTTACCAGCGTGGCATCGGCCGAAAACGTGACCACGGCATTGCTGACGGGAACGCCATTTTTATCGTTGACGAGCGCCATGGCCGTCAGCGGCGTCGTGCTGCTGAGCGTACTGCCAGGCTGGCCAGCAGCGTTAAACAGGCTTACCGTGACCGTCGCGGCCACCCCGCCCGTCGTGCCACCACTGCTGCCGCCATCGATGGTCGGGTCGCCGCCACCGCCGCCGCACGCGGCCAGCAAGGCGCCCAGCGCCAGCAAGACCAGCCAATTCGCTACCCGACTCCAATAAGTATTGCTCAAAGATACATTCCGCATAGTCGCCATCAGTCCGCTTTCGTTTGCATTGTTACTTAAACGTAAAGATGTGACATTAACGTGTTGCTGGCCGATCTGCCACTATTTTCGGCGTAATAAACACCATCAGTTCCGTTTTTTCTTGACTGCGGCCCGTGCTGCGGAAAAAAACACCGAGCACGGGGATGTCACCCAGCAGCGGCACCTTGCTGTCCGTGCCCCGCTCGGATTGCTGATAAATGCCGCCCAGCACCACCGTGCCGCCGTCTTCCACCATCACTTGCGTGCGCACGTGCTTGGTGTCGATGGCAAAGCCGGAACGCGTTTCCTGGCCCACGCTATCCTTGTTGACGTCCACTTCCAGCACCACGTTGCCATCCGGCGTGATCTGCGGCGTCACTTCCAGGCGCAGGTTCGCCTTGCGAAAGGTGATCGACGTGGCGCCGCTGCTGGTGGCCACTTGGTACGGCAGCTCGATGCCCTGCTCGATCAGCGCCAGCACCTTGTCGGCCGTCACCACGCGGGGACTGGAAATGATCTTGCCACGACCGTCCGCTTCCAGCGCGGACAGTTCCAGGTTCAGAAAACGGTTGGCGGCCGCCGAAAACAGGCTCAGGGCGAAGCTGGCCGGCTGCAAGCCATTGATGCTGGCGGCGGGCAAGTTGACGAATTGCGAGTTCGGCACGAAGGCGCCGCTACCGGCCACCGTTTGCCCCGTCGCCTCGCCCACGCCCTGGTAGCTGCCGCCGACAGCCGCGCGGCGCCCGCTGCCGCCCAGGGAAAAACCGGGCAACTGGCCCGCCGCCAGGCGCTGGTCCGTAAAACCCAGGCGCGCACCCAGGTTGCGGCTGAAACTGTCGTTCGCCTCGACGATGCGCGCCTCGATCATCACTTGCCGCGTAGCAATATCCGTCTTCGCGATCAATTGACGTATCTGCTCCAGGCGCACCGGCACGTCGGTGACGAACAGCTGGTTCGTGCGCGGCTCGATCAGCACGCTGCCACGGCGCGACAGCAAGCGGCTGCGCCCTTCCCCCGCATCCAGGCCGAACACGCTGCGGAACGCTTCGGCCTTCTGGTAATTGAGCTGGAAGATTGCCGACTGCAAGGGTTCCAGTTCGGCGATCTGGGCGCGCGCTTCGAGCTCCAGTTTTTCGCGCGCCAGCATTTCCTCGCGCGGCGCGATCCACAGCACGCTGCCATTGCGCCGCATCTCCAGGCCCTTGGCCAGCAACAGCACGTCGAGAGCCTGGTCCCACGGCAAGTCGCGCAGGCGCAGGGTCACGTTGCCCGCCACGCTGTCGCTGGCGACGATATTTTGGCCGGACGCATCAGCCAGGATGTGCAGGGCCGCGCGCACGCCCACGTTCTGGAAATCAACAGAGATTTTGTCGCCCGCATACAGACGCGGCGCCGATACGTTCACCACGGCATCCTGGGCCAGGCTGCTGGCATGCAGACACAGCATGGCGGCCCAGAACATGCGGCGCGGCCTCACGGCGCCGCCTCGGGCAAGCTGGCCTTCGGCCCCGCTCCCGCCACTTGCAAGACCAGGCTGCCGCGCCGCTCGCGCCAGGGGCCATCCGCCTCGCGCAGCAATTCACGGTACTGCAGCGCCCGTTCACTGATGTCCGTCACCACGCCGTGATCTTGCCCCAGGTACTGGCCCACTGCCACCCGGTACACACGCTGGCCTGCCAGCAGCAGCGCGCTCAGGCGCCCATCCTGCTGTACGCTGCCGACCATGCTGATGGCCGGCAAGGCCACGTTTTCCAGCGCTTCGCGCATGCGCCGAGGGTCGGGCCCCGCCACGCCGCCACGCTGACCGGACTCGGGCGCTGGCGGCAATGCATTGAAAGGATCGGCCAGGGCCGCCGCCGCATAGGGATACGGCGCGACGGCGGCAAGCGGGCGCCAAGCTGGTGTCACTGCGGGCGCGCTGGTCTTTGGAGGCAATGCCGCTTGCGCCGCCCGCTCCCCCGCTTCAGGCAAGCGATACGCGTGCAGCACGGCATCGAGGGTCAGCATGCGATCCTTGTCGAGGTTCAAGGCCAGTTCGTGCACCGTGACGAGGCGCGGCAGGCCCGCCAAATCCGCCAGCAGCGCGCCCATGGCATGGTAGCCGCCACGCAACTGTATGGCGATCGGCAAGGCGACATACGGCGCTTGCGGCTGGGACGCACCGGGCTTGAACAGCGAAAAATGCAAGCCGCGCGACTGGCCTGCGGCGTTAATCTGCGTCAACAGCTGCGCCATCGCTTGCTGGTCGGGCAATTGCTGTTCCAGCAGGGCCAGCTCGGCGCCGGCCTGGCGCTGCTGCGCGCGCCATTGCGGCAACTGCTGCGCCCTGGCCCGCGCCGACAGATAGGTGGCGCGCAAGCGGGCCTCCTCGCTTTGCGCCACCTGCACGGCAGTCATCAGCCCAGCCAGCCACACGGCGTGCAGCAGCGCGGCCACCAGCGTAGCGGCCAGGGCGGCGCAAGCGAGGCGCGCGGGTAGCGGCCACAGCGACGCGGTTTTCAAGCTCAGCATGATCGACCTCCACCACTAAGATTGCCCATCGGGTGCCAAAGCCAGCCGTATCGTCCATTCCACGGCGCCATCGGCCACGCCGCGCACTTCCAACACTTCCGGGCGGGACCAGGGCGCCGCCTGCTCGAGCGCCAGCAGCAATGCCGCGACCTTGTCCTGCGACGCAGCCTGCCCCTGCAAGCGCACCATCGCCGTTTCCTGGCGCACACTGTGCAAGGAAACGCCGGCCGGCATTGCCCGGGCCAGCGCGTCCAGCATGCGCACCCAGGCATTGCGTTGCTCTTGCAAACTGGCCATGGCCTGCTGGCGCAGCAGCAGCGCCGCCGTCTCTCCCTGCACCCGCTTGCCAGCGACAAGCATGGCATCGACTTGCTGCATGGCACTGCGCCAGCCCTCTTGGCGGCCCAGCTGCGCGTCGAGCTGGTGGCGCAGCCAGGCGCCTGCCGCCAGGGCCAGCAGCAATCCCAGCAGCGCCCCGCCCGCCAGTTGCCACAGCAGCAGCTGAATGCGCCTGCGCCGTGCCGCAGTGCGATATGGCAACAGGTTGATGCGCTGCATGGGCGCCCGGCCCGTCATCGGGCGTACCGGTGCATGGCCAGGCCCCAGGCCAGCTGGTAGGCCTCGCCACCGTCGGGCAAGGCTTGCCAGCCACCTTGGGCGAGCGCCGCCTGCAAGGCCAGCGCCTCGCTATCCATGACGACGGCCAGCAAGCCCGCCGCCCTGGCCGCATCGAGACGGCGCTGCACGCTGGCCCGCCGCGCCGCCACCAGCAGCACGTCGACTTCCTTGCCTGTCGTGCCGGGCAGCGGCGGCGCGGGGCCGAGAATGCAAAAATCCAGGCTAGCGTCTTCCAGCGCGAACGGCATGTATTGCCCCGCTTCCAGTTCCACGAGGATTTCCAGCTGCTCTTCCGGCAATCCGGCGGGCAAGCGGATCGCATGCGTGATTAGGGCCGTGGCCGGCATGGCCAGCGCCACCCGCGTGCAGGTGCTGCCACTGTCGCGATGAGCCTGGCGCAGGGCATCGGCCAGGCCCTGCATGTCCTCGACATTGCCCTCCAGTAGCACGCCGGGCGCCAGCGCGGCGGCGCCGCAATGCCGGCACGACAGTTTTCCACGCCGGCGCCGCAACTCGACCACGCGCACGGCATCGTCCGCGATGTCGACGCCCAGCAAGCCGATGCCAAGAAAATTGCTGATGGATATGTTTTTCATGGAGAAACGTCAGCGTGGGAGGGATTCCTGCCATCCGAAAGCCTAGTCCCGGCAGCGCTGGCTTGTAAATGGATTTCACGCCGGCGTCTGCTGCGCGCGGCGCCTATCTGGCCGGGCCGTGATCTGGCGCAGAATAATTGTTACCAAATCCTGGTTGCCAGCGAGCCAATACACGCTTATATAGAGTATCGGCAAGTTTCGACTGTCCCCTAGGCAAGCGCCACGGCGCGCTGCCACCCCGGCAAGCTCGCTTATAATTGGCCGGCATAATTAACCGAAAGACATACGACGCATGACATCTTCAAAATCCGCTGGCCCCGCTGGCTCGAAGCCGCCCACCAAGGGCAGCAAACCCAAACGTTTCCTGCTGATGGCCCTGGCATCGCTGCTGGGCCTGGGCATCGTCGGCGTCTTGCTGGTGGTCTTTGGCCTGGCCATGGCCTATCCGAACCTGCCGGCGCTCGATACCTTGACCGATTACAAGCCCAAGATGCCGCTGCGCGTGTTCACGTCCGACAGCGTGCTGATCGGCGAATTCGGCGAAGAGCGCCGCAACATGGTGCACATCAAGGATATTCCCGATGTCATGAAGAAAGCCGTGCTGGCCATCGAAGATGACCGCTTCTATGAACATGGCGGCGTCGATTACCTGGGCATCACGCGCGCGGCCCTGCACAACCTGACGGGCGGCGCCAAGCAAGGCGCGTCGACCATCACGCAGCAGGTGGCGCGCAATTTCTTCCTGTCCAGCGAACAGACCCTGAAACGCAAGGCGTATGAAGTCTTGCTGGCCTGGAAGATCGAGAAAAACCTCAGCAAGGACCAGATCCTCGAAGTGTATATGAACCAGATTTATCTGGGACAGCGCGCCTACGGCTTCGCTTCGGCCGCGCAAATCTATTTCGGCAAGAACATCCAGGACCTGACCGTGGCCGAAGCGGCCATGCTGGCCGGTTTACCAAAAGCGCCATCGGCCTACAACCCCGTCGTCAATCCGAAACGCGCGCGCATGCGCCAGCAATACATCCTGCAGCGCATGGCGCAGCTGGGCTACATCACGCCAGAGCAATACACGGAAGCCAAGAATGAAGAGCTGAAAGTGAAAACCGACAGCAGCGCCTTTGGCGTGCATGCGGAATACGTATCGGAAATGGCGCGCCAGCTGGTCTACGAGCAATTCAAGGAAGACACGTATACGCGCGGCCTGAACGTCTACACCACCATCACCAAGGCCGACCAGGACGCCGCCTACATCGCCTTGCGCAAGGGCGTGATGGATTACGAGAAACGCCACGGCTACCGCGGCCCGGAAGCGTATATCGAGATTCCGAAAACCAAGGCCGAAGCCGATGACGCGATCGAGACGGAACTGGCCGACCATCCGGACAGCGACGACATCATCGCCGCCATGGTGCTGCAGGCGTCGCCCAAGTCCCTCCAGGCAGTCACCTCGGCCGGCGAGGAAATCACCATTACCGGACCCGGCCTGACCTTCGGCGCGGCCTGGCTGTCGGACAAAGCGGCGCCTAACCGCCGCATCAAGCGCGGCGCCGTGATCCGCGTCATGCAAGAAGGCAATGCCTGGGTCTTGACGCAAATGCCGGAAGTGCAATCGGCGTTCGTCTCGGCCAGCACCACGGACGGCGCCATCCGCGCCATGGTGGGCGGCTTCGATTACAACCGCAACAAGTTCAACCACGTCACGCAGGCGTGGCGCCAGCCAGGTTCGGCCTTCAAGCCCTTCATCTATTCCGCTTCGCTGGAACGGGGCCTGTCGCCGGCCACCATCATCAACGACGCGCCGATCTCGTTCGACGCGGGCCAGACGGGCGGCCAGGCGTGGGAACCGAAGAACTACGACAGCAAATACGATGGCCCGATGACCATGCGCAAGGGCTTGATGAAATCGAAGAACATGATTTCCATCCGCATCCTGCACAAGATCGGCGCCAAGTATGGCCAGGAATACGCGACGCGCTTCGGCTTTGACGCGGACAAGAACCCGCCCTACCTGACCCTGGCGCTGGGCGCCGGCAACGTGACGCCGCTGCAGATGGCGGGCGCGTATGCCGTGTTCGCCAATGGTGGCTACAAGATCAACCCGTATCTGATCGCCAAGGTCACCGATAGCGATGGCAATGTCTTGTCGCAAGCCAAGCCGGACCTGGCGGGCGAGGAAGCCAACCGGGTCATCGACGAGCGCAACGCCTTCATGATGAATAGCATGCTCAACGACGTCGTGCGCTTCGGTACAGCCAATAAGGCCATGGCCTTGAAACGCCCTGACCTGGCCGGCAAGACGGGTACCACCAACGATTCCATCGATGCGTGGTTCGCCGGCTACCAGGCCAAGCTGGTGGGTATCGCCTGGATCGGCTACGACCAGCCGCGCAACCTGGGCAACCGGGAAACGGGCGGCGGCCTGGCCTTGCCGATCTGGATCAGCTACATGGCGAAAGCCCTGAAGAGCATTCCCGTCGAGGAACGCGCCGTGCCGGAAGGCCTGATCCACGTGGGCGACGAGTATTACTATGCGGAAAATCCACCGGGCACGGGCGTCGGCAGCCTGGAAGGCGCGGCGCGCGGCACGCCGGAGGAAGAGAAAGCGAAAGAAGCCGTCAAGAACGAGTTGTTTTAAGATCGTTTGATGCAAAAAGGGCAGCCCGAAGAGGCTGCCCTTTTTTATTGCGCGCGGCTAAAACAATTACTTCAGGACCACCGCCGCGCCCGCCTGCTCGCTGGCCATGGCCGACAGGGCCGCGAACAGTTCCGAGCCGTCGCGCGTGTTGATCCACTCGTCGCCCACGCGCTTGTAGTGGAAACCGCCGGAACGGGCGGCCACCCACATTTCGCGCATGGGGGCCTGGCTGTTGACGATGATTTTCGTGCCGTTGTCGATGAACTCGATTTCCAGCACATTGCCGCTGCGGCTGCATTCGACGTCGAGCACGTCTTCATCGTTCAGCCGGTCCAGCGCCGCCTCGATCTGGGTCAGGGTGGCTTCGGCCAGGGCCAGGAATTCCGATTCGCTCATGCTACACTCCAAAGATCTTAATCAAACCGTGATTCTAATCGTGAAGTCATCCTCAGCGTTTTATATCGGCACCGCCATTGTGGTTTCTAGCATCCTGGCCGGCTGCGGCCAGCCCGGTCCTTTGTACCTGCCCAAGCCGCCAGCGGCCAAGGGCGCGCCAGCCAAAGGCCCCGTCGAACCGGCGCCCGTGCCGCCGCCACCGGTGATCGTGCCGGCAAGCTAAGTCGAGCGTACCGGGGTGGCAGCCTTGGCTGCCCTGGCGCTCTTCTCCCGCTTGCTCCAGGCAAAATAAACGCGCATTAACAGCAGTAACGCGACGATGGCGCCGAACAGGATCGGTTGCGCGAAATTATGCTTACCCGCCTTCATCCACCAGAAGTGCAAAATGCCCAGCGGCGCGATGATGTAAATCAGCCGGTGCAGCCACTGCCAGCGCTTGCCCCCCAGGCGTTTCACCATGCCGTTCGTACTCGTCACGGCCAGCGGAATCAGCAAGACGAAGGCAATAAACCCCACGGTGATGAATGGCCGCTTGAGCACATCCTTCCACATTTCCTGCACATCGAAAAAGTGATCGAACCATAAAAACGTGGTGAAGTGCAGCGCCGCGTAGAAAAACGCGAACAGGCCCAGCATGCGCCGCAGCTTGATCAGCCAATTCCACTGCGTAAAGCGCCGCAAGGGCGTCACTGCCAGGCTGATGCACAGGAAATACAGGGTCCAGTCGCCCGTGCCGCGCGTGATGAATTCCAGCGGCTCCACCAGTTGCCCCGTGTACGTGAGCCAGACCATGCGGGCAAACGGCAGCAGCGCCAGCAAAAAGATCAGGCTTTTCAGCAGCGACAACTGCCTGCTCGTGGGGTTGAGGGCCATGGTCTTTCCTTAAAAGAACTTCTTCAGATCCATGCCCGCGTACAAGGAAGCGACATCGTTGTAGCCGTTGTACATCAGGGTCTTGCGCTTGCGCGTGAGAAAACCGTCTTCGCCGATGCGCCGCTCGGAAGCTTGCGACCAGCGCGGATGATCGACGTTGGGGTTCACATTCGAGTAAAAACCGTATTCGGACGGCGCCGACAGGTTCCAGGACGTGCGCGGCTGTTCCTTGACGAAACGAATCTTGACGATGGATTTGGCTGACTTGAAACCATATTTCCACGGCAACACCATGCGCACGGGCGCGCCATTCTGGTTTGGCAAGGTTTCGCCATACATGCCCAGGGTCAGCAAGGCCAGCGGATGGTTCGCCTCGTCGATGCGCAAGCCTTCCGTATAGGGCCATTGCAGCACGCGGCTGCCGACACCCGGCATTTGCTTCTTGTCGGCCAGGGTGATGAATTCCACGTACTTGGCATTGCCCGTCGGCTCGACTTTCTTGATGATTTCCGAGAAAGAATAACCAACCCAGGGGATGACCATCGACCAGCCTTCCACGCAGCGCAGGCGGTAGACGCGCTCTTCCAGCGGCGCCAGCTTCAGCAGCGCGTCGAGGTCCAGGGTCATCGGCTTCTTGACTTCGCCTTCGATGCTGACGGTCCAGGGCCGCGTGCGCAAGGTGCCCGCGTTTTGCGCCGGGTCGCTCTTGTCCGTGCCGAACTCGTAGAAATTGTTGTAGGTGGTGGCGTCTTTATAGGCCGTCTGCTTTTCCAGCGCCGAATAGGCGGGATTGAGCTTGGCCGCCAGCTTGGGATTGATGCCTTGCGCGAACGCTTCGCGGCTGGCCATTTCCAGCAAGGCCGCACTGGACATCGAGCCCAGCGCCACTTGCTTGATAAAGCTGCGGCGCGATTCAAACACGGCGCGCGGCGTGATTTCGGAAGAATACGGCAACTCAATGCCGTTGGGACTGCGCTTGATCAACATGGCGGCTCCGGAAAAAGGTGATTGGATATACCTTACACCAGTTTTTCCGGGCCGTTCATGACGCTTCTGTCATGCAAAAATGAATTACAGTTTGCCGTAAGAATGTAATCCCGACAGGAACATGTTCACGCCCAGGAAAGCAAACGTCGTCACCAGCAAGCCCACCAGCGCCCACCACGAGGCGACGCGGCCGCGCAAGCCCGTCATCAGGCGCATGTGCAGCCAGGCTGCATAGTTGAGCCAGACGATCAGCGCCCACGTTTCTTTCGGGTCCCACGACCAGTAGCCGCCCCATGCTTCGGCCGCCCACAGGGCGCCCAGGATGGTCGCTACCGTGAAGAAAGCGAAGCCGACGGAAATGGCCTTGTACATGACGTCGTCGAGCACTTCCAGCGATGGCAGGCGGTCGACCAGATAGCCGCTCGACTTGAGCAGATAGGCCGCCGCCACCATGGCCGACAGGGCGAAGGTGCCGTAGCCGATGAAGTTGGCAGGCACGTGGATCTTCATCCACCAGCTTTGCAGGGCCGGCACCAGCGGCTGGATTTCGGCCGCGTCGCGCGTGACCGTGTACCACATCAGGAAGACGACGGCCGCCGAAATGACCAGCATGACGAAGGCGCCCAGCTGGCGCGTCGCGTAATGCTGCTCGTAATACAGATAGAACATGGCCGTGATCAGGGAAAACAGGATGAACACTTCATACAGGTTCGATACGGGAATGTGGCCCACATCGGCGCCGATCAGGTAAGACTCGTACCAGCGCACCAGCATGCCCGTCAGGCCCAGCACGACGCCGGCCCAGCACAGCAGGGAGCCGACGGAGGAGCCGAATTCCGAGCGCGCCACCAGGCCGATCCAATAGAACAGGGTCGACAGGACGAAAAGTGTGCCCATCCACAGGATGGCGGACTGGCTCGACAAGATGTATTTCAGGAAGAATTTCTGGTTCGCCATTTCCAGATGACCCGCGTACAGCTCGATGGCGAACAGCGACAGCACGGCCGCCACGGGGATCAGCCAGCGCACGGGTTTCCAGTACCAGCCCAGCCACGCGAACGTGGGCGCGGCGGCCAGCAGGATGGCTTTTTCATAGATATCCATGAAGGCGCCAAAGCGCATCAGGCCGAACAGGGATGCGGCCAGCAAGCCGGCGCCATACAGCCAATCGATCAGGCTCAGGCGCTTGAAAAATCCTGGTTCCTGCGTATATATTTGCTTGTTTGCCAATTCCATCATTTTCTCCATTCCCGGCAACGCGCAAGCGTCCCGAAACTCAGCCAATCCAACTCAGCGCAGCTTACGCCGATTGCGGCAGCTTTGCCTTCAAAGTCTCAAATTCTTTTTCGAAATCCAGCGTCTTGCGTTGCGTGCTCATGGCCATCAGCGCTTCGCTGCCGCCCTCGCCATCCTTGATCCACACCCACAGGCGGCGTTCGCGGATATAAAACATGGAAAACACGCCGATCACGAGGAACAAACAACCGAGGTAGACGACGCTTTTGCCCGGTGAACGCGTCACCTGCAGCACGGACGCCTTGATTTCCGTAAAGTCGTCGAGTTGCAGATAAACGGGCGCGCCATAGAAGAAGCTGTCGGACAGCGCATTCGTGGCCAATTGCAGGAAGCGGCCGTGCTTGTCATCGGCCTCGATGGCTTTCAAGCCATCCTGGGCGCGCGCCGCCTGCCACAAGTCCCACAGGCTGCCATTCAATATCTTCATGAAGATATCGGCCGCTTTTTCTTGCTCGGCAGCAGGAATTTTCTCCAGGAAGCGCGAAATGGCGAGGAAGCCGCCCTCTTGTCCATTGCCGGCAAAGATGCCGAGGCTCTTCGCGGCCGATTCCTGCAACTGGCCGCGCAAGGCTTCCGCACCCGCTTGCGGCATGGCGCGCGCCGCATAGCGCGTGGCCGCCTGCTGGCGCAATGCCGGATCTTGCAGCGCGGCACGCAAGCGCATCCATTCGTTCACGCTGTAATTGTCATCGGCGGGAATGCGCAGATAGCTGAACGGGTCGCTGGGGTTGACGCGCATGCCGGCCAGGAACACCGTCGTGCCATCCACGGTGACGGGCTGCATATAGTTCTGGTACTCGCGCGCCTGGCCCGTCTTGTCGCGCAATTTGTATTGCACCGATGGCCCCACGTTCTTGAGGTCCTTGTTGTTCGCGTTCTTCGCGGCCGAGCCCAGGCGTTTATCGAGGCCGACGGCGAATTTATCGTTGAAACTTTCCGCCTTGCTGACGGCGCGCACATCCTGGCCCGCGCTGAGGTTTTCCACGTTAAACGGGCGGAAACCCGACCATTCCACCGTGTAGGAATTGCCATCGCTGCGTTCGAGCGGCGTGCTGCCGCCCACTTCGCCGCCGATATCGAAGCGTTTCGTCGTCTTGCCCGTCATGGGAAAACCCGTCAACTTGAGCTTGCTGCCGCCATCCTCAAAGCTGGACTGGTACAGGGCCAGGCCCTTGTACAACAGCGGCTGGTTGACTTTGATGGTGGCAGGAAAACTTTCTCCCGTCACATGATCGGTGATGACGACATCGCTGGCAAACAGCTTGGGCATGCCGGTGCTGTAGAAATCGATGTGGAATTTTTTCAGCAGGATGGTGATGGGCAAGTCCTGGATCAGCACGCCATCGGCCTGGGGAATGATGGCCGTGTTGCTCGACGAGCCTTCCGGAATCATGGTGTTGCCGCGGAAAGTGGGGTTCGACAGGCTCAGGCGGTGCTGGGCGGGAATATCGGCGATCACGCCGCTGCCGGAGAACGGCGTCTTGCCAAAGAACCATTGCTGTACGCGAATCGGCATTTCCGAATCGAGCAAGCCGCCCACGCAAATGATGACGATGGCGCCGTGGGCAAAAATATAGCCCCATTTATTGGCCGCGCCCCGCTTGGCCGCGACCAGGGTGGCGTTGTCCTTCTCGACCACCTTGGCCCCGTAGCCGGCGTCTTTCAGGCGCATCACCATCTGCTGGGCCAGCACGGCGCGCGGCAGCGGCGCCTGCCATTCCAGCTTGTGGTGGAAATTGCGCAGCGATTGCTCGCGTACGGTTTCGCGCCAGCTGCGCATGTCCTTGAGCATCTTCGGCGCATTGCGCACGATGCACAGCGAGGTCGAGGCGACGAGAAAGCCCATGATGACGAGGAACCACCAGGCCGAATACACGGAATACAGGCTCAGCTTGTCGAAAACGGTGAACCAGAACGGGCCGAACTGGTTGACATAATTGGGCATGGGCTCGTTTTGCTTGAGCACGGTGCCGATGACGGACGCGACGGCGATCAGGGTCAGCAGGCTGATGGCAAAGCGCATCGACGAGACCAGCTCGACGAATTCAGCCAGGCTGCGGCGTTGGGTCTTTAACTCGATTCCGGTCGTGCCTGTGCTCATACGTGGATACTCATACGGGATATGCAATCTTCAAGAAAATGTAGGCATGGAGCAGAGTGTTTCTCCGCGCAAGGCGGCAGCATACTCCTGTTTGGCCCCTGCCATGAAAAAGGGCAGCCCGTTGACACGGCCGCCCTTGTTCACGCGCACTGATGCGCCTGGCAATCGCTTGCCACTATGAAAACTTACTTCAGGCCGGCGATATAGTCGGCCACGGCAGCGATCTCGTCATCCGACATGCGGGCGGCGATGGTGTGCATTTCAGCGCTGTTCTTGCGGGCATCAGCCTTGGTGCTGCGGAACATCGTCAGCTGGGCCACCGTGTAATCCTGGTGCTGGCCGGCGATGCGCGGATACTGGACGGGAATGCCATTGCCCGTCGCGCCATGACAGCTGGCGCAGGCGGCAACTTGCTTGGAAGCAATGCCACCACGGTAGATTTTCTTGCCCAGGTCGATCGTATCCTTGTTTTTCGCGGCGCCCGGCTTGGACAGCTGCGTGCCCAGGTAGGCGGCGATATTCTTCTTGTCGGCGTCGCTGAGCATCTTCGCGTACGTCGTCATGACGGGCTGGTTGCGCTGCGGCGTGGTGAAATCGACCAGTTGCTTGTAAATATAGCTTTCGTGCTGGCCGGCCAGCTTCGGATTGACCGTGATGGTCGAATTGCCGGCCGCGCCATGGCAGGAGACGCAGGCAGGCAAGCCGCGCGCCGCGTCGCCATCGGCGTACAGGGCAGCGCCCTTGGCAGCGTCGGCCTTGACAGCCGGTTTCGGTGCTTCGACCGCGGAGGCAGTTGCCGATACAGCCAGCAAAGCGAGCAGCATGGATTTGAACAACGGTGAAAACGCACGATTCATTCAGGCACCCTGAGACAGTGAGAAATTAGTGGTGGACATTGCCGCGCCCTGTGGATTTTTGCTTTATTTTCAGGGCCGCAAGCCGCATCGCTGCTACGCCGGCAACAATAAACAACCCCTTATTGTACAATAGCTTCTTGGCGTTATCGCTCCCTTATCGCTCCCTTTTGTTGCTTTACTATTCCCATGTCAAAACTCTGGCAAGCCCGCTTCTTTACGACCGTCAACCAATTGCGTGACCTGCCCGATACCACGGTGCCGGAAATCGCCTTTGCCGGCCGCTCCAATGCCGGTAAATCGACCGCCATCAACATCTTGTGTAATCAGAAAGGCTTGGCGTTCGCCTCCAAGACACCTGGCCGTACCCAGCACATCAACTACTTCTCCATCGGCGGCGCTCACGTGGCGCAGCACCGCAAGGATGCCACCATCGTCGAAGAGATCGAATGCCTGCTGGTCGACTTGCCGGGTTATGGCTACGCGGAAGTATCGGGCTCGGCCAAATTGCACTGGCAGCGCCTGCTGGGTGACTACGTGCAACGCCGCGAGCAATTGGCCGGTTTGATCCTGATCATGGATTCGCGCCGCCCGTTCACCGACCTGGACATTCAAATGCTGGAATGGTTCGCCCCGACGGGCAAACCGATCCACTGCATCCTGACCAAGGTCGATAAGCTGAACCGCAATGAATCCGTGAACGCCTTGCGCCAGGCGAAAGCCAAGCTCGACAGCTATGTGGATGAAGACGGCGTCGGCTTCCCGTTCACCGTGCAACTGTTCTCGGCGCTGAAGCGCGTCGGTATCGACGAAGCCAACGACAAGATCATGGAACTGGCCGGCATCAGCGAAGATGGCGCGGCCCAGATGGTCGAACTGATCGACATGGAAGACGACGTCGAGCCGGAAGCGGGAACCGACAAACCGGCTTGATCGAGATCAACGCTGTGTAAAAGAGGCTGCCCGTTCACACGGCGCAGCCTTTTTTTATGCAGCGCATCCTGGCGCCTAGCGCCGTCCCGGCCCTGGCCGCTTTTCGGAAAAGAATTCCTGCCGCAGGAAAGCCATCAGCTCGGCCGTGTCTTCCACGCGGGCGCTGAGGTTGACGTTGCGTCCCAGGCGCCGCGATTCCCAGACGAAATCACCAGGCTTTTCAGCACGGATCAGCTGGATCATCTTTTTCACGATGGCCGTTTCGATATCGGGCTCATTGCCCAGCTCGACTTTTTCCTGCTTCAGCCAGTTGCGCTTGAAGTTGCCATTCCAGCCCTTGAACTTGACTTCCGCGCTGAACGAAGTCTGGTTGACGATGGAAAACACGCCGCCCGAATCCTCGCGGTCGCTGCCGGAATTGCGTCCCTGGGCGCCGGCGATATTCGCCTTGGCCACGCGCATGGCGCGGTCGTTTTCGCTTTCCTCGGCCGGCGGCGCGGGATTTTGCGCCTGGCGCTGCTTGCGGCGCTGCTCGATCATCGAGCTCATGTCTTCAGCGGGCGGCGGCGGCAACGGCACTTTCGACACCAGCGGCGGCGTAAACGTTTCCAGTTTCGGCTTGTCGCGCGGCACGTCTTTCGTCACCACGCGCTTGCTCGGCGCCGGCGGCGGTTTCACCTTGGCCACTTTCGTGTCCTTCGGTTTCGGCGTGGGTTTCGGTTGCGGCTTCGGCTGCGGCTTGTCTTTCAGCGGCGCGATGTAGACCATCGCGCTTTCCTTCTTCGGCGGCGGGATCTTTTCGATCGTGTCGCTGCGCAACAGTACATACGCCGCCAGCAGCACGTGCAGCAAGACGGACACGCCGAGCGCCACCTTGCGCATGGTGCTGGTCCTGGACCCGTAGGCCGGTGGCGGCTGGATCACTTGCCCGCAGGTGGGGCAAACATCGGAATCGGCAGCCATCAAATGGGTCGTGTCATGCAAAATGAATCGTGCTTTCTGTGTAGCGAAGAAATAACATTACAGGGCAGCCATAGTGCCAGAGTCCCTAGCCTTTGGGAACACTTCCTCGGCATTTCCAACCCGAAGCGTACAGGATAGCGACATTCCTTGCAGCGGTATCAGCGTACCCGAGCCATGCCTTGACGGTTGTTACCGTATGTATCACGGCCCATACAAAACCGGCGCCGCATTCACTGAGGAACGGGGCGCCGGTGGTGGCCGTGTGGCGGCTCAGGACTTGTTGTCGAGCGCCACCAATTGCTCGTCCGTCATCGGTCCCGTGCCGCTGTACTTGTCGAGGAACAGATAGATGACGGGGGTGATGAACAGGGTAATCACTTGCGAAAACAGCAAGCCACCGACCACGGCCAGGCCCAGCGGCTGGCGCAATTCCGCGCCGGCGCCCAGGCCCAGGGCGATCGGCAAGGCGCCCATCAGGGCCGCCGCCGTCGTCATCATGATGGGACGGAAACGCAGGATGCACGCCTGGCGGATGGCCTCGGCCGGCGCCAGCCCGTCGTTGCGCTGCGCATGCAGGGCGAAGTCGATCATCATGATGGCGTTTTTCTTGACGATGCCGATCAGCATCAGGATACCGATGATGGCGATCATGGTCAGGTCCATGCCGAACAGGCGCAGGGTCAACAGCGCGCCCACGGCCGCCGACGGCAAGCCGGCCAGGATGGTCAGCGGGTGGATATAGCTTTCATACAGCACGCCGAGCAGCACATAGATCACGGCCAGCGCGGCAATGATGAGGATGATCTGACTCGATTGCGAGCTCTGGAATACGGCCGCGTCGCCGCCATAGCGCGTGATGATGGAGGCCGGCAAGCTCATGTCCTTGGCCATCGCGTCGATCTTGCCTGTGGCAATGCCCAGCGGCACGTCGGGCGCCAGGTTGAAGGCGATGGTGACGGCCTGCAACTGCCCCTGGTGATTGACGGACGTGGGGCCGATCGTGCGTTCCACGTAGGCAATACTCGACAGTTTCACCAGCTCGCCCGTCTTGCTGCGCACGGACACGCGCGTGAGCGCATCGTCATACTGGCGGTCGGCCATGGCCGCTTCCAGGATCACGTAATAGCTGGCCGCCGACGAATAAATGGTCGACACTTGCCGCTCGCCAAAGGCGCTGTACAGGGCAGTGCGGATATCGGACATTTGCACGCCCAGCAGGTTGGCCTTGTCGCGGTCGATCCGGAGCGATGCCTGCAAGCCCTTGATCTGCGAATCGCTGGTGACGTCGCGGAAGGCGGGATCCGTGCGCATGCCGGCAATAAACTTTTCCGCCCAATCATTCAAGGCGTCGGGACTGACGCTTTGCAAGGTGTACTGGTAGCGGCTCTTGCTCTGACGTCCGCCCAGCTGCAAGTTTTGCACGGGCCGGAAATACACGGCCATGCCGGGCACGGTGCCCGCCGCGCGGCGCAGGTTTTCCAGCACCACAGGCATTTTCGGCCGCTCGCTGCGCGGTTTCAAGACCATGAACATGCGGCCCGTGTTGCCACCGCCGACGAACGAGGTCACATCCTGCACGCTCGGGTCCGCCTTGAGCACGGCCGCCACGCGCGCCTGCAAATCCTGCAGTGCCGCAGATGAGATGTCTTCCGACGCTTCCGTATTCACCTGGATCTGGCCCAGGTCTTCCTCGGGGAAGAAACCTTTCGGAATGGTCGCGTACAGCAGCACCGTCAGCGCGAAAGTGCATACGGCGACGAACAGCACCACATTGCGGTGCGCCAGGGCCTTGTCGAGCAGATGCACATAGCCGTTGC
The DNA here is from genome assembly GCF_049810325.1 of Janthinobacterium sp. NFX145. Lineage (NCBI taxonomy): Bacteria > Pseudomonadati > Pseudomonadota > Betaproteobacteria > Burkholderiales > Oxalobacteraceae > Janthinobacterium > Janthinobacterium sp. NFX145. The sequence continues at coordinate 5,855,679 of NZ_CP187360.1, forward strand.
GCAATGCCGTGAAACCGGCCTCGAAATGGCGGCCGATAAAGGTTTTTTCGCCATGACTGGGGTCGCTGTCATTGTGCTCGCGCGAGTCGGCCGGCAGGAAGCGGCTGGCCAGCATCGGCACCAGGGTCAGCGACACGACGGCGGACACCAGCACGGCCAGCGAGACGACAACGGCGAACTCATGGAACAGCAAGCCGATCACGCCCGGCATGAAGAAGATGGGGATGAACACGGCCACCAGCGAGACGGAAATCGAGATGATGGTAAAGCCCATCTCTTTCGCCCCTTCCAGCGCCGCGCGTATCGGCTTCTTGCCCATCTCGATATGGCGCACGATGTTTTCCAGCACCACGATGGCATCGTCGACAACGAGGCCCACGGCCAGGGTAATGCCCAGCAGGGAGACGTTGTCGAGGCTGTAGCCAAGCCAGTACAGCAGGGCCAGGGCGCCCAGCAGGGAAATCGGCATGGTGACGGCTGGAATGAAGGTGGCGGCCGCGCGGTGCAGGAACAAAAAGATTACCAGCACCACCAGCACCACCGTCAGGGCCAGGGTCAGATTCACGTCGTGGATGGCTTCGCGGATCGACAGCGAACGGTCGTTGACCAGGCTGATCTGTATCGATTGCGGCAATTGCTCCTTGAAGCCTGGCAACAAACGACGCACGCCATCGACCACTTGCACGGTGTTGGCGTCCGGCTGACGCTGCACCATCAGGCTGATCGAGCGCTCGCCATTGAAACTGCCGACGGCCTTGATCGATTGAAAGCTGTCTTCCACCTCGGCCACGTCTTTCAGGCGCACGGGCTGGCCGTTGCGGCTGGCGACGATGAGTTCGGCAAAATCGGCCGCCTTCATCATTTGCGGATTGCCCTGGATGGTCAGGGTCTGGCTGGGGCCGTCAAGGATGCCCAGCGGGGAATTCGTATTCGAGGTGCGCAAGGCAATGGCCAGCTCGTCCATCGTCAAATTGCGCGCATTCATCAGGTCGGCACGGGCACGCACGCGCACGGCAAAGCGCTTCTGGCCATTGACGATAACCTGGGCCACGCCAGGCAAGGTCGACAGGCTGGGCGCGATCAGATTTTCCGCATAATCGTTAAGATCCGACAAGTTCAGCGAAGGCGACGTCATCTGGATGAACAGCACGGGTGCATCGGCCGGATTGACCTTGCGGTAGGACGGCAAGTCCGTCATTTCCGTCGGCAACTGGCGCTGCGCGCGCAGCAGGGCCGCCTGCACGTCGACGGCCGCCTCGTTGACGTTGATGCTGGCGTCAAATTCCAGGGTCAGCGAAGTATTGCCCAAGGTACTCGTGGACGTGATCAGGCTGAGGCCGGAAATGGTGGAAAACTGTTTTTCCAGCGGCAAGGCCACGGACGAGGCCATGGTTTCCGGGCTGGCGCCGGCCAGGTCGGCGCTGACGTTGATGACGGGCGTGTTGTAGCTCGGCAAGGCCGCCACGGGAATTTGCAGGTAGGCCAGCACGCCGGCCAGGATGATGGAGAGGGACAGCAGCACCACCATGACGGGGCGGCGGATGCTCAGTTCGGACAGGTTCATGCTGGCTTGCCCTGCGCTGCGGCGGCGCCATCGGCTGCCTTGTGTTTTTCCACCAGGCGCACCTTGCTACCCGGACGCAAGTTCTGCTTGCCATCGACGATGACTTTTTCATCGCCCGCCAGGCCGGTGACGACGGCATTCGGCCCGAATGCATACACGCGGGCAATCTTTCGCATCTTGGCCGTGCTGTCCGCTTCCATCGAGTACACGAAGGTGCCGGCGGTACTCGTGATGATGGCGTTTTGCGGGATCACCAGCGCCTCCTTGAGGGTGCGCACGGTCAGCTGCGTATTGACGTACTGGCCTGGCCACAAATCGGTGCCGCCATTATTGAAACGGGCCTTGATCCTGATCACGCCCGTGGCGGGATCGACGGCATTGTCGATGAAGTTCAGTTTGCCATCGAGCTGCTTGCCGCCCGCGTCCGACAACAGCGCCGTGACGGGCACCTCGCCCGCCTTTTGCGCCGCCAGCAAGCCCGACAGGCTGCTTTCCGGCAAGGTGAAGACCACGTCGATCGGGTCGAGCTGGGTGATGCTGGTCAGCGAGGTGGTCGGCTGCACCAGGCTGCCCGCATAGACATTGATGGCGCCCACCCGGCCGCTCTGCGGGGCGCGCAGGACGGTGTAGCTGGAGTCGACCTGGGCGGCGCGCAAGGCGGCCTGGTCGGCGGCCAGCAAGGCGCGTGCCGCGTCGAGCTGGCTTTGCAGGGTATCGACGGCGCCCTGGGCGATGAAATTTTTGCTCAGCAAATCCTGGTTGCGCTTGAGCTGGCGCTCGAAGTCCTGTACCGAGGCACGGTCGCGCAAGACCTGCGCCTGCGCCTTGTCGACATTCGCGTGCTCGCTGCGCGCGTCCAGGGTGAACATCAGCTCGCCCTGCCTGACGAACTGGCCTTCGCGGATATGCACCTTGGTAATCGTGCTGGTCGTCTGCGGGTGCAAATCGACGCTGCTGATCGGCATCACGCTGCCATTGGCTTGCAGCACCATCGGCACATCCTGGCGTACCGGAGTGACCACACTCACCGTCGTCGGCGCCTGCCCGCCCTTGCCCCCTTTGCCATCCTGCCCACCGGCCACCTTGCCTGGCTGATGGTTGAAATACCAGATGCCGCCACCGATACACAGGGCCGCACCCACGAGGATTGCCAGACTAGTCTTTTTCATTGTTCTGTCACGCTGTTGCAGCGCAGGGCCGCAGGTTGAATGTAGTTGCCAGGGGGCATAAAGCACAATATTGTCGCACGGAAATGCTCACTTTCCTGCGTAATACTCTGGCACGATGAGGGTAACTTCCAGTCCACCGTCGACGTGATTAGACAGCAAAACCGTGGCGCCGTGCTGCTCGGCAATATTGCGCGCGATGGTCAGGCCCAGGCCCGTACCGCCCGATTCGCGCGAACGCGACGTCTCGATGCGGTAAAACGGTTCGAACACTTTCGCCAGTTGATCTGGTGCAATGCCCGGCCCGCCATCGCGGATGCGGATGCGCGCGGCGCCGGGAATGCGTTCGACGGTCACCTGCGCGTACTGGCCATATTTGACGGCATTGTCGATCAGGTTCACCAGGCAGCGCCGCATGGCGATCGGACGCGCCATCAAGGCCATGCCCGCCTGTCCACCGAGGCTGACTTTCTGGCCGGCGTCGGCCGCGTCGGAGCAAACACTGTCAAGCAGGGAGTCAAGATCGAGCGCCTGCATCGCTTCCGTGCTGTCCATCGAGCGGGCCAGATCCAGCCCTTCCTTGACCATGCTTTGCATGGCCGACAGGTCGCCCACCAGGCGGTCATACAATTCCGTATCGGCCACTTTTTCCAGGCGCAAGCGCAAGCGCGTCAGCGGCGTCTGCAAGTCGTGCGTGATAGCTGCCAGCATCTGTGTCCGCTGGGAAATATGCTGGCGGATGCGCGCCTGCATGGCGTTGAAGGCGGCGCTGGCCTGGCGGATCTCGCTGGCGCCCGACAGGGCCAGCGGCGGGTGGTTGATGTCGTTGCCCAGGTCTTTCGCCGCCTGCGCCAGCTGCTTGAGCGGGCGCATGGTCATGCGCGTGACCAGGTAGGCGAGGATGGCGATGCTGATCAGGAAAGGCAGCAGGGTCATCCAGTCGTTGTGTTCATTGAACGGCGGCTGCTGGCGCGGCGGCAAGACCATCAGGCGCAGCACGTGGCCGTCCTGCATGCGCACGTCGAGGTTTTCGCACGTGCCGCCCCATGGCTTGGCGGAAAACATGCCCGGCCTCTGGCGCGGCTTGACGCAGGCGGCCGGCCGTTCGGCCAGCGCGCTGACCTTGAAGCCTTCGCCCAGCTTGGCTTGCAGGGCGGTGGAAAATTCCGTCGGCTTGCCCGGTACATGCTCGACGTCAGGACGCAGCTCCAGGCGCACGCTGCCCTTGTTGGCCACTTTCAGATAGGCGGCGCGCGAGGCCAGCGGCACCATGTCGGCCGCCATTACCAGCTGCTCGGCCCGCTCAACGGCGTGATAGTCGCGGTATTGCTCGATGGCGCGCTGGCGTTCGCCCACGGCCAGCCACTGCGTCAGCGCGGCAGAAGCGACGATGCCGATCAGCAAAAACATGAAGACCCTGCCCGTCATCGAGCCCAGGAAGGCCTTCACGCGTGCGGCTCCACATTGACCTGGCCGGCCAGCACGTAGCCGCCGTTGCGCACGGTCTTGATGATTTGCGGCAAGCGGGCATCTTCACCGAGCTTTTGCCGCAGGCGGCTGATCTGGATATCGATCGAGCGGTCGAACGGATCGGCGTCGCGGCCCTGCGTCAGGTTCAGCAGCTGGTCGCGGTTGAGCACGCGGTTCGGGTGTTCCAGGAACACGCGCAGCAGGCGGAATTCCGCCCCCGACAGCATGATCACCAGGCCCGTGGGATTGAGCAAATGGCGCGCCGTCAGGTCCAGGGTCCAGCCGGAAAAGCGGATTTGCTGCGCCTTGTCCGACGGCACGTTCGACGGCATGGCATGGCTGCGGCGCAGCACGCTGCGTATGCGCGCCAGCAATTCGCGCGGTTCAAACGGTTTCGGCAAATAATCGTCGGCGCCCATTTCCAGGCCCAGGATACGGTCCAGCGGTTCATTGCGTGCCGTCAACATGATCACGGGCACCGTCGATTGGGCGCGCAGCTTGCGGCACAAGGTCAGGCCGTCGTCGCCAGGCAGGTTCAAGTCGAGCACGATCAGGTCGGGCCGCGTTTCATCGAGGATTTTCCACATGGCCGTGCCATCCGCCGCGCCCAGGGTGCGGTAGGCGTTCGTTTCCAGGTAGTCCGCCAGCAAGCTGCGGATATCGCGGTCATCGTCGACGATGAGAATTGTAGAAGTGGGTTCCATGGTACGAATTATCCCCACTTCCCCTGCCCTTGCACAGCGCATTTGTATCGTCTTGTATATAGAAGACCCGAAGAAACATATAGATACAAACTGTCTGACAGCGGACACTTCGGGGAAACATGGAGAGTCCACCATGGATTCATGTGCAGCAACATGTACATCCCCCACTTTTACAAAGGAATCCAGATGAACGCCTCAATGACAACCCTGCGCAAGAATTTGATCATCGCCATGAGCGTGCTCGGCATGGGCGCGGCATCGCTGACCGTCCACGCCCAGGAAGCGGCCGCCAGCGCGCCTGCCGCCAGCAGCAAAATGCAACATGAAGGCCAGCGCGGCCAGCACCGCGCCAGCAATCCCGCCGAGCGCATGGCCAAGTACCAGGCCCGCCTGCACGACAAGCTGAAGCTGACAGCCGCGCAAGAACCGGCCTGGGTCACTTTCACGGCCGCCAACGCGCCGAAAAAACCGATGGGTGACTGGAAAGCCAAGCGCGAAGCGATGGCCAAGCTGTCGGCCCCGGAACGCATGGAGCAATGGATCGCCATGTCGAAGGAACGCATCGTAGACCAGGAAAGCCGTCTGGCCTCGCTGAAAACGTTCTACGCCGTGCTGACGCCGGAGCAAAAGAAAGTGTTTGATGACAGCGTGCCTGGCGGCAAGCACGGCGGCCACCACCGCGGCGGGCACCATGGCATGCATCAGCAGCCCAAAGCTGGTTAAGTTTTAACTGGCGCAGAAATAGAAAAAGCCTGCATTGCAGGCTTTTTCTTATTCGCGAGACAAGCGACGGCTTATTGCCCGTCGAGCTTGCGCAACGAGGTCAGGAAAGTGGCGGCGTTCTGGAAGCCGATTACGCGCGATTGGGCGATCTCCTGTCCCTGCGGGTTGAACATGATGATGCCCGGCGGGCCGAACAGCTGGAAACGTTTCAGCATGGCTTTGTCGTCCGCATCATTGGCCGTCACATCCACTTGCAGCAGCACGGCTTGCCCCATCTTCTCGCGCACGGCGGGATCGACAAAGGTCAGCTTTTCCATCTCGATGCACGACACGCACCAGTCAGCATAAAAGTCCAGCAAGGCCGGCTTGCCATTCAATTGCGCCAGCGCCGCGTCGAGCTGCGCCACGGTCTTTACGCGCGTAAATGGTTGCGCGTGCACCTGGCCACCACCGAGGTGCGCCAGCGGCGCCAGCGGGTCGCGGCCACCGCTGGCCACGCCCACCAGTTGCATCGCGCCCAGCACGGCAAACACGAGGCCAAAGGCCTTGGCTACCCACGCGTTCTTCGCGCCGCTCTTGCCCACCAGCAGATACATGCCGTAGCCGACGAACAAGACCATCCAGCCCAGCATTTGCACGGCGCCCGGCAGCACGGGCGAGACCAGCCACCAGGCCACGCCCAGCTGCAGCACGCCAAAGAAGCGCTTGACGGCATCCATCCAGGCGCCGGCGCGCGGCAGCAAGGTGCCGGCCGACACGCCCACTAACAGCAAGGGCACGCTCATGCCCACGGCCATGGCAAACAGGGCACCGCCGCCGATGACGACGTCGCGCGTCTGGCTGATGTACAGCAAGGCGCCGGCCAGCGGAGCGGCCACGCATGGCCCCACGATCAGGGCGGAAATGGCGCCCATGACGAACACGCCCGCCAGGCGGCCCGACGATTGCTGGTTCGACACGGACGTCAGCTTGCCTTGCAGGAAAGCCGGTACTTGCAGCTCATAAAAACCGAACATCGACAGGGCCAGGCCCGCCATCAGCAAGGCAAAGAAACCCAGCACCCACGGATTTTGCAGTTGCGCCGCCAGGCCTTCCCCCGCCAGACCAGCCGCCACGCCCAGCGCCGTGTAGACGATGGCCATGCCCAGCGCGTACGTCAGCGACAGCAGCAAGCCGCGCGAACGGCTGACCTTGCCACCATCGCCGATAATGATCGACGACAAAATCGGCACCATCGGCAGCACGCACGGCGTAAAAGCCAGGCCCAGTCCCAGCAGCATGAACAGCGGCACGATGACGAGCAGCTTGCCGCCCTTCAGGGCCGCTTCGATCTTGCCCATCTCGCTTTGCGCCGGCGCGGCGCTTGCCGCCACGGGCGCCGCCGCGACCGGCTCGGGCGTGCTGGTGATGTTCGCCTGGGGAATGCTCAGCACGGACACGCCAGGCGACGCCTGCGCCTGCGGGCCGTTGACGGCCGCCGTGTCGACTGCCGGCGCGGCGGGCAAGGCGAATTTCGACGGCAAGCCGCCCGGCGCCATGCTCTGGCCGCCGCCACCGCCCACCAGCTGGGCCGTGGCATCCTGCGGCGCATAGCACAAGCCCTTGTCGGAGCAGCCCTGGCCCGTCGCCTTCAGGGTGAACGCGCCGGCCGCTTCAACAGGAATCGTGATGGTGAGCGTCTTGCGGAACGTTTCCACGTTCTTCTGGAAGGTGTCGTCAAACTTGACCTTGCCAGCCGGATACACGGGCGTGCCCAGTTTGGCGCCCACGGCCTCGAACTTGAAGCGCTCGTGGTACATATAGTAGCCATCGGCGATCACATAGGTGACGGCGATGGTGGACGGATCCTGCATGCGGGCGGAAAACTTGAAGGCCAGTTCCGGATCGAGGAATTCATCGTCGGCACGGGCCTGGCTGGCGCCAAAGACGGCCATGGCCAGCAGTAAACAGGTGGCAAACCAGAGCAGCAGTTGATGCAGGGGAGCGGCGCGCGCGGTGGCGCTGGAGGGGAAACGGGACATGAACTACCTTTTCGACCATTCGACAGAGGACGCGCGGAGCAGGCAGCGCTTGTGCCGGGCCGGCGCGAAAGAAGAATAGTACACCGCAGCAAGGATAGCTGCAGCAGAAAACAAAAAAGCCAGGCTAGGCCTGGCTTTCTCAGATGCAATTACTGGGATTACTCGCCAGCAACTTCAACTGCTTCGGTCGTATCTGGACGATCCATCAGTTCAACGAACGCCATAGGAGCGTTATCGCCGACGCGGAAACCCATTTTCAGGATACGTACATAACCACCGTTACGGTTGGCGAAACGTGGGCCCAGTTCAGCGAACAGTTTGACGACCATTTCACGGTCGCGCAGGCGGTTGAAGGCCAGACGCTTGTTTGCCAGGGAATCGGTTTTGCCCAGGGTCAGAATTGGCTCGACAACGCGACGCAGTTCTTTTGCTTTTGGCAGGGTGGTTTTGATCGCTTCGTGACGCAGCAGCGATACTGTCATGTTGCGCAGCATTGCCAGACGGTGGGACGAGGTACGATTCAGTTTACGGAGGCCGTGACCGTGACGCATGATAAATCCTTTCGGTGAGTGTTTAAATTCCAGCTCTTCGATCAATGAGGCAGAAGCTTCATCGCGGGCCGGTTTGGTACTACAAAATAAAAGCCTGGGACACCTGTCCCAGGCAGTTTGCTACAACTACGAATTACTTTTCCAGGCCGGCAGGCGGCCAGTTTTCCAGCTTCATGCCCAAGGTCAAGCCGCGCGATGCCAGCACTTCCTTGATTTCGTTCAGGGACTTGCGGCCCAGATTTGGCGTTTTCAGCAGTTCGTTTTCCGAACGTTGGATCAGGTCGCCGATGTAGTAGATGTTTTCCGCTTTCAGGCAGTTCGCCGAACGCACGGTCAACTCCAGATCGTCGACTGGACGCAACAGGATAGGATCGACCAGCGGAGCGCGCGATGGCGCTTCGGCGGCGGCTTCCGTGCCTTCCAGGGCAGCGAACACATTCAACTGGTCCACCAGGACGCGGGCCGACTGGCGGATCGCTTCTTCCGGCGAGATCACGCCGTTGGTTTCGATGTTGATGATCAGCTTGTCCAGGTCGGTACGCTGTTCAACGCGGGCCGATTCAACGAAGTACGATACACGGCGCACTGGCGAGAACGACGCATCGAGAATGATGCGGCCGATGGTCTTGTTCGTGTCTTCCGACAGGCGACGCACGTTACCAGGAACGTAGCCGCGGCCTTTTTCAACCTTGATCTGCATGTCCAGCTTGCCACCAGCGGTCAGGTGGGCGATCACGTGGTCAGGGTTGATCAGTTCGACGTCATGCGGCAGGTCGATGTCGGAGGCCAGGATCGCGCCTTCGCCTTCTTTTTTCAGGGTCAGGGTTACCGAATCGCGGTTGTGGACTTTGAAAACCACACCCTTCAAGTTCAGCAACAGATCGACGACGTCTTCTTGCACGCCATCGAGGGAGGAATATTCGTGGACGACGCCAGCGATCGTCACTTCGGTCGGCGCGTAGCCCACCATCGACGACAGCAGAACGCGGCGCAACGCGTTACCCAATGTGTGGCCATAGCCGCGCTCGAAGGGTTCCATCACGACCTTGGCGTGACCTGCACCGAGAGCTTCAACATCGATAATACGTGGCTTCAACAAACTGTTTTGCATGAAATGTCCTTTTCAATACCCTCGGCTCATTACACCGATAAGGCTGATGGCATTAGTAAAACGCCCACTCAAGAAAGTGAGTGGGCGGGAGTCTTGCTAACTACTATTAACGCGAGTACAGCTCGACGATCAGCGATTCGTTGACGTCGTTAGCGATTTCGTTACGCTCTGGCAGGGACTTGAAAGTACCTTCCATTTTCTTGGCATCAACCGAAACCCAGCTAGGCATACCAACTTGTTCAGCCAGCGACAGTGCTTCAACGATACGCACTTGCTTTTTCGATTTTTCACGAACAGCAACGATGTCGCCAACTTTAACTGCGTACGAAGCGATGTTCACAACGATACCGTTCACGGTGAACGCTTTGTGGCTGACCAATTGACGCGCTTCAGCGCGGGTCGAGCCAAAGCCCATGCGGTAGCAAACGTTGTCCAGACGCGTTTCCAGCAACTTCAACAGCGTTTCGCCGGTGTTGCCTTTACGACGGTCTGCTTCAGCGAAGTAGCGGCGGAATTGACGTTCCAGCACGCCGTACATGCGCTTGACTTTTTGCTTTTCGCGCAGTTGGTTACCGTAGTCCGAGGTGCGGGCGCCGGATTTGACACCGTGCTGGCCTGGCTTGACGTCCAGTTTGCACTTGCTGTCCAGCGAGCGACGTGCGCTCTTCAGGAACAGGTCTGTACCTTCACGGCGGGAAAGTTTTGCTTTAGGTCCGATATAACGTGCCACGATACTTCCTTTTTTTAAATGATAACGCCCCAGCCACATGCATGATCAAACACACTGATGCGGTTAGGCGCTAGTCTGATTTGGTTTCAATCAGACGGTGGCTGAAAACGAAAAACCCGTCAAACAGGATTTGACAGGCAAGAACAGCCGGGCAGTATAACCGTTTCCGGCTCCCTGCTCCAGCGTTTTCACACAACTGTACTGAGTTACAACAGACAGCAAAGCAGCTGGCGCCGAAGCGCCCTCTGCAACACTATCTTAGATACGACGACGTTTCGGTGGACGGCAACCGTTGTGCGGTACCGGCGTCACGTCCTGGATCTCGGTGATCTTGATGCCCAGGTTGTTCAGCGCGCGAACGGCGGATTCACGACCAGGACCTGGGCCCTTGATACGTACTTCCAGGTTCTTGACGCCACACTCAACAGCCACTTTACCAGCGGCTTCCGCGGCGACCTGCGCTGCGAACGGGGTCGATTTACGCGAACCCTTGAAGCCTGCACCGCCGGAGGTAGCCCACGACAAGGCATTGCCTTGACGATCGGTGATGGTAATGATGGTGTTATTGAACGAAGCGTGGACATGTGCGATGCCTTCAGCGACGTTCTTTTTAACTTTTTTACGCACGCGTGCTGATGCGGCGTTATTTTGCGACTTAGCCATAATTATTCCCTAGCGGATTATTTTTTCAGCGATTGAGCGGCTTTACGCGGTCCCTTGCGGGTACGTGCGTTCGTACGCGTACGCTGGCCACGGCAAGGCAGACCCTTACGATGACGCATGCCGCGGTAGCAACCCAGATCCATCAAACGCTTGATGTTCATGGACAGTTCACGACGCAGATCGCCTTCGACGATGAATTTACCTACTTCATCGCGCAGCTTTTCCAGTTCGCTGTCATCCAGATCTTTGATCTTTTTGTTGGTTGCTACACCGGTCGATGCACAGATTTTCTCTGCGCGTGGACGGCCCACACCGTAGATGGCCGTCAGGCCGATAACGGTATGCTGATGATTTGGGATATTAACCCCTGCAATACGTGCCATTTGTTATTCCTCGATTAACCTTGACGCTGCTTGTGACGTGGTTCCACGCAGATAACGCGGACTACGCCTTTGCGCTTGATGATCTTGCAGTTGCGGCAGATCCGCTTGACTGATGCGAGAACTTTCATTTTTGGGCTCTTTCTTTCGCTTCTTTGGTTTGATTCAGTGTGTTACTTGGTACGGAACACAATGCGGGCTCGGCTCAGGTCGTACGGCGTTAACTCCACCGTCACCTTGTCTCCAGGGAGAATGCGAATATAGTTCATCCGCATTTTACCTGAAATATGCCCGAGCACCACGTGTCCGTTCTCCAGCTTCACTCGAAATGTTGCATTTGGGAGATTCTCAAGAATCTCGCCCTGCATCTGTATGACGTCGTCTTTTGCCATTCGGTATGTTTACCGCGCTTAACGCGTCGGAATTCCGCCCTTGAAATTTGCTTTGCGCAGCAGCGAATCATATTGCTGCGACATCACGTAGTTCTGTACTTGCGCCATGAAATCCATGGTGACAACTACAATAATCAATAAAGAAGTACCGCCGAAATAGAATGGTACTTTCCACTGGGCTTGCATAAATTCCGGCAATAAACACACCAGGGTGATGTAGACTGCGCCGGCAAGTGTCAAGCGTGTCAGGATCTTGTCGATGTAACGGGCTGTCTGCTCGCCTGGACGGATCCCGGGAATGAACGCACCGCTTTTCTTCAAGTTATCCGCTGTTTCCTTGCTGTTAAAGACCAGCGCTGTATAGAAGAAACAGAAAAACACGATCGCCACTGCGTACAACAGCGCATGGATAGGCTCACCAGGCCCCATCGATGCTGCCAAATCTTTCAAGAACCGCACCGCAGGGTTAGCGTTGTCGGCGCCCTTTGAAAACCAGTCCACGATAGTGGCCGGGAACAAGATGATCGAAGAAGCAAAGATCGGCGGGATCACGCCGGCCATGTTCAGCTTCAACGGCAAATGGCTGGTTTGACCGCCATAAATCTTGTTGCCTACCTGGCGCTTCGCGTAGTTGACCAATATTTTGCGCTGACCACGTTCGACGAATACGACGAAGTACGTTACCAGTGCTACCAGGATCACGATGAAAATCGCGCTGAAGCTGCCGATCGAACCATTCGACACTTGAGTGAACAAGCCACCCAACGCCGACGGCAGACCTGCTGCAATCCCGGCAAAAATGATGATCGAGATGCCATTCCCCAAGCCACGCTCGGTAATTTGCTCACCCAACCACATCAAAAACATTGTTCCGGTCAACAAAGTGACGACCGTCACGAAGCGGAATGCAAGACCAGGTTCCAACACCAGACCAGCTTGCGACTCCAGTGCGACTGCAATGCCTAACGCTTGGAACAGTGCCAGGGCAACCGTGAAATACCGGGTGTACTGGGTGATCTTGCGACGACCTGCTTCGCCTTCTTTTTTCAACGCTTCCATCTGCGGTGACACGATCGACAGCAATTGCATGATGATCGAGGCCGAGATATAAGGCATGATACCCAGCGCAAACACTGTAAAACGAGACAAGGCACCGCCCGAGAACATGTTGAACATGCCCAGGACGCCGCCTTCGTGCTCCTTGAACAGCGAGGCTAATTGTGTCGGGTCAATCCCGGGAACCGGGACGTGAGCACCGATACGATAAACCACCAATGCGCCAAGCAAAAACCAGAGCCGTCCCCAAGGGAAACCGGCCGCTGCACTTTTAGCAAGTTGTGGATTAGTCGCCAATTTTCGCTCCGATCAAGCTGTTAGCGGTCAACTCAGGCTACCGAGCCGCCGGCTGCTTCGATGGCTGCTTTCGCGCCAGCGGACACTTTCAAGCCCTTCAAATTCACCGCTTTGGTGATTTCGCCGGACAAGATCACGCGCACGTCACGGGCCAACACGCCCAGAACGCCAGCTTGCTTCAAGACCAGAATGTCGACATCGCCAACAGCCAGGTTGTTCAGATCGGACAGGCGCACTTCAGCTTTGAAGGTTGCGTGCATCGATTTGAAACCGCGCTTAGGCAGACGGCGTTGCAGAGGCATCTGACCGCCTTCGAAACCGACTTTATGAAAGCCGCCCGAACGCGATTTCTGACCTTTGTGACCACGACCCGAGGTTTTACCCAGGCCGGAGCCGATACCGCGACCGACGCGACGCTTGTAGTGCTTAGCGCCTTCGGCTGGTGCAATAGTATTCAATTCCATGATTTGCTCCGTTCGTGTAAGCCCGAAGGCTTACCCGACAACTTTAACGAGATACGATACTTTATTGATCATGCCGCGTACGGATGGGGTGTCTTGCAATTCGGAAACCGAATTTACACGACGCAGACCCAGACCGCGCACGGTAGCGCGATGCGATTCGCGCGTACCGATCAAGCCCTTGACCAATTGCACTTTGACTGTGTTTGTCATTTTGTCCACCTTAAGCCAGAATGTCTTCGACCGACTTGCCGCGCTTGGCAGCGATATCGGAAGCAGTGCTCATTTTCGACAGGCCGTCCAGCGTAGCGCGTACCAGGTTGTATGGGTTGTTCGAACCGGTGGATTTCGCCACCACGTCCGTCACGCCCATCACTTCGAAGATAGCGCGCATTGCGCCACCAGCGATAACGCCAGTACCAGGCTTAGCTGGGTTCATCAGGACCTTGGAGGCGCCGTGACGACCAACAACCGTGTGATGCAAGGTGCCGTTTTTGAGCGGTACTTTGATCAGGTTGCGACGGGCTTCTTCCATTGCCTTCTGCACGCCAACTGGCACTTCTTTCGATTTGCCCTTGCCCATGCCGACGCGGCCATCGCCATCACCAACTACGGTCAGCGCGGCGAAACCCATGATACGACCACCCTTGACCACTTTGGTCACGCGGTTGATCGCGATCATTTTTTCGCGCATGCCATCATCCGGCTTGTCGCTTTGCATTTTTGCTTGCATTTTTGCCATGATTGATCCTTAGAACTTCAGACCGGCTTCGCGTGCGGCTTCTGCCAACGCTTTCACACGGCCGTGGTAACGGAAACCGGAGCGGTCAAACGCAACTTCGGTAATCCCTGCTTTCAACGCTTTTTCAGCGACGCGCTTGCCGATCAAGGCTGCAGCAGCGGCATTGCCGCCTTTGCCGGATTGGCCTGCCAGTTCAGCGCGAACTTCCGCTTCAGCCGTCGAGGCCGAAACCAGGACTTTAGCATCCGGGCTGATCAGGTTGGCGTAAATGTGCAGGTTGGTGCGATGCACCGACAAGCGATTTACTTTCAATTCCGCAATCTTGATGCGGGTTTGGCGTCCGCGGCGAAGCCGTGATTCTTTCTTATCCATCGTCAGCCCCTAATTACTTCTTCTTGGTTTCTTTAAGCTTAACCACTTCGTCCGCATAGCGAACGCCCTTGCCTTTATAAGGCTCAGGAGCGCGGTAAGCACGAACTTCAGCGGCTACCTGGCCAACCTGTTGACGGTCGATACCTTTAATCAGGATCTCGGTCGGGGTTGGTGTTGCGCAGGTAACGCCAGCTGGCATGTCATGCACTACAGGGTGCGAGAAACCCAGGGACAGATTCAGCTTGTCGCCTTGAGCTTGCGCCTTGTAACCCACGCCTACCAGGTTCAGCTTTTTCTCGAAACCCTTGGTGACGCCAACAACCATGTTGTTGACCAGTGCGCGCAGCGTGCCGGACATGGCATTGGCTTCGCGGCTGTCGTTCGCCACGTCGAAACTCAGGGTTCCTGCATTGTTTTCCACTTTGACCTGGCCGGTGAGGGCCTGGGAAAGTACGCCCAGCGGGCCTTTTACGGTGATCGCTTGTGCGGAGATGGCGACTTCGGCGCCAGCTGGCACTACGATAGGCATTTTAGCTACTCGAGACATGTGTAACTCCTTAAGCCACGTAGCAAATAACTTCGCCGCCGACACCGGTAGCGCGTGCTTTGCGGTCAGTCATGACGCCTTGCGGAGTCGACACGATCGCCACACCCAAGCCATTCATCACAACAGGGATCTCGTCTTTACCCTTGTAGACGCGCAGACCCGGACGGGACACGCGCTCCAAGCGCTCAATGACGGGACGGCCAACATAATACTTCAAACCGATTTTCAGTTCCGCTTTGCCACCAGCTTCGGCAACAGCGAAATCTTCAATGTAACCCTCGTCCTTCAGGACGCTGGCAATCGCAATTTTGACTTTCGACGATGGCATGGCCACGGTCGTCTTTTGCACGCCTTGTGCATTGCGAATGCGGGTCAGCATATCGGCGATAGGATCGCTCATACTCATTGCATATTCTCCTATTACCAGCTTGCTTTTGTCATACCCGGAATTTCACCACGCATGGCGAATTCACGGAGCTTGATACGACCCAGACCGAATTTACGGAATGTGCCGCGCGGACGACCAGTGATGGCGCAACGGTTACGTTGACGCGTCGGGTTCGAGTTACGTGGCAGCGCCTGCAGTTTCAGGCGAGCTTCGTAGCGCTCTTCTTCCGATTTCGATTGGTCATCGACGATGGCCTTGAGAGCTTCGCGCTTAGGGGCGAATTTCGCCACCAGGTCAGCACGCTTGATCTCACGATTAATCAGTGACAGTTTGGCCATGATCAGTTCCTGAAAGGGAATTTAAAGGCGGCGAGCAAAGCTTTGGCTTCGTCATCGGTCTTAGCGGTTGTCGTGATGCTGATATTCATACCGCGCAACGCGTCAATCTTGTCGTATTCGATTTCAGGGAAAATGATCTGTTCCTTGACACCGATGTTGTAGTTGCCACGACCATCAAATGCACGGCCGTTCACACCACGGAAATCGCGTACGCGCGGCAGAGCCACGGTAATGAAGCGATCCAGGAACTCGTACATGCGAGCGCCGCGCAGGGTGACCATCGTACCGATCGGGTAACCTTCACGGATTTTGAAGCCTGCGATCGCTTTGCGGGACTTGGTGGTCACTGGCTTCTGGCCGGCGATCTTGGTCAAGTCAGCAACTGCGTGCTCGAGAACTTTTTTATCCGCGATAGCCTCACCAACACCCATGTTCAGGGTGATCTTGGTCAGGCGTGGAACTTCCATTACCGACTTGTAACCAAACTTGCTGGTCAGGTCGGCAACGACTTTTTCTTTATAGAATTCTTGGAGACGTGCCATGATTTCTTAAGCCTTCACTACTTCGCCGGAGGATTTAAAGATGCGAACTTTCTTGCCGTCCACTTCTTTGAAACCCACGCGATCTGCCTTGCCAGTCGCTGCATTAAACAATGCAACGTTGGACACGTGAATTGGCATGGTCTTATCGACGATACCACCAGTTACGCCAGTCATCGGGTTTGGCTTAGTCGCTTTTTTAGCGATGTTAATGCCGTCAACCACGATATGTTCAGCATCGATACGCTGCTGTACCACACCACGTTTGCCCTTGTCTTTCCCGGTCAGAACGATGACTTCGTCGTTTTTACGAATCTTATCCATTACGACTCCTTACAGGACTTCCGGTGCCAGGGACACGATTTTCATGAACTTCTCAGTACGCAGTTCGCGTGTGACAGGTCCAAAAATACGGGTACCGATCGGTTCCAGCTTGGCGTTCAACAGAACGGCGGCATTGCCGTCGAACTTCACCAGGGAACCGTCTTGGCGGCGAACACCTTTAGCGGTGCGCACAACCACGGCGTTATAAATTTCACCTTTTTTGACACGGCCACGTGGCGCAGCAACCTTAACGGTTACCTTGATCACATCGCCAATGCCAGCATAACGGCGCTTGGAGCCGCCCAATACCTTGATGCACATTACTTCTTTGGCACCGGTATTGTCAGCCACTTCGAGCCGGCTTTCAGTTTGAATCATAGTATTCTCTTTCCCAACTTAAGCCGAAGAATCCACACAATGTAGACCCACGGTCAGTCTTGGTCCCGCCAGAGCCGCCCTGCTGGGCTTCACTGTTTGGGTGCATGACCTTCATACATCAACTGACCGCGAATGCTACTGTCTGTGGCCAGACACTTTGCGGCGTTACATGAACGAAGCCCGCAAGTATTACATACAATTTGCGGGCCTGCAAGTACTAATTAAAAGCCACCGCCGAAACGGTGGTTTTTATTTAAACGGTTGGTGCGGCTTGAACCACACGTGTCACCGTCCATGCCTTCGTTTTGGAGATCGGGCGACCTTCCTGGATCTCGACCGTGTCACCGGCCTTGACTTGGTTGGTCTCGTCATGCGCGTGATACTTGTTCGAGCGCATGATGATCTTGCCATACAAAGGATGTTTTACGTGGCGCTCGATCAGAACGGTAACGGTCTTGTCCATCTTGTCCGAAACCACTTTACCGATCAGCGTGCGCTTGAGCGACTGTTTCACTGGTTCGTTCATTTGGCTTCCTTCAGATTCATTACCGTCTTCACACGCGCGATATCGCGGCGTACCTTCTTGAGCTGCGAAGTGTTGCTCAGCTGCTGCGTAGCGATTTGCATGCGCAGGCCGAACTGTGCCTTCAACAGGTCATTCAGCTCTTTTTGCAGAGCTGGCTGGTCCTTGCCGCGGAGTTCAGATGCTTTCATATACAACTCCAATTATTGGCCGACTTGGCGGATGACAAACGTCGTCGCCAGTGGCAGTTTAGCGGCGGCAAGACGGAATGCTTCCCGTGCCAGCGCTTCATCAACGCCATCCATTTCGTACAGTACTTTGCCTGGCTGAATTTCAGCGACGTAGTACTCAGGATTACCTTTACCGTTACCCATACGGACTTCAGCCGGTTTGTTCGAAATCGGTTTGTCCGGGAAAATACGGATCCAGATACGGCCACCGCGCTTGATGTGACGCGTCATTGCACGACGCGCCGCTTCAATTTGACGCGCAGTGATACGACCGCGCGCAACTGCCTTCAGACCGAATTCGCCAAACGACACGGCGGTGCCGCGGCTGTGCGAAATACCGGTATTACGGCCTTTCTGCTCTTTACGATACTTTCTGCGTGCTGGTTGCAGCATGATTATTCTCCTGCTTTCTCAGCTGGTGCTGCTGCGGCGGCCGGTTTAGCGGCGGTACGCACACGTGCACCTGGTGCTGTGGATGGTTTCGCACCGGCACCGGCTGGACGTGGACGGCCAGCTGGCTTGCCATCGTCACGGCGTGGGCCGCGGCTTTTCTTCTCGTCAGCTGGGGTATCGATGACTGGTGCATCGCCGTTAGGCGCGCGGTCACCTTTGTATACCCACACCTTGACACCGATGATGCCGTAGGTGGTCGACGCTTCGCTGGTACCGTAGTCGATATCGGCGCGCAGGGTATGCAGAGGCACGCGGCCTTCGCGGTACCACTCTTTACGCGCGATTTCGATACCGTTCAGACGGCCGGACGACATGATCTTGATACCGAGAGCACCCAGGCGCATTGCATTTTGCATTGCACGCTTCATGGCGCGGCGGAACATGATCCGTTTTTCCAGCTGCTGAGCGATCGAATCGGCGATCAGTTGCGAATCGATTTCTGGCTTGCGAATTTCTTCGATGTTCACGTGAACAGGTACGCCCATGATCTTGGTCAGCGCCGACTTCAGTACTTCGATGTCTTCGCCTTTTTTACCAATGACCACGCCTGGACGCGAGCTGTAGATCGTGAAGCGCGCGTTCTTGGCTGGGCGCTCGATAACGATGCGGCCAACGGAAGCGTTCTTCAGTTTCTTTTTCAGGTAAGCACGTGCTTTCAAGTCTTCGTTCAGCATGGCAGCGAAATTACCGTTGCCTGCATACCAGCGCGAAGCCCAGTTACGGGTGACCGCCAGACGGAAACCGGTTGGATGAATTTTCTGACCCATCGTGGCTCCTTAGTTACCGACAGTCACGTAAACGTGACAGGATTGTTTCGAAATACGGTCGCCACGGCCTTTTGCACGCGCGGTGAAGCGCTTCAGGACCGGGCCCTTTTCGACGTAGATCGTTTTCACGAACAATTCGTCGATGTCCGCGCCATCATTGTGTTCCGCATTGGCGATTGCCGATTCCAGAACACGCTTGATGATCGCAGCACCTTTTTTCGGGCTGAATTGCAAGATGTTGAGTGCAGCGTCAACTTTCTTGCCACGGATCAGGTCAGCAACCAGGCGGCCCTTTTGGTCCGACAGGCGCACACCTTTGAGGATAGCTTTAGTTTCCATTATTTCTTAGCCTTTTTGTCAGCTGCATGGCCCTTGAACGTACGGGTCAGTGCGAATTCGCCGAGCTTGTGACCAACCATGTTTTCGGAAACATAAACCGGCACGTGCAGCTTGCCGTTATGAACCGCGATCGTCAGGCCGATGAAGTCAGGCATGATTGTCGAACGACGCGACCAGGTTTTGATTGGCTTTTTGTCTTTGGCTGCTTGCGCGGCTTCAACTTTTTTCACCAGGTGGGCGTCACAGAACGGCCCTTTTTTCAATGAACGTGTCATGTGCTACCCCTTATTTCTTGCCGCGGCGCGAGACGATCATGGAAGTCGTACGCTTGTTGCTGCGTGTTTTCTTACCCTTGGTCTGTTGGCCCCATGGCGAAACTGGATGACGACCAGCTGCTGTTTTACCTTCACCACCACCGTGCGGGTGATCGACCGGGTTCATGACCACACCGCGAACGGTAGGACGAACACCGCGCCAGCGCATCGCACCAGCTTTACCGATTTTACGCAGGCTGTGCTCGGCATTGCCGACTTCACCAACCGTTGCACGGCACTCGATGTGCACGCGACGTACTTCACCCGAGCGCAGACGCACTTGAGCGTAGGTACCTTCACGTGCCATCAGCACAACGCCAGCGCCGGCGGTACGTGCCATTTGGGCACCTTTACCTGGCAGCATTTCGACGCAATGCATCACGGTACCGACTGGGATGTTACGGATTGGCAAGCAGTTACCCGATTTGATCGGTGCTTCCGAACCGTTCATCACGCTGTCGCCAACGGCCATGCCTTTGGTTGCGATGATGTAGTGACGTTCGCCGTCGGCGTAGCACAGCAGAGCGATATTCGCGGTGCGGTTTGGATCGTATTCGATACGTTCCACTTTCGCTGGAATACCATCTTTGGTGCGCTTGAAGTCGATCAAGCGGTAGTGTTGCTTATGACCACCACCGATATGACGGGTGGTGATGTGACCGTTGTTGTTACGACCAGCGGTCTTGGATTTCTTTTCAACCAGGGCAGCGAATGGACGACCTTTGTACAGGTCGGCATTCACCACCTTCACCATGCCGCGACGGCCTGGCGAGGTTGGTTTCATCTTAACGAGTGCCATTATGCAGCCTCCTCGGAGAAGTTGATTTCCTGGCCAGGCTTCAGGCACACGAAAGCACGCTTGGTATGGTTACGACGACCGTTGAACTTGCCGGTGCGCTTTTGCTTACCTTCGCGGTTTGCAGTTTGCACGGACAGAACTTCAACCTTGAACAGCAGTTCGACCGCTGCCTTGATTTCAGGCTTGGTTGCATCCGGCAGTACGCGGAATACAATTTGCTCGTTCTTTTCCGCGACCATGGTGGCCTTTTCGGAAATCACGGGCGCCAACAGCACCTTCATCAAGCGTTCTTCGCTATGTTTCAAAATCGCGCTCATGCCAGCATCTCCTCAATCTTGGCCAATGCAGCTTTGGTGACCAGGATCTTCTTGTAGAACACCAGGGACATCGGGTCTGCGTGACGTGGCTCAACGACGAGTACGTTAGGCAGGTTGCGCGATGCCAGTTCCAGGTTTTCGTTCAGAACGTCGGTGATGATCAGAACCGAATCAAAGCCCAGGCCGTTCAATTTTTGCGACAGCAGCTTGGTTTTTGGCGCGTCGATCGTCAGATCGTCGATGACGATCAGGCGCTCTTCGCGGGCCAGCTGCGACAGGATCGAGCAGATACCTGCGCGATACATCTTTTTGTTCACTTTGTGGGTGAAGTTTTCGTCAGGCGAGTTCGGGAAAATCCGACCACCGCCGCGCCACAGTGGCGACGACGACATACCAGCACGAGCGCGGCCGGTACCTTTTTGGCGCCATGGCTTTTTCGTCGTGTGGTGAACTTCTTCACGGTCTTTTTGCTTGCGGTTACCACTACGTGCATTCGCTTGATAAGCGATGACGACTTGGTGGATCAGCGCTTCATTGTAGTCACGGCCGAAAATCGTATCGGCTGCAGCAACGTTCGAGGCGGCTTGACCTTGCGCATTCAGAAGCTTGAGTTCCATCGTTTAAGCTCCCTTCTTGGCTTTGGTTTTGATGGCTGGCGAGACAACTACCTGGCCATTTTTCGCACCTGGAATCGCGCCTTTGACCAGCAACAGCTGACGGTCGGCATCGATACGGGCGATCACGAGGTTCTGGATCGTACGGTTAACGTCACCCAGATGACCGGTCATGCGCTTACCAGGGAAAACGCGACCTGGATCTTGTGCCATACCGATGGAACCTGGAACGTTGTGCGAACGCGAGTTACCGTGCGTTGCACGGCCAGAAGCGAAGTGGTAACGTTTGATAACGCCTGCATAGCCTTTACCGATGGTAACGCCTTGCACGTCGATCTTTTGACCGACTTCGAACAGGGAAGCAGCGACAACATCGCCAGCTTTCAGTTCAGCGGCTTTGGCAGCGTCGACACGGAACTCTTTCAACAGAGTACCGGCTTCAACACCAGCTTTAGCGTGATGACCAGCAACAGCTTTGGTCACGCGGGAAGCGCGACGTTGACCGAATGCGACCTGAACAGCGGAGTAACCATCTGTTTCAGGGGTTTTGATTTGCGCAACACGGTTGTTCGATACGTCCAACACGGTGACAGGAATCGAATCCCCTTCATCCGTGAAAATGCGCATCATACCAACCTTGCGACCGAGAAGGCCTAGGCTCATTTTTTCTCCATTCCCACCTGCGATTGGGCGGGGCTTGTTTAACTACAAAGTAACGTAGGACTCAAAAAAGACGAATCCATACCGAAGCCGGCTAGTATATAGCACAAAAACCCTTGACGCAACAAGTTAACACGAGGTATGTCAAAGTGTTGCAAGACGCCCCTGCGGGAGTTGTCGGCGCGCCTGAAAAACGCTGCCGCAAGGCAATTTAACGGCAGCAAAGCACGGCGGCATGCGGCCTGCCGCACCGGGCGCCACCGGCGGCAAGTCAGTGGCAGCCGCGGAAACAACAAGGGCGCGTACACGGCGTACGCGCCCCTTGCCCTCCTCCATCCTGCCCTCCTGTATCAGGCCTGGCGCCGGGCGGAGGGCGACTCAGCTCAGACCTTGCACTGCTCGATGCAATGCTGGTAGACCATCTCGCAAATCGGGCTCGAGGCCGAACCGGGCATGCCGCCCGAGCACGTATTGGCCCGGATGGCGCACTCCAGCGTGCAATCATTGCCAGCCATGGCATACGAGGCGCTGCAGCCGATGGCAAACAGGAATACCGCGATTTTCTTGTACATGCATGTCTCCAATTGTGTTTTTTTCAGGAATCAAAGCGTACCCAGGCAAGCTGCCGGGAGCAGGTGCTTACTTCTGGCAATTGGCCAGACAATGCTCGTACAAGTCCTCGCAGATGGGGCTGCCACCGAGGTGCGCCCGGCAATTGGCCACCTTCTGCCCGCACTCGCTATAGCACTGCGTGACATCGCCGGCGGCAAATGCATACGAGGCGCTCAGGCCCAGCGCAAACAGGAAAGCCATCGTCTTCTTGATCATATTTCATCTCCGTTTATCAGATGGAACAACAACCAGGACGACACGCCATCCTCGCACCGCCCCGGGCAGGCGCCGCGGCGCCGCCATTACTTAAAAAGCAATGCCAATAAAATACCGTAAACAATACCAACCAACTACCAATTATTGTGCCACCTTCGTTCCGGCCAAATAAAAAGCCAGCCAGGACACATCACCGTCACGGCTGGCTGCAAATGCGGAGGCGCATGGCGCCCGGATGGCCCCTATTCCTGCGGCGCTCCTTTGCCAATCTGATACCAGTCAACCTTGCGCGTCGCCACCATGATGGCGGCCAGGACGGCGAACAGCAGGATGCTGCCCATTACCAGCGCATTGTTTTCCGAGTTCAGCAATCCGTACAGGGCGCCATACAGCATGGTCAGCGCCACGCCGAAGCCTATGCCGCGCCAGGCGTTGTGCAATACATGCGCCAGGTAAAAACTGGTCAGCGCGATACAGGCGGCGCTGGCGATCAGGTAAGCGGCCAGGAAAGCGATATGCTCGGCCAGGCCCACCAGCAGCAGGAAGAAGATCACCAGCGACAGGCCCACCAGCAGATATTGCACGGGATGGATCGGCAGACTCTTCAGGATCTCGAAGATGAAGAAGGCGGCAAACGTCAGCGCCACAAACAGCAAGCCATACTTGGTGGCCCGGTCCGACTGCGAATACACATTGATCGGCTCGATGAAGCCGACGCTGAAACGGTCCACCTGGCCCAGCGGTGCGCTGTCGGGCACCTTGAACTCGCCCTCGATCGTGCTCAGCTGCGTTTGCGCATTGCTGGCCAGCGACGAGATATTCCATTCGACCTGAAAGCCATCGGCATTGATCTGGCGGTGTTTCGGCGACGGCAGGAAGCGCCCGCCAAACTGCGGATGGGGCCAGTTCGACTTGATGCTGATCTGGCTGTTTTTCGCCACCGGCACGAAATGCTGGCGTTCGATGCCGTCCAGTCCCAGGTCAAAACTGAATTTCACCTGCTGCGCTTGCGCCAGCGGCATGGCGCCCAGGGGTGCATGCAGGCCGCTGCGGAAGGCAAACAGGTCGGTGCCCTGTTCGAATTCGATCTGGCGCCCGCCCCAGTCGATTTTCGGGATGTTACGGATGCCGCGCACGTCCTCGATGGACAAGGCAACAAACGGCTCGCCCAGGGTCACGCGCGCGTCCGGCGTCTTGCGCGGCAACTGCTCAAGACTGGGCACCGTGAAGTCGCCCTTGAACGCATGCTGGCCGCTGTACACCAGCACCTGGTGGATGCCACGGTAGCGGCGGTCGGTCTCGATGGTGCCTTCCTGCAGCAAGAGGTTCGGGTACACCAGCAAGCGGCGCTGCATGACGCGGCGCTGCACCTGCGTCTGCGCCGGCACGCTGCCTTTCTGCTCCTTGTCGACGGCGATCTCGACCCGCTCGTCATATTGCTCCACATACGGGATCACGAGGATGGGACCGATGATGGTTTGTTCGCGCACCGAATCGGCGGCGATGCTGTTGACGGCTTCCTGGCGGAATTCCATCCGCTCCTTGATCGTTTCCTGAATCATCAGCAAAGGCAGGCCGATCAGCAGCATCAGGCCGAACACGATCAACGCTTTGACTAACAGAGTTTTTTGCATGGCGCATCCTTGAAGTAAGGCGGCCAGTGTAAAAAAGCTGTGTGCGCTGACGATGCAGTCCGTGTGAAGCGGACAAATAAAGTGCGCTAGGCTAGCGGCAGACACAGGCGCGCGCAGGCGCCGCCCTCCGCATGATTGAGCACCTCGACCGTGCCGCCATGCAGCGAGGCCACCTCGCGCACGAAGGGCAGGCCCAGGCCCGTGCTCTTGCCGGCGCTCGGGCGCGGCAGGGAATAGAAACGCTCGAAGACGCGTTCCAGCGCATACGCGGGGATGCCCGCGCCGCGGTCGCGCACGGCAATTTCCACCTGGCTACCCAGGCGCCGCGCCGTCAGGTCAATGCAACTGCCCGGTGGCGCAAAGCCGGCCGCGTTGTCGAGCAAATTGCCCAGCGCCTGGCGCAGCAGCAGAGGGTCGCCCGCCACGCTCGCCTCGTCGTGTTGCACCTGCAGGCGCACGCCGCGCGCCGCCAGGGTGGCGGCCGCATCCTGCTCCACTTGCGCCAGCAATGGCCCCAGCGCGATGCGCTCGGGATGATCGAGGCGCTGCTGTTTTTCCACGCGCACGAGGGCCAGCAGCTTGTCGATCAGCTGCCGCTGGCGCGCATTCTGTTCCAGGATGCTGGCGAGAAACTGGCGGCGCTCGGCCGGCGGCATGTCTTCCTGCAGCAGCTCGGCCGAGGCCTGGATGGCGGCGATCGGGCTTTTCAATTCGTGCGCCAGGGTGTGCATCAGCTGCTCCACGTATTCCTTGCCTTCCAGGCGCGTGCGCATCGCCTCGAGCGCCCGCCCCAGAGTGCCGATCTCGTTCTTTCCCAGCGCCGGCAGCGCCACCTTGCGCCCCGCTTCCACGTCGCCGATGTAATGCATCAGCTTGCCCAGCGCATGGTGCAGCCACCAGGCAAATGCCAGGCCGATCAGCAGCGACAGCAGCAACAGGATGGCGCCGCGCTGCAATATCTTGCGCTGGCTGCGCTCGACAAACGCTTGCACGCTGGCGTTCGGCTTGGCCACCGTCAGCACGCCGATCACCTCATTGCCGTCGCGAATCGGCGCGGCCACGTGCATCACGGTCGACATCTCGTCGTCAGGCCGGCTGCGCGTGCTGCGCGCGCCATACTTGCCCTGCAAGGTCAGGTACACGTCATTCCAGCGCGAATAGTCGCGCCCCACGTCGCGCCCGCTGGAATCGAACAGCACGATGCCGTGCCGGTCCGTAATATAGATGCGGTAATCGAGGGTGCGCTTGCGCACGCCATTGATATTCACGTCCACGCCATGGCGCGCGTAATCCTGCATGCGTTCGGCCACGGGCGACTGCGCCAGCGTGCCCGTCTTCAGGTCGGGCGCCACCAGGCTGGCCAGCAGCTGCGAAGTGTCGACCAGGGTGTCTTCCAGGGTCGAGCGCACGCCCGGCTTGACCTGTTCCATGAAGACATTCAGCAGGAACCATGCGGCCAGCCCGACGATCAGGAAGTAGCCGAGCAGGATGCGCAGGCCGATCTTCATGCGCCGGCCAGGCTGTAGCCGAGGCCACGGTGGGTCTGGATGGGGTCGACCTGCGCATCGATGCCGCGCAGCTTGGCGCGCAGCGATTTGACGTGCGCGTCGACGGTGCGCTCAAGCGTATCGGGCGCCCCGCTCCACACGCGCTCCATCAGCTGCGCGCGCGACAGCACGTGGCCTGGATGCTCGAGCAGGGTTTTCAGCAACAGGTATTCATAGCGGGTCAGGTCCAGCGGCTGGCCGTGAAAGAGCACTTTCGCCTCCAGCGCGCGCAGTTCAAAGCGCGCCGGCGCGGCCGCGGCGGCCGGCGCGGCTATCGTCATGCCAGTCTCGCGTGGAGCTTGCGCGACACCGGCGCGGCGCAGGATGACGCGGATGCGCGCCACCAGTTCGCGCGGCGAAAACGGCTTCGTGACGTAATCGTCGGCGCCGATTTCCAGGCCGACGATGCGGTCGATCTCGTCGCTGCGGGCCGTCAGGAAGATCACCGGCACCTCGGAAAACTGGCGCAGCCGGCGGCACACATCCAGCCCGCTCATGTCGGGCAAGCCCACGTCGAGCACCACGAGAACGGGCATCTGCGCGGCTTCGCCGGGCGTTGGACGCAACGCGGCCAGGGCGTGCTCGCCCAGCATCACATGGCGCGGCGTAAAGCCGTCCGTGCGCAAGGCATAGGCGATGCTGTCGGCAATCGCCTGTTCATCTTCCACGATCAGGACAGTCTTGGACATGGCGGCGGCACGCATTAATGGACAAGCCCGGAGTATCCCTGAAGCACGCGAGCGGCGTCAATCGCGTGCGCTGGCAAAAAGCCGCCCATCCCAAAAAACTTATAGTATATTTATTACGGCATGACTCCACCGATACACCGTGTTTGACACCCGTCCGAGGAGACTATGAAGACCCATACCATCAGCCTGCTATGCGCCGTCAGCCTGCTGGCCGCCTGCGCGGCGCCAGCGACGCTCACCACCTCCAATGATCAGCACGACGCCTGCAACGCGGCCGAACTCAAAGGCCAGTTTGGCGAAGCGGAACTGGCTTGCGTACAGGCGCTGCGCAGCGCCGAGCAAGCCGGGGCCAGCGCGGACGTCCTCTCGCAGCGCCAGTACAACCTGGGCCGCATCAAGCGTTTGCAGGGCAAGAATGCGGAAGCGGAGCAGTTGTACCGGCAAGCGCTGGCCACGGAAGAAGCGGCGCAGCCGCGCAGCGACGCGCGCGTCGGCCGGCGCATGGTGGAACTGGCGTCGGCCCTGGCAGCGCAAGGCAAATGGCAGGAAGGCACGGGCTATCTGGAACGTGTGCTGCCGCTGTTGCCGAAGCTGTCGCCCGCCTCGCGCACGTATTCGGCGCAAGTGCTGCGCCAGTACGCGAAGCAGTTGCAAGGCGGTCCGCAGGCGGCACTGGGCGCGCGCTTTGAAGCCGTCGCGGCCAGCCTGCAATAAGCGACTCGCGGGGCCCGGCCTAGGGCTGGGCGACGTGGATGCTGGCCTTGATGTGCTTGAGGTGGGCCACGATGGTGAACGTCATCACCACCAGCAGCGACCATGAGCTCCATTTGCTGACATGCACGACCGACCAGGCGCCAAGCTGGTTCGGATAGCGCCACACGCCCCAGAAGGTGCTGATGTTTTCAGCCAGCCAGATGAAGAAGCCGACCAGCACGAAACCGAGCAGCAAGGGCATGCTGCGGTCGCGGTCGAGCGGACGGAACACCACGCTGGTGCGCGCGTACAGGCCCAGCGCGCAGGCGGCCAGGTACCAGCGATAGTCGCCGATGTAGTGGTGAGTAAAGAAGTTGGCGTAAATCAGCAGCGCGATCAGCACCGCCATCCAGTATGGCGGATGGTGGCGGATCCGCATGTCGAGCAGGCGCCAGGTTTGGATGATGTAGCTGCCGACGGCCGCATACATGAAGCCGGAAAACAGGGGCACGCCAAACACCTTGGTGTAGGCGAAGTCGGGATAGCTCCACGACTGGATCGTCCCCGACACCTTGAACACTTCCAGCGCGAAGCCGACCGCATGAAACAGGCAGATGGCTTTCAATTCATCCCACGTTTCCAGCCCGCTCCACAGCATCGCGCCCTGGATCGCCAGCGCCACCAGCAGCAGCACGTCATAGCGCGGCAGGCCGAACAGGTCGGCGCGCGGCACCAGGAACACGGCAGCGAAAAACAGCCCCACGAACAGGCACGACCTCGCCTCCTTGATGCCGAAATACAAAAATTCGGTCAGGAAACGCGGCCAGCCGCGCAGGCGCTCACGGGGAGCTGCATTTAACAGGTGGTTATCGAGGGCATTAAGCATGCGGCAACTTTATCGTCCAGTTGCGGCACTGTAAAGCGATTTTGCAGAGATGCGCTGGCACCAATAGCAATGGGGCCGGGCGCACTCACGATCGTGAGCAGGCCCGGCCCCATCATCAGGCAGCGGGACACCCCGCCGGCCTGCTTAAAGACAATTATTGCAGTTTGATTTCGACATCAACACCAGCTGGCAGGTCCAGCTTCATCAGCGCGTCAACGGTTTTGTCCGTTGGGTCAACGATGTCCATCAGGCGTTGGTGCGTACGGATCTCGAACTGATCGCGCGAAGTTTTGTTGACGTGCGGGGAACGCAGCACGTCGAAACGCTGAATACGGGTAGGCAGTGGTACTGGGCCTTTGACGACAGCGCCGGTGCGCTTCGCGGTTTCAACGATTTCCAGAGCGGACTGGTCGATCAGTTTGTAATCGAAAGCCTTCAGGCGGATACGGATTTTTTGGTTTGGTGCCGACATGATATTTCCTTAAAAGAACGAACCGCGCGGTCTGCACGGCAATGAGGTCATACGGGAATTTCTGACGCAACAACCGTCAGGGTCGACATGATAGCACCAAAATGCTTGCCAACCCCGGCAGTTGAATAAAAAGAAGGGCGCCGGGCGACGACGCGTCTTCTTTTATGCAGGCTTAAGAATTAAGCCAGGATTTTTGCAACAACACCAGCGCCGACGGTACGGCCGCCTTCACGGATAGCGAAGCGCAGACCTTCTTCCATCGCGATCGGGTTGATCAGCTTGACGGTGATCGACACGTTATCGCCTGGCATGACCATTTCTTTGTCTGCTGGCAACTCGATCGAACCAGTGACGTCCGTCGTGCGGAAGTAGAACTGTGGACGATAGTTGTTGAAGAATGGCGTATGACGGCCGCCTTCGTCTTTCGACAGAACATAGATCTCGCCGGTGAAGTGTGCATGCGGCTTGATCGAGCCTGGCTTGGCCAGAACTTGACCACGTTGCACGTCTTCACGCTTGGTGCCGCGCAGCAGCAGACCAACGTTGTCGCCAGCTTGACCTTGGTCCAGCAGTTTGCGGAACATTTCCACGCCGGTGCAAGTCGTTTTGACGGTATCGGTGATACCAACGATTTCGATCTCTTCGCCGACTTTAACAATGCCGCGCTCGATACGACCGGTCACAACGGTACCGCGACCCGAGATCGAGAACACGTCTTCCACTGGCATCAGGAAAGCACCGTCAACAGCGCGCTCTGGCGTTGGGATGTAAGCATCCAGCGCATCGGCCAGACGCAGAACCGCGTCAACGCCCATTTCGCCTTCTTTGCCTTCCAGCGCCATACGTGCCGAACCTTTGATGATAGGCAGGTCGTCGCCTGGGAATTCGTACTTCGACAACAGCTCGCGCACTTCCATTTCAACCAGTTCCAGCAGCTCTGCGTCGTCGACCAGGTCGCACTTGTTCAGGAACACGATGATGTATGGAACGCCAACTTGGCGGGCCAGCAGGATGTGTTCGCGGGTCTGTGGCATTGGGCCGTCAGCTGCGGAACATACCAGGATCGCGCCGTCCATCTGGGCAGCACCGGTAATCATGTTTTTGATGTAATCGGCGTGGCCTGGGCAGTCAACGTGCGCGTAGTGACGCGTTTCCGTTTCGTACTCGACGTGAGCGGTGTTAATCGTGATACCGCGCGCTTTTTCTTCTGGTGCTGCATCGATCTGGTCGTATGCTTTAGCTTCGCCGCCGAATTTCTTCGACAGAACCGTTGCGATTGCAGCGGTCAGCGTGGTTTTACCGTGGTCGACGTGGCCGATGGTGCCGACGTTGACGTGCGGCTTGGTCCGTTCGAATTTACCTTTTGCCATTTTATTCTTCCTTAGAACAATGATTTAAATGTAGGGACCGGCATTCTCGTGAAAGCCGGCCCGGAACTTCTATTACTTAGCTTTCGAGCTTACGATCGCTTCAGTCACATGCTTAGGTGCTTCAGCATAGTGCTTGAATTCCATCGTGTAAGTCGCACGACCTTGGGTCGACGAACGCAACGACGTAGCGTAACCGAACATTTCCGACAGAGGCACTTCGGCCTTGATGATCTTGCCGCCACCGCCAGCAATTTCATCCATACCTTGCACCATGCCGCGACGCGACGACAGATCGCCCATCACGGTACCGGCGTAGTCTTCCGGCGTTTCCACTTCCACGGCCATCATTGGCTCCAGGATGACTGGCGATGCTTTGCGGCAGCCATCTTTGAATGCCATCGAAGCGGCCATGCGGAATGCATTTTCGTTCGAGTCAACATCATGGTACGAACCGAAGAACAGCGTGACTTTCACGTCAACGACTGGGTAACCAGCCATCACGCCCGAAGTCAGCGTGTCGCGCACACCTTTTTCAACTGCAGGGATGTATTCGCGAGGAACGGTACCGCCCTTGATCGCGTCAACGAATTCGAAGCCCTTGCCCGGTTCTTGCGGTTCGATCTTCAGAACCACGTGACCGTATTGACCACGACCACCCGATTGCTTGACGAATTTGCCTTCCGACTCTTCGCACACTTTACGGATCGTTTCGCGGTAAGCCACTTGTGGCTTGCCGACGGTGGCTTCAACGTTGAATTCGCGCTTCATGCGGTCAACGATGATGTCCAGATGCAACTCGCCCATACCGGCGATGATGGTCTGGCCCGATTCTTCATCGGTACGCACGCGGAACGATGGATCTTCTGCTGCCAGGCGGTTCAGCGCCAGGCCCATTTTTTCCTGGTCGGCCTTGGTTTTTGGCTCGACTGCCTGCGAAATCACCGGCTCAGGGAAGACCATGCGCTCCAGAACCACGCTGGCTTTCTCGTCGCAAAGCGTATCGCCAGTGGTGGTGTCTTTCAGACCCACAACGGCGGCGATGTCGCCAGCGCGCATTTCCTTGATTTCTTCGCGTTCGTTCGCTTGCATCTGCACGATACGGCCGATACGCTCTTTCTTCTGCTTCACGGAGTTCAACACCGAGTCGCCCGAATTCAGGGTACCCGAGTAGCAACGGATGAAGCACAACTGACCGACGAACGGATCGGTTGCGATCTTGAACGCCAATGCCGAGAATTTCTCATTGTCGTCAGCGGCGCGCTCGACTGGCTGCTCGTCCTCGTCCAGACCTGGGACAGGTGGAATATCGATTGGCGATGGCAGGTACTCGATGACCGCGTCCAACATGGCTTGTACGCCCTTGTTTTTAAAGGCGGTACCGCACAACATTGGAACGATTTCGCTGGCGATGGTACGCTGACGCAGGGCAGCCTTGATCTCTTCTTCCGAGAGGTCGCCTTCTTCCAGGTACTTGTTCATCAGGTCTTCCGACGCTTCAGCAGCGGCTTCAACCATGTTCTCGCGCCACTTGGCAGCATCAGCGGCCAGGTGTGCAGGAATGTCGCCGTATTCAAACTTCATGCCTTGCGACGCGTCGTCCCAGATAACAGCTTTCATCTTGACCAGATCGATAACACCGGTGAAGACGTCTTCAGCGCCGATAGGCATCTGAATAGGTACTGGGTTGGCTTTCAGACGCGAACGCATCTGATCGTAGACCTTGAAGAAGTTGGCGCCGGTACGGTCCATCTTGTTCACGAAGGCCAGACGTGGCACTTTGTACTTGTTAGCCTGACGCCATACCGTTTCCGATTGTGGCTGCACGCCGCCGACTGCACAGTAAACCATGCAGGCGCCATCCAACACGCGCATCGAACGTTCCACTTCAATGGTGAAGTCAACGTGGCCTGGGGTGTCGATGATGTTGATGTGGTGAGCTGGGAAGTTGTTAGCCATGCCTTTCCAGAAGCACGTAACAGCAGCCGAGGTAATCGTGATACCGCGCTCTTGCTCTTGTGCCATCCAGTCGGTGGTGGCAGCGCCATCATGGACTTCGCCCAGCTTGTGGTTCACGCCTGTGTAGAACAGGACGCGCTCGGTCGTGGTCGTCTTACCTGCATCGATGTGAGCGGAGATACCGATATTACGATAGCGCTCAATGGGGGTCTTGCGGGCCATAATTAATCCTAAATGAATGGACAAAACCGAGCAGCATTTTTTTGCAAAAATGAGCCCGGCCTCGAACAACAGATGCTTGACAGCCGCCTTGCGGTAGCTGGCTTTATATTAGAAGCGGAAATGCGAGAACGCTTTGTTCGCTTCAGCCATACGATGGACTTCGTCGCGTTTTTTCATCGCGCCGCCGCGGCTTTCAGCCGCTTCCATCAGCTCACCGCCGAGGCGTTGTGGCATCGATTTTTCGCTGCGCTTGTTAGCAGCTTCACGCAACCAACGCATGGACAGAGCCATACGACGGACTGGGCGAACTTCGACCGGCACCTGGTAGTTTGCACCACCGACGCGACGGGATTTCACCTCAACCAACGGCTTGGCGTTGTTGATTGCGGTAGCAAAAACTTCGAGTGGATCTTTACCCGATTTTGCTGCGATGTGCTCGAAAGCACCGTAGATGATGTTTTCTGCAACCGATTTCTTACCGGACAGCATCAGCACGTTTACAAATTTAGCGACATCAGTGTTGCCGAATTTTGGATCTGGCAAAATTTCGCGCTTGGGTACTTCACGACGACGTGGCATATCAATTCCTTTCAATCTTCAGTTGAGCGCGCGTTCTTCGCACACTCGCGGACGACCATCATAGTCTTCCACTTACTCGACCAGATGCGGTCGACTACATTCACTTAGCTAGTTGCCACTGAGCGAAACTTGGGTTTGCTGCGTACAACTTATTACTTCTTGCCTGCTTTAGCGCGCTTGGTACCGTACTTCGAACGCGATTGCTTACGGTCTTTAACGCCTTGGGTATCCAGGGCACCGCGAACCATGTGGTAACGCACACCCGGCAAATCCTTAACGCGACCGCCGCGCAACAGCACAACACTATGCTCTTGCAGGTTATGGCCTTCACCGCCAATGTACGAAATAACTTCGAAACCATTGGTCAGACGAACTTTAGCGACTTTACGCAGAGCCGAGTTAGGCTTCTTTGGAGTCGTGGTGTAAACACGTGTGCAGACGCCACGTTTTTGCGGGCTGTTTTCCAGCGCCGGCGATTTGCTCTTCACGGTCAAAGCGACGCGTGGATTGCGAATCAATTGATTGATGGTTGGCATCGTTATAAATCCAACAAAAAACTACGATTAATAACCCGGGCAAGATGCCCGGCGACTAAAACCTCGTCCCGCTTTCATCTACTGCGCACCGGAGGCGCCCGCAGCCACTCGATAAGGAGCGGCCATGAAATGCCAAGCAATACGTAAACGATGAGCAGAATAAAATCGAGAACTCGCTAGTTTAGACCTTGTGTTACAGGGGGTCAATCTGTTTACCGCTTTTTGCTATAAAAAAAGGCAAAAAAGCGGCACTTTTGTAGCATTTTGACTAATCTTTGGCTGCAGCGCGCAGACGCCGCCGCCTCGCGGTGCTTGACGATTTGACATTCTTTCTCTGCCACCAAGCATCTGGCGCGCACATTCTTGTATGACCGCAAGACAACAAAAGGATTGATAATAGCGGACATTTTTCGCTGCCCTCCCTTATGCGCTCCTTGCTTCGCCCTGACTATCTGTTCCTGCTCCTGACGTATGCCTTGCTGACGGCCGTACCCTTCATCCCCGCGCTGCTGGGACGTGCGCTCGAGCATCCCTGGCAGATGCTCACGTTCGAGCTGCTGGCCTGGCTGGCCGTCTGGAGCGTGTTCAAGCGTCCCGCGTATTTCCACTGGCTGCTGGTGCCCGCCTTCCTGGCCCTGCCGACGGAAATCTACCTGTTCATCTTCTATGGCCAGGGTATTTCCACGCACCACCTGGGCATCATCTTTGAAACCAGCCCCAAGGAAGCGATGGAATTCCTCGGACAAAAAGTGTGGCTGATGGGCGCCGTCATGCTGGGCGTGATCGCCTGGTGCGCGCTGAGCTGGTATGCGGCCACGCGCACGCGCGACCTGGACTGGCGCGGCAAGACGCGCCCGGCCGCCTTCGTGCTGCTGCTCCTGCTGGGCGGCTTCTGGGCCTATGGCCATGAATTCGGTTTCGAGGCCAAGGTCCTGCACAGCGCCACCGCACCGGCCAAGGCCAGCGGGCCGGCGGCCAGCGGCAAGGCGGGCGCCTCCGGCTTCGGCGACGCCAGCTCGGCCGACGATGAAACGGCCGAGGAAGACGAGGAAAGCAGCAAGCCGGAGAACGCCAGCATCGCCGGCGCCGACGAGACGGGCCTGGGCTGGCCCAGCCTGCCCCACTGGGCGCGCCTGCCCTACGCCTTCGACACCGTCAGCAATTCCTGGCCCTTCGGCCTGGCCGCGCGCGGCTTCGATTTCTACAAGGAACGCCGGTACCTGGCCGAGCTGGGACAGAAAAGCAGCAGCTTCCGTTTCGGCGCGCACCAGCAACAGCCCGATACCAACCCGGAAGTGGTGGTCATGGTGATCGGCGAATCGTCGCGCTACGACCGCTGGAGCCTGAACGGCTATGAACGCGATACCAATCCTCTGCTGAAGCAGGAAGCCAACCTGGTGCCGCTGGCCGACGTCATCACGGCCGTTTCCGCCACGCGCCTGTCCGTGCCCGTCATCATCTCGCGCAAGCCGGCCACGCAAAGCCTCAAGGATGGTTTTTCAGAGAAATCCTTCCTGACCGCCTACAAGGAAGCAGGCTTCAAGACCTACTGGCTGTCGAACCAGATCTCGTTCGGCCAGTTCGACACGCCCGTGTCCGTGTTTGCCAAGGAAGCGGACGTGGTGCAATTCCTGAACCTGGGCGGCTTCACCAACAATTCAAACTTCGACCAGATCCTGTTCGACCCGTTCAAGAACGCGCTGGCCGACCCGGCGCCGAAAAAACTCATCGTGCTGCACACCCTGGGCAGCCACTGGAACTACAGCCAGCGCTATCCGAAGGCGTTCGACAAGTGGCAGCCGTCGCTGTTCGGCGTCGACAAGCCCGTCTACACGGACACGGCCATCAAGCCGCAGCTCAACAACAGCTACGACAGCTCCATCCTGTACACGGACTGGTTCCTGTCGAACGTGATCGGCATGCTGAAGGAGGATGGCCAGCGCACCGCCCTGCGCAGCTCGCTCGTCTACGTGGCCGACCACGGCCAGACCCTGTACGACGGCACTTGCCGCCTGGCCTTCCACGGCCATAACACGCAGTTCGAATTCCACGTGCCCGCCTTCGTCTGGTATTCGCCGCAATTCCAGCAGCACTATCCGGACAAGGTGACGCAGCTGCGGCGCCATCAGAAGGCGCGCCTGTCGACGGAAAACATGTTCCATACGCTGCTCGACCTGGGCGACATCCGCTTTGCCGGCGAACAGCCCGAATGGAGCATCGCCAGCCCCCGCTTCAAGCAGCACAAGCGCTACGTCGACAGCTATGGCTGGACCAACTACGACAACGCCATCATCCGCGGCGATTGCCGCGAAGTGATCGACAAGAGCACGCCGGAGAAGCAGGACAAGTAAGCGGCGGGCGGCGACTGTCAGGCCGCCGCGGAATGGCGTTCGGCATCGCGCTCGGCATCGCGCAGCAAGGCCTCCGGCACGCCGCGCTTTTTCAGCGCCGCGATCAGCCGCGCCGTCGAGTCCTGCGCCAATTGTGCCTCATCGCGGCGCAAGCCGTCGCTCAGATAGGCCTTCAACAGCGTTTGATAACCGGCAAAGCCGCGTAGCGGCGCGATCTCTTTCATGGCGTCCACCACGTCGACCGGAATGCGCAAGGTAATCGACGTCATGGGGCGATCTTTCGCCAGGCGGGTTTTCAAGCGGTCAGACAGCATATGCAGTTTCCTCCTTGTGATCCGCCATACGGGCGGAAATAATGCGGATGGCGACGTCCTCGATCTCGACATGTACCACGAACAGCCGCCGCCCGGCAGCATCGAAACCGATGGCGGCATCGCGTGCCTCCTGATTGCGCGAGGCTTCCACCAGCACCAGCAGCGGGTCGCCAAATACCTGCGCAGCCTCCTCGAACCGGATACCGTGCTTGCGCTGGTTCAGCTGCGCCTTGGCAGCATCCCATACAAACGCATCAGCCCCAGGGTGAAGTGGACGTCCATGCAAAAAGATTAGCACACGTATTGACGATGTCAATACAAACCATCACGTGGGGGCGCATGTCCTCAAGCCATGTCCAGCACGCCGCCGCAATCGGCCGGTTGCGCCATGTGCGTGCTGAGCCAGTCGAAGACGCGCCCGGCCTTGTCCGCGATGCCGGCGTCGAAACCGCGCTGCGCCAGCAGGGCGATGCCATTTGTTGCTTGCAGCACGCCGGGCGCCAGCAGCAGCGCGCCGGCGTCATCGCGGCGCACGCACCATGGCGCCAGGCAGTCTTCCAGCAGCGGCCCCAATACCAGGTTGTGCGACGAGACGATCACCAGGTGGCGCGCCGCCAGGGAGTGCAGCACGGCGGCCGCAGCCGCCACCGATTCGAGGTGGTTCGTGCCGCGGAAGATTTCATCGATCAGGAACAGGGCCGGCGCGCCCTCCTCGGCCAGCGCCAGCAATTCGCGCGCGCGCCGCAATTCGGCGATATATAAACTTTCGCCGCCATCGAGCGAGTCTTCATTCTGCATGCTCGCATACACGACCAGGTGCGGCACGTCGGCGCTGTCCGCATAACAGAAACCAAAGGCCCGCGCGCAGACCAGGTTCAGGCCTATGCAACGCAGCAAGGTGCTCTTGCCGATACCGTTCTGGCCGGAGATGAAGCAGCCCTTTCCCTGCACGCCGAACGACAGCGGCGCGGCATTCTCCAGCAAGGGATGCCGCATGCCCTGCAAGGCCAGCGCGCGCGGCGCCGCGGTGCCCGCCCAGCAAAACACGGGGGCCGTACGCAGCTGCCGCGCCAGCGCCAGGTCCGCTTCCAGCTGGGCCACCTGGGTAAAGGTCTCGCGCAGGAAGGGCAGCTGCCGCGCCACCAGCTGGCGCGTGCGGAAATAGCGCTTGACGTTTTTCAGCAGCAGCCAGTCGCCATATTCGACCAGCAGCGTATCGATGAAGGGCACGTAATGCAGCAACGAGCGCTCGATGGCGCGCGTCAGCCTGGCCGCCTGTGCGCTACCGGCAGCCAATGACGAGGCTGCAGGCACATCGAGCCGCACCAGCGCGGCACGGGTTTTCAGCAGGTGGCGCAAAGTATCGAGCGTGCGTTCCCACAGCTTGGCGCTTTCGTAAAAACGCACTTGCACGGTCATCAGCGCAACACAGGCGGCCAGCACGCCAAACAGCGCCGGCCAACCTGCCAGCCAGCTGGCGGCGATGGCCAGCAACAAGGCCAGCGGCACCAGCCATAGCCAGACGCTCCACCATGGCGCTGCCGGCAGCGCCGCACCGAACAGGGTCTCGCTCACTTCCGTATCGGCCTGGCGCAAGGGACGGCAAGCTTGCTGCAGGCTGGCCGCCTGGGCTGGCTCGTCCAGCAATCGCCGGACGCGCGCGATGGAGGCCGGATCGGCCTGGCCACCGCTCAGGCGCCGGTGCAGCTCCTGCTGGCCGAAGATGCTGGTCTCGCGCGCCAGTTGCGACGCATACTGGTCGAGCAGCAGCTCGTTCCAGGTCTGGCCATCGAGCGCTGGCGCCTCGCCCGTCAGCCGTTGCAGCATCGCCACGTCGCTGCGCGCAAAAGGATAATCGAGCGCTGGCGCCAAGGCACGGGCAGGGAAAAGTTGCTGGAGGAACGGATGCATGGCGCTTGGGGAAGAGTCAAAAAAGGAGTCGCCACAGCAGATGCAGGCGATTGCCAATTTATCAAGCACAACTTGCGCGGACGGACATGCTGGACAGCGCGGACACCTCGGACAGCCGGACACGAGAATTTTTTTCTATTCAAATCAACGGCTTAATCACTGGCACGGATCGTGCATTGGAAAATGCATCCTTCACGAGACATGACCATGATCCGCGATACTTCCTCCCAAGACGCCGTACTGACCGCCCCGCCGGGCCAGCGCCACAAGCAACGCGCCCTGCTGCTGGCCGGCGCCGTCATCGTCATCGGTGCCGCCATCGCTGTCGTTGCCGGCTGGCGCAACAGCGAGCATTCCGTCAACAGCAGCCGCCTGCGCATCGCCGAGGTCACGCGCGGCACCCTGATCCGCGACGCGGCCGTCACTGGCCGCGTGGTCGCCTCGATCAGCCCGACCCTTTATTCGACCACGGTGGCCACCGTCACGCTGAAAGCCAAGGCGGGCGACACGGTGAAAAAGGGCGACATCCTGGCCGTGCTGGAGTCGCCGGACCTGTCCGACGCCCTCAAGCGCGAACAATCGAGCGTGCAGCAGCTGGAGGCGGAAGTGGCGCGCCAGCAGATCCTGGCCAAGAAGCAGAAACTGCTGGCGCGGCGCGAAGCCGATACGGCCGAAATCGAGCGCCTGTCCGCGCAGCGCACGCTGGAACGCTACGAAAGCGTGGCGCAGGTGGGCATCATCGCCAAGATCGATTACCAGAAGGCCAAGGATGCCTTGAATTCGGCCGATATCCGCAGCAAGCACGCTTCGCAGGCGGCAGGCCTGGAAAGCGAAGACGTGACCCTGGCCCTGAAAACAAAAAGCAATGAACTCGAACGCCAGCGCCTGAGCCGCGACAATGCCCAGCGCCGGGTCGACGAGCTGACCGTGCGCGCGCCCGTCAACGGCTTCATCGGCACCCTGTCGGTGGCCAATCGCAGCGTGGTGCAAGCCAATACGGCCCTGATGACCCTGGTCGACCTGTCGCAGCTGGAAATCGAGCTCGAGGTGCCGGAAACGTATGTCGCCGACATCGGCCTGGGCATGCGCGCCGAGATCGAAACGGGCGTCATCAAGGCGACCGGCAAGCTGTCGGCGCTGTCGCCGGAAGTGGTGAAAAACCAGGTGCTGGCGCGCGTGCGTTTCGACGGCGAGCAGCCGGCCGGCCTGCGCCAGAACCAGCGCGTGGCGGCGCGCCTGCTGATCGATGAAAAACCGAATGTGCTGATGCTGGCGCGCGGCTCCTTCGTCGAAGCCGAAGGCGGCCGTTTCGCCTACGTCGTGCGCGATGGCGTGGCGATGCGCACACCGATCAAGCTGGGCGCGACCAGCGTGTCGGCCGTGGAAATCCTCGACGGCTTGAAGCTGGGCGACAAGGTGGTCGTCGCCGGCACGGAAAACTTCGAGAACGCGGCCCGCGTCTCGCTCAACTAACAACACTCATCCAACCAGGAGCCCTCCATGCTGCGCATGCAAAACCTGAGCAAAGTCTACCGCACCCACATGATCGAAACCCACGCCCTGCGCGGCTTCGACATCCATGTGCGACAAGGTGAATTCGTCACCGTCACGGGGCCGTCCGGCTCGGGCAAGACGAGCTTCCTGAACATCGCCGGCCTGCTCGAGGAATTCACGGACGGCGAATACATCCTCGACGGCGTCAACGTCCGGGGCATGGACGACAATGCCCGCTCGCGCCTGCGCAATGAAAAGCTGGGCTTCATCTTCCAGGGTTTTAATCTGATTCCCGACCTGTCGCTGTTCGACAACGTCGACGTGCCGCTGCGCTACCGGGGCTTCAACCGCGCCGAACGCAAGGAGCGCATCGAGGAAGCACTGGCCAAGGTGGGACTGGCGTCGCGCATGAAGCATTATCCGGCCGAATTGTCGGGCGGCCAGCAGCAGCGCGTGGCGATCGCGCGCGCGCTGGCCGGCTCGCCCAAGCTGCTGCTGGCCGATGAACCGACGGGCAACCTCGATACGCAGATGGCGCGCGGCGTGATGGAACTGCTCGAAGACATCAACGCGCAAGGCACCACCATCCTGATGGTCACGCACGATCCGGAACTGGCGCTGCGCAGCCAGCGCAATGTGCACATCATCGACGGCCAGGTGTCGGATCTGGTGCAGCACCGCGCCACGCTGTCGGCCAGGCCGCAGCACCCCGTGACAGCGTAAGGAGAAACCATGTTCCGCTACTAT
Organism: Janthinobacterium sp. NFX145; assembly: GCF_049810325.1. Taxonomy (NCBI): domain Bacteria; kingdom Pseudomonadati; phylum Pseudomonadota; class Betaproteobacteria; order Burkholderiales; family Oxalobacteraceae; genus Janthinobacterium; species Janthinobacterium sp. NFX145. The sequence continues at coordinate 5,895,841 of NZ_CP187360.1, forward strand.
TTCACCTTGGGCCTGCGCAGCCTGCGCCGCAACCGCGCCCTGACGGCGCTGATGGTGCTGACCCTGGCCGTCGGCGTGGCCGCCAGCGTCTCCACCGTCACCATCCTGCACGCCATGTCGGGCGATCCGCTGCCGCACAAGAGCGACCGCATGTTCGTGCCGATGATCGACATCCTGCCCGTCAAAGGCTACGTCCCCGGCGACAAGCCCGGCTTCTCGCAAGCCCAGATGAGCTATATCGATGCGCGCAATTTCATGGCCAGCAAGATGGGCGTGCGCCGTACCGTCATGTACGGCGTGGCCGGTCCGGTCGAGCCGGCGCGCAAGGATATCGGGTCTTTCAATGCCCAGGGCATTGCGCCCACGCGCGATTTTTTCAGCATGTTCGACGCCCCCTTCCTGTACGGCCAGCCGTGGAGCGAAGCCGATGACGCCAGCGGCGCCGACGTGATCGTCCTGAGCCGCGCGCTGGCTGAAAAACTGGTGGGCTCGAACAACCCGGTCGGCCAGCGCGTGACGGTGCTGGGCCGGCCCTACATGGTGACGGGTGTGCTGGCGACCTGGGACGTGGTGCCACGCCCGCACCGCATCATCGGCAGCAAGGGCGCTTTCGGCGCGGAAGACGAATTCTTCATCCCGTTTGCCAGCGCGATTCGCCACGAGACGGAACACGACGGTGGCATGAGCTGCAACGGCGACAATAACGCACCCGGCTACCAGGGCAGGCTCGCTTCGGGCTGCACCTGGCTGCAGTTCTGGTTCGAGATGGCCAGCAGCGGCGAGCGTGGCCAGTTGCAGCAGTATCTGGATGCCTATGCGGGCGAGCAGCGCAAGCTGGGACGCATGATGCGCAATGCGCCCAACAAGCTGTACGACCTGAACGAATGGATGGCCTTCCTGAAGGTGGTCGACAACGACAACAAGCTGGCGGCCTGGCTGGCCTTCGGCTTTCTGCTGCTATGCCTGGTCAACACCATCGGCCTGCTGCTGGCAAAGTTTTCCGTGCGCGCCAGCGAAGTCGGCATCCGCCGCGCGCTGGGCGCCACGCGGCGCGACATCTTCCGCCAGTTCCTGATCGAAAGCGGCGTGATCGGCCTGGCCGGCGGCGTGATCGGCCTGCTGCTGGCGTTTGGCGCGCTGGCCGTGGTCAGCCAGCAGTCGAAGGAACTGGGCACCGTGGCGCACATGGATGTGCCGATGCTGTTGCTGACGTTTGCCATGTCGGTGCTGGCGGCCCTGCTGGCCGGCCTGCTGCCCACCTGGCGCGCCTGCCAGGTGACGCCGGCGATCCAGCTCAAATCCCAATGAACATCCTTTACCCAACATGAGGTCCAGCATGGAAATCCGTCCCATCCTGTCGGCGCTGATGCGCAGCAAAACCGGCGCCATCCTGGTGGCCGTGCAGATCGCGATCAGCCTGGCCATCCTGGCCAACGCCCTGCACATCGTCAACCTGCGCCAGGCCGTGGCCGCGCGGCCCACCGGCGTGGCCGCTGAAAACGATATTTTTTATGTCCATATCCAGAACATGAACCGCGGCAACCACCAGCGCCAGCTGTCCGAACAGAAGCGCCAGGCGGCCCTGCTGCGCGCCTTGCCGGGCGTGCTGTCGGTGGCGCAAACGTCGCAGGCGGTGCTGTCGCGCTCCGGCAACTCCACCAGCGTGTCGGCCAAGCGCAGCCAGGTCACGCCCAGCGCCAACATCTCGACCTACGTCACCCCCGATGCCCTGGTCAAGACCTATGGCTTGAAGCTGGTGGAAGGACGCGACTTCCTGCCTGAGGAGGTACCCGAGATCGATGAAGATGTCGACGACCGCTACCCCACAGTGGCCATCGTGACGCTGGCCGCGGCGCAAAAAATCTGGCCAGGCGAAACCAGCTTTGTCGGCAAGACGCTGTACCGGGGCAACGGGGCCGATGATCCCGAACTGCGCGTGGTCGGCGTCGTTGAACGGCTGCAGACGCAGGTGGGCCAGGTCAAGGCCGAAGGCGAATATTCGATCCTGATGCCGGCACGCCTGACGGGCGGGCGCGATTCGCTGCTGTATGCGGTGCGCGCCGAACCGGGCCAGCGCGACCGCCTGATGAAGGAGGCCGAGCAAGCCATCCGCACTGCCACCAGCGACCGCCTGCTGGTACGCACCGATACCCTGGAAAAGCACCGCACGTCACGCTACCGGGCCGACCGCGGCCTGTCATGGATGCTGATCGCCGTGTCGACCCTGCTGCTGCTGGTGACGGCCAGCGGCATCGTCGGCATCGCCAGCCTGTGGGTGACGCAGCGCCGCAAGCAGATCGGTGTGCGGCGTGCGCTCGGTGCCCGCCGCGTCGACATCCTGCGCTATTTTTTGACGGAGAATTTCATGATCACCAGCGTCGGCGTGGCCTGCGGCGTGCTGCTGGCCCTGGGCTTGAACCAGTTGCTGGTCAGCCAGCTGGAAATGGCCCGCCTGCCACCCGTCTATCTGCTGGCCGGCGCACTCGTGTTCTGGCTGCTGGGCGTGGGCGCCGTGTACGGCCCGGCATGGCGCGCGGCCAGCATTTCGCCGGCCACTGCCACCCGCAGTACCTGAGCCGGCACCTGAGTGATATGCTGCGCGCATGCCTACCGTACTGATTATTGACGACAATGCCGCCGTGGCCATCGCGCTCGACGTGCTGTTCTCCCTGCACGAGATCGACGCCGTGCGCGCCGCCTCGCCCGAGGAAGGCCTGCAGCTGCTCGAGCGCCACGCCATCGACCTGGTGGTGCAGGACATGAACTTCACGGCCGACACCACCTCGGGCGAGGAAGGCAGCGCGCTGTTCCACGCCATCCGTGCGCGCTACCCGGATCTGCCCGTGATCCTGCTGACGGCCTGGACCCAGCTCGACGCGGCCGTCGACCTGATCAAGTCCGGCGCGGCCGACTACCTGGCCAAGCCATGGGATGACCGGCGCCTGATCGCTTCCGTGCAGAACCTGCTGGAACTGGGACAGGCCAACCGCGCGCTGCGCCAGCGCGTGGTGGCCGAGCAGCGCCAGCGCCACGCGCTGGAACTCGACTTCGACTTGCGCGGCATGGTGTGGCAAGACCCGGCCACGGAGCGCGTCGTGCACCTGGCGTGCCAGGTGGCGCGCGCCGACGTGCCCGTGCTCATTTCGGGGCCGAACGGCAGCGGCAAGGAGCGCATCGCCGCCATCGTGCAAGCCAATTCCCAGGTCGCCGGCGGCCCCTTCGTCGTGCTTAATTGCGGTGCCGTGCCGGTCGAGCTGATCGAGGCGGAACTGTTCGGCGCGGAAGCGGGCGCCTACACGGGCATCACGCGCGCGCGCGACGGCAAGTTCGACGCGGCCGACGGCGGCACCCTGTTCCTCGACGAGATCGGCAACCTGCCGCTGGCCGGGCAAATGAAACTGCTGCGCGTGCTGGAAACGGGACGCTTCGAGCGCCTCGGCTCGAACCGCGAACGGCAAGTGAAAGTGCGCGTCATCAGCGCCAGCAACGCCGACCTGCCGGCGATGATCAAGGCCGGCACGTTTCGCGAAGACCTGTTCTACCGCCTGAACGTGATCGAACTGCGCCTGCCGCCACTGGCCCAGCGTCCGCTCGACATCCTGGTGCTGGCGCGGCACTTCCTGGGCAGTGACAAAACCCTGGACGCGCAGGCGCAGGCGACCCTGCTGGCGCACGGCTGGCCGGGCAACGTGCGCGAACTGAAAAACGTCATGCAGCGCGCCAGCCTGCTGACGGCCGGCCCGGTGATCGGCGCGCAGGAAACGGGCTTGCCGCTGGCCGGTGTCGCATCGCCGCGCGCGCCGCACGATGGCGCCGCGACGGAGCCGGACCGCGACAGCGTCACCGCGGCGCTCGCGCGCGCGCACGGCGTGGTGGCGCAGGCGGCGCAGGAACTGGGGCTGTCGCGCCAGGCCCTGTACCGGCGCATGGAACGCCTGGGTATCGCGCGCGGCTGATGGCCTATCGTCCCATGCGCCTCTCCCTGCTCACGCGCTGGACGGCGCTGATCGTCACCCTGCTGGTGCTGGGCATCGTCATCGCCCTGCTGCTCGCGCATTTTTTGCCGGGCCAGCCGCTGCTGGTGCTGGCTGGTACCCTGTTGTGCGTGCTGCCGGTGGCCATCATTACCATCCGCGCCCAGCTGCAATCGATGCTGTCGCTGTTTCGCGCCTTGAGCGGCACGGTGACGAGCTACCAGGACGGCGACTTCGGCTTCAGCCTGCGCTGGCCGCAGAACGATGAACTGGCCGACCTGGTGGCGGCCCACAATGCGCTGGGCGACGTGCTGCGCAAGCAGCGCCTGGAGCTGGTGCAGCGCGAACTGCTGCTCGACACCATGGTGCAAAACACGCCGGTGGCCATGCTGCTGGTGGCCGAGGGCAGCGCCATCGTCTACGCCAACCTAGCCGCGCGCCAGCTGCTGCACCACGGCCGCCGGCTCGAAGGGCGCCACCTGGCCGATATCGTGCGCGAGGCATCACCGGCCCTGGCCGAAGCGCTGGCGCGCGCCAGCGATGGCTTGTTTACCAGCGGCGAGGGGGAGCAGGAAGAGGTGTATCACCTGGCGCGGCGCAGCTTCAGCCTGAACGGGCGCAAGCACGAACTGCTGCTGTTGCGCCAGCTGACCCTGGAACTGCGGCGCCAGGAAGTGCAGACCTGGAAAAAAGTCATCCGCGTCATCAGCCATGAGCTCAACAACTCGCTGGCGCCGCTGGCCTCGCTGGCCCATTCCGGCGCCGAGCTGGTACGCCGCGGCCAGACCGAACGCCTGCCGCAAATCCTCGCCACCATCGAGGAACGCACGCGCCACCTGGAAACCTTCATCCTCGGCTATGCGCGCTTTGCCAAGCTGCCCACGCCGCGCCTGGCGCCGTGCGAGTGGCAGCCGTTCCTCGACGGCCTGGCCTCGCAGGCGGCCTTCACGCTCGACTGCATACCACCCGCCCAGGAGGCCGTGTTCGATGCGGCGCAAATGCAGCAGGCGCTGCTGAACCTGCTCAAGAATGCACTGGAATCGGGCTCGCGTGAGGAGCATATCGGCCTGCACGTCAGCCAGGCGCAAGGGCAGCTGCGCATCGAAGTGCGCGACCGCGGCCCGGGCATGAGCGGCGCCGTGCTGGAAAACGCGCTGGTGCCGTTTTATTCCACCAAGCGCAGCGGCACGGGACTGGGCCTGGCCCTGGCGCGCGAAATCGCCGAAGCCCATGGCGGGCGCATCACCCTGGCCAACCGCGAGGGCGGCGGCCTGGCGGTGACCTTGATCCTTCCATTACTGACTGGAAATTAATTTCCCGTGCAACGAATTTTTGATCACATGCTCCGCAATTATTTTTCAGTATTATATTGATAATTAGAGTTTTTAATATTGCAACATCGCGAGCGCCATGCCCGTGTGTTAGAAATAAGCTATTTAAGTTTGCATAATGATATAAAAATAGCTCATTGACAATGAAATGTCCTGGCGATAATTTATCTGAGCGGCACGGTTTTTTTGAAACATCAATCGTTTTTTCGCGGGGATAAAAATGAAACTGAAATCACTCATCGCAGTGGCGCTCCTGAGCGCAGCTTCCATCGGCGTAGCGCAGGCGACAGCGTATAACGTGGACCTGAGCAACACCACCGGCAACCTGTGGACGGGCGGCTTCAACGCCACGCCCAATCCGCTCGGTGAATTTACCGACACCTTCACCTTCACTCCCGACGCGACTTTCGGCTCGACCGCGCAAGCCTTCCTGGCCAACCTGTCGGTCACCGGCAGCGATGCGGCCTCCATCAACTTCAGCGGCGCCGACCTGAACGGCATCGCCCTGACGGGCTTTGGCGGCCCCACCGTCTTCGGCTATGCCCAGGGCGAAGTGCTGGCGCAAACCAGCCTGCTGTTCAACGGTCCGATGGTCCTCACCGTCATGGGCAACAGCAATGGCGGCAGCTATGGCGGCACCTTCAACCTGAACCTGGCCCCCGTTCCCGAACCGGAAACGTATGGCATGCTGCTGGCCGGCCTGGGCGTACTGGGCTTCCTGGCACGGCGCCGCAAGCAATCTTGAGCTTCCCACCCAAAAGACGCTGCGGCGTCTTTTTTTCGGCCGGCTGCTAAACTGGCGCCATGACGACCGACTTTACCTCCACCAGCCATACCGCTTTCAGCCACCCTGGCCACCCGCCGGCCACCACCACCGAACACCGCGGCATCCGCTATCTGCACCTGGGGACCAAATGGGTGCAGGGCGCCATGCGCCTGGACAAGCCCGACACCATCGAGCTCGAATACGTGCAGATGATGATGATGTGGATGCTGTTCAAGACGCAGCCCAGACGCATCGTGCAGCTGGGCCTGGGCAGCGCCGCGCTGACCAAATTCAGCTACCGCCGCTTCCCCGACGCCTCGGTCACGGCCATCGAACTCAATCCGAACGTGATCGCCATCTGCGGCGCCCAGTTCGCGCTGCCGCCGAACGACGCACGCCTCGATGTGCGTGAAATGAATGCGCTCGACTTCGTGCTCGATCCGGCCAACCACGGCACCGTCGACGCGCTGCAAGTGGACCTGTACGATGAAGACGCGCGCGGCCCCGTGCTCGACACGCCCGAGTTCTACCAGGCCTGCTTCGACTGTCTGACGGACGACGGCATCATGTGCACGAATGTCTTCGGCGACTTCCCCAACTATGACAAGAATTTGCAGGCGATGGAACTGGTGTTCGACGCCGTCGTGTGGGTGCCGGAAGTGGAAGATGAAAACATCGTCGTTCTCGCTTTCAAAAAATCGCCATCGCTCGACTTCAGCGAGCTATACGAACGCGCCGCCACCATCAAGAAGCAATTCAACCTGCCCGCCAAGAACTGGGTCAACGGCTTGAAGCAGTGGATGCAGGACCAGCAGTAAGCCCCATCAGGCGCGGTGCCCGTGCGATCTCATTCAAGAGCCTCTTCCCACCGCCCTTCGGCGCGATAAAACCCCAGCTTCTTGCCCCCCTTGAAGCGCGCGGCCTTCATCAGGCCAGCGAGCTCGCTGGAGATCAACAGGTCGCCCGATTGCGCATCCCTGGCGACCTGCCTGGGCGCCATGGCATCGTCGCGGAAAAACCTGCTCGTAAAATAGATGATGTTGCCCTTGTCATCTTTTTCAGCGATTGAACGCGCGAGGTCCACCGTCTGTACGCGTTGCGCCGCATTGACGATGTAAAACGGCTGCGCCACCAGTTCACCGCCCGCCATGATGCAGGCGGGGGCGAGCAATTCCACGTCCTGGCCTGCGGCGCCGGCGAGGAATTCGGCCAGGAGGGCCGAGACCAGCGGCACCTCACCGAGCAGCCACAGACAGTCATATTTCAATAGCCGCTCCTTGGGACAGGCAAAATGCACGGGTGGCTTGTCCATGCCGGGCGGAAAAGGCGCCCCCTGCAGCAGGTCCAGGTAGTCGAAGTTCGATCCTGCCGTCTCATACGAGCCATGTTCCTTGTCGTAGGAACCGGTGAGTTTGTCATTGTAATAAATCGGGGCTTTCCAGCTCAGTATCATGGGCAGTATTCTGATTGGGTTGGCAAGAGCCCTATTGTGACCGCTTCGCCTGCCCAGCCGCGCCAGCTTGCGCGAGCACTGCGCCCAGGCGGCGCGCCAGGCCATCCATGTTCTCGGCCGGCACCTGCGCATAACCGAGCAGGAAACCGTTCCAGCCTGGCTCTTTTCCCGTCCCCTCGCCCGTGCCATGCGCGGACAGGGCCAGCGCCACGATGCCGTCCTGCGCGGCGCTGCGGCTCAACGCCAGGTCATCCCATGCGCGATCGTGAAAACGCAGCGCCAGGTGCATGCCGGCCGTGCCGCCATGGATGGCCGCGCCGCCGCACGCATAACGCTGCAAGGCTTCGCTCAAGGCGTCGCGGCGCTGGCGATACAGGCGGCGCATGCGGCGCACGTGACGCGCAAACAGGCCGCTGCGCAGGAACTCGGCCAGCGCCAGCTGCTCGGCCACGCGTCCGCGCGCGGCGCCCTGCGCCTGCATCTGCGCGAAAGCGCCGGCCAGCGCGGCCGGCACGACGATAAAGGCGATGCGCAAGGCGGGAAACATGGTCTTGCTGAAGGTGCCCAGGTACACGACGGGGGCGTCGGCCACCAGTCCCTGCATGGCGGCCAGGGGCGGGCCGCCATGGCGAAACTCGCTGTCGTAATCGTCTTCGATGATCAGGGCGCCGGCCGCGCGGGCGCGTTCGAGCAGCGCCATGCGGCGCGCGGGACTGAGCACGCTGCCCGTCGGATACTGGTGCGACGGCGTCGTGTAGATCAGGCGCGGCGGCGTATCGCGCCAGTCGTCATCGGTCGGCGCGATGCCATCCATGTCGACGGCGATACCGGTCACTTGCAAGCCGGCGCCACGGCCCGCCGCCAGCGCGCCGCCATAGCCGGGATGCTCGATCCACAAGGTATCGCCCTGGTCGGCAAAGGCGCGCAGGCAGACATCGAGGCTGCTCTGCGTGCCGTCCGTGATGAACACCTGGCCCGCATCGCAGACGACGCCGCGCGCGGCGCGCAAATGCTCGGCGATGGCCATGCGCAGTTGCGGCTCGCCGGCAGGATCGCCGTAATTGAGCTGGCGCGGCGTCAGCGCGCGCCACGCGCGGTCCAGCATGCGGCGCCACTGCGCCAGCGGGAATTCGTCGAGCGCCGGCACGCCGGGCGCGAACGCCCCCATGGCGTCGGCGGGAAACACCAGCGCCGCGCTGGCATCCTGTCCCGACACGCCGCGCAAATGCCGGGCCCGGCACGATAATCCATCATGGCCAACGCTCACCGACGATGCCACCGGCACCCCGGCGCTGCCAGCGACGACGGTGCCGCGCCGGTCCGGCAAGACAAACCCTTCGCTGGCCAATTGCTCGTAGGCGTACAGCACGGTATTGCGCGCCAACCCCAGTTCGGCGGCCAGCACGCGCGTGGCGGCCAGACGCGTGCCGGGCGCCAGCTGGCCGCTGCGGATCGCCGCGCGCAGGCATTCATGCAGCAGGCGCTGGCGCGGCCAGCCCCGCTCGCGGTGCGTGCACTCGAACGCGTTCAGCAGCAAAGCAAAATCCATGTGCCTCCTTACCTTGTGGCTCTAAATTATTTCTCACTTCTGGATCTTTTTTCAGGGCCAGATGCCGATTATAGTGCGGCCTTTCTCTTCAACCAACGGGACTTCCGCCATGACCGCTACCGCCCTGCCCCCCAGCCCCCGTACCCGCGTGCGCCGCGTCGCCGAACTGGCCAGCTACGAGCAAGCCACCCTGCACGCCATCCTCGACGCCGCCTACCTGTGCCATATCGCCTTCCACGACGAGCACGGAAACCATTGCATCCCGACCGCCTGCTGGCGCATCGGTGGCCACCTGTACATCCATGGTTCGAACGGCAGCCGCATGCTCAAGCAGCTGCTGCGCGAAACCGACGTGTGCGTGACGGTGACCCATCTCGACGGCCTGGTGCTGGCGCGCTCCGCCTTCAATCACACGATGAACTACCGCTCGGCGATGGTGTACGGGCAGTTTGAAAAAGTCAGCGACATCGGCCAGCAGCATGCGGCCATGGATGCGTTGATGGAAAAGCTGATTCCGGGCCGCCTTGGGCAGGTGCGCGGCGGCAGCGCCAAGGAATACGCGGCCACCACCGTGCTGCGCATCGCGCTCGACGAATACGCCGTCAAGCAGCGCAAAGGCGGCCCGCTCGACGACGCGGACGACATGGCGCATGCCGTCTGGACGGGCGAACTGCCGTTTACACACGGCCGTGGCGCGGCCATCGCCGATGCGCTCAACACCAGCGACATGCCCGCGTATGCCGCCGCATGGGGGACGGAATCCGCTTGACCGGCCAGCGTGCTTGACCGATGATCGGCGTTGATGGCGATCGCCACCAATTGACCAACCGATCCAATCACGCATGGAGCATATGATGATGAAGCGAGTATCCCTGGCCGCGGCCCTGACGGTCATGCTGGCCTGTGGCAGCAGCGGCGCGGCACTGGCCGCCGATGCGGGCGACGCGGCCCTGAAGGCAGCCATCGCCGGCAGTGCGCGCACGCCGGCCAACACGCTGCGCGACGGCGCCCGCCACCCGTATGAAACGCTGACGTTCTTCGGCATCAAGCCGACGATGACGGTGGTGGAACTGGCGCCTGGCGGCGGCTGGTATACGGAGATCCTGGCGCCCTACCTGCGCGACCACGGCAAGCTGATCGCCGCCGGCAACGATCCCCAATCCGCCAGCGAAGGCGCACGCCGTGGCGCGGCGCGCTTCCAGCAAAAACTCGACGCCAATCCCGCTGCTTTCGGCAAGGTGGAACTCGGCGCCTTCGCGCCACCGATCACCTACCGCATCGCGCCCAAGGGCACGGCCGACATGGTGCTCACCTTCCGCAATATCCACAACTGGATACCGATCGGCGAGGCGGGCATGCAGACCCTGTTCAAGGAAGTGTATGACAGCCTGAAACCAGGCGGCGTATTCGGCGTCGTCGAGCACCGCCTGCCGGTGAGCCAGGCGCAGGACGCCACGGCCAGCAGCGGCTACATGCATGAAGCGTATGTGATCAAGCTGGCCGAAGGCGCTGGCTTCAAACTGGCGGCCAAGTCGGACATCAACGCCAATCCGAAAGACAAGGCGGACCACCAGGGCGGCGTCTGGGCGCTGCCACCGACCTACGCCAACAAGGATGTCGATCGGGCCAAGTACACGGCCATCGGCGAGAGCGACCGCATGACCCTGAAGTTCGTCAAGCCATAGCAAAACAAACGGCGGCGCACCACTCCGGCGCGCCGCCCGACCACGGATTGGAATGCCGTCTTACAGGTAGATGCCGTACACGCCGCACAGGCGCTTGACCAGGGTGCAGGCATTGGCATCGCCATCCGTTACGCAGGCGGTGTAGGCTTCCTCGCAGGTTTCACGGGTTGGCAGGGCAAACGCGGAAGAACTGATGGCGCCGGCAAAACCGACGGCGGCGCAAAAGACAAATACGGCTTTTTTCACATTGATCATTTTTATCCCATTCCCAAGAGTTGAGTCGTTATATAAAACCACTGGAAGACAAAGACGTCAGCCGCCAGAAACCGCCTGTCGACAGACGAATTTCATGGCGCATGGAAATAGTACCACCTTAAAAAGTTAGTAAATACGCAAACAAGAAAACAAGATAACGTTTCTTTTTCATCCCATTTCATGGAATAAAAACCGGCCCGCCGCCCTCCTGCCGCGCATTTGCATGGAAACAGGCGAAAAAAAACCGCAGCACAGGCTGCGGTTTTGGTATCGATACCTTATTTCTTCACTTCCTTCGGCATCACCGGCACCAGGCTCAGGTCCTGGAAGTCGTAGCTGAAATCCGTCTCGGCCGACACGGGCGCCATTTTTACTCTGTCGATGCTGCCATCGGGATTGAGCGAGAACGTCACGTAGGCATCGGCGTTGAAATTGCGCTCTTTCCAGCGCACGATGAAGGTGTCGTGCTGCCAGTGTTCCAGCTCGCCCGTCAGGTCCGGCGTGCGCGTGAAGCTGAGGATATGCTTTTTCCCCTCGGGCTTGATCACGACCTTGCCGTACCAGGCATCTTCATACTCGCCGTCGTACGCCGCCAGCGGCAGCGACGGCTGCGATTTCGCCGCGCGCGCGCTCGACGCCTTGCCCTGCTTTTTCACCTCTTCCGCATGCTGGTCCTGCTCCACCTTGGCCACCAGCGCCAGCCAGTCCGACGGCGCCGCCTGCAGGTAATGGTCGAGGATGCGCCATTGCAGCGCCGTCATGGAACCGCCATTTTCCGCATTGGTCAGAATGGCCACGCCCAGTTTCGCTTCCGGCACCATCACCACGCGCGAATAAAAGCCCTGCAGCGCGCCGCCGTGCATGGCCACTTTCATGCCCTTGTAGTCGCGCAGCTGAAAGCCCAGGCCATACGCGCTGAAGTTCGGTTTCGTGGCGGCCAATGCCGGCTTCGGCTCGGCAATCTTGATCGGCGTTTGCGCCGTCCACATTTCGCGGCCCTGCTTTTCGCTGAACAGGCGCGCGTCCTTGCCATCCTTGTCCTTCACGCCGGCGATCTTGCCGCCGTCGAGCAGCACCATCATCCACTTGGCGATATCTTCCGCATTCGTGTTGATGCCGACGGCGCCCACGGCATTCGGCACGGGCATCGATTTGACGGCGGCGATCTTGCCGTCGATCTTGCTGTGCGCACTGGCGACGTCGGGCTTGCCCGCATTTTCAGCCAGGCTGGTGGTGGTGCCCGTCATGCCCAGCGGCGCCAGGATGCGTTCATGCATGGCCTCGCCCCAGCTTTTCCCCGCTTTGTCGGCGATGATCTTGCCGGCCACGATGTACAGCAGGTTATCGTAGGCATAGCTGTTGCGAAAACTCGTGGCCGGACGGATGTAGCGCAGCTTCTCGATGATCTCGTCGGTGCTGAAGGTCGTCGTCGGCCACCACAGCAAGTCGCCCGCGCCCAGACCCAGGCCGCTGCGGTGCGTCAGCAGGTCGCGGATGGTCATGGCGCCCGTCACGTAGGAATCGTGCATCTGGAAGCCGGGCAGGTGCTTGGTGACGGGATCGTCCCAGGCCAGCTTGCCTTCGTCGACCAGCATGGCCAGCGCGGCGGCCGTGAAGCCTTTCGAGTTCGATGCCACTTCAAACAGGGTCTGCGCGTCGACAGCCGCCGGTTCGCCCAGCTTGCGCACGCCAAAACCCTTGGCGGTGATGACTTTGCCATCCTTGACGATGGCGATCGCCATGCCGGGCACGTCGAACACTTTCAGGGCGGTGGCGACGTCGCGGTCAAGATCGAAGGCGGGCGCGGATGCGGGTGTGGGTGCGGCGGCAACGACGGGGGCCGCGTCAACAGCCAGCGCCGGCACGGCGATGCTGGAAAACGCCAGCACGATGGCGGCGGCGAGACGGTTCATGGTATACATGGTCAGGATATCCAAGGAAGGTTCAATGCGCTTGCGCGGCCATCAATTTATCGACGCTTTCCTGCGTCACCGGGTGGTAGCGTTCGCGCGCTTTCGCATACACGTCCTTGGCCCAGGCATGGCCCTGCGGCGTCTTCATCAAGGCGCTGTACAGGGGCACGACGAACTTCTGGCGGCCCACGCTCATCAGGAATGCCTGCAAGGGCTGGTGCACGTCGTAGCCGGCGTTCACGGCGGCCAGGTAGAAACGGTACGCGACTTCATTATTGCCGCTCTTGCCCACGCCGTAGGCCTGGTCCAGCTCACGCAATTGCGCCGCGCTGGCCTTGTTGTTGATGTCGTTCAGGAAGTGCATCGATTCGATGGCGATCCACTTGTCCATGCCCAGGTCCTTCGTCGCCAGCTCGCCTTTGAGCCAGGCGTCGCGATGCTGGTCGAGCAGCGCCAGGCGCGGCGAAACGACGCGCTGCGCGCTGGCCGGCACGCCCGTGCCATACAGCCATTCATCGAGTTCCGCTTCCGGCATGACGTCCGGATGCTGTGCCAGCAGGTTCTTGCGCAGGTAGGCGATGAACTGCTCCGTCGTCACGCTCTGGAACGCGTGCTGGTCGAACCAGCCGCGCAGGAAGGGATCGAACACGGCGCGGCCGGCGCGGCGCTCCATGGTGGCCAGGAACCAGGCGCCTTTCGGGTAGATGATGCCGTCGTCCGTGTACGTTTCCGCCGGGTTGGCGTCCGCATCGCGCGTGATCAGCGCCGTTTTCGCCGCCGGCAGTTCGCGGATCGCAGCGGCCAGCTCTTCCTGGTCGACCTGCACGCCCATCTGCGCCACTTCGCTGCCATACAGCTGCTCGACAATGCGCGTGGTGACGTAGGTGGTGAAGCCTTCGTTGAGCCACATGTGCTTCCACGAGGCGTTGGTGACGAGGTTGCCCGACCACGAGTGGGCCAGTTCATGCGCGATCAGGTCGACCAGGCTGCGGTCGCCCGCGATCATGGTCGGCGTGAGGAAGGTCAGGCGCGGGTTTTCCATGCCGCCGTAGGGGAACGATGGCGGCAGCACGATCATGTCGTAGCGTCCCCAGCCATATGGACCGTACAGCGCTTCGGCGGCCTGGATCATCTTTTCCGTGTCGGCCAGCTCGTATTCGGCCGCCTTGATGCGCGGCGGTTCCGCATACACGGCGGAGCGGGGACCGAGTTTGCGCACTTCCAGTTCGCCGATGGCAATGGCCAGCAAATACGATGGAATCGGCTGCGGCATCCTGAATTTCCAGCCACCCTTGCCCGTCGCCTTTTCATCGTTCTCGGCGCTCATCACGACGCGCATGCCCGCTGGCGCATCGATGCGTGCGCTATACGTAAAGCGCACGGCCGGCGTATCTTGCGACGGCACCCACGAGCGGGCATTGATGCTTTGCGACTGGCTGAACATGAAAGGCAGCTTGCCCGACATGGTTTGCTGCGGCGTGAGCCACTGCAGCGCGATGGCGTTCGGCGCCGTGTGATAGTAGACGCGTACTTTGCCCGGCTGGCCCGTGGTGGTGATGCGCAGCGCCTGGCCCTTTTCCGGGTCGGCCTTGTCCAGCTGGTACGGCGCCATCTGCCATGCGCCGCGCTTGTCCTGTACCTGCACCTTGGCGATCGACAAATCGCGCGTATCAAGCACCAGGGTGCGCGCCGCCGGATCGATCCAGTTCAAGGACAGCTCGGCATAGCCGGAGAGGGTCTTTTGCTTGAAGTCCGCTTTCAGGTCTAGCTGCAGGTCGCGCGTGCGCACCTGGTCATAGCGCGCATAGCTGAGGGGGTCGGCGTGCGCGGCCAGGGTCACCTGGCAAAGTAGCGCACAGCCCAGCGCGCGCAGGAAGGTCAAAGTTTGCATGGTCGTCTTTTGAATGATTTGCGAAAGCCCCGGTCCGTGTGCGCCGGGGCGTCGCGCAGAATAGCACTTCCGGCGCAGGCCGGCAGAAAAAAGCGCCGGACCGGCCGGCGCTGTTTCCCTATTTTGCTTCCGGCTTGGCCTCGGCCTTGGCTTCCGGCTTTGCCTCGGGCGCCTTCAGCGGCGTATTAACATCCTTCATCAGGTTGTTCTTGTCGCGGTCCTGCTTGAACAACTCCAGGCGCGATGGCGTGATTTTTCTCGGCCAGGCGTTATTGCTGGTGTCGATGTCGGCCGTCTCCCAGTACGGGTCCTGCACCAGGCCCACCATCGGCTCGTCCGTGACGATCACCTTGCTGATCTTGTGCGGCGCATAGCGCCACACTTCGGCCGGCACGCGCTCGATGATCTTCTTGCCGCTTTTCAGTTCGATTTCCAGGATCAAGGGCATCACCAGGCCGCCGAGATTCGAAAAGTCGACCAGGTACAAATGCTTGCCCATGTTGCGCTGTTCCAGCAGCTTGCGCTCCCACGGTTCCAGCGTTTCCTGTTCTTCCGCATAGCTGTTGCGGTCCTTGTTGGTGACCGTGAATTCATCGTGCCGGTTATAAAAATCCTTCAGCGCGGGATCGATGTCGACCCTCTTCGGCAGCGCCTTGTTGCGCTGGTCCGAAATCGAGATCGGCTGCGCGGCCTTCTGCGCCTTCTTCCACGCTTTCTCGACTTCAGGATTCTTCGTGCTCACGCCATATTCGCTGATGCCGTCGATGCTGATATCGACCGCGTCGGTGGTATAGAACCAGCCGCGCCAGAACCAGTCCAGGTCCGTGCCGGAAGCATCTTCCATGGTGCGGAAAAAGTCGGCCGGCGTCGGGCGCTTGAACTTCCAGCGCAAGGCGTACTGTTTGAAAGCGAAGTCGAACAGTTCGCGCCCGAGGATGGTCTCGCGCAGGATGTTGAGGGCCGTGGCCGGCTTGTCGTAGGCGTTCGCCGTGAACTGCAACAAGGACTCGGAATTGGTCATGATGGGCACCTGGTTCTGGCTGCGCATGTAGTCGACGATCTTGCGCGGCTCGCCATTCCACGACGGGAAATGCTCTTCCCACGCCTGCTCGGCCAGGTACTGCAGGAAGGAATTCAAACCTTCGTCCATCCACGTCCACTGGCGCTCGTCCGAGTTGACGATCATGGGGAAATAATTGTGGCCCACTTCGTGGATGATCACGCCGATCAGGTCATATTTGGCCGTCTTCGAGTACGTGAGTTCGCCCGTCTTCTTGTCCTTCACGGGGCGCCCGCCATTGAACGCAATCATCGGGTACTCCATGCCGCCCACGGCGCCGTTGACGGAGATCGCGTTCGGATACGGATAGTCGAAACTGTACTTGTTGTACTGCTCGATCGCGTGCACGACGGCGCGCGTGCTGTACTGCTGCCACAGCGGGTTGCCCTCGTTTGGGTAATACGACATGGCCATCACGCGCTTGCCGCCGCTATCGAGTCCCTGCGCATCCCAGATGAACTTGCGGCTCGACGCCCACGCCACGTCGCGCACATTGGCCGCCTTGAAGTGCCAGGTTTTCATCCCCGCCGCCTTGCCCTTTTCCGCCGCCAGCGCCTCGGCGGGCGTGATCACCAGCAGCGGCGTATCGCTGTTTTTTGCGCGCGCCAGGCGTTCGCGCTGCACGGAGCTCAGCACGGCGGCAGGATTTTGCAGCTCGCCCGTGGCAGCCACCACGTGGTCGCCCGGCACCGTCAGATACAGCTCGTAATCGCCAAACTCCAGCGTGAATTCCCCGGAGCCGAGGAACTGCTTGTGCTGCCAGCCGACGGCGTCGTAATACGCGGCCATGCGTGGGAACCACTGCGCGATCTGGAAGATCGTGTTCTTGTCGTCTTCAAAATATTCGTAACCGGAGCGCTCGACCAGTACCTTCTGGTCATTGATCTGATACGACCAGTCGATATTGAACGTGATGCTCTGGCCTGGCGCCAGCGCCGCCGGCAAATCGATGCGCAGCATGGTCTGGTTGACGACATGCGGCAGCGGCTTGCCGCTGGCCGCCTTCACGGCGGTGAGCTTGAAGCCGCCGTCGAATTCTCGGCCCGCATGGAGGGCGCGCAAGTCCTCGAACTTCAGCGCTTCATCCTCGCTGCCACTGAGCCAGGCCTGGCGCGATGGGGCGCTCAATACGCGGCGCTGATCGGCATCCTGGCGCAAGCCATTCTGGTCCAGCTGCAGCCACAGATACGCGAGGCTGTCGGGCGAGCGGTTGTGGTAGGTGATCTGTTCGCTGGCCGTGATGGCGCGGCGTTCCTCATCGAGCGTGGCGCGAATCACGTAATCGGCGCGCTGCTGCCAGTAGGCGTGGCCGGGTGCGCCGGACGCCGTGCGGTAGTTGTTCGGCGTGGGCAGCAGTTCTTCCAGCTGGCGGAACTTGTCGTCGAAGGGCGCCGCGGCGCACAGGCCGGACAAGGGAGCGAACAGGGTCAAACACAAGGCAAGCAAGCGGACAAGGACCGGCATGGCGCATTCCATCTGGGAGTCGTGGACAGAACTGCATTCTAAGTCGAGTCTGTTTTCAAATCGATCATTGTTGTCGAAGTCCCACACACCAGGTGGCGCCGTGCCCTGGCAGCACTGGCGCCGGCGCAGGCATAGGCGTATGATGCGCCTCGAACATTGGGGAGTAGTCGTCCCGCGGTCACGCCGCGGGAACCTGTATCAACATGATTGGCCCGCAGGCCATGGTGCAGGTGGTTGAAAAACTTGACGAGACCATTGATCCAGGGCGGCCGCATGGGCCGGAGTCGCCCGTGGATCATTGGTTAATTCGTCCGGCCCGTGTACCTCTTGCAATCTCATGGAAGCATTCCTCATCTCCACCGGCATCGTCGGTCTCGCTGAAATCGGCGACAAAACCCAACTCCTGGCCTTTCTGCTGGCCGCCAAATTCCGCAAGCCCTTGCCCATCGTGCTGGCCATTTTCGTCGCCACCATCGCCAATCACGCGTTTGCCGCCGCCGTCGGCGCCTGGATCACCAGCATGCTGGGGCCGGACGTGCTGCGCTGGGTGCTCGGCGTATCGTTCCTCGCCATGGCCGCCTGGACCCTGATCCCCGACAAGCTCGATGAAGACGAAACGAAGCTGGCCAAGTACGGCGTCTTCCTGACCACCCTGATCGCCTTCTTCATGGCGGAAATGGGCGACAAGACGCAGGTGGCGACCGTGGCGCTGGCGGCGCGCTATCACGATATTTATTCTGTCGTGCTGGGTACCACTTTCGGCATGATGCTGGCCAATGTGCCGGCCGTCTACCTGGGTGACAGGATCGCCAACCGCGTGTCGCTGCGCCTCGTGCACGGCATCGCGGCGCTGGTGTTTGCCGTGCTGGGCGTGGCGACCCTGCTGGGCGCGGGTGCAGCCCTGGGCTTCTGAGGCAGCTTTATATAATTTCTCATTTACAATATTCATGTTCATAATTACAATGTCGCGGACATGAATACCGGCGCGCCGATTCCGAACGGTCGGCGCGCTTTCTTGAGGAATCTATGCAGTTAAATGGAAAAGTGGCGGCGCTGTGCCTGGCCGCCTGCGCAAGCCAGTTCCCCGCCGCCATGGCGACACCCGTGAGCTCCCCCTCTCAGACGGCAACGCAGTCCGCACCCGAAGTGCGCACGCGCGACCTGTTGCTGCTCGGCGCCGGCCTGATCCTGCTGCTTGGCCGGCGCCGTCCCGATGACGACACCTGGCAAGACTAGACCAGCAGCAGCACCGCATACTCGCGGCCCTCGTCGCGCAGGGCGATGCTGTTGCCCTGCTGCGCCACGCCATCGAGCGACAAGCCCGCAGGGCGCCCCTGTGCCTGCTCCACCGTGATGGCATAGCTGCTGGCGCCGAAGCGGTAATGCAGCTTGAAGCTGCGCCACTCGGCCGGCATGGTCGGCGCCATGCGCAGCACGTTCGCTTCGCGCGTCAAGCCCAGCAGGGATTCGACGATCAGCCGGTACAGCCAGCCCGACGATCCCGTGTACCAGCTCCAGCCGCCGCGTCCCACGTGCGGCGCGACGGCATACACGTCGGCCGTCACCACATACGGTTCCACCTTGTAGCGCGCCACCGCCTGCGCATCAGCGCCATGGCGCACGGGACTGATCATACGCAGCAATTCCCACGCCTTTTCACCATCGCCCATGCGGGCAAACGCCATCGCCGTCCAGATGGCCGCATGCGTGTACTGGCCGCCGTTCTCGCGCACACCGGGCACATAGCCGCGGATGTAGCCGGGATTCAGGTCGGCCTTGTCGAACGGCGGATCGAGCAGTTGGATCACGCCAAGGTCTGTGCCAGGCCAGCGGCGCACCAGGCGCGCATCGACCTGGCGCATGGCGCCGGCCACGCGCTCCTTGTTGGCGGCGCCCGACAGCACGCCCCAGCTTTGCGAAATCGAATCGATCTGGCATTCCTCGTTGGTGTGCGATCCCAGTGGCGTGCCGTCATCGAAATACGCGCGCCGGTACCACTCGCCATCCCACGCATGTTCCTCGACGTTGGCCGCCAGTTTCACGGCTTCGTCGCGGCAGAACTGGGCAAACGCGGCGTCGCCGCGCAGCAGGGCCACTTCGGCAAAGCGCTGCAGCACTTCGTACAAGAAGAAGGCCAGCCACACGCTCTCGCCCTTGCCATGTTCGCCCACCTTGTCCATGCCGTCGTTCCAGTCGCAGGAACCCATCAACGGCAAACCGTGCACGCCCAGGCGCAGGCCATGGCGGATGGCGCGCACGCAATGCTCGTACAGGTCGGCCGACTCGCCCGAACGCACGGGCAAGTCGTAATACGAATCCTCTTCCGGCTTGACGGCACGCCCCTCGATGAAGGGCGCCACTTCCGACAGCACGTTGACGTCGCCCGTGGCGATCACATAACGGCAGGCGGCCAGCGGCAGCCACAGGTAATCGTCGGAGCAGTGCGTGCGCACGCCCCGGTCCGACGGCGGATGCCACCAGTGCTGCACGTCGCCCTCGACAAACTGGTGCGCCGCGCACAGCAATAAATGCTTGCGCAGCAGCTGCGGCGCCGTGTGTATCATCGCCATCGCATCTTGCAACTGGTCGCGGAAACCGTAGGCGCCGCCCGACTGGTAATAGCCGCTGCGCGCCCACAGACGGCAGGCGATGGTCTGGTACATCAGCCAGCCATTGGCGATCACGTCGAGCGACGGATCGGGCGTTTCGATGCGCACGGCGCCCAGGGTGCTGTCCCAGTGCGCGCGCACCGCGTCGAGCGCACTGCGCGCCGCTTCCTTGCCCGCATGGCGCTGCACCATGGTGCTGGCGTCGGCATTGCGGCGCCCGCCCACGCCGAGGATGAAGACGATTTCGCGCTCCTGTCCCGGCTGCAGTTCGAACGGCACCTGGATGGCGGCACACTGGTCCAGCCCCGTGCCCGCCTTGCCGGACAGGCGCACGCGGCGCAGCGCCGCCGGCTGCGCCAGGCTGCCATTGCGGCCGATGAATTCATTGCGGTCGCAGGTGATGGAGCGGATGCTCGCGTCGGTATTAAAAAAGCCGACGCGGCCCGAAAACTCCGTGTTGTAGTTATTGCGCGCAAACAGGGCGCCGCTGATCGTGTCGACCTCGGTGGCCACGTGCATGCCGGACTTGGCGCGCAAGTCGGCCATCACCCATTCCACATAACCGGTGACGGACAGGCGGCGCGGCACGCCGCTGTCGTTGCGCACCTTGATCACCGAATATTTGACGGCCGCATCGAGCGCCACATAGGTGCACAATTCTGTGGCGATGCCGCCTTCGCTATGTTCAAACACGCTGTAGCCGAAGCCGTGGCGCGTCACGTAATCGCCGCTCCCGCGCGCGGGCAACGACGAGGGCGACCAGAACTGGCCGCTTTGCTCGTCACGCACATAAAACGCTTCGCCGGACAGGTCGGAGACAGGGTCGTTCTGCCATGGCGTGAGGCGGAATTCATGCGCATTCTCGCTCCACGTATATGCCTGCCCCGCTTCCGACACCACCGTGCCGAATTGCGCATTGGCCAGCACGTTCGACCACGGCGCCGGCGTCTGCTTGCCTTCTGCCGTGGTGATCACGTATTCGCGCCCATCGGGTGTGAAACCACCGAGGCCATTTTCCAGGATCAGCGCGCGCTCTGGCGCGCGGTGCGGCACGCCGCCCTGTTCGCGGGCCGGATCCTGCAGCAGCGGCGGCATGCGCAGCACGGGGCTCGGTGGACGCTTGACCTGCTCGGCCAGGGTGCCGCGCAAGTCGCTGATGATGGCGCGCGCCACCGATTGCAGCAAGATGCGGTCTTCGTTGGCGATCTGCTCGGCCAGGCGCACGAAAATGCCGCCCGGGCGGTCGATCGCCTGCGCGTCGATGCCCGAGGCGATCAGGCCCATGATCTGGTCGTGCAGCAGCTGGCGGTAGCCCGACTGTTCTTCGTACCAGATCACCAGGTCGACGATCAATCCCTTCAGGCGCCAGTAGGCGTGCGCCTGCACCATCTGGCGCGCCAGTTCGATATTGGCCGCGTCGCGTATCTGCAGCAGCACGATGGGCAAGTCGCCGGAAATGGCATACGCCCACAGGCCGGACTGGCCGCGCTGGTTCTTGATCAGGATGCTGGCCTCGGCGCGCAGGGCCGCATTCGGATAGATTACGGCGTTGGCCAGGCGCGCATACAGCTGCGCGTCCGCTTCGCTGGCATTCAACTGGCGCAGCACCACCTGGCTGTGCGTCCAGGCCAGCTCGAACACGCGGTCGGCCAGGTGGCGGTCCTGGTATTTGTCGATCAGGTGCAGGGCCGCCTCGCGCTGCTCCACCATGCCTGTCACGCTGTCGACCGTCACAGCTTGGTCGGGTTCGAGCGTGATGACGTAACGGATGGCCACGATGGGGTCGAGCACGGAGCCTTGGCCGCCACTGAGCGGGCCACCTTCCTGCAGCGCCTGCGGCAGCTGCGCCGTGTTGCCGCGACCGATGAAGCGCGCGCGGTCCGTCTCGAACGATACTTCGTAGCGCTCGATATCGTGCACGGTCATCACATGCAGCAGCCACGGCATCTGCTCCTCTTTCGAGCGGGGCCGGCGCGTGCATAGAATCGCCTTTTCATGCGCGAGGATTTCCGTCTGCACGAACAGCTTGCTGAACGCGGGATGGGCCGCGTCGGCCGCCGCCGGCGCCATCACCACTTCGGCAAAGCTGGTGATCTCGATGCGCCGCTGGCGGTTCGAATTATTGCTGATGCGCGTGCGGCGGATTTCAATGTCGTCCTCGGGCGAGACGACGATTTCCGTGTACAGGTCGAGGCCATGGTCGGCGCGGCGGAACTCGGCCCGCCCTTCGGAAAAAATCACTTCGTATTTCTTCGGTTCGGCCAGGGTGGGCTGGTACATGGTGGACCAGACTGCGCCGTTATCGAGGTCGCGCAGGTAGCAGAAATTGCCCCAGTTATCACGCGTGCTGTCTTCGCGCCAGCGCGTCACGGACAGGTCTTTCCAGCGGCTGTAGCTGCCGCCCGCATTGCTCACCATGACGTGGTAGCGGCCATTCGACAGCAGCTGCGTTTCCGGCACGGCGCTGTTGGCTTGCGTGAGGATACGCATCGGCATGGCCTGCTCGGGCGCGCCGCTGCGCAGCACCGCCAGTTCGGCCGTGTTCGAGTAAAACGCGCCGGCCTGCGGCGTGCGTTCCTGCAGCACCAGCAAGGCCGATTGCAGCAGCGGATCGGACTCGAAACGCCGCTGCATCGGGCGGTCATGCAGCAAATAGCTGAGGGCCAGAAAACCCATGCCCTGGTGGTGCACCATGAAGGAGCGGATGATGGCGCTGCCCTGCCCGCGCGGCAGGCGCGCCGTGGTGAAATCGATGGCTTCAAAAAAGCCGTAGCGGCCCATGTAGCCGGCCGCCTGCATGCGCTGCAGGTTCTGGCACGACGCTTCCGGCTGCACCATCAGGCCCATCATGCTGGCATATGGCGCCACCACCAGGTCGTCGGCCAGGCCACGCTTCAGGCCCAGCCCCGGCACGCCAAAGGCGCGGTACTGATAGTTCAAACTGGCGTCGACCGTGTTGTAGCCGGACTCGGAAATCCCCCACGGCACATCGCGCTGGCGCCCGTAATCGATCTGCGCCTCGATGACGGAGTGGTAGGTCTGGTCAAGCAGGGTATTCGGGTAGTTCGGCATCACCAGCAGCGGCATCAGGTACTCGAACATCGAGCCGCTCCAGGACAGCAGCACGGGCTGGCCAGCCACCATGCACAGCTGGCGGCCCAGGGCGAACCAGTGCTCCTGCGGCAGCTGGCCCTGGGCGATGGCGATGAAGCTGGCCAGGCGCACTTCGGAAGCCAATAAGTCGTAGTAGCTGGGGTCCAGGCGCCGTTCGCTGACGTTGTAGCCGATGGCCAGCAGTTTTGTCGCCGGGTTGTACAGGAAGCCATATTCAATCTGCGCGAAGTCACGCGCCTGGCCCGCCGCGTGGGCGATGTCGCGCATGTGGCGGCCCGCCTGTTCGCGGCCCTGCGCCAGCAACATCGCCAGTTCGGGCGGCGTGCCTTCCGGCGCTTCCAGGTTGGCCAGTTCGCGCAGGGTCGGCACGCGCATCAGCGTCGCATCGACGCCCGCGTGCGCCGCCCACGGCGCCAGTTGCAGCAACTCGGCCAGCGCCGCGCGGCACTGGCGCGCCAAGGCTCCCGCCCACATGGACAGCTCGCCATCCTCGCTTTGCAAGGTCAGCGACAGCAGCGCGTCGGCCGCGCCATTCGCGGCGGCGAGATAGGCATGCCATTCGGCCAGGCTGGCGGGCGCGGCCGCTGCCTGCAGCAGGGTCATGCTCTCGCGTATGGCCTTGCCCTCGCCTTCGGCGGCGATGAATTCCTGCAGCACCTGCGCCGTCGTGCGGATGCCCTGCACGATCTGCACGCCGATGATGGGAGTGTCGTACAGTTCCACCAGGCCCGGCTGCAAGGTCAGCAGATGGCCGGCCAGGTTGCCGCTGTCGACGGTCGAGATATACATCGGCTGCAGCGCCTTGAGCGTTTGCGTGTCGTACCAGTTATAGAAATGGCCCTGGAAGCGTTCCAGCTCGCCCATGCTATGCAGGGTGGCGCGGCTGCGCTCGATCAACTGGCCCAGGGTGAGGTAGCCGAAATCGTAGGCCGTCAGGTTGGCCAGCAGGGCCAGGCCGATATTCGTCGGCGAGGTGCGGTGCGCCACCACCAGGTTCGGATGCTCCTGCATGTTATCGGGCGGCAGCCAGTGATCGTCCGGCCCGACGAAGGTGTCGAAATACGCCCAGGTCTTGCGCGCCACGCCGTGCAAAAAACGTCCCTGCTCGGCCGACAAACGCGCCACGGCCCGCTCGATGGGGCGGCTGATCCACCAGGCGATGGCGGGTGCGGCCAGCCACAACAACAGCACCACGGCGGCGGCCGGCAAGGCTTCCGGGCGCCAGTAGAGCAAGGCGCCGAAGGTGGCCAGCGCCAGCGCGGGCGAGCACCACATGGCGCGCCAGCTGTCGGCTTGCGAACCTGACGATACATGCAGGTTCGAGGCACGCCAGTCGAGCAAATGCTTGTGCGACACGCCCAGGCGCCACAGGGTGCGGACGATGGCGTCCAGGCTGATCCACGCTTCGTACGGCAGGAAGACGAGGGTCAGCATGGCGTGCGAAAACTGCACGCCGCAGCGCCGCTCGAAGGCGGCCAGGTGCTGGCGCCACAAGGTGTCGCGCGGTTTGCGCAGCAGATCGTACAGGGCCGAAAAAACGGGCGGCAGGAAGATGATGGCCAGCACGGCCGCGCTCCAGAAGGCCACGTGCGGCAAAAAGCCCCACACCAGCAGCAGCGACACAGTAGTGGCGGGCGCCACGACGCTGCGGCGCAGGTTGTCGAACAGCTTCCAGCGCGACAGCATCGACAAGGGATTGCGTTCGCGCTTGCCGGCACGGCCCGGCACGCGGCCCAGCAACCAGCCGATCAGCTGCCAGTCGCCGCGGATCCAGCGCTGGCGGCGGCTCACGTCGGCGTCGTAGCGTGCCGGATATTCTTCATACAGCTGCGAGTCGCTCAAGAGGCCCGCGCGCAAATAACAGCCTTCCAGCAGATCGTGGCTGAGGATTTTATTGTCGGGCAGGCGCTGGCCCAGCACGCGCTCGAACATGTCGAGATCGTAGATGCCCTTGCCGATGAACGAGCCTTCATAAAACACGTCCTGGTACAAATCCGAGACGGTGCGCGTGTAGGGGTCGATGCCCGGTTCGCCGCCGCACAGCAGCTCGTAGCGCGAGGCGTTTGCGCTGGGTAGCGCCACGGCCACGCGCGGCTGCAGGATGCCGTAGCCGGCCACCACGCGCGTGCCGGCAGCGTCCAGCACGGGGCGGTTCAGCGGGTGCATCATGGTGGCGATGAATTCGCGCGCCGCGTCGCGCGGCAGCTGCGTATCCGTGTCGAGCGTGATCACGTATTTGATCGTGCGCAGGCCGCGCAACTCGCCTTCCACCAGCGAGAATTTGTCGCGCGCGCCGCCGCGCAGGAACGCGTGCAGGTCGGACAATTTGCCGCGCTTGCGCTCCTGCCCCATCCACGCATTCTGCTGCGAATTCCACAGGCGCGGACGGTGCAGCAGCAGGAACGGCCCCACATGGCCCAGCTCCTCGGGGTCGGCCGGGTCGCCGTTTTCCTTGAACTCGACGCCCTCCACGCGGTACTTCTCGTTCAGGGCGCGGATGGTCTCCTGCGCCTGGCGCAGCAGGGCTTCATCGCCGGGCATCGTTTGCGCCTCGGCGTCGACGAAGTCCGTCAGCAGGCAGAAACGCAGGTTCGGGTCGCGGTTGGCGAGATAGCGCACTTCCAGCGCCTCGCACAGGGCCGCCACGTTGTCCTTGCTGTAGATCAGGGTCGGCACGACGACGATGCCGCGCGCATCGGACGGAATGCCGGCCTGGTAATCCATGCGCGGCAGCGGATGCGGCGACGTCATCAGGGTCGCCAGCCAGTTCACCACGGCGACAGACAGCTGGCTGCTGCCCAGCAGCGCCAGCGCGCCCAGCGCCGCCAGGGGCCAGCCCTGCACGCCATGGCGCACGGCGCGCTCGAGCAGCAAGGCGCTCGTCGCCAGGCTCAGGAAGCAGATGGCGCCCAGGTAGACGGCCAGCGGCGCGGCGCGCGCCGTATGCTGCAGCGCCTCGACAAACGGCAGCCTGGCGCCAGCCTGTTTTTCCAGCACCAGCACGCCGCGGCCCACCAGATAAAAGCCGATGTGGCCGCGGCGCGCGTCATTGCCGTTGCCGTGCGTGTGCGCCAGCTGCACCACCATCTCGGCCACTTCCACTTCGCTGCGCGCGCTGCGTTTGGCGATGCGTTCGATGGCGTGGCGGTAGCTGTCGCGCGTGGCGAAATCCATCAAGCCATAGGTGCCGGCCGGATCGAGGCGCAAGGTTTGCTCGACCACGCTCATGGTCTCAACGAATTCCTGCCAATCCATGGTGCCGAGAAAACGCAAGCTGCCGATGCTGTTGGCGATCGACACCTGGTCGGCCGCCTGCTGCCCGATCTCGGACTGGATCTGCTGCTCGATGGTGAGGCCCGACTCGGCCAGCTTGTGCGTCAGCCACGACAGCGCCAGGGTCAGCGAGGAACTTTGTCCCTGCAGGCGGCGCGACAATTCGGCCACGAAAGCGCTGGTCATCGGCGGATTCGAACGGGCCATGTCGGCCACCAGCAGGATCAAGCCGCTGGGATTGCGCTCGGCGATCTCCGTCATCTGGTCGGCCCAGGTGTTGGCCAGGTCGCGCTGCATGCGGTCGTCGGCCACGCGCACGGCGACGCGGCGCAGGTTTTCGATCAGGGCCAGGCGCAGCATGATGGGCACGGCCCACAGTTCGCCCAGGGTCAGGGTGGCCACGTCCTGGTAAGCCTCGACGAAGTGGCACAGGTTTTCCAGGTCGACCCTGCCATCGCCGTGCGAGATGATTTCCAGCGCAATTTTATACACGCGCGGACAGCCCGCGTCCGCACCGGAGCTCAGCCGTGGCAACTCCTTGCTGTAGTTCTTCGGCAAGTGGCGCCGCGTGGTGCGGATCTGCTCTTCGATCAGATAGAAATTATCGAGCAGCCATTCCGAGGCGGGCGTGACCTGGCGTCCGCTTTTGACGGTCGCCGTCAGCTCGTTGACGGTGGCCGTGATCAGGGCCGCATTGTCGGCCAGGCGCGCCAGCAGGCGGTCGCGGCCGTGATGCCGCCCTACCGCATGGCCGGCGGCCACGTGCTTGCCGTGGGCGGCCATCTGCATGGCGCTGAATAATTCGGAACGCAGGGGCAAGGCATCGTCGCGCGCGGCGTCGAAGGTGTCCGGTGCAAGGGAGTGGTCGCGGAAGATTTCTTTAACTTTGGAAATCTGTTCCTTGATCTGCTGCGTGACAACTGCTGTGTACTCTTTCAACTTGGGCCTCGCTAGGTGCGCGCAGGCAACCAGCGGCCACCGTCACGCGGGCCCAGTCTGGAAGAACACGATCGGACACTGGCGAAGACGGAAAGCGAAGCGCCGGAGCGTTGCGACGAATCTCAGGGTATAGGGAGATTTTCTGAACTTCATCGTAGGAGGGCGACGCAGGCAAGACCGTGCGCTAGCGTACATAGCTGGCGCTTTGGCAGCGTGTCGGCAAAGAAATTCGCGGACTGGACAGTGAAAAAATGCCGCAAGGAAACGAATAGCGTGCACCGTGCCAAAGATGGCACGGTGCAATATTTCAAGGAAGAAAGTTCAAGCCGCTCAGGCAGCGATGGCCAGCGGGTGGCGCGTCGCTTCCGCCATCGCCATGCCGCCGTTCAGTTGCCATGCGGCGCCATGACCGAGGCGGCGCAGGCAGGCGCTGGCGCGCGCGCTGCGGTTGCCGCTGCGGCAGAAAAAGACCAGCGGGCGCTGCGGTTGCTGCAGCCATGCGGCCACCTGTCCCGCCAGGCGGCTCAGCGGTACGCTGCGCACCTCGCAACCCTCGAATACCGTGGCGGCGCACGCCGCGTGTTCATACGCTTCGCGTACGTCGACGAGGATGGCATCGGGATGCTGACGCAGAAAGGCGGGCAAGGCGGCCGCATCGAGCTGGAGTTCGGCGGACGGCACGCTACCGTCCTGCACGCTGTGCACGGTGCCGCAAATACTGCCGTCGTCGCCTGACGCGCACAGCACGGTGTCTGGCGTCAGCAGCGCCGCATCCAGCAAGGGCGTCAAGGCGTCGGGCGCCAGGGTGCCGATGAAGGCGAAGCGCTGCTCCAGCACATACACATGGTTATCACCGCATTCGATGCGGCGCAAACGCTGCTGGCCCAGTGCCAGCTCACCATCGATATCGACGTGACCGACTTGTTCGATCTCGAGTTCCTGCAGCAAGGCCAGGCGCGCCACGCCATGGTCGGCTGGCGCCGTCGTGTGCACGATGGCGCGCAAGGCCAGGTGCTGGCAGCGGATGAAGGCGGCCAGGCGCGGCACGAGCGCGGCGACAGGGTCGATGACGACGCAACTGGCGCTGGCAGCGTCGCTGAGCAGCCAGGTGCACTGGCCATCGACGCTGAGCTGAATCACGCCATCCTGTGGCGATGGCGCCAGCGCCGACGGCAGCAAACAGCTGCTGCGCAGCGCTTCACCACAGCGCTCGATGCGCGCGCAGGCGGCCGTAATGGTCGCCGCGTCGATCAGCGGGCCGAACGACAAACGGATGGCCGAGCTGGCGCGCCATTGCGGCACGTGCATCGCTTCCAGAACATAACTGGGGAGCGCTTTGGCGGCGGAACAGGCGCTGCCCGAGCTGACGCGCACGCGCGCCGCGTCGAACAGGTCCAGCAATTCTTTCGACGACAGGCCCGGTACGGAAAAATTGAGCGTCGTCGACAACGACAAGTCGAACGGCATATTGAACACGATGCCGGGGAAAGCGCGTTCCAGGCTGGCCACCAACTGCTCGCGGAACGCGGCCAGGTCGGCGTGGCTGCGGAAGGTCTTGCCATCGTCGAGCGCGGCCAGCACGGCGCCCAGGGCGGCGATGCCGGCCATGTTTTCCGTGCCCGAGCGCAAGCCCGCTTCCTGGCCGCCGCCCATCATCAAGGGCGTAAACGGCGCGCCGGCGCGCACATACAGCATGCCGATGCCCTTGGGCGCATACAGCTTGTGGCCGGAAAACGGCGCGTAATCGATGCGCGTGGCGGCCAGGTTCAGTTTCAGCTTGCCCAGCGCCTGCACGCAATCGACCATCCAGTAGGCATCGGCGCCGCGCTCCTGCAGCAGCTGGGCGATGGCGGACAAATCGCTGACGACGCCCGTTTCATTATTCGCCGCCATCGTGCACAGCATGGCGGCGTCGCCGATCAGCGCATCGAGCGCCTGCAGATCGTGGCGTCCCTGCGCATCGACGGGCAGCTTGCGCACTTCCAGGCCCAGGCCCAACAGCCGGTTCCAGTGCGCCAGGCTTTCCGGCACGGCCTTGTGCTCGGTCGCGCCATACAGCAGCAGGCTGCCGATGCGCTTGCCCGCAGCGCGCCGTTCGCGCAGCGCGCACAGGGCCGACAGCACGGCCGTCTGGATGCCTTCGGTGGCGCCGCTGTTGAACATCAGGCGGCCGTCGCCCACGCCCAGCAAGCCGCTGGCGCGCCGGCGCACGCCATCCATCATGGCCTTGGCCTGCAACCCCGTCGCGTGGGTGCTGCTGGGATTGCCATAGCCCTGCTCCATCGCTTGCCGGGCGGCGGCAACGGCGGCGGGCAGCACGCAGGTGGTGGCATTGCTGTCGAGGTAGATTTCTTTCATGATGGCAGTCTGACTATTCTATAAAAAGGGGGCAGCGCAGGCGGCTGGGACATATGAATAGTCTACCGGCCTGCCCCCGTGAAGATATGCCAAAAAATGCTGCAAACAAGGTACCATGCAGCATGTACATGCCACAAAACACGGAATAGCAAAATGAATTCACCAAGTACTCAGCTTGACAAATTCGACTGCGCCATCCTCGCCGCCCTGCAGCAGGACGGCACCTTGTCGATCGCCGCCCTCAGCGAGAAGATCGGCTTGTCCAGCACGCCGTGCTGGAAGCGGGTCAAGCGCCTGGAGGAAGAGGGCTATATCGAGAGCCGCGTGGCCATCGTCAACCGGCAAAAAGTGGGCTTGCCCGTGACCGTCTTCGTCAGCGTGCGCACGGGACAGCACGATGAAAAATGGCTGCGCCGCTTCGCCGCCGCCGTCATCGTCTTGCCCGAAGTACAGGAATTTCACCGCATGAGCGGCGACATCGACTACCTGCTGAAAGTCGTCACGACCGACATCAAAGGCTACGACACGTTTTATAAAAAGCTCATCAAGGCCGTGCAATTGACGGGCGTGTCGTCCGCCTTCTCCATGGAACAAATCAAGTGCAGCACGGAATTGCCGCTGGAATTGATCGCTCACGGCTTGCCTGCCTGAACGTTTTTCCGCGCAGTACGGATGCGCATGAAAGTCGCGCATATTAATATCCTGCAATCGTTGCCGCACAGCAACGCTCATCAATTAAATACGGCATTCTCCCCATATCGCCACCCTATCGGTCGCTATACTGCGCACTTGCCTGTGCATGTCCGGCACCCTCTGCCAGGCGCGCGGGCCCATTCCCAGGGTCGCCCATGCATCTGCTTCGTCACCTCTCCATTCAGAAAAAATTGATGTTCAGCATGGGCTTATGCCTGCTGCTGTTCATGGGCATTTCCTCTTTCCTCAGCGTGCGCATGAGCAGCGACTATGTGCGCGAACGCGTCGTTGGCCAGGAACTGCCGGCCCAGGTGGGCGAGATCCGCAACGACGTGCTGCGCCAGATCAGCCAGCCGCTATCGGTGGTGCAGACGATGGCCAATGATGTCTTCCTGCAAGACTGGGAAGATGCGGACCTGGCGGAAAACGGCCTGGTCACGTTCCAGCGCTATGCCCGCATGCTCAAGGAAAAAAACAAGGCGGCCGTCGTCAGCTGGAGTTCACAAGCGGCGTCCAGGTACATGACCGATGCGGGCCTGATCCGTACGCTGGACAAGCAGCTGCCAGCCGATCACTGGTTCTTCAGCATGCTCGATGAAAACAAACAGCACACGATCAATCTGGACCGCGATCCGGCCTCGGGCAGTTTCATGCTGTTCCTGAACGCAAGGGGCCAGACGGCCGGCGGCAAGGCCGTCATTGCCGGCATGGGCCTGAGCGTCGACGCCATGGCCGAGACCATCCGCAGCTACAAGGTCGGCCAGACGGGCCATGTCTACCTGGTACGCGCCGACGGCAACCTGCTGATCCACCGCGATCCGGCCCTGGCCGACGGCAAGCATCAATTGAAGGACTTGCCCGGCTTTAATGAAGCATTGAGCAAGACTCTGCTGACCGGCAACAAATACGCCTATGCCAGTTATGCGGCGCCGACCGGCAAGCAGCTCGTGGCCGCCTCTTTCGTGCCGGAATTGAATTTGTATGTGATGGCCGAAGTGCCGGAAGCGGAAGTGTTGGGCAACGTCACGCGTTCGGCCCTGATCGCCGCCCTGATCGCCGGCCTCGTCGGCGGCGGCATCGCCCTGTGCATCATCTATGTCATCAGCCGCGCCATTGCCGGCCCCGTCGCGCGGGCGGCCGACATGCTCAGCGAAATCGCCAGCGGCAATGGCGACCTGAGCCGCCGCATGCCCGTCGAATCGGAAGACGAGGTCGGCGCGCTGGCTGCCGCCTTCAACCGCTTCGTCGCGTCGCTGAACGTGACGATACGCGAAGTTCGCGACAGTACCGGTGCCATTGCGAGCGCATCGAGCCAGATCGCGTCGGGCAACCTGGACTTGTCGGCGCGCACGGAAGCCCAGGCGTCGAGCCTGGAAGAGACGGCGGCGGCCATGGACGAACTGACGTCGACTGTGAAACAGAACGCGGACAATGCGCGCCAGGCCAATCAGCTGGTGGTGTCGGCCTCGAACCACGCCGTCAAGGGTGGTGAAGTGGTGGGCCAAGTGGTGCAGACGATGGGTGCGATTACGGAAAGTTCACGCAAGATCGCCGATATTATCGGCGTGATCGACGGGATTGCCTTCCAAACCAATATCCTCGCCCTGAACGCTGCCGTCGAGGCGGCCCGCGCGGGCGAACAGGGGCGCGGCTTTGCCGTGGTGGCAACCGAGGTGCGCAATCTGGCACAGAGGTCAAGCCAGGCGGCCAAGGAAATCAAGGACTTGATCGTCGATTCGGGCAGCAAGGTGGAAGCGGGCAGCAAGCTGGTCGACTCGGCCGGCGCCACCATGCAGGACATCGTCGTCTCCGTGCAAAGAGTCGCCGACCTGATGGGAGAGATCGCTTCGGCCAGCCAGGAACAAAGCCAGGGCATCGCGCAAGTCAATGCCACAGTGACGCAGATGGATGACGCCACCCAGCAAAACGCGGCCCTCGTGGAAGAAGCGGCGGCGGCGGCCCAGTCCTTGCAGGATCAGGCCGGCCGGCTGGCGCAAGTAGTCAGCGTGTTCAAGCTGGAAGAATCCGGGCATGCGGCGCAGCCCCAGCCCCGGCAACCGGCGCACCAGCCCAGACTGCCCACGCCATCGCGCCCGGCAGCGCCGGCCAGCGATGCGTGGGAAGAGTTTTAAAGGGGATTAAATCGCCGGCGCTTTCACGCTGGCCGCTTGTTTGAAGAAATCATAAATGCCGCTCTCGCTCATGCGGCGCGCATTCGCAAGTTCGCCGCCCTTGGTGGCGTACAGCACTTGATTATTGTCGCTCGATACGAGCACGGCAGCCGGGATGCCTTTCTTGAGCGGATTGCCATAGGCTTGGGCCACGTCCAGGTTATGGTCGAAGTTACCCACGTCGACCTTGACGACCTTGAACTGCTGCTGCATCAACTCGGCGTTCTTGCCTTCCTTCAAGGCCTTGTCTAGCGCGCGGCAATCCTCGCACCAGTTGGCGCCAAAGATCAGCAAGACAGGCACGTGGGCCGCCTTCGCTTCGGCCAGCGCGCGGGCCACGTCGGCCTTGGCGTCGGCTGCCGCGTTGTACGGCAAGTGCGGCGTGGCGACGGGGTTGCTCGGCGTTGGCGCGGCGGCCATGGCGGTGCCGGCAAGCAGCAGGCTGGCAAGGAAAATAGAAAAGCGCATGCGGGCTCCTGAGAGAAATCGTGGGGACCAGCTGAACAGCTGTCAGCTAGTGTGATTGTCTAGAATATGCGTACCTGTAGGAAATATCCACCATTTAATTGCACTGTGCTTATGCGGAAAACGTATAAGCACGTATCAGCGCCAACAAGGAGTAGCCGCTTGAGCATGCCAGATACCCTGCCCCCGACTTTGTCCGGCGCCGCACGCATGCTGCGCAGCGCCTATCCCGGCGGCATGCCAGACACGGCGTATGCCCCCGTGCTGGCCCTGTTGTACGAACACTTTTCCGACCGCAACCTGGCCGAGCTGATGGCCGCCGTCACGCACAAGGATGCGGCGACGGTCCTCAATGACATCTATGCCTGCGCCAGCAGCAAGCCGGCGCCGTCCGCCGTGGCAGCTGCCAGGAGCTTGCTGGAACAACACGGCTTGCATGCCGTCTGCGCCGAGGATTAATGCCCGCAGGCAGCGAAATGGAACGCATGGGATAATATCGGGCTCAGACTGAGCAACGCGGCCCGAACGCGCCCTCCCCCATGACGACTTCTTTCCTGGCACGCTGGCTGCCGCAACCGAACAACGGCAGCCGCCGCGAACAATTGCGCGCCTGCGCGGGCGCCATCTGCGGCTTGCTGCTGACGGGACTCATCTGCCATTTCCTGCTGGCCCCCGACAGTGCCAGCGTCTACCTGATCGCGCCCATGGGCGCTTCGGCCGTGCTGCTGTTCTGCCTGCCGGCCAGCCCGCTGGCACAACCGTGGTCCGTGGTGGGCGGCAATGTCGTCTCCGGCCTGGTCGGCATGGCCTGCGTGAAATGGCTGGGATCGAGCGTGGGCGTGGCGGCGCTGGCCGCCTGCCTGGCCATCGGCGCCATGTTTGCCCTGCGCTGTTTGCATCCGCCGGGCGGCGCCGTGGCGCTCACCACCGTCGTTGGCGGCGCCAGCGTGCATGCGGCCGGCTTTGAATTCGTCTTCATCACCGTGCTGTTCAATTCCGCCGTGCTGGTCGCTTGCGCCGTGCTGTACAACAACCTGACGGGACGCCGCTACCCGCACATCCAGCAACTGGTGGCGCCGCATCCGCACGCCACCAAGGATGACGTGCCCAGCAACCGCCTCGGCTTTTCGCCGGACGACCTCGATGCCGTCCTGCGCCAGCACAGCGAAGTGCTCGACATCAGCCGCGACGATTTGCAAGCGATCTTCCTGCAGACGGAAATGCGCGCCTACCAGCGCCGCTTCGGCGTCGTCACCTGCGCCGACATCATGTCGAAGGACGTGCTCAGCGTGGAATTCGGCACGCCGCTCGATGTGGCCTGGCGCACCATGCGCGAGCACCAAGTGGGCGCCCTGCCCGTGCTGAACCGGGCGCGCCGCGTCATCGGCATCATCACGCAGACGGATTTCCTGCGCCATGGCGGCCTCGACGATTATCAGGGCATGCGCCAGCGCCTGCGCGGCCTGCTGCAACGCAGCGGTCTGTCCCACAGCGACAAGCCGGAAGTGGTGGGCCAGCTGATGACGCCGTCGCCGCACACGGCGCGCCTGGGCACGCCCATCATCGATCTCGTGCCGCTAATGGCCGACGCCGGCTACCACCATATTCCCATCCTCGACGATGAAGAGCGCCTGGCCGGCATCATCAGCCAGTCCGACCTGATGGCGGCCCTGTACGAAAGCCGCTTTGCCGAGGCCGCCGCATGACGCCATTCCAGGCACTGCTGACCGGCCCCGATGGCGGCCCGGCCGGCACGGCCGTCAGCGCGCATTTTTTCGGCGCGCAGT
Source organism: Janthinobacterium sp. NFX145 (assembly GCF_049810325.1). Lineage (NCBI taxonomy): Bacteria > Pseudomonadati > Pseudomonadota > Betaproteobacteria > Burkholderiales > Oxalobacteraceae > Janthinobacterium > Janthinobacterium sp. NFX145. Next base: position 5,930,591 of record NZ_CP187360.1, read on the forward strand.
TGGCCATCGATGCGCCCGGCCATGGCGTCGATGTGGCGCAACTGGTCGTCAGCGTGGGCGGTGTCGACGGACCGGAACTGTTCCTGAACTGGCTCGACGAACATGGCCGGCAAGCGTCGCTGAAACCGCTGACCGCGAGCGACATCGCCATCGTCTTGCGCGAAGCGCCGGCCGCGCTGCAGCCGCAACTGCAACGCCTGTGGGGCGAGCGCCAGCGCAACCGGCGACAAGTGTCGGGCTGGCTGGCCGGCTTGACGGGCGCGACCATCGTCGCGGCCGCCCTGCTGTGGTGGCAAGGCGGCAATGCCGTCGGCGCGCTGGCGGGATGGATCCCCTTGTCGACGGAAAAACAGCTGGGCGAACTGGCCCTGGCGCAAGTGCGCGCGCAGGGCGGCATCAGCGAAAGCGGCGTGGCGCAGCAGACGGTGCAGGAAATCGGCCGCAAGCTGACGGCCGGCTCGCGCTACCAGTACCGCTGGTTGGTCAAGCAGGACGACACGGTCAACGCGTTTGCCATGCCCGGCGGCATCATCGTCGTGCATACAGGCTTGCTGCGTCAGGCAGCCGATCCGGGCGAACTGGCCGGCGTGCTGGCGCATGAAGTGCAGCACGTGGAACAGCGCCATTCGCTGCGGCAAATGATCAGCAGCCTGGGCTGGGGCGCCCTGGTAGGCGTGACCATCGGCGACATCAGCGCCGTGGCCGCCATGCTGGCGCACCAGGCCGGCACCTTGTATTTCAGCCGCGACATGGAAGAAGAGGCGGACCGCCTCGGTTTGCTCGCCTTGCAGCGCGCACATATCCGCCCCGACGGCATGCTCAGCTTTTTCCAGAAGCTCGATGACAAGGACAAGGCCAAGGTGCCCGACTGGATTTCTTCGCACCCGCAAACGGCGGCGCGCGCGCAGCAGATCCGCAGCCTGATCGCCGCCACGCCGTGCTCTGCCTGCCTTCCCTTGACCAGCAGCCACTGGCAAGCGATGAAAGCAGCCTTGCCGCCTACGGCAAAATAGCAACATTCCTCCCGCACAATTTATCCAAACGTACTGGGCAATGGCGTATGCTTACGCCCCGGCTGCTCCATCGCGACCGGCCACCCCGACCCACAACGCCTCCGTTCATACCCTCCTTACAAAGGACCTCGCGCATGAAGCATCGTTTTGCCGCCGGCACCCTCGGCACCCTGGCCATCTCCCTGTTGCTCGCCCATGCGCCCATGGCGCAAGCGGCCCAGTCCGCAGCCAAAAGCGTGGCCGTCAGCGCGCCGCAAGCCAAGCAGCGGTTGCAGGTCGTGGCCGATCAGTACTACGATGCGCTGGCCCGTTTCGAGCCGATCAATGCCACCGAGAGCGGCGACAACCGTTTTGACGACCAGCTCGGTTCAGCCATCGTGCCTGCCGCGCGCGCCAAACAGTTCGCGCTGTACCGCCAGTACCAGAAGACCCTGCGCGGCATTGCCCGCGCGCAGCTGTCGCACCAGGACCAGATCAACTACGATATCCTCGACTATGAACTGGCGACGGCGCTGAGCTTCGAGCGCTTCCCCGAATACCTGCTGCCACTGAACCAGATGGACAGCATGCCCGTCACCCTGGCCAATTATGCGGGCGGCGAGGCATCGCAGCCTTTGACCACCGTCAAGGAGTATGACGCTTACCTGAGCCGTATCGGCCAGTTGCCGGGCTGGATAGACCAGGCCATCGCCAATATGCGCGTCGGCATGCAAAAAGGCATCGTGCTGCCGAAGGCGCTGACGGAATCGGCCCTGCCGCAATTCAAGAAACTCGTCAGCGCCACGCCGCAAGACAGCGTGTATTACACGCCCATCAAGAACCTGCCGGCCAGCTTTTCCGCTGCGGACAAGGCGCGCCTGACGCAAACCTACACCGTCATCATCGAAGCCAAGCTGATGCCTGCGCTGCAGCGCCTGTCCACCTTCATGGAACGCGATTACCTGCCAGCCAGCCGCGCGAGCAGCGGCTGGAGCGCCCTGCCCGATGGGGCTGCCTGGTACCAGGCGCGCGTGGCCAGCAGCACCACCACGGATTTGAAACCGGAGCAGATCCACACCATCGGCCTGAAGGAAGTGGCGCGCATCCAGGAACAATATGCGATCGTGGGCCCGAAGATGGGCTACAACGGCCCGGCCGCTGGCTTGCCCGTGTGGGTGTCGCAGCAGGAAAAATTCCGCCCGTTCAAGACGGAACAGGAAGTGCTCGACGTCTATCGCAAGCTGAACGTGCTGCTGGACAGCAAATTGCCAGCCCTGTTCACCCTGGTGCCGAAGGCGCCGCTGGACTTGCGCCTGGAACCTGAACTGAGCCGCGACACGGCCGCCGACCACTACACGGCGCCGGCCGCCGACGGTTCGCGTCCCGGCGTGTTCTGGTCCGTCGTCACGGATCCGAAACTGTATGGCGACACGGGCATGACCACCCTGTTCCTGCACGAAGGTAAACCGGGCCACCATTTCCATCTGGCGCTGGTGCAAGAGATGGACTTGCCGAACTTCCGCCGCTTCGGCGGCAACAATGCCTTCACGGAAGGCTGGGCCCTGTATGCGGAAACCCTGGGCAAGGAAATGGGGCTGTTCGAGGATCCGGCCCAGTATTTCGGCCACTTGAATGACGAGATGCTGCGCGCCGTGCGCCTGGTGGTCGACACGGGCTTGCACACCAAGGGCTGGACGCGTGAGCAGACAATCAAGTACATGCGCGATACCCTCGGCTATGACGCCGTGGCGAAAAGCGAGACGGAACGCTACATGGCGTGGCCGGGCCAGGCGCTGGGCTACAAGATCGGTTCGCTGAAGATCGTCGAACTGCGCCAGCGCGCACAGCAGGCGCTGGGCGACAAGTTCAGCCTGCCGAAGTTCCACGAAGTCGTGCTGAGCGACGGCACCCTGCCACTGAAACTGCTGGAAGCCAAGGTCGACCGGTGGATCGCCCAGCAGAAGTAAATTAAGCCCCTCCCGCAATAGCGGCAGCGCCAGTCCGGGCTGCCGTTTTTTTCGTGCCGATATTTGATCTGGCACAGATCCAGCGCATCTCGCTCACGCCTGCCGGAACGCGTACCAGATCATGCTGCCTAATTCCCATACACAGAAGGGAGGCAGCATGCAAAACGAAGACATCAGCGATGGCGCCACGGCGCGTCCGCCAACGTGGCGGCAGCAGTCAGAAATGCCAGCGGAAACATCCGGCTCGTCCGGGAATGGACATGGGCATGGACACGACGCCATTCTTCATTACACGAGTGCGCACGGCCAGGCCGATGGACGGCCGCAGCGGCACATTCCCGACGCTACCGCGCACGGCAACCATGCCATGATCAGGGCACTTGGCTGGCTCAGCATCGGCCTGGGCCTGGCCCAGTTGGTGGCGCCGCAGGGCCTGGCGCGGGCCAGCGGCTTGCGCGGCGTCTCGTCTGTCTGGATACGCGCCATCGGCTTGCGCGAAATGGCTTGCGGCGTGGCCTTGCTGCGCGGAGAAACCCGGCCGGCATGGCGCTGGTCGCGCATCGCCGGCGACGCCATGGATCTGTCGCTGCTGGGTGTGGCCATGGCCAGCCGGCGCAATGCGCGCACGCGCCTGGCGGCGACGGCAGCCGTGGTGGTGGGCGTGACGGCCATCGACTATATCGCCAGCGCACAACTGGCGCCACGCAAGCTGAGCGAATTGCCCGCGCCCGGCGAAGCGGGGCTGGCGCTGCAAAAGAGCGTCATCGTCAACCGTTCCGCCGACGATTGCTACCGCGCCTGGCGCGACCTGGAAAACCTGCCCCGCTTCATGCCGGGCCTGCAATCGGTACAGGTAATCGATGCGCACCGCTCGCGCTGGAACAGCGTCGAAGGCGTATGGATAGGCGAACTGACGCAAGAGCGTCCGGGCCAGGGCATGCGCTGGCGCGCGGCGGAAAACCATGCCGAAACAGGAGCGCTGGAACTGTCGCCCGCACCCGACGGACGCGGCACCGTGGTGACCATGCAGCTGCACATGCAACCACCGGCCGGCAAGGTGGGCACTGCCGTGGCCGGCCTGTTCAGCCAGGCGCCCGCCTACCAGATCGAAACCACCTTGCGCCGCTTCAAGCAGTGGATGGAAACGGGCGAGGTCAGCACCACCGAGGGCCAGCCGTCGGGAAAGCGCAGTTTCAAGACGCGCTTGCTGCACAAGGCTGGCGGCACGGCACCGGCCCCTCGGCCGCAAGCAAACGGAGGTGTGTCATGAAAGCCAATTGCTGGCACGGCAAGCGCGACGTACGGATCGAACAGGTGCCCGATCCCGCCATCCTCAATCCCGGCGACGCCATCATCAAAGTCAGTTCCACGGCCATCTGCGGCTCCGACTTGCACCTTTACAATGGCGTCGTGCCGACCATGGAGCAGGGCGATATCCTCGGCCATGAGTTCATGGGCGAAGTGGTGGAAACGGGCTCCGCGGTACGCAAGCTCAGGGTGGGAGATCGGGTGGTGGTGCCGTTTCCCATTGCCTGCGGACGCTGCTTCTTTTGCGAACAACAGCTGTACTCGGTGTGCGAGAATTCCAATCCCAATGCCTACATGGCGGAAAAGATGTGGGGCCACTCGGGCGCGGGCATCTTTGGCTATTCCCATTTGACGGGCGGCTACGCGGGCGGCCAGGCCGAATATGTGCGCGTGCCGTTTGCCGACGTCGGCCCCATCAAGGTGCCGGACGAGCTCAAGGATGAACAGGTGCTGTTCCTCTCGGACATACTGCCGACCGGCTACATGGCGGCCGAAGCCTGCGCCATCACGCCAGGACAGGTGGTGGCCGTGTGGGGTTGCGGCCCGGTGGGACAGTTCGCCATCCAGAGCGCTTTCCTGCTCGGTGCCGAACGCGTCATCGCCATCGACCATTACCCGGAACGCCTGCGCATGGCACGCGAACTGGCCGGTGCGGAAACCCTGCATTTCGATGCGGTGGACGTGCCCGATGCGCTGCGGGAAATGACGGGAGGACGGGGTCCCGATGCCTGCATCGATGCCGTCGGCATGGAAGCGCACGGTTCCGGCATCAGCTATATCTACGACCGCCTCAAGCAGACGATGAAACTGGAATCGGATCGCCCCACGGCTCTGCGCGAAGCCTTGATGGCGTGCCGCAACGGCGGCGTCGTCTCGGTGCCGGGGGTGTATGGCGGCTTCAGCGACAAGATCCCGTTTGGCTCCATCATGAACCGTTCATTGACCATCAAGACGGGACAGACACACGTGCAGCGCTACATGCAACCGCTGCTGGAACGGATACAACGGGGAGAACTCGATCCCGGCGCCATCATTTCCCACCACTTGACCCTGGACGAAGCGCCGCACGGCTACGAAATCTTCCAGAAGAAACAGGAGCAATGCATCAAGGTGGTGCTGCATCCCGGCCCTTGATCCCACTGGCAGGCACGCTGGCAGGCAACGCGGCCGGGGCAGACGAACAATGCGCTGATCTCAGACGAACTCAGACGAGCAGCGCGGCGCTCATCGAACGCACTTCCTCGTTTGACTCGGCCAGGATGCTTTGCAGGGTTTCGTTATCGATAATGAAATCGATGACGGAATCGGAGGGTGTGAGCATTTCCACGTACGTCACCTGCAAGGGCGACTGCACGGGCGACAGTTGTTTGGCCAACAATAAGGTGTCGAGCAGGGAGTCGGGCGGGATCGATAGCAAGCCATCGCGCAAGCCTTCGATGGCTTCGCTGACGGCTCGCGGGATCAAGAGCTTCTTCATGACTTCGCGGGAAATGATTTCTTCGGCCGATTCCATCCAGTGGTCCGCATCGTCGTCGAGCAGGCCGGGAAATTCATCGGCGCGCGACAGCAGGTAAAAGCCGCCCACCTCATGCACGATGCCGGCGAACAGCGCCGTGTCGGCATCGACGTGCGTCACGCGGCGGGCCAGCACGTGCGCCAGCGCCGCCACATGGGCCGTGTGCTCCCACAACTGGGTCGCCTTCTGGCGCAAGACGGGATCGATGATCTTGCTGCCGAACTGGCGCACCACCATGGCCGCCACCAGCGCGTATAGATTGCGGTAACCCATGCGCATGACGGCGGCGCGCACGCTGGTCACAGGCGCCGCATCGCCGCGGCTGTACACGGCCGAGTTGGCCAGCGCGACCGTGCGCGCCGCCAGCAAGGGCTCGGCCAATACCAGCTTGATCGCATGGTCGATATGGCAGTCCGGTTCAGCCAGGGCCAATTGCAATTGCAATGCGGAATTAACACTCGTGGGAAATGTTAATTCTCCGCGCACCGCCTGGGAAACAATTAAACCGAAAGCCTGTAGTTTATTCATCATACGATCAATCCGCCTCAGATATTATTCTGGCCAACAATTTCATGCATCGGAAATTGAATGCCAGGCCCGGCCTTTAGAATACAGATGGCATGTCATTCGCTTGTAATGAAGAATCAGGCAATGCCAGCGCATGCAATAGCGTTTCATCGCCGATCACAAACAACTTCGGCTGCTGTAATACCTGCAGCAGAAATGGCTGGCCTTCGCGCAGCCGCCGGCGATAATCGGCCAGCGTATATAGGTTGGGATTGATTTTACGCCTTAAGGTTCGCTCGGCCGGGGCCAATCCCGTCAACAGATCGCCATAATTGGCTTCTTCGCCCACCAGCAGCAAATCGATGGCACTGCCAGGCATGTCCTGCCCCTTCGCCGTGGCGCCCGACACGAATGCCAGGTGCAACTGCGCACGCAAGGGAGCCAGGGTCATGCTGAGCACGCCGACGATGCCGAAGGTTTTCTGCACCAGTCCGCTCAATTCCGGATACACGAGGCTTTCCTTGTTGGGCCAGAAGCGCCGCACATTGCCGATCCGCTCCGACGTGATCAGCCCGGAATCATGCAGGCGACGCAATTCGCGCTGCGCCGACGCGCTGCCCAATCCCGTCAAGCGCATGATCTCGTTCAAGTGAAAACCTTCATTCACGCGGACAAAGAGCAGTCCCAGCAGTTTCTGCTGGGCGGGAGTAAACAGGGCTTGGGCAATCATGTGCCAGATATTAGCATGAGCACGCCGAAAATTGGCGTGGCATGCGTGCTTTTGCTATGCGACAACAGAGTGTGCCGGCAGGACGGCATCGTGCATAATCGCCATGGTTGCGCACTGCCGATCGATCGGAAAACGGCGTGCCCTCTCACACTCGCAGTTGCCAATGAACCATACTTTCAGGGGAACACTTGTATGTCATCAACCACCAGCAGCGTGGTCGGGTTTGTCGGAGGACAGCTTGATACGGCGGCCTTTGAACACCTTTTATATGAAGACGCAGAAACAGAGCGCCTGTTGTCGGCGCAGCCGGCGCCCAGGTATGCGCATGCGGGGCACACGCTGTATCACTATCTGATATCGCTCGACCTGCACAATCCGGCGGATGTGCTGAACGCGCAGGGCGCCCTGGCCGAGTTTTTGCACGCCGCCGGCATTCCGCTATGCGTCTCGGAAAAGCCTGGCCAGCTGCACGCGCTTTTGCTGGCGGCGCAGCCGAAGTGGCTGGATGTGGATCTAGCCTATGTGGCGGCACTGCTGGACAAGGCACCGCCGCATGCGAAAAAAAGTGAACGGACGCAGTGGCTGCGGGCGCAATTGCTCGCGTTATTTCGCTATGCGAAGAAGCCGCCCCGCTGGCTACAAGCGCCGAGCTGGCCCATCGAGGCGGACGGTCCGCTGGTATTTCTGGGGCAACTCCCGGTGGACGGCTATTTTCATGACGAAGCCGCCGTCTATGTGTTTTACGATGCCAGCAAAAACGAGTGCCGGTCAATACTGCAGACTTGCTGACGCCATGGCGTCCCTGGGTGCGGCGTCCTGTTTGCGTGTGCGCTGGAAGGCCGCAGTCATGGACATAAAAAACGGCACCAGGAATTTATCCCTGGTGCCGTTCTTATCAGCGAACAGCACAGATGCATATATTTAATAAGTTAAATAATTAACGAATGACCGTTGAATCGCATACGCAATAAATCTTTTCCATTCACTGGAATTTCTATCAATCAAATGATTAAAAGTTTCCAGGAAAATAAAACGGACGACATCCATGCGATTGCAATTAACTATAAATTGTACGCTGCTTGATAAAGATGACGCTTCGTCGTGTGTTGCCGGGTTTCGATAGCCAAAAGATCGTCGGTAGTTTCCCCGGCCAGGGTGGCTTTATCAGTCAGCAGCAGTGCTTGACGCTCTTCCACTTTCCACGCTTCTTTCTCTTTGCGTGCGCGGTGGAAGGCCGCAGTAACGGACATAAAAAAACGGCACCCGAAGGTGCCGTTCTTGTCAGCTAGCAGCGTAGATTACGCTTCGTCGCCGTGGAGTTGCCGGGTTTCGATGGCCAGCAGGTCGTCGGTAGTTTCACCGGCCAGGGTGGCTTTATCGGTCAGCAGCACTGCTTGACGCTCTTCCACTTCCCACGCTTCTTTTTCTTTGCGTGCTCGGTGGAAGGCCGCAGTAACGGACATAAAAAAAACGGCACCCGAAGGTGCCGTTCTTGTCAGCTAGCAGCGTAGATTACGCTTCGTCGCCGTGGTGTTGCTGGGTTTCAATGTCCTGCAACGCTTCGGCAGCTTCGCCAGCCATCGAGGCTTTCTCGGCCAGCAGCAGTGCTTGACGCTCTTCCACTTCCCACGCTTCTTTCTCTTTGCGTGCGCGGTGGAAGGCCAGACCCGTACCGCCAGGAATCAGGCGGCCGACGATGACGTTCTCTTTCAGGCCGCGCAGACCATCGCGCTTGCCCATGATCGCCGCTTCGGTCAGCACGCGGGTGGTTTCCTGGAACGATGCGGCCGAGATGAACGAATCGGTCGACAGCGAAGCCTTGGTAATACCCAACAAGACGTTTTCGTAGGTCGCTGGAATCTTGTTCTCAACGGCCATGCGATCGTTCTCGTCCAGCAGTTCCGAACGCTCTACCTGCTCGCCAACGATGTAGTTGGTGTCGCCGGCATTGACGATCTGAACACGGCGCAGCATCTGACGCACGATCACTTCGATGTGCTTGTCATTGATCTTCACGCCTTGCAGACGGTACACGTCTTGCACTTCGTCAACGATGTAACGTGCCAGCGCTTCGATACCCAGCAGGCGCAGGATGTCTTGCGGATCGGCCGGGCCGTCCACGATCATCTCGCCCTTGTTCACGACTTGGCCGTCATGCACCAGCACTTGTTTGTCCTTGGTGATCAAGAACTCATGCTTGTTGCCGTCCATGTCCGTGATTTCCAGACGCTGCTTGCCCTTGGTTTCTTTACCGAACGCAACCGTACCCGTGACTTCCGCCAGCATACCGGCATCTTTCGGCGAGCGCGCTTCGAACAGTTCCGCAACGCGTGGCAGACCACCGGTAATATCGCGCGTTTTTTGCGATTCGGTAGGAATACGAGCCAGCACTTCACCAACCGATACCTGTTGACCGTCCTTGACCATGATCAGCGCGCCGACCTGGAAGCCGATCGCCACCGAGTGTTCGGTGCCGGCGATCTTGACTTCTTCGTTCGCGTCGTTGATCAGCTTGACTTGCGGACGCAACGTTTTCGTCAACGAACCGCGACGTTTCGCATCGATCGCCACCAGGGTGGACAGACCGGTCACTTCGTCGACCTGACGGGCGACGGTGACGCCTTCTTCGACATTCTCGAAACGCACTTGACCGGCGTATTCGGTAATGATCGGACGGGTCAGCGGATCCCACGTTGCCAGGGCCGTACCGGCCTTGATGACCATGCCGTCCTTGACGATCAGGGTCGCACCGTACGGTACTTTATGACGCTCACGCTCACGGCCATGGTCGTCGGTGATCAGCACTTCGCCGGAACGGGAAATGACGATTTGCGCGCCCTTGCCGTTCGTCACGTAACGCATGGTTGCCGTGAAGCGGATGGTACCGTTCGACTTGGCTTCCACCGACGATGCCACTGCCGCACGCGATGCCGCACCACCAATGTGGAACGTACGCATGGTCAGCTGGGTACCAGGCTCACCAATCGACTGCGCTGCCACCACACCGACGGCTTCGCCGGCGTTGACCAGCATGCCGCGGCCCAGATCGCGGCCATAGCACTTGGCGCACAGGCCGAAGCGCGTGTCGCAAGTCAGTGGCGTGCGGACCTTGACTTCATCGATGGACAGACGCTCGATCTCTTCGACCATGTCTTCGTCCATCAGGGTGCCGGCTTCGTACAGCGTTTCCTGGGTTTCAGGATTGACGACGTCATGCACCACCACGCGGCCGAGGATACGGTCACGCAACGGTTCGATGACTTCACCACCTTCGACCAAAGCCTTCATGACGGCGCCGTTCATGGTGCCGCAATCATCTTCGATCACCACCAAGTCTTGCGTCACGTCAACCAGACGACGCGTCAGGTAACCGGAGTTAGCCGTTTTCAGCGCCGTATCGGCCAGACCTTTACGAGCGCCGTGGGTCGAAATGAAGTACTGCAAAACGTTCAGACCTTCGCGGAAGTTCGCGGTAATCGGCGTTTCGATAATCGAGCCATCCGGTTTGGCCATCAGACCACGCATACCGGCCAACTGGCGAATCTGGGCTGCGGAACCGCGCGCGCCGGAGTCGGCCATCATGTAAATGGCGTTGAACGATTCTTGCGTCGACTTGGTGCCGTCGCGGCGGATGACGTCTTCGACTTTGAGCTGGTCCATCATGGCCTTGCCGACTTCATCCGAGGTTTTGCCCCAGATATCGACTACCTTGTTGTAACGCTCGCCGGCGGTCACGAGACCCGAGGCGTATTGCTGTTCGATCTGCTTGACTTCCGATTCGGCCGTCGCGATCAGGGTGACTTTTTGAGGCGGTACCAGCATGTCGTCGACGCAGATCGAGATACCGGCGCGTGTCGCCAGACGGAAACCCGATTGCATCAGTTTGTCTGCGAACACCACAGTGGCGCGCAGGCCGCACTTGCGGAACGACGTGTTGATCAGCTTGGAAATTTCTTTCTTTTTCAGCGCGCGGTTCAGGACGGAGAACGGCAGGCCTTTTGGCAGAATTTCCGACAGGATCGCACGGCCGATCGTCGTTTCGTAACGCGTTACCGTTTTCTCGAATTCGCCCGTTTCGGCGTTTTTCGGGTATTCGGTAATACGCACGGTGACGCGGGTCGTCAGTTCGACTTCCTTGTTGTCGTAGGCGCGGATCACTTCCGACACGTCAGGGAACATCATCCCTTCGTTCTTCGCATTGATCGCTTCGCGGGTCGCGTAGTACAGACCCAACACGATATCCTGGGAAGGAACGATCGATGGTTCGCCGTTCGACGGGAACAGGATGTTGTTCGATGCCAGCATCAACGTGCGTGCTTCCATCTGTGCTTCGATCGACAGAGGAACGTGGACCGCCATTTGGTCACCGTCAAAGTCGGCGTTGAATGCGGCGCAGACGAGCGGGTGCAGCTGGATGGCCTTGCCTTCAATCAGGACTGGCTCGAACGCCTGGATACCCAGACGGTGCAGCGTAGGTGCGCGGTTCAACATGATCGGATGTTCACGAATCACGTCTTCCAGGATGTCCCACACGACCGGCTCTTGAATCTCGACCAGCTTTTTCGCGGCCTTGATCGTGGTAGCCAGACCCATCAGTTCCAGTTTATTGAAAATGAATGGTTTGAACAGTTCCAGCGCCATCAGTTTCGGCAAGCCGCACTGATGCAGTTTCAATTGCGGGCCCACGACGATGACCGAACGACCGGAGTAATCGACGCGTTTGCCCAGCAAGTTTTGACGGAAACGACCGCCTTTACCTTTGATCATCTCTGCCAAGGACTTCAGCGGACGCTTGTTGGCGCCGGTCATCGCTTTGCCGCGACGGCCATTGTCCAGCAGCGAATCGACCGCTTCCTGCAGCATGCGCTTTTCGTTGCGCGTGATGATCTCTGGAGCGCGCAGCTCCATCAGGCGTTTCAGACGGTTGTTACGGTTGATGACGCGGCGATACAGATCGTTCAGATCCGAGGTCGCGAAACGGCCACCGTCCAGCGGTACCAGCGGACGCAATTCCGGCGGCAGCACTGGCAGCACTTCCATGATCATCCAGTCAGGCTTGATGCCCGAACGCTGGAACGCTTCCAGCACTTTCAGGCGCTTGGCGTATTTCTTGATCTTGGCTTCGGATTTCGATTCCTTCAGTTCCACGCGCAGGGTTTCGGCATCGCGGTGGATGTCGATCGAGCGCAGCAGTTCACGGATACCTTCGGCGCCCATGAAGGCGGTGAAGTCGTCGCCGTACTCTTCGTACTTGGCGGCGTAGTCGTCTTCCGACATGATCTGGCACTTCTTCAGCGGGGTCATGCCTGGGTCGGTCACGACGTATGCTTCAAAGTACAGCACGCGTTCGATGTCCCGCAGGGTCATGTCCAGAACCATGCCCAGACGCGACGGCAGCGACTTCAGGAACCAGATGTGCGCGGTCGGCGAGGCCAGCTCGATGTGGCCCATGCGCTCGCGGCGCACTTTGGCCAGGGTGACTTCGACGCCGCACTTTTCGCAGATCACGCCGCGGTGCTTCAGGCGCTTGTACTTGCCGCACAGGCATTCGTAATCCTTGATCGGGCCAAAGATCTTGGCGCAGAACAGGCCGTCGCGCTCAGGCTTGAAGGTACGGTAGTTGATGGTTTCCGGCTTCTTGACTTCGCCGTAGGACCACGAACGGATTTTCTCAGGCGAAGCGAGACCGATCTTGATTGCATCGAAGGTCTCGTTGGTCTGTACTTGCTTGAATAGATCGAGCAGTGCTTTCATGTATCACTCCAGAGGTGATTAAATTTCTATATTCCTGAGACTACATTGCCCGGCGTGGTTTCCCAGCCGGGCTTTGTGTTTCCCAAACCAAATGACAGGGTGCTGTCGTTTAGTTGCGTTCGAGGTCGATATCGATACCCAGCGAACGGATTTCCTTGACCAGCACGTTGAACGATTCCGGCATGCCGGCGTCGATCACGTGGTCGCCCTTGACGAGGTTCTCGTACACTTTGGTACGGCCATTCACGTCATCGGACTTGACGGTCAACATCTCTTGCAAGACATACGACGCGCCATACGCTTCCAGTGCCCAGACTTCCATCTCACCGAAACGCTGACCACCGAACTGGGCTTTACCGCCCAGTGGCTGTTGCGTCACCAGCGAGTAAGGACCGGTCGAACGTGCATGCATCTTGTCATCGACCAAGTGATGCAGTTTCAGCATGTGCATGACGCCGACAGTGACCTTGCGCTCGAACGCTTCACCGGTGCGACCGTCATACATGGTCACCTGGTTTTTCGAAGCGGTCATGCCCAGGTTCTTGGCGATGTCGTCCGGATACGCCAGGTCCAGCATGCGGCGAATCTCTTCTTCATTGGCGCCGTCGAACACTGGCGTGGCGAATGGAACACCTTTTTTCAGGTTTTCCGCCAGCTTCATGATCTCTTCGTCGTCGAAGTTATCCAGCTCTTCAGCACGGCCGTTGTCGTTGTAGATCGTCGTCAGGTACTTGCGCACTTGCTCGACCTTGGTTTGCGCCTTCAGCATTTCGCCGATGCGGATACCCAGACCCTTGGCAGCCCAGCCCAAGTGCGTCTCGAGAATCTGACCAACGTTCATCCGCGAAGGAACGCCCAGCGGGTTCAGCACAACGTCGGCTGGCGTGCCGTCGGCCATGTATGGCATGTCTTCCACAGGAACAATACGGGAAACCACACCCTTGTTACCGTGGCGACCTGCCATCTTGTCGCCCGACTGCAGGCGGCGTTTCACGGCCAGGTACACCTTGACCATTTTTTGCACGCCTGGTTGCAGCTCATCGCCTTGCGTCAGTTTCTTGCGCTTCTCTTCGAAGGCCAGATCGAACTGGTGACGCTTCTCGTTGATCGATTCCTTGATCGCTTCCAGCGCTACCGCTGCATCGTCGTCCGCAGGGCGGATGTCGAACCAGTGGTATTTGTCCAGATCGGCCAGGTAATCCTTGGTGATCTTGGCGCCTTTGGCCAGCTTTTTAGGGCCGCCGTTGACAACTTTGCCGATCAGCATTTTTTCCAGACGCTGGAAGGCATCGCCTTCAACGATACGCATCTGGTCGTTCAGATCCAGACGGAAGCGTTTCAGTTCGTCATCGATAATTTGCTGGGCACGCTTGTCGCGCACGATGCCTTCACGGGTGAAGACTTGCACGTCGATCACGGTACCGATCATGCCCGAAGGCACGCGCAGCGACGTGTCTTTCACGTCCGAAGCTTTTTCGCCGAAAATCGCGCGCAGCAGCTTCTCTTCCGGGGTCAGCTGGGTTTCACCTTTAGGCGTCACTTTACCGACCAGGGTGTCGCCGGCCTGGACTTCCGCGCCGATGTAGACGATACCGGATTCATCCAGACGAGCCAGCTGGTTTTCAGCCAGGTTCGAGATGTCGCGCGTAATTTCTTCCGCGCCCAGTTTCGTGTCACGGGCCACCACCGACAACTCTTCGATGTGAATCGAGGTGTAGCGGTCGTCCTTGACGACGTTTTCCGAGATCAGGATCGAATCTTCGAAGTTCAGACCATTCCATGGCATGAAGGCCACGGTCATGTTCTGGCCCAGCGCCAATTCACCCAGGTCGGTCGATGCGCCGTCGGCGATCACGTCGCGCTTGGCAACACGGTCGCCCACTTGCACGATAGGACGCTGGTTGATGTTGGTGTTCTGGTTCGAACGGGTGTACTTGATCAGGTTGTAGATGTCGACGCCCACTTCACCAGCGGTCGCTTCGTCATCGTTGACGCGAATCACGACACGGCCCGCATCGATGTAATCGACGATACCGCCACGCAGCGCTTGCACGGTGGTGCCCGAGTCGACCGCAACGGTGCGTTCGATACCGGTACCGACCAGCGCTTTTTCCGGACGCAAGCAAGGCACAGCCTGGCGTTGCATGTTGGCGCCCATCAATGCACGGTTTGCATCATCGTGTTCGAGGAACGGAATCAGCGAGGCAGCGACGGAAACGATCTGGCCAGGCGCCACGTCCATGTACTGGATGCGCTCCGGGGATACCAGGATGGTTTCGCCGGCTTCACGGGCCGAGACCAGTTCATCGGACAGCATGCCTTCGTCGTTGATGGTCGCATTCGCCTGAGCGATGATGTAGCGGCCTTCTTCGATGGCGGACAGGTAGTCGATCTGATCGGTAATCTTGGAGCCTTCGACCTTGCGGTACGGGGTTTCCAGGAAGCCGTATTCATTCAGGCGGGCATACAGAGCCAGCGAGTTGATCAGACCAATGTTCGGACCTTCCGGTGTCTCGATCGGGCAGACGCGGCCGTAGTGGGTCGGATGCACGTCGCGCACTTCAAAGCCGGCGCGTTCGCGTGTCAGACCGCCGGGTCCCAGAGCCGATACGCGGCGCTTGTGGGTAATTTCCGACAGAGGATTGGTTTGGTCCATAAACTGCGACAGCTGGGACGAACCGAAGAACTCGCGAATCGCGGCCGAAATCGGCTTCGAGTTGATCAGGTCATGCGGCATCAGGTTGTCCGCTTCGGCTTGGCCGAGGCGTTCCTTGACGGCGCGCTCAACACGCACCAGGCCGGCGCGGAATTGATTTTCGGCCAGTTCGCCCACGCAACGTACGCGACGGTTACCCAGGTGATCGATATCGTCGACTTCGCCGCGGCCATTGCGCAGTTCCACCAGGATCTTGATCACGGCCAGCACGTCTTCGTTCGACAGGGTCATGGCGCCGGTCAGTTCATCGCGGCCAATGCGGCGGTTGAACTTCATGCGGCCCACGGCCGACAGGTCGTAGCGGTCCGAGTTGTAGAACAGGCCATTGAACAGCGCTTCAACGGAGTCTTCCGTTGGCGGTTCGCCTGGACGCATCATGCGGTAGATCGCCACTTTCGCAGCCATCTGATCGGCGGTGTCGTCGATACGCAGGGTTTGCGAGATGTAGGCGCCCTGATCCAGGTCGTTCGTGTACAAGGTCTGGATTTCGGAAATGTTGGCATCGCGCAAGCGGCCCAACAAATCTTCGGTCAGCTCATCGTTCGCGGAAGCGACGACTTCACCGGTATCGCCATCAACGATGTTCTTCGCCAATACGCGGCCCAGCAGATAGTCTTCCGGTACGGAAATGTGCTTGATGCCTGCAGCTTCGATATCACGCACGTGTTTCGCGTTGATACGCTTGTCTTTCAGCACCAGGGTCTTGCCCGACTTGTCGACGATGTCGAAACGCGCCACTTCGCCGCGCAGACGCTCGGAGACGAATTCCATTTCCGCGCCTTCGGAGCGCAGGTTGAAATTGTCGAAGACGAAGAAGTTCGCCAGGATTTGCTCATGCGACATGCCGATGGCTTTGAGCAGGATCGTTACTGGCATCTTGCGGCGGCGGTCGACGCGGAAGAACAGGATGTCTTTCGGGTCGAACTCGAAGTCCAGCCACGAACCGCGGTAAGGAATGATACGCGCGGAGAACAGCAGTTTACCGGACGAATGAGTCTTGCCGCGGTCGTGCTCGAAGAACACGCCAGGCGAACGGTGCAGCTGGGAAACGATAACCCGCTCCGTGCCGTTGATAACGAACGAACCGGTGGTCGTCATGAGCGGCAATTCGCCCATGTAGACTTCCTGTTCCTTCATCTCTTTGACGACGGGCTTGGTTGGCGATTCCTTGTCCAGGATCACCAGGCGCACTTTCGCGCGCAGCGGCGACGCGAACGTCAGGCCACGTTGTTGACATTCTTTGACGTCAAAGGCAGGATCGCCCAGAACGTACGACAAGAATTCGAGACGCGCAAAACCATTGTGCGACACGATAGGGAAAATCGAAGTGAAAGCCGACTGCAGGCCATCATTCTTGCGGCCGGACGGTGCTATGTCCTCTTGCAAGAAGCTATGATAAGACTCGAGCTGGGTCGCCAGCAGGAACGGAACGTGGTGAACGTTGGCGCGCTTCGCGAATGATTTGCGAATGCGTTTCTTCTCAGTAAATGAGTAGTGCATGGACACTCCGTGAGTGACAGAAAGGATAGAAAATTCAGGTTTTGCAAGTGTTCGTTTGCACCGCTGCGTGTGACACAGACGAAACCTCAAGGCTCTGCTTTCCGGCTTGAATCGAATAAAAACTGCTGCTACAACTACATGACAAATACGATGCAGACGACAAAGGAGCCAAAGTCGGATTTCCCCCCTTGCGAGGGGAAACCTCAGACTTTGACTCGGGCGCTAACTGCCGCCGGTACAGATATTACTTGATCGAAGCGGTTGCGCCGGCTTCTACCAGTTTCTTCTGTGCTGCTTCAGCGTCAGCTTTCGACACTGCTTCTTTCACAGTTTTTGGTGCGCCATCGACCAGGTCTTTAGCTTCTTTCAAGCCCAGGCCGGTGATTTCGCGAACTGCTTTAATAACGCCAACTTTGTTTGCGCCGAAGGTGTCAAGGATGACGTTGAATTCGGTTTGTTCTTCAGCAGCTGCTGCTGGGCCTGCTGCAGGACCGGCCGAAGCCATTGCTGCTGCGGACACGCCGAATTTTTCTTCGAATGCTTTAACCAGGTCGTTCAGGTCCATTACGGACATGGCGCTAACTGCTTCCAGGATATCGTCTTTGCTAATTGCCATTTTGAAACTCCTAAATTTATTACGTTAGTTACATCAGATTGGTACTGAGAGAAAAAAGCGCGCGCAATTAAGCGGCTGCTGGGGCTTCTTCTGCTGCTGCTTCTGCAGGAGCTTCGGCGCCTTCGCCTTTTTTCGCTGCCAGGGCAGCCAGACCACGTGCAAAGCCCGAAACCGGAGCCAGCATAACGCCCAACAACTGCGAAATGAGGACTTCACGGCTAGGAATGCTCGCCAACGCGGTGACAGCAGCTGTATCCAGCGGCTTGCCTGCGTAGTTACCTGCTTTGATGACCAGTTTGTCGTTGGTTTTAGCGAAGTCAGCGATGACTTTAGCTGCTGCAACGGCATCGGCCGAGATCGAGTAGATCAACGGGCCGGTCATGGCATCTGCCAGGCTGGCGAATGCGGTACCTTCAACGGAGCGACGAGCCAGAGTGTTTTTCAACACACGCAGGTACACGCCTTGGGCACGCGCTTTAGCACGCAGTTGCGTCAAGTGACCAACCTGGATGCCACGATATTCGGCCACGACGATCGTTTGCGCATTTGCTACTTGTGCGGAAACTTCGGCGACGACGGCCTTTTTGTCATTCAGATTGAGACTCACGGTCAACCTCCTTAAATGATGTTCGGCAATCACAACCGAGTGGTTGAGCGCCTTGCATCGGTTCGAACACGGCGTCCGAAGTCAAGAAGTACTAAACTGAGCGGATGGATTCACGCAGCATGAGGACTACAAAACTTGTTCGGGTACACCATCTGCGTTGGGCACTTGCCGTTGCCGGCAAGCCTATTAACCTTCTGCATGTGCGATCACAGTCGGCCCAACGGTCTTTGATTGTCTGCCTGCCTGGTGCGAACACCGGGCAGACAGCCCAAAGATGCGCCCGCAGCGCCCGAAGGCGCTACAGGACTTGATTCTGTTACTTAAGCTGCCAGGCTAGCCTGATCAACACGGACGCCAGCGCCCATGGTCGACGACAGCGAAACTTTGCGCAGGTACACGCCTTTGCTCGATGCTGGCTTGGCTTTGTTCAGTGCGTCGATCAGTGCGACCAGATTCGACTTCAGATCTGCGTCAGCGAACGATTTACGGCCGATGGTAGCGTGGATGATACCGGATTTGTCGGTACGGTACTGAACTTGACCGGCTTTCGCGTTTTTCACGGCGGTAGCGACGTCAGGAGTAACAGTGCCAACTTTCGGGTTAGGCATCATGCCGCGTGGGCCCAGGATCTGACCCAGGGTACCAACGATACGCATGGTATCTGGCGAAGCGATAACGATGTCGAAAGGCATGTCGCCGGCTTTGATCTGCTCAGCCAGGTCTTCCATACCAACGATGTCGGCGCCAGCTGCTTTGGCCGCTTCCGCTTTTTCGCCCGACGCGAATACAGCCACGCGTACGGTTTTGCCGGTACCAGCTGGCAGCACGACGGAGCCGCGCACCACTTGGTCGGATTTCTTAGGATCAACACCCAGTTGTACCGATACGTCGATCGATTCATTGAACTTGGCCGTTGCGCACTCTTTGATCAGAGCGACAGCGTTGTCGAAAGCGTACACTTTGGTACGGTCGACTTTGGCTTTCAAAGCCTTGATACGTTTGGATAACTTAGCCATTATACAACACCTTCCACCGTGATACCAATCGAACGAGCGGAACCAGCGATGGTGCGTACAGCAGCATCCATGTCGGCAGCGGTCAGATCAGGGGTTTTCAATTTAGCGATTTCTTCAGCTTGTGCGCGGGTCAGCGTACCGACTTTGTCGGTATGTGGCTTCGGCGAACCTTTGGTGATCGCAGCAGCTTTTTTGATCAGGTAGGTTGCTGGAGGCGTCTTCATCACGAAGGTGAAGGACTTGTCAGCGAACGCGGTGATCACGACTGGAATCGGCATGCCTGGCTCCAGACCTTGGGTCTGTGCATTGAAGGCCTTGCAGAATTCCATGATGTTCAGACCACGTTGACCCAGAGCTGGACCGATTGGTGGGGATGGGTTTGCTTTACCAGCTGGCACTTGCAGCTTGATAAAACCAATGATTTTCTTTGCCATGATGGCTCCTATCTTGGATTGAGTAGTAGCGCCCCGCCGATCCTACCCTGGCGGGGCTCCTCTGACCGGATTTTGCTGAGACTGCCGCAACGCTCCTGGTGGCGTTTGATAATACTTAAACTTTTTCGACCTGGCCGAATTCGAGCTCTACCGGAGTAGCGCGGCCGAAGATGGTGACCGAGACGCGCACTTTGGATTTCTCGTAGTTGACTTCTTCGACATTGCCGTTGAAGTCGGTGAACGGACCATCCTTGATGCGGACTTGCTCGCCCACTTCGTACAAGGTTTTTGGACGGGGCTTTTCAACACCTTCCTGCATCTGCTTCATGATGCCGTCGATTTCGCGCGCGGAGATCGGCGTCGGCTTGTTCGACTTGCCACCAATGAAACCGGTAACCTTGCTGGTGTTCTTGACCAAGTGCCAGCTCTCGTCCGTCATTTCCATTTCAACCAGCACATAGCCAGGATAGAAACGACGTTCGGTGACGGACTTCACACCATTCTTGACTTCGACAACTTCTTCGATCGGCACCAGGATCTGGCCGAACTGGTCTTGCATGCCCGCGCGCTCGATGCGCTCGGTCAGTGCGCGCATGACGCTTTTTTCCATGCCGGAATAAGCATGCACGACATACCAGCGCTTGCTGCTGACTGGCACGCTCAGCGCTGCACCAGCGTCCGCTACCGGAGCGTCGCCCGGAACGGACTCGTCCGCCGCTTCATCATGCACATTTTCGCTCATTATTTTTTCCAACCCAGAATTACGTCATACAACAAAAACTCGAGCAATTTATCCGTGCCCCACAGAAAAATCGCCATGACCAGCACAAAGGCAAACACGATCGCAGTAATCTGCGTGGCTTCTTTGCGGGTAGGCCAAACGACTTTCTTGGTTTCGCGCACAGCTTCTTTGGCGAAATTGAGAAATTCACGGCCGGTCGTCGAGATATACAAGAGCGCAACAGCAATAACCAAACCAGCCACAAGCGCGCTTGCACGCACCAGAGCTGGTTGGCCTGCCAGGTAATAAAACCCGACTACTCCTGCAATCGCAGCCACTATTGCCAGCGCGACTTTTATCTTGTCACTCGACGTGCTAACGGTTTGCACGGATTGATTTGACATTTTTCTACTTTCGGTGCCCTGCACCTTGACGGTGGCAGGGACGGAGGGCATCGAACCCCCAACCTTCGGTTTTGGAGACCGACGCTCTGCCAATTGAGCTACGTCCCTACGTAAAACTTTCGAGGAGTGCTATTCTACCACCCAGGACGCCCCGGGTGGAAGCATAACATTTCCTTATGCGAGGATTTTTGCAACCACGCCGGCGCCGACGGTACGGCCGCCTTCACGGATAGCGAAGCGCAGACCTTCTTCCATCGCGATCGGGTTGATCAGCTTGACGGTGATCGACACGTTATCGCCTGGCATGACCATTTCTTTGTCTGCTGGCAACTCGATCGAACCGGTTACGTCCGTCGTGCGGAAGTAGAACTGTGGACGATAGTTGTTGAAGAATGGCGTATGACGGCCGCCTTCGTCTTTCGACAGAACATAGATCTCGCCGGTGAAGTGTGCATGCGGCTTGATCGAGCCGGGCTTGGCCAGAACTTGACCACGTTGCACGTCTTCACGCTTGGTGCCGCGCAGCAGCAGACCAACGTTGTCGCCTGCTTGACCTTGGTCCAGCAGTTTGCGGAACATTTCCACGCCGGTGCAAGTCGTTTTGACGGTATCGGTGATACCAACGATTTCGATCTCTTCGCCGACTTTAACAATGCCGCGCTCGATACGACCGGTCACAACGGTACCGCGACCCGAGATCGAGAACACGTCTTCCACTGGCATCAGGAAAGCACCGTCAACAGCGCGCTCTGGCGTTGGGATGTAAGCATCCAGCGCATCGGCCAGACGCAGAACCGCGTCAACGCCCATTTCGCCTTCTTTGCCTTCCAGCGCCATACGTGCCGAACCTTTGATGATAGGCAGGTCGTCGCCTGGGAATTCGTACTTCGACAACAGCTCGCGCACTTCCATTTCAACCAGTTCCAGCAGCTCTGCGTCGTCGACCAGGTCGCACTTGTTCAGGAACACGATGATGTATGGAACGCCAACTTGGCGGGCCAGCAGGATGTGTTCGCGGGTCTGTGGCATTGGGCCGTCAGCTGCGGAGCACACCAGGATCGCGCCGTCCATCTGGGCAGCACCGGTAATCATGTTTTTGATGTAATCGGCGTGGCCTGGGCAGTCAACGTGCGCGTAGTGACGCGTTTCCGTTTCGTACTCGACGTGAGCGGTGTTAATCGTGATACCGCGCGCTTTTTCTTCTGGTGCTGCATCGATCTGGTCGTATGCTTTAGCTTCGCCGCCGAATTTCTTCGACAGAACCGTTGCGATTGCAGCGGTCAGCGTGGTTTTACCGTGGTCGACGTGGCCGATGGTGCCGACGTTGACGTGCGGCTTGGTCCGTTCGAATTTACCTTTTGCCATTTTGAACTCCTAATGATTTGATTAGATTGCTCAGGCACACGCCCGACGGTCTGGTTTGAATTGCTTCTGTGCTGCCTGCTGCGAATTCTGGTGCCCTTGACGTGGATCGAACACGTGGCCTCTCCCTTACCAAGGGAGTGCTCTACCACTGAGCTACAAGGGCTGTAATTTGTTGCATGCGATGCATCAAGCATCTGAACGGAAACTGGAGCGGGTGAAGGGAATCGAACCCTCGTCGTAAGCTTGGAAGGCTTCTGCTCTACCATTGAGCTACACCCGCGAGGTATCGTTCACTCTATCTTCACTTGCTTTTTGCTACTACCCAGTTTTCCTTGCAAAAACTTGGTGGAGGGGGCTGGATTCGAACCAGCGTACTCATAGAGAACAGATTTACAGTCTGTCGCCTTTAACCACTCGGCCACCCCTCCGCGGGAACCGCAGAGTATGAAGCATCTACTCACAACTGTCAACCTTATTTACTGATGCCTCACTGCTGCATTTGCGTATAAAGAAGAAGTTGGCTGCTTCGGGGCGTGATTATAAGCTCCCGATTTGAGAATGTGCAAGGGTTGGCGCGAAAAAGTCTTCTTTTTTTGGATTTTTTTTATCCTCCCTGTCCGTAAGCCGCATTTTTCCGTCATTCTCCCCGCATTTTCCCCTTTACCGGGCATCAGGCGGATGCATCCAGGAGTTGCCCAAAGGCTTATATTTGCGCAACAACTGCTGATGCAAGCCCGACAGCACGGGCAATTTGGGGTTGCGCGGATCCAGGCGGCGCACGCCGGCGATAAACGTCAGCGCCTGCTGTCCCATGCGTTCATCCCAGCCTTCGTGCTCCAGGCATTTCAGCACGGCCACGGCCGCATTGAAGACCACTTGCGGATTGTCGGGCAGGCGCGTGACGGCTTCGCCCATCAGGTCGACGGCGCCGCGGAAATCGCCCTCTCCCGCCCTGGCTGCGCCTGCCGCCACCATGTCGGCCACTTCCTGGCGGCTTTGCCGCGCCAGCGCCTTGGCCAGCTCTTCGCGTCCCGCCTGTTCAAACACGGCCATGGCGCGCGTCATGGCGGCGCTGTCGGGTGCGTTGCGCATGACTTCGCGCATCACCTCGGCCGCGCCATCTTCGCGCCCATGCGCCAGGCAATGGCGCGCCAGTTCCGTTTTCAGCATGTTCGAGCCGCCCACGCTGTGGCGGTTGGCAGTCAGCGCCGCGTCCAGCGATTGCTGCAGGCGTTCCTCATTGCCCGTATGCGCATACAGCATGGCGCTGCACAGGGCGCTGCACAGTTCCGCATTCTTTTGCCCGCCCATCGATTTGTCGAGGTCGCGGATCACGGCGCCCGCCTGCAGCGGGTCGCCCTTGCGCACCAGAGTCTGCACCAGGCGCACATGGTCTTCCGGGTCGCGGAATTCCGAATACTTGGCCTTGCTGACCACCAATTTGAGGGATTTTTCCGCCATCTCGATATCGTCGGCCGCCAAAGCCGCCTCGCCCAAGCGGCGCAAGCGGCGCACGGCGTGCGGCGACAGGGCCACCGCTACACTCAGGGCCTCCTGCGCCAGTTCCGGCTTGCCCTGCGCCAAATGCGTGCGCGCCAGCCAGTCATACGCGTCGAGAAAACGCTTGTTGTTTTCCAGCAGCCCTTCCAGCGTGCCCTGCGCCGCTTCGTATTCCCCCAGCAGGAACTGCGTCTTGGCCTGCCCCAGGCGCGCCCAGCCGATGGACTTGGCTTGGTACAGGCCCGCGTAGATCGGTTCGGCGTCGGCCGCCTCGCCCAGCAGCAAATGCAATTCCGCGCGCAGGCGCAGGAAATCGGTGGCATAACGGGGATACAGGCTGGCGCCCTCGGCGCAGGCGGCAATCGCCGCGCGCTCATTGCCCACGTCGATCAATTCATATACGGGCACGAAGGCATTGCGCTTGTCCAGCGCGCGGCCGATGCGCTCGAGCATGTTGTCAGCGGTAAAAGGCTTGAGGATGTAATCAGTGGGCAGCAGTTCGACGGCGCTGACCACCTTGGCGAAGCTGCCTTCGCCCGTGACCATGAAGAACATGGTCGAGGCATGCATCAATTTGTGGTGGCGCAAGTCTTCCAGCATCTGCTGGCCATCCTGCCCGCCGTCGAGATCGTATTCGCACAGGATCAGATCATACGATTTGCTGCCCAGCATGCGGATCGCCTGGCCGGAACTGGCCGCGTCATCGATCTTCGCCAGGCCGCACAGGTTGAGCATATTGTGCAGGCTGGCGCGCATGCCCGGATGCGGCTCGATGATCAGCGCGCTGAGGCCCTTGAGTTCTTTCATGTCGTGATGTCCGAAAACTCCGCGGCGCGCCACACTGGTGCGTGGCGCCAGCCAGCATGAGGCTGCCGAGTATATGACGGCGCCGCGCGCAAGGGAATGGCGGCGTGCCGAAAAATGCCAACGAAGTCGCGGCTCAAGCGCTGGCGTGCTCCGGATGCCACAGTTGCGGCTCGTGGTCGATCAGCTCCAGCAGCGCCGTCACCACTTCCGGATCGAACTGGCTGCCGCTGCGCTGCTCGATGTATTCGCGCACCTGCGGATACGGCCACGGTTCCTTGTACGGCCGCTCGTGCAGCAAGGCGTCAAAAACATCGACCACGGCAACGATGCGCGCGGCCACGGGAATGTCGCGCCCTTTCAGGCCGTTCGGATAACCGGCGCCGTCGAAATGTTCGTGGTGGCCGCCGGCGATCTGCGCGCCATATGTCAGGTAGCTGACGCCGTCGACCATGTTGGCGGCCCGTTCCAATATGCTGCGACCGACACCGGCGTGCAGCTGCATCTGCGCCCGTTCCTCATCCGTATGCTTGCCCGGCTTGAGCAGTACGGCGTCCGGCGTGGCCACCTTGCCCACGTCGTGCAGGATGCTGGCCAGGCCGATCATGTCGAGCAGCTGCGGGCTGAGCTCGTCGGCGTACACGCCGCGCTGCTGCATGCGCCGGGCGATGGCGTCGGACAACAGCTGCACGCGCCGCACGTGGCCGCCCGTGTCGCTGTCGCGGAACTCGGCCAGGTCGGCCAGCGCCACCACGGTCGCCTCCTGCGCCTTACGCAGCTGGCCGAACATGTACAGGTTGTCGAAGGCGGCGGCGATGCGCTGGCAAAACACTTCCAGCAGATCGCGCTGGATCTGCGCCAGCGGCCACGGCGGCGTGACGGAGATGGCCAGCTCGCGGTTGCCTTCCGTGTGAATGAACAGCACATTGGCCGGATGCTCGAACTGGCTGCGCTTTTCCGCGAACGCCTTGGCGATGGTGGGCGTGAGGGCATGGTCGGCCGGCAAGGCTTCCGCTTCGGCCAGCACGGCATACGTACCCGTGGCTGCGACCACCTCGGGCCGCCCGGCGCCGCCCTGCATCAGGCACAGCACGCCGTCGGCGCCCACGTCGAGGATGGCGCTGACCTGGTTCAGCACGCCGGAAGCGAATTCGCGCAGGGAATGGATCTGGTACAGATTCGTGGCGCCGGCGAGGATCTTGCCCAGGCCGATGCGGCTGCGTTCGAGCATCATCAGGCTCTCGTAGGCGCGCAGGGCCGAAATGACGGTGGTAAACAGCTTTTGCGTCGTCAGCTCCGTCTTGGCCTTGTAATCGTTGATGTCGTATTCGATGATGACGCGCTGCTCGGGCGCCTGGCCCGGCTGGCCCGTGCGCAGCACGACGCGCACGATGGAGTTGTTCAGGTCGGCGCGGATGCGCTTGGCGAGGATCAGGCCGGCGTCATCCGTTTCCATCACCACATCGAGCAGCACCAGCGCGATATCGGGCGTGTCACGCAGGATCTCGTACCCTTCACGGCCGCTGTAGGCGGAAAACAGTTCCAGTTCACGCCCCTTGAAACTGACATTGCGCAGCGCCAGCCGCGTGACCGCATGCACATCGACGTCGTCATCGACGATCAGGACACGCCACAGGCGCTGGTCGGGCGCGGCCAGCCCGGCAGGACTGGCCACCGGCTCATCTTCGTCGAGCAGCCAGTTATCATCTGCATCGGCTTTGAGGTCGGTCATGAATACTCCTAATGGATAAGTTCGATGTGGACGCTGCGTTGACGCCTATCAAGCATAATCAGATTAGATGCTGCTTACAACAGGATTCTGCGTACCGCCTTCGCTGGCGGACGGCGACGAGGCCGAGGCGCCGCTGCGCGTGGCGCCGCCGCAATTGTCCTGGCCTGGCCCGACGGCCTGGTAGCGCACTTCATACTTGCCCGCGCTGAGCTGCTCCACCAGCAGCTTGTCGTACGCGAGAATGTACAGGTAGCGCACGTTCGAGCGCCGCTCCGTGTCATACAGCTTGACGAACACGGGCGCGGCATTGCCGCTGTTGTCGATGCTCACGGCCAGTTCATCCCCCTTGTTACCGATCGGGAATCCATCGACATAGCCGGAATGGGCCGGCCAGGGTTCGCCATTCGGCGCCACCAGCGATGGGGACTCGGCTTTGCCGGCCCCATCACAGGCGGGCGGGACGCCTTTCAGGCTCAGCTGGGACACGGCCAGCACGCGGATCTCGGGCGTCTTCGCTTGCGGGGGTTCGGGCGCATATGGCTTGCCCACGGCCCAGCTATCGACGGCCACGGCCTCGCCTTTCGATGACGACGACGCGGCACTGGCCGCAGACGTGGCTGTTTCCGCATGGGGCTGGGCGCCATCGCGGGCCAGGCCGCTCCAGGCCGACGCCAGCGCGGCAGGCACGGGTTGCGACGTATCGAGCATCAGCAAGGCGCCCAGCCAGCCCAGCAGCAGGCAGACTAGCAAACTCAGCCACCAGCGCCAGTTGCGCCAGACGGGTTGCAAGCCGCGCCGCGCCTTGCCCTTCGGCGGCGGCACATCCTGCGCCCACGTGTGTTCATGCTGCTGGGCATGGCCTTTCGCGCGGCCATCGCGGCTCTTGCCTTCTTCCTGGTGGGTGCTTTCCAGCCATTCGATTTCCCACTCCTCGGCGGCGATCCACTCGTCGTGTTCCTTGCGGCGCTGGGGATCGGACAAGGTGCCATAGGCGCTGTTGAGGATCGCCATGATGCGGGCGGCCTTTTCGTCGCCGGGATTCTTGTCCGGGTGGTATTTCTGGCTGAGGGCTTTGTACGCGGCACGTATGACTTCCTGCGGCGCCAGGCGCGCCACCTTCAGGTTGTCATAGTGTGTGTGTATCTTTCCCATCGTTCTATCTTGAAATCGGTGCGCGGCGACGGGTTCTTGCAGGATGGAACCGTGCTGTGTCGGTCATCATATACGATATGACAAGATAATAACCACCGGCGGACAGGAAATTGCAGGGCGGCACTGCCCTGCCTTGATATTGCGGGCGCTTACAGGCGGTGGCTGCGGTCGCTGGACAACAGCGCTTCCGGCAACGCCACCTGGTGCCCCACCACCAGCACCTTGAACAATTCCCCCATCTCGGCCGGCGACACCAGCTTTTGCACGGCGCTGGCTTGCGGCAAATAAGTCTTGACCTGTTGCGGATCGGTGCGCAGCAGCAAGTCGCCGAGGCCCGCGCCCAGCAGGAAGGACGCCTGGTTCATATAGGCGAGCACGTCGAGGCCGGCATCCTGCGCCGCCACCGCCATGGCCGTAAAGTCGATGTGGGCCGTGATGTCCTGCAAACCGGGCAGATAAAACGGTTCCGCGTGGGCATGATGGCGGTAATGGCACATCAAGGTGCCCGTGGCGCGCAAGTCCAGGTAATACTCGTGCGCAGGAAAACCGTAATCGAACAGCACGGCCGCGCCGCCCTTGCCATTGGTCAGCATGCGCGCCAGCGAGCGCATGAAGCCGCAGGCCACGCCATGGATCTCGCTGACATAGCCCACCGGCAAAGCATCGGCGTCCGGCACCTGGGCGGCGATCTGCGCGGCCACGTCATCGCCGGCAAGCCGTTCGACAAACACGAACTGGCCGTCGGCAATGCTGACGTCGAGTTCACACCAGCCGGCAGGCGTCTTGCTGATCAGGTTGACGGGCATGGCGTCGAGCACTTCATTGCCGAACACGGCGCCTTCGAAACTGTCGGGAAAACCGTCGAGCCACACCACTTGCGGGAAGCCAGCCAGCGCCAGCTCCTGGCGCGCGCGCAATTCGCCGGACAATTCGACGATCGCATACTGTTCAATGGCGATGCCGGCCTGCGCCGCTTCCGTCAGGATATCGCAGGCCAGCTTGCCCGTGCCGGCGCCGAATTCGAGGATGCGGGGGGCCGTTTGCGCCATAATAGCGGCTGCCACATGGGCCAGGGTGGCGCCGAACAGGGGCGAAATCTCCGGCGCGGTTGTAAAATCGCCATCTTTGCCCAGCTTGGCGGCGCCGCCGCTGTAATAGCCGAGGTCAGGCGCATACAGCGCCAGCTCCATGAAGCGGACAAAGGGAATGGCGCCGTCATTGCGCGCGATTTCGGCGGCAATCTGGTGCTGCAAGGCATGGGACGCGGCCAGCGCGTCGCTATCGGGTGCGGGAAGAGACATTCCCGCATTGTAGCGAATCGGCGGCGCATGCCGCCAGTGTGGCGTCCACCGAATATCTCAACCATAGCAAAGACATGACAGAAGCAACGACAACGCCATTCGACAGCACTCCCCGCGTCGCCCTCGTCACGGGCGCCGCGCGCCGGCTCGGCCGCGCCATCGCCCTGGGCCTGGCGCGCGACGGCTGGGATATCGCAGTCCACTACCGCGACTCGCGCGAGGAAGCGCTCAGTCTGGTGGCGGAAATCACGGCGCTGGGCCGCCGCGCGCACGCGTTCCCCTGCGACCTGGCGCAGGAAGACGCCGTGCGCCAGCTGTTGCCGCAGGCGCAGGCGGCGCTGGGGCCCGTTACTTGCGTGGTCAACAACGCATCGTTGTTTGCATACGACAATGCCGGCGATTTTTCCTTCACCGCGCTCGACGCCCACATGCACGCCAACCTGGCCGCCCCCATCCTGCTGGCGCAAGCGCTGTACCAGGCCACCCCGGCAGGCGGACAAGCCGTGGTCATCAACTTGCTGGACCAAAAACTGTACAATCTCAATCCTGATTTTTTGTCGTACACCCTGTCCAAGGCGGCGCTGTTGTCGGCGACCACCATGCTGGCCCAGGCGCTGGCGCCGAAAGTGCGCGTGGTGGGCATCGCCCCCGGCATCACCATGGTTTCCGGCGAGCAGACGCAAGCGAACTTTGCCAAGGCGCATGAAAACACGCCGCTGGGACGCTCCAGCACGCCAGAAGATGTGGCCGACAGCGTCTGTTACGTGGCCGGCGCGCGCGCGCTGACGGGCACGACCCTGCTGGTCGATGGCGGCCAGCATTTGATCGGCTTGCCACGCGACGTCATGTTTTTGACCAAATAATCAGCAGCCCTAGCAAACAACCAGCATTCCAGCATTCCCTAAAAGGTAAAACCTATGTCGTCCGCCCTGTTCCACCCTCGCCTGGCCGATTGCCGCCGCCTGTTCCTGCGCAATTACGAAGTCCTCATCAACATCGGCGTCTACGACTTCGAGAAAAAGGGCGAGCAGCGCGTCCTCATCAACGTCGACCTGTACATTCCCCTGGCCCTGTCGACGCCGAAGGATGACCAGCTGGAAGAAGTGGTCGACTACGACTTCATGCGCGAAACCATCGCCAGGCGCATGGCGCAAGGCCACGTGCAGCTGCAGGAAAGCCTGGTCGACGACGTGCTCGCCGCCATGCTGGCGCACCCGCGCGTGCGCGCCGCGCGCGTGTCGTCGATGAAACCGGACGTGTATCCCGACTGCGAAGGCGTGGGCGTGGAAGTATTCAAGATCAAGGATGAAGCATGAGCAATATGAACGACACCGCAGTCATGGAAACGACGACCACGGCCGTGGAATTCCCGGCCAACGTGGAAGCGCAGAAACTGGCGCGCAAGAAGGCGGAAAAGATCGCCCTGGAAAACAACAAGCTGCACAAGCGCCTGTGCCGCCTGGTGGGCCAGGCCATCGGCGACTTCAACATGATCGAAGACGGCGACAAGGTGATGGTGTGCCTGTCGGGCGGCAAGGATAGCTATGCGCTGCTGGACATTTTGATGACCTTGCGCGAACGCGCACCGATTCATTTTGACATCGTCGCCGTCAACCTGGACCAGAAGCAGCCGAACTTCCCGCCGGAAATCCTGCCCGCCTACCTGACGGAACTGGGCGTGGCCTTCCACATCGAAAACCAGGATACCTACAGCATCGTCAAGCGGTTGATCCCGGAAGGCAAGACGACGTGTTCACTGTGCTCGCGCCTGCGCCGCGGCATTTTGTACCGCGTGGCCGACGAGCTGGGCGCCAACAAGATCGCCCTGGGCCACCACCGTGATGATATTTTGGAAACATTCTTCCTGAATATGTTCTTCGGCGGCAAACTGAAAGGCATGCCGGCCAAGCTGCAATCGGACGACGGCAAGCACATCGTCATCCGTCCGATGGCGTATGTGAAGGAAGAAGACACGCAGCGCTATGCGGAAGTCAAGGGCTTCCCCATCATTCCATGCGACCTGTGCGGTTCGCAGGAAAACCTGCAGCGCAAGCAGATCAAGGGCCTGATGCGCGAATGGGACAAAAAATTCCCCGGCCGCGTGGAAAGCATCTTCTCGGCCCTGTCGAACGTGGCGCCATCGCATTTGATGGACCCGAAACTGTTCGGTTTCAAGGATTTGAAAGCGGACGGCGTGGCCAGCCCCATGGGCGACATCGCCTTTGACGAAGAGCCATGCTCGACGCCGACGACGTTTGGCACGATTCCGCTGCAAACGCTGTAAGCCGCTGTTCCAAGCTCGTGTTGTTTCGCCGCCACCGCCCAGGTGGCGGCATCCCTCCTCTTTCCCCCTGCGTCCATTTGATGTACCGTAGTCAGCTCTGCCGATACGCGATGTGTCACGCGCGCATTCCTGCCCGGCGGTCAGCACGCATTCTTCCGACAACCTCACTGGAATGAACCATGACGCCATCCGCGCTCAAGCGCCCCTTGCTGTTCTCCCTGCTGGCCCTCGGCCTCGCCACCGCCTCTGCCGCTCCCGCTCCCACCGACCGCCAGGCCGACCGCTGGGATCTGACGGCGCTGTACGCCAGCGACGCCGCCTTCGACGCCGACGCGAAAAAGCTGTCGGCCCAGCTGCAGCAACTGGGCGCCTGCAAGGGGCAGTTGAAAACCTCGCCCGCCCGCCTGAAAAGCTGCCTGGACCTGGTCGCCGAGGCGCGCAAGCGCGTCAACACGCTCAGCACGTATGCGGCGCAGTATTACGACCAGGACACGGGCGACAGCAAGGGCAACCAGCTGAACCAGCGCGCCGCCCTGCTGGGCAACGACTTCAGCCAGGCGACGACCTTTTTGCAGCCGGAGATCCTTGCCCTGGGCAGCAAGCGCATCGACGCCATGCTGTCGAAGGACAAGGGCTTGCAGCTGTACCGTTTTCAATTGAGCAACATGCTGCGCAGCGCGCCGCATACGCTGGACGCGGCCGGCGAGCAGCTGGTGGCGCAGTTCGGCCTGGCAACAAGCTCGGCCGCCAGCGTCTACCGCACCCTGGCCAATGCGGAAATCGCGTGGCCCACCGTCACACTGTCGGACGGCACGCAGGTGCGCCTCGACCAGGCGGCCTATACCAAGTACCGCGACGACGACAATCGCGGGGACCGCAAGCTGGTGTTCGACGCCTTCTTCGGCAAGTGGAAAGAGTATGAACGCACGTTCGGCGAAACCCTGTACGGCCAGTTGAAGACGGACGCCGCCTACGCGAAAGTGCGCCGCTATGCCGACTCGCAAAGCGCGGCGCTCGACGCCGACAACTTGCCGCCGGCCGTCTACCAGACCCTGATCGCGCAAACCAACGCCAACCTGCCCACCCTGCACCGCTACTTCAAGCTGCGCGCGCGCATGCTGGGCGTCAAGGACCTCGCGTATTACGACATCTATGCGCCGCTGCTGAAAAGCGACCGCACGTTCCCGCTGGCCGAAGGCAAGCAGATGATGCTGGCCTCGGTCGCACCGCTGGGCCCTGACTACGTCAAGGCACTGAGTGCCGCCGTGGACGCGCGCTGGATGGATGTGTACCCGCGCCCGCGCAAGGTGGCGGGCGCCTACATGAATGGCGACGCGTACGACGTGCACCCGTTCGTGCTGCTGAACTACACGGACAACTACGAAGCCGTCAGCACCCTGACCCACGAATGGGGCCACGCCATGCACTCGGTGCTGGCCAACAAGGCGCAGCCATCGATCTATGCGCCATACAGCATCTTTGTCGCGGAAATCGCCTCGACGACGAACGAGGCACTGCTGCTCGACGCGCGCCTGAAGCAGGCCAGGGATGACGACGAGCGCCTGCTGTACCTGGGCGCGGCGCTGGAAAACCTGCGCGGCACCTACTTCCGCCAAGCCATGTTCGCCGAATTCGAGGCGGCCATCCACGGCAAGGTGGATAAGGGAGAATCGCTGACAGGCGAAGAGATCACGGCCATCTATGCCGGCATCCTCAAGCGCTACCATGGCGAAGCGCAAGGTGCCATGACCATCGATCCCGCCTACGCGCTGGAATGGGCCTACGTGCCGCATTTTTATCACGGCTACTATGTGTTCCAGTACGCCACCTCGATCGCGGCAGCGCAGGATTTCGCGCAGCGCATCCTCGACAAGGAACCAGGCGCGCTGGCCGCCTACCTGAAGATGCTCAGCTCCGGCGGTTCCGCGTATCCGTATGAGCTGGTGAAGGCGGCCGGCGTCGACCTGGCCTCGCCGAAACCATACCAGGCACTGGCGGCGCGCATGAATGGGATCATGGACCAGATCGAGGCGATTGAAAGCCGCCGGGGGAAGTAACCCCAAAAACAAAGGCTGGGGTCAGACCCCCACGCACGTTAGCGCAAGCCTCTGCGTTAGCGGTGTTGAGGGTCTGACCCCGGGGTTTCAGCTGCCGCAAACGCCGCCGCATCGCTCTCGAACATGTCTTCCAGCTCCTCGCGCGCCTGGCGCGTGAGGGACATGACTTTTTGCTGGTCCTGGAAGTGCGGCGCCACTTCCAGCAGGGTTTTCAGGTTATGCCGGCCAAAGATGCCGGCCGCGCGCTGCGCCCGCTCCGCGCTGAAGCCCACCTGCTGCAAGGTCTGCTCGCCCAGCAGCAGGGCCGCCGCGAACGTCTCGCGCTCGATCAGGGTCACACCGCGCTTCATCAACTCATAGTAATGCGTGACGTTGCGCGCGCGCGCCAGTATCGTCAATTCGGGCAGGCGCAGGCGCACCGCGTCGACCAGGGCCAGGCTGTCTTCCACGTTGTCGATGGCGATCACCAGCGCCCTGGCCTTTTCGATGCCGGCCGCCACCAGCAAGTCCACGCGCGTGGCGTCGCCATAAAACACTTTAAAGCCGAACTTGCGCAGCAGGTCGATCTGGTCCGGGTCGTGATCGAGCACCGTCACGCCGATCTTGTTGGCCGCCAGCAGGCGGCCGATGATCTGGCCGAAGCGGCCGAAGCCGGCAATGACGATGGGGTTGTCCTGCGCCTCGATATGGTCGTCGGGGCGGCGCTTCTTCTCGCTCTGCAGGCGCGGCGCGACGAATTTGTCGTGCGCCAGCAGCAGCAAGGGCGTGGCCACCATCGACAGGGTCACCACCACGACCAGCAGCGCGGCCGTCTCCGGCGCAAACACGTGCGCGGCCTCGGCGGCGGCAAACACGACGAAGGCGAATTCGCCGCCCTGCGACAGCAGCAGCGCAAAGAACAGCTGCTGGCCGCGGGGAATGTCGACAAACTTCGACAGCACGTACAGCAAGGCGATTTTCACCGCCAGGAGCCCCGCCACCAGTGCCAGGATCAGCAAGGGCTGGGCGCGCAGCACGCCGAAATCGACGGACATGCCGACGGCGATGAAGAACAGGCCCAGTAACAGGCCCTTGAACGGCTCCAGGTCGCTGATCAGCTCATGGCGGTATTCGGAATCGGCCAGCAGCACACCGGCCATGAAGGTGCCCAGCGCCATCGACAGGCCCACCGATTCCATCAGCACGCAGATGGCGATCACCAGCAGCAGGGCGAAAGCCGTGAAGATTTCGCGCAAATCCGTCCTGGCGATGAAGCGCAGGATGGGGTTCACGAGGAAGCGCCCGCCGATCACCAGCGCCGCCAGCACGGCGGCCAGCTTGGCCACGCGCAGCCAGCCCGGTTCGCCGCTGTGCGTGACGAGGCCGCCCAAGAGCGGCACCAGCGCGATCATGGGAATGGCGGCGATATCCTGGAACAGCAAAATGGAAAAGCCGGCGGAACCGGCCGGCGTAGTCATCAGCTTGCGTTCGCCCAGGGTGGCCAGCACGATGGCCGTCGACGATAGCGACAGTCCCAGCGCACCGACCAGCGCCGTGCGCCAGTCCACGCCAAAGGCCATGGCCACGGCGCACAAGCCCGCGCTGACGACGCCCACCTGCGCCCCGCCCCAGCCGAAAATCGGCCGGCGCAGCAGCCACAAGCGTTTCGGTTCGAGTTCCAGCCCGATCAGGAACAACAGCAGCACCACGCCAAATTCGGAAAAGCTGAGGATCACCTCGACATTCTTGATCAGGCCCAGGCCCCACGGTCCGATGACGACGCCAGCCACCAGGTAGCCCAGCACGGCGCCCATGCCCAGACGCTTGGCCAGCGGCACCATGATGATGGCGGCGACCAGGTAAAACAGTATGTTGATGAGAAAGCTGTGGTGTTCCATGCGGAGTCCGGTAAAACGTGATTGGAATCGCAATCATGCCTGATTCGCCCCCGGCATGTCCAAATCCATGCCTGAAAGCAGGTTGGCACAGACAGCCAGACGATTGATCTGGCGCAGATGGCGCACGTCAAATAGGCGAAAAATCAAGCATGGCAGCCTGAGTGTCCCGGATACCCGGCCGGCCAATCGAGGAGCGGCCATCATGAGAGAACAGTCAGACGGCAACACCGAGTCCAGGTCGGCGCTGGTGGAAGAACAGCCAGCGATGCCTGCCCCGGGCAGCGAGCTATTGGCATTGCTGCGCCAGGCCCACGCGCTGGCCACAATGAAAGATCCGCCGTCACGTTCGATCACCACCAGCCTGATGCTGTTCACCCTGGCCAGGGCCGATGACCTTGTACAGCCATCAATACAGGCGCCGCCCGACGCGCTCTTTTTTAGCCGCGCACTCAAGGAACTGGCCGGTGAGAGCTTGCAGGCGACATGGTCCGGATATTTTTCGTTCCAATACAGCAGTATCAGCGCCCCCTTGGCCAGCGAGACCAGTACGGACGAGCTTACCTATTCGCTGAATGCCGAAAAATGGCTGAGCAATGCGGCTGTCGCGGCACGCCAGGCCGGTCGCGACAGCGTCACGGTGGGCGACTTGATCAGCGCGCTATGGTCCTTAAGGGAAGGCAAATTCATGTCCTTGCTGCACCAGATGGGCATCGACATGGCACAGCTGCAAGCCGCCTACGAACGGCACCCGCTGGCGAAGGTGGCCCAGCAATCACCCGAAAACGTACTCGACATTCTGGCGCATGACCACCCTTCATTGCTGGACTACATGGAATTTGC
Source organism: Janthinobacterium sp. NFX145 (assembly GCF_049810325.1). Taxonomy (NCBI): domain Bacteria; kingdom Pseudomonadati; phylum Pseudomonadota; class Betaproteobacteria; order Burkholderiales; family Oxalobacteraceae; genus Janthinobacterium; species Janthinobacterium sp. NFX145. The sequence goes on from NZ_CP187360.1 coordinate 5,966,291, forward strand.
GCAATACGCGATCGCGATCGTGGCTTTCCTCACCAGCGACCAAACCCGCGGCTCCATCAGTATCAGCATCCAGGCGCCATGGGGCGCCGGCAAATCTTCGCTGATGCGCCAGATCCAGCATCAGCTCGATCCTCCGAGGCCCGCCGAACCGGAAAGCGGCACGTTCAAGACGCGCGATGTGCTGCGCTTTCTCGACCGGAAATCCGGGCCCGACAAGCAAGTATTCGTCGACGAAAGCAAGCGCTGGACCGTCTGGTTCAATGCCTGGAAATACGAAAGTTCCGAGCAAGTCTGGGCCGGCCTGGTGGACGCCATCGTCAGTCAGGTCAGCGACCGGCTGAGCCCTGTCGAACGCGAGCTATTCCTGTTGCGCCTGAATCTGTCGCGCATAGACGATGGCGTGGTGCGCAGAAAAATCTATGACCGGGTCGGCACTTTCTGGTGGATCAAGGTGCGCCGCTGGCTGCTGGGGGCCATGGGCCTGATCATCAGTCTGGTGAGCGTGTCGCTCATTCCGCCCGATAGTCTGCCTGCGGCGATCAGGACATGGTTCGATGCCGCTGCCGTGGCCATTCCGACAGCCATCGGCACGCAAATTGCGATTACCGTATATGCGGTACAGGCCTTCTTCAGCAGTAGAAAAAAGGTAGCGGACGAGCCTGCCAAATTCAGTCTGGCGGAATATGTACGCGTGCCCGACTATGCCAGGACGGTCGGCATCATGCACCAGATTCACCAGGATTTGCGACGCGTGATGCACTCTCTGCCCCAGCGTCGCACGCAACATGGCGATGGCGCGTCCGTCATCGCGCCACTGGTCATCTTCATCGATGACCTCGACCGTTGCTCGCCCGGCAAAATAGCCAGCGTCGTCGAGGGTATCAACACGTTCCTGGCAGGCGACCAGTCCGAATTCCTGTTTGTGATCGGCATGGATCCGCAGATCGTCGCGGCGGCGCTCGAGCACGCGCACAGGGACATCAAGAAGCAATTGCCCTCCTATGAAAAACTGGTGCCGCTGGGATGGCGCTTCATGGACAAATTCATCCAGCTGGCGTTTACCATTCCGCCCAGCCGGCATTTGAAAAATGGCAAATTTATCGATTATCTGATCGGCTCGGAATCGCAAGCCGGCGCTGCCGCGTCGGCAGGATCCGGGGCACAACAGGCTTCCCATGCCGGCGCAGCGGAAGCGCAAACGCGTGCCCGGACGAAAAGCGAGGCGCCGCAGGACGCCAGTGAGCGGCAGCGCCGCGCCAGCTCGCAATTCATGCGGGATGGCAAAGACGTGCAGACCGTCCTGCGCGGCATCAGCAAAGAGTATGCGTGCGGGCCACGGGAAATCAAGCGCACGCTCAATTTCGTGCGCTTTGTGCTGCTGCTGCGCATTGCACGGATAAGCCATGGCTTGCCGGTGCCGTCGCTGGCGCAATACCAGCGCTGGATCGTGCTATGCATACGCTGGCCGGACATGGCCCTGTGGCTGCAATGGGGTGGCTCGATGCCGCCCCATGCCAGCACCACGCCCAGCATGGATGATGTGGTCTCCAGGCGCTTGTGCTGTCTCGAGGAATGCAGCGCCTTGCCCGACAATGACCGTGAAAAATGGAGCACCAGCGCCGCTATCCGGCTAGGCCTGCCTTCCGGCCAAGTGAGCTGGCTGGAAGATCCCGAGATCTACCATTTTTTTTCGCATGAAACATCGCTGCCAAGGGAAGAGCGCCTGTCCAGCGGCGCGGTGATCGGGTTTTATTAATGTGCCGCGAATGCGCGGTCAGTGCCAGCGATGGGAGACAGTCACGCCTCTCCATCAGCATGGTTCAGGGCGCCTTTCCGTCAATCTGCGCGCGCAGTGCCGCCACGTCGACGCGCTTGAGGTAGCTTTCGATGTTCTTCCATACGGCGTGATAGCCGTAACCGCCATTTTTCAGCTCGTCGATCGCCTTCTCGCGCGGCCAGTCCTGGTACAGCATGCGGTACATGGCGGCCATCATGCCCGTGCGGTCGGCGCCGTGCAGGCAATGCAGCAGCACGGGTCCCTGCTGCTCTGCGGCGCGGATACTGCGCATGGTCTCGACCACGTGCTTGTCGCGGATGGCCCAGGTATTGATGGGAATGCGCACGGCGCGGATGCCGCTGCCATCGAGCACCTGCGTATCGGAGTGAAAGGAGCGCAGGCTGATCACCGTCTTCACGCCCAGCGCCTGCAGCTGGGCCACGTCGCTGCTATCGAGCCTGGCGCTGCGGTACAGGACGGGCGTGACCTGGTGCAGGTTCGACACCTGCGGCAGCGGCGTGGCCCACTCGGCATTGCGCTGCGGCGGCAGGGGCGCCTGCGCGCTGGCGGAACCGGCCGCCAGGGCCAGGGACAACAGCAGGAGATACGACGAGGGTGGCAAGGTCATGACTTCCTCTTGTATGAAAACCACAGCAGTACGCCGGCCAGCAGCAGCGACACCCAGTAGTCGGTCGGCGCCCACCACAGCCAGTGCTTGTGCCAGGCGATGTGGGCCGGATTGAAGTGCGCCACGCCATAGGCGGGATTGAGCACGAACCACAGATAATCCTCGATGATCCAGAACAGCATGATGCAGCCGATGGCGCGGCACTCGAGCCGCAGCGACCATTGCGCCAGGAAGATCATGGAGAAATGGAAAAACAGGGCGATAAAGGGAAAGACCCAGGCATGGTAACCGGTCATCGGCCGCCCGCCCCAGAAGATATCGAGCAGCCAATGGCTTTCGATGCGCCAGGTGGGCAGGTTCGCGGCCCAGCCGGCCGCGCCTTCGATCTGGATTTCCACCTGCGCAAAAAATAATCCCAGCAGCGCCACCCAGGCCAGGGTCAGGGCGATCTGCCAGGGTTTTGCTACGGCGCCCGTCATGCCACGCTCTGCGCCAGCACCTGCGTCAACACGTCACAGGCGGCGCGCGGACGGCCCAGGGCCAGCGCCTTTGCGCGCATGGCTTGCAACTGTTCAGGATGCTCAAGCAGCAGGCGCACGCGGTATTCCAGGGTGACGGCATCGAATGCCTTCAGGGCCACGCCCTGCTCCAGCAGATAGTCGGCATTGCGCTCTTCCTGCCCGGGTATCGGCGAGTTGACGATCATGGGCAAGCCCAGCGCCAGGCATTCGGACGTGGTCAACCCGCCCGGCTTGGTGATCACCAGGTCGGCGCACGCCATCAGGCGCTCGACTTCGCTGGTGAAGCCTTGCGCCAGCAGGCGGCCCGGATACTGGCCGGCCAGCGTCTGCAGCGCCGCCAGCGCGGCGGCGTTTTTCCCCGCCAGCACGACCAGCTGGAAATCGCCTGGCAGCGCCAGCAGGCGCGCGGCGACCGTTTCCAGGCTGCCCAGTCCCGCTCCGCCGCCCATCAGCAAGACCGTCGTGCGCCGCGGATCGAGGCCAAACGCCTGCGCGCACTGCACGCGGTCGGGTGCCTGCGCGAACGCGGGCATGATGGGGATGCCCGTCACGTGGATGCGCTCGGCGGAGATGCCTTCGTGGCGCATGCGGAACGCCACTTCGTCGGTGGCGGCGAAATAACCTTCCATCTGCTCGTGCACCCACATGCGGTGCAAGTCGAAATCCGTGACCTGTACCCACACGGGGCAAGCCAGCTGCTGCTGGCGCAGTGCGCGCGACAGCAGTTCGGCCGGCAGGAAATGCGTGCAGATGATGGCGTCGGGCTGGAAGGCGGCGATCTGCGTCATCAGCGCGCGCGTATTGAGGCGCTCGACGCCGCGGCGCAAGCGCTGCATCGAACTGTCGCGCGGCGCGTCGTGGGTGGCGTGATACAGATAGCCCCACAGCGCGGGCGCCTTGTTGACCAGCTTGATATAAAAATCCGTGTACAGCTTGCGGAAGGCGGGTGTGACGAAATCCATCACGTCGAGATGCAGGGCCAGCGCCGCAGGGCCACCACCGTGGCCATCGCGCGCCGCATATGCCTCGATGGCTTGCGCCGCGCGCATGTGGCCGGCGCCGGCCGAAACGCTCAGGAGTAGAATTTTTTGTGTCATGGAAAACCAATCCGGGGAACAGGTGAGCGCGGACGCGGAAAATTTATTGGCAGGATAACATCGCTGCAGGCTGGCCGGCTTGATCTGGCCCCTGCGCGCGTGCAGGCCGGCGCTAGCCAATCACGGGGATGGGCAGGGCCGACACTTTCCAGCTGCCTTTGAGCTTGCGCTCCATCAAGGCCGGCAAGGCGCTGGCGTCGGGCGCGCCTTTTTTGGTAAATGCCACCGGCACCAGCAGATAGATGGTGACCTTGTCATCGTCGGCGATGTCTTCTTCCTCCGGCGCCGGATTCCAGCGCTTGTCGATGGCCAGCAGCGCATCGACGCCGTCCGGCCACGCCAGGTCCGCCAGGTGCGGATCGTCGCGCCGCAGCAGCTCGCCCGCCGCCAGGCTGGCCTGGTCGAGCGTGCGCCGTCCCAAGCGTGCCAGCAGCGCCACGGGAAAGCGCCATGGGCTGTGCTCCGCGAAGCCGTGCACGGTCAGCGGCCAGCGGGCCGGCAGGCACAAAGCCAGTTCCGTCATCGGCGATTGCTGGAACAGGCCAACCGTAAACAACAGCTTGAAATCGCGCTTGCCGCCGATGCAGCTGATGCCCAGCGAAAAGCGCGCGTCGCCGCTGTCCGGGCTGAACACGGCCGGCAGCACCCAGCCGGCGCTGTTGTGCATGAAGGTGCGGATCGCCTCCTGCGGCGAGGCGGCCGCTTGCTGCGGCACGTCGAGTATGCTCACGCCGCCGGCGGCAGCGAGCAATCGGGCGATGGCGGGAAAACCCCAGCCGGTGGCGATATCGACGGGCGCCTGGTTCCAGCGCGTATGCAGGCGGTTCGGATTGGCGCCCCGCTGCAGCAGCAATGCGGCCACGTCCTGGTGGCCGCCAACGCAGGCGCTGTCCAGCGGCGAGAGGATATTGTCCGGCAAGCCATCGACGGCGGCGCCCTGCTCGAGCAGCCAGCGGCAGGTATCGAGGTGGCCATGGCTGGCCGCCGCATCCAGCGGCGTCAGGTTGCGGTAACCGGGCAGGGGCAGATCGACGTCCATGCCCAGCGATACGAGCAGGGCGCAGACCTCGCGGCTGCCGCCGGCCGCGGCCAGGTGCAGCAGCGATTCGCCGTCATCCATGTTGTAGCGGCGCAAGGTCAACAACAGCGGTGTAGCCTCGAGCAGGCTGCGCACCTGTTCCACCTGATTCTCGCCGACGGCGTCGCACAGGCGAAAAAACGCTTCGCGGTGCTGGTTATAGAGTGTTTTGTCGACCATGCCTGTTCCCTGCTCGTGGTGGCGGCGCCATCATCGAGCGGAGAATAGCATTTTCTTTCGATTAATCTGCGCGATGTGACAACTTCGGTGTGCGCGTCGGCGGCAATGCCAGGCCGGCCGGCGCGGCATCCGTGCGCAGCACCGGATACAGGTTCAGGCGCTCATCCCAGGAAGCGTGGCGGCGGGCGAAGAACTCCAGGCGCGCGGCCGGGCTCTTGGCAAATACAGGATCGCTGGCCAGCTTTGCGTGGAACTGCGCCGCCAGCGCCGGGTCGGCCGCCAGCTGCGCGCGCGCCACGTCTTCGGCCACGTATTCTTCCATGTATTCCTTGCGCTCGAAGGCCGTATTGAAACTGCCCCAGGCCAGCAGGGAATCGGGCGCGCGCGGCTCGAACAGGGCCACGACCAGGCGCGCCTTGGCCTGGTTGACGGGCACGTACAGCGCGCCCGCAGCGACCACGCGCTCCTCTTTCTGCCACTCGCCCTGCACGGCCGCCGTCTGGCGTCCCTCGAACGACTGCGCCCCGAATTTGACGGCCGTGGCGCGGAAGGTTTCGACCGGCAGCTTGCCCGGCGCGCCGGCGAGCACCTGGTACGACACGCCGTGCTGGCGCAGCTTGGCCGCCACCATCTGCGCCTGCGCGGCGGGCACCAGATAGCCGGCTTTCGGCGCAGCCTGCTGCAGGTCGGGCACGATCTCGTCGCGCAGGGGCACGTTCCAGATCTGCGGCGTCGTTTCGTCGTAGCGCGTCATCAGCGCGCCCGATACTTCGGATGGCGTGCGCGTGTAGGCGTAGCCGCGAAACGCGATCATGCGGCTCTTGTCCGTGGTTTTATACGTGAGCGGCAAGGTCGTGCCGGCCAGCTGCGCGGCGCGCGCGTCCGCCTCGAGCGCCGTTTGCCGCCACTGCGCGCCATGCTGCGCCACTTGCGACAGCAGCGAGACGATGGTGTTGCGCGTGATGCGCACGCGGGTCGGATAATCCTTCCACGAATGGGTTTCCACCAGCATGCCGAAGCGGTTGCGCAGCTGGAAATAGCCGTGCGAGAAGCGCGGGTTCGGCGCCGAATCGACAAAACCCGATTGCGGATTGTCGTTCTCGGCAAACGAAATATAGAACGGCTTCGGGTCCGAGCCCTGCTTGGCCAGATCGGCCAGGACATTGTCGCGCAAGGCCGTGCCGGCCACGCGCAGTGCCGCATCGCCCGCATGCACGGGTTCGACCTGAATCGAGATATCGGGTTCAAACTGGGCGCCATCGGTGACGTGCAGGTCGACATACGCCAGCGGATCCCAGGCATTGACCAGCGCCAGCATGTGCTGCATCTCGGGCGTATCGGCCTTCATGTATTCGCGGTTCAGATTGTAGTTTTGCGCCGTGCTGCGCCAGCCCATTTCCACGGGGCCGCGCTGGTTCGGACGGTTCCACTGGCCGAAGCGCTCATGGCCATCGACATTGAAGACGGGCACGAACAGCAGCACCTGTTTATCGAGCGCGCCGGGCGCCGCCTTGCCCTCCAATACTTCGCGCAAGGCCAGGAAGCCCGCATCCTTGCCGTCGATTTCCCCCGCATGGATACCACCCTGCACCAGCAGTACCGGTATCTTGCGCAGCTTGGCCGCGTCCGGCGTCAGCGCGCCCGTGTTGGAAACGGCCAGCGCCAGCATGGGGCGGTTTTCCGGCGTGCGGCCAAATTCCACGCAGCGCACCTGCTTTGGATAGCGCGCCTGGAACTGGCGGCACAAGACTTCCACCTCCGCGTAGCGGCCCGTATTTAAAAAGCCCGAGCGCTCGGCCACCGTGGTCAACGGCGAAGCGGCAGATACAGGGGCAGAAAACAGAGACAACAAGGCGGCGGACAACACGGCGTGGCGTAGCATGGGTCAAACTCCATCGAGAGAGGACAAGCGGGCAATTATAGAGTGGCGGTGAGATAAAAACGCCGTGGCAAATAAAAAAGCCGGAACAGCGTCAGCTGCTCCGGCCTTGCTCTGCCAAGCGTGAATTACGAGCCAAAGTGGTAGTTGAATTCGACCCATCCCTGGCGGCCTTGCGGGCTGTAGTTGCCGATCGGGTAGTACGGCCAGCCGTTGCTGGTGTCGCGCTTGATCTTGTCGAACACGTTGTTGACGATCAGCGACACGGTGGCGCGGTCGTTGATGCGGTACACGGTGCTGATGTTGGCCAGCGCCGTCGGCGTCAGGTAGCCCTTGCCGGCAGAGTCAGGCACCTTGCCGTAGCGGCTGACGAGCAAGGTATTCGACCAGTCGCCTGCGCCCCAGTTGACGCTCAGGTTCAGCTTGTCGGGCCAGTCCCTGTTGGTCATCGATTTGGTTTCATCGGTCTGTGCGTCACCGGCGAATTGCTGCGATTTCTTGCTCAGCACCCGGGCGTAGTTGACCTTGAAGGCGAAGCGGCCATAGTCCGCCGTGCGCAGCAAATACTTCAGGCTGACGTCGATGCCGCTGCTGCTTTGCTTGGCCGCGTTGATCGGGTTGACGGTGATGGTCTTGATCTCGCCCGCCTTGTTCAAGGCATTGGCCGCGTAACGTTCGATGCGGCCCACGGTATCGATACAGGTCGGCGAGCCGATGTCGGCCTTGCCCAGGCGGCAATCGGATTCGTCGCGCAGCAGCTTGTCGGCGTCCAAATTCGTCACCAGGTCGTCGATCTTGATGTTCCAGTAGTCGACCGAGACGTCGAAATTGGCACTCGGCGACCAGACGGCGCCCACGCCGAAGGACTTGCCCTTTTCCGACTGCAGCTCGCGGCTGCCGTTCTGCACGTAATCGGCGCCCGGCGATTTATTCGCATACTCGCAGCCGTCGATGGCCTGTCCGGCGGCGTCGCAACGGTAGTAGTCGGTGGTGCTCGCATAATAGCCTTTGCCGCGGGCCTGGTAGATGTAGTTCATGTCCGGCGCACGGAAGCTGGTGGCGTAGTTGGCGCGGAACAGCAGCTCCGGCGCCGGGCGCAGTTCCAGCCCGCCGTTGTAGGTGAACTTGCCTTCCTTGCGGCCGGCAAAGCTGTAGCGGTCATAACGGCCAGCCACGGTACCGGTCAGCTTCTCATGCAGCGGCACATTCAATTCCGCGCCCAGCGCATAGCGCGAACGGGTGCCGGCCGTGGTGCCCGAACCGGTGGCGATATTGAAATAGCCCTGGTCGATGCGCGCATCGGGTTCGTTGCTGAAGCCCTGCTTGCTCGCCTCGGCAATCGTGGCGATTTTCATCGTGCCGGCAGGCAGCTGGAACAGGTCGCCATTCGTGGCCAGGCTCAGGGTATTCGTCCAGGCCTTGTCACGGCTGTCGCTGTAGCCGGTGATGCTGTCGAATTCGGCAGCCGTCAGGCGGCGCGACAGGCGCGCCGCATCCGGCGCGTAAATGGCCACGCCCTTGGCATCCGTGCCCAGCTTGGGCCCCAGGAAGAAGCTGTCGATGTTCGACAACATGCGCGGCGTGTGGCCTTCGCTCTTGTAAATGGAAGCGTTGTAGTTGGCTTCATACTGCCAGGCGGTGCCGGGAATGCGGCCCTTGGCGCCCAGCGAGATGGCCGTGGCCACGTCCTCCCAGCTGCGCTTGTAGCGCTGCACGCCGCCGATTTCCTCGGGCGCCATGAAGCGGGTCCACTCTTCGTAGGCGCCGGTGTTCTGGTTCAGGAAAGAGCCGCCGTTCAGCGATGCCGAGGTCCACGACGGGCCGCGCGTCGTGTTGACGGTCTTGTTCTTGCCAAGCAGGAAATCGGCAAACAGCGTGGTCTCCGCATCGAGCTCGTAATTGGCGCTGCCGAACACGTTCTGGCTGCTGTTCTTGGTCTGCGTGGTCCAGTAGGTCGGACGGGCTTTCGGGCTGGCGCAATAGCTGCCATTCTTCGCCTGGTATTTGACGACGCTGCCGCCGAACAGGTCGCCGAACTGGTTGCAGGTGTCGCCCAGGTCGACATAGCTGCCGGACGTGCCGGAGGCCTGGGTGCGGCGCGAAGCAATCGTGGTCGGCACGCCGGAGCGGCTGGTCATGAAGTCGCGGTCCATGCTCCACAGCGGGTCGCGTTCACTCAGTTCCACGCTGAACAGGGTATGCAGCTTGTCGACATTGCCGCCGCCCGTCAATTGCACGCGCTGGTTGCCGGCGCCGCCGCGCGAGGTACCGCCAACCTTGACGTTGATATCGAAGCCTTCCGCCTGCTTTTTCAGGATCACGTTGACCACGCCGGCGATGGCGTCCGAGCCATAGATGGCCGAGGCGCCGCCGTTGAGGATCTCGATGCGGTCGACAATGCTAGCCGGGATGTTCGCCAGGTTGGTGAAATTGACGGCGCCGTCATAGGCGATGGGGAAGTCGGCCAGGCGGCGGCCGTTCAGCAGGATCAAGGTGTGGTTCGGACCCAGGCCGCGCAGGCTGATGGTATTGGCCGACGGCGTGAAGGTGTTGCCGTAATCTTCGCCCTGCGTAAAGCCGCTGTTCTGCACCTGGCTGGTCAGCGCGTCAAAGACGTTCTTGTAGCCCTGCCTGGTGATTTCATCGCCGGTCAGGATGGTGACGGAAGACGGGCCTTCCAGGCTGGCGCGGGGAATGCGCGAACCGGTGACCACGACGGCTGGCGGGGTGGCCGCTGCCTGCTGATCCGCTGCGGGCGCTTGCGTTTGCGCGTGCGCCTGCCATGCGGTGCCGCCCAGGATGGCCAGTACGCCAAGGCTGAGCGGGGTTAACTTAAACTGTTTCGACATCGTTGCGCTTCTCAAGGTGGGAGAAAAGCGGGAAGATAGCAAAATGCCAGTCATTCCAGAACGAATGGATTCATCTTTCTATATATCAAAATTGTTATATAGAAAGATTCATGAGCAGGAAATCGTTACGCGCTGACCCTGGCGCATGGCAGGAACCTGCGCCTTAACGGCGCAGGATGGCAATTTCCTTGTGCAGTGGCCGCAACAGGCGCGTGGCCGTGTCGACCGGACTCTCGATCGAACTCAACAGTCTGATGGCGCCCGTGGCCGGCGTGCAGCTGCTGCTGCTGCGGTAGCGCAGCGCCGCCGCCAGCATGCCTTCGGCCGGATCGCCCAGCTGGTGCTGGTAATCATCGGCTACGTCGCAGGTCGGCGCCATGCCGTCGGCAAAGTCGCCAAAGCCCTTGGCGTTGACGCCCTGGAACTGCACGGCAAAATACGTGGTGCCGCAATTGGGCGTGGGATAGAAACCGTAGGGCTTGCCGCACGTCGTGCCGCCGATCAGGTTCACTTGCACGTCTACGCCGCGCAAGCCGTTGATGATCGCTTCGCTAGCCGAGCAGGTATTGCCCGTTGTCAGCAAGGTCACGCGCTTGAGACCCAGCGTAGGCAACGGCGTCCCCTTGGACAGGGGATTGGGCGCGGGAAAGCCCTGGCTTTGCGCATGGAATGGCACGGGTGCTTCCGGCCGCGTCTTGTCATTGAAGAGCACCTGCTCGAAGGTCTTGCCGGTGGTCACTTGCGGGCCGGCAATCATGTAAGCGAGTTCGCTGGCGACATCGAGGTAACCGCCGCCGTTGTAGCGCACGTCGAGCACCAGGTCGCTGATGCCGGCCGCCTGGAAGCGGCCCATGGTTTCGGCCAGCTGGCGTTCGGCCACGTTGTTGTGGGTGTTGAAGGTCAGGTAGCCCACCTTGCCCGTCGGCGTATCGATGATGCGCTCGTTCTGCACGGCGCTGGTGCTCACGTCCAGCGCCGTCAGGCTCACGGACAGGGGCGCGCCGTTGCGGCTGAAGCCCAGCGTGTGCGTGCCTTGCGCCTTGGGGAACAGGCCGGCGTTAAGGATACCCACACTGGCAGCGTCGGGGGCATGGACGAAATCGACGCCATCGACGGTTTGCAGCACGTCGCCGCGCCGCAAGCCCGCCCGGTCGGCCGGCGAGCCTGGCTCGATGATCGAGATCACCGCCGTGCGCGGCGGCGTGGTGCGCGTCAGCGCCAGCAGCATGCCGTAACCGAGTTCCACGCCGTTGAGCGAGTCTTCCCACTCTGCCGTCGACAAGATGAAATGAAACTGGTCCTTCGGCTTGCCGGACGCCGTCGTGGCCGTCGTTTTCAGCACATCAAAATACGCCTTGGCCGTGGTGAAACTTTGCGGCTGGTAGGTGGTCGGCACTTCGCGGTACCACAGATACGTTTCATCGATCCAGCTGCGCACCCACGTCTGCTCATCGAGCAAGCTGCCAGACTTGTCGATACTGCTGCCGCTGCGCGGTGCCTCGCAGCGGTTCGCGACCGTCGAGGACGCGACCAACGCCGTCGGGCCCACCGGCGTCAAGGGTGGCACGACGGGCGCGCTGTCGCTGCCGCCTCCTCCGCCTCCGCCGCAGGCACTCAACAACAATACGAGAGGAACGGCCAGGGATGAGAGGCGCAGGGCAGGCATGACAAACTTTCCGAAAAGAAATTATCTAAAAATTATAATGCGTTTTGCCAGCAGACGTTGTTTTCTTTGATACAAAAAAATGGCGCCCGCAGGCGCCATTGCTACTATGTTTCGCTCACCCCATCACGCCACAGTGGCCGCCACGGGTGCTGCCACGACGGGCGGCAGCGGCGTCGGTGCATTGAAGGCGATCAGCAAACTGGCTTCCTTCTCTTTCGCCGCCTTCAAATGACGCTCCTTCACGTGGCCATAGCCGCGGATGTCTTCCGGGATGCTGGCGATGGCCACGGCTTGCGCCAGCTTGGCCGTCGTCAGTTTCGGCAGCAAGCCGCCCACCGTCGCGCGGTACTCAAGAATCAGCGCGCGCTCCATCTTGCGCTCGGCCGTGTGGCCGAAGATGTCAAACGCCGTGCCGCGCAAGCCCTTGAACCTGGCCAGCACGCCGAACGCCTTCATCATCCACGGGCCGAACTCCTTCTTCACCAGATGGCCCTGGGCGTCGGTCTTGGCCATGATCGGCGGCGCCAGGTGGAACTTGAGCTTGATGTCGCCTTCGAACATGGCGGCGATCTTCGCCTGGAAGGCGCCGTCCGTGTACAGGCGCGCCACTTCATACTCGTCCTTGTAGGCCATCAGCTTGTAGAAGTAGCGGGCCACGGCTTCCGTCAGACGCAAGTGCGGGCCATTCAGGGCGCTTTCGGCCGCGCGCACCTGTTTGATGAAGTCCAGGTACTGCTGCGCATACGCGCGGTCCTGGTAAGCCGTCAGCAGGGCGACGCGTTTTTCGATGAGGTCGTCGAGCGTTTCGATGCGCTTGAATTCCACCACCTTGGCTGGCGTTGTCATGCGCACCAGGCTGGCCGCGTCATGCGCACCGGCGCGGCCCCAGTTGAAGGCGGCCTTGTTGAACGCCACCGAGACGTTGTTCAAATCGATGGCTTTCATGATGGCCGCTTCGCTCAATGGCACTTTGCCTTTTTGCCAGGCGTAGCCGAGCATGAACATGTTCGTCGCGATCGAGTCGCCCATCAGCGCCGTGGCGATCTGGCCCGCGTCGATGAAGTCCACATGGTCGCTGCCGCAGGCCTTTTCGATTTCCATGCGCGCGGACGCACCGGGGAATTGCCAATCCGGGTTCTTCACGAAGGCGGCCGTCGACGAGCTGGTCGAGTTGATCATGGCCCAGCTGCGGCCTTCTCCCATGCGCGACAGGGCGTCGCGGCTGGCCGTGACGATCAGGTCGCAGCCGATGACGAGGTCAGCCGCGCCGGTGCCGACGCGCGTCGAGTGGATATCTTCCTGGCGGTCAGCCAGGCGCACGTGCGACATGACAGGGCCGCCTTTTTGCGCCAGGCCGCTCATGTCCAGCACGGAACAGCCCTTGCCTTCCACGTGGGCCGCCATGGCCAGGATCTGGCCGACCGTCACCACGCCCGTGCCGCCGATGCCGGTCACCAGGATGCCGAACGGCTCGGCCGTCGAGGGAATGCTGGGCGTCGGCAAGGCCGGCGCGGCTGGCGCATCCTTGTCGGCGGCAGCAGCTTTTTTCGGCTTTTTCAAGCCGCCGCCTTCCACCGTCACGAAACTCGGGCAGAAGCCCGTCGTGCACGAAAAGTCCTTGTTGCAGGACGACTGGTTGATCTGGCGCTTGCGCCCCAGTTCCGTTTCCAGCGGTTCCACCGACAGGCAGTTCGATTGCACGGAGCAGTCGCCGCAGCCTTCGCAGACGGCTTCGTTGATGACGGCGCGCTTGGCCGGGTCCGGGTATTCATTGCGTTTCCGGCGACGGCGTTTTTCCGAGGCGCAGGTCTGGTCGTAGATCATGGCCGACACGCCGTGCATGTCGCGCAGTTCACGCTGCACGTCCATCAATTCCGAACGGTGGCGCACGGTGACGCCTTCCGCCCAGGCGTAATCGTCCGGGTATTTTTCCGGTTCGTCCGTAACGACGATGATCGGGCCCACGCCTTCGGCGGCGATCTGGCGCGAAATGATGGCCGGCGATAGCGGGCCGTCGAATTCCTGGCCGCCCGTCATGGCCACCGCATCGTTGAACAAAATTTTATAGGTGATGTTCACCTTGGCCGAGACGGCGGCGCGGATGGCCAGGATGCCCGAGTGGAAATACGTGCCGTCGCCGAGGTTGGTAAACACGTGCTTTTCATTCGTGAACGGCGCCTGCCCCACCCAGGTGACGCCTTCGGCGCCCATGTGGGTAAACGTCGACGTTTCGCGGTCCATCCACAGCACCATGTAATGGCAGCCGATGCCGGCCAGCGCGCGCGAGCCTTCCGGCACTTTCGTGGAACTGTTGTGCGGGCAGCCGGAGCAGAAGAACGGCGTGCGGTCCTTCTGCGGATCGGGTTTCACGCTGATCGCTTTGAGCACATTCTCCTTGGCTTCCAGGTAGGCGATGCGCTCCTTCACGCGCTGCTCGACCGGGTGGCCCGCGTAGTAGCGCGAAATGCGGCTGGCAATCGCGCGGGCGATCATGGCCGGGTTCAGTTCATACGTGGCCGGCAGCAGCCAGTCGCCGTGACCGGTACCTTTCTGGTTGCTCCATTCGCCCGTGTCGTCGAACTTGCCGACCACGCGCGGACGCTCGCCATCCTTCAGGTTGTAGAGCTCTTCCTTCAGCGCGTATTCGAGGATTTGCCGCTTTTCTTCCACCACGAGGATTTCATCGAGGCCCTTGGCAAATTCGTGCACGCCGTCCGCTTCCAGCGGCCAGGTCATGCCGATCTTGTACAGGCGGATGCCGATGTCGGACGCCGTCTGCTCGTCGATGCCGAGGTCCGCCAGCGCCTGGCGCGTGTCGAGGTAGGATTTGCCGGCCGTGATGATGCCGATGCGCGCCTTCGGGCTGTCCCAGATGATTTTATTGAGCTTGTTGGCACGCGCATAGGCCAGCGCCGCATACCATTTGTAGCTGTTCATGCGTACTTCTTGTTCCAGCACCGTGTCGGGCCAGCGGATGTTCAGGCCACCGGCCGGCATCTCGAAGTCCGTCGGCAGGGTGATCTGCACGCGGTCCGGGTCGAAATCGACGGCGGCGCCCGACTCGATGATGTCGGTCACGCATTTCATCGACACCCATAGCCCCGTGTAGCGGCTCATGGCCCACGCATGCAAGCCGTAATCGATGTATTCCTGCACCGACGACGGATACAGCACGGGAATGCCGCACGCGTTCAGGATATGGTCGGACTGGTGCGCCGTGGACGAGGATTTGGCCGCATGGTCGTCGCCGGCCAGCACCAGCACGCCGCCATGCTTGGCGGAACCGGCGTTGTTCGCGTGTTTGAACACGTCGCCGCAGCGGTCGACGCCGGGGCCCTTGCCATACCACATGCCGAACACGCCGTCGTATTTCGCGTCTTCGAACAGATTCGTTTGCTGCGTGCCCCACACCGCCGTGGCGGCCAGGTCTTCGTTCAGGCCCGGATGGAATTTGACGTGGTGTTCATCGAGATATTTTTTTGCCTTGATCGCCGTCATGTCGACGGACGTCACAGGCGAACCGCGGTAACCGGTGATGTAGCCGGCCGTATTCAGGCCAGCCTTCAGGTCGCGCTCGCGCTGCAGCATGGGCAGGCGGATCAGCGCTTGCGTGCCCGTCATGAAGGCGCGGCCACGCTCGAGCGTGTATTTGTCGTTTAGCGAAATTTCGGACGCGTGCGCGCCCGGCTCAAGACTCGAGCCCTTGATTGGTGCATTCATTACTTGTCTCCATTATTCTCTGTGCTACGCGTGCAAAGTCGGTTGAACTCACACGTACCGGCCGCGCTTTGTGAGCATGCCGGTGCGGAAAAATGACTTGTTTGTCGTAGACTACCACAGGAAGGCGCGCAGTTCTTTTGCTGCACTGCACTCCTGCGTTCGTACCTTTTGCTGCTTTTTAGTGCTTCTTTTTGCAGGCACCACCAGCTTACGCCGCGCTCGTATCTTTCAATACGCCGCGCTTGATCTGGTCCAGCTCGATCGATTCGAACAGGGCGCGGAAATTGCCTTCGCCGAAGCCCTGGTCGCCCTTGCGCTGGATGATCTCGAAGAAGATCGGGCCGATCACCGTCTGCGTGAAGATTTGCAGCAGCAGTTCGCGTTCCGTTTCCGTGCTGTGGCCATCGATCAGGATGCGCAGGCGGCGCAGTTCTTCCAGCTGCTCGCCGTGGTTCGGCAGGCGGCGGTTGACCAGCTCATAGTAAGTTTCAATCGTGTCCTGGAAATCGATACCCGTATCGCGCATGCCTTGCACGGAGCCATAGATATCATCGGTACCCAGCGCGATGTGCTGGATGCCTTCGCCGTGGTACTGATCCAGGTATTCGGCGATCTGCGACTTGTCATCCGACGATTCATTGATCGGAATGCGGATCTTGCCGCATGGCGAAGTCATGGCTTTCGACTTCAGCCCCGTATGCTTGCCTTCGATATCGAAGTAGCGCACTTCGCGGAAGTTGAACAGGTTTTCATAGAAACCGGCCCATTCCTTCATGCGGCCACGGTGCACATTGTGCGTCAGGTGGTCGATATACGTCAGGCCATGGCCGACGGGGTTGGCGACGGCGCCGGGAATGGCGACGAAGTCGACGTCATAGATGCTGATGTCGCCAATGCCGCCCGGTGCGGCCGCGTCCGGCTTGTCGGCGCCCTTGCCGCGCCAGCGGTCGACGAAGTAGAGCAGCGAATCGCCCACGCCCTTGATGGCGGGGATATTCAGTTCCATCGGACCGGTTTTATTGTCGAAACCCCAGGCGCCCAGTTCCAGCGCGCGGCGGTAGACGAAAGCCGCGTCGTCGACGCGGATGGCGATGGCGCACACGGACGGGCCGTGATGGCGGGCAAAACGCTGCGCGAACGAATCTTGTTCGGCATTGATGATGAAATTGATGTCGCCCTGGCGGTACAGGGTCACATCCTTGTGGCGGTGGCGCGCGATGGCCGTGAATCCCATGTTCTCGAACAGCTTGCCCAATGCTTTTGGGTCTGGTGCTGCATACTCGACGAACTCGAAACCATCGGTACCCATCGGGTTATCCCAAGGCTGAAATTGCATGATGTCTCCTCCAAGAAGTAGCGCACAGTATAGGCGCGGTCTGTGGGCATTAAATGCCAAAGATCTCCCGAACAATCATGATTTGCGCAATAATATTGCGTGAAACACGAACCACCGGAGGAAGCATGAGCAAAATTACGCTGGATAAAACGGATCGCAAGATCCTCGCCGTCCTGCAGGCCGATGGCCGCCTGTCGAACCAGGATGTGGCCGAACAGGTCAGCCTGTCGCCGTCGCCATGCTTGCGCCGCGTCAAACGGCTGGAAGAAGCGGGCGTGATCCGCCAGTACGTGGCCCTGCTGGACCCGGAAAAGATCGGCTTGGGGCTATTGGCCTACGTCAACGTGCGGCTGGAAAAGCACAGCGACGCCTCCGCCCATGCCCACAGCACGGCAAGAGTGCTGGCGCCGAATCTGGTGACGAACACCTCGCCGCGCGCCGACTTCGCCGTGGCCGTGGCGCAATGGCCAGAAGTGGTGGCCTGCTACGCGATGACGGGGGAAATGGATTATCTGTTGCGCGTGCACGTGGAAGACATGGAGCACTTTTCGCGCTTCATGATGGCGACCCTGCTGCGCCACCCGGCCGTGCTGGACGTCAAATCGAGCTTTGCCTTGCAGCGCATCAAGGATACGACGGCCCTGCCCTTATTGTGACGACGGTGACGGCGGTGACGGCGGTCCGGGCTTCTTCTTGCGCCCCGGCAAGCGATCCCACAGTTTGAACGCGGCGCGCGCGTTGGCCTTGAACGTGTAGTCGAACATGGCGAACTGTTCCTGCACGGCTTCCTGCAGCATGCTCGACGGGTTCGGTGGCAATAGTTTCAAATATGCATCCGCTTCGCCATAGTCGCGCTGGATTTCCATGCCCGCTTTCTTGGCGATATGCATCATCGTCTTGTTCGACGACAAACAATGCATGTACAGGGTATCGACGTCGTTGTTGCGGCAGTGAATCGCCGCCCGCTCGAACAGTTTTGAACCGACCCCCATGCCGCGCATGGATTTCGATACGGACACGCCAAACTCGGCCACCTGCTCCTTGTCCGTCACGATACTTTTCGCCGGCGACGTGTCCTTCGGCGCGAACGCCAGATGCCCCACGCCCACCAGCTTGAACAAGCTGTTGTAGACGCCATAAATCATGTCACGCGAGAAATCCATCTTTTGCACGTACTGGGCCACCAGTTCATCGGGCAGGGCGCTGCCAAAGCGCAGCAGCCGGTCGCTTTTCTCCAGAGAAAGAAAATGCTTCATCATCCGGCGCCGGTCGCGCTCATGCAACTGCTTGACGAGCACGCTCGGACGCCCGCCGCCGCTACGGCTGAGCCAGCGGCGAAACGGATTCTGGAACAATTTGGGCAGGGTCATGGCAGCTCCGTGCTGCTGATCGCGTTCGTGACGGCCTCCACGCGCGCCGCATGGATGACGGCCGGAATGCGTTTCGGTTCCTGTGCGCAAGCTTGTGCCAGCGCGCCCGCATCCACGCCGCGCACGGCCGCCAGCATGGCTTGCAGCCAGGCGGACTGCGGAAATACCGGATCCTGTGCATGCACATCGCAGGCGATGGCGTCCAGCAGCTGCACGAAACGCTGCGGCTTGCGCAGTCCGTCGCAGCGTTCGCACAGACTGACGATCGCTTCGGCGCTCAGCGCCAGCGCGCCGTTGATATTGTCCCGCTCGCGCGCCGCCATCACGGCCAGTTCGCGGCACTCGTTGGGCACGCGCAGGCGCTCGCTCAGCTGTTCGATGGCATCCTTGCTCATATGCAGCGTCAAGACGGCAAAGCGCACGGGCAAGTCATGACCTTGCGCGGCGGCATGGTCGACCACTTGCAGCAAGCGTTCGCTGATGCTGATTTCGCCCATGATGCGCACCAGCGCGCCGCACTCGTGCAGCACCGTCAGCATGCGCGACGGCCGCGCTTCCATCAATCCTTTTGCCACTTCCTGCCACACGCGCTCGGCCACCAGGGCGTCGACCTCGCCGTCCTGCACCATCCGGCGCATCAGTTCCATGGTGGCCGGGGCGACAGTGAAAGTATGAAAACGGGCGGCAAAGCGGGCCAGGCGCAAGATGCGCACGGGGTCTTCGCCGAACGCATCGGAAACGTGGCGGAAGATTTTGTTCTCGATATCCTGAATACCGCCAAACGGGTCGGTCAGGCTACCGTCCTCAGCCTGAGCGATGGCGTTGATGGTCAGATCGCGGCGCACCAGGTCGTCTTCGAGCGTGACGTCGGGCGCCGTGTGGAAGACGAAGCCCCGGTAGCCGGGGGCCGTCTTGCGCTCCGTGCGGGCCAAGGCGTATTCTTCCTGCGTCTTCGGGTGCAGGAAGACGGGAAAATCCTTGCCGACGGGCCGGAAGCCCCGGCGCAGCATGTCTTCCGGCGTGGCGCCGACGACCACGTGGTCGTGGTCTTTCACGGGCAAGCCCAGCAGTTGGTCGCGCACCGCGCCACCGACCGTGTATATCTTCATAACACTCTTTTCTTAATCAGGCAGTTCCGCGTCGTGCTTGGCAGCCACTTCCGTCTCCGCCAGCGCTTCCGTGATCCAGCGGGCCACGGCCGGGTGCGCCTGCACGCGCTCGCAATACGCGTTCAGCGCCGGCGCCAGCGACACGCCATACGTGCGGAAGCGCATGACGACGGGGGCGAAATACGCATCGGCGATGGAAAAGTCGCCAAACAGGAACTGGTGGTGGCCAAAGCGCGATAAACACTCTTCCCAGATTTCGCTGATGCGGCCGATGTCCGCCTGCGCGGCGGCCGTGCGGCCCCGTCCCGGCAACTTGGCCTTGATATTCATCGACATATCCGTGCGCAAGCCCGTGAAACCGGAATGCATTTCCGCGCAGACACAGCGCGCCATGGCGCGCGCGGCCACGTCTTGCGGCCACATGTGTTTATCGGGAAACTGCTCGGCCAGGTATTCGCAGATGGCCAGGCTGTCCCAGATCGTGATCTCGCCCGCCAGCAGCACGGGGACCCGGCCGCAGGCCGAATATTCGGCGATTTTGGTGGCCGTGTCCTGCTGGTCGAGCAGCACGCGCACTTCCTGGAACGGGATGCCGAACGCCGTCATGGCCACCCACGGGCGCATCGACCAGGACGAATAATTCTTGTTGCCGATGATGAGGGTCAGGCCCGGTTCGCGCGCGGCGGCCAGGGTTTGCGTCAGGCTGGGATCAAGGATGGTCGTTTGCATGGTCAGCTATCAATAGTATGGTTCAAGGCAAATCGGCCGCGATGGCGCTGTTTTTCGGTCCCACGGTGCCCAGGCGCGCTTTCAGCGACTGCGGGCTTTTCTCGAACAGGGCCGCGTAATACGTGGCGTTGGCCATCACGTTTTTCACGTAGCCGCGCGTTTCCGTGTACGGAATGATCTCGGCAAAGATGGCGCCTTCCAGCGGCCGCGTCATGGTGGCGCGCCAGATGCGCAAGCGCCCCGGCCCCGCGTTGTAGGCGGCGCTGGCCAGCACTTGCGAACCGTCGAGGCCGCCAAGCACCATGTTCAGGTAATTCGTGCCCAGCAAGACGTTGGTGCGCACGTCGCTCAAGGTTTCCGTGACGAAATCCGTCAAACCGATCTTCTTGGCCACATAACGGGCCGTCGACGGCATCACCTGCATCAGGCCGGACGCGCCCACGTGCGACTGCGCATCCATGATGAAACGCGATTCCTGGCGGATCAAGCCGTACACCCAGGCCTTGTCCAGGCCCAGAGTTTGCGTGGCCGGATGCATGACGTCGTCGTGCGGCGTTGGGTAGCGCTGCGTATAGTCCACTTCCAGGCGCGTGCGGTCGGACGTGTTGACCATGCGGTCGAGCACATTGTTCTGGCGCGCAAATTCCGCGGCCGCCAGATGCTGGCGGTCGGTCATCGAACGCAATTCCCAGTTCCACTCGCGCGTGCCTTCGAAGCGCAAGCGCATGTTGAAAAATTTCAAGGCGCGCTGCAAGCCCGGATTGGCGGCCATGGCGGCGATTTCCGCCGGCGTGATGGGCTGGCCCGGCGGCGGCAGCACCAGGTGGTTGCCCAGCTCTTCATTGGCCAGCAAGCCATAGAAATTCGATTGCTCACTGATCGTGCGGTACAGGGCGTCCGCCTGCGCGTTCGGGCGGCCCGGCGTTTCCGCCTGCTGCGCGCGCGCCAGCCAGTAGACCCAGGTCGGATCGGCGCGCAGGGACGCCGGCATGGCCTGGATGGCGGCTTTCACCAGCGGCCAGTTGCCTTCACGCAAGGAGATACGCGTTTTCCACTGCATCTGCTCCTGGGTCAATGGCGCGCCATTGGTTTTTTGCCAATAATCGAACGCTTCCGGCGCCAGCGAGTACGACGCTTGCAGGGCCAGGCTGGCCCAGCCGATGGCTTGCTCCTGCGGCGTCAGTTGCGCACTGGCCTTTTGCAGGGCCACCACGCCCAGTTTCAGGGTGCTTTTCGCCATGCGGCCGACGGCCACCAAATACATCTCGTGGTCGGCGCGACTTAGACCCGCGCCCTTGGCCAGCACCAGCGCCGGCAAATCGATCGCTTGCGCCATCTTCGCGTCGGACGCGCCCAGCAGCAGCGCGATGCGGCGCGCCGGGCCCGTGGCGTTGGTCTGGCCCGCCAGGCGGATCTGCGCCCACAGGTCGTTCGTGTCGAACTGGCCATTTTGCGCCAATGCCGCGATCAGACTGCCGCACGCTTCGCCATAGCCGGGCGGAGACACCAGCAGGTTGCGCGCCTCGGCCGCCACGTTCTGGCCCTTGGCGGCGCGCGACATCAGCGCGTAGCACTTGAGCTGGGTGTCGTCATCGAGGGCGAATTGCGGATATTGCTCATCAAACACAACCCAGTCGCGCTTGCGGCCCAGCTCCAGCAGCCAGTCGTTGCGGAAACGGTCGGCGATGGCGCTGCCCTTGTAGCGGTTCAGGTAATCGCGAAATTGCGCCTCGGTCAGCAGTTTGATGCGCGGTTTCAGCCGATAATAGTCAACATACGATGGAATCTGGTAATTCGTCAGGCGCCCCGCATAAAAGTCGGCTTTTTCGACGTCATCCTTGCGCGCGGCGTCGCGCAGCAGCAGGAAGGCATCGTCCTCGCTGCGCGTGTCGGGCGCGGCAGGCGTTGCGGTGGCGGATACCTGGGCCAGGGCGGCCAGAGGAGACAAGGCCGATGCAACACACAGCATCGTGCCGGCAATCCATTTCAGTGGGGAAATCAATGTACGACTCTCAATCTTAACTTGATGGTGATATGAATAGCGACCCTAGAATAACATGCGATCCGGCTGCACGGCCACCCATTGCGCCACAGGAAAAAGCCGGCTTGCGCAAAGCCTTGCTGGCGACCCGCCGCGCCCTGCCCGACGCCACGCGAGTAAGGTGGGATGCGGCCATCGCGCAGCGCCTGCTGGACTGGTGCGCGCAGGAAAATGTCGAGGAACTGGGCGTGTACTGGCCCCTGCACGGCGAGCCGGACTTGCACGGCGCCTATGCGCAACTGGCCGCGCGCGGCGTGCAATTAAGCTTGCCGGTGGTGCTGGAAAAGCATGCGCCGCTGGCATTCAGCAATTGGACGCCCGGTGAGCCCATGGTCAAGGATGGCATGGGCGTGGCCGTGCCGGCCCGGTTGCGCCTGCGCCCGGCGCCCACCACCCTGCTGGTGCCCTGCCTGGGTTTTAATGAGCAACGTTATCGGCTCGGCTATGGCGGCGGCTATTACGACCGTACCCTGGCGGCCACGCCGCGTCTGCGCACCCTCGGCATCGCCTATGCCTGCCTCGCGGCCAGCTTTCCCAACGGCGAATACGACATCGCCCTCGATCACATCGTGACCGAGGGCGATCTGCTCTGACGCATCAGAAGGTTTATTTCACCAGGCGCTGCCACAATGCGGTCGTAGGCGCCGCCTGGTTCATGCTATAGAAATGCAAGCCTGGCGCGCCGCCTTCCAGCAGGCGTTCGCACAAGCCCGTCACCACGTCCAGGCCAAAGGCCTTGATGGATGCGCTGTCGTCGCCGAAGCTGACCAGTTTCAGACGCACCCAGCGTGGAATTTCCGCGCCGCACATGTCCGAAAAGCGCATCAGCTGCGTGTAGTTCGTGATCGGCATGATGCCGGCCACGATGGGCACGTTGATGCCCATCTTCTGCGTCTGTTCGACAAACTGGAAATACGCGTCGGCATTGTAGAAGTACTGGGTGATGGCGGCATCGGCGCCAGCCTGCACCTTGCGCGCGAACGCGTTCAGGTCGTCCTGCGGCGAACGGGCTTGCGGGTGCACTTCCGGATAGGCGGCCACTTCGATATGAAAATGGTCGCCCGTCTCGGCGCGGATGAATTCCACCAGCTCGTTGGCATAGCGGAACTCGCCCGAGGCGCCATAGCCGCTGGGCAAGTCGCCGCGCAAGGCCACGATACGCTTCACGCCGGCCGCCTTGAAGTCGGCCAGCACGGCGCGGATCGATTCGCGCGAACCGCCCACGCAAGACAAATGCGGTGCGGCCTGTTCGCCGGCCGCCAGGATCTCGCGCACGGTGTCGAGCGTGCCCTGCTGCGTGGTGCCGCCGGCGCCAAAGGTCACCGAGAAATACTTCGGATGCAATTCAGACAATTTGACACGCGTGGCGCGCAGCTTTTCCGCCCCTTCCGGGGTTTTCGGCGGGAAAAACTCAATACTGAAATTATGCTTTTCCATCGTCATTACTCAAAAGTAAGGTCGACAGGGCCCAGGAAATGATGCTGTACAAAATGGCACCACCCACGGCAGACCAGAAACTGGCGACATGGAAGCCATCGATTATCTGCGCCACGAGCCAGAACATGAAGCCGTTGATGATCAAAATGAACAGGCCCAGCGACAAGAACGTCACGGGCAGGGTCAGCAGGATCAGCAAAGGACGGATCAGCGCATTGACCAGCCCCAGCACGGCAGCGGCCAACAGCGCCGTCCAGCCGCTGCTCATCGTCACCGAGTGCATCAGGTAAGGGACGGCAAACAGGGCTGCCGCATTGATAAACCAAATCAGTAGCAAGCGCATTTCTCTAGCCTGTCAAAAGTAGGGTCAGGCCGGCGGCAGGCGCCGGCCCTCAGAGGGTGAGTTACAGCCCCGGACTACCGATTAATAACGGTAATGCTCTGGCTTATAAGGGCCTTCTTGACGCACGCCAATGTAGTCGGCTTGCTCTTGCGTCAGTTCCGTCAGCTGCGCATTCAACTTTTTGAGTTGCAAACGGGCGACTTTTTCGTCCAGGTGTTTTGGCAAGGTATACACGCCGACCGGGTAGTTGGCCGTGTTCGCGTACAGCTCGATCTGGGCGATCGTCTGGTTGGCGAACGACGAGCTCATCACGTACGACGGGTGACCCGTGCCGCAACCGAGGTTGACCAAACGGCCTTCGGCCAGCAGGATGATGCGGCGGCCCGACGGGAAGATGATGTGGTCGACTTGCGGCTTGATGTTTTCCCACTCGTATTGTTTCAACGAAGCGACGTCGATTTCATTGTCGAAGTGACCAATGTTGCAGACGATGGCCTGGTCTTTCATGCGCGTCAGGTGATCGTGCGTGAGGATGTGATAGTTGCCGGTGCAGGTGACAAAGATGTCGCCGTGTTCGCAGGCGTAATCCATGGTCACGACGCGGTAGCCTTCCATCGCCGCCTGCAGTGCGCAGATCGGATCGACTTCCGTTACCCACACTTGCGCCGACAGCGCGCGCATGGCCTGGGCCGAACCCTTGCCGACGTCACCGTAACCGGCGATGACGGCCACTTTACCGGCGATCATCACGTCGGTGGCGCGCTTGATGCCGTCGACCAGGGACTCGCGGCAGCCATACAGGTTGTCGAATTTCGATTTCGTGACGGAATCGTTCACGTTGATCGCAGGGAAAGCCAGCTTGCCTTCCTTGTGCATTTGATACAAACGGTGCACGCCGGTGGTGGTTTCTTCCGTCACGCCCAGGATTTCCGGCAGACGCTTCGAGTACCAGGTCGGGTCGGCCAGCAGATGACGCTTGATCGAGTTGAACATGCAGATTTCTTCTTCCGAACCGGGATTGGCCAGCACCGACAGATCGGTTTCCGCGCGCACGCCCAGGTGCAGCAGCAGGGTTGCATCGCCGCCATCGTCAAGGATCATGTTCGAGTAGACCGCCTTGCCGTCCACGTTCGGCCATTCGAAGATGCGGTGCGTGTATTCCCAGTAGTCATCCAGCGACTCGCCCTTGATGGCGAACACAGGCGTGCCGGCGGCAGCGATGGCGGCGGCAGCGTGATCTTGCGTGGAGTAAATGTTGCACGATGCCCAACGCACTTGCGCGCCCAGTGCTTCCAGGGTCTGGATCAGCACGGCGGTCTGGATGGTCATGTGGATGGAACCGGTGATGCGCGCGCCTTTCAAAGGCTGCGCTGCCGCGAATTCTTCGCGGATGGCCATCAGGCCAGGCATTTCCGTTTCAGCAATCTTGATTTCTTTGTCGCCCCATGCGGCCAAGGTGATATCGGCGATGGTGTAGTCGTGTTGCGATTTGAGTACGGCGTTCATCACGCCCTCCTTTCAGTTGAAAAAGGTACGTGAGCGCAGTTGCAGGATATTCCGAGCCTGGCGAATTTCTTCGTCGCAACGCTCCTCGGACTGTGAATTTTAACATTGGCAAGGCCGGCGCGCCAGTTTGTTCGCCATCTATTGCCATGTAACAACACATAAAAAAAGCGCCCGCGGCCAGAGGCCGGGACGCTTTTCTTGCAAGTCTGACTAGATTACTTCAGGCCGGCAGCGTCGCGCAGCAGGGCGACCTTGTCCGTGCGTTCCCACGTGAATTCCGGCTCTTCGCGGCCGAAGTGGCCGTAGGCGGCGCTCTTCTGGTAGATCGGGCGCAGCAGGTCGAGCATTTGCACGATGCCTTTTGGACGCAAATCAAAGTGCGCCAGCACCAGCTTGGCGATTTCCGCGTCGGGAATCACGCCCGTGCCTTCCGTGTAGACGGTGATGTTGATCGGCTTGGCCACGCCGATGGCGTAGCTGACCTGCACCTGGCATTGGCGCGCCAGGCCGGCCGCGACGATGTTTTTCGCCACGTAACGGGCCGCGTAGGCTGCCGAACGGTCGACTTTCGATGGATCCTTGCCCGAGAACGCGCCGCCGCCGTGCGGGGCTGCGCCACCGTAGGTGTCGACGATGATCTTGCGGCCGGTCAAGCCGCAATCGCCTTGCGGACCGCCGATGACGAAACGGCCCGTCGGGTTGACGAGGAATTTCGTGTCGGTCAGCCATTCGCGCGGCAGGATCGGCTTGATGATTTCTTCGATGACGGCTTCTTCGATCTGCTTGTGCGAGATTTCCGGCGCATGCTGGGTCGACAGCACGACGGTGTGCACGCCGACGGGGCGGCCATCGACGTAGCGCAGGGTCACTTGCGATTTCGCATCCGGACGCAGCCATGGCAGACGGCCATCCTTGCGCAGTTGCGACTGGCGCTCGACCAGGCGGTGCGCGTAGTGGATGGCGGCGGGCATCAGCTCGGCCGTTTCATCGCAGGCGTAGCCGAACATCAGGCCCTGATCGCCAGCGCCTTGATCCAAGTCAATCCCCGCACCTTCATCGACGCCTTGCGCGATGTCCGGCGACTGCTTGTCGTAGGCCACCAGCACGGCGCAACCCTTGTAGTCGATGCCGTATTCCGTGTTGTCGTAACCGATGCGTTTGATGGTTTCGCGCGCAACTTGAATATAATCCACATTGGCGTGCGTGGTGATCTCGCCAGCCAGCACCACCAGACCGGTGTTGCACAGGGTTTCTGCAGCCACGCGGGCGGCTGGATCCTGGGTCAGGATGGCGTCAAGGATGGCGTCGGAAATTTGATCGGCAACCTTGTCGGGATGGCCTTCCGAGACGGATTCGGAAGTGAAGAGATAGTCGTTTGACATTGCAAGCTCCTGTTTACTATGTGAATGTTCTGTCGCAGTAAAGAGGATTTTGCCTGCGACGCTTTAGCGATATTTATATTCCGCTTCGCAAGTTGTCTATTAACTCAGCGGCTACTGCATACGTGGTATTTTACGCTTCTTAAAAAATTTTGGCACGGCAACACGCCATTCCTGGAAACAGCTTATACATGTTAGTCCCAATTTTCCGCTTCCTGTCCATCTTTCCCCTGCCCGTTCTGCATGCCCTGGGCGCTGCGCTCGGCTGGGTGATTTACGCCATTTCCCCGTCCTACCGCCGCCGCATGCGCGAGAACATGCAAGGTGCGGGGTTTTCGCAACACTTGCACACGGCCGTGGCCGAAGCGGGCAAGAGCGTGCTGGAATTGCCCTTCATCTGGTGCGCGCCGGCCGAACGCGTGGCGCGCCATGCGACGGTGGAAAACTGGGAACTGGTGGAAAAGGCGCTGCAACACGGCCGCGGCATCGTCTTCCTGACGCCGCACCTGGGCTGCTTTGAAATCGTCGCGCAACAGATCGCGCTGCGCACGCCGCTGACCGTGATGTACCGTCCGCCCAAGCGCGCCGCCTTGAAACCGCTGATCGAAGGAGCCCGCGCGCGCGAAAACCTGATGCTGGCGCCGGCTAATATGTCGGGCGTGCGCATCTTCGCCAAATGCCTGAAAAAAGGCCAGCCCATCGGCCTGCTGCCCGACCAGGTGCCACAAGAGGGCGAAGGCGTGTGGGCCGATTTCTTCGGCCGCCCCGCCTACACCATGACCCTGCCGGCCAAGCTGGCGCAGATGGGCGGCGCCGAAGTCATCATCACTTACGCGGAACGCCTGCCGGGCGGACGCGGCTATGTCGTGCATTTCGTGCCCTTCACCGAGTCGCTAGCCAGCACCTCGGCCGAGCAGGCGCGCACCATCAATGCGGCCATGGAGCAATTGATCGCGCGCAGCCCGGCGCAATACCTGTGGAGCTACAACCGCTATAAAGTGCCGCGCGGCGCACCGCCGCCCACGCCCGCGACGCCCGACGCCGCCGGGGAGCAGGCATGAGACTGCTGATCGCCTTCATGTGGCTGCTGCACTGGCTGCCCTTACCCATTCTCGGCCGTTTCGGCGTGGCCGTCGGCAGCCTGCTGTTCATCGCCATGCCCGCGCGGCGCAAGATCGCCCTGACGAATCTGCGCCTGTGCATGCCGGAACTGACGGAAAAACAACGCGTGGCCCTGGCGCGCCAGCATTTCCAGGCGTATTCGCGCAGCGTGTGGGAACGCAGCATCCTGTGGTGGTCGTCGGAAGCGCGTCTGAACCGCCTGATCAGGAAGGTGCCCGCCTTCCCGGGCCAGCAGATCGCGGCCAAGCCGACCATCCTGCTGTGCCCGCATTTCGTCTGCCTCGACGTGGCCGGCGCCGCCACCGCCATGGAGATCTCCGCCTCGTCGATGTATGTGCAGCAAAAGAACGCCGCCTTCGACCAGGCCTTGCGCAACGGCCGTTCGCGCTTCAAGCCGCCCAAGCTGTTTACGCGCCAGGACGGCATCAAGACGATTCTGCGCGCACTGCGCGACGGCTTGCCGTATTTCATGCTGCCGGACATGGATTTCGGCGAGAAGGACGCGGAATTCGTGCCCTTCTTCGGCGTGCCTGCCGCCACCCTGACTGCCACGGCGCGCCTGGCGCTGGCCGCCAAGGCGCAAGTCATTCCCGTCATCGCCACCTTCCTGCCCAATTACCAGGGCTGGCAAGTGACGTATTACCCGGCGTGGGATGACTATCCGGGCGACGACATCACGGCCGCCACGCGCCGCATGAACGAATTCATCGAAGAGCGCGTGCGCGAAGCGCCGGCCGAGTATTTCTGGACGCATAAACGCTTCAAGACGCGTCCGGAAGGCGAAGCATCGTTCTATAACCAGCACAAGTGATACGGCAGACCATGAAACTCCAATTTACCAAAATGCATGGCGCCGGCAATGACTTCATCGTCATCGACGCCATCCATCAAGAAATCGACTTCACGCCGGCCCAGTGGCAGCGCCTGGCCGACCGCCGTTTCGGCATCGGCGCCGACCAGATCCTCGTCGTGGAAAAGCCGCGCCTGCCCGGCTGCGACTTCCGCTACCGCATCTATAACAACGATGGCGGCGAAGTCGAGCAATGCGGCAACGGCGCGCGCGCCTTCGTCAAGTTCGTCAGCGAAAAGGGGCTATCGACCAAGGACAGCATCCGCGTGGAAACCATGGCCGGCATCATCGCGCCGCGCCTGGAACTTGACGGCAGCATCACGGTCGACATGGGCGCGCCCGTGCTCGAACCCGCGCTGGTGCCATTCGATGCCAACGGCCTGGACGGTGTAGCGCAAGGCAACGACACTGTGTGGCCGCTGGACCTGGCCTTGCCGGACCAACCCTCTCCCGTGCTGGTGTCCGTCGTCTCGATGGGCAACCCGCACGCCGTGCAAGTGGTCGACGATGTCGATGCGCAAGACCTGGAAGTGACGGGCCCGCGCATCGAGCACCATCCGCGCTTTCCCCGCAGGGTCAACGCCGGCTACATGCAGGTCGTCAACCGCCAGCACGTGAAACTGCGCGTGTATGAACGGGGCGCGGGCGAAACCCTGGCGTGCGGCACGGGCGCCTGCGCCGCCGCCGTGGCCGGCATCCTGCGCGGCTTGCTCGACTCCCCCGTGCGCATCAGCGCGCGCGGCGGCGAACTGTCGATCGCCTGGCAAGGCCCCGGCCAGCCCGTCCTGATGACGGGTCCGGCCGTGACCGTGTTCGAAGGCACGATCGAACTGTAATCAACGCTGCATCATGCCGCCAGGAACTGCTGTTCCTGCGCGACATCAAATTCCGCCAGGTAGCACTTCAGGCGGTACAGGCGCTGCCGGTAATTGCCTTCCGGCCCCGCCACGCCGCAATCGATGCGCTCGAACAAACGCACCGCCTGATCGAGCAGCTGGCGCTCCTGCGCCGTGCGGATCAGCACCAGGCGCCGCTTGCCGCGCCCATGCGTGGCGCTGATATCGATCAACAGGCAATGCCCCTGGTCGGCCGCATGGATATCGAGCAGCAGCGCCTCGGCACGCGACAGATGAAAGCAGCGCGCCAATGCCAGACGTGCCGCCAGCAGGGGGTGGCTCTGGCCCAGTTGCCGCAAATGCGCATCGGCGTGCATGGCGGCGCACTGGCCCCAGTCGCCGGGTTCGCCTTGCGGCGCGATCTTTGCCAGCGCCGCCTCCGCTTCACGGCTGCCTTGCGCCTGCGCCTGCAGCAGCCAGTAGGCGGCCCGCACATCGTTGTTGACGCCGTCGCGGCGATTGCGCCAGGCATGCATGCCGCATTCGAGCTGGGCCGGGCCATGCCCCAGGTCGGCGGCCCGCTCCAGGCAGGAATGGGCTTCGACCACATTGCGCTGGGAAAATTCCGGTTTTGTGTAGATGCGCGACAGCACGAACCAGGCTTCGGCCAGACCCTGCTCGCCAGCCTGCGTCAGCCAGCGCACGGCCCGCTTGAAATTGGCCGCGCCGTTACGCGTGGCCAGCCGCTGGCCATGCGCATCCATGCGCGCATAGCCAAGCCCCAGCTCCAGCTGCGCCGTGCGGTCGCCGCCATGCGCGGCCAGCTCGCAACACTGCCAGCCCTCGGCATCGCCGCCAGGCGCCAGGGCCTGGGCGCAACGCGACAGCAACAGCACCTGCTGCGCGTCGAGGGTGATCGTGCGCGCCCCGGCGGCCGCCTGGCGCTGCAACAGCTCGCGCGCCAGCGGCAAGCCTTGCGACAGGAAGCCCGCATGGTTGCCCTGGCTCCATGCCTGCTCCAGCCAGGCATGCAGCGGCGCGTCGCCATCGATGGCTTTCTCGCCAGCGGCGCTGGTGTCCGGCCCGCAGGCTGCGGACGATCCCTCTTGCATGGACAACAACCATTGCGCATCGGGCAAGCCGGCGCGCACGGCGGCGTCCAGCGCCACGCGCGCCTTGGCGCGCAAGGCTTCACTGTGGCTGGCGGCATTGCCCAGCACCAGCTGCGCCAGCACCAGCCCCGCCTGCACCAGGCCCGCGTCGAATGCCTGCGCGTAATACGGGATCAGCACCTTGGCCGACGGTTGCGCCACTTCGAACGGCACGTGCGTGCCGATCAGCAAGCACGCTTCCGCGCTATCCTCCTGGGCCGCCCGCGCCAGCCAGTGCAAGGCGGTCAGCAGGCTTTGCGGCACTCCCTGCCCAAACAGATACACGCGTCCCAACGCCAGCTGGCAAGCCACATCGCCCGCGCGCGCTCCCTTGATCAATCCTAATGTTTCGCGATTTGCCATCGATTCTCGATATTGAGTCAATGATTCTAATAAGTGAGCCGTCTCCAGGCCCATCAATGCAGGCCTTCCCTTAGTGTAACGTCCTTGTGTCATAAATCCGCCAAAGCGGCCTCAAGAACTTGATTCACCGCAACAATGTCCAAGCCATGACATGCCAATATCACAATGCGCAGCTAGCGTGACGATGGGGAAACGCTTGCCATCGGCGCAGGACCGGCAGAAACCGCGCGTTACAAAAATACAACAGGGGCATGCAGTTATGCCGCTTTTCACCAATCTTTTCACGCATATTTGACCAATCCCGCACGTCTTGCGCGCCGACGAATTAAGGTTCATTCATCGAAACGCGACAGTTAGCGTGTTTCAATCTGCTCGGATCTCGGACGGAACTCACTTTTAATAGGGAATAAGACATGAAAAAATCACTCGTTGCCCTCGCACTCTTCGGCGCCTTTGCCGCAACCGCACAAGCGCAGTCGTCCGTCCAAATCTACGGCACGATCGATGCTGGCCTGGGCAAAATGACCGGTTCGAGCACCGCTGTCACCAAGCGCGACAACAACAAGCTGGGTTTCAAAGGCACGGAAGATCTGGGCAATGGCTTGAAAGCCATTTTCCAACTGGAAATTCGCTATGAATCCGATACCGGTACGCTGGAAAGCAACTCCCGTCCGCTGTTCCAGGGTCAAAGCCGCGTCGGCCTGCAAGGCAACTTCGGTATGGTGCGTCTGGGCCGCGGCCTGACCGCCTTCCAGGAATCGAGCACCGCGTTCGAACCATGGTCGGGCATGCCTACGCCAGCCGGCTTCCAGACCGACATCACGGTGGCCGCCTACAGCAGCGATCCGCTGAGCGCAACCGGCAACTCGCGTAACCGCTTCTCGAACGCTGTGTTCTACAACTCGCCAGTCATCAGCGGCTTCCAGTTCAACGCCACTGTCGCCGCCAAGGAAGCCAATAACAATCCGGCATTCCCTGGACCAGGAGCTACGCCACCAGCCAACAACTACCCGGTGGCTGCCAATGCCGTGCCAGCGTCGAATCCGTACTCGGTCTCGGCCACGTACAACTACGGCCAGTTCGCCGGTATGGCCGCATATGAGCGCAATGGCGTGCAAGCCAAGCTGTGGTCGGTTGCCGCATCGTTCAATCCGGTAACGGAACTGAAACTGATGGCGTCGTACCAGCATCAGGATGACAGCAACTTCAAGATCATCAACACCGACACCAAAGCATGGCTGATTGGCGCCAACTACGACGTCGGCCCAGGCAAGGTTCGCGCTGGCTACGGTCAAAAAACGCCAGACGGCGTGACCAAAACCAAACAAGCATCGCTGGGCTACGACTACAACCTGTCGAAGCGCACCTACCTGTACGCGGACATCTCGAACCGCAAGGATGCTGTGTCGAAGACCTACATCGGTCTGGGCTTGCATCACAACTTCTAATGGCCGGCCAGTCACCCTCCACGGGTGACTGCTGAACCAGGAGTACAAGGCGGCATGGGCAACCATGCCGCTTTTTTCATGGGCGCGCGGAAAATGCATCGCTACCGTCCCCTTTGCGCCTATGCCGGCGCACTCTCGGTTAGAATGAAGTGTTCAACTTTCACTGACAGATATTCTCAATGACCGCCACACTCGATTCCAGCACCGTCGCCCAGTACCTGAGCGAGCACCCGAATTTCTTCGAAGAGCATACCGCCCTGCTCGGCGAGGTCAAGCTGAGCAGTCCGCTGACGGGACGCACCATCTCGCTGCAGGAGCGGCAAATGGAAGTGATGCGCGACAAGTACAAGGCGCTGGAACTGCGCATGTCCAAGCTGAGCCGTGTGGCCGAGGAAAATGGCGACATCGCCAGCAAGTTCCACGGCTGGAACCAGGCCATGCTGCAAGTGCGCAACGATGCGGACATGCCGCGCGTGCTGGTCGATGCCCTGCAAAGCAATTTCGACGTGCCTTACGTCAGCCTGCGCCTGTGGCAAGTGCTGCCGGAACACGCCGACGGCTGGTTCACGGAAGATGTCACGGCCGACGTGCGCATGTTCGCCAACAGCCTGCAAACCCCGTACTGCGGCAGCAACCGCGATTTCGAAGCCGTGCACTGGTTGCAAGCTGACAAGATCGAATCGACCGTCATGATCGCCCTGCGCGCCCCGAACACCACGGGCACCTTCGGCCTGCTGGTGCTCGGTTCGCCCGACAGCGAACGCTTTACCTCGAGCATGGGCACGGATTTCCTCGTGCATATCGGCGCCACAGCCAGCGCCGCCCTGGCCGCGCTGCGCGCCGGCTCGCCTGCCTGAGTCAGCCATGAACGCGGTGCGCGGCAAGGCCGAGTGGCTTGACGCCTACCTGGCGCAACTGGCCACGCAGCGCAAGCTGTCGCCGCATACGCTGGACGCCTACGGGCGCGACCTGCGCGCCTTGCTGGAACTGAGCGGCAACACGTCCTGGACGGCGCTGGCGCACAACGAAGTGCGCCGCTACACGGCCAAGCTGCACGCCGGCGGCCTCGACCCGCGCTCGATCGCCCGCAAGCTGTCGTCGTGGCGCGGCTTTTTCAACTGGCTCAGTGGCGAGACCACGCTCGACGCCAATCCCGTCGACGGCATCCGCGCCCCGAAGCGGGCCAAGACCTTGCCCAAAGCCCTGTCGGTGGACGACGCCGTGCGCCTCGTGGCGCCCGCGCAACACCAGCAAGGCGCGGCCGAACCGGAACAGCTGTGCAACCGCGCCATGTTCGAACTGCTGTATTCAAGCGGCTTGCGCGTGTCCGAACTGACCAGCCTGGACACCCATTACTGCAAGGCGGAAAATGGCCAGCCCGCCTCGCTGGGCTGGCTCGACATGGCCAGCTTCGAAGTCATCGTCACGGGCAAGGGCAGCAAGATGCGCAAGGTGCCGGTCGGCAAGGCGGCGCTCGTGGCCCTGACTGCCTGGCTGGGCGTGCGCCCGCCGGCGGCCGATGGCAGTGCTGCCTTGTTTTTAAGCACGCGCGGCACGCGCATCTCGCCCCGCGTGCTGCAGCTGCGCCTGAAGGCGCACGCGCTGGCCACCGAGATTCCCGCCAACGTGCACCCGCACGTGCTGCGCCACTCGTTCGCCTCGCACGTGCTGCAATCGTCGGGCGACTTGCGCGCCGTGCAGGAAATGCTGGGCCATTCCAGCATCACCTCGACCCAGGTCTACACGGCCCTCGACTTCCAGCACTTGGCGCACGTGTACGACCAGGCGCATCCGCGCGCCAAGCTCAAGTAGACCGCCGCGCCCGCTGGCCAGCCTGATCCATATCAAGCGGATCGGCGCGCATTTGCAAGCTTTTGCAAAATTCCGGCATAATCGTCCGCATTCTTCCGCTTGCGCGGCGGCACCACCGATTACAAGGCATCTCTCATGGCACTGATTCCAACCACCATCCTCACCGGTTTCCTGGGCGCAGGCAAAACCACCTTGCTCAACCGCATACTGCAGGAAGACCATGGCATGCGCATCGCCGTGATCGAAAACGAGTTTGGCCAGGAAAACATCGACAATGAAATCCTGGTGCAGGATAGCAACGAACACATCATCGAGATGAACAACGGCTGCATCTGCTGCACCGTGCGCGGCGACCTGATCGTGGGCCTGACGGAACTGGCGCGCAAGCGCGACGCCGGCCTGCTGGCCTTCGACCGCGTCGTCATCGAAACGACGGGCCTGGCCAATCCAGGCCCCGTGGCGCAAACCTTCTTTGTTGACGAGGAAGTGGGCAGCCACTACATGCTCGACGCCATCATCACGGTGGTCGATGCCCGTCATGCCATGAAGCAACTGGACGAATACGAGGAAGCCCAGCGGCAAGTGGGTTTTGCCGACAAGCTGCTGCTGTCGAAAACCGACCTCGTCAGTGAAGAGGACGTGGCCACGCTGACGCGCCGTTTGAAGCGCATCAATCCCCGCGCACCGATCGCCAAGGTCGATTTCGGCCGCGCCCCACTGGCCGAAGTGCTCGACATCCGCGGTTTCAACCTGAATGAAAAACTGGAACTGGACCCGGATTTCCTCGCCACGGAAACGGCGCACGTCCACGATCATGACCATGCACATGAGCACAAGCATGAGCACACTGCGGCCTGCGCCACCGATTGCGGCCATGCCGACCACCACCATGCGCAGCACAGCGACGATATCGCCGCCTTTGTTTTCAAAAGTACGCAACCGTTCGACAGCGCCAAGCTCGACGAGTTCCTCGGCGGCCTGGTGCAAGTGTATGGCCCGCGCATGCTGCGCTACAAGGGCGTGCTGCTGATGCAGGGCGCCGAGCGCAAGGTGGTGTTTCAAGGCGTGCACCAGCTGATGGGCAGCGACCTGGGCGCCAAATGGGGCGAAAACGAAGTGCGTGGCAGCAAAATGGTGTTTATTGGCAAGAATCTACCAAAAGACATTTTTATTCGCGGACTCGAACAATGTTTGGTATAAACTAGCCGGGTTTTGCAAAGTACCCGTTGCAAAGCAGAAACAAAAGGGAAAGTTAAGCACGCTTTCCCGCTGTCCGACACCCATCTTGCTGGTAGAAACCAACAAGTAGCTGTTTCTGATCGGCTAGTCAACAAATCGGGATGGCAATATAAGGCAAAGCGTGCCAAAATCAGCGACGAAAACGGCCCATGTCGTTCGCCTGTCATGAAATGCTGGCAAACTGCCGCTGGCCGCATGCCAGGCATGCAACCGATCCACCCAACACGCCTGTTGACGCGCGCATAGCGCGACTGGCATAGAGCGGTAAAAAGTTATCAACATGGCACCTTAGCCGGCCGGTAGTCCTGGCTTACGCCGGCAAGCCAAGGTCGCACGCAGTACAGCGGGACAGCAATGCCAAGCGGAACCTGTACAGTTGCTCGGTATCGCCGCATCAACTGATCAATTTGAAAACTCTGTCGTATCGAAGGTAAGCGAAGTTATGACCAAAACTAATAAATCGACCCCGGCCGCCAACCAAGACATCCCACTCATCAGCGAAGACCAAATTCGCGCCATGAGCGAAGATGACTACATGAATCCGGCACAACTGGCATTCTTCAAGGCGCGCCTGCAGCAGCTTGAAAAAGACCTGCTGAAAAACGCCGGCGAAACCACGGAACACTTGCGTGAAACCGTGCTCGTACCGGACCCTGCCGACCGCGCCACCATCGAGGAAGAGCATGCGCTGGAACTGCGCACGCGCGACCGCGAGCGCAAATTGCTGAAGAAAGTACAGCAATCGATCGCCAGCATCGACGCCGGCGACTATGGCTGGTGTGAAGAAACGGGCGAGCCTATCGGCATCCCCCGCCTGATCGCCCGTCCGACCGCCACCCTGTCGCTGGAAGCTCAGCAACGGCGGGAACTGAAGCAAAAGCTGTACGGCGACTGATCGCCCTCCCCTTGCGCGGCCGCCCCGGCGGCTGCGCGATGGCGCATATAAAAGCACACAACCTTTGGTTGCGTGCTTTTTTTTCGTCCCGCGCCGACTACACTGAAGCAGGCACTGCAGCGGCAAGTGCCGCTTGCAATTGCCTTTTCCATCCCCACTTTTGTAGCATGGGCGCGCAATCGCATGGCCTTGCACGCATCGGCACGAATCTTTTGAGGTCACTATGGAACAATTTCACGGCACCACCATCCTCTGCGTCCGGCGCGGCAAGCAAGTCGCCCTGGGCGGCGATGGCCAGGTAACGCTCGGCAACATCGTCATGAAGGGCACGGCCCGCAAAGTACGTAAGTTGTATCAGGGCAAGGTCCTGGTCGGCTTTGCCGGCGGCACCGCCGACGCTTTTACCTTGCTCGACCGCTTTGAAGGCAAGCTGGAAAAACACCAGGGCAATCTGCTGCGCGCCTCCGTCGAACTGGCCAAGGACTGGCGCACCGACCGCGTGCTGCGCCGCCTGGAAGCGATGCTGCTGGTGGCCGACAGCGAGTCGACCCTGGTCATCACGGGCAATGGCGACGTGCTGGAGCCGGAAGACGGCATCGGCGCCATCGGCTCGGGCGGCACCTATGCCCAGTCGGCCGCCAAGGCGCTGCAGGAAAACACGGACTTGTCGCCGGCCGAGGTGGTCAAGAAGTCGCTGACCATCGCCGCGGAACTGTGCATCTACACCAACATGTCGCACATCATCGAGACCTTGGAATAAGCGTCCCCCGAGCACAGAATACAGAAAGCCAATTATGATCATGAACATGACCCCGTCGGAAATCGTCACTGAACTCGACAAGCACGTGGTGGGCCAGGCCAAGGCCAAGCGCGCCGTCGCCATCGCCCTGCGCAACCGCTGGCGCCGCCAGCAGGTGGCCGAGCCCCTGCGCCATGAAATCACGCCCAAGAACATCCTCATGATCGGCCCCACGGGCGTCGGCAAGACGGAAATCGCGCGCCGCCTGGCAAAGCTGGCCGAGGCGCCGTTCATCAAGATCGAAGCGACCAAATTCACGGAAGTCGGTTATGTGGGGCGCGACGTCGACACCATCATCCGCGACCTGATCGACATCGGCATCAAGCAGACGCGCGCGCTGGAAATGAAGAAAGTGCGCGCACGCGCCGAAGATGCGGCCGAAGACCGCGTCATCGACATTCTCGTGCCGCCGGCGCGCGACTTCGGCTTCACGCCGAACACGGCCGCGGCTGTGGATACGGGCGGCAGCGGCGACAGCACGCGGCAGACCTTCCGCAAGCGCTTGCGCCAGGGCGAGCTCGATGACAAGGAAATCGAGATCGAGCTGGCCGAGGCGGGCCCGCAGATGGAAATCATGGCGCCGCCAGGCATGGAAGAAATGACGGAACAGATCAAGTCCATGTTTTCGGGCGTGGGCGCGCAGCGCAAGAAGGCGCGCAAGGTCAAGATCCGCGAAGCCTTGAAACTGCTGGTCGAAGAAGAAGCGGCCAAGCTGCTCAACGAAGATGAGCTGAAACAGAAGGCCATCCAGAACGTCGAGCAGAACGGCATCGTCTTCCTCGATGAAATCGACAAGATCGCCTCGCGCTCGGAGTCCGGCGGCGCCGACGTCTCGCGCGCGGGCGTGCAGCGCGACCTGCTGCCGCTGGTCGAGGGCACGACCGTCAACACCAAGTACGGCATGATACGCACGGACCACATCCTGTTCATCGCCTCGGGCGCGTTCCACCTGTCGAAGCCGTCGGACCTGATCCCGGAACTGCAGGGGCGCTTCCCCATCCGCGTGGAACTGGAATCGCTGTCGATCTCGGACTTCGAGCGCATTCTCACCAGCACCGACGCGTGCCTGACGATGCAGTACGAAGCCTTGCTGGCGACGGAAAACCTGAAACTGCAATTCGCGCCGGAAGGCATCACGCGCCTGGCCGAAATCGCCTATTCGGTAAACGAGCGCACGGAAAACATCGGCGCGCGCCGGCTGCACACGGTGATGGAAAAGCTGCTGGAAGAAGTGTCGTTTACGGCCAGCGAAGGCAGCAGCACCACTGAAAACCTGCTGGTGATCGACGCCGCGTATGTCAACGAACGCCTGGAAGCGCTGTCGGTCAACGAGGACCTGTCGCGCTACGTGCTGTAGGAAGGAAGGGGGGAACCGATGGCAAACAAGGCATTGGCGACGCGGCAGAAAATGCAGTTCCGCGTCGAGCCCTCGCCAAAACCGCGCAATCCGGTCGCCACTGCCGCCCTGCAGCGCGCCGCCGGGGCGCACGTGAAAACCGTGTCAGGCCAGCGCCAGCAGGAAAAACGCCTGCTGGCGAAACTGCTGTTGAAGGTGGAAACAGACAAATAGGCCGCCCGCGGACACCCCGTTTATAGGGCGTCCGCCATCAGGCCACTCTCTGCCGCGGCAGCATCCCCTTAGAAACGGTAGGACGCGCCCAGCGAAAACATGTCGACCTTGGTCGTTTGCTTGCTGTTGTACTTGACGGGCACGCGGTCCCAGTCGAGGTGCAGCGACCAGTTCTGGTTCAGCGCATACGCCGCGCCAACGCCGTAAGTCAGGCCGATCTTGCTCTTCTTGTCCGAACCGCCGCCCAGATAATCGACCTTGCCCTGCGTGTAGGCAGCGCCGGCGCGCCCGCTCAGTGTAAACGCGTCAAACTGGTAACCGAGCACGCCCTGCATGCCGAGGCCCGTGAACTTGCCGCGGCCCGCGCGCTTGCCGGCGCCCGTGTCGAAACCGGATTTGACCTCGCCACCCATATACCCCACCAGCTCAATCGAAGGCAGGGCCACGCCGCCCTGAAACGGCAGCGCGTCGAAACTGTAACCCAGGTAGGCCTTGCCATTGCGCTTGCTGCTCTTGTCGCAATCGCTTTGTCCGGCGATGCAATCGAGGCCGGTGCTGGCGCGAAAGCCATAGCTGGCGCCCGCATAGAACGGGCCCGGTGTCGGTTCGGCTGCGGCGGCATGCAGGGGGGCGATGGCGGCCAGCGCCAGCAGCGCTGCTGAAAAATGAAATTTGGAGAACATGGATAACCTCTACAAGTGGATGGATTGCCTGGTTGTAGCGCGCTGCGCGAGCCACAAGCGGGAGTGTCATCGCTTTTGTAAAAAAGTACTATCATCTTGTGCAAAGTGCCATTTACGGCTACATTCGGTACCGTCATCCGCTACCAAACTTGCATAAAGGAACTATCGTGAGTTCACCTGAACTGGTTTTGCGCGTGCTGCGCACCCAACTGCGCGCCGCCGGCATCACGTACAAGGTATTGGCCGAACGCATCGGCATGAGCGAATCGAGCGTCAAGCGCATGTTTGGCCAGCACGACATGTCGCTGTCGCGCCTGGCCCTGATCTGCAAGGCCTCGGGCATCGCCATGGAAGACGTGCTGCGCGGCGCGGCCGACATCACGCCGCATGCCGACACGCTCACCCTGGTGCAGGAAAGGTCGCTGGTGGCGCATCCGCGCCTGCTGCTGGTGGCGATTTGCTGCCTCGGCCACTGGAGCCTGGAGCAGGTGGTGGAAACGTATGCGCTGACGCAGGCCGAATGCATCGGCTGCCTGGCCGAGCTGGACCGGCTGGGCTTGATCGAACTCAAGCCGCTGAACCGCTACAGCCTGCGCGTCTCGAACGCCTTCCACTGGCTGGCCGACGGCCCGGTGCAGCAGTACTTCCGCGAGCACGTGGTGGCCGATTATTTCAGCGGGCATTTTGACGGCGCCGGCGAAACCCTGATGTGCATCCCGGCGCGCCTGTCGCTGTCGAGCGCGCAGGAACTGGTGCAAAAGATCCGCCAGCTGGCCGAGGAACTGGCGCGCCTGCACCAGAACGACCGGCGCCTGGCACCCGCCGAGCGCGACGGCTTTACCCTGCTGCTGGGCTTTCGCTCATGGGAATTTGCCGCCTTCACGGCCCTGCGCCGCAGCACGGCCGCCCCCGCGGCGCCCTACCAGACCGGCCCCAGGAACAGATAGAGCGTGCTCTCGCCTCCCTTGGTCGCGCCCGCCGCCACATACACGGGACCGAAGCGCGTGTCGACGGACACAAAGGCGCTGCTCGCCTGAGTGAATTTGCTGCTTTTCCAGCGCTCGCTCTGATCGAAGCCACCGCCCATCTCCAGCGAAAAGCCGGCCCGCACCACGCCGCCCAGGGTGCTGGGCAGGGAACCGATGCGGCGCGCCATCACGAAGCGCGCGAAGGCGATACTGCGTCCTCTCACCGATTCAAATTCCGTGCCGGACAAGCGCAGGAAACCACCGAGATTGAGCGGCGCTTCGTCACGCTGCGAGCGCGCCCATTCGCCATACACGTGACCGGCCCAGTTACCCCGGCCAAAGGCCTTCAGGCCCGTGATGGACGATTGGCCCAGGGCCGCCTCGCCCACCCCCGTGGTCGTATCGCGCGTCCAGATGGCCTCAAGCAGGGCGCCGCGCGTGGGAAAGCCCGGCGAATCGAGCGTATCGGCGCGAAATCGCACGAACTGCGTGGTGCCCAGCGCGCGCGACTCCGGCTGCGTAGGGTCGGCCGGAATCGCCAGCCTGCCCTTGACTTCCGTACGAGCGACGCCGAACTGCAGATCGCCCCAGGTACCGAACTGGCGTCCCAGCACCAGTGCCGCCGTCTGGCCGTTGTACGCCAGGCGCGCGCTGCGCCGGCCTTTGTCAAACACATCCATCGCCGACGAGGTGTACTGCAACTGCGGCGCGATATACCACGGGTTGCCGGCGCCCAGCGGCTGCCAGAACTGCACCCCATAGCCGCGTTCATTGCCGATCTGCGCCGTGCTGCGCAACTCGCCGCCCCAGCTGTTCAGATTCGAGCGCACGTGCAGCAGCTTCAAGGCAAAGTTATTGCTGTCCCTGAAATCGCTGGCCAGTTCCAGGCCCACGCGCAGGCGGTTGCTGGCCCATGGTGCCTCGACGGCCTTGATGCTCACCGTGCGCTGGTCGCCCGCGTCGACCACGTCCGTCTCCACGCGCGCCACATCGCCGCGGCCATACAGCCTGGCCGCCGCCTTGAGCACATCTTCCTGGCTGACCGACTGTCCTTCCACCAGGCCCGATTGCGCCTGCAGGATGCGCGGATTGATATCGCCTTCGCTCTCCACGGCCAGGCGCGTGAGCGGCAGGGCCACGTCCAGCAAGGCCGGCGCCGCCAGGCGCAGCTGCTCGCGCGCCGCATACTGTTCCGGCGGCAGGGCCAGCGGCGCCAGACGGGCGGCCAAGGCTTGCGCCGCCTGCTCGCCAGCGCGCATGGCGCGCGCATAGTTTTCAAAGTCGAGGAAACTGACACCCGTCAGGTCGGGCGCCACCAGGATATCCTGCGGACGCAATTCCTTGAGCGAGCGCTGCACGTTCTGCTCCGTGAGGATTTGCAGCATCTGCTGCGCCACGCCGATGGCGCTGCCCAGGTCTTTTTCCGGCGCCAGCGGCGTGCCCACGTTAACGGCGATGATGATGTCGGCGCCCATAGTGCGCGCCATGTCGACGGGCAGGTTGCGCACCAGGCCGCCATCGACCACCAGCCGGTTGTTCACGCGCACGGGCGCAAACACGCCCGGCACCGCCAGCGAGGCACGCATCGACAGGAACAAAGGCGTATCGACCAGCTCCACCAGCTCGCCATTGACCAGGTCAGAAGCCACAGAACGGAAAGGCAGCGGCAGCTGGCTGGCGGGACGGTCGCGCATGCCGGCCGGCAGCAGCCGGTTCAAGGCCATTTCCAGCGCCGCATTGCTGGCCGCCGCCGGCGGCGTGGAAATGCCGTTGCGGCTGGTGCCAAACTCGATGCGCGACGGCAGCAGCAAATCTTCCTCGCGGCGGCGGAACGCCAGTTCATCGCGCGGCGGCCGGTCGGCCACCACGCGCGCCCAGTTGGTCTCGCGTGCCATCTTTTCCAGGTCCGCCACGGAAGCGCCGGCCGCATACGCGCCGCCCACCACGCCACCCATGCTGGTGCCGACCACCATGTCGATCGGCACGTGCAGCTCCTGCAGTACTTTCAATACGCCGATATGCGCGAGACCCCGCGCGCCGCCGCCCGACAGCACCAGGGCGATGCGCGGACGCGCCGGCGCGGGAACGGCGACAGTGGAAACAGGGGAAGGCGTAGCGGCGGGGACGTCGGCGGCGGCGCCGGCTTGCGGCAAGGCGCACAGCGCCGCCACGCAGCCCGCCAGGACGGCACGGATCGAGAACATGAAGACTCCTGTGGCGATGGCGGCATGGCGCCATCGGCAAAATACGATAAAAACAGCGTTAGTTTGACGGCGGCGGCACGCTGCCGCTCACTTGCGGCGCCGGCATCATGGTCGCCGGCCGCTGCTGCTCCATCGGCAGCGGCGGCGGCACCAGGTTCGATGCCGGCGCAGGGGCCGCGGCCGGCGTCGGGGTGGCGGACACCGGCCCCGGCAAGGCCAGCGCCTTGTCGTCAGCCACCAGGTCGATGCGCTTGCTCACGCCGCCATCGCGCAGCAGCACGTGGCGCGCATGCACCTCCAGCACCGTCACGCCAGGCACCACCTCGGCGCCTTCCGGCAAGGCCACGGAAGGCTTGCCATCGGTCGAGATGATGGCCACGCTGCCGCGGCCATTGCCGGCGGCGACCACGCCCTTGAGCTGGTAGTTGCTGGCCGTGGCCACGCTGACCTGGCCGCCGAATAGCGAGGCGCCCGCCTCCACGCTGGCATCCTGCACCACCGGATTGGGGGGCGGATTGATGGGGCGCTGCGGCGCCTTGAACAGCTGCATGGCCCAATAGGCCAGCGAGACGGACAGCGCCACGGCGGCGAGCAAACTTGTAACTTGAGGCAAACGCTTCATGGCTTCCTTGGGTTTCTTATCTGACGAGCTGATTGATTTCGATAATCGGCATCAGCACGGCCAGCACGATCAGCAGCACCACCACGCCCATCGCCAGGATCAGGGCCGGCTCCAGCAGGCCCGCGATGGTGAGCGTGCGGCGTTCCAGGTCCTGTTCCTGCGCGCTGGCGGCGCGTTCCAGCATGGCCGGCAACTCGCCCGTGATTTCGCCGGCGCGTATCAT
Source organism: Janthinobacterium sp. NFX145 (assembly GCF_049810325.1). Classification (NCBI taxonomy): domain Bacteria; kingdom Pseudomonadati; phylum Pseudomonadota; class Betaproteobacteria; order Burkholderiales; family Oxalobacteraceae; genus Janthinobacterium; species Janthinobacterium sp. NFX145. The sequence continues at coordinate 6,009,721 of NZ_CP187360.1, forward strand.
GTGAATCAGCATGGGCGGAAAATGCTTTTGCGCCGACAGCGCGCGCGCCAGGCTGACGCCCTCGCGCACGGCGCCGCTGGCGTCCGCCACCAGTTCCTGCATCGCCACATTGGTCAAGGTGTCGCGGCTCGTGTCGAGCGCGCGCAGGATCGGCACGCCGGACCCCGTGGTAATGGCCAGGGTGCTGGCGAAACGCGCCGTGTTCAGGCTGCGCTCGAACTTGCCGTACAAAGGCGCCGTCAGCAGCCAGGTATGCCAGCGCCGTTTCAGGGCCGGCTGCTGCAGCGCGCGGCGCCAGGCGAACCAGGCGCCAACCAGGATCACGGCCACGATGAGGCCATAGTTGCGCACGAAGTCCGACAGCGCCAGCATGATCACGGTGAGCATGGGCAGCTTTTGCTTGGTGTTGGCAAATACGGAAACGATCTGCGGCACCACGTAGGTGAGCAGGAAGATCACGATGGAAAACGCCACCACCGTGACGATGGCCGGATACGTAAAGGCCAGCTTGACCTTCTGCACCAGCGCATTGCGCCGCTCGATGTAGTCGGCCAGGCGCGAGAGCACGCGCGACAGATGGCCGATCTGCTCGCCCGAGGCCACCAGCGCCCGGTAAATTTCCGCGAAATCGCGCGGATGGCGCGCCAGCACGTCGGAAAACGCGGCGCCGCCGATCACTTCCGAGCGGATCGAGGCGATCAGATCGCGCAGATACGGCCGCTCGGCCTGTTCCAGCAACGCGGAAAAGGCCTGCTCCAGCGGCAGGCCCGCTTCCAGCAAACTGGCCAGCTGGCGCGTAAACAGGGCCAGTTCGGTGCTGGACAGGCGCTCGCCGAAGCCGCGCCGTTTGGTGACGCCGGCGGCGTCGACCTGCGCGGCGATCGGTTCGACGGCCAGCGGCACCAGGCCTTGCACGCGCAGCTCGGCGCGCGCGGAACGGGGACTGTCGGCATTGAGCACGCCCTTGCGGGTGGCGCCTTGGGCGTCGACGGCTTCATAGCGGAATGCGGGCATGGTGGCGGGCCTAGTCTTTGGTCACGCGCAGCAATTCAGCCTGCGTGGTGGTGCCGTCGCGCAGCCAGCGTTCGCCGTCGTCGCGCATGCTCGTCATGCCGTCCTGCAGGGCCACCGCGCGCACTTCCGCTTCCGACGCGCGGTTGTGGATCTGCGCGCGGATCTGCTCCGTCGTGCGCAGCAGTTCATATACGCCGACACGCCCCTGGTAGCCCGTCTGGCCGCAATGCTCGCAGCCGACCGCCTGCCAGTACTCGCCATCGAAGGTTTTACACGAACCGCACAATTTGCGCACCAGGCGCTGCGCCAGCACGCCGAGCAGCGACGACGACAGCAGGAAGGGTTCGATGCCCATGTCGAGCAAACGCGTGACGGCCGCCGAAGCGTCGTTGGTGTGCAGGGTCGCCAGCACCAGGTGGCCCGTCAAGGAGGCCTGCACGGCGATCTGCGCCGTTTCCAGGTCGCGGATCTCGCCGATCATGATCACGTCCGGGTCCTGCCGCAAAATCGCCCGCAAGGCCTTGGCAAACGTCATGTCGATGCGCGGGTTGACCTGCGTCTGGCCGACGCCGGCCAGGTCGTACTCGATCGGGTCTTCCACCGTCAGGATGTTCGTGGTGGTGGCGTTCAGCATCGACAGCGCCGCGTACAAGGTCGTCGTCTTGCCCGAGCCGGTGGGGCCCGTGACGAGCACGATGCCATGCGGCTGCGTGATCAAGCCGTCGAACTGCCCCAGCATGGGGGCGCTCATGCCCAGGTGCTGCAAGTCGAGGCGGCCCGCTTCCTTGTCCAGCAAACGCAGCACGGCCCGTTCGCCATGTCCGGTGGGCAGGGTCGAGACGCGCACGTCAACGGGTTTGCCGCCCACGCGCAGGGTGATGCGGCCATCCTGCGGCAAGCGCTTTTCGGCGATGTCGAGCTGCGCCATGATCTTGATGCGCGAAATCAGCGAACCGTGAATGGCCTTGCGGGGGCGCACCACGTCGCGCAGGCTGCCGTCGATGCGGAAGCGCACGACGGAGGTCTGCTCGAACGGCTCGATGTGGATATCGGACGCGCCTTCGCGCAGCGCCTGCGTCAGCAAGGCGTTGATCATGCGGATGACGGGCGCGTCGTCGGACGATTCGAGCAAATCCTCGATGGCCGGCACGTCCTGCAGCAGCTTGGTCAGATCGAGGTCGGCGTCGAATTCATCGGCCATCTGCGAGGCGTCGCCGCCGCCGCCCGCGTAGGCGCCGGCAATGGCCGCATCGAGTTCGCCGCGCGGCAGCACCGTCAGCTGGATCTGGCCGAAACGGCGCGACACTTCGGCGATCGCCGCCGGCGCCGTCGATGCGGCCACCAGCACCTCGACGGGGGCGCCGTCGACGGCGCCGGGCCGGGCCAGCAAGCCGAAATCGCGCGCGTAGGCGTAGGGAAGCAGATTACTCATGGCGACCCGATCACTTCTGCGGCTGTTGCTGGTATTGCTGCAGCAGCGACTGCGGCGGCGTGGCCGCGTTGGCCGGCGCGCCTGGCGGCGGCGTCGGTGCCGGCGGCACGGGACGCGTCACCATGTTGCCGCCCACCGGCTGGCCATCCTGCAGGGCCGGCAGCACGGGCGTGCCCAGGTCTTTCAGCATCAGGTTGCCCGTGGCCGGCACGGCGGCCGTCTCGGCCGAACGCATGTAGTCGTAGCGGTCGGCCGCCAGGCTGCCGCTCTGCTCCTTGTTGCGCACGATGACGGGGCGCAGGAAGATCATCAGATTGGTTTTCTTGCGCTCGCGCGTCTGATATTTGAACAGGTTGCCGATCAGGGGAATGTCGCCCAGGCCGCGCACTTTTTCCGCGTTGTCGCCCGTGCTGTCCTCGATCAGGCCGCCGAGCACGATGATCTGGCCATCGTCGGCCAGCACATTGTTTTCGATCACGCGGTTGTTGATGGTGATGCCGCTGACGGCCGTCGACGTGGATTTGTCCACGCTCGACGTCTCGTGATAGATGCCCAGCTTGATGGTGCCGCCTTCGGAAATCTGCGGACGCACCTTCAGGGTCAGGCCCACTTCCTTGCGGTCGATGGTCTGGAACGGATTCGTGTTGGTGCCGGCCGTGCTGGTGTACTGGCCCGTCAGGATAGGCACGTTCTGGCCCACCTTGATGGTGGCCAGTTCGTTGTCCAGGGTGATCAGGTTCGGCGTCGACAGGATGTTCGCGTTGCCGTCCGATTCCAGCGCATGCGCCACGGCGCCCAGGCCCAGCGCGCCGTTGATCTGCTTGAAGATGCCCAGGGTCAGGCCGCCCGTTGGCAGCACCTTGCCGCCGCCCAGCGCCAGCTTGGCGATATTGTTGTCGGTGCCGCCGGCGAACGACTGCAGCGCGCCCACGCGGTAGCTGCTGCTGCTGTCGCCGGAAAGCCCCAGCCACTGCACGCCGAACTCGGATGCCTTGGCCGACGTCACTTCGACGATCAGCGCCTCGATGTAGACCTGGGCGCGGCGCACGTCGAGCTGGTCGATCACGGCGCGCAGGTTGCGGTAGACGGCTTCGTTGCAGGTCAGGATCAGGGTATTCGTCGATGCGTCGGCCTGGATGAAGCCGGCCGCGCCGCCCGACGACAGTTGCTGCGGCCCGTTGCTCAGCGAAGCGCCGCCCGTGGTGCCGCTTTGCGTATTGCCGCCCAGGCCAGTGTTCATGCCGCTGTTGTTCTGGCTGATCTGGCTGATCTGGTTGTTCGTGGCGAGGTTGCTGGTATTGCCCTGCTGCGCCGAGGCGGCCGTGCCGTCCGATGTCACCACCGAGCGCAGGGTCTGCGCCAGCTTGGTGGCGTCCGCGTTTTTCAGGTACACCACGTGCACATTGCCCAGCTGCGTGGTCGGCTGGTCCAGCTTCGAGATCAGCGACTTGGCCAGATTGGCGCGCGCCGCCGATGGCGCGCGCAGCACCAGCGAATTGGTGCGCGGGTCGGCCAGCACGGACACCTTGCCCGCGTCGGCCCCTGCGGCGCCGGCCGCATTGCCGCCTTCCATCAGTTTATTCACCATCGAGGCCAGGTCGGAGGCGATGGCATAGCGCACGGGAATCACGTCCAGGTCCGTCGACGCGGGCACGTCGAGCGCGGCGATGATCTTCGCCAGGCGCTTGAGGTTATCCGCGTAATCGGTGATCACCAGCGAGTTGTTGCCCGGGTTGGCGTTGATCGTGTTGTTCGGCGAGATCAAGGGGCGCAGCACGGCCAGCAGGTTGGCCGACGATTCGTAGTTCAGGTAAAACACCTGCGTGGCGATCTGGTCGCCCTTCACCTGGCTGGCGCCGTTGCCCACCTGGGTCGGCACGGATTGCAGCTTGGCGTCCGCTTCCGGCACCACTTTCGCATAGCCGTCGCCGGAGACCACCGCATAGCCCTGCAGGCGCAAGGCCGAGGCCAGCAGCGCGAAGGCCTGCGTCTTGCTGATCGATTTTTCCGACACCAGCGTGATCGTGCCCTTGACGCGCGGGTCGATGACGAAATTGATGTTGGTGTAATGGCCCACCGCCTTGATCACCGATTCGATGTCGGCACCGACGAAATTGAGCGCCGCTTCATCGCCGGGCGCGGCCCAGACGGGTGCCGGCATGCCGGCCACGGAACAGCACAGCAAGGCGGCGGCCGACAGGCGGCGCAGCGAGAAGGAGGAGGTAATGGGGCTCACGGATGGTTTTTTCATTGTCTGAACTCTAAGGCGATGATGTTTTTTTCGCTATTGCTACGGCGCTGTCCCAGCAAATTCAACAAACTCGCCAAGGTCTCTTCATATCCTGCTGCGGCCTGGGCCTGGCCGGAAAACTGCATGCGCCCCTGATTCAGGCTGCCGCTGCCGTCAAGCAGCAGCGGTCCCTTGATGGAGCGCAGTGCCAACGTCGCCTGCTGCCCCTGCCAATCGAAATCGAGCTCGTAACTGCCCAACGGACGCAAGGACGACAGGCGCGAGGCCATGTCCGTCATCTGCAAGGTCGTGCGGCCGACGGCGGAAAACTGCTGTTGTTCCAGTGCCAGCTGCAAGGTGCTCCACGACAGGCGCATGCTGCCCGTCGGCGCCACGGTATTCAAAGGTGCACCGAGGCCGCCCAGGCCATCGGCCGGCAGCAGCAGGGCCGCCGGGCTGACTTGCCAGTGCGACCACGAGCCGCGCAAATTGACGGCCTGCGACAGCGCCTGCGCATTCTGCAATTCCACATCCACCGATCCCCACAGCACGGACGGCGAAATGCGCCAGCTGAAGCGCCCCGGCAGCAGCGGCGTCACGGCGCCATTCGCGCTGGCCGCCCCGCCGACAAAGGCCGAGCCGCGCCACAGGGTACCTTGCGCGTCGCCCAAGGTCAAACGTCCGCCCGTCTGCTTTTCCACGATGCCGGCGACCCAGCCGGCCGGGAAAAACACCAGCAGGGTGACGCAGACGCTGACGATGATGGCCAGCAGCCAGCCAAGCAGGCGCATCATCGCGCCACGCCCGGGCTCTGGTGCAGGCTCAAACTGGCGTCGACCAAGCCCGCCTTGCCCTGCGCCGTGATCTTCGCTTCCTGCACCGCCACGCGGCCTTCGCGGCGCAAGCCGTCGAGCCACAGCATGACGCTGGCGAACGGCACACCGTTCAGCTGCACGCGCGCGTATTCTCCCGTCAGCGACAGCGATTGCGGCGCCAGGCCGCGCGCCTTCAGCGACGCATCGAGGCTGTCACGGCTCATCGGCGCCACCTGCACCGGCGCCTGGCGCGCCAGGTCGCCCGCTTCACGCGCCAGCGCCTGCAGCTGGGCCGCGTTCTGGCGCAGCTCGGGCAAGCTCTTTTGCAAGGCGATGCGGCCCGTCCAGGCCGGCTCGAAAAACACGGCGTAGACGAGGGCCAGCCCCGCCACCACGCCGCCCATGGTCAGGAGCTTGCGTTCCTGTGGCGTGCGTTCGGCCCAGAAGGCCTGCACATTTTGCTGTTGTCCCGCCAGCGCGGCGCGCGCCTTGTTGACTGCTGCACTCATGCTTTTGCTCCCGTGGCCGGCGTGATCTTCCACACGCCCGGCGCCGTTTCATTCAAGGCCAGCTTGCGCGCGGCCAGACCATCGCGCACCTGCGCCTGGGCGCTGGCGTCGACCATGTCCGGCTTCAGTCTGACGATCAGGCTGCGCTCGCGGTATTCCAGCGAGGCCACCACGCCGCGCCCGGCCAGGCCGCCCAGCGCCTCGCCCAAGGCCGCGCTCATGCTCGTAAAATCATCCATGCTGGCCTGGCCGCCCTGCAGGCGGGCAGCGGCGATATTGCGCCGCATCTGCTCCGCTTCCAGGCCATACACGGGCGCTTCGTTCGGATACGCGGCCTTGAAGGTTTGCTGCATCGAGGTGCGCACGGTGGCGGCCTCGCGCTTCAGGCGCATCCATTCGATATTCATGCCGGCCAGATTGACGATCACGGCCAGCAGCGCCAGGCGCAGCGGCCAGCGCCAGCGGCGCCATTCGGTGGCCGATCCCGTGGCCGTGCCCAGGGCGGCAGCCAGATCCAGCCCCGCGCCCTTGGCGCCGGCGATCCAGTGCGCCCAGTGGTCCGATTCCACCGTCACGCCAGCCATGCCGGCGGCCAGCTGTTGATAGTGCGCCAGCTCCGCCTGTGCCACATACACCGTCAGCGGCACGTCGCCGGCAAACGCGCGCGTCGTCAGCAGCGCCTGCTGCGGCTGGGGCGGCAAGACCAGGCCCAGGCCCTCTTGCGGCGCCTGGCGCAAGGCCAGTTCCAGACCGTCGCCACTTGCCTGCAAGGCGGCCGTCACGCTGCCCGGCTGCAAGGGCAGGCACAGCTGCGACGGCAGCAGCGCCACCTTGCGCGCGCCCTGCGCCAGCAAAGCTTTCACCAGCACCTCGGCCCAGGCGCGCTGCGCCACGGCCACCGTGCGCATGCCGGCAGCGTCGGGCGCGCCGGCGGCCAGCAGGCAATCCTGCGCGTCGCCGAGGATGTGTTCTTCCACCAGGCCCGGCAAGGCCGCGCGCAAACGGGCGCCGGCCAGCGGCGGCATTTTCAGGCGCAGCAGGGTCACGTCAGCCGCGGCCAGCAGCAGCACCACCTGCTTCGCGCCAGCGATCAGCTGGCCCAGGCTGCCCAGCGGCGCGCTGCCCTGTTGCAACAGGGCGCCGCCGTCGCCGGCCAGCACGAAGGAGCAGGCAGGCGCACTGTCGGTAGACGCCTTGGCCGGGTGACGGATATACAATATTGTCAAAGTGACTCGCTTTCAGCTGTTAATTTTCCCGCAGCCAGACCAGGCTGGTGGTGCGTTGCGGATCCGTTTTTCGATTGACAAGCGCCACGGCATCCAGGGCGGCACGGTCCAGCCGCACGCGGATGACGGTAAGGAAGTAGCGGCTCTTCACATCGAGTTCCACGCCTTCAATCAATGCAGCATTAATATTATTCTGGAAATTTAACTTATCGACAAACTTTTTGCGCGGATTGCTCAAAGTCAGGGCGCTGGCCTCGGACAGCGACATCATCGTCACGGCCGCCAGCACCTCGGCCGGGGCAGTGTTCACGTTCACGGGCGTTATTTCCGGCAATACGATGATGAAATCGCGCAGTTTTTCAATGATTTGCGGCGTGTAGCCGGGCACGGCCAGCAAATCCTCGATCTGCGTGAACGCCACCGGCTCGCTGCCGCCGCCCGATGGGGGCGTGGCGGCGGGCGTCTTGCCGTCGGTGCCGCTGTCCACAGTGCGCGGTTTCGGCTTCGCGCGCAGCACGGCATCGGCCGTCGCTTGCGCCAGGGAACTATCGAGCTGCAAGTTGGACAGCAAACGCTGGTAGGCCAGCACCTGTTTCGCATTGATGCCGCCCGTGGCTTCAAGCAGGTTCGTAATATTGAAGCGCGCCTGCGCATCGAGCGCGCGGCCCGAGACGGTGGCGTCGAATTTTTCCGTGTCGACCTTTTCACGGTCCACATAATCGTCGAGCCGCGCTTCCTCGATGGGCGTGGCCCAGACGCCGTCAAGCGCCGTCAGCATGGGATTGTCCTGGCGCAACCAGAAACGGGCGAAGTCGACCATGCCGCGCATGGCCCACTGCGTCTGCAGGCGCAGGCGCTGGTTTTCCATCGAACGCACTTGCACCTGCTGCTGCCAGAACAGGCTGGCGACGACGGTAATCGCCAGCGCCGTCAGCAGCAGGGCCGTGATGACGGCCACGCCGCGCTGGCGCGAGGGAAACTTGAAGCGCGTCATCCCGGCCCCAATAAAAAGACTTTCGACAGGCCCGCGTCCTGGCCCGGCATCTGCAGGGTCACTTCCAGGCCCGGCACTTGCGTGGAAATGGCGGCGCCCGCCGTCAGCACGTTCCAGGCGCCATTGTTCCAGCCGCGCATGACCATGCTGTCGACGCCATTCATCAAGGCGACGTCGGCGCCGGAGGTATCCGTATCGTCGCGCGCCGCCTGCCACAGGGTGTCGAGCACGGCCAGGTCGCGCGTGCCGTTCGACTCGCGCCGCGTCAGCACGCCGCCGCGCAGGCGGTAAGTGACCACTTGCAACTGCTGCGGCTCCTGTTCCGAGGCGGCCAGGCGCACCAGGGTCAGGCGGTCAGTCTCCGCCGACAGGTTGATGCGGCCATTCAGCAGGGTATTGTTCTGGCCGGCGCCGGCCAGATGGTCGCAATCGCTTTGCATCTGGGCAAACGCCAGCTGCATGCCGCGCGCCTGTTCCAGCTGGCTGGTCAGCACTTCGCGCGAGCGCATGATGCTGTCCAGGCCGCGCCAGCCCAGCACCGCGACCATGGCCAGGATGCCGATCGCCACGAGCAGCTCGATCAGGGTGAAACCGCCGGCAGGAACAGTGCGGCGCGCCATCAGTCGTTAAAGGAAAGTAATACCAGGCGCACGATGCGCCGGGCCGGGTATTGCGCGTCATACACGTTGACGCGCACTTGCCGGATGCGGGGATTCGGCGTGGCCACCACTTCCTCTTCACAGATCAGTTTCAAGTCGCCCTGCGGACAGTCGACCGTGCGCTTGCCCGTCTGAGGGAACGTTTTCGCCAGGCGCAAGCGCACCAAATGGTTTTCCGCCGACCAGGTGGCCATCATGGCGCTGCGCAAGCCGTCGCTGTTTTGCGTCAGGCTGCCGACGGCGCGCAAGGAGGCGCCCAGGGCCGTGCCGACGATGACGAGGGCGACCAGCACTTCCAGCAAAGTGAAGCCGCGCTGGCGGCGGTGACGTGAAAGCGGCATCATTGCTCGACCGTGAAGTGGCCGATGCCGTCGGCGCGGATGGCCACGCTGCGCTCGCCGCTGGCCAGGGTCAGCACGAAAGGCTTGTCGACCGGTTCGCGGCCGAAGATGATGCGCAGCGGCTGGGCCACGCTGTTCGAGGGCTGCACGCTGAGCAGCATGGGCGTGTTGGCAAACGCGCGCTCGCGCAGCAAATCGTCCTGCGTCACGGGTTGCCACAGCTTTTCATTGAGGACCAGAAAACGGTATTGATTTTCGTCCGCCTCGAACGCCACTTGCCGGCTGCGCACGATGGCTTCATCGCGCGCCAGCTGCAGCAGCAGCGCGATACGCTCGGCTTCCTTCTGCAGCGCTTGCTGGCCATTCGGCATGGCGTTCAGCGACACCAGGCCCAGGGTGACGCCGATGATGACCATCACCACCAGCAGTTCGATCAGCGTGAAGCCGCTGGCGCGTGGCCGGGGCGGTGCGCGACCGGTGGTCATGGCAGGCATGCAATGGAAAACTTACAGTTCCCAGGAACCGATATCGGCGTCGTCGCCGCTACCGCCAGGCTGGCCGTCGGCGCCCAGCGAAATGATGTCGACTTCGCCTTTCACGCCCGGCGACAGGAACTGGTACGGGTTGCCCCATGGATCCTTCGGCATCTTTTCCAGGTAACCGCCCGCCTTCCAGCCATTCGCGGCAGGTCCCGTGGTCGGTTTTTCGATCAGCGCCTGCAAGCCCTGCTCGGTGGTCGGGTAGCGCTGGTTATCCAGGCGATACAGTTTCAAGGCTTGCATCACGGTAGCGATGTCGACTTTCGCCGCCGCCACTTTCGACTCGCCCGTACGGGCGATCAGCTTGGGCACCACCAGCGACGCGAGGATACCCATGATCACCACCACGACCATGATTTCGATCAAAGTGAAGCCGCGCGCGCGGCGCTGGCGTATCGGATGGTTTGCTGCGTTTTGCATAAGAAAGAGAGAAGAAGGTGAGTAATGAGTGCAGAGTATAAAGCGGAAATATGACAAAGCCTGTCATATAGGGAAAAATTTCTGCGGGGCCTGTCAGGCCGGCAAGACCACTTCGCCGCAAACGGCGCAGCCGGGGTCGCGCGCGACGCGCATGCTGCTCCATTCCATGTGCAAACCGTCGAGCAGCAGCAGCCGTCCTGCCAAGGATACACCCACGCCCATGATGAGTTTCAGCGCCTCGGCCGCCTGCATGGCGCCCACCACGCCGACCAGCGGCGCGAACACGCCCATGGTCGAGCACGCCTCGTCCGTGAACTGCTGCTCCTGCGGAAACAGGCAGGAATAGCATGGCTGCGTGCCCGTGCGCGGGTCGAACACGCTCACTTGCCCGTCGAAACGGATCACGGCGCCCGACACCAGCGGCACCCTGGCGGCCACGCAGGCGCGGTTGACGGCATGGCGCGTGGCAAAGTTGTCGGTGCAGTCGAGCACCACCGTGGCGGAGCATACCAGTTCGGCCAGGCGCGCGCCGTCGAGGCGCTCCTGCAAGGCGATGATATCGATCTCGGGATTGATGCCGGTCAGGGTCTCGCGCGCCGACAGCACTTTCGACTGGCCCACGCGCTGTGTGGTGTGGGCGATCTGGCGCTGCAGATTGGTCAGATCGACCGTATCGTCATCGACCAGAGTCAGCTTGCCGACGCCGCTGGCGGCCAAATACATGGCGGCCGGCGAGCCCAGCCCGCCTGCGCCGATCACCAGCACGTGTGCATCGAGCAAGGCTTGCTGGCCTTCGATGCCGATCTGATCCAGCAAGATGTGGCGCGAATAGCGCAGCAGTTGATTGTCGTTCATGGTTTTACGTCTACTGCAAACCCAGATCAAACCCTGGGGTCGGACCCTCAGGGTCCGACCCCGGCACTTGCATTGGGTTAAGCATCAAGGCTTCTGCACTGGAATCTTTTTATCGTCCGCCTTGATGTCGGAAGCAATTTCCGGCTTGGCGCCGATCTTGTCAACCTTGGCGTCCACCTTGGCCAGCTGCACCGGCAAGCCCTGGAAATGGTTCAAGGCTTGCTGCAGCTGGAAATCATCCTTGGCGCCGTATTCGAGCGGCTTGCGCTTTTTCGCCGTGGCGATCAGGCGCTGCTCTTCTTCCAGCTGATCCTGCATGCCTTCCATCGTCGGCTTGGCCGCTTCCGGCTTGCCATCGTTGCTGCTCAGGTGTTTTTCCAGGTCCGCCTCGCGGATGCGCAGGCTGTTCCAGCCATCGCCCTCGGCCGTTTCATCGACCAGCAAGTCGGGCACGATGCCGCGCGCCTGGATGGCCCGGCCTTTCGGCGTGTAGTAGCGGGCCGTCGTCAGCTTGACGGCCGTGTCGGCCGTGATCTGGCGCAAGGTTTGCACGGAACCCTTGCCGAACGTTTGCGTGCCGATGACGGTGGCGCGCTGGTAATCCTGCAAGGCGCCGGCGACGATTTCCGAGGCGGACGCGGAGCCGGCATTGACCAGCACCACCAGCGGCACGGTTTTCAGCCCTGCCGGCAGCTTGGCCAGCGGATCGGCCTTGGCGCCCGGCGGCGCATAGAATTCGCGGCGGCCATAAAACACCTGTTTCGACTCGGGCAACTGGCCCTTGGTCGAGACGATCACGGAATTACCCGGAAGGAATGCTGTCGCCACGCCAATGGCGCCCGGCACGACGCCACCGGGATCGTTGCGCAAGTCCAGCACCAGGCCCTTGAGCTTGGGGTCTTGCGCATACAGCGCGTTGATCTTTTTGACCATGTCATCGACGGTCGGTTCCTGGAACTGGGCGATGCGCAGCCAGGCATAGCCGGGCGCGACCATCTTGGCCTTCACGCTTTGCACGCGGATTTCCTCGCGCACGATGGGGAACACCAGCGGCTTGCTTTCGCCCTTGCGCGACATCGTCAGCACCAGCTTGGTGCCAGGCTGGCCGCGCATCTTCTTGATGACTTCTTCCAGCTGCAAGCCTTTCAGCGGGATGTTATCGAGGCGGGTGATCAGGTCGCCCGCCAGGATGCCGGCCTTGGCGGCGGGGCTGTCCTCGATGGGCGAGACGACTTTCACGTAGCCGTCTTCCATGCTCACTTCAATGCCGATGCCGACAAACTTGCCTTGCACGCTTTCGCGCATTTCCTTGAAGGCATTCTTATCCAGATACACGGAGTGCGGATCGAGCGACGCGACCATGCCGGAAATGGCTTCCGTTAAAAGTTTCTTGTCTTCCACCTTCTCGACATAATCGGACTTGATCAGGCCGAAGACGTCGGACAACTGGCGCAGTTCGTCGAGCGGCAGCGGGGCATTCGTGATTTTTTGCGCCACGGCCGGGAACTGCAGCGACATGCCGATACCGGCCAGCACGCCCAGACCGATCAGGCCGATACTTTTGACTTTGATACCCATGTATTCTTCGCAATCTACAAATTCGCTGCCGCAGCAATGGTGGGAACTGAATTAAAACTTCACCCAAGTGGCGGGGTCGAAGGCGCGGCCCTGATGACGCAATTCAAAGTATAGCCCTGATTCCTCGTTGCCGCCGCTGTTGCCCGCGCTGGCAATGGCGTCGCCGCCCTTGACGGCGTCGCCCACCCGTTTCAGCAAGGATTGGTTATTGCCATAAATGCTCATGTACTGGCCGCCATGGTCGACGATGATCAAATTGCCGAAGCCGCGCAGCCAGTCGGAAAACACGACGCGGCCGCCGGCGATGGCGTGGATCTCGCTGCCCTCGCCCGTGCGGATGAACACGCCCTTCCAGCTGGGGCCGTCACCGCGCTTGCTGCCGAAGCGGGCCGCGATCTTGCCGGCCACGGGGGCGCGCAGCTGGCCTTTCAGGCTGGCAAAGGCGCCGGCTGGCGCAGCCGGGCCCAGGCTCGGGCGTTCCGGCTCCGGTTCCGGCTTAGGCGCCACCTTGGCCACTTGCGGCGGCTCGTCGTCGTCGATCGGTTCCAGTTTCACAGGCGGCGGTGGCGGCTTGATCTTGCCCGATTTGTTTTGTTGCTCTTTTGCCAGGCGCTCGCGTTCGGCCTGGGCCTGGGCGGCCTTGGCGCGCGCGGCCAGCAGGCGTTCGCGTTTTTCCGCCGCGATCTTGGCGTCGGCGGCCGCTTTGGCGGCGGCGCGCTGTTCGGCCAGCAATTGCTGGCGTTTCTTTTCGGCCGCGGCGGCGGCGGCCTGCTCTTCGATCAGTTTTGCCAGCTTGTCGACCAGATTGCCCATGCGCTGTTCGTCGCGCTCGACATTGCCCACTTCCTTGCGCTGCGCCACCAGGCGTTGCGACAAGCTCGTCAGCAAGGCGGCGCGGCGCGCCTTCTCCTGCACCAGCAGGGCTTTCTGGTCGCGCTCTTCCTGCGCGATTTCTTCCAGCTCATCCTTGGCGTTCTGCACGTCCGCCTGGTTTTTCTCCACGGCCAGCAAGTTGGCGCGCAAGGCTTCCAGCAGGCGCGCCTGCGCCTGCGATACATACGCCATCAATTGCAAGTCGCGGTTGATGCGGTTCGGGTTATCGCCCGACAAGAGCAGCTTGATGCGGTCTTCGTTGCCGGCGACATATTGTTCACGCAGCAACTTTGACAGCTGTGCCTTTTGTTTTTCGACGGTGGCCGTCAATTGCTGGTGCTCCTGCCCCAGCGCATTGAGTTTCACGCCCGTCGCGCTTTGTTCCTGCGCCAGGTCGCGCAAGGCGCGGTTGGCGTTGGAAATGGCTTCTTCCGACTCGGCCAGGGTATCGGCCGCGTCATCCTTGGCGCTTTCCGTACGGCTGATGTCGCGCTTGAGCGCCGTCAGCTTTTGTTGCAATCCAGCACGTTGTGCTTCCGCGGCCGCCTTCTGCTTGCTGCGTTCGGTGGGCTTGGCGCCCTGCGCGGCACCGCTGCACAGCAGCAGCGCCAGGCACAGCATGGCACCGGCGCGCCACGCCGGCAGGGGTCGATCAGCAGAGGGGGCGATGGCTGTGCCGCGGAAGAAAGACGACAAGTTACTTGGCCTTCCCTTGGTTCGCCACGGCTGCTTGCGCTGCCGCAATCGCTGCCGGGTCGCCCAGGTAGTAGTGACGGATCGGTTTCAGGTCGGCGTCCAATTCATACACGAGCGGCTGGCCGTTCGGGATGTTCAGGCCGACGATGTCGCTGTCGCTGATGCCGTCTAACATCTTGATCAGCGCGCGCAGGCTGTTGCCGTGGGCCGAAATGATGATCTTTTTGCCAGCACGGATGGCCGGGGCGATTTCTTCATCCCAGGCCGGCATCACGCGCGCCACGGTGTCTTTCAGGCATTCGGTCAGCGGAATCGACGCTTGCGGCAAGCCGGCGTAGCGCGGATCGTTGAACGAGGCGCGGTCGTCATTCGCTTCCAGCGGCGGCGGCGGCGTATCGTAGCTGCGGCGCCATACCAGTACTTGCTCGTCGCCATACTTGGCGGCCGTCTCGCCCTTGTCCAGGCCTTGCAGGGCGCCGTAGTGGCGCTCGTTCAAGCGCCAGTCGTTCTTGATCGGCAAATACATCATGTCCATCTCGTCGAGCGCCAGCCACAGGGTGCGGATGGCGCGCTTCAGGACGGAAGTGTAGGCCACGTCGAACGTAAAACCTTCCTGCTTGAGGATCTGGCCGGCGGCCCTGGCTTCGTTGACGCCCTTTTCCGTCAGATCGACGTCGGTCCAGCCGGTGAAGCGGTTATCGAGGTTCCAGGTGGACTCGCCGTGACGCATGAAAACGATTTTGTACATAGTTCTATCTTCTCAAGGGGTTCAAATCAAAAAAGCAAAACGTAAAAAGACCTCGTCCAGCTTCTATTTTATAATGCGCGGATTGACTTAAACCATTGGACCCTACGTGAAATTCATTATCGACCACATTTTTCTGTTTGCCATCGTCATTATTTCCGGCGGCGCCCTCCTCTGGCCACTGCTGTCGATGCGCGGCAAGCGCGCGACCGTGCTGGAAGTCACGCAACTGATCAACCGCGGCAAGACCATCATCGTCGACGTGCGCAGCGCGGAAGAATTCGCCACGGGCCACTTGCCTGACGCGAAAAATATTCCGCTGCCGGAACTGGCAAAACGCGTGGGCGAGCTGGAAAAATTCAAAACGCGCCCCATTGTAGTGGTTTGCCAGAAAGGTTCGCGTTCGGCAACCGCCGTCGGCCTGCTGGGCAAAGCTGGTTTCGCTGAGGCAACGAGCCTGGAAGGCGGCCTCGACGAATGGAAAAAGCAAGGTTTGCCATTGAAAACCTTGTCGCTGGCGAAATAAGCCGGCATTAACTGAAGGAATAATCATCATGACCGTACCCGTAATTGTGTATAGCACCGCCGTGTGCCCGTATTGCGTGCGCGCCGAGCGCCTGCTGGAATCGAAGGGCGTCGCCGTGCAAAAGATCCGCGTCGACCTCGACCCGGAAGAGCGCATCAAGATGATGGAACGCACGGGCCGCCGTACGGTGCCGCAGATCTATGTGGGCGATACCCACGTGGGCGGATTCGACGATTTGTATGCGCTCGATCAAGCAGGCAAGCTGGACCCCTTGTTAAATGGCACGGCAGCCTGATATAAAGCGGGTTCGAGAAATTGCTTGGTTTTTTGTCGTATGGTTTTGATACAATTGCCCTCGCACCTGATCTGGCCGCGCCTATCCGGCGCGGTTTGAATACCGCAAGTACCATATTTGAACGGTGTGCCGTTCTTGTCCTTTACAACGAAAGCGTTCCATGTCCGACGAAAATCTGCAACCAGTCTTCCAAATCCAACGCGTCTACCTGAAAGACATGTCGCTGGAACAACCAAATTCCCCAGCTATTTTCCTGGAACAAGAAGCACCAGCCATCGAAGTGGCACTGGACGTGGGCGCTGCGCCTCTGGCCGACGGCATCTTCGAAGCCACCGTGACCATCACCGTCACCGCCAAAGTCGGCGAAAAAGTCGCTTTCCTGGTTGAAGGCAAGCAAGCCGGTATCTTCGAAGCACGCAACATTCCTGCCGATCAACTCGATCCGCTGCTGGGAATCGGCTGCCCGAACATCATCTACCCTTACCTGCGCGCCAACATCGCCGACGTGATCACCCGTGCCGGCTTCCCGCCAGTGCATTTGGCCGAGATCAACTTCGAAGTGTTCTACCAACAACGTCTGCAAGCTATTGCTGACGCCGCTGCAGCAGCACCAGCAGCCAGCGAAACGCACTAAGCTCTTGCAAGACCCCGCTGGCCGTCAAGGCTGGCCTGACACGGCGGCCTGGCCGCCGTGTTTCGTTAAGGTTCAAAATATCATGTTGAAAAGTGCGCTCTTGAGCAAGTTCCGCTGGATGGCCGGCGCCGTGCTGCTGCTGGCGACCGCCGCCAGCCACGCCGTCGATTTCAAAACGGTGGGCGCCGCTCCCGTGATCCTGTACGACGCGCCATCCTCCAAGGGCGGCAAGCTGTACGTGGCGCCACGCGGCATGCCGCTGGAAGTGGTGCTCAGCTACGGCGAATGGGTCAAGGTACGCGACGCCAGCGGCGAAATGGCCTGGACGGAAGCCAAGGGCCTGTCGGCCAAGCGCAACGTCGTGGCGCGCGCCGCGAACCTCAAGGTTCGCGCCAGCCCCGACGACACCGCCTCCGCCATCCTCCTCGTCGACAAGGGCGTGCTGCTGGAAATGAGCGAGCAGCCGAGCTCAGGCTGGGTCAAGGTGCGCCACAAGGATGGCCAGAGCGGCTACGTCAAGACCAGCGAAGTGTGGGGCCTGTAAGCACCGCGTCCGTTCCCCCTGCCCCGTTGAGGTTGCATGCAAGTTTCTCCTGAAGTCACTCCCGATAGCATTCCCGCCACCCGCAAGATCACCCTCCTGGGCGCCGGCGCCTGGGGCACGGCCGTGGCCATGGCCCTGGCCGGCCGCCACGACGTACTGCTGTGGGGCCGCAACGGCGAGGCCATGGCCGCCATGGCCGCCAGCGGCGAAAACAGTTATTTGCCCGGTTTCCCTTTGCCGCCGCAATTGCGCATCGCCTCCGATTTCGACGCCGCCGTCGCGCATGCCGCTGGCGAACACGGCCTCCTGATCGCCGCCTGCCCTGTGGCCGGCTTGCGGCCCATGCTGCATCAGCTGAAAGATCAGTTGAAAGACAAGGCCATCGGCAACCTGGTGTGGCTCTGTAAAGGGTTTGAAGGCGGCACGGGTTTGCTGCCGCACCAGATCGTGCAGGAAGTGCTGGGCGACACGGTCCCCGGCGGCGCCCTGTCCGGCCCCTCGTTCGCGCAGGAAGTGGCGCGCGGCTTGCCGTGCGCGCTGACCATCGCTTCGCACAATGCCGCCTTGCGCGGCGCCGTCGTCTCGGCCTTGCATGGCGGCACCATCCGCGTGTATGCGAGCGACGACCTGGTGGGCGTGGAAGTGGGTGGCGCCGTCAAGAACGTGCTGGCCATTGCCACCGGCGTGGCCGACGGCCTGGGCCTGGGCTTGAATGCGCGCGCCGCGCTGATCACGCGTGGCCTGGCGGAAATCACGCGCCTGGGCACGGCCCTGGGTGGCCAGACGGAAACGTTCATGGGCTTGACGGGCATGGGCGATCTGATTCTGACATGCACGGGCGACCTGTCGCGCAACCGCCGGGTCGGTCTGGGCCTGGCGCAAGGCAAGGCGCTGGAGACCATCGTGGCCGAACTCGGTCACGTGGCCGAAGGCGTGCCGTGCGCCAAGGCCGTGCGCGAACTGGCGCGCCGCATGGGCGTCGACATGCCGATCACCAACGCGGTGGCCGGCGTGCTGTTCGATGGGGACTTGCCGCACGTGATGGTGCAGCAACTGCTGTCGCGCGACCCGCGCGCCGAGGCGGCTTAAGGCGACCTGATGCACCAGGAAAACCTAGCGCCCCGCCTTGTGCATGAGTATGGTGAGCAACAATAAACTGTCTTCGCGCGCTTCCAGGGCGTGTGCCTGGCCGCCGAGCAGATACAGCATCTGGCCCGGTCCCAGCACCTGCACGCCGCCATGCGCCTCCACCGCCACCTGCCCTTGCAGGCACAGCAAGGTGATCTCGCCGAGCACGTGATGCTCGGGCATGGTCTTGCCTTTGGGCATGCACATGCGGATCAGTTCCAGCTCATCCGTCTTGGCCAGCGCGATGGCGGAAAACTGCGACAGGTCGTCGCCGTCCCTGCGCAGCACCTCGATCACCTGTCCTGAACTTGCGTGCTCCAGTGCCATCATGTGCTCCTTCAGCAGTTACTCGGTGACTTCCTCCGGCTCTTTCGCGCCGCGCATCCACTCGACCAGCGGCCACGCATCCTTCAAGCCTTCCGCCAGGGTCGGCAGCAGTTGCTCGGGGGCGTTGACGGGCAGCGGCACTTCGGTCCAGACAAAAAAGCTCTTCAGCTTGATGAATTCGATATGTTCGGCGTCCGCGTCAAACCCCTTCGGCGGGCGCTGCAACTTGCCCTCGTTCTGGATGGTGCCGAAGCGGGCCTTCAAACGCTTATTTTTCAGCACTTTGGAAAAACCTGGCGCGTCGTTGAGCATATGCTCGCGCAGCGCCTTCAGGCGGCCCGGCGGCGGCATGTATTCGCCGGCGCCGAACAGCAAGTTGCCCTGGCCGTCGATCTGCAGGTAATACGTGGGGCCGCCCGCCTTGCTGGGGCGGCGCATGTCGTTCGGCGCGATGGCGGCCGAAAAACGCGTCTTGTACGGACTTTTATCGTGCGCAAAACGCACGTCGCGGTTGATGCGGAACAAAGCCTTCTTTGGATTGCAGTATTTCACGGCCGGATCGAACTTGCCGAGTTCAGCAATGAGTGACGTCACCAAGGCGAGAAATTCCTCGCGCAGGATGTCGTAGCGGGGCTTGTTCATCACAAACCAGGGACGGTTGTTGTTGTCGCTCAGTTCACGTAAAAATTGGGTCAAATCACGCACATGCATGTGTCAAATTCCGATCAGCAACTATTTGGAAAGCTCTTTCGGGATAGGGCGCTTGCCCACCATCACGTCGAGTGCCGCTTCGCGATTCTTGCGCAGCACCGTCATTTTAGCTTTTTCGCCGG
Source organism: Janthinobacterium sp. NFX145 (assembly GCF_049810325.1). Lineage (NCBI taxonomy): Bacteria > Pseudomonadati > Pseudomonadota > Betaproteobacteria > Burkholderiales > Oxalobacteraceae > Janthinobacterium > Janthinobacterium sp. NFX145. Next base: position 6,028,934 of record NZ_CP187360.1, read on the forward strand.
GCGGCAGTTGCGCGATCAGGTTCAGCATTTCCGTCGTGTCGCCGACGGGCTTGCCTTGCACCGTCAGCAGGATGTCGCCCGGCACGATACCCGCCTTGTCGGCCGGGCCGTTGCGCACCACGCCGGCGATGATGGCGCCGCTGGTGCGCTGCAAGTTGAAGCTTTGCGCTAGTTCGGGCGTGATGTCCTGTGTTTCCACGCCGATCCAGCCGCGCACCACGTGGCCATCCTTGATGATGGCTTCCATCACCATCTTGGTCGTCGAGACGGGAATGGCGAAGCCGATGCCGACGGAGCCGCCGCTTTGCGAGTAAATCGCCGTATTGATGCCGATCAGATTGCCGCGCGTATCGACCAGGGCGCCGCCCGAGTTGCCGAAGTTAATCGCCGCATCCGTCTGGATGAAATTTTCAAAGCTGTTGATGTGCAGGTTGTTGCGGCCCAAGGCGGAGATGATGCCCATGGTCACCGTCTGGCCCACGCCGAACGGGTTGCCGATGGCCAGCACCACGTCGCCCACGCGCGCCAGTTCCGACTGGCCCAGCACGATGACGGGCAGCTTGTCGAGGTCGATCTTGATGACGGCCAGATCCGTTTCCGGGTCCAGGCCCACCACCTTGGCCGGCGCCTTGCGGCCATCGGTCAGCACCACTTCGATTTCGTCGGCGCCTTCGACCACGTGGTTGTTGGTCAGCACATAGCCTTCATGGCTGACGATGACACCCGAGCCGAGGCTGTTTTTCAAGTCGTCGTCATCCCCGTCGTCCGGGTCGCGGTCGCCGAAGAAACGTTTGAAGAAGGGATCGCGCGCCAGCGGATGGGCGCCGCGCTTGGGCACTTGCAGGGTGAGGATGTTGACGACGGCGGGCATGGCGCGCGCCGCCGCGTCGCGGTAGGAACCGGGCGCCAGGCTGCTCGACGCCGTTTCCACCACGGGCACCGGTTTCGCGGGAGAACCCAGCTGCTGTACCCGGCTGGCCGGGCGCAGCGCGCCATACACAAAATACAGCGCCAACGCGATCGTCACGGTTTGCGCAAACAATAACCAGAATCGTCGCATACAGTTCTCTGCCCAGGTCAGCCGGCCCGTGCCGGAACGGCTTATTTTGCCAGATCGCCGCCGTTGCGTGCGTTCTGCTGCAGGGAGTCGCGGATTTCACGCAGCAGCACGATGTCTTCCGGCGTGACTGGCGCTGGCGCCGGCGCGACCGGTTCGCTGCGGCGGGCCTTGTTCATCAGGCGTACCATCTGGAAGATGATGAAAGCGAGAATGACGAAGTTGAGCAAAATGGTCAAAAAATTACCGTAGGCCAGCACGGCGCCCGCTTTTTTCGCTTCCACCAGGGTCATCGTCGTGGCCTGGCCATTCAGGGGCAGGTAGTAATTGGCGAAATCGAGGCCGCCGAAAATGCGGCCGATGGGCGGCATGATCACGTCTTGCACCAAGGAATCGACAATCTTGCCGAAGGCGCCACCGATAATGACACCGACCGCCAGATCGACGACGTTACCCTTCATTGCAAATTCTTTAAATTCTTGCATCATTGCCATGAATTTCTCCTTCGGATAGATATAAAAACATGCCGATCATACTATTGATTCCTGGTGACACCAACTTGTGGTTGCTGGCGAGACCAATTCCGGCACAGCCGTGCGCATCTAGTTCGAAAGAACTAGCCACCTCCTGCAAAAGTATATAAATTATGGTACAAGCAACGTTTTGGTTTTATTCGTTGTTTGCTTCACTTATAATTTGCGGTTGCCAGAAGTGGCTTTTTCACTTCCGGATAATCAACAAGAAACTGGCACGGGCTGCGCCATAGTCCGAAGTTCCGCAGGGATGTTGCCACTTTACCGTACAAAGATGCGGGTTGCGGCAATCAGTGGGATAGAGCTTCGGCGACGGGTTTTTCGCGGCTGCCACTCATAATAAAGATTCGCATTTTGACTGATTGGGGTTTGCATGAGTAACGAAAAGCAGGTCGATTCAGGCCGTCGCGGCTTGCTCGTCGCCACGTGCGCGGCGGGCAGTGTAGTCGGATTGGCAACCGCGGGAGCCTTGGTAAGCACCTTCCAGCCGTCGGAGCGCGCGAAAGCGGCTGGCGCGCCGGTCGAAGTAGACATCACCACCTTGCAACCCGGCGAAATGCGCACCGTCGAATGGCGCGGCAAGCCGGTCTGGATCCTCAAGCGCACGCCGGAAATGATCGCGTCGCTCAAGCAAACCGATGGCAAGGTCGCCGATGCCAATTCCCAGCGTAATCCCGCCGAATTCACGCCGGAATACTGCATGAACGAGGCACGCTCGATCAAGCCTGAAATTCTCGTCGCCGTCGGCATCTGCACCCATTTGGGCTGCTCCCCTTCCTCGAAATTTACGCCCGGCCCGCAACCGTCGCTGCCCGATGACTGGGAAGGCGGCTTCCTGTGCCCTTGCCACGGCTCCACCTTCGACATGGCAGGCCGCGTGTTCAAGAACAAGCCGGCGCCGGACAACCTGCAAGTGCCGCGTCATATGTATCTGAGCGACACCAAATTGCTGATAGGTAAAGACGAGAAAGGCGAGGCTTGATCATGGCTGCTTTCAAAGAAACGAAGTTCCCGGCAGACGCTCCCGTCGCCGAAAAAGCGCTGGGCTGGGTCGATGACCGCTTTCCCCTGACCAAGCTGTGGAACGACCAATGGGGCAAGTACTACGCCCCGAAAAACTTCAATTTCTGGTACATCTTCGGCTCGCTGGCCATGCTGGTGCTGGTCTTGCAGATCGTCACCGGCATCTTCCTGACCATGCACTACAAACCGGATGCGGCCCTGGCCTTCAATTCCGTCGAGTACATCATGCGCGAAGTGCCGTGGGGCTGGCTGGTGCGCTACATGCACTCGACGGGCGCCTCGGCCTTCTTCATCATCGTCTACCTGCACATGACGCGCGGCCTGCTGTACGGCTCGTACCGCAAGCCACGTGAACTGATCTGGCTGTTCGGTTTCGCCATCTTCCTGTGCCTGATGGCCGAAGCGTTCTTCGGCTACCTGCTGCCATGGGGCCAGATGTCGTACTGGGGCGCCCAGGTGATCGTCAACCTGTTTGGCGCCATCCCGCTGATCGGCCCTGACCTGTCGCTGTGGATCCGCGGCGACTACGTTGTTTCCGACGCCACCCTGAACCGCTTCTTCGCTTTCCACGTGATCGCCATCCCGCTGGTACTGCTGGGCTTGGTTGCAGCGCACTTGATCGCCCTGCATGAAGTCGGTTCGAGCAATCCGGACGGCATCGAAGTCAAAGAAAACCTGGGCGCCGATGGCCACCCGGTCGATTCGATTCCATCGCATCCGTACTACACCGTGCATGACCTGTTCGGCGTATCGATCTTCCTCGTCATTTTCAGCGCCGTCGTCTTCTTCGCGCCGGAAATGGGCGGATATTTCCTGGAATACAACAACTTCCTGCCGGGCGACTCGCTGAAGACCCCGCTGCACATCGCGCCAACCTGGTACTTCACGCCGTTCTACTCGGTGCTGCGTGCCACCACGGCCGACTTCATGTACGTGCTGATGGGTGTCGTGGCTGCCTACGTGGTGTTCATCTGGCTCAAGTCGCGCCTGTCGACGGCCGTCAAGTCCATCATCGCCGGCATCGCCATCGTCGCCATCATCGGCATGCTGCCGCAGGTGCTGGACGCGAAATTCTGGGGCGTGGTGTTCTTCGGCGGTTCCGTCGTGATCCTGGCGTTCCTGCCATGGCTCGACCATTCGCCCGTGAAATCGATCCGCTACCGTCCGACCTGGCACAAATATGTGTACGCCATCTTCGGCCTGTCGTTCCTGATCCTCGGCTACCTGGGCACCCAGGCGCCTACGGATGCGAAAACCATCGTGTCGCAAGTGTGCACCCTGATTTACTTCAGCTTCTTCCTGCTGATGCCATGGTGGAGTGCAATGGGCAAGTTCAAGACCGTGCCGTCGCGTGTGACGTTTCACCCGCACTAAGCCGCTCTCACGCCACGCTCAAAGGACATACATCATATGAAGATTGCAAAAAAACTGCTCGCCATCCTGGCCTTCGTGCCTGCCATGGCTCTCGCCAGCGAAGGCGGCTTTCCGCTGGACAAGGCTCCTGACCGCCAGACCAACATGGCGGCGCTGCAACATGGCGCCAAATTGTTCGTCAATTATTGCCTGAATTGCCACGCCGCCGTGTCGATGCGCTACAACCGTCTGAAAGACCTGGGCTTGACGGAAGACCAGATCAAGCAGAATCTGTTGTTCTCCGGCGATAAAGTCGGCGACCTGATGACGACAAGCCTGGCACCGCAGGACGCCAAGGCGTTCTTTGGCGTCGTACCGCCGGATTTGTCGGTAATTTCGCGCGCGAAATCATCTTCCGCTGGCACAGGCGGCGACTACCTGTATACTTACCTGCGTACGTTCTATAAAGACGACACTCGTCCGACCGGCTGGAACAACATGGTCGTGCCGAATGTTGCCATGCCGCATGTATTATGGGAATTGCAAGGTGTCCAGTCTGCCAAGTTCGTGGAAGAGAATGATCCGCACGACGCTGGCAAGAAGATCCACAAATTTGCCGGCTTCGAGCAGGTCAAGCCAGGTACGTTGAACAAGATCGAGTATGACAATGCGGTAGCCGACCTGGTCGGCTACATGGAGTGGATGGCCGAACCGGCACAGCAGACACGCAAGCGCCTGGGCGTGTGGGTGCTGCTGTTCCTGTCGGTCTTTGCTCTGCTGGCATGGCGCCTTAACGCGTCGTTCTGGAAGGAAGTCAAATAAGTGAGGCGCCGGCCATAGGCCGGTTTATGCCTGTTTCTGCGTTGTCCGCATGAGTGGACAAGCGACCTGGGGTGAGCCGTTCGCGGCTTCACCCCCTTTGTTTCTAAGGAACTATAAAAAATGATGGTTCTCTATTCGGGTACAACCTGCCCATTTTCGCAACGCTGCCGCCTGGTCCTGTTTGAAAAAGGCATGGACTTCGAAGTGCGCGACGTCGACCTGTTCAACAAACCGGAAGACATTTCGACCATGAATCCGTACGGTCAGGTGCCTATCCTGGTCGAACGCGAACTGATCCTGTATGAATCGAACATCATCAACGAGTACATCGATGAGCGCTTCCCGCATCCGCAACTGATGCCGGCCGATCCGCTGATGCGTGCCCGCGCGCGCCTGATGCTGTTCAATTTCGAAAAAGAACTGTTCGTGCACGTGCACGTGCTGGAAAGCGAACGCGCCAAGAGCAACGACAAGGCCCACGACAAGGCACGCGCGGAAATCCGCGACCGCCTGACGACCCTGGCGCCACTGTTCCTGAAAAACAAGTACATGCTGGGCGACGAGTTCTCGATGCTCGACGTGGCTGTCGCGCCGCTGCTGTGGCGCCTGGACCACTACGGCATCGAACTGTCGAAGACGGCCGCACCGCTGATGAAATACGCCGAACGCATCTTCTCGCGTCCAGCCTATATCGAAGCACTGACGCCATCCGAGAAAGTGATGCGCCGCTAAAAGATCTTCCCGGCAGGCAGCGTCTGCCGGGGCATCTTGCGTCAGCAGCCAGTCTTTTGAATTACCGGTGCGCCCGCCTCATGCTTGATGGGGGGCGCTCCCGCCTCACAGTGCCTACCATGTCTGAAATCTCAACCAAACCTTATATGCTGCGCGCCATCTACGAGTGGTGCACCGACAGCGGCTACACGCCTTATCTCGCGGTCAAAGTCGATTCGCGCACCACGGTACCGATGGAATACGTGAAAAAGGGCGAGATCGTGCTCAACATCAGCTTCGGCGCCACCAGCGGCCTGAAGATGGACAACGACGCCATCCGCTTCCACGCCCGCTTTGGCGGCGTCTCGCGCGAAATCTACGTGCCGGTCGACAATGTGATGGCCATCTACGCCAACGAAAACGGCCAGGGCATGGCCTTCGAGCCCGTGCTGGGCAACGATGATCCCGACGCGCAACCGACGGACAGCCCGGCCTCCGCCGACGTGCCGCCGCCAGCGATCGCCCCGGTCTCCAGCGCCCCGACCCTGTCGTCCGTACCGACCAGCTCCCCCGAACAACGCGACAACGCTACCCCAAGCGACGACGAGCCACCAAAAAAAGGCGGCCGCCCGACCCTGACACGCATTAAATAGCGTATAATTCGCAACGCGCAGTTTTTGCCGACTTAGCTCATTTGGTAGAGCAGTTGATTTGTAATCATCAGGTGGCCAGTTCGAAACCGGCAGTCGGCACCAAGAATATTCAGTAAATCAAAGGGTTATAGATATCTTATCTATAACCCTTTGTCGTTTCTGGGACATTTGCTGCAATCCCCCCTCCGCTAAAGCTATGTCCATGGCTGATACTTATCATTCATATACTTCCGCAAGAAATATCCGGTATGCAGATAAATTCGATTTATCCGATATTCAGATATATTGACTTTATCCGAATATCAGATAAAATTTTTTTATCTGAATAGCGGATATTTGAAATGTCTTGCGCACCCACCTCCCTACTTCTGCTCACCGCGTCACAGCTCGGCCAACTGCTCGTATCGACTCGCAAGCGGCACAAGCTCACCCAGGCGGCCATCGCAACTCATGTCGGCTTGAGCCAGAATCGCATCTCCTACCTCGAAAGCCATGCCGACGAAATCAGCGTCAAGCAGCTGCTGAGCTGGTGTTCGGCCCTCGAGCTGGAGTTGCACTTGGGCGAGCGCGATACATCCACGGCCAGCAGCTCGGCGGAGTGGTAGCCATGGGTCGCCGCTCACACAGCCAAACACTGCACCTCTGGGCCAATGGCGACTACGTCGGCCGCTGGACGATCAACGCCAATGGGGACTCCGAACTGGCGTACGACGCCGGCTGGCGCCAATCCAGGCTTGGTCGCCCCATCTCGCTGTCGTTGCCGTTCAATATGCACGGTGAGCCGCTGAAGGGCGCCAATGTCTCGAACTACTTCGAGGGCTTGCTGCCGGACAGCGACATCATTCGTAAGCGTGTTGCGACCCGCTTCAAGACAGGCTCGCTCGACTCTTTCGACCTGCTCGCGGCCGTTGGCCGGGACTGCGCAGGCGCCTTGCAACTGCTGCCGGAAGGCGCCACACCGGAAAAACTTGTTCATGTTGACGGCATCACCGTCAGCGAGGAAGACATCGAGCGCCACCTGCTTGAAGTGGTGAGCCTGGAGCGGCACGGCGCCGTCGATGACGCCGACGACGACTTCCGCATTTCGCTCGCCGGGGCGCAAGAGAAGGACGCATTCCTCTGGTGGGATGGAAAATGGATGAAGCCGCGCGGCGCCACGCCGACGACACACATCTTCAAGCTTCCAATCGGGATGGTGGGCGGGAAGCGGGCCGACTTCACCACGTCGGTCGATAACGAATGGTTGTGCCTGCGCCTGTTCAAGGAATTCGGACTGCCCACGGCCAATGCCGAGATTGCGACGTTTGGCGCGCAACGCGTGCTCGTCGTCGAGCGCTTCGACCGCACGCGCTCGGCCAACGGTAAGCAGCTGTTCCGGCTTGTTCAAGAAGACTTTTGCCAGGCCACTGGAACATCGCCGCTGCTGAAATATGAAAATGACGGCGGCCCGGGGCTCAAACAGATGTGCACCCTGCTGCAGCAATCGCGGGATAGCGCCGCGGATATGCACACGCTCATGGCATCCCAACTGCTGTTCTGGATGCTGCGTGCGCCGGATGGCCACGCCAAAAACTTCAGTATCCAGCTCCTCGCTGGTGCGGGACGATTCAAGCTGACGCCCATCTATGATGTGATGTCCGCCTACCCGGTTATCGGCCCAGGGCCGAATCAGTGGAGCGAACGCAAGCTCAAGTTGGCAATGGCGCTGCTCGGTAACAACCGGCACTACCTGGCGCATGGCATCGAGCGGCGCCACTTCAACAGCACAGCCAAAGAGGTCGGCTACGGTGTGAGCGCGGAGCCGCTGCTGCAGGACTTCATTGCACGCACGCCCGCGGTCGTAGACAAGGTCCGCAGCGAACTGCCTGTGGGGTTTTCGGAAAAGGTAGCCGACAAAATTCTGGGCGGCCTGCTTGCTTCAGCGGCCGTCCTTCAACGGATGCCGCCAGCCTGAAGGGAAGGACTTTCGGCTGGCGCGACGCATTGCTGCACCGCGCAATGACGTCCGGCACATTTAGGCGCAAGATGCGCATGTGCTTGTGCAAAGCAGGCTCCCGATGTCTGGCTTGCCTACCTGGGGAAATATCATGTCCGCACATACTTACAAGCTGATCGAGCTGGTTGGCACGTCGACCGAGAGCAGCGATCAGGCGATACGCGATGCCATTGCCAAGGCGGCGCTGACGGTCAAGCACATGGACTGGTATGAAGTGACGGAGTCGCGCGGCCATATCGTCGATGGCAAGGTGGCGCACTTCCAGGTCACGCTGAAGGTCGGCTTCCGGCTCGAATAGCGTACTGCGGCGCATTCACCGCCGCCCAACCGCTCCCCGGCTTTCCAGCCACTCGCGGCCGCCGCTGTTCAGCGCGGTCTCGATGACCTTTTCCGGCAAGCTGTAGACGGTCGCCCAGCTGGCGCGGCCGTCCTGCATGTTGGCGGGAAAGCTGTGCGTTTCAATCGGCCAGTAGTATTTGCGTTTCAGCGCCTTGACGATGGCGGCCAGCGAGACGCGGCCTTGCAGCGGTTCGGCGCCGGACTGGTCGCGGTTCGACAGCAGCACGGCCAGGACCTGGCCGCGGCCCGTGCGTGCGCCGGGGAAGGTGGGAGTTTTGTTTGCCATGGCCTATTTTACCGGGCAATGATCGGCGAGAGGCGATGTGCCGCACCTTTGATCTGGCGCAAGCGCCGCAGCGGTATTGCGGCCACGACGATTGCCAACTGGAAACTGGCGGAAGGCGAGGAAGTGGCGCGCATCGGTTGCGGCTGCGCGCGCAATGCGGACGGCCACCTCGGTTATCACCGGGGCACCTGAGGCGGCGTCGGCCTTTCTTACACTTTGCTTCTTCCAGCTCAGTCCGCTTTTCGCAAGTGTTTGATTCCATGTGATTTTTTTGTGTGGCACGCAAGCTGCTTATCCCTGTCTACGAGATGAATCCAGGCAAGTCATTCTGGATTCTTTATCCCCCGGATTTTCCGAGACTGACCACGATAAGAGGCTGCGATGAACGTCAATCACACACGAAGCAAGACGCTGGGCTGGCTGGGCGCACTGGCGGCGGCAAGCCTGCTGGCCAGCGGTCAGGCGCAGGCTGGCGCATACGGCCTGGCCGTCAATGAGTTGAACACTTTCCGCATCACCACCAGCGCTGGCGCGCTGTCGCTGGCTGGCGCCAACCGCAATGCCAGCGACAGCGCCTTCTTTCAGGGCGGCGTGGCTGTCAATCCGCGCGCCGTCAATACAGGACCGGCCGCCAATGCCGACGTGCTGCAAGTGTGTTCGGGCGGCGGCTGCGGCGGCTTGCCGCAGAATCATTACGCACCCAGCCCCAGTTCCACCCTGGAATTCGCCCGCGGCGATGCACACGCCTTCGGCAATATGCTCAATGGCGGCTCCACCGTGCGCGCCGTTGCGGAAGCACAACGCAACACGGTCGGTGCCGCCACGTCCACGGCTGGCGACACGCTCACCGGCTCCGTCAACCTGACCCTGTCGAGCGCTGGCTTCATCACCTTCAGCTTCATGGGTCGGCGCGACCTGCGCACCAGCGTGACGACCATGGGCGACAAGTCGAGCGTGTCGATCATGGATATCTTCAATATCTCGTGCAATAATTCCAGTCCCGTGGGCTGCCTGTCGAACGCGAATGCCGACGGCGTGATCTTCCAGTTCGCGCCCGATGGCGATGCCAACAATGGCAGCGACGTCAACGGCAACCATACGGTCGGCAGCCTCGACCCGTTCAGCCTGAACATGACGGCCGGCACCAACGACCCGGCCACCGGGCGCGCCTTCACGAATGGCTTTGCGATGTTTTCCCTGACTTCGAATTTCGCCCTGCCCGCCGGCAGCTACACCTTGAACTTTTCCAAGTCCACGCGCACCGACATCGTCGTCATCGATCCCTTGCAAGTACCGGAACCGGGCACCCTGTTCCTGCTGGGCGCGGGACTGGCCGCCCTGGCTTTTACGCGCCGCCAGCCGAAATAAGCAACCGCATGAAAAACACGCGGCGCCCGCAAAGGCGCCGCGTTTTTTATGCCGACAAAAAACCTGTTAACCGAGCCGCGCCAGCGCCTGGCGCGCCAGTTGCAGCTGCTGCAGATAATAGCGGTGCAGCATGGCTGGATCGCTCAGGTCGCGCCCCAGCACCAGGCGCAGCTCGCTGGCAGGGCAATCGGCGGCCTGGGTCTGCACCTGGGTTTGTATCTGCAACCCCAACTGGCGGGCCAGCTGGCGCGCCGCCTGCTCCTGCGCAGGCCGGTATTCGACGCGCGTGCGCGCCACCTGGAAACTCGATTCATTGGCCAGACGCACCACCTGCACGGGAGCGCCGGCCAGACTGCGCGCCAGCGCGGCTGCCAGGCCGGGCACGCCGTTGCCGTTCACAATTTCCAGGCGCGGACGGGGCACGGCGGCAGCCGGCATGAACCGCTCCGCCATGGCAGCGGCAGCGGACACGCCGTGCGCAGCGGCCGGCACGCGCTGCAGGCGCGCCATGCCGTCGGTTTGCGTGATGTCGATGCGCGCCATGGCCGGTGCATCCGGCAGCGGCGCGGCCACGGGCGCTTCCTTCTGCGGCGCCTCCTTGCGCAAGACGGCCAGGTCGCGCCGCAGATCGTGTTCCTGCAGACTCTGCGCCTGGCGCCGCATGACGGCGGCGCGCGCGTGCTGTCCCAGCCGTTCCAGCACTTGCGCCAGATGCTGCCAGGCCAGCGCATTGAGCGGATCGAGCAGGCACGCCTGTTCCAGCGCCACCAACGCTTGCGCATCACGCCCGCTCAGGGAATAGGCGTGACCGAGATTGCTGAACAGATAGGCCTGCTGCGGCTGCGGCGGACTGGCCTCCCGCGTCAGGGCCAGCCAATGGGCGATCGCCGCATCGTGTTCGCCGCGCTGCGCGTGCAGCACGGCCAGGCCGTTGCGCGCATTCACGTGGCGCGGCGCGGCGTGCAGGGCTTGCTCATACGCCGCTTGCGCGGCAGGCAGGTCGCCCGCGTCAAAATACTGGCGCCCCGCCGCATAGGCGGCATCGGCGTCAGGCCACTGCGGCACCGGCGCGCGGGCCAGCTGCGTGGTACAGGCGGCCAGGCCCAGACAGGCGCAGGCGGCGGCCAGGCGGGAAATCGTCAAGCGCATGGTAGCTCCTTTCAGCGGCTGGCCATGGCCGGCACGAGCACGCGATACACTTCGATCACGGCCGGCCCCATGAGCACCAGCATGAGGGTGGGAAAGACGCAAAAAATCAGCGGGAACAGCAGTTTCAGGGCGATCTTGGCTGCCGCCTCCTCGGCCAGCAGGCTGCGCTTGCCGCGCAGGTTTTCCGAATGCACGCGCAGCGAATCGCCCATGCTGGTGCCGAAACGTTCCGATTGGATCAGCATGGCAACCAGGGTGTCGACATCTTCCACGCCGCTGCGCAAGGCCAGGTTGCGCAGCGCCTTTTCCTTGGAAAAGCCGGCGCGCATTTCCATCAGCACCAGTTGCAATTCCTGCGCCAGCACCACGCTCTTGATGTGGATTTCGCCCGACACTTTGACCAGCGCGCGCTCCAGACTCAGGCCCGCTTCCACGCACACGGTCAATAAATCGAGCGCGTCGGGGATGTTTTCAAAGATGTCGCGCTGGCGCCGCTTGGCCGTGCTGGCCAGCACCAGGTTCGGCAGGTAGTAACCGACGGTGGCACTAACGCACAGCAGCAGCAATAGCACGCTGCGCAGCTGCGCCGCCATGGCGCTGGCCGCGTACAGGCCCAGCACGGTGGGAAACAGCAGGGCCAGCACGGTTTTCGCCGCAAAATACAGGGCCGGCGCGCTGGCCTGGCGCCAGCCCGCGTTCATGAAGCGCGTGCGCAGCGGCGAGCGCTCCCAGCCCTCTTCCGGCAGCGACAGCTTGCTGAACGGCTGCGCCACGCGCGCCACCCGCTCCACCCAGCCCGTGTCGGCCACCGCCTCGCTGGCGGCCGGCGCCATGGAACCGAACAGGCGCTGGCGCAAGGTGCCGGGAAAGAAGATTATCCACGCCAGCAGGGCCAGCGCCACCACCACGGCAAAGACGATCAACAGGAACAGCAGTTGCGGGCCAGTCATGGCGTTTTCTCCACGTTAGATACGGATGCGGATTACATGGCGCATCCACACGACACCCAGCGCCACCATGCCGGCCGCGTACCACAGCAATTTGATGCCGCTGGGATCGGTCCACAGCAGGCGGATGTATTGCGGGTTGACCAGCGCCATGACGCCGATCATCACCACCGGCATCAAGCCCAGCACCCAGGCAGACATGCGCCCCTCGGCCGACAGCACGCGCACCTGCCCCAGCAGTTTTAGCCGGGCGCGGATGATGCGCGCGATGCTGACCAGCACCTCGGCCAGATTGCCGCCCGATTCGCGCTGCACCAGCACGGCGATGACGAGGTAGCGCAAGTCCGTCAGCGGAATGCGCGCGGCCAGATTTTGCAGCGCCTCGTTCATCGGCACGCCGTAATTGATTTCTTCGTGCGCCATCTTGAATTCGCCGCTGATCGGCTCATTGAGTTCATCACCGACCATCTGCAGCACATTCGAAAACGAGTGCCCGGCGCGCAGCGCGCGGGCCAGGAAATCGGCCGCTTCCGGCAATTGCGCCTCGATCTTTTTCAGCCGCGCCGCCCGCGCGCGCAGCACGACCATGCACGGCCCGCCGCCGGCCACGCCCAGCAGCAGCAAGGCGCCCGGCAGCGGCATGGGCCAGATGGCCAGCCACAGCAGCGCCAGCAGCAGCAAGGCGCCCGCGCCGCCCAGGAACTGCGCCACCGACCAGGACAAGCCCGATTGCAGCAGCAGGTGGTCGAGCTTTGCCGCCTGCGGCAGGCGCCGCAGCCAGCGCTCGAGGCCGGGCGTACGCGCATAGCGGCGCTGCTTGAGGATGGAGACCCGCTCGCCGCCCGCCTCGCCGCGCGCCGCCATCAGCCGCAAGCGCCGGTTGATGCGCCGCGCCGCGCTGCCGTGCGTGCCCGACCACCACAGCCAGACCCCCTCCACCATCAGGATGCAGGCAGCGAACAGCAGCACGGCAAAGCCGTAGAAGACCAGGTCCATGCTGACTCCTATTCGTAGATGCGGTCCGGATCAAAAACACTATCGGGTACCGGCGCGCCGAACATGCGCAGGCGTTCCGTGAAGCGGGGCCGCACACCCGTGGCGCAAAAATGACCGAGCACCTTGCCGTCGGCATCGACACCCGTCTGCTCGAAGCGGAAGATTTCATGCATGGCGATGATGTCGCCCTCCATGCCCGTCACCTCCTGCAGGCTGACCAGCTTGCGCGCGCCGTCCGTCAGGCGCGACACTTGCATCACCACCGTCACGGCCGAACAGATCTGCTGGCGCGTGGCGCGCGGCGTCAGGTTCACGCTGGCCATGCCGACCATGTTTTCCAGCCGCGCCAGCGCGTCGCGCGCCGTGTTCGAGTGGATGGTCGCCAGCGACCCTTCATGGCCCGTGTTCATCGCCTGCAGCATGTCGAGCGCCTCGGCGCCGCGCACCTCGCCCAGGATGATGCGGTCGGGCCGCATGCGCAGCGCATTGCGCACCAGCGCGCGCTGGCTCACTTCGCCCTTGCCCTCGATATTCGGCGGACGCGTTTCCAGGCGCACCACGTGCGGCTGGCGCAGTGCCAGTTCGGCCGCATCCTCGATGGTGACGATGCGCTCGCTGCCGGGGATGAAGCCGGACAGCACGTTGAGCAGGGTCGTCTTGCCGCTGCCCGTGCCGCCCGAGATCAGGATGTTGACCTTGGCCTGGCCCAGCGCCTGCAGCACCTGCACCATGGGCGGCGTCAGGCTTTTGTAATCGAGCAGATTGGCGATCGTCAAAGGCTGCACGGCAAAGCGCCGGATCGACAGGATCGGGCCATCGACGGCCAGCGGCGGAATGATGGCATTCACGCGCGAGCCATCGGGCAGGCGCGCGTCGACCATCGGGCTCGATTCGTCGACGCGCCGGCCCACGCGCGAGACGATCTTTTCGATGATCTTCATCAGGTGCGCATTGTCGTGGAAGGTCACGTCCGTCAGTTGCAGCCGCCCGCCCCGCTCCACGTACACCTTGTCGCAGGTATTGACGAGGATATCGGACACGCTGGCATCGGCCAGCAAGGGTTCGAGCGGGCCAAAGCCCAGCATCTCGTGCTGGATGTCGAGCACCAGGCTATGCCGCTCGTGCTGGTTCAGGACGATGCGCTCTTCCTCGATCACGCGCTGCACCAGCAGCGCCAGCTCGTGCTTGAACTGCTCGGCCGTCAGGCGTTTCAAGCGTTCCAGGTCGATACGGTCGAGTATCGTCTGGTGCATGGTCTTTTTGAGTTCCTGGTAGGCGTGCAGCGCCAGCGCGCCTTGTGCATTGGTGGCGGGGCGCACCGTTTCATTCGCCGCCAGGCGTTCGCGTAAAGTCATCTTGGCTCCCATGATGGCTCCCGGCGGGAGCCTTGACATCGATTGCGGTCCTAGGCCTCGCTGCGGCTGAACAAACGGTCGAACAGGCCGCGGCTTTCCGTCACGCGGCGCGCCGTCACCAGTTCCACCAGCTCGGCCAGGCTGCGCGCCACGGCGCTGGTGCGCGACAGCTGCAGCAGCGGAATGCCCTGGTTGACGGAATCGGTGGCGGCGATGTAATCGTTGGGCACCGTGTGCACCACTTCGGCGCCCAGCGCCTGCTCCAGGTCCGCCAGACGCAATCGTCCGCCCTTTTCATAGCGGTTGACGATCAGGCGCAGGCGCTCTCCCGGATAGCCGAGCGAGCGGAAAATGTCGAGCAGGCGGCGCCCGTCGCGGATGTCGGGCAAGGCCAGCTGCAGCACCGGATAGATGGCGTCGGCGTTGTCGAGCGCGCGCAGCGACAGCGCATCGATCTGGCGTCCCACGTCGAGCACGATGTAGTCGTAGTGCTGGCGCGCCACGGCCAGGATGCGGTCCATGTGCTCGGGCTGCATGTCGACCTTGTGCGCGGGATCGTCGGCCGCCGCCAGCACGCCGAAATTCGGCGTCACGTGCACCAGGCACGAGGCGAGAAAGGCGCCATCCATGCGCGCGATCTGCGCGCAGATGTCGGACAAGGTCATGGCCGGCTTCTGGTCCGACACGTATAAAGTGGCGTCGCCGAACTGGCCGTGCAGGTCGATCAGCAGCACCTTGCAGCCGGCCAGGCTGGCCAGCGCATACGAAAAATTCGTCGACAAAAACGTCGCGCCGCTGCCGCCCTTGCACGAGATGAAGGCGAGCACTTTACCGTCGCGCATCTGCGTCACGCCGGCCTGGATATCGACCCGGTCCATCGCCTCGTGGAAGGCCTTGTGCACGAGCGGCAGCTGCAGCACTTCGCGCATGCCGGCGCGCATGGCGCGGATCAGCACATCCTGCTGCTGGCCGCGCGTGAGCAGCATCAGCACGGCCAGCGGATACTGGCGCGCCAGGCGCTCAAGCAGGTCGGCTTCGTCGGCATCGATGCCGCTGGCGTCGACGATCACCAGTTCGGGCGCTTCGGGCAGCATGCGCTCGACGGCGTCGCGCAGGCCGCTGCGCCGCTCCAGCAGCCGCAGCACGGGCATGCGGGCCGCGCCTTGCGCCGCGATTTCATCATGCAAGCTGGCGTCACGGGTAATCATCAAGGCTTTCATCACGCCTCCTTCATTCAAGGCACTACATTCGGCTGCGCCGGCGGCTTGGCGCTCATGGACAAAAGCCGGGATTGTCCGGATAGCCCAGCGACTCGGCCACCGCCATGGTGGTCCCGCTGGGCAAACGTATGGCGCCTGCGCCGGAGGGAAACATCATCCCCAGCAGCGGCAGCACGGGCCGGTAGGGCACGCGCTCACAGCGCGCGCCGTCGCCGGGCTGGCACAGGCGCGCGCGCACGAAGCGGATGCAGCTGGCGCCATGCGGATCGTCCAGGCAATTGATGCGGTTACGCTGCGGGCACCCCGGCAGCACCGTTACCGGCACGGCCGCCAGCGCGGCGCCGCCCGCGCTTTCCGACAAATAATCGATGCGCACATGCGCGTCACCGATGCCGCCGCCCAGCGGCAGCGTGCCCGGCGTGGCGCGCAGCACGGCTTGCGTGCGCACGGCCTGCAAGGCGCCGGCATTGCTGAAATCGGTGACGGCGGCGGCACGCGCCGCGCGCCGGGTAATCTCATGCACCATGTTCCACACGTACACGGCGCGCGCCATTTCCAGCATGGCGAACAGGAACAGGAAGAACAGCAGCGCCAGCATGGCGAATTCGACGGCGAAGACGCCGCGCTGACGCTGCCGGCGACGGTGCGGGTCAATGCACATAGCGCAAGGTCGCGTTGGCGCGCAAGGGAATCGGCGCCAGTTGCGGCAGCCACTTGCGGGTCAGCGCAGGCAGGAAATCCACCGGCATGTCGGCGGTGACCTTGATGCGCACCTGCAGCGGCGCCGTCGCGTAGCTGCCGCAGGCATAGGAATCGTCGGCGTACACGCAATCCACATTGACCCATGCGGGGTTGATGTCCGGCCAGCTTTCCGCCATCGCCTCGGCCACCATCTCGCGCGCCAGCGCGGCGCCCAGGCTCGCCGTGTCGAACTTGCCCATCTGCGGCAGCGGCATGGTCGCCATGTAGCGCGCCGCATCGTGCGCGCTTTTTTGCAGTGCCGTGTACACCAGCAGCGCGCGGCCGAACAGCAGCACGAAGGGCAGCAGCGCCATGAAAAACAGCAGGATCAGCGCCAGCTCGATGGCGGCGACGCCACCCTGGCGGCGCGCGGCGCGGCAGGGCGGCTTCATCGCAGCAGCTCCGCGGGACCGGCCAGCGTGCCCTCTTCCACCAGGCCGGCAAATTCGGCGCTCAATACGCCATTGCTGGCCGGCGCCGTCATGAAGAAGCGGCCGATGCCGCGCACCTGCGCCAGCACGTCGCCGCCGGCCGGCACGGGACAGGCCAGCAGGGGGATGTGCAGCAGGCGCCGCTGCGCCACGCCCGTGTTGCCGGTCGGCGCCGTCTGGAAGCCCAGCGTCTGGTAGGGCGGCGTGGCAGGGTAGCCGGACTTGGCGGCCGGCGCGGCCGGGCTGGCCGGATACAGCTTGGGCCAGTCGCTGGTGGCAAACGGCAGATAGCCACCGGCCGGCTTCGGGTTGCTGTACCTGGCCGCCCTGGAAAACGACCACAGCGGCCCATAACTGCCGACGGCGGGCGGCGTCGCGTTCGACTCCGGATCGGCCACGGACAGCAGCGGATTGCCCGTGCTCAGGGCGCTGGGCGCATCGGGCGCGTTGGTCATCCACCAGCTCACGGCCGTATTCGGATAGGCGCGGATATTCGTGTCGGGCGGCGCCGTGACGGCATGGCAGCCGCTGCCCGCATGCTGGTTGAAGCGCGCATTGAAAGCCGTCCACAGCGCGGCGGGAAACGGCCGGTGCACGTGCACCTGGGCGCTGCCGATGCGCGGATACTGCACCGTGCCGCTGCAGACGAACGGCAGCACGCTCGCTTCGCCGACCTGCTGCGACACTCCCACCACGCCCGGCTGGCCCAGTGGATTGAGCACGAAATGTTCGGCCGCCGGGCCGTTCGGATTGAGTTTCAACAGGTTATACGCCACGCCGCGGCGAAAGCCATATTCCAGCAACTCGACGGCCGGCAGCAGCGCCGCATTCGTGCGCGGGCTGGCCGCGCTGGCCGACAGCGCGCAGACGGCCAGCGGCGTCAGTTGCAAGCTGGTGCGCCCGGCCACGGCGCGCGCGCCCGTGTCCAGGGTGCGCAGCGTCGGCGACCAGGCGCCGAGAAACGCCGTCGCCACCCGCCCCAGCGAGGGTATATTGGCCTGCGTATCGACGCGCACGAACAGCGCCGTGGCGGCGTCGGGCACGGCGCCCGCCGCATGCCACCCGCTGGCGGGCGCGTCGGGGGTGCTGGCGAAGCGGATGCTGGCGTCCGACAGGATGGCGCCCTGCATGCGGCGGCGCCATGCGCTGCGGTCGGCCGCGCTGCCCTTGGCTTTTTCCACGGCAGCGAGCAAGCCCTCGGGCGTGCCCACCAGTTCCGCGGCGGCCGCCATCGCCGCATTGTCGGCCAGGTTTTGCAGTTCCGTCTTGCGGCCGATGACTTGCCCCACATCGAGGGCCAGGCCGATAAAGCCCAGCACCACGATGAGCAGGATGGAAAAGGCGATCAGCATCGCCCCGCGCTGGCGTCTATTTGCCACTGCCGCCTCCCAGCATGAATTGCACCGGCTGCGGCGCCTGGGCATTCGGTTCGGCAAACGACGCGCGGTAGCGCTGCATGACGGCGTGCGCGCTGGGTCCGTCAAGGCCATCGGCCGGCGTGCGATTGCCGGCGCTGGCCGGATCGCGCACCTGCTGCGCCATGGACAGGCGCACGGCGTCGCCGAAACGCCGGTCCAGCTGCGGCGTGCTGCCGTGCGCGCAGGCGGCCAGCTGCAAGGCCAGGGCCAGGGCGGCCAAGCGCCGCAGCGATGTCAGGAACGCGTTCGGCATGGCGTATCTCCCCATTTCATTTCAACTCGAAACCGTTGGCCGCGCGCGGTGCTGGTACCGACGGCGGCACGGACGGCGGCGCCAGCGTGCCTTCCATCTTGCCGCCCAACATCAAGTCCATGCGCGATGGCGGCGCCAGCTGCGCCGTCGGCAGCACGGCATCGGCCGGCAAGGGTTTCACCAGATGCGCGGTAATGACGAACAGCAATTCCGTGCGGTCATTCTGGAAATCCGTGCTGCGAAACAGCGCACCGAGGATAGGCACTTCGCTGAGCCAGGGCACGCCCGTGATGTTACTCACCTGGTTGTTCTTGATGAGGCCGCCGATGGCGTAGCTCTGGCCGTCGTACAGCTGCACCGTGGTCGAGGCGCGCCGCGTGGTGATGACGGGCAAAATAGAACGTCCGCTGACGCCGGCGGCGGAAATGCCCACCCCCTCGCGCGACAGTTCCGACACTTCCGGCGCCACCTTCAAATTGATGCGCCCGCCCGACAGCACGGTCGGCGTAAAACGCAGGCCGACGCCGTATTCGCGCTCTTCCAGGGTGATCTTGTTGTTGTCCTGGCCGACGGGAATGAAGATCTTGCCGCCAGCCAGAAAACTGCCCTCCTGCCCGCTGATCGCCATCACCGTCGGCTCGGCCAGAATGCGCACCAGGCCATCCTGTTTCTGCGCCTCGATGGTCAGTTGCTGGCGGCCATTCGACTTGCGCACGTCGAGCAAGCCATTGGCCGTGCCACTGAGGAAATTCGACAGCAAGGTGGTGGCCCAGCTGCCGGAAGCGAAGCGCAGGGTGGCGCCCACTTCCAGCCGTTCCAGCAGCGACTTCGACACTTCGGCGATCTGCACGGCCAGCATCACCTGCTGCGGCGCGCTGACGTCGAGCATGTTGATGATGCGGCTGTTCGCGCCACCCGCGCCGCCACCGGGCGCCGTGGCGGCAAGTGGCATGGCGGCGCCATCGGCAGGCTTGGGCAGCGCCAGCGGCACTGTAGCGCGGCGCACATAGGCGTGCGCCAGCTCAACGGCGCGCAGCACGGCGCCCGCATCCTGCACCGTGCCCGACAGCACCAGGGTGTCGGCCACGGCCGTGACGCGGATGGCTTTTTCTTCCGGCATCAGGGCCGCCAGAGTCGCTTGCAAGCCGGCCGGGTCCATGCTGACGCTGACGTTCACCACGCTGCACACGCCGCTTCGGCCCTGGATGATCATGTTCGTGCTGCCCACCTCGACGCCGACCACATACAAGGTGTCGGGCGCGACCAGCATGGCTTGCACCACGGCCGGGTTGCCGACGCTGCGCTGCTGCACGGCTTCAGGCAGGCGCAGCATGCTCGACTTGCCCACCTGCAGCTGCAAATTGCCGGGCGAGGCCGCTTCACCGCCGCAGCGCGGACCAGAATCGGCCGCCGCGCCGGCCAGCGGCGACAGCAGGCAGAACAGTATCAACAGGGCGCGGTTCATGAGCGTGTCCATGGTTGGCTAAAAACATTCGCGCGACTGGCGCGTCCCGTCGATGACGCCGCTGCACTGGCGCGTCGCTTCCGGCGGCGCCTTCGCCACGCGTACCGCGCGCGGCGCTGCGGCCAGCACGGGTGCGGCGGCAGGAACAGCTTCGTCAGCTTCGTGCGGTCCGCCCAGCAGGGTCAGCTTGGTGGCGCCCGCCGTCACGCCCGGCTGCGGGTCAACCTGGTTGCGCAGCACCAGCGACAGGCTGCCCACGCTGCGCGCCAGGTCCAGGTTTTCCGCCTGTTCCGGCGTCACTTCCAGGGTCACCGCATTGACCACGCGCGGCTTGGTCTCGTCGCGCCCCACTTCCTGCGCCACGGCCAGCACGAGGATGCGTTCGAGCACGATCTTGGAAATGTTGCGGCTTTGCGGAAACGCGCGGTCGCCGGCATCTTGCTGGGTGCTCACGATGATGTCGACATAGTTGCCCGGCAAGGCGAAGCCGGCCACGCCGATCACGTCGTTGACGCGCACGGTGATGGCGCGCCGCCCTTCCGTGATCAGCGCCGACAGGCCGCCCAGGGTGCCGGCCGGCGCCAGCTTGGCTTCGCTCAGCGGCTCGCCGCGCAGCACGCTGGTTTTCAGCACCCGTCCCGCCAGCTTTGCAGGGTCTTGCAGCGCGCCCTGCGGCAAGCTTTCCGCCGGCCACTCGGCCAGGCGCAGCATCTCGGGCGTCAGGCGCTGGCCCAGGTTGACATCGCTGGCGGCCACGACGATCTTGCCCTTGCCGGCCGGCGTCTGGCGCAGCAGCCAGTGCGAGGCCAGCAGCACGGCCAGCAGACCCAGCACGACCGCCAGGCCCATCATCAGGAGGGCGCGCCGGTTTTTCATGCGATACGCTCGCACAGGCTGGCGGCCGGCATGTCGCAGCTGGCAAACAGGCTGCCCCAGGCCTGCTCCAGGGCGGCCAGCGTCAGGCGCGGCTCGCAGCCGGCAAAGCCGGCGAAGTCGCCTATGCGCGCCAGCAATTCCTGCGGATAGCTGGCCAGCAAGGGCCGTCCCTGCGCGCCATGCAGCTGCAGCAGATGATTGACGGCCAGTTCGTCGATGGCTATGCCGGCCAGCCGGCATTGCTGGCGGAACAGGGCGCGATAGGCGCTCTCGGCCAGCGGCCCCACCTGCACCTTGTAGCCGATGCGGCGCAGCAAGGCGGCGTCAAACAGTTCGCCCGGCGGCAGGTTCGTGGCCAGCACGAGGGCATTGTCGAACGGCACGCTGATCTGCACCCCGCCGGGCAGACCCAGCTGATCGCTGCCGCGCGCCAGCGGCTGCATCAGCCGCGTCAGCAATTCCGGCGCGCCCAGGCGCTGGCGGCCCAGGTCGTCGATGATCAGCATGCCATTGTTGGCCCGCACATGCGGCGGCGCCTGGTAGCAGCCACCGCTGGCGTCATGCCGCAGTTCCAGCATGCCGGCGTCGAGCTCGGCGCCCACGTGAATCACCGGGCGCTGGCACAGCACCCAGCGGATATCCGTGCTGCGCCGCTCCAGCGCCTGGCGCGCATGGCTGACGTGCTGCGGCGCGGGCGGCAGGTGCTGGGCCGGATCGTACAACTGGATGATGTCGTGGCCGACGACGATGGCGTACGGCACGGCGACTAGACCGTGCAGCAATTGTCCCAGCTGCAGCGCCAGGGTCGACTTGCCGCTGCCGGGCGGACCATACAGCAGCAGCGAGCGTCCCGAATGCAGGGCAGCTCCCACCACGTCGAGCATGCCCGGCCCCGCATGGGCGCCACCGAGCACGGCCGCCAGGTCGTCGCTGCCGACGCGCTGTTCCTGCGCCTGCCACGACTGGCGCGCCACCATGGCGCGGTACGCTTCCAGCGTGACGGGCGCGGCGCCGATATATGCGCAGCGCTCAAGAAAAGCGCTGGCGCGCTGCTTGCCGGCGCCCGTCAGCTGGTACTGCACATCGATATCGGATTCGCCGCGCCAGGCCACTTCGGCCATCTGCTCGGCCACCATGAAATCGAGCACTTCGCGCAAGACATTGATCGACAGGCGCAAGCGCGTCGTCAGCGCGGACAAATGCGTCTTGCCACCCACAAACATCAGCTTGGCGATCAGTTCGACGACCAGCGGCCGCTCGAGTCCCGTTTCGCGCAAGCTCTTCGGCTGCGGCGGCAGGGGCGGCATCAGGTTCGCATCGGCAGGACGCGGCGTGCTGTCGGTGCTCAGGGAATAGTCGACCTCGGTCATGCTGCGTCTCCTAGCCGGTTTAGTCTGCATTGAACAGAATTCATTCTAGCGAGCGGGCATAGCTGCCCATTGATTCAGAGCAATGAATACCAATCAGAAATAATGCCGCCCTTGCACCAGCAGGCAGCCCAGCGCAATGGCCAGTCCGTACGGCATGTTGCCCACGCTGGCGCCACTGCCCAGTGCGTTAGGCGCCAGGGGAATGCCGGCCATGCGCGCGATCATCGGCCACAGCAGCTGGCGCAGATTGACCAGGCAGGCGCGCCACTTGCCCTGGTACGTGATCATCAGCACGGCCATCAGGCCGCCCAGGACAAACGTGGCGAAACAGATTTGCAGCACGGGCCAGGGACCGGCAAAGGCGCCCGCCATGGCGATCAGCTTGACGTCGCCGGCGGCCATGCCGCGCAGCACGTACAAGGGTAAAAAGAGAAAAAAGCCCGTCGCCATGCCGCCCAGCCACAGCGGCAGCACGTTTTGCGGCCACAGCCACAGGTGCACGGCCAGCGCGGCGAGGATGCCGGACAACACCAGCCAATTCGGAATCTTGCGGCGGATCAAATCACTGACGGCGGCTCCCGTCACGAAGCACAGCAACAGCAAATCGCACAAGGCAGTTGCAGGCATGGCACACCTCCCGAAAAAAACCCGCCACTGGCCGGCCAGCGGCGGGCACCCGCTTAGGGCGTCAACACCAGGTTCGACGAAATGTCGGTGAGGACGGCCAGCAAGTTGGTCTTGATCAGCAAGAAACCGGCCGTGATGGCGGTAGCCATCAACGCCGCAATCAGGCCGTATTCGATTGCCGTAATGCCATCCTCATCCTTGACAAACTGCTGTACTGCCGACAGGAAGGTATGCATGACAAGCTCCCAAAAGTGAATCACAAGTCCCTGGCGCAATCGGGTGTGAAACATTGCCCTTTCCTGCTAATATGTTTCCTGCCGTAAATTTCTGCGCCATTACATTGACTATAAAGCGTCCACGTTTTGGCAAATTGACGCGCCACAAGTTTCCACATGGAAATTATCAAACTCTGGTGAAATGGCGGCTGGCGCAAACAAATGTTGCGATCCGGATTGAAAGCCTTCGTCAGGGCAAGTTTTTTGCAATGCAGTGCATGAATCTCATGTATTTACATGAAATATTGCATACGTTAATTGCCTATTAGGCAAAAAGACATTATCCTGCTTAGCTCTTCTTTGGAAAGGCCTCTCGCCCGGTGGTACAGAGCGTCATGCCACCAAATAAATCTTGGCTTCTTGTAGACGGACGCGAACATGCTCTTGCTTGATGCAATGCTGCTATGACGACACTTGTGTGACTACTTTCCAGAGATCGACAATGGATTCCCTACTGAAACACATGGTGGACATGACCGGGCACCGCGACCACACGATGCTCGACATCTCCGTGATCTCGGCGGTCCAGGAACTCGCTGCCGCGTCGCAGACCCGTGTGCTGGCCCTGACCACCGTGCGTGGCCAGGTGTTCGTGCGGTCGCGGGCCATCATCGTGGCGGGCAGCGTGGCCCGCATGGAAGAGCATATCGACCCTACCCTGCCGGGCGAACCGCTGTCGGACTATCCGGCCTTGGCCGCCTGCATCAAGCGCCATGAAGCAAGCGCCGACACCCTGTGCGCCGACGGCCGCCACCTGCTGTGGCTGCCCATCTGGATCGGCGACCAGGTCACCACCTGCCTGGAAATCACCAACCCCACGCCGTACACGGGCGCCACCATCCAAGTGATCGGCGGCATCGTCAGCGTGTACCGCAATTTCCAGAACCTGCTCGACTACAGCGAACGCGATTCGCTCACCGGCTTGTTGAACCGCAAGACCTTCGACGACCAGCTGGCGAAAATCCTGCAAAGCCGCGGCGAACCGGAAGCGGAGAAGCCGCGGCCCGTCGATGAAGAACGGCGCCACCATACGGACACGGAACGGCAATGGCTGGCCGTGATCGACGTCGATCATTTCAAACTGGTCAACGATAAATTTGGCCACCTGTATGGCGATGAAGTGCTGATCCTGATCGCCAACCAGCTGCAATCGTCGTTCCGCTCGCAAGACCGCATCTTCCGCTTCGGCGGCGAGGAATTCGTCGTGCTGCTGCGCTCGATCACCCTGGAAAATGCGCAGAAAATCATCGACCGCTTCCGCACCAACGTCGAAGCGCACGACTTCCCGCAAGTGGGCAGAGTGACCGTCAGCGTGGGCTTCGTCAGCATCAACGCCTACGAGGCGCCCGTCATCATCCTCGGCCGCGCCGACCAGGCCCTGTATTACGCCAAGAGCCATGGCCGCAACCTGGCCTGCCATTACGACGAGCTGGTGTCCAAAGGTCTGTTAACCACCATTACCTCGAACGATACGGCAGAATTCTTCTAGGCATCCGCCAGCGATAAAAAGCGCATGGGATCGACCTGCCACTTGGCGGCCGACTCATGGCCGACGATCTTGTCGGCGCCGCCAAAACCGAAGCCGCGCGACAGGTCGACCGTTTCCGGCTTGATGTAAGTCTTGCTCTTCGTACTGAAAAACACATTCACCTTCGGCGCCAGCAGATTGCTTTCGTGTGCCTCGACAACGACGGCCAGGCGGCCCGATTCCAGCATCACCATGGTGCCGACCGGATAGATGCCCACGCAGCGCATGAAATCCTGCGCGAACACGGGGTTGAAATGGAATTTGCTCCATTCATAGATCTTGCGCAGGGCTTCGGCGGCGGGGATGCCCTTGTGGTAGCTGCGGTCCGACGTCAGCGCGTCATACACGTCGACGATGGCGGCCATCTGCGCCAGCTCGCTGATGGCGTCGCCGGCCAGCTGGTCGGGATAGCCGCTGCCGTCGCGCCGTTCGTGGTGATGCAAGGCGATGTCGAGGGGAATCGCGCCCACCTCGGGCGACTGGCGCAGGATGTCGTAGCCGTCGCGCGGATGGCGCTTGATCAGGGCAAATTCTTCCGGCGTCAAGGGACCGGGCTTGTTCAGCACGCTGTCGGGCACCAGGGCCTTGCCCGTGTCGTGCAGCAAGCCACCGAGGCCGGCCTGGTGCGTGGTGGCCGCATCGATGCCGCGCGAGCGGCAAAACGCCACCAGCAGCGCACATACGCTGACGGAATGCAAAAAGGTGTAGTCATCCTTGCTCTTGATGCGCAATAAGCCGACGAGGGCGCCAGGATTGCGCAGGATCGATTCGGTGATGTCTTGCACCGTGTGCTGCACGCGGTCGAGCTCGACCGCCTTGCCCAGGCGCACGTCGGCCATCACCGTGCGCACCAGGCTAGCCGCCTGCCGCCGCACCTGCGTGGCGCGCGCCAGCTCCATGCCCAGCGACACGCGCGTGACCACTTGCGGCGCCGCGGCGATCTGCACCAGTTCGCGCTCCGTCTCGGCGCGCGCCTGCGCCACGGTGGGCGCGTCCTGCACGTCGAGACCCTTGCCGCTGTCGATCACCACGTCATGGATGCCGGCCTGCACGATCTTGCGGATCTCATCGTCGCTGCGCAACAGGAAACGGTTGCGCACGAAGGGATGCGTCATCCAGTCGCAGCTGAGGTCATGAATGTACATGCCCACTTTTAATTGAGACGAATCAACTTTCTTGAGCATGCTGTCATCCCACAAATACGCGGCTGGAGCACCGAAGGCGCTAGAATGAGTATAACAAAATTGTTATTCTGCTGGCCGCGTTCGGCGCCGTGGCGCAACACCCGGTTTTTTCCGCTCAACGCACCCTCAACGCACCGCTCTTGGACCCCATGGAACTGCGCCAATTACGCTACTTTGTTGCCATCGTCGACCACGGCTCGCTGTCGCGCGCGGCCCTGGTCCTGCACGTGGCGCAGCCGGCCCTGACGCAGCAGCTGCGCCAGCTGGAAGAGGAGCTGGGCGTGCAGCTGCTGCACCGCTCGGCCCAGGGCGTGCTCAGCACGGACGCGGGCAAGGTCTTTTACGAGCATGCGCAAGCGATCCTGAAACAGGTGGCCGACGCCCGCTCGGCCGTCACGCAAAGCGCCACGCGGCCGTCCGGCAATGTCACACTGGGCTTGCCGCACAGCATTTCCGGCGCCCTGGCCCTGCCCCTGCTGCTGGCCGCGCGCGAACGCTACCCTGAAATCACCCTGCAACTGACGGAAGAAATCACGGGCAACCTCAATGAACAGCTCAAATCGGGCCGCATCAACCTGGCCGTGCTGTTCGACGACGGCCAGCTGACGCCGTTTGCCTGCAGCCCGCTGGTGGAAGAAGAGATGCGTTTTATTTGCCGCAGCGATTCGCCATTCGCGCCCGCCGGCCATGCCGTGTCGTTCCAGCAAGCCCTGAGCGCCACCCTGATCCTGCCGGGCCTGCAGCATGGCGTGCGCCCGCGCATCGACAGCCGCGCGCGCGAACTGGGCCTGGAAACGGCGAACGTGATCGAGATCAACTCGATCGCCATCCTGAAATCGGCCATCCTGGCCGGCATGGGCGCCACCATCCTGCCGGCCGCGCCCCTGCTGGCCGAACTCGACAGCGGCGCCATGCGCAGCTTCGCCATCCACAGCCCCGTCCTGTCGCGTACGGTGGCCCTGTGCGCGTCGAAAAATATCCCGCTGACGAATGCAGGCAACGCCGTGAAAAACCTCGTGCTGCAAGTGGCCGCCGAGCTGTGCGGCAGCGGGCGCTGGGTGGGGGCGAACGTGCTCTCGCCCATGGCATAAGTATTTCTTATACCCCCATCGGCAAAGCGTATTTGCCCCCTCCCCTGACTCGTTCTACACTGACCACATTAACTATTTTAAATTTAAAATAGTTATATGCCGCCCACACGCGGCCATCCCGTCTGCACAGCACGCGCCTTACCGGGCGCGCCCCTTGTACAGCCGTTATCTGAAACACCCTTTTGGAGACAGCCATGTCCGTGACCACGGAAAACGGCTCCGCAGCGTTCGCTAGAAACGCCGGTGCCGCGCCATCTACACCGCTTGAACCTTCCCGTTTGACCACCGTCAGCCTCGACGACAAATACACGGCCACTTCCGGCGCCATCTTCCTGTCCGGCATCCAGGCCCTCGTGCGTCTGCCCATGATGCAGCGCCTGCGCGACCAGGCCGCTGGCCTCAACACGGCCGGCTTCATCTCCGGCTACCGGGGATCGCCCCTGGGCGGCCTCGACGAGAACCTGTGGAAAGCCAAGAAACAGCTGGAAGCGCACCACGTGCAGTTCGTGCCCGGCGTCAATGAAGACCTGGCCGCCACGGCCGTCTGGGGTTCGCAGCAAGTCGACCTGATCGGCCCGGCCAAGTACGACGGCGTGTTCGCCATGTGGTACGGCAAGGGCCCTGGCGTGGACCGCTGCGGCGATGTCTTCAAGCACATGAACCATGCGGGAACGTCGAAACTGGGCGGCGTGCTGCTGGTGGCCGGCGACGATCATGGCGCGTATTCGTCGACCCTGCCGCACCAGTCCGACCATTTGTTCTCCGCCTCGATGATTCCCGTCCTGTATCCGTGCAATGTGCAGGAATACCTGGACCTGGGCATTCACGGCTGGGCCATGTCGCGCTTTTCCGGCTGCACGGTGGCCTTCAAGGCCCTGGCCGACACGGTCGAATCGTCGGCCTCCATCGATGCCGACCCGTTCCGCGTGGAAGTGAAGATTCCGCAGGATTTCATCATGCCAGAAGGCGGCCTGAACGCGCGCCTGTCGAGCATCCCGCTGGGCCAGCAGGCGCGCAACCAGGAAGCGCTGATGCAGGACTACAAGATCTATGCAGCCCTGGCCTACGCGCGCGAAAACAAGCTCAACCACACCACCATCGACAGCCCGAACGCCAAGCTGGGCATCATCGCATCCGGCAAGTCCTACCTGGACGTGCTCGAAGCGCTGGAAGAGCTGGGCATCGATGAGCAGATGGCAGCCGACGTGGGCATGCGGCTGTTCAAGGTGGCCATGCCGTGGCCGCTGGAACCGGACAGCGTGCGCGAATTCGCGCAAGGTCTCGATGAAATTCTCGTCGTCGAAGAAAAACGCCAGATCGTCGAATACCAGTTGAAAGAACAACTCTACAACTGGCGCGACGACGTGCGCCCTAGAGTCATCGGCAAATTCGACGAAAAGGGCGAATGGGTGGCGCCGCGCGGCGAATGGCTGCTGACGTCGAAGGCGGATTTTTCCGTCTCGCAAGTGGCAAGAGTCATCGCCAGCCGCATCGCGCGCCTGATTTCCGACCCCGTCACGTGCGACCTGATCAAGGCTCGACTCAGTTTCCTCGACGCCAAGGATGCGGTATTAAAGAAAGCCGTGAATACGCCGTTCCGCCCCGCGTTTTACTGCTCCGGCTGCCCGCACAACACGTCGACCAAAGTACCCGAGGGCAGTCTGGCGCTGGCCGGCATCGGCTGCCACGTGATGGCCACGTCGATCTACCCGGAAATGAACAAGCTGACCACGCACATGGGCGGCGAAGGCGCGCCGTGGATAGGCCAGGCCGCGTTTTCCGAACTGCCGCACGTGTTCCAGAATCTGGGCGACGGCACGTATTTCCATTCAGGGTACCTGGCCATTCGCGCCGCGCAGGCGGCCAAGGTGAACATTACTTACAAGATTCTCTACAACGACGCCGTCGCCATGACGGGCGGCCAGCCCGTCGACGGCCTCATCACCGTGCCGATGATGGCGCAGCAGGTGGCGGCCGAAGGCATCGCCCGCATCGCGCTGGTCACGGAAGACCTGAGCCGCTACAGCGACCGCAGCAACCTGCCCGCCCACCTGACCTTGCATGACCGCAAGGACATGGATGCCGTGCAGCGCGAATTGCGCGAAGTCCAAGGCGTGTCCGTGCTGATCTACGACCAGACCTGCGCGGCCGAGAAACGCCGGCGCCGCAAAAAGGGCGAGTATCCGGACGTGGCCAAACGCATGGTCATCAACGACGCCGTCTGCGAAGGCTGCGGCGATTGCGGCGTGCAATCGAACTGCGTGTCGATCCTGCCGAAAGAAACGGAATTTGGCCGCAAGCGCACCATCGACCAATCCTCGTGCAACAAGGATTACTCGTGCGCCAAGGGTTTTTGCCCCAGCTTCGTCACGGTCGAAGGCGGCAGCCTGAAGAAGACCAAGACGGGTGCCAGCAAAGCGGGCGAGACGGACAACTTCGGCCCCTTGCCGGAACCCGTCCTGCCCGCCTGCGACGCGCCGTACAACATCCTCATCAACGGCATCGGCGGCACGGGCGTCATCACCGTCGGCGCCCTGATGGGCATGGCGGCCCACCTGGAAGGCAAGGGCGCATCCGTGCTGGACATGACGGGCATGTCGCAAAAGAACGGTTCCGTCACCTCGCACGTGAAAATCGCGCGCTCCCCGGCACACATCCGCGCACAGCGCATCGCCACCGGCGAAGCGGACCTGATTCTGGGCTGCGACATGCTGACGGCCGGCGCGCAGGATGCCGTGTCAAAAATGCGTCCGGGCCGCAGCCTGGCCGTCGTCAACCTGCACGAGCAGCCGCCGGGCACGTTTGCGCAGAATGCCGACTGGCAATATCCGACGGCGGAAGTACGCCAGCTGATCGAGGAATCCGTCGGCGGCGCGGACGCGGCCGACTTCATCGACGCGACAAAATTAGCCACCGCGCTGATGGGCGACTCGATCGCCGCCAACCTGTTCATGCTCGGCTACGCCTGGCAAAAAGGCCGCATCCCGCTGACGGAAGCGGCCTTGCTGCGCGCCATTGAACTCAATGGCGTGGGCATCGATTCGAACAAGAAGAGTTTCCTGTGGGGCCGCCGCGCCGCCGTCGACGTGCGCAAGGTCACGCAGATCGCCACGCCGTCGCAAGCGATCATCGTGCAAATGCCGCAAAGCCTCGACAGCGTCATCAAGAAAAGAGTGGAGTTCCTCACCGCGTATCAAAATGCCGCGTATGCGGATGGTTATTCCACTTTGGTGAAACAGGTGCGCGACCGCGAAAACACCCTGGGACTGGGACAGAAATTGTCGACCGCCGTGGCGAAAAGCTATTTCAAGTTGCTGGCCTACAAGGATGAATACGAAGTGGCGCGTTTGTACACGGATGGCCGTTTCGTGGAGCAATTGCAGCAGCAATTCGAAGGTAATTTCTCCGTGAAATTCAACCTGGCACCACCACTGTTCGCGAAGAAAGATGCGAAAGGGCATTTGGTAAAAGCGGAGTTCGGTTCCTGGATGTGGCGCGCCTTCAAGCTGCTGGCGAAAGCCAAGGGCTTGCGCGGCGGCACCTTCGACGTCTTCGGTTATACGGCTGAGCGCAAGATGGAACGCGCCCTCATCGTCGAATACCGCGAACTGCTGGCCGGCCTGCTGGTCAACCTGACGGCCGAGAACCTGGCCACCTGCGTGGAACTGGCGACCCTGCCCGAGAAAATCCGCGGCTTCGGCCACGTCAAGGAAGCGGCCGTCGCCACGTATCGCCAGGATAAGGCGAGATTATTGGCGGTACTGGCTGACGGAACAAAACACGCGGCCTAAGACTCTAAGCTACAGCGCTTGATTCGTAATGCGCTATGCCAGCAGCAGTACACACTGCCGGCATAGCGCATTTTTATTCATGCCTGCACATCTTTATCACACCAGAAAAACGACAACATCACATTCCTCATAAAAATCAGTCACTTACTATCACATGACCAAGCAATGGGTCACCCGGGCAATCGCGCTGCTTCAGTCAAGCCGCGACCCGGTACCGCATGAGATCAATGAACTGGATTGGAAACCAAGCCTGTCTGGCAATAAAGAGCGGCTCATCGAGCATTTGATTGCCTTCACCAATGAAAATAACCCACGTAACGGCATCAATTTTAGATATTAAAATATATACATTTTTCAATAAAAATTGTTTTCTTTAAGTTATCGGAAGTAACTTTTATATTTTTTCTCAGAATTTGCTTTTCCAGAAAATTCGATTTTCATTGCCACACAGATGAAATTCGTGCAAAACTTATTCGTTCATTCTGTATTTTCAACAGGGACGAGTACGTTTACGAATTTCTACCCACGTCATAGGAAAAGCAATGGATTTAATCGACCAACTCAGAGCACTTGCCTCCCGAATCGCAGCGACCAAGGATATTATCCAGACGGAGGAAGCCACAAAAAACGCGATGATCATGCCTTTCATCCAGATTTTGGGCTACAACGTATTCGATCCCACGGAAGTGACACCAGAATTAATTGCCGACGTCGGTACAAAAAAGGGAGAAAAAGTCGATTACGCCATTCTCAGTGATGGCAAGCCAATTATTCTCTTCGAATGCAAGAAAAGTGGTGGAGACCTGAGCATCAATCATGCTGGGCAGTTGTTCAGATATTTCCATGTCACTGCAGCACGATTCGGTGTGTTGACAAATGGGCTTACCTATAAATTCTTCACCGATCTTGAGCAACCCAACAAGATGGATGAAAAACCCTTCTTTGAGTTTAATATTCTGGACTTCAAAGAGCGTGATGTGGATGAACTCAAGAAATTTGCAAAATCTCAATTCGACGTCGATACCATATTGACGACAGCGAACGATCTAAAATATACGCGTGCTATCCAGAATCGTCTGGCAGAATGGACACTCAATCCCTCCGAAGAATTTGTAAAAATACTGTCATCAGATTTACTCGGAGGAAAGCGCTTTACACCCGCTGTCAAAGATCAATTTACCGTCATTACTAAACGGGCATTTGAGCAATTATTGGGGGAGCGCATCAATGATCGCCTCAAGGGCGCAATGACGCCGGAATCATCACCGGCACAAGAACTGGTACCAGTCATTCCTCCTGAGGGTGTCGTTGAAAACCCGATCATCACGACACCAGAAGAGATCGAAGGATTGCACATCATCCGCGCGATACTGCGCGGTGTTGTCAGTTCGCGCCGCATAGTCATGCGTGATTCGCAGAGTTACTGTGCGATCTTGTTAGACGACAATAATCGTAAGCCAGTTTGCCGCCTACGCTTCAACAATACTGAAAAACTTGCCGTTGGCCTGTTCAATCAAAAGAGGGAAGAGGAAAAGTTTCCAATTGCCAGCCTAGACGATCTGTACACCCATGCAGAACAATTGAAGGCTACCGTCTTGATGCATTTGCCTGCGGAAGATGCAGAGAAAACAGCGTAAGAGATAGCATTAGATACTGTAGAACCAAGTCCGGGACGAGTCCCGGACTTGCAACGCATGCTTACTCAATCCGCGCAGCGCCCCACCGTCGCCCCCGGCAACAGCACCGGTTGCCAGATTTCCTGCAGCCGTTCCGGCGGCGTGCCGGCCAGCAGCGATTGCAGCATTTCAACCATCTTGGCGCCGGCGCGGCGCAGGTCGGGCTGGTCGATGGTGGTGACGTTGATGCCAATCAAGGTGTCTTCCACATTGCCCCAGACGATGACGGAGATTTCCTTGCCGATCTCGATGCCCGCATCCATCAGCGCGCGCACCACGCCCACGCCGGACAAGTGATTGTCGACGATGACGGCGGTCGGACGGGGCGAGCAGGCCAGCAATTGCTGCATGGCCTGGTAGCCGCTGCGGCGATCAAAAGTGTTGTCGAGCAGATAGGCGGGATCGACCGGCAAGCCCGCTTGCGCCATGCAGCGGATAAAACTTTCCTTCCGCTCATACGCAAAATGCAGCGCCAGCGGCGCGCTCAACAACGCGATGCGCTGGTGGCCATGCGCCGCCAGGAAGGACACGGCCAGGTCGATGCCCGTGTCGTTGTCGTAGTCAAAATACGCGTACGGCGCGTCGATGCGCGTGCGGCCATTCGCGACAAAGGGAAAGCCGACTTTCGTCAGGTAAGCGATGCGCTCGTCAAGCACCTTGGTGCGGCCCACCACCAGGCCATCGACCTGGCGCCCGCGCACCATGTTTTCATATGACGGCTGTTCATTCTGCGGCGACACGGGGGCGATGATCAAACTCATCTTCGACGCTTCGACGGCGTCGGACATGCCATTGACCACGGAAAGAAAGACGCTGTCGCCCAGGTCGCTGGGCAGCAGGGGATAGATCATGCCCAGCACATTGGTGCGGCCGACGGCCAGGCTGCGCGCGAGCGGGTTGGGCCGGTAGCCGACTTTCTTGGCGGCGGCCAGGACGATTTCACGGGTGCGGGAATTGACTTCCGGATAGCCGTTCAACGCCCTGCTGACTGTCGTTTTCGACATGCCGAGGGCAATTGCGAGGCTCTTGAGATTCATGTTAACTACCTGTCTGTATGGCAAAAGAAACCAACTCTGACCGTCAATTATAGCCCAGAGCGCCAAACAGGCCGCGCATTAGCGTGCGCAGACATGGTATAAAAACAACAATACATTGACTATCTAAAAGGCAACGTTTTAAATGTGATCACTTGTGCCTCTCTATGGCATTGCAGCGCCGATGGCTGATAAACAATGCTCAAAGGCGACAGCATGTGCTCACTTCGACAATCACTGGCTCACCTTTGGCATGCCGTGTCGACAACACAGGGCGCACGCGATAGCATTATCAAGAAAACATATTTACTGGAACTGTGCGAGAATTTGTCCTACTCTTGATTCAGGTAAAGGTTACCGCCAGACATGTTGCGTCTGGTGCAGCACATCTTCCTGGACTCCCCTCTTTTCTGTACACGCCTGGACATACTTTCAAAGGTGAACAATGTGGTCACGCTAACGTCTGTCAACAACTTGCAAGCCTCGCTGGCCACGGCGCAACGCCGGGTCGAGCAAGGCCAGAACCAGGTACAGCGCGACAGTGAACAGCTGGCGCAAAGCCGCCAGTTGCTGGCGCGGGAACAGGAATCGCTGAGCCAGACGCAACGCAGCAGCCAGCAAGCCCAGGCCGATGCCCCCACCGCCATCAAGGCGCCGCAGCTGGACCAGGCGATCAAGGTGGCCGTGCCGCAACAAGCCATCCCCGCAGCGCCGAAAAGCACGCCCCAGCTGAACGGCTATGGCCAGACCCTGGGACGCCTGATCGACGTGACGGCGTAGATTACCGCACCATCTCTTCTTCCAGCATCGCCAGCCACCATTTTTCACCTTTTTTCGGCTGCGCCAGGTCGACCGCCTCGCCCATCTGCGGCGTGGCCAGGTTCACGCCCTGCTTGGCCGCCAGCCCCGTGATGCGGTCAAACGGTTCATGCCAGGCGTGCAGGCCCAGGTCAAAGGTGCCATTGTGTACGGGCATCAGCCATTTGCCGCGCAAGTCCAGGTGGGCTTGCAAGGTCTGTTCCGGCTGCATGTGCACGTCCGGCCACAGCTTGTCATACGCGCCCGTCTCGATCATGGTCACGTCGAACGGGCCATACTTGTCGCCGATCTGCTTGAAACCGTCGAAATAGCCGGAGTCGCCGCTGAAAAACACGCGCACCTCGGGCGCGTCAATCACCCACGAGGCCCACAGGGTTTGATTGCCGTCAAACAAGCCGCGCCCCGAGAAATGCTGCGATGGCGTGGCAACAAGTTTCACGCCGGCAATCGTCGTGCCTTGCCACCAGTCGAATTGCTGTACCTTGTCCTTCGGCACGCCCCATTCGACCAGGGTGTCACCCACGCCCAGAGGCGCAACAAAATGTTCCGTCTTGGCGGCCAGTTGCAGCACGGCAGCATAGTCGAGGTGATCGTAATGGTTATGCGACAAGATCACGGCCTTGATCGGCGGCAAGTCGGCGATGCTGATAGGCGGCTGATGGAAACGCTTCGGTCCAGCCCACTGCACCGGCGAGGCGCGCTCGGAAAACACGGGGTCGGTCAGGAAGAATTCATTGTTCAGTTTCAACAGCAGGGTCGAGTGGCCGAGGCGAAACAGGCTGTTATCGGGCGCGGCCAGCAGCTGCGCCCGAGTCAAGACTTGCACGGGCACGGTAGCGGCCGGCACCGTGCTGTCCGGTTTATCAAAGACAAATGTCCACAGCAGCTTGAGCGTCGCTGCCGTGCCCAGTTTGTACATTTCCACGGGGTTGCGGAACTTGCCTTCGTGGCGTTGTGGGGATTCAGCGGGCGCGGCAGGCGCGGCGCGCAGGGTGCAAGAACTCATGATGATCAGGACTCCCAGAAAGAAGAGACGACGTGCGGCTCGGTGCAAGTGCATATGTGGCCCGGCAAGGAAAGTACAAGGATTAAATTACACTACACAGTGTAGTTCCTATTCCTGGCAAAGTAAACCAGGAGGTGTAAAATATTGTTTTCAAAGGAGATTTTCAGCCATGGCCGCACCGCAACGCCTCACCGACCGCAAGCGCGTCGCCATCGTCGATGCCGCCATCGCCGAGTTCCGCGACCACGGTTTTGATGCGACCAGCATGGACAGGATCGCCGCCACGGCCGCCGTTTCCAAGCGCACCGTGTACAACCATTTCCCCAGCAAGGACGAGTTGTTCGCGGAAATCCTGCAGCGCATGTGGGAAAGCAGCGTGGCCCAGCCCGCCGTGCCTTATGTTGCCGACCAGCCGCTACGGCCGCAGGTGCTGGCCCTGGTCGAGCAGAAAATGGTATTGCTGTGCGACCCGGCCTTCATCGACCTGGCGCGCGTGATCTTTGGCGAAACCATCCACTCGCCCGAGCGCGCGCAAGCCATGGTGGCGCGCCTGAATGAAAAGGAAACGGGCCTGAATATCTGGATTCGGGCGGCGCAGCAAGACGGGCGCATCAAGGCGGGCGAGACGGTGGAAGTGGCGCACCTCTTGATGTCGCCTTTAAAAACCTTTGCCTTCTGGCCGCAGATCACCCTGGGCGAGCCTCTGCTGGGCCCGGCACGCCGGCGCGAAGTGACGGAACTGGCCGTCGATATCTTCCTGTGCTACTACGGCGTGGCAAAACAGACGGCATAAACGGGCGGCAAGTGAGCAGAGATGGTCTGCCAATGCTCGCCCTCGTCGCCCGAATACCAGGCGCCCCCTGTCGTTGAGGCCATCAATAAACTTCGGCCGTCGTCGGCCAGCGCCAGCCCGTGGCGGTAGATGAGGTCGTAGCAATGCTGCTGCGGCAAGCCCGCGCGCAACACCTCGAAGGTTTTTCCGCCATCGCGCGTGCGCGTGACGGCCAGCGCGCCATCGATGGGAATGCGCAGCACGTCCGCCTGCGCCGGCACGAACCAGGCCGTGTCGCCATCGCGCGGATGCACGGCCACGGCAAAGCCGAAATGCGACAGCGGCGCCGTGGTGACTTCCTGCCAGTGCCAGCCGGCATCGTCCGAGCGCCAGATGCCGTTATGGTGCTGGCACCACAGCGCGTCCGGCGTGCCGGCGCTGCGCACGATACGATGCGGGTCTTGCACGGCTTCGTTTTCATCGAGCTCGGGCGGCATGTAGTCGGCGCGCATGCCCGTCGCGCTCAGGCTCCAGCTGGCACCGCCATCGCGCGTTTGCCACACGCCGCCGCAGGACACGCCGACCAGCACCTTTTGACTGTCGCGCGGGTCGACACAAATGCTGTGGATGCCGGGCACGTCATAGCCGCCGCCAAACCACTGCGCGCGCTGCGGCACGTTCCACAAGGATTCCACCAGCTGCCAGCTGTCGCCGCGGTCATTTGAACGGAACAGGCCGCCAGGCAGGGTGCCTGCCCACAGCACGCCGGGCTGGTCCGCGCCGCCGGCCGCCAGCGACCAGACCTGCCGCAAGGTCCAGTCCACGGTATCGCTACTGTCCTCGGGCTTGGCGGGGTAGGCGGGCACGGCGACTTCCTGCCACGCGCTGGCGCCCGCGTCGAGGCGGTGCAGCTTGGCGCCGAAGTGCCCCAGGTTCAGGGCGACATATAAGGCGCCGTCGCGGCCATCGTGCAGCAGCATGGAAACGGGATCGCCGGCAAACTGCACCAGCGCCAACTGCCAGGCGCCGGCCGCATCGACATCGAACTGGAACAAGCCCTTGCGGGTGCCGAGATACGCGCGCTGCGGGACTGCTGTCATGGCGTCAACCTCCTGAAAGTGCCTGCAAGATATACACCTGGCTGTCGGGCCGCAAGGCATCGTCGAGCACGCGCCGCTCGCGGCAGCGGGCGCCGTCGATGAAAATCACCACATTGGGACGCAAAGCCCCCTGCTCGTCGAGCACGTAGCCGCGCAGACGCGGCTGTTGCGCAAACGCGCTATCCAAGGCGGCGCGCAGGCGTGGCGCATCTACCTCCAGCGTGGGGACGTCGAGGAAGCGTGCCAGTTGTTGCGTAAAATGCAGATGCGCCATGCTGCCCTTCGACGTCGTCGGCCTCGACTCATTCTAGTCCGCTTTGCGGCCAATACAATTAAAATAGCGGCAAGCACACAAGGAGGCCAGGCATGACGATTACCCCGGAAGAACTAGCGGTGCTGATGCAGGAGGTGGAAGTGGCCGATCCCATCGATTTTGCCGACTTGCCCTTCGACGAGCAGGAATTGCGCGGGCTGATCGCCAACCACCTGTGCGAGATGGCCGACGCGATGGAAAGTTTCAGCCCGGAAGACCGCAACCTGGCCCTGCTGGCCGTGGCGGCCAAGCTGGTGCTGGAAAACCTCGTGCTACACGTGCAGTTGCTGCGCCGCCACGGCTTGCCAGTCAGCGACAGCGTGGACGCGCTGCTGCAGCGCCTCAAGGGCGGCAAGTCCTCCTGATTCAGGCGCCCGTGCGCACGGCGCGCGCCTGCATGGTGAGGTCGCTTTCGGCCACGGCCACGCAGGGCAGGATGTAGCCGTCGAGCCGTTCATCGGGGCTGATGCCGGGCCAGTCCACCATGTAGCGCACCTGGCCTGCAGGCATGTGGCAGAGGCAGGTGCGGCAAGTGCCATTGCGGCAGGAACTGAGCAGGCGGATACCGGCCAGCTCAGCGGCGGCTAAGATGGTCGTGCCCGCGTCGGCCGGGAATTGCCAGCCTTGCGGAAGGATGGTGATGGTAAAGGAGCGCATGGCTCCAGTGTAACAGTCAGCTTGCCAGGGTCGTCCAGCTCGCGCCATTGGCATGACTGCGCAGCACGGCTTCCGCAAAAGCCAGACCGGCCACGCCGTCGGTGACGGTGGGCAGCCAGCTGGCTTCCTTGGGCACGGGCAAGCCCGATTGCAAGGCGCGGATGGCCAGGGCCGCGTCCAGGTAAAGCTGCGCGAACGCTTCCAGATACCCCTCCGGATGGCCGGCCGGCACGCGCGTGGCGTGGCGCGCGGCGGCGCTGTCGACCCGGCCCGGACGCAGCAGTTGCCGGTTGCCACCCTGCGGCGTACACCACAGCTCATTTGGTTTTTCCTGGTCAAAATCGAGCTGGGCCTTGCTGCCGAACAGGCGCAGGCGCACCGTGTTTTCGCAACCGGTGGCCACCTGGCTGGCCCACAGGGTGCCCTTGGCTCCGTTGGCGTAGCGCAGCATCACCTGCACGTGGTCGTCCAGGCTGCGGTTCGGTACAAAGGTCGACAGTTCCGCCAGCACGGATTGCGGCGTCAAGCCGCTGACGAACTGCGCCAGGTGGTAGGCGTGCAAGCCCACGTCGAGCAAGGTGCCGCCTGGGCCAGCTTTCAGCGGGTCGTTATGCCAGTTGCCTTCGTTCATGCCGCCCGCCGCAATCGCATCGGCCAGCCAATCCTGCGAATACTCGACCTGCACGAGGCGCAGCTCGCCGATCTCGCCCGCCTCGACCATGGCCCGGGCGTGGCGCAGCAGCGGGTAGCCGCTGTAGGTATGCGTGAGTGCGAAAAGCAAATTTTTCTGCTCGGCCAGCGCCGCCAGCTTTTGCCCTTCCGCCAGGGAAATCCCCAGCGGCTTGTCGCAGATCACGTGGATGCCCGCTTCCATAAACGCCGTGGCGACGGGCGCATGTAAATGGTTCGGCGTGACGATGGCCACGGCTTCGATGCCGTCAGCGCGCGCGGCCTCCGCCTGCGCCATGGCGCGGTAATCGCTGTAGCAGCGTTCGGGCGCCAGGTGCAGCGCGGCGCCGCTGTCGCGCGCGCGCTGCGGATCGGACGACAGGGCGCCCGCCACCAGCTCGTACTGGTCGTCGATGCGCGCCGCGATGCGGTGCACGGCGCCGATGAATGCGCCCTGCCCGCCCCCTACCATGCCCAGCCGTAAGCGTCGCTGCATGTCGTCTCCTTATTTCATGCCAAGCAAGTGATGAATTTGATCCTGGTCAACCGCACTGCCCGCGAAATCGTCAAATGCGTGTTCAGCCACGTGGATGATGTGCTCGCGGATGAAACGCGCACCTTCGGCCGCACCATCCTCGGGATGCTTCAGGCAGCATTCCCATTCCAGCACGGCCCAGCCGGGAAAGTCGTACTGCGCCATCTTCGAAAAGATCGCCTTGAAATCGATCTGCCCATCGCCCAGCGAGCGGAAGCGTCCGGCCCGGTCTTGCCAGTCGGCATAGCCGCCATACACGCCCTGGCGCCCGTTCGGCCGGAATTCGGCGTCCTTGACGTGGAAGGCCTTGATGCGCGCATGATAAATGTCGATGAAGGCCAGATAGTCGAGCTGCTGCAGCACGAAGTGGCTGGGGTCGTACAGAATCGAGGCGCGCGGGTGGTCGTTGACGGCGGCCAGGAAGCGCTCGAAGGTCACGCCGTCATGCAAATCCTCGCCAGGATGCAACTCATAGCAGACGTCCACACCGGCCGCGTCGAACGCGTCGAGGATGGGCAGCCAGCGTTTGGCCAGTTCGGCAAATGCCGTTTCCACCAGGCCGGCCGGGCGCTGCGGCCATGGATACAGATACGGCCAGGCCAGCGCGCCGGAAAACGTCACGTGCGCCGTCAGGCCCAGGCGCTGCGAGGCGGTGGCCGCCCACAGCAGTTGCTGCGTGGCCCAGGCCGTGCGGGCCGCGCTGTCGCCACGCACGTGTTCGGGCGCAAAGCCATCGAACAGCGCGTCGTAGGCGGGATGCACGGCGATCAGCTGGCCCTGCAAATGCGTCGACAATTCCGTCACCTGCAAGCCGTGGCGCGCCAGCAGGGCTGTCACGTCGTCGCAATACTGCTGGCTGCCGGCCGCCTGCTCCAGGTCAAACAATCGCGGCGCCGTCGGCAGCTGCAAGCCCTTGTAACCCAGGCCGGCCGCCCATTGCGCCAAGTGCTCGAGCGAGTCGAACGGCGGTGCATCGCCGAGAAACTGGGCCAGGAAAATGGCCGGGCCCTGGATGGTTTTCATATCAATGTCCTGTTAACCCAAACCGAAACCCGGGGTCGTACCCTGAGGGTACGACCCCAGCCCTGGTTTTGGGGTGTCGTTAAAAAGGCGAGTTCGGAAAGTAAAACTGCTTGGCGTTCTCGCGCGTGATCAGCACCGAAGGGATGATCGTGTTGGCCGGCAATTTATCACCTTTCAGGCGCGCTTCCGTCGTCAGTTTGATGGCGTCGTACATGAATTTCGGCGAGTACGATACGTCGGCCACGATCAGCGGGTCGGAGCCATCCATGATCTTTTTCACGGCGCCCTTCGCGCCCGCGCCGCCGAACACTTGCTTGATGTCCGTGCGCTTGGCTTGCGCGATGGCTTTTTGCACGCCGATGGCCATGTCGTCATCGGCGGCCCAGACAGCGTCGATGTGCTTGAAGCGGGTCAGGTAATCCTGCATGACCTTGAAGGCATCGTCGCGGTTCCAGTTGCCGTACTTGGCGTCGAGCACCTTGATCTCGGGATGGCCCTTCATCACGGCGGAAAACGCGTCGTAGCGCTCGTTGTCGAGGGTGGTCGGCATGCCGCGCAGTACGACGATATTGCCCTTGCCATTCAGGCTTTTCGCCAGATACTCGGCCGGCAGCTTGCCGAAGGCCGTGTTGTCGCCGGCGATGTAGGCATCCTGCGACTGCGTGTTCGTCAAGCCACGGTCGACCACGGTCACGTAGACGCCCTTGTTTTTCACTTGCGCGACGGGCTGCGTCAGCGAGGCCGATTCGATGGGGAAGATCACCAGGGTGTTGATCTTGTTCACCGTCAACATGTCCTGCAACTGGTTCGCCTGCTCGGGCGCCGTGGCGGCCGTCTTGACGATGATTTTCAGGCCCGGATGGGCTTTTTCCAGTTCCGCCTTGGCCTGGTTCGCCCACCAGACGATGCCCGAGGTAAAGCTGTGCGTGGCCGTGGGAATCGCCACGCCCACCACCAGCTTCTCCGCCGCCTGTGCACTCGGCAGCGCCCACGCCTGCATCACCAGCACTGCCATCCCTGCTACCCCTGCTACCCGTCTAAAGCTCTTCATGCTGCTCTCCTCCAAGGTTGTGGGCGCCCGTTGGCTGCCCTTTCAGAACGCCGCTGTGTTTTTATTTGCGGCCTCGCTGCAGGAAGGCGACGGCGATGATCACCACGCCTTGCACTGCGGCATTCAGGTAGACACTGATGATGCTGGTCAAATTCAGGATATTGCTGATCACGGACAAGAGGATGGCGCCGATCACGGTGCCGACGATGCGCCCCT
This sequence comes from Janthinobacterium sp. NFX145, assembly GCF_049810325.1. Taxonomy (NCBI): domain Bacteria; kingdom Pseudomonadati; phylum Pseudomonadota; class Betaproteobacteria; order Burkholderiales; family Oxalobacteraceae; genus Janthinobacterium; species Janthinobacterium sp. NFX145. Next base: position 6,070,663 of record NZ_CP187360.1, read on the forward strand.
CTCCCCCCTTCAGCGCCGTGCCGCCGACGACGACGGCGGCGATGGCTTCGAGTTCCCACAGCAAGCCCGTGGTCGGCGTGGCCGAGCCCAGGCGTGGCACGTACAGCACCGTGGCGATCCCCACGCAGACGCCCAGCAGCATGTAGGTGGCGATCTTGACTCTATCCACATTGATGGCCGCATAGCGCGCCACTTGCTCGTTGGAACCAATCGCCTGCACATGGCGGCCAAAGGTCGTGCGGTTCAAAATGATGGCGCCGGCCGCGGCGACGAATAAAAAGATCCAGATCGGGATCGGCGCGCCCAGCACGCTCGTGTAATAGACGGGGCTGTACAGCTCGGACAGGGTGGCGTCCAGGGTCAGCGCGCCGCCATCGGCCAGGTAGGTCAAGACGGCGCGGAAGATGCCCAAGGTGCCCAGGGTCACGATGAACGGCTCGATATTGCCCTTGCTGATCAACAAGCCATGCATCAGGCCGAATCCGGCACCCAATACCAGCGCCATGGCGATGCCCAGCACCAGCATGGTGATCGGCGCCAGGTTGCCGCCCGCGCCTTGCGCCAGCGCATTCATGAAATAGATCATGCAGCCGGCGATCAGGGCCGCCATGGAGCCGACCGATAAATCGATGCCGCCGGAAATGATCACAAAAGTCATGCCGACGGCGATGATGCCGATGAAGGCCGTGCGCGTGAGCACGTTCATCAGGTTGTCCACGGTGGCGAAGTCGCCATTGAGCAAGGTGCCCGCGATGCACAGAGATAACAGGCCCAGCACGGGGCCAAAGCCCTTGATGCGCGCGCCCAAGCTGGCAAGCGGAGATACGGTGGTGTCAGTGCGTGCCGGTTGCATGGGCAATCAACTCCTCTTCAGTCAGGTGGTCAGCAGACAGGGTGGCTTGCAAGGTGCCGGCGCGCATCACGGCGACCCGGTGGCACAGGCCAATCAATTCGATCAGTTCGGATGAAATCACGATCACGGCGCGCCCTTCGGCGGCCAGGCGGTGTATCAGGAAATAAATGTCGCGCTTGGCGCCCACGTCCACGCCACGGCTCGGCTCGTCGAGCACGACGACGCGCGGGTCGGAATGCAGGTATTTCGCCAGCGCCAGCTTTTGCTGGTTGCCGCCCGACAGCATGCGTGCGCGGCTGTCGAGGTCGCCCGTGCGGATATTGAAGTCCGCGACAGCCTTGGCCAGCGCCCCCTTTTCCGCTTTCAAGTCCAGCCACGGCCGCGCATAGCGCTCCATCGTCATCATGGTGAGGTTTTCGCGCAAGCCCAGGTTCACATGCAGACCTTTTCCCTTGCGGTCTTCGCTCAGGTAGGTCATGCCATGCTGCATGGCTTGCTTGGGGGTACGGATATCGACCGGCTGGCCATTGAGATGGATCACCCCCGCGCTGCGCGGACGCAAGCCCAGCAAGGCCTCGAACGATTCCGTGCGCCCCGCGCCCACCAGGCCCGCAAAGCCCAGCACTTCGCCGGCGCGCACCTCAAAGGACAGATCCTTGGCCCAGCCGGGAACAGACAAACCCTCCACTTTCAGCAACACAGGAGCGTCTTTCGCCAGCGCCACCTTGACCGGGAACATGTCCGACAATTCGCGCCCCACCATCAGGTTCGCCATCTGCTGGCGCGTGAGGCTGGCCGTCGGTTCGCGCGTGACGAAACGCCCGTCGCGCATGACGATGACCTCGTCCGTGTTGCGCTCGACTTCATCGAGCTTGTGCGAGATATACAAAATCGTCACGCCGTCCGCTTTCAGCTGCGCCATCACGGCAAACAAACGCTGGGTTTCCGACGACGTCAGGGTGGCGGTCGGCTCGTCCATGATCAAAAAGCGGGCGCGGCGCGACAGGGCCTTGGCGATTTCCACAAGTTGCTTTTCAGCCACGATGAGGTCGCGGATTTTCGTGTCGGGCGACACCTCCAGGCCCACCTGTTTCAGGTAGAGCGACGCTTCTTCCCTCATGGCGCTCTCGTCGAGCAGCCAGCCGCGCGTTTTCTCGTGGCCTAAAAACATGTTCTGCGCCACCGTCAGGTGTTCGGCAAGGTTGAACTCCTGGTGGATCAGCACGATGCCGGCCGATTCCGCGGCGCGCGAACTGTCAAAGTGCCGGGGCTGGCCATCGATCAGCAACTGGCCTTCGCTGACGGCCTCGTAGCCGGCGAGGATTTTCATCAGGGTCGACTTGCCGGCGCCATTTTCACCGAGCAAGCCATACACGCGCCCCGGCGACAAGGTAAAACTGACGCCATGCAAGACGCGCACGGGGCCGAAATCCTTGCACACCCCCTCGAAACCGACGGCAACGCTCACTATGCACTCCCTCGCAAAATTAATTGGTGTTGCAGCAGCACACCAGGCACGCTGGCCGCCGGGTTCGCCAAACGCTGCAGCAATAATCGCGCCGCCGTCTCGCCCAGCTCGCGCATCGGCTGGGCAATCGTGGTCAGGCCCGGATCGATCTGCGCGGCGATGGCGATATCGTCGAAGCCGATGACGGCCACGTCTTCCGGCACGCGCTTGTTCAGCTGGCGCAGCGCGCTCAAGACGCCGATGGCCAGGGTGTCGGAGACGGCAAAGATGGCCGTCGGGGCATCGGGCTGCGCCATCATCCGCAAGGTGGCGGCCGTGCCCGCTTCGTAATCGAGGCTTTGCACCGTGTGCACCCACTGCGGCTGCACGGGCAAGCCGGCCGCCGCCAAGGTGTCCAGATAGCCTTGCTGGCGTTGCCGTGCGTACAGATAGCGTTCATCGGAGTTAATCAGGCCGATGCGCGTATGACCGCGCGCCAGCAAATGCGCAACGGCGTCGGAGGCGGCGCGGTGGTTGTCGATGCCGACATAGGGCACGGCGACGGCGGGGTCGAATTCGCAGCAGGCCACCCACGGCAGGCTGACGGATTCATGTGACAGGGCATGTTGCACCGTGTCCGGGTCGAGGCAGATGGCGCCATCGGCGCGGTGCATGCGCAGCAAGTCGAAATACGAGCGCTCACGGCCCGCGTCGGCGCCCGTGTCGCACAGCAGCACGAAGTAGCCGTGTTCGCGCGCCACCGTATCGATGCCGCGCACGATCTGCGCATAGAACGGGTTGCCCACGTCGGGCACCATGGTCAAGAGCATGCGGCTCTCGGCCGTGCGCAGGCTGCGCGCCAGGTGGTTCATGCGGTAGCCGAGCACGGCCACGGAAGCCAGCACCTTGTCGCGCGTGGGCGCCCGCACTCCCGCCTGCTCGTTCATCACGCGCGAGACGGTGGCCACCGACACGCCCGCATGCGCGGCGACGGCGCTGATGGAGACGGTTTCTGTCGGCAAAGGGGATGGGACGGCTGCTGGCATGGTGCTTTTCATATAAATGTAATCGATTACATTTATAAGCCAGTCGCGCGCCCGATGCAAACATTATCGATGCTGCAATGCGCAAAAACTGTGCAAAAAGCGGCCCTGCACGGGCCGTCGGTAAGCTATTTCTGGGGCTGCAAGGCGCTCTGCTGCACGGCAAAACCGGCGCGCACGGCGGACAGGGCCGCCACCCACAGGATCAGGCCGGCGCCGAGGCAGCCGACGGGATGGATGGGGCCATGGCGCAGGGTCAGCGGATAGCCGATGGCCCATACGCACAGCGCCATGCCGATGGCCAGGTGGCGGCGCGCCTTGAACAGCCAGGCCAGCGGAAAGAAATGCAGGCCCACGATCAAGATGACGGCAGGAATGAACCACGCCTGCAGCCCCAGGTTTTTCAGGACGTTGCCGACGATGAAGATGGCGATCCATTGCCCGGCGTTCACGATATTGAACAGCCGGCCCACGCGTTTGGCCTGTGGCGATTGTTCCGCCGCCGCATGCGCGGCCCGGTGGCGGCGAAACTGGCGCCACGCCAGCATGAACAGCAAGACGGTGATTGCGGCAACCGGCAGCAACCTCAAGGGATGCGCGCCATACGTCTGCACGCACCAGGCGGCCACCCACAGGCCGCCAAACAGGGAAAAGAACATGGCGCCAATGGCGCTGCCGGCAAGGTTGGCGGGGGTCGATGGTGGCATGGTCATGGCGTGGTCTCTCGGTGAAAGCGCTTACTTCATCATCGCGCAAAACGTTTCGGGATTGCCGTCAAGGATGACGCCGCTGGGCAGGCGGTGGCTGCGCTGCTGCGCACGCAACAGCGAGGCGGCCAGGGCCGAGTCGCCATCGACGGCATACACGAAGACGGGCATGTTCAGGCTGGCGGCGTCCATCAGCAAATTCGGATTGGCGTCCAGGCTGCGCGCGTCGACGTGCACGCCCGTGGGCATGCCGATCTGCTGCTGCACGCGTTGCAGCCACGGCTTGTCCAGCTTGGGTGGACGGGCATTTTTTGCGATATAGCGGCTGACCCGGTTGGCGCCGGCCGCCTGCGCATTGCGCGCGTCAAACACCAGCAGGCCCAGGTAACCCTGCGGATCGGCGCGGCGCGCGCACGCCAGGTTGTTCGGCACGCCCGACGTCAGGAACCAGTTGCCGTGCTTGATGTTCGCGCGCAACTGCCCCACCAGGGTGGCGATAGGTGCGCACGAGGACACGACATCCTTGATTTCCGCGTTCAGGGTTTTACTCGGGAAAGCGGTGGCCAGGTCGGCGACGTCGGTCACAAACGGCGGTGTTTCCGGCGTGGCCACGCCGCGGTTCTTCATGCTGGCGGCGCGCCAGTCGTCGGCCGTCAACTGTTTCACGGTGCGGGGCGATCCCGTGTCGACGACTCTGCCCGTCAGCAGGTCGTGGTGCACCACCCAGCTGCCGTCGCCCAGCAGCTGCAAATCCGTCTCGACGCCGTCCCAGGTGCCGAAATACGTGTTGCGCAGCGCGCTCAGCGAGTTTTCCGGCGCATTGCCGGCGCCACGGTGCGCGTGCACCTTCATGCCCAGGCAATCGGCCTGGACGGCCGTGCTGGCCATGGAAAGCAGCAAGGCCAGCGCGGCCGCCTTATTTTTGTCCCGGATGATAGCCATAATGAATTCCCTGCAAAACGTGGATGCGGATCGCTTCGTTGACGGGGTAGCTGTAGCCCTGCCCCACCGCCACGACGTGCGTGATATTGGCCAGCAAGCCCTTGCCGGCGATTTGCCAGCGCGTGCTGTCGTCGGCGGCCTGGCGGTTCCAGTCCAGCATCTGGCGGAACAGCTCGCTCTTCGTGACATTATTGTCCGAGAGGGTAAAGATACCCCAGGTTCCCAGGAAGGCGCCGGCCAGCACGCCCGTGGCGATCCAGGCGGAACGGCGGCTCAGCTGGCCATCGGCGCCCGCCTGCTCGCCGCGGCGCGCCGCCAGCACCAGCAAGCCCACCGTGGCGATCAGGTACAGCAATTTCGAGAAGTGGCCGATGGCGCCCAGCAGCGAGAAAAACAGGGCCACGGGCGGCACGATGGCCGCGCGCGCCGCTTCCTTGCCCTCTTCAAAGTACTTGCCGCCCACCTCGAAATCGTTGCGGCTGGCGCGGTATTCCACGAGTTTTTCCGCCGTCTGGCGCGCGGCGAACTGGTCGAACAGGCGGCTGAACTCGGCGGGACTCGCATACGCCTCCTGCACCACGGCACCCTTGGGCAAGCGCAAGCCCTTGCTCGCTTCGCTGCCATCGCCGCCGTCCGGCCCGTCGCGCAGCACGGCCTGGATGCCGGGGCGCGCCACGAAGGCGGCGAAGGACAAGCCCGGCGGAATACGGTCGCCCTTGATATGCAAGCCCTTGCTGGCCGCTTCCGACGCATAGCGGCGCTTGACGGCGGCGCGGAAACTCAATTGGTCGGCCGGATGCCAGTTGGCCGATACCGGCACCTTTTTACGGACATTGTTGACGACGGCCGCCTTGCGCCGCGCCGGCACGGAATGCGGTTGCCAGCCGTGGCGCGACAGGCTTTGCCGGTAATCGTTCCACGCCGTTTCCTGCTGCTGGCGCAAGCCTGCATCGTCGTCGGGAATCATGCCCGAATACAATTTCCACTTGTCGTGCACTTCGCCAATCGCCTTCTGATACTTGTCATAGTAACCGGCCGCGCCGCCGGCGATCTTGCGGACATTAAAATTGATCAACTGCTCCTTGGCCGGCTCCATGCGCTCATCGAGGTGGCCCACCGAGACGGCCAGGAAGGGAAACAGCGCGAGGAAAGCCTTGCCCTCGGGCTTGGCAAACAGGGTGGCGTCATCGACCAGGCCCTGCAATTGCAGGCTGCCGCCGACCAGCGAGCGCTGCATCAATGTCGTGTTGAAGGCCAAGCGGCGAAATTGCGCATCGCGCGTTTCGACCAGCACCGTGACCGTGGTCTTCAAAATGCCGAACACGACCGCCGCCGTGGCGACGCAGCAAAAGAGGATCTTTTTCCAGCTGGGGCCGCTGCCATTGTTCTTCAGGCGGCGGCGCCACATCAGTTGCAGCACCACCAGCGCGGCGGCGATGCCCGACAGGCTGCGGCCATAGAATTCGACGCCTTCCACGTCCTGCGGCTTGACGTCGCCGCCCACCACGTCGAGCAAACGGGCATTGAAGCCCAGCTCGAAGCACAAATACATGATCGTCAGGACGATCAGGATCAAGGTCTGCCGGATCTGCAGACTGCGCAAACTCGCGGCCATCTTATTTCCTCAAATCGATGACGACGGGCTTGATCTCTTCGGCCTGGAAGATCATCGGCGCCGCCGGGGCAGCCGCTGCGGCACGTGGCGCGGGCAGGCTGATGGCGGCGGGCGTTGCCGTCCTGGCTGCTGGCTCCTGGCGGCGCGCCCTGGCGCTGGCGCGGCTGCCCGTTTTCGGTGCGGCGGCAGGCGCCGGAGCGGCCGCCGGCGGCGCCGGGATCACGCGGCCGCTGTCGTTGCCAGCCGGCATAGTGGCGATGGCAGGCCCCGTGCCGCGCAAGGCATCGTCGGCAAACGGCTGGGCGCGCGTATCGACGCCGGGCGGCACGGCCACGCTGGCGTTGAGCAGGCGGTTGTCCGTGTAGATCATGCGCGACAGGCGGTTGTAGTTGGGGAAGTCGATATTGAGTGATTTTCCATCGGCCGCCACGTCCACGCGGGGGCGGTCCTTGCAATTGCCGACCGTCCACTGCAGCACGTCCGTGCCCTGGAAAGCCAGCACTTCATAGCGGTAGGCGCAGCCGCGCTCCTGGGTTTCCACGATCACCACCGTGCGTTCGCCCACGTTTTCCACCCGCGCCACGCGGGCCGTGATGGCGTTAGCCAGCGGCACGACGCGGAAGGCCTGCGACAGCTTGATCGAATACTTGCCCTGCGGATCCTTGCGCAAAGTGCCTTCCGTGCCGTCGCGCAGGCGGAAGGTGGAAATCGGCGTGCCGAACAGCTCGGCCGTATCGAGGCCCATCAACACGCCGCCACGGCCGTTCGGCGTCATGGCGCAGCCCGTCAACAGGACACCGGCGGCCACGCCGGCGATCAATGTGCGCCAGTGCGCGGATGCAAAATTCTTATACGTTGTCATGCTCTATAACTTTCTCTTATTTCGGGGTCAGGGATTGATGACGGCCAGCGGATTGCCCGGTCCCGGTGGCGGCAAGACTTTCTGGCGGTTGCGCGACAGCAAAGTAAAGGCGCCCAGGGTGTCCGGCCCGGCGACGATTTCCAGCTGCTCGCGCTGCAGCCAGGTGCGGATTTCCGCCTCCGTTGCCTCGGCGCGGAACAGCACGCGCGTGCGCACGCCCGTCTCGACGCCGCTGCCGCCGTTGCGGAACTCCGCATTGCCAACAACGGCGCCCTCTTTCGGCAGGAACAGCCACGCCGATTGCACCACCATCACGCTGGCGGCCACTGCCGTGACGATTTTCAGCCAGCGGTTCGCATTGGCTGCCTGCACAGGCTTCGATATCGGCACCACTGCATCGGCCGGGGCGATCTGCAATTGCTGCAAGCCCTGGCGCAGCAATTGCCGGTACGCCACGCGGCCATCCTTGCCCAGCTCGCTCGACAAGGGCGTGCCCGTCAAGGCGTAATCGTCGCCGGGCAGGGCGACGCGGGCGATCACGCCGGGCGCCGCCGTGGCGGCATTCGCGCGGCCATGCTGCTCCAGCCAGCGCGCCGCCTGCAAGCGCTCCTGGCTGAACACGCCCAAGCAGGCGCCCAGGTCCGTCACGGCCAGGGTCACGGGCATGTCGCACAGCACCAGGCCGGCGCGCGGGTCGGCGGGCGCGTCGCGCTCCTCGACCACGAGGCCGCAGGCGTCCGCATACGATGCGTCCGGCGTGACGAGCCAGCCGCGCCAGCGCTGCCGCGAGCTGTCCCAGGCGTCGAGCAGCACGGCGCCAAAGCCGGGACGGCGCGCCAGCAAATGAATCTGCCCACCGGCGATGGGCCGCCCGGCCAGCGGCGCCGCATCGCTGCGGCGCGCAAAGCGTTCCATGAGGTGTTCCGGCACGGCAATGCCGCGCCAGTCGGGGGTATCGCCAGCCACGTCCTCATCCAGCAATTCGATGGAAGACGGGGGCGACGGCAGGCGCGCGGCAACGATGGCCAGCGAGGGCGTCAATGCAGTCATGCCGATGGCCTTTCATCAGTGTTCGGTTGGGTAGACGCGGGGTCCATGTGCAGGGATAACGCGGCCACGCACAAGATATCCAAAACTATTTGCGCCGCCTGCATATCGCGCGCGGCCAGGGCGTCGCCCACGCGCAGCTTGAGCAGGTTCAAGACCCAGCTGCCCAGCAAGGTGGCGCGGTGGGCCGGCTCGACGATCTGGCGCCCCGCGCTATTGGCCTCGCCCTTCTGCCTGTGCACCAGGCCCAACTTGCCGCCGTGGTAATGCGCGGAAGCGATCTGTTCGGCCAACTCCTTGACGGGCATGCCGCCGCAGCCACAATGGCGCAGCAGCAAGATCAAGTCGTGCGGCAAGGTCGTAATAAAACTGTCGGCCGCGTCGCGCACCTGCTGTGGCGTCAGCTGATAGTCGCGCAGCGGTTCCGCATACGCGTCGGGCGCGCGCAGCTCGCAGCCTTCTTGCGCATCGGCATCCTCCTCAATACGCTGCTTGCGCAACTGGTCGATGATGAAACGCTTGAAGTACAAAAACAGGGCACCAACGTGGTGAGGCGCCGCGTCGCTGTCGCCGTGCAGGACTTTTTCGATGAAGAACTGGTGGCGCAAGTCGGCCAGCGAGTCGCCCAGCGACGCCGCCTCGCGCGGGCGGCACGGCGTCAGCGCGGCGATGACGCGCTGGTAAAACTCGCCCAGTTCGCCTTGTGTCAGCTGCTGGCGGCGGGTCCAGAAAGCATGAATCCGTTCAAATTGTTCCGATTGCAAAGCCGGTCCGATCGTGTGTTGGGCGGCACGCGCCACTGGCCGGCGGCGACGTGCAGCGTGCGCTGGCCAGACAAGAGAAACTTGTCAGTAAGGTAAAATGCATTTAAGCAATTTTCTCATATCACAGTAAAAATCGCTAACTTTAGTTACTTTCACGACAATTCCCGAGACGCCGATGCATCGCCTGATCCCCCTGTTTTTCAGCCTGTTCTTTTTACTCTGCGGTAACGTCGTGCAAGCGGCCGTGGGCAACGCCGCCAGCGGTCCCGGCAAGCGCATCGCCCTGGTGATCGGCAACGCGGCCTATCCGCAGCCTCTATTGAATCCCGTGAACGATGCGCGCGCCATGGCCGAGCGCCTGCGCCGCCTGGGCTTTGAAGTGCTGTTGCGCACGGACATCAATGCGCAACAGCTGCAAAAGACCTCGGCCGAGTTTTCCACGCAGGCGCGCGGCGCCGATATCGCCCTCGTGTTTTACGCGGGCCACGGCGCGCAGGCGGGCGAAGCGAACTATGTGCTGCCGCTGGGCGCCAACATGAATGCGCTCAGTGCGGCCGCCATCGCCGCCCAGGGCGTGTCCGTTTCCAGCCTGGCGGGCGATTTGCAGCGCACGGGCGCGCGCGGCGCCGTGCTGATCCTCGACGCTTGCCGCCAGGAATATACGCGCGGCGGCGCCGTGGTGGTCCCCGGCGGCAATGCGGCCAGCCACGGCTTTGCCGACACGCAAGCGCCACGCGGCGTGGTGATCGCCTATTCGGCCGGGCCCGGCGCCCTGGCGCGCGATTTCTGGTCGCCCGATTCGCGCAACAGTCCCTACACGAGCGCCCTGCTCGATGCGCTCGACGCACCGGGCTTGCCCATGAGCGACGTGTTTTCGCAAGTGGCGGCCAGGGTTGCCGCCATGACGCACGACGTGCAAAAGCCACGCGTGTCGTTTGGCGAAACGTCGGCGCGCCTGGTGCTGAACATGGGCAGCGGCAAGGGTGTCAGCCAGGCAACGCCGGGTGTGCTGACCAGTACGCAAGGCCAGGGCGGCATGCGCGCACCGGTCCCGGCGCCTGCCCCAACGGTGGAAAAGCCGGCCGCACCGGGCGCCAAGGTGTGGCCAGGCAATGTGCTGCAAGACATCAACTATGAAATCCGCATGCAGATCGCGGCCCGCCCGTTTCCCCGCCAGCAACTGGAAAAACGCGCGCGCGGCGGCGATCTGGTGGCGCTGACTGCCCTCGGCTATGGCATCGGCGGCGGCGATGCGGGCATCAAACAGCCGAAGGCGGGCATGCAGTGGCTGGAAAAGGCGGCTGCGAAAGACTTTCCGATTGCCCAGACCTATCTGGCGGAATTGCTGATGGTCAAGGGAGATCCCGCTTCGCTGAAGCGGGCCGGCGTGCTGCTGGACGCGGCATCGCAAGCGGGCTACAGCCCCGCCCATGCGTATAAATTCGACCTGGCCCGGCGCACGGGCGCGCCGCCGCAGGATGCGGCCCGGCATTTGCAGGATGCTTTCATGGGCTTGATGAAGGATTACCAGGGCGCCGCCAAGGACATGATGCAGCCGCCAAAAAAATAATTCTAAATAATTTTAGATTTCCCTGAACTGCCCCCGTTATCCGTGGGTACATGCAATAGAGCATGACAGTGACCAGGGAAATCCCATGCAAACATCCAGCCCAGCAACATTCACCACCGGCCAGCGTGGCCGCATCCTCGCCTACCAGCCGAGCGGACAGGGTTCCGTCAGCGTGGCCGGCATTCAACATGCGTTCGACGTGGCCACGCACTGGCGCTCGGACGTGGCGCCCGCCATCAACGCCGTCGTCGACGTGCGCTTCGATGACGCCGGCAGCCTCGCCACCGTCAGCGCCGTGGCGACGCAGCAACTGGCGCAGGAAGAGATGGCCGGCGCGGCGAAACTGGCGCGCGAAAAAAGCCAGCAACTGTGGGGCCAGGCCGTGTCCGCCCTGGGCATCAAGGTGCTGGCCAGCCTGGGCGTCCTGATCGCCGGCGCCTTTGTCTTCAACACCATCGGCATCCGTTTGTTCGCCTCCGTCTCGCGCACCTACTGGCAGTTGCTGGGCTTGTCCGCCGACAGCCTGGAAAGCTTTGCCCGCGATGGCGGCGGCGGTTTTACGTCCGCACAATTTTTCTTCCTGCTGGCCATCGGCGCCTGCTGCGCCACCATGGTTAGCAAGCACCCGAAAGCGGCGCTGGGCAAGTGCGCGCCCCTGTTGTTCATCGTCATCCACAGCAGCTTGCTGTTCATCAAGATCAAGGGCGCCGTCAGCGACGCGGGCAACGCCATGGGCGGCATCATGGGCAGCCGCGCGGCCCGCATGGCCGAGCAGATGGCCAGCGAAATGCTGGGACAAGTGTGGCAAGGACTCTCGTTTGGCATCGGCTTTTACCTGGTGCTGGCGTCTGCCATCGTCCTGGCCGCGTACGGCGTCGGCGAATACAAACGTAAAACCATCGGCTAATTCACCTCTTACATATTCATTGAAGGAAATATCATGCAACGTACCCTCCCTGCCCTGCTCGCCATCGCCATCCTGCTGTCCGCCTGCGGTAAGCCCTCCGACAATGCAACGCCGGCCGCCTCGGCGCCCGCCACCAGCGTGGCCGATATGGCAGCCAAGGCGCAAGTCAAGGCGGCCGCCGCCAGCCTGCCGCAAGCGGATCCGGCCACGCCAACGTCCAGCTATGTCGACATCACGAGCGGCCACCAGTTGATGTACAGCTACCTCGCCTTGTCCGGCGTGCCGCCCGACTACGCGGCCGTGGCGCAGCGCATCTCGCGCGAATATGCGGGCAGCAACGACGCCTTCCGCAAGCAGGAAGTGCTCGACGCCCTGAAACCGCAGATCGACGCCAAGGTCAATGAGGCCAAGACGAAGCGCTACCTGCGCTACCAGATCAATGGCCAGGGCGCGCTGTCGCCGTACGCGATGGACAAGGCCGCCTTCCCCGCCAAGTTCGCCGACGCGGGCACGTATTACTACATGTACGACAACGGCGACTACAAGCTGGCGTTCACGAATGGCGACGGTTATTCGCTTCTGAAAGTGGACCAGGAGGCGGCGCGCAAGATCGAGGCGGCGCGCAGCGGCTACAAGGATTTCGCCATCGTCGTGTATGCCTATGCCCAGGAAGCGGACATGGCCAGCAACCAGGTCAAGGCGCAGATCGTCAAGGTGGCGATCAAGCTGAACGGGGAAGAAATTCCCGTCAGCCAGGCACGGTAGAACGGGCTCGGTTACACTGTTCGCCACATTGCATCGGAATAGTGATATGGGCGAACAGACACTGGCGGAACAACATCTGGCAAACGGGCAAGGGCTGCAGCAGCAAGGCAAGCTGATCGAGGCGATCAACGCCTACCAGGCCGCGTATAAACTGAACCCGGCCCTGGCCGAAGCACAGCATTTCCAGGGCCTGGCGATGCTGGAACTGGGCCAGGGCGCCATCGGCCTGGGCCTCATCAAACTGTCGCTCAAGCAGCAGCCCGACAATGCCCTGTTCCACTACAACCTCGGTAACGTGCTGCGCGGCACGGACAGCGAGGCGGCGCTGGCCAGCTACGCCACGGCGGCGCGGCTGGCGCCGCACGAACACGATTTCGCGATTCTTCATGCCGAATTGCTGATGGGAAAACAGCGGCTGGCGGACACCATCGCCGAACTGGAACGGGCGCACACCCTGCGTCCGCAGCGCTGGCAAACCCTGCAGGGCCTGGCCGAGCTGTACTACCGCACGGGACAGCAGGAACTGGCCTTGGCCCGCTACGCGCAAGGCCTGGCGCTGCATCCGGCGCTGGCGCAAACGTGCCGCATCGGCTTTGCCAGCCCGCAAGCGGAACAAGTAGAAACGCTGACACCGATCAACGTCGCGCCATCGCTGCAGGACTTCCTGCGCGAAACAGATTTGCACATCCTCGACGATTTCCTGCCCGACCCCACGGCCTGGCGCGCGCAAGCGCTGGCGTTACCGTTCGAGCAGCAGCGCTATGCGGGACAGAATTATCCAGGCAGCCAGACGGCGGGCCAGCCCAGCCAGGCCATCATGGAGCGCATCGCCACGGCGCTGGGCCGCCCCATCCGTTTCATCTCTCCCGACAACGGCTCGTATCGCCTCAGCTATGCGGACGCGATGGCGCGCACGGATATCCACGTGGACAATGAGACGGGCAACAATTTCAATTTCTATGCGGGCGTGCTGTATCTGAACCCGCCCGAGCAGTGCCAGGGCGGCACCACCTTCTGGCGCCACCAGCCCAGCGGCTGGTACCGGAGACTACCCGAGGCGGACGTGAAAGCGGGCGGCTACGCCAGCTTCAAGGATTTCCAGAAGCGCTGGCTGCCGAACAGCAAAGTGCAGAAATTCAACGACTTGCAGGAGCAACGCGACAGTTGGCAAGCGCTGCTGGAAGTGCCGATGCGCCACAACCGATTGATCGTGTACAAGGGCCACTACTTTCACTCGATCAGCAATGTGTTTGGCGACACGCCGGAGAATGGGCGGTTGGTGCAGCTGTTTTTCTTTGAGGTGCCCGATTGAGCATGTTGCACGGATATTGTCGGATTACGCCCTGCGGGCTAATCCGACCTACCTGTCACCGTGCCATGTGTAGGTCGGATTAGCGGAACGCGTAATCCGACACCACCAACACAGCACTCAATACATATCCGCCGCCGTCGCCCGCACAGCTTTCAACAACATATCCGCCCCCGGCGACAGCAAATGATCCTGCTGGCGGATGATGCCGAACGCATCCATCTTGCACGGCAGCTCGATGGGCAAAATGCTCAGCACGTTCAGCGACTCATAGTAATGGGCCACTTCCGTCGGCATCACGTGCAGGGAATCCGTCTGCTGCAGCAAGGACGTGATCAGGAGCAAGGCGGTGGTGTCGACCACATCGACGGGCGGCTCCAGGCTGGCGCGGCGGAACATCATGTCGAAACGGTGGCGCAGGATGCTGCCTTGCGGCGGCAAGATCCACGGCTGGCCCGCCAAATCCTTCAATTGCAGATTCTTGCGCGACAGCAGCGGATGGCCATTGCGCGCCACGGCGCTGGCCGGCTCTTCCGTCAATTCCTCGTAGATCAGGCCGGCGCTGCTTTCCTTTTCCAGGATGCGCCCGATCATGAAGTCGAGGGTGCCGTGCTGCAGCATGTCCATCAGGGTATTGCTGTGCTCCAGATGCACGCCGATGCGCATCAAGGGCGCCTGCTGCTTGATGCGGGCAATCGCGCGCGGCAGCAAGGCCATGGCCGGCGTCATGATGACGCCCACTTCCACCTGGCCCGTCAGGCCTGATTTGAGCGCGACGATGTCGTCATGCGCCAGCGACAAGCTCGTCAAGGCCATGCGCGCGTGGCGTATCATCGTTTCGCCGTAGATGGTCGGCTCCATGCCGCGCGGCAGCCTGTCGAACAGGCGCACGTCCAGCATCTCTTCCAGGTCCTTGATTTGCTTGGACGCGGCCGGCTGCGTCATGTGCAATTCTTCCGCCGCGCGGTGAATGTTGCGCTGCTCGTCAAGGGCGATCAACAGCAGCAATTGCCGCGTCTTCAGGCGGGCTCGCAAGAACCAATTGGGGTTGAGGGTATCCATGAATAAATCATATCATGATCGATATCAGTTTTAATTCAATATCGATGTTATAGATATCGGTATGTCTCCTTTTGATGCGTGGTCAACAAGCGTTCACAATGCCTTGCAGGCGGCGCTCGGGTTGGCGGCCGGGCCAGCCGTTTGATGGATGAATTCGATGGTGCCGTCCGGCTTGTATTTCAGCTCTTCCACGGCCACGGAACGCCGGTATTCTCCGCCGCCGGGCAACTTGTCGTTGTGATAGAAGATGTAGGACTTGCCGTTGAATTCGATGATGGCCTGGTGAATGGTTTTCACGACGGCATTCTTGTCCATGATGGTGCCGCGGAAATGCCAGGGACCGGTGGGCGTCGGTCCCGTCGAATACGCCGTCTCTTCCGGGAAATTGCGCGAGTACGACAAATAATACGTACCCGCATGCTTGTGCATATAGGCCGCTTCCGTGAACGCATCCATGCCGAAGGTCAATATCGGGCCGTCCAGCTCCGTCATATTGGCTTTCAGCTTGGCGTATTTCAAGACCGTATTGCCCCAATAAATGTAGGCCTGGTCATCCGTGTCGATGAAGACGGCCGGATCGATATCGTCCCAGGGAATGGCAGTCTGCTTCGTCATGTCGTTCGTGATCAGGGCGCTGCCGCGCGCGTCGACGAACGGGCCCGTCGGGCTGTCGGACACGGCCACGCCGATGGCTTTGCCGGGGATTGTTTTATGGTCGACGGTGGAGTAAAAATAATACTTGCTGCCGCGCTTGACGATATCGCCGGCCCACGCATCCTTGCCGGCCCACGCGAAGGTGGAAAAGCGCACGGGCGAACCGTGGTCCGTCCAGTTCGCCATGTCGCACGAGGAATACACGCGCCACTCGTGCATGCGGTAATCCGTATCCGTGGCGCTCGCTTCATCGTGGCCCACGTACAAATACACCCTGCCATTGTCGACCAGCGCGGCCGGGTCGCCCGTGTAGATGTTTTTCACGATGGGGTTGGCCGCCGGCGCGTTGACTGCAATACAGGCGAGCGCCGCCGCCATGCCGATGGCTGCGGCAAGTTTATTCTTTTGAAACATGGTATTAACTCCGATTGGTATTCTTCTGGCCCATGGCCATCAATCTTTGCACGACGCAAAAGACGAACAGCAAGCCGCCGATGACGATCTTGGTCCACCACGAGCTGAGCGTGCCGTCAAAGGCGATCAGGGTCTGGATGGTGCCCAGCACCAGCACGCCCGACAGCGCGCCCGCCACATAGCCGTAGCCGCCGCTGAGCAGGGTGCCGCCGATGACGACGGCGGCAATCGCGTCCAGTTCCGTGCCTTGCGCATGCAAGCCATAGCCAGACAGCATGTAAAACGAAAACAGCACGCCGCCCAGCGCGGCGCAAAAGCCGCTGAAGGCGTAAATGAACACCTTGGTGCGGCCGACAGGCAAGCCCATCATCAGGGCCGACTGTTCATTGCCGCCGATCGCATACACGGCGCGGCCGAACGGCGTGGCGTGCGCCAGCCAGATGGCCAAGAGCAACGTGATCACGGCGATCACCACGCCGGGTGAGACAAAACCGCCGAGAAATTGCAATTGCGTCTGCGACATGGCCACGAACAGCGGGTCGTCGATGGTGATGGAATTGATGCTGATCAAGTAGCACAGCCCGCGCGCCAGAAACATACCGGCCAGGGTGACGATGAACGGCTGCAATTTGAAATAATGAATCAGCGCGCCCATGCTGGCGCCAAACACCGTGCCCAGTGCCAGCACGGTGACAATCACCAGCAGTGGCGGCCAGTGCGCCACGTTCAGCAGCCAGGCGGCGATCATGGTCGACAGGGCCAGCACGGAACCGACGGACAAATCGATGCCGCCGGAGACGATGACAAAAGTCATGCCGACGGCGATCACCAGCAAAAAGGCGTTATCGATCAACAGGTTAAAGATCACTTGCGTCGACAGCAGGCCCGGATAGGCGGCGCCGCCCAGGCCCAGCATCACCACCAGCAGCAGGACCGTGACGAGCGAGGTGAAATACGGGGTGTGCAGCAAACCCTTCATGCTTTTCTCCGATGCAGCAATTGCTTGAATTCCGACGATTGCGACAGGCAGACGAGGAAGACGACGACCGACTTGACGACCATGTTGACTTCCGGCGGCACGCCCAGCGAATAGATCGTGTAGGTCAGGGTCTGGATGATGAGGGCGCCGATCATGCTGCCCACGAGGCTGAACTTGCCGCCGGCCAAAGACGTACCGCCCAGGGTGACTGCCAGGATGGCGTCCAGTTCCAGCATCAGGCCTGCATTGTTCGCGTCGGCGCTCTTGATGTTCGAGCTGATCATCAGGCCCGACAGGCCCGCGCAGGCGGCGCAAAAGACGTAGACGAAAAAGATCAGGGTGGCAGTCTTGATGCCGGCCAGGCGCGCGGCGACGGGGTTGATGCCAACGGCCTGGATGAACAGGCCCAGGGCCGTCTTGCGCATCAACACGGCCGTGATGATGAACACGGCAGCGACGAGAAACAGCGAGAACGGCAAGCCGAACAGGTAGCCGCTGCCGATGAAAAAGTACGGCTGGTAGTAGACGGTGACGATCTGGCCATCCGTCAGCAATTGCGCCAGGCCACGCCCCGCCACCATCAGGATCAGGGTGGCGACGATGGGCTGCAAACCCAGGCCCGCCACCAGCACGCCATTCCAGGCGCCGCACAGCAAAGCCGCGCCCAGGGCAGCCGCCAAGGCCCAGCCCATGGGGATATTGCTGACGTAGGTCGGCACGCCGTTGTCCATCACCATGGTGCCGCCAATCAGCATGGCGGCCACCGTGCCGGACAGGGCCACGACGGCGCCCACGGAAATATCGATGCCGCGCGTGGCGATCACCAGGGTCATGCCCAAGGCCGCCAGCATCAGGGGCGCGGCGCGGTTGACGATGTCGATCACGCTGCCGTACAAATGGCCGTCGCGGATTTCCAAGTGAAAAAAGCCGGGGATGGCAAAGAAATCGACCAGCAGCAGCAAGAACAGCGCGGCCAGGGGCCGGCTCAAAGGGTGATGCAAGACGCTCTGCAACATGGAAGCATTCGTAAGGGAAGCCGCACGCGCCAGTGGCGCGCTCGATGGCGTGGATAAACTCATGTGGCGTCTCCGGCGATCACTTGCAGCACGGAGCTGTCGTCCAGCTCGCCGCGCGCATAGTCGCCGCAGGCCTTGCGGTCGCGCATGACCAGGATACGGTCGCTGCAGCGCAGCACTTCCGGCAATTCGGAGGAAATGAACAGGATGGCCATGCCCTTGCGGCAGAGTTTGCTCACATAACTCATGATTTCCTGCTTGGCGCGCACGTCGATGCCGCGCGTCGGTTCATCGAGAATCAGCATGGCCGGCGAGGTCACCAGCCAGCGCGCCAGCAAGGCCTTTTGTTGATTGCCGCCCGACAGGCTGCCGATCGGCGTTTCGATGCTGGCCGTCTTGATGCCGAGCGCTTTGACGTACTCGTCGGCCAGCGCCTGCTGGCGTTTGAACGGGATGGCGCGCAGCAAGCCCGTGCGGGCCTGCAAGGCCAATATGATGTTTTCGCGCACGGACAGCGACAAAATCGCGCCCTCGTGCTTGCGGTCTTCCGAGCAAAAGCCGATGTCCTGGGCGATCGCATCGCGTGGCACGTTGAACTGGCGTGCCTTGCCTTGCATGACGATGCTGCCAGAGTCGGCCTTGTCGGCGCCGAACAGCAAACGCGCCAGTTCCGTGCGGCCCGAACCGAGTAAACCGGCCAGGCCCAGCAATTCACCCTGGCGGATGTGGAAATCCATGGGCAGCAAGGCGCCCTTGCGGCCCAGTCCCTGCGCTTCGAGCACAGTCGGGCCAAAGCTGGCGGCGCCCGCTTCTTGCGCCAGATCCAGCGTTTGTTCCTGCGTGTCGGCCGCCACGCCGATCATTTTATTGACCAGCGCCAGGCGCGACAGTTCGCTGCACGCATACTCTCCCTCGCGCTCGCCATTGCGCATGACGGTGATGCGGTCGGAAATGGCGTAGGTCTGGTCGAGGAAGTGGGTCACAAACAGAATCGTCATGCCCTGCTCGCGCAGGCGGCGCAGCACGGAAAACAGCAGATTGACTTCCGCCTCGTCCAGGCTGGATGTGGGTTCGTCAAGGATCAGCACGCGGGCCGAAATGTTCAGCGCGCGCGAAATGGCCACCATTTGCTGGATGGCCAGCGGAAAGCTGGACAGTTGCGCCGTGACATCGATATCGATCTGCAACTGCTGCAGCAAGGCACGCGCCTGCTGCTGCATGGAACGCCAATCGATCGCCCCGAAGCGGCGCGGATAGCGGCCGATAAAAATGTTTTCCGCCACCGACAGGTTCGGGCACAGATTGACTTCCTGGTACACGGTGCTGATGCCGAGCAACTGCGCATCCGACGTGGATGCGGGGGCGATGGCCTTGCCATCGAGCAGAATCTGGCCGCTGTCGGGCGTGTAGACACCCGTCAGCACCTTGATCAGCGTCGATTTCCCGGCGCCATTTTGTCCCATCAGGGTGTGCACTTCGCCCGGATACAGGCGCAGGGCAACGTCGCTGAGAGCTTTGACGCCAGGAAAGGATTTGCTGATGCCGCGCAACTCCAGCAAGGGAGCTGGCGCGGCATTGTGTTGCGCTTGCGTATTCATCATGCGGCAAGCTTAGTACTTACGGTTCGGGAATTCCTTGGCGGCCACCTCGGCAGGGAACACGCCTTCCACCGTCGTGATGCGCGCTGGCACGGGTTTACCGGCCACGACGTCGCGGGCAATCGACATCAGTTGCGGGCCCAGCAGCGGGCTGCATTCCACGGTGACGTTCAGCTTGCCGGCGATCATGGCTTCGAACGCGCCTTTGACGCCATCGATCGAGATGATGATGATGTCCTTGCCCGGTTTCATGCCCGCTTCTTCGATGGCCTGGATGGCGCCGATGGCCATGTCGTCATTGTGCGCGTACAACACGTTGATCTTCTTGCCCTCGGCCTTCAGGAACGCTTCCATCACTTCCTTGCCCTTGGCGCGTGTAAAGTCGCCCGTTTGCGAACGGATGATCTTCAGCTTCGGGTTCTTGCCGATGACTTCCTGGAAACCTTCCTTGCGGTCGATGGCTGGCGCCGAACCGACTGTGCCTTGCAGCTCGACGATGTTCAGTTGCGCGTCCGGGGTTTTCTTGGCGTGCTCGAGCAGCCATTGGCCGGCGCGGCGGCCCTCTTCCACGAAATCGGAACCGATAAAGGTCACGTACAGCGATTTGTCGGCCACGTTGACGGCGCGGTCCGTCAGGATGACGGGAATCTTGGCAGCCTTGGCTTCGCGCAAGACGGTATCCCAGCCGGACTCAACGACCGGCGAGAAGGCGATCACGTCGACCTTTTGCGCGATGAACGAGCGCAACGCCTTGACCTGGTTTTCCTGCTTTTGCTGCGCATCGGCAAATTTCAAGGTGACGCCATCTTTCTTGGCCGCATCCTTGATGGAGACGGTATTGGCGGTGCGCCATTCGCTTTCGGCGCCCACCTGCGAAAAGCCCATGACAAGGGGCTTGGCGGCAAAAGCGGAAGAAGTAGCGGACAGTGCGAGCAGCATGGCGCTGGCGAGGAGTGTGCGGCGTGTCAATTTCATTCTTGTCTCCAGTTTTTTTGGAATACCATCACAGCCGGATGCCGGATGGGCGGTTTTTTATGAACCCATGGTAGGAGAAAGCAACATAGCCATCCAATCAATTCTTTTTCGCTTGCGATACCGATTTGCGTATCAGTAGAACAAGCAAAGTCGCCTCTTCCCTCAGCGCAGCAGGCGCAAGCCGTACAGGCCGCCCGCCACGGAATCCTTGCCGGCGACAAATTTCACGGTCAATTTGCCCTTGGCGGCCGCTACCAACGCCGCAGGCACGGCAATATCGACCGTATGCAGCTCTTGCGGCGCATCGGCCGCCACGGCGACTGCTTCAACCTTGACCCCGTTGAGCAAGACGTCGAAGACGCGGCCCGCATCCAGGGTGGACAGGGTCAGGCGCAATATCTTCGCTTCGGCTTGCGGGTCGCTCAGTTCATAGCTGAACCAGCCTGTGGCGTGGCGCCAATGCCTGCCCTTGTTGACACCGTTTTCTCCACCTTCGGCCTGGAAGAAATGATCGGATTCCGGCTGCTGTTGTCCCGGCGCCACTTGGTCGATGGTTTGCGCATCGAGCGCCAGCCGCTGCGCTTCGGCTTGCCGTGTGGTTTCCTGCAGCTGCGCCAGCCTGGCCGGCGTGGACACGGGCCAGTACAGCATGTAGCGAGAGTCATGCAGGCGGAAGAACGGGATCAGTTTGATCTTCGCCGCATCCTTGCCCTGAATCAGCCCGGGCGCCGTGAATGTCAACGGCTGGCCCTTCACGGGTTTGATCTTGTGCATGAACTCTTTTGTGTCGCTGACGAACAGCGGTGACGATTCCAGCGGACACACTTGCCCCTGCGCGATATGGCCCATGCGCGAGTCGTCGGCAAAATAGTTCAAGGCTTCATTGGCGAACGGCTGCGTCCTGGCCGCCAGCACGATGGGGCCATGCAGCACGGCATAGTAATTCGACTGGTCCGGCATCTGTTCCAGGCGCGTCGTCATGGGTAGCGTGACATCGACGGTGTCGCCGTTCTTCCAGGCCCGCGTGATGGTCACATAGTCGCCCGGTGCGCCGTTCACGCGCAGGGCCTTGCCATTGAGTTTGACGCGCAGCTTGCCCTTGGCTACCCACTGGGGATAGCGTATCTTCATGCTGAAGGTTTTATTTCCCTGCACTTTGATGCGCGTCGTGTCCTGGTCGGGAAACTGGGTCGATTGCACAATCTTGACGCCCCGCTCTGCCCAGTCCAGGGTGGACGCCATGAACAGGTTCACGTACAGGGCGTCGCCATCATGCGCGTAGATGAACTCGCCATACTTGGCCTGGCTTTCGATGCCGGAACCCACGCAGCACCACATGCCCTTGTCCACTTGCGAATATACGCGGTAGTGGTTCGGGCGCATGGGCGTGAAATACACGAAGCCGCCCGTGCCCGGGCGCTGCGACGACAGGATATGGTTGTACAGGGCGCGCTCGTAGTAATCCGCGTAGCGCACTTGCTCGTCACGCTTGAACAGTTGCTCGGTGAGCTTGAGCATATTGTAGGTATTGCAGGTTTCCGGCCCTTCGACCTCTTCCACCATCGACGAAAAATCGTGCTCGTCGTGGAAATGCTCCTTGACACTATTGCCACCGATGGCCACCGTGCGCTTGTCGTGCACGGTTTGCCAAAAGAATTGCGCCGCCTGCTGCCAGTCGCGCCGGCCCGTCAGCGCGCCGATGCGCTCGAAACCGATCACCTTTGGAATTTGCGTATTCGCATGCAAGCCCGTCAGCTTGTCCTGTTGCTCCACCAGCGGCTGCAATACCGCCTGGTGCGAGAAGCGCACGGCCAGGTCCATGTAGCGCTGCTCACCCGTCATCGCGTAGACGTCGGCCAGCACTTCGTTCATGCCGCCGTGCTCGGCGCGCAGCATCGCTTGCATCTGTGCGTCGCTCAAGGACCCCGACAGTTTCACGGCCCAGTCCGACAAGGCGATCAGCATGGCTTTCGCTTCAAGATTGCCAGCGTAGCGATAGGCGTCGCGCAAGCCCGCAAACACCTTGTGCAGGTTGTACCACGGCACCCATTTACCGTTGACGGAGAAGGTGTCCGCCTGCAACTCTCCCTTGGCGATAGCTTGCCAGGCCGCATTGCCATCGGGGATGCCGCCCAGATAACCATTGCCATTGGCGTCCTGGCATTTCTTCAGTTCCGCCACTACATAGTTCAGGCGTTCGCGCGCCTGCGCGTCGCCCGTGGACGCCACCATCAGCGCCAGCGCGGACACATAATGCCCGCCCATGTGGCCATCGAGCCCCGTCGATTCCCAGTTGCCATAGCTGGACTGGATTTGCGGCAAGCCCGCCTCGCGGCGAAACGGCGCCAGCAATTTGTCCGGTTCGAAGGCCAGCAGATAGTGCAAGTCCGTCGTTTGCGCGTCGAGGAATGGCCCCGCTTTCAAGCGCACGGACGAGAGGGGAAACAGCTCGGCTGCCTGCAGGACAGGCGTGGCAAGGCCGCTGGCGGCCAGCGCCAGCGTCAACAAGGTCTTGTGCATGGCGCGCCCTTAGGGTTTTGCGGCCGGCAATTGGCGGCTTTGATAGCGGTTCAAGTCGCGCGCATCGACCTGCGGCCAGCCATCCTTGTCCCACGTCATCGGCAGGATCTTGAGCTTCTGCAAATAATTGTCCGCCGTCTCATACGCGTGCAGCACCAGGTAATCCTTGCCGTCAAAGCTGTAGGCGCTGTTGTGGCCCAGGCCTTGCCAATCCTTGTCGCCTTTCAGCAGCACCGTGCCGCCGCCCTGCGCCATGTCGCGGCCATCCTTGTCCAGATACGGACCCGTCACGCTCTTGGACCGTCCCACGGCCAGGTGATAGGTGCTTTTTTCCTTCTGGCAGCACAAGCCCCAGGAAACGAAGAGGAAGTAATCGTTGCCGCGCTGGAAGATGAACGGCGCCTCGATTTCCTCGGGCGCGGGCTTGAATTTGCCCGCCCTTGGCGGCAGCGGTACGCGGCGGGCCAGCGAGTGCCATTCTTGCGGTTCCGCAATAGTTTTCCAGTCCGCATTGAGTTTCACCAGCTTGATGCCATTCCAGAACGAGCCGAACGACATCCATGGCGTACCCTGGGCATCGGTGATGATGTTCGAGTCGATGGCGTTCCACTCGTCGCGCTCGGGCACCGATTGCAGCAGCATGCCCTGGTCGACCCAGCGGTAGTCGGGCGCGCGGGGATTCAAGGTCGTGTTGACGGTCACGCCGATGCCGGAGGTGTTCTTGCCGAAGCCGGACACCGAGTAATACAGATAATATTTTCCGTCGTGAAATTGCACGTCGGGCGCCCAGATATGGTCGTCAAAGCTGGGGGCAGCTGTTTTTGCCCAGGTCGGCTGGCCCGCGAAGACGCGCCCTTCCGGCTGCCAGTCGAGCATGTTTTTCGAACTGTAAAAGGTGATGCCGGGACCCGTGCTGTACAAATAATACGTGTCGCCTTCCTTGGCCATCACGGGGTCGTGCACGCTGACCTGGGCCGCCTGGACGGAGCTGAAGGCAAGCATGGCCACCAAGGCCATCGTTATCGAAAATCGCATCGTGTTCTCCACATGACCAGCCGGCCCGTCATGCGGGCCGGCTGGATACATCAACATCGGCAGGTTTATTCGACGGCCACCACCACGACAGCCTTGGCAGGCACCGACACGGTCAGCTTGCCGCCTTGCGCCTTGGCATTGAACGCCACCGGCTGCACGGCTTGCGGTTGCGCAAAGCTGTTGACAGCATCCATCTTGCCTGCGGTCAACACGCGGCCCGTCACGCTGGCCACCTGCTTGCCGGCCAGCGCCACGCTCACGTCGACGGCCTTGTGCGGGTTCGTGTTGACCAGCGACAGATACACCTTGCCATCCTTGGCGCGCGCGGCCGAGGCGCTCACTTCAGGAATGCTGACCTTGCCCAGGCTGTATTTTCCATTACCCTGGATGGCGACCGGCAGCGAGGTGGCGTCCTGGAAGGGCACATACATTTCAAACGCGTGATACGTGGGCGTGAGGAAATATTTGTCCTTGTCCGTGATGATCATCGCCTGCAGCACGTTGACCATTTGCGCGATATTCGTCATGCGCACGCGGTCCGCGTGGGCGTGGAAAATATTGAAGTTCAGGGCGGCGACGAGCGCATCGCGCAAGCTGTTTTGCTGGAACAAAAAGCCCGTGTTGGTGCCCGGCTCGACGTCGTACCAGGTGCCCCATTCATCGACGTACAAGCCCGTCTTTTTCGAGGGGTCGTTCTTGTCGATGGCGGCGATATTGTTCTTGATCAAGCTATCGATGCGCAAGGTGCGGCTCAGTGTCGAGATCCATTCATTTTCGCCAAAACCCGTGGCGGCGCCCTTCTTTTCCCACACGCCGGTCGGCACCGTGTAGTAGTGGAAACTGATGGCGTCCATCATGTTCGGCTTGATTTCGCGGCTCAGGGTGCTGGACCAGCTGATGTCGTCGTCATTGCCGCCGCTGGCGATGAATTTCGGGCGCGCGCTTTCCGGCGTTTTCATGAAGGTGTGATAGTGCTTGTACAGGTCGGCATAGTACTGCGGGCGCATATTGCCGCCGCAACCCCAGGCTTCATTGCCGATGCCAAAGTAATCGACTTTATACGGCTGGGCGCGGCCATTCTTGCGGCGCAGTTCGGCCAAGGTCGATTTGCTGTCCGAGGTCATGTATTCGAGCCATTCGGACATTTCCTGCGGCGTGCCGGAGCCCAGATTGCCGTTGATGTAGGTCTGCGCGCCCAGCAGCTCGGCCAGGTCGAAGAATTCGTGCGTGCCGACGGCGTTCGATTCTTCCACGCCGCCCCAGTTGGTATTGACCTTGGTCGGACGCTGGGCGCGCGCGCCGATGCCGTCCTTCCAGTGGTATTCATCGGCAAAACAGCCGCCCGGCCAGCGCACCAGGGGCACGTGCAACTGTTTCAGCGCGCCCAGCACGTCATTGCGCCAGCCCTTGGTGTTCGGAATGGAAGACTCCGGCCCCACCCACA
Source organism: Janthinobacterium sp. NFX145 (assembly GCF_049810325.1). Lineage (NCBI taxonomy): Bacteria > Pseudomonadati > Pseudomonadota > Betaproteobacteria > Burkholderiales > Oxalobacteraceae > Janthinobacterium > Janthinobacterium sp. NFX145. The sequence goes on from NZ_CP187360.1 coordinate 6,096,191, forward strand.
TGCCTTCATAGATACCGGTACCCAGATGCTCGGCGAACTGGCCGTACACGTTCTTGTTGATCACGGCACCGGGCTTGGCCACGTCGATGGTGACACTGACGGGCGCGGCAAAGGCGCTGCCGGCCATGGCCAGGCTGAGGGCCACGATGCTGGTATGGATGAATTTCATGCTGTCTCCTGTTTTTTAGTGAAAAGCAAGGGCCGGGATCAACCCGGCGATGTAATGGCGAGGCCTCTCCTGCCGCGGGGTTGGGGCGGCAAGAGGGTATTTCTAGATCGGAGGTGCCGGTCAGTCCCGGCGCGGATTGAACGATGCGCTAAGGCTTAGATCCAGCCGGCATCCACAATGAATTCCTGGGAGGAACACATAGCACCATCGTCCGAGGCAAGGAACAGCACCATGGCGGCGATGTCCTGTGGCATCAGCTTGCTTGGCAAGCATTGGCTTTTCTTGATTTCCACTTCGGCCGCGTCGTCGACCCACAGGTCGATCTGGCGCTGCGTCATGACCCAGCCCGGTGTGACGGTGTTGACGCGGATATTGTGGGCGCCATAATCGCGCGCCAGGCCCCGCGTGAGGCCCACGACGGCCGCCTTGGTGGTCGCATACACAGGGTAGCCGCCCGACTTCATGTGCCAGGAAATCGAGCTGACGTTGATGATGGAACCGCCACCCTTGCGCTTCATGCCCTCGAAAACGGCCTGGCAGGTGAAGAACATGGGACGTTGATTGATCGCAATGCGCTCATTCCAGTATTCCAGCGTGACGTCCTGCGCCTGGTGGCGCTGGTCGTTGGCGGCATTGTTGACGAGGATATCGAAGTCGCCCAGCTTGTCGGCCAGTTCGGCCATGACGGCTTGCAAGGAGGGAATATCCGTGATGTCGCAATGGCGGAACAATGGCGCCGTCAGGCCCGCTTCAGCCAGGCGGCGGCACAGGGCCTCGCTCGCTTCTACGGCGATATCGACAAACGCCACCAGCGCGCCCTGGGCGGCAAACTCCGCCACCAAAGATTCGCCGATGCCGCTGCCGCCACCCGTGATGAACACGCGCTTGCCCTGCAAGCTGCCATATTTCGCCAATTGCTTCATCTTGTCTCCACCTGTTTATTTTTATTTTTTGATTAAATTACAATTAAACTTTACCGAGCACGCCATCGTGACGGCGCCAAATCCCCAGCGGATTATCGTCGCGCAGCGACTCTGGCAGCAAGTCTTGCGGCAGGTTCTGGTAGGACACAGGACGCAGGAAGCGGTTGATGGCCGCCGTGCCGACCGAGGTGCTGCGGCCGTCCGACGTGGCCGGGAACGGGCCGCCGTGCACCATGGCCGTCGACACTTCCACGCCCGTCGGGAAACCGTTGGCCAGGATGCGGCCCACGCGGCGTTCCAGCACGGGCAGCAGGCGGCGCGCATCTTCCACGTCACCGGCATCCATCTGCAGGGTGGCCGTCAGCTGGCCTTCCAGGCTTTCCGTGATCGCCAGCAATTGCTCGATGTCGCGGCAAGCGACCAGCAGCGAGGCCGGGCCGAAGACTTCATCGCGCAGATCGTGCTTGGCCAGGAAAGCCTCGCCCGAGGTGACGAACAGGGCGGCGGCGCCCTTGCCTTCATCGCCCGTATTTTGCACCAGCGGCGTCACATCGGCGTGCTGCGCCAGGGCGGCAACGCCCTTGGCATAGCTGCTGGCGATACCAGCCGTCAACATGGTAGCGGCCGGCGCAGGTGCCAGCGCTTCGGCGGCAGCGGCGGCAAAGGCCGTAAAGTCAGCGCCTTCCAGGCCCAGCACGAGGCCGGGATTGGTGCAGAACTGGCCCACGCCCATCGTCAGCGAGGCGGCAAAACCGCTGGCGATCGCCGCGCCACGGGCGGCCAGCGCTTGCGGCAGCACGAACACAGGGTTGATGCTGCTCATTTCCGCATACACGGGAATTGGCTGTGGACGTTCCGCCGCCACCTTCATCAGGGCGATGCCGCCCGAACGCGAACCCGTAAAACCGACGGCCTGGATGGCCGGATGGGCGACCAGGGCCTGGCCGATGCCATTGCCCGTGCCCGTCAGCAAGGCGAACACGCCGGCCGGCAGCTTGCAGATGGCAATCGCTTTGACGATGGCGCGCGCCACCAGCTCCGACGTGCCCGGATGGGCCGAATGGGCTTTCAGCACGACAGGGCAGCCGGCCGCCAGGGCCGAGGCCGTATCGCCGCCCGCCACCGAGAAGGCCAGCGGGAAGTTACTGGCCGCAAACACGGCGACGGGGCCGAGGCCGATCATGCGCAAACGCAAGTCAGGACGCGGTGGCGTACGTTCCGGCAAAGCCGAATCGATGCGCGCATCCGTCCACGATCCTTCGCGCAGCAAGCCGGCGAACAGTTTCAATTGACCCACCGTGCGGCCACGTTCGCCTTCCAGGCGCGCGCGCGGCAAACCGCTTTCCGTCATGGCGCGCACGATCAGCTCGTCGCCCAGTTCGCCGATTTGCGCGGCGATGGTGTCCAGAAAATCGGCGCGCTGCGCATCCGTGGTGGCGCGAAACGGGTCGAACGCGGCTTGCGCCAAGCGGCAGGCTGCGTCGATTTGCGCTACGTCAACCATGTGGAAGGCAGGCGCGATGTGTGCGCGCGCGGCCGGGTCCCAGGCTTCGAAGGAGCCGCCATTGCCCTTGACGGCGACGCCGCCGATCAATGCATCACCGGTGATATTGAAACTCATAATGTGCTCACTTTCGCAAATTCGGTTGGGAAGACGTCAAGGCGGTTGCGCAAGGCAGGGCCAAAGGCCGGCGCTTCGATTTCAAAGGTTTCACCCGGCGCCACGCTCACGCCATCGGCAAAGCTTAACGTGGCCGTGCCGAAGAAATGCACGTGCACGTCGCCAGGGCGCTTGAACAGCGGATACTTGAAGTGATGGTGTTCCAGGTTGGCAATCGTGTGCGACATATTCTCTTCGCCGCTGACAAATGCCTTTTCCCAGCGCACATTGCCAGCCGCGTCCAGCACGCGCGAGGCGCCGGCTATATGCGCGGGCAATTCGCCCACCAGCAGGGCCGGTCCCACGCTGCAGGCGCGCAGTTTCGAGTGGGCCAGGTACAGATAGTTCTGGCGCTCCGTGATGTGGTCCGAGAATTCATTGCCGATGGCGTAACCGACCCGGTAGGGCTGGCCGTCGTCGCCGATCACGTACAGGCCGGCGATTTCCGGCTCTTCGCCGCCATCGAGGGCAAAGTCCGGCATGCGCAGCGGCTGGCCGCCGGCGCGCACGATGGAGCCGTCGCCTTTATAGAACCATTCTGGCTGGGCGCCAGCCGTGCCGTCAGCCGGCTTGCCGCCTTCCACGCCGAGGCGGAACATTTTCATGGAGTCGCTCAGCGACTCCGCATCGCCGCCGATCTTCTTGTGCATGGCGTCGCGCGCGCCGGCGCTGCCCAAATGGGTCAGGCCCGTGCCCGTCACGTAGCAGTGCGCTTCGTCGGCGTGGTCGAGCGGCGGCAGCACGCGGCCGGCAGCGGCCACGTCGGCATAGGAATGCGTGGCGTTGCCGACGGTGGCGTTGACCAGGTCCGCCAGGCTCACTCTTTTGCGGATGGCGTCTTGCGCCAGCGCATACGTCGTGTTGTAACCTTCGATGACGCGGATGACGTCGTCTTGCAGCAGGCCGACGAGGCGGCCGCCGTGTTCATTTGTAAATTGCAGCAACAGCATGGGATTCTCCGCTTAATGTGAGTGGCGCGGCACGGCGGAACCGCGATTGCCGACCAGGAAGTCGAAATCGCAGCCTTCGTCGGCCTGCAACACGTGTTCGATGTACAGCTGCTGGTAGCCGCTCTTCGGTCCGGGCGCGCTGCCCAGTTCGCGCTTCGCCAGACGCTCGGCGATTTCCGCATCGCTGATGTCGATGTTCAGGCTGCCGTTGTGACAATCGAGAGCGATCATGTCGCCATCCTTGACGATGCCCAGCGGGCCACCGGCCATCGCTTCCGGCGCCACGTGCAAGACGACCGTGCCGTAGGCCGTGCCGCTCATGCGCGCATCCGAGATGCGCACCATGTCGGTGATGCCTTGCGCCAGCAATTTCGGCGGCAAGCCCATGTTGCCCACTTCGGCCATGCCGGGATAGCCTTTCGGGCCGCAATTTTTCATGACCAGCACGGAGTTCGCGTCAACATCCAGATCCGGATCAACGATACGCGCCTTGTAATGTTCAAAGTCTTCAAAGACGACAGCCTTGCCGCGGTGCTGCATCAGGTGCGGCGAGGCGGCCGACGGTTTCAGCACGGCGCCGCGTGGCGCCAGGTTGCCGCGCAGCACACAGATACCGCCATCGGCCAGCAATGGGTTGTCCAAGGTGCGCACCACCTCGTCGTTGTAGATCGGCGCTTCGACGCAGTTGTCCCACAACGACTTGCCGTTGACGGTCAGCGCATTCTTGTGCGGCAGCAGATCGCCCTCGCCCAGGCGGCGTATCACGGCCGGCAAGCCGCCCGCATAATAGAACTCTTCCATCAGGAAACGGCCCGACGGCAGCAAGTCGACGATGGTCGGCGTGCCGCGGCCTACCTTGGTCCAGTCTTCCAGCTCCAGCGGCACGCCGATGCGGCCGGCAATCGCCTTCAGGTGGATCACGGCATTGGTCGAGCCGCCGATGGCGGCGTTGACCTTGATGGCGTTTTCAAACGCTTCACGCGTCAGCACTTTCGACAGGCGCAGGTCTTCATGCACCATTTCGACGATGCGGATGCCCGACATATGGGCCAGCACGTAGCGGCGCGAATCGACGGCGGGGATGGCGGCGTTGTGCGGCAGGGACGTGCCCAGCGCTTCCGCCATGCTGGCCATCGTCGAAGCCGTGCCCATGGTGTTACAGGTACCAGCCGAGCGCGACATGCCCGATTCGGCCGACATGAACTGGTGCAGGGTGATCGATCCGGCCTTCATCTGCTCGTGCAACTGCCATACGGCCGTGCCGGAACCGATGTCCTTGCCGTTCAGCTTGCCGTTCAGCATGGGACCGCCGCTGACGACGATGGTCGGGATATCGACGCTGGCAGCGCCCATCAGCAGCGCTGGCGTGGTCTTGTCGCAGCCGACCAGCAGCACGACGGCGTCCATCGGATTGCCGCGGATCGATTCTTCCACGTCCATCGAGGCCAGGTTGCGCGTCAGCATGGCTGTCGGGCGCAAATTCGATTCGCCATTCGAGAAGACAGGGAATTCCACTGGGAAACCGCCCGCCTCCAGAATGCCGCGCTTGACGTGCTCGGCCAGTTGGCGGAAATGCGCGTTGCAGGGGGTCAGTTCGGACCAGGTATTGCAGATGCCGATGATGGGCTTGCCATGAAATTCGTGGTCAGGTATGCCCTGGTTTTTCATCCAGCTGCGGTACATGAAGCCATTCTTGTCCTGCGAGCCGAACCACTCGGCCGAGCGCAGGGCTACCTTCTTTTTTGTCTCAGACATGCCATTCTCCTGGTTGTGCCATGCCGGATCTAAGGTCGTCGGCCCGGGCAGCGATGTTGGAATACTAAAGAATCCTGCCATGCCTTTCCAATCAATTTTTAATGCGTTCCGATATCGAAAACGATATCAGCAGGTCCCAATGAAAACGCCCTGCGGGCGCGTGGCGGCAGGGCGTGGAAGGTTTTCAGTCCGCGTTACCCCAGCAAAGGCCGGGGTCGTACCCTAAGGGTACGACCCCAGATTTCGTTTGGGGTTAAACGATTATTCTGCGGAAAACCGATATACCGTTTCCGTCTGATACACCTGACCCGGGCGCAAAATGGTGCTGGGGAAGTGGGACTGGTTCGGCGAATCCGGGAAATGCTGGGTTTCCAGGCATAGCGCGCTGCGATAACTGTTGGCGCGCTGCTTGCCGGGCTGGCTGCCGTCGAGGAAATTACCCGAATAAAACTGGACACCGGGCTCCTGCGTGTACACCTGCATCACCCTGCCCGATTGCGGATCGCGCACGGTGGCGGCCAAGTTCAGCCCGTGATCTGCCTGTTTATTGAGCACAAAGTTATGGTCGTAGCCGCGGCCGATGCGCAGCTGCTCATGCGGCAGGGCGATGCTGTCGCCGATAATGGTGCTCTGGCGCAAGTCAAACGGCGTGCCGGACACGTCCGCCAGTTCGCCCGTGGGTATCGACCCCGCGTCCACGGGCAGGTAGCGGTCCGCGTTGATGGACAGCGCATGGCCGAGGATATCGCCCTGCCCCGCCAGATTGAAATAGCTGTGGTTGGTCAGGTTGATCGGTGTGGCCTGGTCCGTCACGGCGCGGTAGCGCAGGCTCAGCGCATTGTCGTTGTCCAGTTCGTATACGACGGTGACGTCGAGCTTGCCCGGATAACCGTCTTCGCCGTACGGGCTGCTGCGCGTGAATGTGACGCCGACGGCATCGTCCCGGGTGAACGGCTCGGCCTGCCACATGACCTGGTGAAAGCCCTGGTTGCCACCATGCAAGTGATTGGGCGCATTATTGACGGCCAGCTGGTAATCCTTGCCATCCAGACTGAAACGTCCCTCGGCAATGCGGTTACCGAAACGGCCGATGACGGCGCCCAGGAAAGCGCCGTTGGCCAGATACGGCTCAATGCGCTCGAAACCGAGCACCACGTCGGCAAAGTTGCCGTCGCGGTCAGGCACGTGGATTTCGCTGATGATGGCGCCAAAGTCGAGCACTCTGACTTGCATGCCCTGGCGGTTCGTCAGGGTAAATACGCTGACGGGCTGGCCATCGGGCAGGATGCCGAACGGCGCTTGCGTCACTGAAACAGAATCAACTGGGGTCATGGCGTCGGATCCAGGGTTTACAGGGTCGATGAACGGCCAAACACGGGCATGCCTTGCGCATCCCAGCGCAGCGGTTTGACAAACGTGTGGCGGTCCGGGTTCCACAAAGGGTCGCCGACGATTTCCGTGTAGGTGCGGGCATGGTACACCAGCAATACATCGTCGCCGTCGCCGGCCGTCGTAAAACTGTTGTGGCCGGGGCCGTAGATGCCGTGCTCGTAGCAGGTGGCAAATACGGGCTCGGGCGACTTCGTCCACGCCGCTGGATCGAGCAAGTCGGCGGACTCGGCGGCCCACAGCAAGCCCATCGCATAGTTTTCATCGGTGGCGCTGGCCGAGTAGCTGATGAAGATCTTGCCATTGCGTTTCAACACGGATGGCCCTTCGTTGACCCAGAAGCCGCGGATTTCCCAGTCGAATTCCGGTTTACTCAGCATCACGGGCGGGCCGGCCAGCTGCCACGGCGTGGCCATCGGCGCGATGTACAGGTTCGAGTTGCCCTCGATGGCGACATCTTTCTGCGCCCACAGGTAGTACAGCACGCCATCGTGCTCGAACGTGGTGGCGTCCAGGCAAAAGGTGTCGATGCCTGTATCGATCTGCCCCATGAATTCCCATTCACCTTCGAGCGGATTGGCGTTGGTATTGCGGATCGCATACATGCGGTGCTGGAACAGTTTATGTTTGATCTCGCGGCTCGGCGCGGCGGCGAAATACACATACCAGGCACCCTGGTTGAAGTGCAGCTCGGGCGCCCACACCAGTTCGCTGTACGGCCCCGTTTCCGGCTTGTGCCACACGTCGACCGTTTGCGCGCCGGCCAGGCCGGCGATGCTGTCGGCGCGGCGCAGTTCGATGCGGTCGTACTGGGGCACGGAGGCCGTAAAGTAATAGTAACCGTCGCTGTGACGGTAGATATGCGGGTCGGCGCGCTGTTCGATCAGCGGTTTCAAGATGTCAGCCATATTGCTTGCTCCATTCAATTATTCTTAGGCGGCCACGTAGCCGCGCTTGTGCATTTCCGACTTCACGCCGCTGTAGTACGTATCGCTGATGCGGTATTTGAACATCAGCAAGCCCATCAGCAAGTGGAAGAAGCCGGGGATGACCGACAGCATCAGGGCGATGCCGTTCAGGGCGAATTGCGTTTGCTCATGGTTGGGCTGGTAGTCGAAATACGACAGCAGCATGCCGACCAAAAAGCCGGCCACCGCCATGCCGGCCTTCTGGCACACGGAGATGCCGCCAAAGGCGAAGCCCGAGACGCGCTTGCCCGTTTTCACTTGGCCATAGTCGATGGTCTCGGCGATGGCCGACCAGAACACGGGCGCATGCAAGTCGACCACAAAGGACAGCAGGAAATACAGGGCGAAGGCCAGCACGGTGTCGCTCGGTGTGACGAAGAAATAGATCGCCAGGCTGATCAGCGCGACGCCGATCTGCGTGTAGCGGAACAATTTTACCTTGCAATAAAACTTGGTGATCCAGGTCGAGGCGATCATGGCCAGGATGGCGGCCACCACGCCCGTGGTCAGAAAAGCGGCCACCGTTTCCGTGCTGCCACCCAGATAGTATTTCGCATAATAAATGGCGACGGAGCCGCGCACCACGTAGCCCACCGTGCCCGTGACGCACACGCCGCACAGCACCAGCCACTGGTCGTTTTGCAGCAGCACCTTCAATTGCGCCAGCAGCGATTGCTTCTCCACCACATGCACGACGCGCTCGGTGGTGGTGAAATAGCAGAACAGGAACAGGGCCACGCCCATCACCGCCATCACGGCCATGGCGGCCTGGTAGCCGACGGCCGGGTTGCCGCCGCCCCAGCGCTGCGACAGGATCGGCACGACGATGGTCACCATGAAGGCGCCGATCTTGGCGAAGAACAAGCGGTAGCCATTGGCCGACAGGCGCTCATGCGGGTCGCTGGTCAGGCCGCTGATCAGCGAGATATAGGGAATGCCCACGCCGGCCGTCATGATGGTCATCAGGATATACGTGGAATATGCCCAGATCAGCTTGGCGTCATAGTGCCACTCGGGCGTGGTGAAGACGAAAAACACGCTGATGCCGAAGGGCACGGCCAGCCACAGCAGGTATGGGCGGTAGCGGCCCGAGGCGAAGCTGTAGCGGTCGGTGATCTGGCCCATGACCAGGTCGGCAATGGCGCCGATGACTTTCACGGCCACGAACAGCAGGGCCAGGTCGGTGGTTTTCAAGCCATAGATATCGGTATAGAAAAAGGTGATGATCAACATCATCGACGAGATGACGACATTGAGCGCCATGTCGCCGGCGCCGAAGCCGACCTTTTCAACGGTGGATAATTTTTGCGTCTCCATGCTTTCCGTCCATTCTTTTTATGATGAATCGTGCGTGACTGCCCAACTGACACGGGCGTTGCCGGCCGAAACCATGGCAACGCCCTTGATTTTTTACGATGCGATCAAGCTACATCTTCCAGCGCAGCGATACGCCAACTGTCCGGTCATAGCGGCGCGTATCGCGCGCATACACGCCCGGCTCGTTCCAGTAATCCTTGAACTTGGTGTCGAGCAAGTTATTCCCGTCGAGGGTCACGGTGAACTGCTCGTTGATCTTGTACGACAGCGAACCGTCGAGCTGGGCCGTGGCCGCCACTTTCAAGTCCAGGCCGGGGCCGCCCTGGTTGTAGCTGTCGATGAATTTCGAGCGCCAGTTGTAGGCCAGGCGGCCCGACCAGGCATCTTTTTCGTACAGCACGACCAGGTTGTAGGCATAGCGCGACACGCCCGTGATGGCATGGCTTCCCGTCTCGTCGTTGGTCTTGCCGCTCATGTAGGTGCCGTTCGCTTGCAAGCCCAGGCCGCTCAACAGGCCAGGCAAGCCGTCATAAAACTGCTGGTAGCCAATTTCCAGGCCTTGCAGCTTGCCGGCGGCCGTGTTGTACGGGCGATCCACATCATAGGTCTTGCCGGCGATGGTTTCGCTGGAAATGCGTTGCTGGATGTAGCCGTCGAATTTGTGGTGGAACACGGTGGCCGTCACGGAACCGGCTGGCGCGAAATACCATTCCAGCGCCGCGTCAACATTGTCGCCCGTTACCGGTTTCAAGTTCGGATTGCCGCCCGCGCCCGTCGCCTTCACCGTTTCCGTCGAGTTGACCAGAGCCACGCCAGGGTTCAGCTGGGAAAAGCCTGGACGGCTGATGGTGCGGCCGGCAGCGAAGCGGCCGACCAGGTCCGAACGCAGCTTGATTTTCAGAGCCGCGCTCGGCAGCACGTCGGTGCTGGCCGTGTCGCTGATGACGGGCGTGTACACGCCATCTTGCGAACTGTTGCCTTGCAGGCTTTGCTCGGTACGCACGACGCGCACGCCCAGGGTGCCGTCGACGGGGTAGGCGCCCAGCTTGAAGGCGACCTTTGCCTTGGTATAGATGGAATACGTCTTTTCCGTGTCCTTGAAGAAGGAGCCCGGATCCATGGCGCGCGCGGTACTGCTGCCCGTGACGGCTTCGCGGATGGTGCCCGTGTTATTGAGCAGGAAGCTGGCGCACGGCGTGTACCACTGCTTCAAGCCATAGTCGGGGCCGCCGCTGGACATCGGTTCCGACAGACAATTGAGGCCCGGAATCGACGTGACGCTCTGACGGCTGAACGGAAACGCGGCGCCGGACACGTCCGGTGCTTCCGCATTGCCCTCGAAACTCTTGATCGATTCGGCTTCGCGCTTCACGCCGCGCAAGCCGACGCTGATTTCCTTGAAGATGCCGCCGGCACTCGGCGTGTACGCCAGGTCGGCGCGCACATCGTTCGAGCTGCCCTGATCCCGGCCGTAGCGGTCGAAAAAGCCCTTCAGATAGTAATTCGACGGGTCTTGCAAATCGATGCCCGTGTAGTCGACATGCAAGGTGCCGTTCTGATTGGTATTGATGCGGGCATTCGGCACGACCGTAATCGCGTCGAGAATCGGGTTGCGCCAGGCATAGGTGCTTTTGGTGCTGGCCACTTCCGACGTGAAACGCCATTCCGGGTTGATATCCCATAAGCCACCCACGGCAAACTGATGCGTCTTCGTCTGGTTCCTGTTCGCCTGCGTCGACATGATGGTGTTAACGTTGGTGGACGTGAGCGTTTGCAGCTGGTCGGTGCCGGGAATTTTTGTCGCCGACACGGGCGTGCCCCACCATGGCAAGCCGACAAAGTAATCGGACTCGGCATCGAGCAGGAAGCGCGTGGCCATGCCTTCCGCATACAGTTCGACGTCGGCGCTCGGGCGCCATTGCAGCACGGCATTGGCGGTCGTGCGGCGGCGGTCGCCCTTGATCGGCAGCAAGCCCACCTGGTCCGGCCCCGTCAAGCCAGGCAACAGGAAACTTTTATCCACGGGCGCCGTATTGAACGCGCGTTCTTCATGGTAGCGGTGCTGCTGCTGCGACAAGCCCAGCAGCGCGCCCACTTCGCCAATACCCGTCTTCCAGCGGTTCGACAGCATGCCGCTGATGTTCGGGTCGGTAGCCTTGGATTTGTCGCTGTAGACGGCGCGCGTATTCACGCTGGCGGTAAACTCCTTGAAATCGAAGGGGCGATTCGTGCGCACGTCGATGATGCCGGCCACGCCCCCTTCGACCTGGTCCGCGCCCTGCGATTTGTACACGTCCACGCGCTGCAGCATGGTGGCGGGAATGTCGGCCAGGTTGACGTAGCGGCCCGTGGTGGTGAACAGTTCGCGGCCATTGAGCAGGGTCGTGACATCGCGCAAGCCGCGGATCATGACGGCGCTGGCCTCGCCCGAATCGCGGCGGATCTGGATGCCGGAAATGCGCGCCAGCGTCTCGGCCACGTTGTTATCGGGGAATTTGCCGATATCATCGGCAACGATGGAATCGATGACCTGGTCCGAACGCATCTTGATCTGCTGCGAATTCTGCGCCGAGCGGCGCACGCCGCTGACGGTCACGACCGACACTTCCGCCGCCGGCTCGGCACTGGCATCGGCCGCCACCGCCTCTTGCGCCCAGACCGATGCCGTGCTCAGCAAGCCAATACCGGCCAGTGCCGCAACGGCTGCCTTCAAGGTGAATGGACGAGGGGAAGTGGCCGCGAGCGGGCCGGTGGCGTTGCGCATCATGAATCTCCAGATATTGTATTGATATTTTTTGTATCGCTTGCATGTCGTTCGCATGCTCGGCGTTTATCTTAGGGGCTGGGCGATAATCTCTCCAATCAATTTTTCCACTGTTTCGATATCAATATTGATATCAGCGACTGAGAGACTTTGGAGGTTGTAAACAGACAACGGCAGGGGCGTCAGGGACGTTCCCCAGAAGTGACTGCATAAAAAAGTGGCAGCGTTGGCGTGCAACATGAAAAACGGGGCAGGCCAGCGCGCAAGGCGCTGACTGGATGACATTAACGGATGGGATGTTGACTAAAGGCCAGCATCCGGCCTTCTCGGAGGCGGCAGCGCAGGTTTTGCTGGGATTGTTGAAACGGAGGGGAGATGCCGACAGCGTGCAAGGCAATGCGGCGCCCGGGATTTCTTGACACGGCAATTTCAATCAAATGGGGAAAAGTGGCACATGCGCAAGTCAATACCGGCGTACTCTCCGTATTGCCAATTTGACATGTCAATTACCAACCGTTACACTAGGTTTGCTCCCTCACCTCTCTCCCGAAAGAATCTATGCATTCTGATTCATCACCAGCAGGCCAGCGAACTACTATCGTATTGTGGGGCGTCTTGGCTGTGCTAACCATCGCTTCAATCATTCTTGCAGCCCTGTACTACCAAGCAACTCGCGACCTTGAAGCGCAGAAAATCACCGTTGCTGCTTTGCAGTTGGAGATTGCGAAGGAAGTCGCACGTTCGGCGGAACTGAAGTCAGACCTCAATTCCTCCCGTACCGATGCCCAGACCTTAGCTGCGAAGTCAGCTCAGCTGTCGTCGGAAGTGAATAGTAAGGAACAGGCTCTTGCAGTGGAAAGGGATAATGTCGAAGCGGAGAAATCTAAGGCCGAGTCTGCGCAAATGGCGCTCGACCAAGAAAAATCGCGCCTCCCCGTCCTTCCAGTGCGTATCGAAATGCGACGTTCCGCGATAGGCCGTGGACTTGTCGCCATATTCACGAACACGTCAGCCTTGCAACTGTCGGTTGTGATGGAAACACTTAATCCAACGACAAAAGCCGCCTCCAGGAAGTCAATGCAGATAGCCCCAGGAACAAAGTTAGAAATTGGCTACCTTGAAGGCATCCAATTTGCATCTGGCGATGAAATCCGGATGCACACTGCGGGATTTGAGGAAACACATTACACCGTGCCATAAACATTGGAGCGTATAGCAATAACGGTTGGCGGACTAGGCCAGTTTCCCCCGGCCACACCAAAACCGCCAACGATACCCTGTTGAGAGTGGTCAGCTCCACTCCACGCACAGCGACTCGGCCTGTTCCAGAATCAGTTGCACAGCCGTATCCTGCTTAACGGGCGGATATTTATACTTGCGCAAAATTCGCTTCACCAGCAAGCGCAGCTTGGCCCGAACGCTATCGCGTACAGCCCAGTCGATGCTGACGTTCTGCCGCAGGCTCTCTGCCAGTTCATGGGCGATTTTCTTTAACGTCTCGTCACCCAGCTCGCGCGCCGAGTCCTCGTTCTCCGCCAACGCATCATAGAAGGCCAACTCGTCGGTATTGAGGCCAAGATCGCTACCCCGGCCGACCGCCTCCTTGAACTTCTTCGCCATCGCAATCAGCTCTTCCATGACCTGGGCGGTCTCGATGGAGCGATTCTGATAACGCTTGATCACGTTGACCAGCATCTCGCTGAACTTGTTGTTCTGCACCACATTGGTGGCAAAACGGGCCTTGATCTCGCCTTCCAGCAGACGCTCCAGCAATTCGACCGCCAGGTTGCGCTCGGGCAGGTTGCGTACCTCATTCAGGAAATCGTCATCGAGGATGCCAATATTGGGCTTCTCCAGGCCGGCGGCATTGAAGATGTCGACAACCTCGTTCGAGACCAGCGCAGAACCGATGATCTGCCGGACCGCCAAGTCACGTTCCTCGTCTGTTCGCTTTTTGCTGCTGATTTCCTTCTTGGTCAGCAGCACCTTGACGGCCTGAAAAAACGCGACCTCGTCGCGCACGGCCTTGGCCTCGTCGAGCGTGCAGCACAGCGTAAAGGCTTTCGACATGGCCAGTGCAGTATCGCAGAATCGCTTCTTGCCATCCTTCAGCCCGAGTATGTGGTTGGCCGCCTTGGCCAGCATGCCGTGTCCACCCGTCAGAAAACCGCTGTAGTCGATACCATGCAACATGGCACGCAGCACATCCATCATCTCATCCAGCACGGCATACGCCTCGTGCGAGTCGACAGTGGGGCGTCCTCGCCCCTTGCTAGCGGTATACTCGTTCAACGCCTGCTTCAGGTCGCTGGCAATGCCAATGTAGTCCACGACCAGGCCACCCTGCTTGTCCTTGAATACGCGGTTGACGCGCGCGATTGCCTGCATCAGGTTGTGGCCCTTCATGGGCTTGTCCACATACATGGTGTGCACGCAAGGAGCATCGAAGCCGGTCAGCCACATGTCTCGCACGATCACCAGCCGCATCGGATCATCCGGATCCTTGAAGCGCTTCTCCATGCGTTTCTTGATCTGTTTTGAGTAGATATGCGGCCGCAGCAGCGGTTTGTCGCTGGATGAACCCGTCATGACCACTTTGATCACGCCCTTCTCTGGATCGTCGTCGTGCCAATCGGGACGCAGGGCGATGATGGCCTTGTACAGATGAGCACAGATGTCACGGCTCATGGCCACGACCATGGCCTTGCCGGATTGTGCCTTGTCGCGCTCCTCGAAATGTCGCACCAGATCAGCCGCGACCTGCTGAATGCGCGGCTCGGCACCGACTACTTTTTCCAGCGCGGCCCAGCGGCTCTTGAGCAATGCCTTCTGGTCATCGTCTTCTTCGTCCTCTGCCAGCTCATCCACCTCATCATCGATGCCGGCAAGTGACTCTTCCTTCAGACCGAGCTTGGCCAGGCGCGACTCGTAATAGATCGCCACCGTGGCGCCATCGTCGCGCGCCTGCTGCATGTCGTAGATGTGGATATAGTCACCAAACACGGCGCGCGTATCGCGGTCTTCGTTCGATACCGGAGTGCCCGTGAAAGCGACGAAGGTGGCGTTCGGCAGCGCATCGCGCAGATTTTGCGCATAACCTACCTGATACCGCTCCAGATACTGCGCTGGCGCCTCTGCGGCGCCGAGTTCCGTCGCGGGCAGTGTTCCGGTACCCAACATACGAGAAGGTATTTTGCGGGTCTTCAGCCTGGCTTCAAAACCGTATTGAGTCCGATGCGCCTCATCAGCGATAACCACGATGTTGTGGCGGTCCGACAGCAGCGGATAGGTGTCTTCATCTTCGCCCGGCATGAATTTCTGAATCGTGGCAAAGACGATGCCGCCCGATGGCCGGTTCGCCAGCTTGGCGCGCAAGTCCTGCCGTGTCGTACCCTGCACCGGTTGCTCGCGCAGCAAATCCTGCGACAGCGAGAAAACCCCGAATAACTGCCCATCGAGATCATTGCGGTCAGTGATGACGACGATGGTCGGGTTTTCCATTGCCGTCTCGCGCATCACGCGCGCGGCGAAACAGGTCATGGTGATGCTCTTGCCCGATCCTTGGGTATGCCACACCACGCCACCTTTCTGGCCGCCACCCGGGCGCGACGCGGCTACCACCTGCGCGATCGCCGCGCGCACGGCATGGAACTGATGATAACCGGCGATTTTCTTGGTCAAGGTACCGTCATCCTCGAACAGCACGAAGAAGCGCAGGAAGTCCAGCAGGTAGGCCGGCGCCAGCACGCCACGCACCAGAGTCTCCAGTTCATTAAACTGCCCCAGCGGATCGAGCGTCACGCCGTCGATGGTGCGCCAGGCCATGTAGCGCTCGGCGTTGCTGGACAACGACCCCATGCGTGCCTCGCTGCCATCGGCGATCACCAGCACCTCGTTGTACTGGAACACGTCGGGTATCTGTTCCTTGTACGTTTCAATCTGGTCGTATGCCTTCCAGATGTCGGCATTTTCATCGGCCGGGTTCTTCAGCTCCAGCAGTACCAGCGGCAAGCCGTTGATGAAGAGGATGATGTCAGGGCGCCGCGTATGCTTGCTACCCTTGATCGAGAACTGGTTGATCGCCAGCCACTCGTTGGCCGCCACGTCGGCGAAGTCGATCAGGTGCACAAAGTCGCCACGGGTCTCGCCGTCGCGCTGGTATTCGACAGGCACGCCATTCACCAGCAGTCGATGGAACAGCCGGTTCGCCGACAGCAATACAGGCGTATCGAGGTTCAAGACCTGCTGTAACGCGTCTTCGCGGGCCACCAACGGGACCGAAGGGTTGAGCCTGGCAATGGCGCTGCGCAGGCGCTCAACGAGCACTACCTGCGTATAGTTGGTCCGTTCGGGCGCATCGCCGTCCAATGCTATGTTCGGTCCATAGACGTGGCTGTAGCCGGTATCAACCAGCCAGGTCAGGGTTTCTTGTTCGAGTTGGTCTTCAGTCATCAAGCGGCCCGCATATGTCGTTGAAATCGACACGTTGATCAAATTGTTTAAAAACGGCGCCAAAATCGACACGTTCACCACACGCACTTTAATGATCGGAAAAGCAATGCTCAATGTGCATCGCTAAATCGTTCTTTTAAGCAACAATATTATTGCATAAATACCAAATTAAAAAGCTTATTCCGATAACAACAGCTGGACTATACAGCGCAGACGACATTAGCGATTGAATGAAAATTATGTTTATTTTCAAAGGTTTACGCGAAAATACAAAGAATAATCACGTTTGTAATTAAATGAGTTTATGTCCAATATGGAACGTATTTGACATATCGCTTGGACAGGCTTTCAGGATCGTCCGGTTTGATCTTGTTTTGCTCTACCGCAGTAGCAATAATTTGTGATACGGCAGACACCTTGGCCCGCGTATCGTCGAGCTTGAAGCGCTCCCTCAGACTTTGATTGCTCATCTTTTCATTGCTGACATACTTCAGGCAACAATGCATGTAGCAGGCATTGACACGCTCCTTGGCATCCATGTCCACGAACTCCTTGTGCGCGAACAGGACGGCCGTCGTATGCATTGGTGCAACACGAAACTCGGGCGCAGGCAATTGGTAATATTCAGTGCTGGACACCACCTTGTCGATGCCACTGCCTTTTTCTTCACAGATGCCAAGGCGGCGCATCAAATCGGCCAGTTTTTCATTGCGCGAGCTGTATTCGTCAACGAAGCGCTCGGTAGGAATCAATGGCTGGCCGGGATTGGTAATTTCAATCCTGTCCGCGTAAATCTCGATCATCACAGAACTGCCCGTGGCTTCGAAGTCCTGATGCACCAAGGCATTGGCAACCAGTTCCCGAATGGCCAGCTCGGGAAACATGCGCACCTCTTCACGCAGTGCCTGACCGATCACCTCGTTGACTGGCAGCTGGACATTGACATAATGAATCAGGCTTTCAAAGCCGACGGCATATCCCTTCTGTCCGATCAGGTCGCGTTCGGTGTGCAGCTTGTTATTGCCCCGGTACTTGATCACCCGCACCGTCTTGCGTGTCAGGGAATCGAACTGGCGCATGTCTTTCGCCAGCAGCAAGGCACCCAGGTTGGTGATCGCGTACTGCGCGGCGACCGGCCGCACCAGCTTTTCGCTGACCAGGCGCGCCAGGACGCCCTCGCGCGTCGCCGGCAACGGCAACTTCATCAGATCAAAAAACGTCTGGACATCAAGCGCCGCGACCACCTGATCCGCATCGATGACGGCCGAAGCATCAAGCGCGAGAAAGTCCGCCTTTCCTTCGGCAAAAATACGGCCCAGCTGGTCCGGCGACATCGGCACCAGTTCTTCGCCTGAGCGCATCAGATACATGCCGCCGACATGCCGGGGAGTGCCAATGGGCCGGCCGGGAATATCAAACACAAGAATGCGCCCATCGGGATGATGTAGCTCTTCAATCTCGACCCGGAACTGCAGCGCAGTAAGAATGCGTCCCTTGGTCGCGCCAGTGTCCAGGAATGCCTGGGTTCCAACAACACGCCGCGGAGCCTTGTCACTGATACCCAGCACCAAGTGCCCGCCACCTTCATTGGCAAGCGCCACGCAATACTTGAGCAACTTGTCCGTGTCGTATTGCTGCTTCGCTTCCTTGAATTCCAGATGCTCGGTTTCAGGTGCGCCAGACAGCCAACGGTCAACTTGCTCAGGCGTGATCATGCGATGGCTTCCTCAAGGATGGTTTCGGCTTCTGGCAGGCGCAATTGGCCGGAGATCAGACGGGGGAGCAGGGTGTCGCGAAGCGCAGCTAGAGTACGCCCTGTTTTATGATTTACCGCAATGCTTTTTTGAATCACTTCCACAACTCGGGCAAATGCAAAAGCGACATTTTCATCCGGCACGGCAAGCATGTAGCGCCCAAGCACATCATTTTGAACGCGCTGGCGCCCGCTGGTGCCAGACATGCTCTGAATCGCGTACTCCCTGAATTCCGGGTGCCGGCACAGCAAGTAGCCGAAATATTCTGGAAGTGGTTTTTTTGGGCGCAGTACCAAGAACTCCGTTGATCCCCATCCGATCTGATCATCCGCGAGAAAATCAACAAACGCCGCCTTGCCATTCTCCAGGCAAGGCGTGATGCGCGCCAGCAAAGTGTCGCCATTGCGAAATTTTGCACCAGAACCCATGTCACGTTGGATAGGCGCTTCAACGCAGTGCCCACTGGTGGACAAGCTCGCCATGTCAAGGTACGGCGCGCTAACTGATTTCTTGAGAGAACGTTTTGGGTTGATGTCGAACGCGTCGGCTAAAGTCGCTATCTGCCATCCCTTTGGCACAGTCCCCAACTCCGACTCGTCAAAACTATCCGGGAACAGCGCCGCAGTTGCCTCGTCCATGCCCTCGGGCACACGCCCCTCCAGCTTGGCACGCACGGGATCGAAGTCCACGAACCACGACTTGAACAGGGCTTGGGCGATGGCTTCGAGGGTGGCGTTGGTTTCACGCAGAAGAGCTATGCGGTCGTCGAGGGAACCCAAAACGCTGGCAATCCCGTTCTGCTCTCGAAGGGACGGCAATGCGAACGCAAACTCACAAATTCGTCCAGGCGAAGTATGTTTCACTGTGGAGCCTGTAGCGGTTGACACAACCCAATGGCGATAGTCACTGGCCCGCATCAGGTACTGTAAATAACGCGGCCGGATTGGTGCTTCAGGCTTGATCTGAACTAACCCCACACGTTGATTATGTAGCCACGTAGTTCCAGATGTCATCGGCACAAACGCTGCAAAGCCAAGAGTATCGGCGGCTTTACTTAAGTCGGTCATTGTGACGATTACGTCGCCAGGCCGCAGGATATAGTCGTTGGATATCGGCCCTGAATAATATTTCCCTTTGCCTGGCCGAAACCCACCTCCAACCGAAAAATTTCCAGGTGTTGTAAGCTGATAAGGTGTCTGTTCGTCAGTGAAAAACTCGCCTTTAAACGCAAATCCGTGCTTGATATTGATCACGTCAGCTAAGCGACATTCGCTCCATTCAGATCTCATATCCCAGCCCTCCCAGCTTCTGGCGTATCAGTTGATCCAGCTCCGCCCCCTTGGCCATCTGCTCACCCAACGTCTCGGTCAGCATCCGCATTTTGTCGTCAAATGCTTCATCATCATCTTCGATGGCTTCTGCGCCTACATAGCGGCCCGGCGTGAGGACATGGCCATGTTCGGCGATTTCGGCCAGCGTGACGCTGCGGCAAAACCCAGGCATATCC
This sequence comes from Janthinobacterium sp. NFX145, assembly GCF_049810325.1. NCBI lineage: Bacteria > Pseudomonadati > Pseudomonadota > Betaproteobacteria > Burkholderiales > Oxalobacteraceae > Janthinobacterium > Janthinobacterium sp. NFX145. Next base: position 6,115,799 of record NZ_CP187360.1, read on the forward strand.
TGATATTCGCCTGTCTCCGCTTCGCCACGCCACGCCGCCACAATCCCTGCGATCTTGTCGGTCACTTCCTCGGCAAATTCGCACTGTACGCGACTGATCATGCTTCCCAGTTTGCGCGCGTCGATGAACAACACTTCGCCTTGTCGGGCACGCTTTTCCTTGACCAGGAACCACAGACATGCAGGAATCTGGGTATTAGAAAAGAGCTGACCCGGCAATGCAATCATCACTTCAACCTTATCGGCATCGACCATCGCGCGGCGGATTTCGCCTTCGCTATTCTGACTTGAGGTCATGGAGCCGTTGGCCAGCACGATGCCGGCTCGGCCGGTGGACTTGAGGTGGTACAACATGTGCTGCAGCCACGCGTAGTTGGCATTGCCTTGCGGCGGCGTACCGTAGACCCAGCGCGGGTCGCCTTCCAGGCTGCCGTGCCACCAGTCGGAAATATTGAACGGCGGATTGGCCAGCACGAAGTCGGCGCGCAGGTCGGCGTGCTGGTCGCGCACGAAGGTGTCGGCCGGCTCCTTGCCCAGGTTGAAATCGATGCCGCGAATGGCCAGGTTCATCGCTGCCAGCCGCCATGTGGTCGGATTCGCTTCCTGGCCATAGATCGACACGTCGCCGATCTTGCCGCCGTGGGCTTCGATAAAACGTTCCGATTGCACGAACATGCCGCCCGAGCCGCAACACGGGTCATACACCTTGCCGTGGTGCGGCGCCAACACGGCGACCAGGGTCTTGACGATCGACGCAGGCGTGTAGAACTGGCCGCCACGCTTGCCTTCGGCACTGGCGAACTGCCCCAGGAAATACTCGTACACCTGCCCCAGCAAATCACGCGCGTGGTTTTTCGCCGTGTCACCGGACTCGCCAAAGCCGATGCTCGAAACCAAATCGACCAGTTCGCCGAGCTTGCCGTCTGGAAGTTGTACCCGCGCGTAGCGTTTGTCGAGGATGCCCTTGAGCTTGGGGTTTTCCAGCTCGATCAGGGATAGCGCATCATCGATGCGCTTGCCGATGTCAGCCTGCTTGGCTTGCGCGCGTAACGTTTCCCAGCGGGCAGCTTCCGGCACCCAGAATACGTTGACCTCCTTGTAGTAGTCGCGGTCCTCCAGTTCCTCGGCCAGCATGTCTGCGTCGACGTCATGCAGGAAATAGTCGTCAGCAGTGTCGGCAAAGCGGCGGGTCAATTCGTCGCGGCGGGTCTGAAAGGTGTCGGAGATATACTTGACGAAGATGAGGCCAAGGACGATATGCTTGTATTCGGCGGCGTCCATATTGGCGCGCAGTTTGTCGGCCGTAGCCCAAAGTGTTTTTTTGATGTCTTCTATCATGTTGAAGCGAGGCTGATGGATCGTGGTGAGACGGTCATCTTATCCTATGTGCGATAGCAAAAAATTTGCCAGCGACCTTCCCATCGGAAACGCATGGACACTAGGCTAGATTCTCGAAATAATACGATTTTTGAATAGAAATACTACTGAAATCTGGCGGAGAGCCCTGATTTATCTTGGTGCGGCTGGCGGGGATCGAACCCACGACCCTTGGCTTCGGAGGCCAATACTCTATCCACTGAGCTACAGCCGCGTAGGGGGAATTTCTGAAGTGATGCGAAGGATACCGTTTTTCTTTACCTACGTCTACGGAAACTGTCGTATCGCTGGCAATTGCATGTCACTGCTCAATTTTTGTGCCTATAATTGTGGGTTTCATAAAGGTTTACATCCAAGCATGTAAAAATGCTACCTTACACGGCCATCAGTTTCAAATCTGGACTAAGGACATCATGAGCGACGCACATAACGAACAACAATCAGCGATCAAAACGCCTAAACAATTGCTTGCCGCCGTAGCTGGCTTCTTCCTCATCACCGTCATCGGCATCATCCTGCTGGTGCAGTTCGTCACGGCGCAAAAACTGACGGGCGCCGGTACCGACAGCCAGTCGCCGGAAGCCATTGCCGAGCGCCTGAGTCCGGTGGCCAACGCCGGCTTTACCTTCAAGGATGCCAGCGGTCCGAAAGTGCTGCAAAGCGGTGAAGCCGTGTACACAGCGACCTGCGTGGCTTGCCATGGCGCCGGCGTGGCCGGTGCGCCGAAATTTGGCGACGCGGGCGGCTGGTCGGCCCGTCTGGCCCAGGGCTACGATACGGTCCTGAAACACGCCATCGAAGGCTTGCGCGCGATGCCGGCCAAGGGCGGCAATCCCGACCTCGACGATGTGGAAGTGGCGCGCGCCGTCGTCTATATCGCCAACGCGTCGGGCGGCAAGTTCAAGGAACCGGAAGTGCCGGCACCGGCTGCTGCAGCAGCCGATGGCGCTGCTCCTGCAGCCGAGCCTGCCAAATAACTCAGCCAGCGCGCTGAACCAGGAACCGCCCGGATGGGCGGTTTTTTTTCGCCTGCGCATAAGTAAGCGATTTGTCGGATTACGCGTTTCGCTAATCCGACCTACGCGACGTTCGCGACGGACGTAAAAAAGCCGCCCGGCTTGATAGCGGGGCGGCTCGGTGCTAGTGCGTCAGCACTGCTGTTACCACATGATGACGCGGTCTTTCGGTGGCAGATACATCTTGTCGCCCGGTTTCACGTCGAAGGCTTGATAGAAGCCGGGCTGGTTGCGCATGGTGCCGTTGGCGCGGAACTGGCCTGGCGAGTGCGGGTCCGTTTTCAGCAAGACCAGTTGCTGCGCTTCACGCATCTTCATGCGCCATACCTGGGCAAAGCCCGCGTAGAAGCGCTGCTCTCCCGTGAAGCCGTCGATGACGGGGGCTTTCTTGCCGTTCAGCGACAATTTGTACGCTTTATACGCGATCGCCACGCCGGAATTGTCGGCGATGTTCTCGCCCAGGGTCAGTTCGCCGTTGACGAAGTGGTCCTTGACGGGGCTGAAGCTGTTGTACTGCGCCACCAGCTGCTTGGTTTTCTTGGCGAAGTTTTTATGGTCAGCCTTGGTCCACCAGTCGCGCAGGTTGCCGTCGCCGTCGTACTGGGCGCCCTGGTCATCGAAGCCGTGGCTGATTTCATGGCCGATGACGCCGCCGATGGCGCCATAGTTGACGGCGTCGTCCGCGTTGGCGTCGAAGAACGGCGCTTGCAGGATGGCGGCCGGGAAGACGATTTCGTTCAGTTCCGGGTTGTAATAGGCGTTCACGGTTTGCGGCGTCATGCCCCACTCGTCGCGGTCGATAGGCTGGCCCAGCTTGTTCAATTCGCGGTTGTAGTTCAGCAAGTGCGAACGCTGGATGTTGCCGATCAAGTCGTCCGGCGCCACCGTCAGGCCCGAGTAATCGCGCCATTTGTTCGGGTAGCCGATCTTGGTGGTGAACTTGGCCAGCTTGATTTGCGCCTGTTTCTTGGTGACAGGGCTCATCCAGTCGAGCTTGTCGATGCTTTGCTGGTAGGCCGTCATCAGGTTTTTCACCAGCGCTTCCATGCGCACCTTGCGTTCGGCCGGGAAATATTGCTCCACGTACAGCTGGCCCACGGCTTCGCCCAGCGCGCCTTCGACGGCGCCCACGCCGCGTTTCCAGCGCGGACGCATTTCCGTCACGCCCGTCAGGGTGGTGCCATAGAAAGCGAAGTTTTCATCGACATACGCTTTTGGCAGATAGCCGGCGTTAGCGTGCAGCAAGTGCCACTGGAAGTATGCTTTCCACGTGTCCAGCGGCGTCTTGTTGGCGATCTCGGCAAAGCCTTTCAGATAGCTGGGCTGGCTGACGATCACATAATTGACCTTGCCGGCAATGCCCGTGTCCTTCAGGTAACGGGCCCAGTCGTAGCCTGGCGCCACGCTGGCCAGTTTCGCCAATTCCACCTTGTTGTAGGTCTTGACGGGATCGCGGTTCTGCACATTGCTCCATTGCGCCTTGGCCAGTTCCGTTTCCAGCGCCAGGATGGCCTTGGCATTGGCGGCGGCATTCGCGTCGCCAGCCAGGCTCAGCATTTTTTCCACATGAGCCAGGTATTTGGCGCGCGTATCGGCCTTGCCCGCTTCCAGGTAGTAATCGCGGTCAGGCAAACCCAGGCCGCTTTGCACGATGTCGGCCACGTATTTGGTGGAATCCTTGGCGTCCTGGTGGATGCCGAAGTCGTAAGGCGAAGTCACGCCCAGCTTGCTGAAGTGGGCAATCACGGCCGGCAATTCCGCCTTGTCCTGCAGCGCGGCGATCTTCGCCAGTTCCGCGTTCAATGGGCTCAAGCCCAGGCTTTCCAGCTTGGCTTCATCCATGAAACTGTGATAAAAATCACCGATTTTCTGTGCATTCGAACCGGCTGCGCGTGCCTTGTCAGCGGCGGCGCCTTCGACGATGCCGCGCAGCTGCGTTTGCGTGTCATCAGCCAGCTTGGCAAAGCTGCCCCAGCTCGACTTGTCGGCAGGAATCACGGTTTCCGCCAGCCATTTGCCATTCAGGTGCTGGAACAGATCGTCCTGCGCGCGCACGGCAGGATCGACGTACTCGACGGCGATGCCGGACGTCAGCGCCGCGGCGGCGACGGTCGTGGCGGAAGCGGCTTTCTTGGCGCTATCAGCGGCGCCAGCCATGCCGGACACGCCGGCCAGCAAACTCAGGGTCAATGCACTTAACAAATAACGATTCACGGTTGTCCTCTATATTATATTGTGTGGAATATAAGGGTCAGAAGGCCCAAGGCTTCTGGCCCGGTTTTTGACTGTAGCATACCGGCCGAAACGACAGAAAAAACTTTGGCCAGAATGCAAAAAAGACCACGCGAGGTGGTCTTTTCTGTTGTTACAGTAGTACGTTTTCTACGACGACGTGCACGTGATTACCAGATGATCACGCGGTTTTCCGGAGCGACATACATCTTGTCGCCCGGTTTCACGCCAAACGCTTCATAAAAACCAGGCTGGTTGACCATGGTGCCATTCGCGCGATACTGGCCCGGCGAATGCGGGTCGGTCTTGATCTGCACGATTTGCTGCGCTTCGCGCATCTTGCTGCGCCACACCTGGCCAAAGCCCATGTAGAAACGCTGGTCGCCCGTCAAGCCATCGAGCACGGGCGCCGGCTTGCCGCCCAGCGAAATCTTGTAGGCTTTGTAGGCGATCGCCACGCCCGAGTTGTCGGCGATGTTCTCGCCCAGGGTCAGCGCGCCGTTGACGTGGTAGCCCGGCAATGGGCTGTAGCCGTCATATTGCTTGGTCAGCGCGTCGGCCTTGGCGGCGAAGTTCTTGCGGTCGGCCGGGGTCCACCAGTCGCGCAGGTTGCCGTCGCCATCGGACTGGCTGCCCTTGTCGTCGAAGCCGTGGCTGATTTCATGGCCGATGACGGCGCCGATGGCGCCATAGTTGACGGCGTCGTCCGCGTTGGCGTCAAAGAACGGCGGCTGCAGAATCGAGGCCGGGAAGACGATTTCATTCATCGTCGAGCTGTAATAGGCGTTCACCGTTTGCGGCGTCATGCCCCACTCTTCGCGGTCGATCGGCTTGCCCAGCTTGGCCACCTGGCGCGCCGAAGCGAAATTCGCCGCGCGCATCATGTTGCCCACTAGGTCGCCCTGGACGATTTGCAGCTTCGTGTAATCGCGCCATTTGTTCGGATACGCGATCTTCGGCGTGAACTTGGCCAGCTTGGCTTGCGCTTCCTTCTTGGTTTCCGGGCTCATCCAGTCCAGGGTGTCGATGCTGTCCTTGTAGGCGGCCAGCACGTTTTTCACCAGTTCCTGCATGTGCGCCTTGCGCTCCGCAGGGAAATATTGCGCGACATACAATTTGCCGACGGCTTCGCCCAGCACGCCTTCGACGGCGCCCACGCCACGCTTCCAGCGCGGCTGGTTTTCCGTCACGCCACTGAGTACCGTGCCATAGAAGGCAAAGTTCTCGTCGACGAAGTTTTTCGACAGATAGCTGGCATAGCTGTTCAGCAACTGCCATTCGAAGTAGGCTTTCACGGTGTCCAGGTCGCTTGCGGCCAGTACCTTGTTGTAGCCGGCCAGGTAACTCGGCTGGTTGACGATGACGTAATCGACCTTGTTGGCGATGCCCAAGGCAGCCAGGCTGGACTTCAGGTCGTAGCCGGGGGTCAGCTCGTTCAGCTTGTTGATGTCGGTCTTGTTGTAGCGTTTCACAGGGTCGCGGTTCTCAACCTTGGTCCATTGCACTTCGGCCAAGGCCGTTTCCAGCGCAACGACAGCCTTGGCGCGGGCGGCGGCATTCTTGTCGCCGGCCATGGCCAGCATTTTTTCCACGTGCGCCTGGTATTTTTCTTTCACGCCAGCCTGCTTGGCTTCCAGGTAGTAATCGCGGTCAGGCATGCCCAGGCCACTTTGGCTCACATACACGGCGTATTTGGTGGAGGCGCGGGCATCCTGGCCCACATACACGGCGTACGGGGTCGACACGCGCGCCTGGCTCAGGTGGGCGATCAGGGCGGGTACGCCCTTCTTGTCGCGCAGCGAGCGGATGCGGTTCAGTTCGCCGGCCAGCGGCTTCGTGCCCAGCGCTTCGAGCTTGGCTTCATCCATGTAACTGGCGTAGAGGTCGCTGATTTTCTGCGCTTCGGAACCAGCTTTCTTGTTTTTGTCCTGTTGCGTAGCGACAATGATGCCGCGCAATTGCGGCGTCGTGTCATCGCGCAACTTGGCGAACGAACCCCAGCTCGACTTGTCGGCAGGAATCTCGGCCGTGGCCAGCCACTTGCCATTCAAATGGGTGAAAAAATCGTCCTGCACGCGCACGGCAGGGTCGATGTACTGCACGTCGATGCCGGAAACGACGCCAGCGGCGGCAGGTGCGGCGCTTGGAGCCACGGTCGGGGCGGCAGCGGCGGATACGGGTTCGGCGGCATGGGCAAACGCAGCCAACAGGGTCAGGGTCAGACTGCTCAAGAGATAGCGATTCACGGATTGTCCTTATGGGGCATGTCAAAAAGACCGGGCGGATAGCTTCGGGCGGATAGCCTGCCGCGCCAGGTGCTGCAGGAATGTAGCACGTGAGCATGCCATTTGGCCATCCTTGCCGCCGGACGGCCCCCTTGGTTGCCCCTTAGTTGCCCCTTAGTTGCCCCTTAGTTGCCGGGCAACGTCATGCCGGCGCCGCCGCTGCCCATGCTCACGCCCGCACCGCCCATTCCTCCCTTGCCGCCCTTGCGCCCGCCATGCTCGCCACCGGGCGCGCCGTGCGATTCACTGCGGGGTGCGGCGGCGTCCATCACGCGCGCCATCTGGCCGGCGATGAACTGGGCCACCATCTGGCGCTGGTGCTCGTCGAGGGCATCGTTGACGCTCAGCCACCACTCGCGCAGCTGCTTTTCTTCAGCCAGGCTCTGCGTGCTTTCCGTATCCAGGCCGGCAAGCAAGTCGCGCAGCTCCAGCCGGGGCGTTTGCAAACCCTGCGTCACGCCCGCTTGCAGGCGTTCGCGGCGCGCCTTGCGTTCGCGCAACAGTTGGCGCGATTTCCCTTCCACCTGTTGCCACAAGGTGCTTTGATTCGCATTGAGCTTCAATTCGGCCTTGAAATCGGGCGCCATCGGCAGCAAGTCTTCCAGGCGCATGTCGGCAATCGGCACGGCCGAGGCGGTCAAGGCGGTGGTGCCCAGCAGCAAGGCCAGGCTGAAACGGCGCATGGCGGAGAAAAAGGTCAACGAGGTCATGCAGGCTCCGGATAAAAAAAAGCCTGCGTCCGTGGACGCAGGCAAAACCACTTCGGGTCGAGAATGCGAGTCCACTATAGGGCCGCGGCACACGCTTTTTTTCGACTCTTACAAATGCTTACTCCCCTCAAGAGTAACTATACATCGCATACAAAACCGCAACATATGGCAAGCTGGCAGCCCCGTTTTCGCGCGTAGACTGGGTCCAGGCACGCTTTTTCCATGGCCGGCCCACGCCGGCAGAGATTCAGGTCTATACTTTCAACAAAGCGCCGCTCCACGGGGACTGGCGCTTGTGCAAGACACGCTAGCTGCAAAGGTGCAATGATGGGCAAACTCAAAAATACCGGCTTGATCGGCCTGGGCGTGGTGGCCGGCGTCGCCGTGTCGCTGCAATTTTCCGCCATGGCGCAAAAAAACGTCGAGCCGCCACTGCCGCTGGAAGAGTTGCGCCAGCTGGCCGATGTGTTTGGCCTGATCAAGTCCGATTACGTGGAACCTGTCGAAGACAAGAAGCTGCTGGAAGACGCCATTTCCGGCATGGTTGCCTCGCTCGACCCCCATTCCGCCTACCTCGACAAGAAAGCCTACGCCGAACTGCGCGAAGGCTCCGAAGGCAAATTCGTCGGCCTGGGCATTGAAATTGGCCTCAGCGAAGACGGCTACATCAAGATCGTCTCGCCCATCGAGGATTCGCCCGCCTACCGCGCCGGCATCAAGGCTGGCGACCTGATCACCCGCCTTGATGGCCAGCCCGTGAAGGGCGTCAGCCTGGACGACAACGTCAAGCGCATGCGCGGCGAACCGGGCACCAAGGTGTCGCTGACGATTGCCCGCAAGGATGAACCGCAGCCGCTGGCCTTCACCATCACGCGCGAGGAAATTCATCAAAAGAGCGTGAAGGCGAAGATGGTCGAGCCGGGCTACGCCTGGCTGCGCGTGTCGCAATTCCAGGAACCCACCGTCGACGACATGGCCGCGCAGATCACGGCGCTATATAAACAAGATCCGAACATCAAGGGCATGGTGCTGGACCTGCGCAACGATCCGGGCGGCGTGCTGCAGGGCGCCATCGGCGTCTCGGCCGCCTTCCTGCCGAAAGACGCGGCCATCGTCTCGACGAATGGCCAGCTGCCGGACTCGAAACAGGTGTTTTATGGCCGCGCCGAATACTATACCTTCCGCTCGGAAGGTGACGCGCTGGCGAAATTGCCGGCCGCCATCAAGAAAGTGCCGCTGGTGGTGCTCGTCAACACGGGCTCGGCCTCGGCCTCGGAAATCGTCGCCGGCGCCTTGCAGGATTACAAGCGCGCCACCATCATCGGCACGCAAACCTTCGGCAAGGGTTCTGTGCAAACCATCCGTCAATTGACGGCCGACACGGCCGTCAAGCTGACGACGGCCCGCTACTACACGCCGAACGGCCGCTCGATCCAGGCCAAGGGCATCGTGCCCGACCTGCTGGTCGATGAAAATGCGGACGGCGACGGCCTGAACGGCTTGCGCATCCGCGAAGCGGACCTGACCAAACACCTGAGCAACGACCGCGACAAGGAAAGCACCAAAGCGGCCCCCGTCAACGACGAGATGGAAGAGCAATTGCGCATCATCGCCTTGGAAAAGACCCGCAAGCCGCTGGAATTTGGCAGCAAGGACGATTTCCAATTGCACCAGGCGCTGAACCACCTGAAGGGTTTGCCGGTGCAGCTGGCCAAGGCCGAACCGGTGGTGGTGCAAGCCGACGTCAAGAAAGAACAGAAAAAGTAAGCAGTTTGGGGTCAGACCCGGCGGGTCTGACCCCATCACACGCAATACCCCCAGCACCGCTCCACGCGACAAAAATCAATCTTCCGCCACACTTCCCCTGCCCCGCAACACGAAACTCTCTACAGTCGAGCCTGTTTGTGTAAAATTTGCTTCACTTATCGGCGCCACGTCGATTGCCAAATTTGAAAGTTTAACCATGAAACAAGTCGTCATCAGCGGTACCGGACTGTACACGCCGCCATTTTCGATCTCCAACGAAGAGCTGGTCACCTGCTTCAATGCCTACGCGGAAAAATTCAATGCCGACAACGCCGACGCGATCGCCGCGGGCACAGTGACGGCGCTGGATCTGTCGAGCGTGGCCTTCATCGAAAAGGCGTCCGGCATCAAGTCGCGCTTCGTGATGGAAAAGGAAGGCATCCTCGATCCGGCGCGCATGGTCTCGCGCATTGCGGAACGGGGCGATGACGAACTGTCGCTGCAGGCGGAAATGGCTGTCGCCGCCGCGCACGATGCGCTGGCCCGCGCCGGCCGCACGCCGGCCGATATCGACATGGTACTGGTCGCTTGCAGCAATATGCAGCGCGCCTACCCGGCCATGGCCGTGGAAGTGCAGGATGCGCTGGGCATCGATGGTTATGGTTTTGACATGAACGTGGCGTGCTCGTCCGCCACCTTCGGCATCCAGCAAGCCGTGGCCGCCGTGCAAAGCGGCCAGGCGCGCGCCGTGCTGGTGTTGAATCCCGAAATCACCAGCGGCCACCTGAACTGGCGCGACCGCGACAGCCATTTCATTTTCGGCGACGCCTGCACCGCCATCATCGTCGAAGCAAAAGACACGGCCGTGTCGCAGCATCAATTCGAGATCATCGGCACGGAACTGAAAACGCGCTTCTCGAATGCCATCCGCAACAATTTCGGCTTCCTCAACCGCTTTGACGAATCCGGCGTGGGCCAGGCGGACAAATTGTTCCGCCAGCAAGGCCGCAAGGTCTTCAAGGAAGTGTGCCCGATGGCGGCCGAGATGATCAAGGCGACCCTGGCCAAGGCCGGCGTGGAAGTGGCGCAAGTCTCGCGCTACTGGCTGCACCAGGCCAACCTGAACATGAATTTGCTGATCGCGCGCCTGATCCTGGGCCGCGACGCGCAAGAGAACGAAGCGCCCGTGATCCTCGACACCTACGCCAATACCTCGTCGGCCGGTTCCATCATCGCCTTCCATAAATATCAGGATGACATGGCGGCGGGCGCCACGGGCGTCATCTGCTCGTTCGGCGCCGGCTATTCCATCGGCTGCGTGGTCGTGCGCAAGCTCTGAGCGCATGGGTGTAACATCGCCTGACTCCTGAATTAGGCGATGTTCGAGGTGGATGACATGCGTTCGCGGCCACCTGGACGAAGATATAGCACAGGTTTTTTGCAATAAAGCCGCAGGAAATTTTCCGGCAGGGGCTTTGATGCGTTTATACTTGGTCGCTGAGCAACATCTTTTTCTATCCGCACGTCCCCATAAGGAACCCCACACGCATGCCCCATGACATCAGCCTGATTACCACCATCGCCGCCGCCCTCGGGTTCGGCCTCATCTTCGGCTTCATCGCCGCGCGCCTGAAACTGCCGGCACTGGTCGGCTATCTGGCCGCCGGCATCATCATCGGACCGGCCACGCCCGGTTTCGTGGCGGATGCGGAAATAGCGGGACAATTGGCGGAAATCGGGGTGATGCTGATGATGTTCGGTGTCGGCCTGCACTTTTCCATTGAAGACTTGTGGGACGTGCGCAAGATCGCGCTGCCCGGCGCCATCCTGCAGATCGGTGTCGCCACGGCGATGGGCATGGGACTGGCGCACTGGTGGGGCTGGACCCTCGGTGGCGGGCTGATCTTCGGCCTGGCCCTGTCCGTGGCCAGTACCGTGGTGCTGCTGCGCGCGCTGGAAGAACGGGGTATCCTCGACTCGCTCAATGGCCGCATCGCCGTCGGCTGGCTGGTGGTGGAAGACCTCGTCACCGTGCTGGTGCTGGTGCTGCTGCCGGCGTTTGCCGGCGCGCTGGGCGGCAAGGTCGCCCCTGGCGCCGAATCCGTCAGCCTGTGGCAAACCCTGGCCGTGACCCTGGGCCAAGTAGCCGGTTTCATCATCTTCATGCTGGTCGTCGGCCGCAAGCTGTTCCCGTGGATTTTGTGGCAAGTGGCGCGCACCGGCTCGCGTGAACTGTTTACCCTGTGCGTGATCGCCGCCGCCGTCGGCATTGCCTACGCTTCCACCAAGCTGTTCGGCGTGTCGTTCGCGCTGGGCGCCTTCTTCGCCGGCATGGTGCTGCGCGAATCCGAACTGAGCCACCGCGCCGCGGAAGAGTCGCTGCCTCTGCGCGACGCGTTTGCCGTGCTGTTCTTTGTTTCCGTCGGCATGCTGTTCGAACCGAACATCCTCATCGACAAGCCCCTGCAAGTGCTGGCCGTGTGCGCCATCATTATCTTCGGCAAGTCGATTGCCGCCTTTTTGCTCGTGATGGCGCTGCGCTATCCGCCGAAAACAGCCATCATCGTCTCGGCCAGTCTGGCGCAGATCGGCGAGTTCTCGTTCATCCTGGCCGCGCTGGGCCTGTCCCTGGGCCTGATGCCGCTGGAAGGCCAAAGCCTGATCCTGGCCGGCGCCATCCTGTCCATCGCCCTCAACCCGCTCGTCTTCAGCATGGCCAAGCCGCTGCTGCGCGTGATGAACAACAGCGACTTCGCGCGCAAGTTCGAACGCACCACGGATCCGCTGGCCGAGCTGCCGATGACGGTGCCGCAGGAAAAGCTGTCGGGCCAGATCGTCCTGGTCGGCTATGGCCGCGTGGGCCGGCGCATCGCCGCCGCCCTGATGGAACGGGGCATCCACTTCGTCGTGGCCGAGGAAAACCGCGAAATCGTCGACCAGCTGCGCAAGCAGGGCATTCCGGCCGTGGCCGGCAATGCGGGCGAACCGGCCGTGCTGATCCAGGCGCACATCACGCACGCCACCATGCTCGTCATCGCCACGCCGGACACCTTCCACGTGCGCGCCATGATCGAGACGGCGCGCGCGCTGAACCCGGGCATTCTGACAGTGGTGCGCACACACAGCGAGGAAGAGGCGGAATTGCTGCGCGCGGAAAACGCGGGCAAGGTCTTTATCGGCGAGCACGAGCTGGCCAATGGCATGGCCGAGCACGTGCTGCAGAGTTTTGAGACGGCGAAGAAGGGGCATGGCGGGCACTAAGCCAGCGCCCTTTCCATCCACAGGCCTGCCCGCTACCCAGCCGGCAGGCTTTCTTTTTACAGGCTGGCGGCCAGCTCGGCTCCTTCCCGTATCGCCCGCTTGGCGTCGAGTTCCGCCGCCAGCGCGGCGCCGCCGATCTTGTGGAAGCGCGGGCCGCCAGTGGCCAGCGGCTTGCCATCCTTGCCGACGGGCGGCATGAGTTCCGTCAAGCTGTCCTGGCCAGCGCAGATGACCACGTTGTCCACCGCCAGCAGGCGCTGCTCGCCGCCCACGGTGATGTGCAAGCCCTGCTCGTCGATCTTGTCGTAGCTCACGCCGGCCAGCATGGCCACGCCGTTTCTCGCCAGCGCCGCGCGGTGCACCCAGCCCGAGGTCTTGCCCAGCCCAGCGCCCACTTTCGAGGTCTTGCGCTGCAACAGGAAGATTTGCCGCACGGGATGCGGCGCCACGGGCGGCACCAGGCCGCCACCGGTCGCCGCATTCAAGTCCACGCCCCACTCGCCCGCCCATGTCGCCACGGGCTGCGGCAATGGATGCGCCGGGTCGTGCAATAAATACTCTCCCACATCGAAGCCGATGCCGCCCGCGCCGATGATGGCCACGCGCGCGCCCACGGGCTTCTTGGCTTGCAGCACATCGAGGTACGACAGCACCTTCGGGTGGTCGATGCCGGGAATGGCCGGCAAGCGCACCTTGATGCCGGTGGCGACGATGACGTCGTCATAGCCGCCGGCCAGCAATTGGTCGCGCGTGACGCGCTGGCCCAGGCGCAGCTTGACGTCCAGCAGTGCCAGCCGGCGCGCAAAATAGCGGATGGTTTCCGTAAATTCTTCCTTGCCGGGAATTTGCATGGCCACCTTGAACTGGCCGCCGACGCTGTCGCTGCTGTCGAACAGGGTCACCGCGTGCCCGCATTCGGCCGCCACGCAGGCGGCGGACAGGCCGGCCGGGCCAGCGCCGACGACGGCCACCCGGCGCGGCACGGCCTTTTTCGCGTAAACAAGTTCCGTCTCATGGCAGGCGCGCGGGTTGACGAGGCAGCTGGCGCGCTTGTTGGCGAACGTGTGGTCGAGACAAGCCTGGTTGCAGCCGATACAGGTGTTGATCTCGTCGGCGCGGCCCGAGGCGGCCTTGGCGACAAAGTCGGGGTCGGCCAGGAAAGGGCGCGCCATCGACACTAGGTCGCAGTCGCCCCGCTCGAGGATGGCGTTCGCTTCGTGCGGCATGTTGATGCGGTTCGACGCCACCACGGGAATCGTCACTTCGCGGCGCAATCGGCCCGCCACGGAAGCGAAGGCGGCGCGCGGCACCGAGGTGACGATGGTGGGCACCCGCGCCTCATGCCAGCCGAAACCCGTATTCAAAATCGTCACGCCCGCCTGCTCTAGCGCCTTGGCCACCGTCACCACGTCGTCCCAGGTATTGCCGCCCTCGACCAGGTCGAGCAGCGAGTGGCGGTACATGATGATGAAGTTGGGGCCGACGGCGGCGCGGATGCGGCGCACGATCTCCACGGGCAGGCGCATGCGGTTCTCGATCGTGCCGCCCCAGCGGTCCTGGCGCAGATTCGTGCGCGCGCACAGGAACTGGTTCAGCAAATATCCTTCGCTGCCCATCACTTCGATGCCGTCGTAGCCCGCCTTTTGCGCCAGGCGCGCGCAGCGCACGTAGTCGCAGGTGGTGCGTTCGATGCCACGCTCGCTCAGGGGACGGGGACGGAACGGCGAAATCGGCGATTTTTTCGCGGAAGCGGAAACGACGAACGGCTGATAGCCGTAGCGGCCCGCATGCAGGATCTGCATGACGATCTTGCCACCCTCCTCGTGCACGGCGCGCGTCACCTTGCGGTGGTTCGGCACGTCACCGAGGAAATTGAGGGTGCCGCCGAACGGCAGCAGCCAGCCCTGGCGGTTCGGCGAGATGCCGCCCGTGACGATCAGCCCCACGCCGCCGCGTGCCCGTTCGCGGTAAAAGGCGGCCAGCTTGCCATAATGATAAAACCGGTCTTCCAGGCCCGTGTGCATGGACCCCATGATGACTCTGTTGCGCAAAGAGGTAAAACCCAGGTCGAGCGGGGCCAGCAGGTGGGGATAGGCAGTCATGGTGATCGGTCCGGTAGAGGTGGTATGCAGGCCGTACGGTAGCAAGCATTGCCGTTCGCCGCAGTGTATTTCTCTAGACCGGGAGTTCTAAATCGCCCGGCGCACGGGCCGGCGATGGGTACAGCTTGTGCCGGGCGCAAGTTTCCCGTAGGCTAGGTGCATGACGCGACTCTTCCTTTGCCTGCTGATGCTGTGCGCCGTCCCCGCGACCGCGCTGGCACAGGCGACACGCCTGGACAAGCTGAAGGTCGACGTCAAGCGCATCGAGGTCGACGGGCAGCGCATGTATGAAGTCGATGCCAGCGGCAGCGTGCAGGCGCCGCCGGCGTCCGTGTGGAAGACCCTGACCACCTACGAGCGCATGAATGAATTCGTGCCCGACCTCAGTTCCTGCCGCGTGCTGTCGCGCAACGGCAATGAAGTCATCATCGAGCAGCAGGGCATGGCGCGCTTCCTGTTCATGAACCACCCCATCCACCTGGTGGTGCGGGCCACGGAAACGCCGTTCACGGCCATCGATATCGCCCTCGTTTCAGGCGACATGCGGCACTACGAATCGCGCTGGAATCTGTATCCGATCCCCGAAACGGGCGGCACGCGCATCGTCTTTTCCAGCCGGCTGATGCCTGGCTTCTATGTGCCCGGCATGCTGGGCACGACCATGATACGCGGCGATATCGAGCGCATGATGGCGGCCGTGCTCACCCGCATCGACAGCCAGCACATGGAAAAGTCAGGCTGAATTACGCCAGATACGTGTCGCGGTCGCGGATTTCCGCGAAGTTTTCCAGGCTGCCCAGCTTGACCGTCACGGGGTTCAGGCTCGCTTGCGGCTGCATCGAGCGCCAGGCGAACAGCCATTCCTGCTCGGCTGCTTCGGCGCGCGTCTTGGTGAAAGCGGCGCCCAGGGCGGCGCGCTGGCCATACTCAACGACGCCATCGATGCCGGCCCAGCTGGGCAAGGTGCGCTGCACGGCGCGGTGCAGGCGTTCGCCGAATTCTTCCGTATTGTGGATGATCAGACAGGCGTCGGCCGGGGCGAACAGGTCGAACAGTTGCTTGTCCCACACTTGCGAAAAGCTCAGGGTCAAACAATTGCCCGCAGGCGCCAGGCGGAACTGGCCCAGGCTCAGCGCCAGCTCGAGTTCGCTGCGCTGGCCGTAGCGGTGCAGGGTGGGGGGACGTTTGTAATCATGCATGCTGGACTCGTTCTTCAATAGTAGGGTAAACCGGCGCGCCGCTTACCGTGGCGGGCGGATATGGCGCCGGATGCGCTGGGCCGTCGCGGCCAGATAAATTTCGCGCAGTAAATAAATAAAACAGCCGATCAGGCAAATCACGGCCAGCACAAAGAAGGCCGCGATGTATTTGTCCAGGGTCAGGTTCAGAATATCGCCCAAAAACAGCATGGCGATGATGACGCAGACGAAGAAACCGCACGCCGTGCTCAGCGAAATCGAATAATTGATCAGATGGGTACGCTGATACAAGGTATCTAGCTCATCCATATAGAAATCGTTGTAGCCGATGTCGAGCCGGTCCTCCAGCACGCGCGTGCGGTCGATGATGCGGCCCAGGCGGTTGGTCAGCACCACCAGCATGGTGCCGATGCCGGTCAACAGGAAAACCGGCGCAATCGCCAGCTGGATGATATGGCCGATGTCGCCGATCTGTATGTTCATGGATAAAAAGTCGTGGGTTCACACCGGCGCCCGACCGTGGCGCCAGCACAGGCCATAGTGTAGCAGGTGGCGCACGCCGGCTGGCCGCTTTGCCAACCGGCATGTTTAAATGTCATGCGAAGCCGCGCCCCGGCACGAAGCGCTCGGTGGCGCGCACCAGCGCCGAAGCGATGCCGTGTTCGAGCGCGCCATGGCCAGCGTCCGGGATCATTTCCAGTTGCGCGCCGGGCCAGGCTTGCTGCAAACGGTAGGCCGACAGCGGCGGGCAGATGGCGTCGTAGCGGCCTTGAACGATGACGGCCGGCAAATGCGCGATGCGCCCCATGTTGCGGATCAGCTGGTCTTCCTCGAAGAAACCAAGATTGGCCATGTAATGCGATTCGAGCCGGCCCACGCCCAGGTCCAGCGCATCGTTTGGCGCATCTTCCGGCTGCGGCATCAGGTACACGCGGCGCCCTTCGAAGCGGCTCCAGGCGCGCGCGGCCGGCCAGTACACGGCGGGATCACTGCTGAGGATGCGTTGCACGTAGGCCGCCAGCAAGTCGCCCCGCTCCTCGGCCGGAATGGGCGCGGCAAATTCTTCGTACAGTTCCGGATAAAACCAGCGCACGCCTTCGATGAACCAGTCGATTTCCGCCTGCGTGCACAGAAAAATGCCGCGTAACACGAAACCGAGGCACGCTGCCGGATGCGCCTGGCCATACGCCAGCGCCAGGGTCGACCCCCAGGAGCCGCCAAACACCAGCCATTGACCGATGCCGAACTGGGCGCGCAGGCGTTCGATGTCCTCGATCAGCAACTGCGTCGTGTTGTTGCGCCATTCGCCCAGCGGCGTGGACTTGCCGGCGCCGCGCTGGTCGAACAGGATCACGCGGTAGCGCTGCGGGTCAAAAAAGCGGCGGTGCTGCGGCGACAGGCCCGCGCCGGGCCCGCCATGCAGGAACAGCACGGGAATGCCGTCGGGATTGCCGCACTCTTCCCAATAAATGGTGTGGATGTCATCGACCGCCAGCATGCCGTGCCGGTTCGGCGACAGGGCGGGAAACAGGGGTGACAGTGTATCTGGCATGGCGGTCCTTGGAGTGGCGGTCAGGGCGCCAGGCGCAAGTCCTGGCAACTATTCCAATTATAGTGCGCCCCCGGCGCCTCAGGCCAGCAGCAAAGGCAGGCGGTTCGACGACTTGATTTCGCGCATCGACAGGCTGGACTGGATCTCCGCCACGCCGGGCAGGCGGCGCAGCACGGTCGAGACGAATTCGCCATACGCTTCCAGGTCGCGCGCCACCACTTGCAGGAAATAATCGGCTTCGCCCGCCACATTGTGGCACGACAAAATCTCGGGAATCGTCGCGATGGCTTGCTCGAACTGCGACGGCTGCTCGCCGCCATGGTTGGCAAACACGACGCGCACGAAGGCCACCAGGCCGATGCCCAGCTTCTTGCGGTTGAGCAAAGCCTGGTAGCCGGTAATAAAACCTTCCTCTTCCAGGCGGCGCAAGCGGCGCCAGACGGGGGTTTCGCTCAGTTTCAAGCGCTCGGCCAGGCGCGCATTCGACAGCCGTCCTTCATCCTGCAACAGCCTGAGTATCTGCAAATCGGTGGCGTCGAGGCTAACTTCTGAAATTTTCATCTAATTTTTGTTTTTATACGAGTGGAATCTACCCGAATACTAGGGCATGCAGGGCAGGAAAAGCAAGCACATTTCATCGCAGCAAGAACATAATGAGCTCCGGCGAGCAGGCTGCACCGTGCGCATGCTCCCGCTTTCTTTTCGACTGGCCTATGTCCGATTCTACCTTCCTGATGTACCTGCTGGCACTGGCTGGCGCCTTTTTATTACCGGGCCCCGATATGGCGCTGGTGCTGGCGACAGGCGCCGCGCGCGGCGTGGCCACGGCGCTGGTGACGGCCGTGGGCATTGCCGGCGCGCGCGCCGTGCATGTGGCGCTGTCGGGCGCTGGCCTGGCGGCCTTGATGGTGACGCATCCGCAAGCCTTGCAGTGGGTCAAATGGGCGGGCGCCGCCTACCTGCTGTACCTGGCGCTGCGCCTGCTGCAGTCGGCCCTGTCGAGCAAAACGGCGCAGGAAGCAGCCGCTCCCGCCACGGCGCATGGCGCCCGCGCCAGCCTGGTGCGCGGCTTCCTGACGAATCTGCTCAATCCGAAGGCACTGCTGTTTTGCAGCATGTTCCTGCCGCAATTCGTCGTCGGCAGCGAGCAGGTCGGCATGCAATACCTGCGCCTGGGCGCCGTGCTGGTGCTGGTGGGCCTGCTGTTCGATGCCTTGTATGCGGTCCTGGCCGCACGCCTGGCGCGCCGCCTGCGCGGCAAACCCTCGCCTTACGGCAAGTTCGTGCTACCCACCGTCTTCGTCTTGCTGGCCGGGCGGCTGGTGCTGGGCTGACCTTCAGGCGGAAGCGTCGCCCCGTCGGCAAAGAAGGCGGGGTAATCGTTCAGCAGGCTGCGCTCCAAATCGTTGACCTTGCGAAATTGCCGCAGCGACGGCGCCATGGCACGCCCCGCATCCCAGCTGCGCCAGGCATTCGGCGCATCGAATTGCGCGTATAGCGCATCGCCCAGATCCTGGTACACGGCCGCCATGTGCGGCCTGGCCTGCAGCACTTGCAGATACAAGGCGGTCGCCTCCGGCCATTGCCCCAGCTTGGCACGCAAATTCCCCTCGAACAAGGCCAGGACGGGCTGCTCCAGCCCCGTTTGCTTCCTCAATTCCTGCACGGTGGCCAGCGCGTCCGCGATGCCCTCCTGGTTCTTGGCCAGCAATCCCCGCGTCAGATCGTGGATGGGCTGGCATTCCTGCATGGCCCGTATCTGCTGGGGCGACAGCTTGTCGACCAGTTCGCCCGTGGAAAAATGGTCTTCCAGCATGGTCAAGAAAGCCTCGAAGGGCTTTTCCGCGGCAAAGAGCTTTTCCGCTTCGCTGCGCAGCGCGAGATGTGCCTGCGGGCCCAGCGGCGGCAGCGACGCCGCCTGCGCCAGCACGCTTTCGAGCGGCGGCGCATGGGCCGCCAGCGGGCGAGGCCGGTAAGCGGCCAGGGAATACGTGGCGGGCGCCCCCACCGTCATGGCGCTGATGCGGAAATGGCGCGCGACCTTGCCGCCCACTTCCTCATAGTGCAAGGTGAAGTCGGCGGGAAGACGCTTGCCGTCGGCCAGCAGCTTCAGCACCAGCGGATGGCCGCCCCAGGTGTAGCGCAAGTACTGGGCAAACGCCGTCGCATCGTCATTACTGACCGGGCTGCCGGCTATCCCCAGACGCAGCAGGGGCTGTCCGTCGAGCGACCACAGCACGGCACCGTCGAGCACTTGCGGCGCCAGCGCGTTGCGCCGCCTTGCCGCCGGCACGGACAACGCCTGTTCTTCATACACGGGCGGCGTGACGTGGGCTTGCAAGCCGCCAGCCTGGAGCGCGCCAGCCATGCCCTGGCGTTGCGCGATCTCGATGCGGCGGAAACCCGCCACGTCGAACAGTGAATAGCTATCGTAGGTGGACGCCGCCATATCGATCAGGTGGCGGCGGCGCGTGGCAAAGTCGAGCACGGTCAAGCTCTTGCCATCACGCACGCTGAGGTAATGTTCGCCCAGCACGACATCGCTGTCCTGCGTAGCGCGCGCGGGCAGGCTGGTTTTCACGCCGGGCTTGAGGATGCGCTCGGTCGTCACCGTGACGTGGAAGGCGACGCTGGCCTGGGCCGCGCCAGCGCCCAGGAAAAAGATGGCGGCCACGCTGGCGCGGCGCAAGGCAGGAACTAGGGTCATGGAATGATGCGGTGAGGAAATACTGATTCTAAGGCAAATCCGGCCACCCCCTTGTTTTGCTGCCCAGCATAAAAAAAGACAGCCGCAGCTGTCTTTTCCGTTTTACCTCAACAACGATTACGACATGTGCTGGCCGCCGTTGATCGAGATGTTGGCGCCCGTGACGAACGCCGCTTCATCGGAAGCCAGGTAAGCGACCAGGCCGGCCACTTCTTCCGGCTTGCCCAGGCGCGCCATCGGAATTTGCGGGATGATTTTGCTGTCGAGCACTTCCTGCGGAATCGCCATGACCATCTTGGTGCCGATGTAGCCTGGCGAGATGGTGTTGACGGTGACGTTCTTGCGCGCCACTTCCAGCGCCAGCGACTTGGTGAAACCATGCATGCCGGCTTTCGCGGCCGAATAGTTGGTCTGGCCGAAGGCGCCCTTCTGGCCATTCACGGACGAGATATTGATGATGCGGCCCCAGCCGCGTTCCACCATGCCGTCGCAGACGGGCTTGGTCATGTTGAAGACGGAATCGAGGTTGGTGCCCATCACGGCGTCCCAGTTCGGCTTGTCCATCTTCTTGAACGTCATGTCGCGCGTGATGCCGGCGTTATTCACCAGCACGTCGACAGGACCGATGTCTTTTTCCACGGCCGCCACGCAGGCGGCCGCCGAATCATAGTCGGCCACGTCGCACGGGTAGGCCTTGAAGTCATAACCCATGTCCTTCGTCGTCGCCAGCCAGTCAGCGACCTTCGGATTGCCTGGGGAATATGTGGTCACCACGCGATAGCCAAGCGCCGCCAGCTTGAAACACACCGCTTCGCCCAGACCGCCCATGCCACCAGTTACCAATGCAACTCTTGCCATTTTCATCCCCTCAGTGTCGTTCTATTGCTAAAAAGTTAATTATTTGCTTAAAGCTATCCACATCCGCCGCGTGACGGCGGCCAACCGCATCAAACCAGGCCGCCGCACGGTATGCGCAACAGCCTGGGTTCGTGCCAGCTACTTAATCGCGCTCGATCGCGAGCGCCACGCCCATGCCGCCACCGATGCACAGTGCTGCCAGGCCTTTCTTGGCGTCGCGGCGTATCATTTCGTGGATCAGGGTGACCAGGATGCGTGCGCCGGACGCGCCGATCGGGTGGCCGATAGCGATCGCGCCGCCGTTCACGTTGATCTTGCTGGTATCCCAGCCCATTTCCTTGTTGACGGCAATCGCTTGCGCGGCAAACGCTTCGTTGATTTCCATCAGGTCCAGCTCTTCATGCGTCCAGCCGGCTTTTTTCAGGCACAGACGCGATGCGGAGACGGGGCCCATGCCCATGACGGCCGGGTCCAGGCCCGACGAAGCGTAGGCCTTGATGCGCGCCAGCGGCTTCAAGCCCAGTTCCTTCGCTTGCGAGGCGGACATCATGATGACGGCGGCGGCGCCGTCGTTCAGGCCCGACGCATTGCCGGCCGTGACAGTACCGTCCTTGGCGAACGCGGGGCGCAGGCCGGACAGCGATTCCAGGGTCGAACCAGGCTTGATGTATTCATCGCTGTCGAAGACGACCGTGCCTTTTTTGTTGGCGATTTCCAGCGGCAGGATTTCATCCTTGAACTTGCCCGCTTTTTGCGCCGCTTCCGCCTTCAGTTGCGACTGCAGCGCGAACTCATCCTGCTCGGCGCGCGTCACTTCGTATTTCTTGGCGACGTTTTCCGCCGTGATGCCCATGTGGTACTGGTTGTACACATCCCACAGGCCGTCGACGATCATGGTGTCGATCATCTTGAAGTCGCCCATGCGGAAACCGTCGCGCGAGCCGTTCATCGCGTGCGGCGAGGCGCTCATGTTTTCCTGGCCGCCGGCGATGATGATGTTGGCGTCGCCGCACTTGATCGCTTGCGCCGCCAAGTGCGTGGCCTTCAGGCCGCTGCCGCATACCTTGTTGATGGTAAATGCCGGGATGGCGCTAGGCAGGCCAGCCTTGATGACGGCCTGGCGCGCGGCGTTCTGGCCGACGGCGGCCGTCAGTACCTGGCCCAGGATCGCTTCGCCGATCAGGTTCGGGGCGATGCCGGTTTGTGCCATCAAGCCCTTGATTACATGCGCGCCCAGTTCGGACGCAGGAATCTTGGCCAGACTGCCACCGAATTTGCCGACTGCGGTACGGCCGGCGGCCACGATTACGACATCATCCATTTATTTCTCCGATATGCAGGCCACGAGGGCCAAGGTCAAGGTGCTAATAGAATCCAATGAGAATCCGGGGAAGACACAGCAAGCTGCGTTTCATTCTAGCGCGGCATGCGCCGCAGTTCCAGCGCCGCACCGCAGGCGGCGGCGATGACAACCTGCTTGCGGTACTGGCGGGCGGACTGGCGCGGCGGATAGCCGCTGCCGGGCCGCAAAACGCTTACGCCTGGCGAGCAGGACGCGTGTTTTTATTTTTATCATACCCTTCATCGGCGCCGCCGAAAGTGGTTTTTAGAAAATTATTGAAGGGAATAATCAAGGGCACGGGCGTTTGCTTTACCACCTGCAACAGCTCGCCAAATTTTTGACGCGATGCAGCAAACTCACCCTTTGTCACAGTCTCGAATTTCTCCTGGGTTTCTTGAGCAACATCCTTTGCCTGGCGGCCATATGCACCGATGCGCTCAATGGCCAGTTGCGACTGCGTGCGCGACAGTTGCAGCAGCGCTTGCGTATCCTTCACGGACAGCAGCTGATTGCCCGCCACCGTAGCGGCGGCCAGCGCCGAGCGGGCCGTATCGAGCTGCAATTCCAGCACGCTGGCACCGCTGTCGACGACGGCCTGGGCATACGCTTGCGCGCTGATCAATTGTGCTTCCACCACGGCCTTGCCGGCCAGTGCCCATTGTTCGGAAAATGAAAACATGTCGTTTCTCCCCAAAGAGTAGGCGACGCCATGTTGCGCCGCACAGTGCTCAACTGTAAGCGGTGGTTCATTGCTGAACCTTGATATTTATCAAGCTTTCCTGTTGGTTTGTTTCCAACTCAACGTTGATCAGGACAACAACTTGATACCGTCGAGCGAGGCCGCGCACTGCTCGCGTATCACGCTGACGAAATCGCGCACGTACGCCTTGTCCTGCAGATGGTCCGGCACGGACACGTACAAATCGCTCCACAGGCCGTGCTCGCCCACCGGACGCGCCACCACATAATCGTAATCGACGTAATTCTTGATGGCCCAGTTCGGCAAGGCGGCGATGCCGCGCCGGCTCGCCACCAGCTGCAGCACGGCCACCGTCAATTCGGCCGTACGGCGTTCAAACTGGATGCCGGCCGGCCGCAGCACTTCGCGGATCAGGTCGATGCGCTCTTCCGGCACGGGATAGGTAATCAAGGTCTCGCCCGTAAAATCGGCCGCCACCAGCCGGCGCTGCGCCTGCAGCCGGTGCTTCTGCGCCATCACCACCAGCATTTCAAAGCGGAACAGGGGAAACACGGTGAAATCGGGGCCGTACGGCGAGCCGATCACGAGGTCCGCCTCGCCCGAACGCAGCAAGTCCGCCGGTTCGCTGTGAAAGCCGGAGACAAGATCGATCTCCACTTCCGGCCAGCGCTGGCGGAACGCATCCATCACGGGCATGAGCCAATCGAAACAGGTATGGCATTCGAGCGCCACGCGCAACTGCCCCTTGTCGCCCTGCGACAGGCGCGCCACGTCGCGCTCGGCCAGCTCAATCTCGGGCAGCAGCTTGTCGGCCAGCTCCAGCAACCGGCTGCCCGTGGCCGTAAAGGCGATCGGCATCGACTTGCGCTCGAACAAAGGCGCCTTGTAGCGCTCTTCGAGCAAACGGATCTGGTGCGACAGGGCCGACTGGGTCAGGTTGAGCAGCTGCGCGGCGCGCACCAAGCTGCCGGACGAACGCAGGGCGCTCAAGGTGCGCAGGTGGCGGATTTCTAGCATCGGGAAGTGGGGGGATGTGCGTGAATTATTTTCATGTTATTCGATAAAATGTTTCGTTTTGATTATAGACCAAGTTGCCGCACACTCTAGCGCATTCACATTAAATCTCGATGACATCATGACCGTGCACACCCATATCCTTGGCTTTCCCCGTATCGGCACCGCGCGCGAGCTGACATTGGCGCTGGAAAGCCATTGGCGCGGCGAGCTGTCAGAGGCGACGCTGGAAGCGACGGGCCAGCAATTGCGCGCGCGCCACTGGGCGCTGCAGCGCGATGCCGGTCTCGATTACGTCACCGTGGGCGACTTCGCCTTGTATGACCAGGTCGCCAACCATATCCAGCTGCTGGGCTGCGAACCGGCCCGTTTCAATTTCACACCAGAGCAGTCGCCGCTGGCGCGCTATTTCACGATGGCGCGTGGTGAAGCAACGCATGCGGAGCACGCGGGCTGCGGCCACGCGCACCATGCACACGCCGCAGGCACTGCCGCGCTGGAAATGAGCAAGTGGTTTGACACCAATTACCATTATCTGGTGCCCGAATTGTCGCCGCAAACTCAATTTTCGCTGGCCTGCGAGCGCCTGCTGGCGGAAGTGGCCGAGGCGCAGGCGCTCGGTCACCAGGTCAAGGCGGCCCTGATCGGCCCCCTCACCTTCCTCTGGCTGGGCAAGGAAAAGACGCCAGGCGAGTCGAGCTTCGATCGTCTGGCTCTGCTGGAACAATTGCTGCCCGTCTACGGCGCCCTGCTCGACCGCCTGAAGCAGCAAGGCGTGGCCTGGGTGCAGGTCGATGAACCGATCCTGGGCCTGGACTTGCCCGGCGCGTGGCGCAGCGCCTTCGAAAGCACGTACTGGCAACTGAACCAGGTGGGTATCAATATCCTGCTGGCCACATATTTCTCGCCGCTGGAAGAAAACCTCAGCCTGACGTGCCGCCTGCCCGTGGCCGGCCTGCACGTGGACGGCATCCGCGCGCCGCATGAACTGATCAGCGTCACGGACTGGCTGCCAGCGCATAAAGTCTTGTCGATCGGTATCGTCGACGGGCGCAACATCTGGCGCACCGACCTCGACGCGGCCTTGGCCGTACTGCAGCCGCTGGCGGCCAAGCGCAACGGCCACCTGTGGCTGGCGCCGTCGTGCTCGCTGCTGCACGTGCCGTTCAGCCTGGAAGCGGAAACGGAGCTCGACGGTGAAATCCGGACCTGGCTGGCGTTCGCCACGGAAAAACTGGCGGAAATCGCCGTTCTCAAGGACGCGCTTGAAGGCCACCCCGATGACAGCGCACTGGCCGCATTGGCCACTTCCCGGCAGGCCATTGCCAGCCGCCGCGCCAGCCATAAGCGGGGCGAACTTGGATCCGCCGAGTATGAAGCACCGATACGCGCCGAAATCGCCCACGCCGTGGGACGCCAGGAAGCGCTGGGCCTGGACGTGCTCGTGCATGGCGAGGCGGAACGCAACGACATGGTCGACTACTTTGGCGAGCAACTCGACGGTTTTATCTTCACGCGCCACGGCTGGGTGCAATCGTACGGCTCGCGCTGTGTGAAACCGCCCGTCATTTACAGCGACGTGCAGCGCCCGGCCGCCATGACGGTGGCCTGGACGGTGCACGCGCAAAGCCTGACCAATAAACCGGTGAAAGGCATGCTGACGGGCCCGGTGACGATCTTGCAATGCTCGTTCGTGCGCGACGACCAGCCGCGCGCCACGACGGCGCTGCAACTGGCCCTGGCCATCCGCGACGAGGTGCAAGACCTGGAAACGGCCGGCTTCGGCATCATCCAGATCGACGAACCGGCCATCCGCGAAGGCTTGCCGCTGCGCCGCAGCCAGTGGGACGCCTACCTGGACTGGGCCACGCGCGCCTACCGCATCGCCGTCATTCCACCAGCCCAGTTACGGGTCAACCTGGACTGCGGCCTGAAGACGCGGGGCTGGGCGGAAACGGAAGCGGCTTTAAAGAATATGCTCGCGGCGGCGCGGCAGATGCGCGCAGCTTGATCTCGGACAGCGCCCTCAGGGCGCATTCTCGGCTGCTTTCAGGGCGGCGCAGCGGTTTTCCGGGGCGCCGTCCGTTTTTTTTGACCTGAAGTAGGTGTTGCCCTGCGGAATAGCACGCGCCAGGCCCCTGATGCTGATTTTTTTGCAGTAGAATGCAAGAAATTTACTGCTCCCATTGTTGCCGTACGGAACATCTGGCCTGCCGCAGTTTCACTTTGATAAATGTTTATGTCCAAAAGCCCGTCGCAGAAGCCTATCGAAATCAAGATTTCCACCGTCGTTGCTGTCTCCGCCATTCTGCATAGCGCCGATACGCAGGCACTAGACGCCGCCCTGCGCGACATGACGGGAGGCGTGGCCGACTTTTTCGAGGACGACCTGGCCGTGCTGGACGTGGCGGCCTTGCCGCCCGGCAGCGTGCCCATCGATTGGGCCGCCCTCGTGGCCTTGCTGAAAAAATACCGTTTGAATGCCGTGGCCGTGCGCAATGCGCCGGCCGACATGCATGACGCCATCCTGGCGCAAGGCTTGAGCCTTGACAGCGGCAAGACGCGCGACGATGCGCCGCCCAAGGATGGCCCCAAGGATACGCCCACGGCCGCCGCCCAGTCGGGCGCCGACGCCCAGGTGATGGTGATCGACACCCCCGTGCGGGCCGGCCAGCGCATTTATGCGCGCGGCTGCGACCTGATCATCACCGCCGTCGTCAACAATGGCGCCGAAATCATCGCCGACGGCAGCATCCACGTATATTCCTCGCTGTACGGCCGCGCGCTGGCCGGCGCCTCGGGCAATGCCCAGGCCCGCATCTTCGCGCTGGCCATGGAACCGGAACTGGTCTCGATCGCTGGCGTGTACCGCACGTTCGAGGATGGTTTCCCCGCAGAAATGGCGCGCGGACCCGCGCAAATTCGTTTGGCTGGCGACAGAATCGATATACACTCTGTCAATCCGGTCACTCCCGTGAACCGCTCTTAAGCTGCACAATTCAAGAGATATCTGAAAAGGATTATTTGTGGCAAGAATTATTGTTGTGACGTCCGGCAAGGGCGGTGTCGGCAAGACGACCTCTAGCGCCAGTTTTTCCACTGGCCTGGCCATGCGCGGCCACAAGACAGCCGTGCTCGACTTCGACGTGGGCCTGCGTAACCTCGACCTGATCATGGGTTGCGAGCGCCGCGTCGTCTACGACCTGATCAATGTGATCAATAAAGAGGCCACCCTGAACCAGGCCCTGATCAAGGACAAGCACTGCGACAACCTGTTCATCCTGCCCGCGTCGCAAACGCGCGACAAGGATGCCTTGTCGGAAGAAGGCGTGGAACGCGTGTTGAACGACCTGATCAACATGGGTTTCGAATTCATCATCTGCGATTCGCCGGCCGGCATCGAGCATGGCGCGCTGATGGCGCTGACGTTCGCCGACGAAGCCATCATCGTCACCAACCCGGAAGTGTCGTCGGTGCGCGATTCGGACCGCATCCTCGGCATCCTGCAAGCCAAGTCGCGCCGCGCGCAGACGGGCGGCGAGCCGGTCAAGGAACATTTGCTGATCACCCGCTACTCGCCGAAACGCGTGGAATCGGATGAAATGCTGTCCTACCAGGACGTGCAGGAAATCCTGCGCATCCCGCTGGTAGGCATCATTCCGGAATCGGAGCAAGTGCTGGCCGCCTCAAATCAGGGTAACCCGGCCATCCATTTCACGGGCACGGACGTGGCGCAAGCCTATGAAGACGTGGTCTCGCGTTTCCTCGGCGAAGAAGTCGAGTTGCGCTTTACCAACTATGAAAAGCCTGGATTACTCCAGCGCATTTTTGGGGCGAAGTGATATGGCCTTGCTTTCTTTCCTCTTCCCCCCCAAGCCGAAGACGGCCACCGCGGCCAAGGAACGCCTGCAGATCATCATCGCCCGCGAACGCAGCGGACGCGATGGTCCGGACTTCCTGCCCGCCCTGCACAAGGAATTGATCGCCGTCATTTCCAAGTACACCAAGGTCAATGCCGACGACATCAAGATCTCCCTGGACCGCCAGGGCAACCTGGAAGTCCTCGACGTCAACGTGGTGCTGCCGGACGCATAGAGCTGGCCAAGCAACAAAGGTGGGCAAAAACAGTACTATAATCAAAGGGTTGACATTCAGTCAGCCCTTTTCGCGTTGTCCCCGACGACATTCACCTATGCTGCACTGGAGCCAACATTGAAAATCGAACGGATCACTCTGCAGAATTTCCGTTGCTTTGAAAATGTGCAGCTCGCTTTCGATCCCCAATTGACCGTCATTGTCGCTCTCAACGGCCAAGGCAAATCATCCTTGCTCGACGCCATCAAGATTGCCTTGTGGCCGTATATCGCCGGCTTTGACCTGGGCAGCATGTCGCTCGACACCACGGGCATACAGATCGACGATGTGTTTCGCGAAAAGCTGGCAGCGCATCAGATGGAATGGCGTTTACCTTGCGTGATTGAATCATTTGGCGCTATTGAGCCGATGGTCCATGATGCAGATGGTACTAATCTGGATTGGCATGGGAGACGCTTGCGCGACAGCGTCAAAAGATCGAGCAAAACAAAAAACAATGCTTTTTCCAATGAAATAGAGCTGTATGGCTATGCGCAGGCTTTGGAAAATGGCGTCTTTGCGAATGGTCAAATTGAAGCAGACGAATTGCCGATGCTCGGTTATTACGGCACGGGCCGATTGTGGAGTCAAAAGAAACTGGCCGGCAAATCGGAGAAAGTGGACCAGGCATCGTTTTCCCGCACCTGGGCCTATCGCGATTGCCTAGCACCTTCGTCAAGCTACAAAGACTTTGCCCAGTGGTACACGCGGGTATTCAAGGCGCTCAGGGATGCGCAGATCCGGAATCTCGAAAAGAAACTCGGGCCCGAAGCGAAGGTCGCCGACGATCTGCTTGCACCGGTACGCGCCGTCCAGCAGGCCATCGACGTGATTCTGGAACCGCATACAGGCTGGCATTGGCTGGAGTATAGCGCCGAACACGACGACCTGGTACTGGAACACCCGGAGCAGGGCAAGCTCAAGGTTAGCCAACTCAGTGACGGCATACGCAATATGCTGGCGCTGGTCGGTGACATTGCCTACCGCTGCTACAAACTCAATACCCACCATGGCGACAAGGCTGCCCTGCTCACGCATGGCATCGTCATGATCGATGAAATCGACATGCATTTGCACCCGGAATGGCAGCAGACTGTATTGCCTGATTTGCAAAGGGCATTCCCAAATATCCAGTTCATCGTCACCACCCACAGCCCCCAAGTACTCAGCAGCATCGACGCACACTGCATACGCCGGCTGGATTGGGAATTGGACGAAGAGAGCGGGCGCAAGCGCATGGTAGTCAATACCATCGATCAACAAACCATGGGCGTGGCAAGTTCGGACGTACTGGCCAGTGTGATGGGTATCGATCCCGTTCCCGATGTCGAGCCGGCTCGCCAACTCAGTCACTACATGGCGTTAATCCAGCAGAATTTGCATGAGGAACCTGGTGGCATGGCGTTACGTGCAGAACTGAACGCGCATTTTGGTGCCAACCATCCAAAAATGCTGGAGTGCGACCGCCTGATCCGCCTGCAAGCCTTCAAACGCAAATTGCCTTTGCGCGAGACGGGCGATGCATAAGCTGCAACGCGGTGCTGCGCCGGTGTGCCTGTCCACCTACCAGCATGGTCGGGACAACTGGCAGGCCGTCAGTGCCGAAGACAAGCGCGAGATATGGGAAAGACTGTATGAGATGCAGCAACATCGCTGCGCCTATTGCGAAGATGCCTTGCGCAACGACAAGAAACATATCGAGCACTTTCGTCAAAAGGGACGCGATCCAAAAGTGACCTTTCTCTGGTCTAATTTATTCGGATCATGCAACCGCATCGACAATTGCGGAAAATTCAAGGATGAGCTGCCACCTTACGATCCTGCCGACCTGATCAAACCGGACGAGGAAGACCCCGAACGTTTTTTCCTGTTCGTCAGCGACGGTAGCGTGGCCGTGCGCGAAGGATTGAACGCCACGGATAAAAAACCCGCAATGGAAACCATACGCATTTTCAATCTCAACGGCGCTTTGCGCCAAATGCGACGCAGTGTGATCGCTGGCTATCTCGACCAAGCAAAGGAGGTCAGGGAAATGGTGGACTCAGGCGATTTCACATTAGCGGAAGGAAAAGCATTTTTAAAAGACGAACTCGCCGCAACGGCGAATCAACCATTTGCGACGGCTATCAAACACATCTTGATCCCTACATAAAAGTATCAGCTTTGACTCGGCCTCACCGCGAGCAATTCCTGCGCCACCGCGGCGCAGGCGTTCACGTGCTGGTTGCCGATCTGGCGGAACACGGCATAGCCGATGGCTGCCGCCACCGCCTGGCCGGCGAACGGCACGAAGCGCGCCACCTGCTTGGTGGCAATCTTGACGCCACTGCGCTTGAGCAGGTGGAGGATCAGTTCGCGCGACACCAGCTTTCCTACCAGCATGCCCCCCATGCCCACCGCCGCGCGGTAGGCCATCATCTTGAACTGCGGGTTCAGGCGCTCGATCTGCTCGGGCGTCAGGCCGAATTCGTGGTTGATATCGTTGATCAGCATGGAAAACAGGCCGACATCCGACATCAGGTCGATGCCGGGAATGGGAATGGCCGAGGCGCCCGCCGACATCATGGCGCGCCGCTGGACCAGGCGTCGGCAACGCTCGCGCACTTGCTCGATGTCCGCACGACTGGCCGGTATCAGGGTCCAATCGGTAGTGCTCTTGTCTGACATGGCCGTTTCTCCGCAGTATGAGGTAGATGAACAAGTGTAACGTAAAGGCCTGCGCTGCCGATTTCACTGGACACAGTTGCAATCTCTGTTATATTTCACTTGAGCATTCCTTAACATTACGATAAGCAGAGCGGACCGTCTGTTTGTTGCTACACACTCCAGCCAATTATGCGAATTGCCGTACTCGATAGCGACCATAGCCAGGCAGAACTGATCTGCCAGGTGCTCACCGCCGCCGGCCACGCTTGCCACGAGTTTCAAAGTGGTAAGGAAATGCTGGGCCAATTGCGCAAGGACAGTTGCGACATGCTCATCCTCGACTGGCATGTGAGCGATCTGGACGGTGCTGAAGTCTTGCGCCGTGCCCGGGAAAAACTGGCGCCCAAGGCACCCGTGTTGTTTATGACCAACAGCTCGGGCGAAGACGACGTGGTGGCGGGCATGACGGCCGGCGCCGACGACTACATGATCAAGCCCCTGCGGCGCAGCGAGCTGACCTTGCGCACCCAGGCGCTGCTGCGCGTGGCGTATCCGGCCCAGAATGGCGCCGAGACCTTGCAATTCGGTCAATATACGTTTGAAACCCGCCCCGGCCGCCTGCTGCGCGATGGCGAAGTGCTGGATGTGACGCACAAGGAATTCGCCCTGGCGCTGCTGTTTTTCCGCAACCTGGGCCGTCCCCTGTCGCGCGCCTACATCCACGAAGCCGTGTGGCAGCGCGACACGGCCCTGCCCTCGCGCACCATGGATACCCACGTCTCGCGCGTGCGCAACAAGTTGCAGCTGAAACCGGAACACGGCTACAGGCTCGTGCCCGTCTATAGCTACGGTTATCGTCTGGAAAAACTGGGCGGCTGAATGGCGGCAAACGGCTGACCTGCTCAAAGCGCGAGCACAAAGCGTTATAATGTCGGCATAAGTCACCCCAACAGCCCTGAAATGCAACTGCTCGCCGTCGGCCTCAACCATACCACCGCTCCAGTGTCGCTCCGCGAACAGCTGGCGTTTGCGCCTGAGCACTTGGGTTCGGCGGTGATGGCGGCGCGTACCTGGTTCCAGCGCATCGACTTGCGCGACAACGACGAAGCGGCCATCCTGTCGACCTGCAACCGCACCGAGCTGTATGCGGCCAGCCACGTGCCGAATCCGCTCGACGCGGGCGCGCATTTCCTGGCCGACTATCACAAGCTCAACTACAGCGAGCTGCGCCCCCACTTATATATGCTGCCGCAGCACGATGCCGTGCGCCACACCTTCCGCGTCGCCTCCGGGCTCGATTCGATGGTGCTGGGCGAAACGCAGATCCTGGGGCAGATCAAGGACGCCATCCGCACGGCCGACGAGGCGGGCGGCCTGGGCACGTATCTGCACCAGTTGTTCCAGCGCAGCTTTTCCGTCGCCAAGGAAGTGCGCAGCAGCACGGAAATCGGCGCCCACAGCGTGTCCATGGCGGCCGCCGCCGTACGCCTGTCGCAGCGCATCTTCGACAAGATCGCCGAGCAGAACGTGCTGTTCATCGGCGCCGGCGAAATGATCGAATTGTGCGCCACGCACTTCGCGGCGCAAAACCCGAAAAGCATCACGATTGCCAACCGCACCATGGAACGGGGCGAGGAACTGGCGCACCGCTTCAACGGCAAGGCCATCCGCCTGGCGGACTTGCCGGAGCAGTTGCACCAGTTCGACATCGTCATCTCGTGCACGGCGTCGTCCTTGCCGCTGCTGGGCCTGGGCCTGGTCGAGCGCGCCATCAAGGCGCGCCGCCACAAGCCCATGTTCATGGTCGACCTGGCCGTGCCGCGCGACATCGAAGCGGAAGTGGGCCGTTTGAACGACGTTTTCCTGTACACGGTCGACGACCTGGGCAAGGTCGTGCAGACGGGCCTGGAAAGCCGGCAAGCGGCCGTGGCGCAAGCCGAATCCATCATCGAGACGCGCGTGCAATCGTTCATGAGCTGGGTCGACGACCGCGCCATGGTGCCCGTCATCCAGCATTTGCATGAAAACAGCGAATCGTTGCGCCTGATGGAAGTGGAACGGGCGCGCAAAATGCTGGCCAAGGGCGCCGACATTGACGCCGTCCTGGAAGCGCTGTCGAAAGGCTTGACGGCCAAGTTCCTGCACGGTCCGCAGCAGGCGCTGCACCACGCGCAAGGCGACGAGCGCAAGCAACTCGTCACCCTGCTGCCGAAACTGTTCCGCCCCCGCCGTTAGCGCAGCCCCGCTGGCCGCCCGCGCGGCCACCCCCTGCCCGCCTGCCGGGCCTGCTTCATCCCCACACTCTTTTACCGCGAATCGCTATGAAACCATCCATGCTGGCCAAACTCGATCAACTGGCGAACCGCCTGGTCGAACTCGACGAACTGCTGATGCATCCGGACGCCACGTCGAACATGGACAGCTACCGCAAGATGACGCGCGAGCACGCCGAGCTGGGCCCGCTGGTGGCCCTGTACCGCTCTTACCAGGAAGCGGGCAACGATATTACGACGGCGCAAGAGATGCTGGGCGATCCGGACATGAAGGAATTCGCCCAGGAGGAAATCGAAGCGGCGAAAGCCACCATGGCGCGCCTGGAACGGGAATTGCAGACCATGCTGCTGCCGAAGGACGTCAATGACGAGCGCAATATCTTCCTGGAAATTCGCGCCGGCACCGGCGGCGATGAATCGGCCCTGTTCGCCGGCGACCTGCTGCGCATGTACACGCGTTTTGCCGAGCGCAACCGCTGGCAGGTGGAACTCGTGTCCTCGTCCGATTCCGACCTGGGCGGCTACCGCGAAGTGATCGTGCGCGTGGTGGGCAATGGCGCGTATTCGAAACTGAAATTCGAGTCCGGCGGCCACCGCGTGCAGCGCGTGCCGGCCACGGAAACGCAGGGCCGCATCCACACGTCCGCCTGCACGGTGGCCGTGATGCCGGAAGCGGACGAGGTGGAAGACGTCAACATCAACCCGGCCGACTTGCGCATCGACACCTACCGCGCCTCGGGGGCCGGTGGACAGCACATCAACAAGACGGATTCCGCCGTGCGCATCACCCACTTGCCGAC
The DNA here is from genome assembly GCF_049810325.1 of Janthinobacterium sp. NFX145. Taxonomy (NCBI): domain Bacteria; kingdom Pseudomonadati; phylum Pseudomonadota; class Betaproteobacteria; order Burkholderiales; family Oxalobacteraceae; genus Janthinobacterium; species Janthinobacterium sp. NFX145. The sequence goes on from NZ_CP187360.1 coordinate 6,149,752, forward strand.
CGGCATCGTGGTGGAATGCCAGGATGACCGCAGCCAGCACAAGAACAAGGCGCAGGCGATGAAAGTGCTGGCCGCGCGCATCAAGGACGTGCAGCTGCGCGAACAGCAGTCGAAGGAAGCGGCCACGCGCAAGAGCCTGATCGGCTCGGGCGACCGCAGCGAGCGCATCCGTACTTACAATTTCCCGCAAGGCCGCCTGACGGACCACCGCATCAATCTGACCTTATATAAGCTGGACTTCATCATGGATGGGGATTTGACGGATTTGACGAATGCCTTGGCGGCTGAGCACCAGGCGGAGTTGCTGGCGGCGCTGGGCGACTAAATGCTGACGCCGTTGCGTCGGCTTACGCTGCGCTAAGCCGACCTACGCCGACCTATGCCGCAGTGGTAGGTCGGCTTGGCCCGCAGCGCGTAAGCCGACAGCTTTAAGTAGCGGCTAAGCAATAAAAATCCAGCCTTGTGCGAAAATGACCAGCTCGATTCCATCCACCTCACCGTGTCGCCCATGAAAAATTCACGCACCGTCCTCCTGTTGATCGCCGCCCTGTGTTTCCTGATGCTGGGCGTGGCCATGTATTTGCAGCATGCCATGAACATGGCGCCGTGCCCGCTGTGCGTGATCCAGCGCTACCTGTTCCTCGCCATCGGCATCGCCTGCCTGGCCGGCGCGGCGGCAAACAAACCGAAAATCGGCGCCAGCGTCGGCTTGCTGGCGGCCCTGGGCGGCCTGGGCGTGGGCGCCAAGCATTTGTACGTGCTGGCCAACCCCGGCTTCTCGTGCGGCATCGACCCCGTGGAAACGGCGCTGAACAAGGTCTTCACGGCCGAACTCATGCCCTTCATGTTTGAATCGTATGGCGCCTGCGAAAGCGCCGGCGAACCGTTCTTCGGCCTGTCGATCCCGCAATGGGCATTCGCCTGGTTCGCCATCTTCGCCATCGCCATGCTGTGGACCTTGCTGCGCCGTCAGAAATAATTGAAAGCACCATGACAGAAACCTTGATTCCCGCCGGCAGCACTGTCGGCGCCCTGCAAATCCGTCCACTGCTCGATCCGCTCGACAACCGCATCCTGCTGGGCCACGCGCTGGGCCTGTCGCGCGTGAGCCTGATCACGCAATCGGAGCGCGTACTCACTCCCGCTGAAGCCGAACGTTTATCGGGCTTGCTGGCGCGCCGCCTGCAGGGCGAGCCGATCGCCTACATCGTCGGCCAGCGCGAATTTTTCGGCCTGCCGTTCGAAGTGAACGACGCCGTGCTGATCCCCCGCCCCGACACGGAAGTGCTGGTGGAACTGGCGCTCGAGCGCCTGCCGCCCGGCGGACGGGTGCTCGACATGGGCACGGGCAGCGGCGCCATCGCCGTCGCCCTGGCGCATACGCGACCCGACGCCGTCGTCACGGCCCTGGACGTCAGCAGCACGGCGCTGGCCGTGGCGCGCCGCAACGCCAGCGCCAACGGCGTCAACATCACCTTCATGGCCAGCGACTGGTTCGAAGCGCTGGGCACGGAAAAGTTCGACCTGATCGTCTCCAATCCCCCCTACATCGCCAGCGGCGACCGCCACCTGGCCGAAGGCGATTTGCGCTTCGAGCCGGCGGGCGCGCTGACCGACCATGCGGACGGCCTGTCGGCCCTGCGCAGCATCGTCTCCGGCGCCGCGCGCCATTTGGCGACGGGTGCCTGGCTGCTGATGGAACACGGCTATGACCAGGCCGTATCCGTGCGCGGCTTGCTGGCCGACGCCGGCTACAACAAAGTGCAAAGCTGGCGCGACCTGGCCGGCATCGAACGAGTCAGCGGCGCTCGCCTCGGCTGACCGCCGCCACCTGCGCAAAGCTTGATCCGGCGGCGCGCCAGATGCCATCGCAGTTTGTTAAAATATCAAGCGAATTCCTGACCGAAGCGCCGCCCCCGTTCCCCGGGGCGGACGCTGGCGACGCGGCGTTTTTTGGGCCGGCGCCGACGCATTTGCCAAAATTCGGTTAATCTCAGCACAAATTATTTATATGCTGCACAAGAAAGGAAGCTCAAATTGCCCAACCTGTTGACTCGCCGCCTGGCATTGCTGACTGAAGATGCCAACCGCGCGCTGCTGGGCGGCTTGCGCGGCATCGAGCGTGAAACCCTGCGCGTCGACCACGCCGGCCATCTGGCTTCCACGCCCCACCCGATAGCCCTGGGCTCGGCGCTGACGCACCCTGAAATCACCACCGACTACGCCGAAGCGCTGCTCGAATTCATCACCCCGGCTGAAGCCGACATCGGCGTCACGCTCGACAAGCTCGACACCGTGCACCGCCATGCCTACAGCCGCCTCGGCGACGAGTTGCTGTGGAGCCAGTCGATGCCGTGCCAGCTGCCGCCCGAAGCGGACATCGAGATCGCCAACTACGGCACGTCGAACATGGGCATGCTCAAGCATGTCTACCGGCGCGGCCTGGCCTTGCGCTACGGCAAAGCCATGCAATGCATCGCCGGCATCCATTACAACTACTCGCTCGACGAACAGCTGTGGCAAGTGCTGGCCAGCAATCCGGACACCAGCGCCAGCGTCACGCAGGCGGTGGCCACGCCGAAAGACGTGCAGTCGGAAAGCTATCTGGCGACGATCCGCAATTTCCGCCGCTACAGCTGGCTACTGATGTATCTGTTCGGCGCCTCGCCGGCCCTGTCCGCCGGTTTCCTGCGCGGCCGCGCGCACAAGCTCGACACCCTGTCCGACGACACCCTGTTCCTGCCCTACGCCACCAGCCTGCGCATGAGCGACCTCGGCTACCAGAACGATGCCCAGTCCGGCTTGCGCCCGCACGAAAACAGCCTGGAAGACTACGTCAACGCGCTGACGCATGCCGTCAACGACCCGTATCCGCCGTACGAAACGCTGGGAACAAAAAAAGATGGCGAGTGGATTCAGCTGTCCACCAACGTGCTGCAGATCGAAAATGAATACTATTCGACCATCCGCCCGAAACGCGTGATCCGCACGGGCGAGCGCCCGATCCAGGCCCTGTGCCTGCGCGGCGTGCAATACATCGAAGTGCGCTGCATGGATGTCGACCCGTTCGAACCGGTGGGCATCAGCCTGGAAACGGGCCGCTTCCTCGATGCGTTCCTGCTGTTCTGCGCGCTCGACGACAGCGGCCCCATTTCGGCCGAGCAAAGCGCCTGCTACACGAACAATTTCGCCCGCACGGTGAAGGAAGGCCGCAAGCCGGGCCTCACCCTGCGCCGCGATGGCGAAGAGATCACCCTGCAGGCCTGGGGCGAGGAATTGCTGGCGCGCATCGCCCCCGTGGCGGCCCTGCTCGACTCTCGCCATGGCGGCACGCAGCACGCGGACAGCCTGGCGGCGCAAGCCGTCAAACTGGCCGACCCCGATGCGACGCCATCGGCAAAGGTTCTGGCCGAACTGCGCGCCAATGGCGGCTCGTTTGCCGCCTTCGGCCTGCAGCAAAGCGAACGCCATGCGGCGTTTTTCCGCGCGCATCCGCCCACACCCGAGCAAAGTGCGTATTTCGACGAAATGGCCGCCAGCTCGCTGGCCGAACAGCGCGCCATGGAAGCGGCGCCAGCCGGCAGCTTCGACGATTTCGTCGCCGCCTACCGCGCCAGCACCCTGTGTTCGCACACCTGATCCTGCCTGACTTTTCGCCTGGCGCCCCATGCTGACCTTCTACAATGAATTGCACGGCCAGCACCGGGGCCGCTTCGAAATGTTTCGCGGCGCCATGGTGCCGTGCTTCGAGACACCGGAGCGAGCCGACATGGTGGTGGCCGAACTGGGGCGGCGCAACCTGGGCCGCATCGTCACGCCCCACGGCGTGCCGCTGACCTCGCTCGAGCGCATCCACACGCCCCGTTACCTGCATTTTTTGCGCCACGCCTGGCACGACTGGCTGGCGCTCGACCCCGACAACGCGGGCAAGGACGCCTTGCCATCCGTCTGGCCCGTGCGCACCTTGCGCAGCGACATCGAACCGGACGACTTCACGGCCAGGCTGGGCCTGTACTCGATGGACAACGGCACGCCGCTGACGGCCGGCACGTGGACGGCGGCCAAGACGGGCGCCGACTGCGCCGTCAACGCGGCCCACGCGCTGCGCCTGGGCGAGCGGGCCACGTTCGCCCTGACGCGCCCGCCGGGCCACCACGCGGGCAGCGACTTTTTTGGCGGCTACTGTTTTCTGAACAACGCGGCCCTGGCCGCGCAACATCTGCTCGACGACGGCGCCCGCAAGGTCGCCATCCTCGATATCGATTACCACCACGGCAACGGCACGCAGAGCATCTTTTACCAGCGCGACGACGTGCTGTTCGCCTCCCTCCACGCCGACCCGCGCAATGAGTATCCGTTTTATCTGGGCCACGCCGACGAGACGGGCAGCGGCGCGGGGCTCGGCTACAACGTCAACCTGCCGCTGCCGGCCGGCAGCACCACGGCCAGCTGGTTCGCCGCGCTGGAAACGGCCTGCCTGCGCATCAAGATGTATGCGCCCGACGCGCTGGTGGTCTCGCTCGGTGTGGATACTTTCGCTGGCGATCCGCTATCGCACTTCGCCCTGCAAAGCGGCGACTACCTGCGCGTGGGCGAGCGCCTCGCGCATTTGAATTTGCCCACCGCCTTCATCCTCGAAGGCGGCTATGCGGTGAAGGAAATCGGCATCAATGTCGTCAATGTGCTGGAAGGTTTTGAGACGGCGGAGTAATTCTGGGGTCAGACCCTCAACACCGCTAACGCAAAACTTGGCGCCAACGCATACGGGGGTCTGACCCCGGCGTTACATATTCCGGAACAAGGCCATGAACGGCTGGCTCACGGCCAGGGTTTCCGGCCGCGTCTTCAGGCGCAAGGCGCCGCGGCCCACCTCGTCGCGCGTGACGGACGCCACCATCTTCATGTTGACGATGGTGGAGCGGTGGATCTGCTTGAAGATGGCCGGATCGAGCACGTCGAGCAGTTCGCGGATCGGCTTGCGCAGCAGCGCCTCGCCCTCGGCCGTCATGACGGCCGTGTACTTGGTGTCGGACTGAAAATAGGCGATGTCTTCCACCATGATCAACCGCGTATCCTTGCCGCTGCTGGCCGTCAGCCACACCAGCGGCGGCGACTTGGCGGCCGCCGGCAAAGCACTGCTCAATTGCTGCAGCAGGCCAGCCAGCGCGCCGTCGCCCGCACGGGTCTTGCCGGCCCGCGCCTGCACGCGCTGCAAGGTCGCCTGCAGGCGCTCGCGTCCGATCGGTTTCAACAGATAATCGACGGCGCCCTTGTCGAAGGCGTCGATCGCGTACTGGTCGTAGGCCGTGATGAACACCACCTGCGTGGCGGGACTCGCATCGAGCACGCCGGCCGCCACTTCCAGCCCCGTCAGGCCCGGCATGCGGATGTCGAGAAAGGCGACGTCGGGCTTGTGCGTGGCGATGGCCTCGAGCGCCGTGCCGCCGTCGTCGCAGGCGGCGACGATGCGCAAATAGGGCCACTCCTCGGCCAGCAGGGCCACGAGCGCATCGCGCAGCAGGGTTTCATCTTCGGCGATGACGCAAGTCATCTCAGGCTGATGCATGGGACACTCCTTGCGCCGTGCTGTCGGGCACCGTGATGGTGGCCGTCACGCCATCGGGGAAATTGGCGACGATGGCAAACGCGGCGGTATTGCCGTAGGTCAGGCGCAGGCGTTCACGTACATTGCGCAGGCCGATGCCCGTGCCGGCGCCGTCGTCGCTGAACCCCTTGCCGTCGTCGGCCACCGTGACGATCACCGTGCCATTGCCGCTGCGCGCCATGATCCAGATGGTGCCGCCGCCGCTTTTCGGCTCCAGGCCATGCTTGATGGCGTTTTCCACCAGGGTTTGCAGCATCATCGGCGGCAGCTCCGCCTGGCGCAGGTATTGCGGCACTTCGATCTGCAGGTTCAGGCGTGCGCCCATGCGGATTTTCAGGATGTCGAGGTAGGCGCGCGCCCGTTCCAGCTCCGTGCCCAGGGTCGACATGGCTTGCTCCGTGCGCGGCAGCGAGTGGCGCAGGTACAGAATCAGGTTGCCCAGCATCTCGTCGGCGCGCACGGGGTCGCTGCGCGTGAGCAGCTGCGCGCTGGCCAAGGTGTTGTACAGGAAGTGCGGTTCCACCTGCGCATGCAGCAGGCTCAGCTTGGCCACCGTGAGTTCCTTTTCCGTCACCGTCTGGCGCGCCTCGGCCTGCTCGCCGCGCCGGCGCTGCGCCACGCGGCGCGTCATCGCCCGCGTCACCGCCTCCGCGTTTTCCAGGTTGCTGCCATGGTCGACGAGGAACCAGTCCGTCCACGCGTTGCGCGCCGGTTCGCAGATCAGGGTCACGCTGCCCGCTTCGCCATTCGGCGTGACGGTGGCGAGGATCTGGTTCGGCCGCGGCTCGAGGAAGCCCAGCAGGCGCATGCGGGGCAAGCCCGTGTGCGTATAGGGCGCGGCGCGGCGCACTCTAGCCTGCACCTGCAGGCTGTCGCGCGCGCTTTCGACCACTTCGCTGCCCGGCAGTTCGCGGATGGCCGCGTCGATCATGTCGAACGCCTCACCCGCCTCGAACGGAATCTCGATCTGGCGCCGCTGGCGGCTCGACAGGGTGCCGGCGTTGACGGTGCCGGCGATCAGGCGCACGCGCCGCACGTGCGAAAACGCATTCGTGATGACGGCGCTGGCCAGCAGCGCGCCAACGATGACAAAGAAGCCTTCCGTGTGCCCGAAGATATAGCGCAAGAAATTCTCGACCAGGATCGCCGTGGCGATGATGTAGGCGACCATCGTGGCCACGGTGATGCGCAGGATAAAGAAGAGGCTAGTCATGATTTTTCCTTGGGGTGTGAAGTGGAGCCAAGCATAACCATCGGCCCCACCGGCGGTGGCCATTATGCGATGGAAGCCCGGTAGTGGCGACAAAGGCATCAAAATAAAGCGTCAATCCGCGCCACTCCGAAATAAAATCGCTTGCAATTAAATAGCGCGCGATATATATTGTGTACATGGACGCCGGCAAGCGCTTCTGCAGACGGGGATCCTGGGGCGACAGCCCACGAAACAAGTAGCACACTATTTAGTCGTTAACTATTTAACTCACCGAGGAAAACCATCATGTCGATCAAACAAGTCCTGTACCGCGCTCAAGCTACCGCCACCGGAGGCCGCGAAGGCCGTGCCGTATCGTCCGACAATGTGCTGGACGTCAAGCTGACCACGCCAAAAGAACTGGGCGGCAATGGCGCCGTCGGCACCAATCCGGAACAACTGTTTGCCGCCGGCTACTCGGCCTGCTTCATCGGCGCCATGAAATTCGTCGGCGGCCGCGACAAGATCGCCGTGCCAGCGGATCTGTCGATCGAAGGCAACGTCGGTATCGGCGCCATCGACACGGGCTTCGGCATCGAAGTGGAACTGAAAATCTCGCTGCCAGGCATGGAACGCGCCGCCGCCGAAGCGCTGGTCGCCGCCGCCCACATCGTGTGCCCGTACTCGAACGCCACGCGCGGCAACATCGACGTCACCCTGACGATCTTGTAATCCCCGCTGCACGCACTGCCTCCCCGGCCGCGCCCTGGCGCCGCCGGGGAGTTGTCGTTAACGAGACGTTAACGAGACACCTGCAGCGCCTGCAGCAGCTTGTCCGCCAGGGCCGGCGCCGAGGTAGGATTCTGTCCCGTGATCAGTTCGCGGTCGACCACCACGTTGCTGCTCCACGGCGCCTGGTTCTGCACATACTGCGCGCCGGCCGCCTGCAAGCCCGACTGCGGATAGAACTTCATCGTTCCGCCCTGCAGCGCGCCCTGCGCCGCCAGCTCTTCCTGATTACTGATCACCGTCATGCGGTAGCCGCTGTAGATCCAGTCCGCCGGGGTGGGCGGCGTGCGGCCCGCTTCCAGCGCGGCCGCAAACGCGGCCGCCTGCGGCAAGGCCGACAGCAAAGCGATGGGGCCGTGGCACAGCAGCGCCGTCGGCTTGCCGTCCGCGTGGAACTGGCGCAGCAAGGCGCCCAGGCTGGCATCCTTCAACAGATCCTGCATCGGCGCGTGGCCGCCCGGCACCAGCACGGCCGCGTAGTGGCCATAGCCGATCTGCTCCACCCGCTTCAGGCTGATCACGGGCGAGCGGCCCGGCACCGTCAGCGCCAGCTGGTCCAGCAGCACCTTGTGCGCCGCGTGCGCGGTGGCGTCGCCGCCAAAGTAATCGGCCGTATCCGAACTGGCGTCCAGCGTGGGCGCCTGGCCCTGCGGCGTGGCGAACGTCACCGTGTGGCCCGCGTCGAGCAGCTTTTTCACGGGCTGCATCAATTCATTCAGATAAAAACCCGTCGGGAAGACCTTGCCGTCGCGCAGGTCGAGGTGATTGGCGTCCGACAGCACGACGAGGACCTCGGCCGCCTGGGCGGTGGAAAAGGCGGCGAGCAACAGGCTGCTGATCAGTATTTTTTTCATGGTGTGGCCTTTCTGTAGAGAGGTCACCAGCATATTCCGAATCAAAATTGAGAAAAATAATGAATAATGCACAGCACTGATGCAGAATAAGACCGAATAAAAGCGCCGAATAGGAATGAAATGGACAAATTGCAGGCGATGCAGCTGTTTCGCCGCGTGGCCGAGCTGGGCAGCTTTCGCCGCGCCGCCGATGAACTGGACTTGTCGGCCTCCTATGTGAGCCGGCGCATCGGCCAGCTGGAGCAGGAACTGGGCGGGCGCCTGATGACGCGCACCACGCGCCAGCTGGCCCTGACGGAAACGGGCGCCGCCTACCTCGAACACTGCCGCAAGCTGCTCGACGAACTGGCGCAGGCGGAAGACATGGTGGCGCACTCGACGGCGCACGTGACGGGCCGCCTGCGCATCAACGCGCCGCTGACCTTGGGCGTGGGCGAGCTGGCCGAAGGCCTGGCCGATTTCATGGCCGACTGGCCGGCCTTGCGCCTGGACGTCGACCTGAAAGATGAATACGTCGACCTGGCGGCGGCCAACTACGACCTGGGTTTTCGCGTCACCACCGCGCTCACCGATTCGAGCTACGTGGCGCGCCACATCCACGACTACCGCCTGCACATCTGCTGCGCGCCGGCCTACCTGGAACGCCACGGCCCCTTGCGGGAAGCCACGGACCTGACGCGCCAGCGCTGCTTCATCTACAGCCACGCCCTGTTCGGCAGCCGCTGGCCGCTGCGCCATGCGGGACCGCACAGCGACATCGAAGTGCCGAACTGGGTACGCACGAACAACACGCTGTTCATGCGCAGCCTGATCCTGCGCGGCCTGGGCATCGGCATCCTGCCCACCTTTGTCTGCCGCGAGGAACTGGCCAGCGGCGCCCTGGTCGAGCTGTTCCCGGAAGTGGAGCGCCCCAGCCTGGCGCTGTTCGCCATCTATCCGTCGCGCCAGCTGGTGGCGCCCCGCGTGACGCGCTGCATCGAGCACCTGAAGCAGTGGTATGCGCAACGCTATCCCGCGCCGGCTGCGTGAAGCCGGTAAAATCATGGCCACTCTCAATCAAGGATGACCCATGATTAGCTGGCAATGGAACACGTTCGACGAACTCGGCCCCCACGATTTGTACCAGGTGCTGGCCTTGCGCCAGCGCGTGTTCGTCATCGAACAGCAGTGCATTTACCCGGACCTGGACGGCCATGACCAGCAAGCCATGCATTTGCTGGGCTGGCAAACGGTCGATGGCCAGCGCCGGCTGGCCGCCTACCTGCGCGTGCTGGCACCAGGCGCCAAGTACGTGGAAATGTCGCTGGGCCGCGTGCTGACGGCGCCCGAGGCGCGCACCACGGGCGCCGGCAAGCAGCTATTGCTTGAGGGCATCGCGCGCGCCGAACGCCAGCACCCTGGCCACGCCATCCGCATCGGCGCGCAGCAGTACCTGGAGCGCTTCTATCAATCCTTCGGCTTTGTCACCGTCAGCGCACCGTACGACGAAGACGGCATTGAGCACGTCGACATGCTGCGCGCGGTGGCGCCGGGAGCGGTGGCATGACGACGGCCCTGATTTCCTGGAGTGGCGGCAAGGATTCCTGCCTGGCCCTGTGGCGCGCGCGCAACGCCGGCATCAGCGTGCCGCTGTTGATCACGGCCATGGATGAAGACGGCCGCAAGTCGCGCTCGCACGGCGTGCCGCCAGAGCTGCTTGAGGCGCAGGCGGCCAGCCTGGGCGCACGCCTGCAGCGCTATCACGCCAGCTGGGCCAGCTACGAGGAACAATTCATCGCCATGCTGCGCGCGGCCAAGGCCGAGGGCATCGATCATGCGCTGTTTGGCGACATCGACCTGCAGCCGCACCGCGACTGGGAAGAAAAAGTCTGTGCGGCCGCCGGCCTGACGGCGCACCTGCCCCTGTGGGGCGGGGATCGCCGCGCGCTGGTCGACGAATTTCTCGCCGCCGGCTTCAAGGCCATCGTCGTCTGCATCAACGGCCAGCACCTGCCGCGCGCATTTTGCGGGCGCGAGTTCGACGCCGCCTTTTTGGCCGACCTGCCGCCCGGCGTCGACGCCTGCGGTGAAAACGGCGAATTCCACACCTTCGTCTACGACGGCCCCGCCTTCAGCGCACCGGTGGCGCTGCGCCGCACGCAGGTGCTGCAATATGACGCGCCAGCCAATCTGGGCGGCGCCACGTACTACTTCCAGGAACTGGCACCCGCCTGACTCCGCTGCAAAAGCAAAAAGGGCGACTCCATGGAGTCGCCCTTTATCCGTGCACCTTGCGCGTGCTTACTTTTTATCTACTTTACGCAGCGTGATGTCGAACACGAGGCCGGCGTAAGGCGGGATCACCACCGCACCCGTCGAGTCACGGGTGCCGCCAACGCCATAGCCCAGGTCATACGGAATGAGCAGGCGGCGCGTGCCACCCTCTTGCATACCGACCAGGCCACGGTCCCAGCCCAGAATCATTTTGCCGATGCCGAGGATAAACGTAAAACTTTTGGGAGGGATTACCGCATCGAACTGCGCGCCTTTGCCGTCCGGCTTGCTCGCGTCATACAGCCAGCCCGTGTAGACCACCGTCAAGGTATCGCCCGCGGCGGCGGCCGTGCCTGTGCCTTTCACCAGGTCAGGAAAAATGAATTCTTTGACTTGCGTGTTCGGGTCAAGCACGACCGGCTTCTCGGTGTTGGCAGCAGCGCCACAAGCGGTCAGGGCCACGGCGCAAGCGAGGGTGGCGATCATTTGAAATACCGATTTCATGGTTTCCCTTTAAATATTGGTGTGTGGCTAAGCCCGTACGGTGCGGACCGGTACGGGCTGGAGTTTAACAGGACTCGCGTAGCCCATTTGTAAGCAGACGTAAGCAGGGCAATAAATGTGTCTCGATGCAACGTTGACACAATATCTATATTTCCACCTGCGTGCCCAGTTCGATCACCCGGTTGCTCGGAATCTGGTAGTAGTCGGCCGCCGTGCGCGCATTGCGCGACATGGTGACGAACAGGTGCTCGCGCCACGGCATCATGCCGGCACCGGGCGTAGAGATGATGGTCTGGCGCGCGATGAAGAACGACGTCTCCATCATCTCGAAATCGAGTCCCTGCTGCGCGCACTGCGCCAGCGCGGATGGAATATCCGGTTCATCCTTGAAGCCGTAATGCACATTCACCTGGTAGCACTGGTGGCCCAGGTCCACCACGCGCACGCGCTCCGATGGCGCCACCCACGGCTCTTCATGCATGAAGACGGTGAGGAAGATCACCCGTTCATGCAACACCTTGTTGTGCAGCAAGTTATGCAGCAGCGCATGCGGCACGCCATCCGTTTCGCCGCGCAGGAAGATGGCCGTGCCGGGCACGCGCAGCGGCGGCGCGATGAACAGCGACGAGAGGAAATCGTCGAGCGGAATCGCATGCTTTTCCAGGTTCTGGAACACCAGCTGGCGGCCCCGCTTCCAGGTCAGCATGACGATGAACAAAATCGAGCCCAGCAGCAGCGGGAACCAGCCGCCATGGAACAGTTTCAGGGCAGTCGCCGACACCAGGTTGACGTCGATGATCAGGAAAAAGCCCGTGGCGGCCCAGCACAGGGCCAGGTTCATCTTCCAGCGGTAGCGGATGACGAAGAACGTCAGGATGGTGGTCGACAGCATCGTGGCCGTGACGGCGATGCCGTAGGCGGCGGCCAGGTTTTCCGAGGAACCGAAGCCGATGACAGCCAGCAACACCACGGCCAGTTGCAGCCAGTTCACGGCAGGGATGTAAATCTGCCCGATTTCGCTTTCCGACGTGTGGCGCACGCGCATGCGCGGCAAGAAGCCCAGCGCGATCGCTTGCTTGGTCATCGAGAAGGTGCCGGAAATGGTTGCCTGCGAGGCGATCACCGTGGCCATGGTCGACAGGATCACCAGCGGATACACGCTCCACGCGCCCAGTTGCTGGTAAAACGGATTCGTGACGGCTTCGGGATGGGCCAGCAGCAGACCGCCCTGGCCCAGGTAATTCAGCGCCAGCGCGGGAAAGGCGATCAGGAACCAGGCCAGGCGGATCGGCTTCTTGCCGAAGTGGCCCATGTCGGCGTACAGCGCCTCGGCGCCCGTCAGCGCCAGCACCACGGCGCCCAGGGCAACGAAGGCAACGAAGCCGTTATTCATCAGGAAGGTCGCCGCGTGCAGGGGATTGAGCGCGGCCAGGATGGCCGGCGACTTGATGATGTTGACCACGCCCATGCCGGCCAGCGCGGCAAACCACAGCACCATGATGGGGGCAAAATAGCGGCCGATGCCGGCCGTGCCATGCGACTGCACCGAGTACAGGGCCACCAGCACCACCATCGTCAGCGGCACCACATACGGACTGAAGGCGGGCGTGGCCACTTCCAGGCCTTCGATCGCCGACAGCACGGAAATGGCCGGTGTGATCACGCTGTCGCCATAGAACAGGGTGGCGCCGAAGACGCCGATCACCATCAGCGGGAAATGCCAGCGCGACAGGCGGCTGACGGACGACAGCACCAGCGCCATCAGGGCCATGATGCCGCCCTCGCCGCGGTTGTCGGCGCGCAGCACCAGGGTCACGTACTTGAGCGAGACGATCAGGGTCAGGCCCCAGAAGATCAGCGAAACGATGCCCAGCAGGTTCTCTGGCGACAGCAGCAGGCCGTGGGCCGGATCGAAGACCGTTTTGAGGGTGTACAGCGGACTGGTGCCGATATCGCCGTAAACGATGCCGACGGCCGCCAGGGTCATGCCGGCAAGGCCGCTTTTTTTATGTTCCGACGTCAAGATTGCACCCGTTTTTGTTTTGTTGCATCGCACAATATGATAGGTATTAGCAAATAGCAAGAGTATTTTTGCATGGTCCCGGGCTGCCCCAAAGTCGTGGTTTTATGCCGCTCCGCCTTGCTGCGCGGGCTTGCGGCCATTGATTTGTTGCCATTCTACGCCTCGCCAGCGGCGCCGGGCAGCCCCCGATGTTTTCCGCCATAATGACAGACTGTCTACTCTCCAGCGAAGCCCATCATGAATCCAGGCATGTTGTACGCCTCCCTCGCCTTCCTGTGCTGGGGCCTGTTCCCCCTGTACTTTCACGCCATCGGCGAGATCGCGCCGCAGGAAATCCTGGCGCACCGCATGGTCTGGTCGCTCTTGTTCCTCGGTATCGTGCTGACCGTGCGCCGCCAATGGAGCTGGCTGGGCAGCCTGAAAGCGCAGCCCAGGGTGGTGGCCAGCTTCGTCGCCAGTGCGTTTTTGCTCTCCGCCAACTGGTTCATCTATATCTGGGCCGTCAACAACGGCCACGTGGTCGACGCCAGCCTCGGTTACTTCATTACGCCCCTGATCAATGTCATGCTGGGCTTTTTGCTGCTGCACGAACGCCTGCGCCGCCTGCAGTGGCTGGCCATCGGCCTGGCCGCCTGCGGCGTGGCCTGGCTCACCTGGCAGGCGGGGCAAGTGCCCTGGATCGCCCTGCTGCTGGCGGCCACGTTTGGCGGCTATGGCTTGCTGCGCAAGACGGCCGCGCTCGGTGCGCTGGAAGGCCTGTCGTTCGAAACATTGATTCTGTTCCCTCTGGCGCTGGCCTACATGCTGTGGCTGGGCTGGCATGGCCAGAGCGGCTTCGTCAATACAGATTCCACCGCCACGCGCGCGCTGCTGCTGGCGTCCGGCCCCATCACGGCCATTCCCCTGCTGCTGTTTGCCGCCGGCGCGCGCCGCCTGCCGCTGGCCGTATTGGGCTTGCTGCAATACATCGCCCCCACGGGCCAGCTCCTGATCGGCGTGTGGGTCTTCCACGAATCGTTCACCCAAGAGCGCATGCTGGGCTTCCTCGTCATCTGGACGGCGCTGGGCCTGTATGCGGCCGAAGGGCTGTGGAACAGCCGCCGCGCGCGCGCCAGTGCCTAGTCTTGCCCTCGCGTCCGTTTCCGCAGCGCGCAGCGCTGGCCGGAAGCGGGCGTTTACCGTATCCTGTCCGTCTTTGTATATCACCCGAGATTTCTAATGGCAAATTACGTCTACACCATGAATCGCGTGGGCAAAATCGTCCCGCCCAAGCGCCAGATTCTGAAAGATATTTCCCTGTCCTTCTTCCCAGGCGCGAAGATCGGCGTGCTGGGCCTGAACGGCTCCGGCAAATCGACCCTGCTGAAAATCATGGCAGGCATCGACACCGACATCCAGGGCGAAGCCGTGCCGATGCCGGGCCTGAACATCGGCTACCTGCCGCAGGAACCGCAGCTGGACCCGGAAAAAACCGTGCGCCAGGAAGTGGAGTCGGGCCTGGGCGAAGTGTTTGAGGCGCAAGCCAAGCTGGAAGCCGTGTACGCCGCGTATGCCGAGGAAGACGCCGATTTCGACGCCCTGGCCACGGAACAGGCACGCCTGGAAGCGATCATTTCGACGTCCGACGGCGGCAATCTGAATCTGCAGCTGGAAATGGCCGCCGACGCGCTGCGCCTGCCGCCATGGGACGCCAAGGTCGGCGTGCTGTCCGGCGGTGAAAAGCGCCGCGTGGCGCTGTGCAAGCTGCTGCTGTCCAAACCCGACATGCTGCTGCTCGACGAACCGACCAACCATCTGGATGCGGAATCGGTCGATTGGCTGGAACAATTCCTGCTGCGCTTCCCCGGCACCGTGGTGGCCATCACCCATGACCGCTACTTCCTCGACAACGCGGCAGAGTGGATCCTGGAACTGGACCGCGGCAGCGGCATTCCATGGAAGGGTAACTACTCGACCTGGCTGGAGCAGAAGCAAGCCCGCCTGAAGCAGGAAGAATCGACGGAATCGGCGCGCCAGAAGGCGCTGCAAAAGGAATTGGAATGGTCGCGCCAGAACCCGAAAGCGCGCCAGGCCAAGTCGAAAGCCCGCCTGGCCCGTTTCAACGAGCTGTCCGAGCACGAATACCAGAAGCGCAACGAAACGCAGGAGATATTCATTCCCGTGGCCGAACGCCTGGGCAATGACGTCATCGAGTTCAAGAACGTGTCGAAAGCGTTCGGCGACCGCCTGCTGATCGACAACCTGAGCTTTACCGTGCCGCCAGGCGCCATCGTCGGCATCATCGGCCCCAACGGCGCCGGTAAGTCGACCCTGTTCAAGATGATCACTGGCAAGGAAACACCGGACAGCGGCGAAGTGGCCATCGGCCAGACGGCGCGCGTCTCCATCGTCGACCAGAACCGCGATAGTCTCGCTGACAACAAGTCCGTGTTCGAGGACGTGTCCGGCGGCGCCGACATGCTGACGGTCGGCCGCTTTGAAATGCCGTCGCGCGCCTACCTGGGCCGCTTCAACTTCAAGGGTTCGGACCAGCAAAAAATGGTGGGCAACCTGTCCGGCGGTGAACGCGGCCGTCTGCACCTGGCAAAAACCCTCTTGATGGGCGGCAACGTCCTGCTGCTCGATGAACCGTCGAACGATCTGGACGTGGAGACCTTGCGCGCGCTGGAAGACGCCTTGCTGGAATTTGCCGGCAGCGTGATGGTCATCTCGCATGATCGCTGGTTCCTCGACCGTATCGCCACACACATCCTGGCGTTCGAAGGCAACTCGCAAGTCACCTTCTTTGACGGCAACTATCAGGAATACGAAGCCGACAAGAAGAAACGTCTGGGCGAAGAAGGCGCGAAACCAAAACGTATCCGCTACAAGCCCTTGACCACGTAATTTCGGTCTGGCCATGCAAAAAGGCAGTTACCTCGCGGTAACTGCCTTTTTTTTCAGCAAACTTCCGGTGAATTAGAAGTTGTAGCGTGCGCCTAAAGCGAGGCCCGTAGCCTTGCGGCCCTGGTCGGCGCTCTTGCCGAAGTGTTCCACTTCCGCCGTCAGCGAGACTTTCTCGTTGATCGCGTACTGGGCGCCAACGGAAGCGTACACGCCCGTCTTGTCGTTGCCGCTGATGCCGGTCGACAGACCCGTGCCGCTCAAGCTGTTCTTGACCTTGGCCACACCCAGCTTGCCGAACACGCCGACCTTGTCGGTCACGGGCATGGTGGCCTTGCCGGCCAGGTAGTAGCCGTGCGAATCGCTTTTCACGGAACCGTTGCCGGCACCGGTGACATAGCTGTAATCCTTGCTGCCGAAATCGGCATAGCCGCCCTCGACCGCCCAGGTTTTATCAAAATCGTAACCGGCGAAGATCTTGGCGCCGGCCTTGTAGCCGCTGTGATTATCGGCGCTGGTGGCGCCAGGAATATCGAAGTTATAGCGGTTGCCCGTGACGCCAGCACCCACATACGCGCCTTCGGCGTGGGCGGCGCTCATGCCGGTGAATGCGGTAACGGACGCGATCATTGCAAACAGGATTTTCTTCTTCATCATGTTCTCTCTCTCAATTAGTGAATGGTGCCTGGATTCGCAGTTCAGCGAAGTGCGATGAGGACACAATAACAGCCGAAAAAAGCTACGTCTTTCTCCATTGCGTAAGAACTGTGACAAGATGTAAGCCGACATTCCAAACTGACAATAACCGTAAAATGCGCACCGTTGAGCGAACTTAAGATAGACTTAAGAACATTAGCGATTTCAGTCCAGAGGAGAAGTGCATGCACAAACGCCAGTTTCTCGCCGCCGCCATGGCCGGCGCGGCCTTGCCCGCCATCGCCCGCGCGGCGCCCGCCGGCCTGCGCGGTCCTGCCTTGCTGACCATCACGGGCAGCATCGACAAGCCGAACCGGGGTCCGTTCGACGCCGTGCGCGACCAGATGATGCACAAGCAAAAGATCAGTTTTGAGCGGGCGCGGGCCTTCGACTTCGCGGCGCTGGCGAATTTGCCGGCGCGCACTATCCACCCCACCCTGGAATACGATGGCAAGGCGCATGCCCTGCGCGGGCCGTTGCTGGTCGATGTCTTGAAAGCGGCGGGCGCGCCCGAGGAAGATGCCGTACGGCTAGTGCTGCGCGCCGTGGATGGCTATGCGGCGGCGCTGACCATGGCGCAGGCGCGCACGCAGCGTTTTATCGTCGCCACCCACCTGGACGGGCAGGCGATGGCGCTGGGCGGCCTGGGGCCGCTATGGGCGATCCACGATGCGGACCGCATCGCGGCCGTGGCAGCCCTGCCCCTGGCCGAACGCTACACCAGCTGCCCGTGGGCGCTGTATCACATTGGCGTGGAGGCGGGTTGAAGCGGTTGAGGCAGATTAAGCGTAGGCTTCGGCCATCGACATCACGCGTGGCGTAATAACGATGCCATGCTCCTCGAACAGCGCCGTGATGGCCGCCAGGTTGTGCGTGCACTCCTCGGTTTTCCAGCCCTTGAAGATATCCGTGCCATCCTTCTGGAAATGCAGGTCCAGCACTTTGCCCCCATCCTTGTGCAGGTAGGGCGAACTATAGGTGTTCTCGAAGCCGAGCACCTTCAATTGTCCCAGCAAGGCTGATGGTGGCTGGTCGGGATCGGTGGCGAGAAAAATGCCGAAGGTCTTGCCTGGCGGTTTGGCGGCGATGTCGACCTCGTAGATGCCAGGGGCCTTGCTGACGGACGTACTCTTTAAAAATAACATACAACACTCCCTGCGCGTAATGTCCCGCGCCTGAAACGGGCGGCAAGACAGGGGCGATGCGCAATGATTCCCCTCAACAAATCTTATTGCTTATTTGCATCTTTGTCGACAAATCGGCACTTTTATTTGGTAAGTCGTGGTTATCTTGTCGCGTTCGCCAGCGTAAATTATCAAGAAAGCCAGTTATCATTGCGCCAATACCCGCCCTGCTGCATGCTTTTGGCTTGCATCACGATTGCCTTTGCGCCGGCCATCCCTCGTCTGCATGCACCTTCTGTCGATCAAGTACCGCCTGCTCATCGTCCTGCCCCTGATCCTGGGGGCGGGTTTCATGGCCACCAGCCAGGCCAAGGAACAAGGCCGCAACGGCGGGCACGCCGCCTGAGTCATCCCCCGCGCTTGCGTCTGGCCAGATCCTGCGTGGGCGCCACCAGCGCCCGGTATAGCTCGCCCGTGGCGGCATCCCAGCTTTGCACGGCCAGCTGCTGGCGTTGCACGGTGGCCGAATCGCCGCGCGCGATGGGGCCGGACAGCGCTGGCGCGGCGCCCAGGCGGAAGACATTGGCCACCGCCTCAGTCACCAGCGGCTGCGCCAGTTCGCGCGCCACCGGCTCGGGAATGCCGGCCGCCTGGTAGGCGCGCAAGGCGGCGTCGAGCACCGTCACCAGATAATTGCTGGCAAACACAGCGGCGGCGTGATACAGGGTCTTGGCGGCCGGATCGATGGGCACGGGGCGCGCGCCGATGGCGTTCAAGGCCGGCGTGAGGAAGGCCAGCGCCAGCGGGTCGCCTTCGACGCCGCAAAACGTGCCGTCAAAGGTGGCGGCCACTTGTGCCGGGTCGGCAAAGCTGCGGATCGGATGCGCGCTGGCGACAGACGCGCCGGCCTGCGTGGCCGCCAGCAGCACGTTCGAGGCCAGCGCGCCGCTGCAGTGAAACACGATGGCGCCCGCTTGCCGTCCCTCGGCCACCAGCGCCGCGCAGGCCTGGCCGATCTGATCGTCGGACACGGCCAGCAGGGTGACGTCGGCGTGGCGCAAGGCCGCATAGCTGTCGACGGGCGTGCCGGCGCCGATGAAAGCGACGGCCGCCTGCGCCGAGGCCAACGAGCGCGTGAGCACGTCCTGCACGGCGACGCCTTCCACGCCGGCGAACAGACGGCCCAGCACGCGGCCCACGTGGCCGGCGCCGATGATATTCAAAGTGACGTTCATGATGGTTTTCTAGAAGCTCGATCCCGGCTGGCGCAGAAATTCCACCTCTTGCGGCGTGGAAGCGCGGCCCAGGATGGCGTTACGGTGCGGGAAACGGCCAAAGCGGGCGATCACTTCCTGATGCCGCTCGGCGTAGTCGAGCATGCCGTCAAAACCGGGCTGGGCCTGCGACAGCAGCTGGAACAGCTCGACGGCACGCGCCTGCATGGCCAGGTCTTCCGCGTGTTCGAACGGCAGGTAGACAAAGGCGCGCAGCATCGGCGGCAATTGCCCGTCCTGTCCCGCTTGCGTCAAGGCGATGGCCAGCGCCAGCGCCCGTGCATCACCGGCAAAGGCGCGCGGCGTGCCGCGGTACACATTGCGCGTGAACTGATCGAGCACGATGAGGCGCGCCAGCGCGCCGTGCGGCGTCGCATCCCAGTCGCGCAAGCCGCCGTCGATGGCGGCATCGATCAGCGCGCCAAAACGCTCGCGTATCTGCGCGTCAAAGCCGTCATCCTTGCGAAACCATTCCATGCGCGACTGGCCATAGTCAGGGTTATCCGGCGGCAAAAACCAGAAATCGAGTACATCTTGGGCTTGTGCATCCATGTCCATCCTCTCGGCATCCGTATCAATTGCGGGCATGCGACAGCTGGAAGCCGGCGATGCCTTCGAAGGCGGCCAGTTCGGCCGACATGGCCGACAGGCTGGCGCCCGTGTTCTTGCCATGCGCGATGGCGACAAAGCGCCATTCCTGCATGCCTTCGTTGCTGCCGATGGTCAGCGAGCCGCCGGCGATGTCGTAGCCGCGCTTGGCGGCCATGCGCCGCAGCGCATCCTCACGGGGAATAAAGCCTTGCTTGAAGCGCATGGTGATGGCCACCGCGTGGCGCGACGGCAGCCAGTTCTCCAATTTTGACAGAAAAATCATCGCCATCGCGCACAGGAAGGCCAGGCCCATGGCCGACAGATAAAAGCCGATGCCGACCATGATGCCGATCACGGACGAGGCCCAGATCGAGGCGGCCGTCGTCAGGCCGCTGATGTTGAAACCCTCGCGCATGATGACGCCGGCGCCGAGAAACCCCACGCCCGTGACGATGCCCTGGATCACGCGCGTGGGATCGCTGCCGACGATGGCGCCATGGCCGCCGTACCAGAACTCGGGATAGCCGCCCAGCACCGTCAGCGCGGCCGAAGCCATGCACACCAGGCTGTAGGTGCGCATGCCGGCAGCGCGCCCGTGATACGAACGCTCGTAACCCACCAGTAAACCCAGCAGCAGCGCGCCCAGCAGGTTCAGCAGGATCACGCCATTCGTCGCCAGCTCGGCCGGCGACCAGTAGGCACGCAGGAAGTCGATGGTCGGCATTTAATCCTGGGGCTTTTTGGTCAGCTGCTTTTCAAACGCCACGTCGAGCTTGCTGACGCGGCGCGCCTTTTGCGGTCCCAGGCCATTGACGAAGGCGACAAAGGCGTCCAGTTCCAGCGGCGGGCACAAAGGCGGCAAGCCCGGACCTTCCGTGAGAAAGAACAGTTCATCGCCCGTGCGCGCCATCGTGTAGAGGCGGTGGCCGGTGCGTTCCTTGAGCCGCTCGATGGCGGAGGTGGCGCGGGTCGAGCGCATCAGATGGCTCCCGTGCGCTGTTCCAGCCACGCCAGCGCAGGCGCATCGGCCAGCGCGGACAACAGCGGCGCCAGGCGCGCGCGCACGGTGGCGTGATAGTCGTTCAGCCACGCCGCCTCGTCGTCGCGCATTAGCGAGCGTTCCACGCAACGCGTGTCGATCGGGCACAGGGTCAAGGTTTCGAAGCGCAGGAATTCACCGAACTGCGTCGTTTCCACAGGCACGTTCAGCACCAGATTCTCGATGCGGATGCCCCACTGGCCGGGGCGGTAGATGCCCGGTTCGATGGAGGTGATCATGCCCGCTTCCATGGCCGTCTGCGGCTCCGGCATGGCGGACTGCGAAATCGATTGCGGCCCTTCGTGGACGTTGAGGAAAAAGCCCACGCCGTGACCCGTGCCGTGGCCAAAGTCGATGCCTTCGGCCCACAGCGGTGCGCGGGCAATCGAGTCGAGCATGGGCGACTTCACGCCGCGCGGGAACTGCGCGCGCGACAGGGCGATCATGCTGCGCAAGACCAGGGTGAAATCGCGCTTGTGCTCGGCCGTGATCGTGCCGACGGGGACCACGCGCGTGATGTCGGTGGTGCCGCCCCAGTACTGGCCGCCCGAGTCGATCAGCAGCAAGCCGTCGCCTTCGATGGTGGCGGCCGAATCCGCATGCGCGTGGTAATGCATGATGGCGCCATGCGCATTGAAGCCGGCGATGGTGCCGAAACTGGGGCTGACAAAACCGGCGCGGCGGGCGCGCGCGGCCGTCAGGTGTTCGTCGACGCCGATTTCCGTCAGCGGCGCGCGCTGCGGGTCGGCCAGGGTGGCGTCCAGCCAGCTGAAAAACTCGCACAGGGCGGCGCCATCCTGCTCCATGGCGGCGCGCACGTGCGCCGCTTCGCCGTCCGTCTTGCGCGACTTGGCCAAAGTGGTCGGGTTGATCGATTCGACCACGCGCACAGCCTCGGCCACGGCCTGGCGCGTGCCGAACGTGATGCGGCGCGGGTCGAGCAGCAAGGTGGCGCCGGCCGGCAAGGCGGCCAATGCAACCGCCGTGCGGTCGTACGCGGCCACGTCCACTCCTTCGCTTTCCAGGGTGGCGCGCAGGGCCATCGGCACCTTGCCGTCGGCAACGAACAGGGTGGCGCGCTCCGGTCCCACCAGCGCATGCGCGAGGAAGACGGGGTTGTAGTGCACGTCGGCGCCGCGCAAGTTGAACAGATACGCGATATCGTCGAGCGTGGAAATGACGTGGTGGCTGGCGCCGTACACCGCCATGCCGGCGCGCAGGGCCGCCAGTTTTTGCGTGCGCGACAGCGATGGATACGCGGGCGCATGTTCATATACGGGCGCGGCCGGCATGGCCGGGCGATCGGGCCACACGGCTTGCAGCACGTCGATGTCCGTGCGCAGAGTCACTTGCGCGCCCAGCGCCTGCTGCAGCAAACGCGCATTGGCCAGGCCCAGCACGGCGCCATCGACGGCCACCGTCTGCCCCGGCTGCATGGTCTCGCCCAGCCAGTCGATATACAGCACGCTGGCGCCGGACGGGATTTTTTTCAGGACGATGCCGCTGCCGGCCAGTTCCTCTTCCGCCTGTTCCCAGTAACGGCCATCGGTCCACACGCCGGCGACATCCTGCGTCACGACCAGGGTGCCGACGGAACCCGTAAAGCCCGACAGCCATTCGCGGCCCTGCCAGCGGGCCGGCAGGTACTCGGACAAGTGCGGATCGGCCGATGGCACGATCAGGGCATCGATCTGCTGCGCGCGCATGGCGGCGCGCAGCAAGGTCAAACGGGAGGCGGGATTACTGTGAACGGATGTCTGCATGGCGGCGAAAAGGTGCTGTGCTGGGAAGCGCTCATGATACTCCGATTGCCGGCAATGCAGTACTCACGCAGCCCAGGATCAGGATGCGGCTCGTCTTCAATGCTGGAGTAGCTGGCCGGCGAGGCCGACGATTTTTTCCAGCAGCGCCTCATCGTGCGGCAGCCACGGCACGGCGCCCAGCTTGCTCTCCTTCGCTGCCACCTCGCTCGCCACCTCGGCGCCGTCCAGCGTGACCCTGCCGGTGGTCAGGTGAATCGCATGCCTGCCGACCATCAGGTGGCGCGCTTCGAGCGCCATGCGCCCGTCCTCGATCTGCTCCGCGAATACCTGTTCCAGCACCGTGCGCCGCATGCCCGCCATCGGCCCCGGCGCCAGATTGGCCAGGTAAAACAGGCGCTCTGCGCGCTGCGCGCTGTGCTCTTCTTCCAGCAGCGCCAGGGCGCTGGCGCTGACCAGCAGGTCCACCGCGCGGCACGCTTCCGAATACGCCACCGGCGCCATCGGCATCATCTGCGCGGGCGCCAGCCCGTTGGATGTGCAGGCACCGCCCGCGCCTGGATAGACGTGTCCCCCGAGGCGCAGCAATACGCGCCAGGCGCCGAACTGGCGCGACAAGCCTTCATCGTAATCGAGCCGCCAGCCTTCGCGGCGGGCCAGTCCCAGCAAGGTAGGCAGCGACAACTGGTAGCCGGCAAATGGGGCGCCGCCGTCGCCGGGCGGTGCATATATTTCACGATACACCTGGCGCAGCGGCTGGCGCACGCGCCGCCGCGCGAGCAGCGCCTGCCAGGCGGCGCGCTGCTCCCCGCTGCCGTGCAGAGGATGCCACAGGCCGATGTCGCCTTGCTCAGGCAATTGCACTGGCTGCCCCCGCGCATCGATGGCGCCCTTCCCGTCGAGCATGAAGGCCTGGCCATCGGCCGTGCGCCAGACCAGCGCGCGCGCCACCGTCTCGATATCGGCATCATCGCGCAAGGCGCGCCATTGGTCCAGGCCAAACCACACTTCGCTGGCGTAGCCCGCTTCCAGGCGGCGCGCCAGCATGGCCTGGCGCCGCTTGCCCATGGGGCCGGGCATGCCGACCCTCCAGGCGATATCGGGCCGTTCGGCCAGCGCCCGTTCGGCCGGTTTCAGATTGCGTTCCAGCTTCTTGCGGATGCCCGCATGGCGCACCTGCGCCAGCGCCGTGCGCAGGGCCAGCAAGCTTTCCGGCGTGGGGATGGTTTCCACCGCATGGCCCAGCGCCATCGCCAGCGACTGCGACGGCGCGCTTTTTGCCGCGCCGGGCGCCACGCAGGCCAAAGGCAGCAAGACGGCGATCACGGGACGGAACCATGCATCATCGCGGTAGGCGGCGACCCGCGCGGCGCGCGCCAGCACGGGAGAATCTGCCGTGGCAAAGGCGGCATCGGCCGCATACGGCACGCTGCCGTCGTGGATGGCGGCGATATGGCGCGCCGCCTGTTCCAGTATCGCCCGCGCAAAAGCGGCATACGCCGCATCGTCGGCCAGCACGGCGGCGGGATCCGCCTCGCCGATACTGTTGCGGTTCCAGAAGCTGCTATGGGGCGAACCGGCCAGCGCCAGCAGGGACGCTTGCGCCAGCTGCGGCAGCAGTGCCAATTCCTGCAAGGTCAGTGGCATCGGATAACGGGCGTGGCGCTCCTCCATCAGCTGCGCAAATTGCGCAGGGGCGTCGCCGCCGGCAAGGCACGCCAGCAGCCAGGCCTGGTAGGGCCGCTCGACCCAGCCCGAGGTTTCGCCGAGAATGCGCCGCGCCTGCGCCGCCGTGCCTGCCGGTGCCTCGCCCTGCAGGCAGGCCAGGCAGCCGATGACATACTCCCATTCCCAGTTGTAATCAGCGGCCGCGTCGAGCGCGTCAAGGAACACGGCGCCGGCCAGCAACGGCGCCAGTCCGGCCCCAGTCACCTGTTCCAGCAGCGTGTGCGCCAGATTAAACCGCGCAACATCATCATGGCCGAAGCGCGCCGCGCGGTGCAGAGCCCCCCAGACGGCGCCCAGTTCTTCAGGCGTCCAGTCGTTGAAATCGACGGGCGGCCCCGTGAAACGCGCATGGTCGACGGCAGTACCCTCGAGGCGAGCCCGCAGCGCTGCGGCGCGGCTGGAGATTTCAGTCTGCATCATCGGCCTCGTAGCGGCGCAAGCCTTCCAGGTCCAGCACGCGGATGCCGCCGTAATCGAGGCGCAATAGCCCCTTTTTTTCCAGCACCTGCAAGGCCTGGTTGGCGCGCTGGCGCGAAGAACCGGACAGCAGGCCGATTTCTTCCTGCGACAGTTGCACCAAGGTGTCCACGCTTGGGTACAGATGCGAATGGAACATCGACGCCAGGCAGCGCGCCACGCGCGTGTTCAGGTCCAGCAGGCGCTCGTTTTCCATCATGCCGATGAACTGGCCCAGGCGCTCGTTGAGCTGCATCAGCAAAAAGCGCGTAAACGGCAGGCTCGTTTCCAGCAGCCAGTGGAAGGTGCTGGCAGGCAGGCGCGCCACGCGCGTGTCGCGCACGGCGATGGTGTCGTATTTGCGCATCTCGCGCTTGAGCAGCGAACCTTCGCCAAACCAGCTGCCCGGTGACAAGCCCGTAAACGTCATGGCCTTGCCGGAAGCGGAAAAATTATTCATCTTGACCATGCCGCTGATGACGCCGATCCAGTTGTCCACCGGCTCGCCCTTGCGGCAGACAAAGCCGCCTTTCGGCACGAAGGTTTCAAACACATCCGCTTCGACCCGGGCCATTTGCACGGGGTCGAGCAATTGCGCCCAGTGGGCCGCGCGCACGGCATCCTTGAGGCTGATATCAGGGTAGGTCATTGTGCGATGCACCATCGAAAAGTGGGTAAATGTCCCCGAAAAGACAACTTGGCAAACTAACGCAAGCTACTATCATTGCACAAACGCCTGACACATAAAAAACACAGAGCGCCATCCAACGAGGTGGGGCCTGAGACAAGCAACAGGGAGACACTGGTGCAAACGAATACCACAGCAACAATGCCGACTTTTCCGCGGCGCTTATTGCAACACGGGACAGTACGATCCGACAAGCCCGCCTTTCGCGAAAAACACCTGGGCATCTGGCAAACCTGGACCTGGTCCGAGGTTAACGAAGAAGTGCGCGCGCTGGCCTGCGGCCTGGCCGCCATCGGCTTCCAGCGCGGCATGAACCTGGCCATCATCGGCGACAACCGTCCGCGCCTGTACTGGGCCATGCTGGCTGCGCAAAGCCTGGGCGGCGTGCCCGTGCCACTGTACCAGGACGCGCCGGCCGCCGACATGGCCTACGTGCTGCAGGATGCGGAAATCCGCTACGCCATCGTCGAAGATCAGGAGCAGGTCGACAAGCTGCTCGAACTGAAAACCCTGTATCCGCACGTCGCCCACATCGCGTATGACGATGAGCGGGGCATGCGCCACTACCGCCAGCCGGAGCTGACGTCGTTTGCCGCCCTGCAGACGCTGGGCCGGGCCTATGACCGCGAACATCCGGGCTTTTTCGACGCCGCCGTGGCAGCGGGCCAGGGTAGCGACTCGGCCGTGATCCTGTACACCTCGGGCACCACGGGCAAGCCGAAAGGCGTGTGCCAGAGCCACACAGCGCTGCTGGCCGCCGGCGTTGGCGGCGTGGCCTTCGACAAGCTCACCGACGCGGAAGACATTCTGTCCTACCTGCCCATGGCGTGGGTCGGCGACTGCCTGTTCTCGCTGGCGCAAGCCATGGTGGCGGGCTTCACCGTCAACTGCCCCGAGTCGGGCGACACGGTGATGATCGACATGCGCGAAATCGGCCCCACCTGCTACTTTGCGCCGCCGCGCGTGTTCGAGAACATGCTCACCAGCGTGATGATACGCATGGAAGACGCGAGCAGCATCAAGCGCCACATGTTCAGCCATTTCATGGACGTGGCCAAGCGCTGCGGCGCGCAGATTTTGGATGGCAAGGCAGTCTCGCTGGCGGACCGCCTCAGCTACAAGCTGGGCGAGCTGCTCGTCTACGGCCCCTTGAAAAACGTGCTGGGACTGTCGCGCGTGCGCGTCGCCTACACGGCCGGCGCCGCCATCGGCCCCGACCTGTTCCGCTTCTACCGCTCGATCGGCGTCAACCTCAAGCAGCTGTACGGCTCCACCGAAACCTGCGCCTATGTATGTCTGCAACCGGACGGCAATATCAAGTTCGACAGCGTCGGCTTGCCGGCGCCGGGCGTGGAAGTCAAGCTGGCGGCCAATGGCGAGGTGCTGGTCAAGTCCCCCGCCACCATGAGCGGCTACTTCAGGCGTCCCGACGCCACGGCCGAAGTGATCGACGCTGACGGCTACTTCCATACGGGCGACGCGGGTGTGTTCGACAGCGAAGGGCATCTGAAAATCATCGACCGCGCAGCCGACGTGGGCAAGATGAATTGCGGCGCCATCTTCGCGCCCAACTACATCGAAAACAAGCTCAAGTTTTTCCCCTTCATCAAGGAAGTGGTGGCCTTCGGCCATGGGCGCGACCAGGTCTGCGCCTTCATCAACATCGACATCGAAGCGGTGGGCAACTGGTCCGAGCGGCGCGGCATCGCCTATGCCGGCTACACGGACCTGGCGGCGCGCGCCGAGACCTATGGCCTGATCCGCGACTGCATCGAACAAGTCAACGCGGAACTGGCAACCGATCCGCTGATGGACCGCACGCAGGTACACCGCTTCCTCGTGCTGCACAAGGAACTCGACCCGGACGACGACGAACTGACGCGCACGCGCAAGGTGCGCCGCAAATTCATCGCCGAAAAATACGCGGTGCTCATTTCCGCCCTGTACGAGGGCAAGGCAACGCAATACATCGAGACCCAGGTGAAATTCGAGGATGGCCGCCTTGGCTCGACCAGCGCCGACCTGCAGATCTGGGACAGCAAAACGTATCGGCCCCAGGGCCTGGCCGCATGATGGAGCACAGCACGATGCAAATGAACGAACCCGACGCCCATTTCGGCACGGCCCGCAAGACGGGACCCGTGATCCTCGACCTGAAGAACATCTCGCTGTCGTTTGGCGGCGTGAAAGCGCTGACCGACATCTCGTTCGACGTGAAACAGCATGAAATCCGCGCCATCATCGGCCCGAACGGCGCCGGCAAAAGCTCGATGCTCAACGTGATCAACGGCGTGTACCGCCCGCAGCAGGGCGAAATCATTTATCGGGGCGAACACCGGCGCGGCATGGATTGCTACGCGGCCGCCAAATCCGGCATCGCCCGCACCTTCCAGAACATCGCCCTGTTCAAGGGCATGACGGTGCTCGACAACATCATGACGGGCCGGAACCTCAAAATGAAGTCGAATTTCCTGCTGCAGGCCCTGTACTGGGGACCGGCGCGGCGCGAGGAAATCGAGCACCGCAAGAAGGCCGAAGAGATCATCGACTTCCTGGAAATCCAGGCCATCCGCAAGACGCCCGTGGGGCGTTTGCCTTACGGTCTGCAAAAGCGGGTGGAGCTGGGCCGCGCGCTGGTGGCCGAACCCGAGATTTTGCTGCTGGACGAACCGATGGCCGGCATGAACGTGGAAGAAAAGCAGGACATGTGCCGCTTCATCCTCGACGTCAACGATCAGCTGGGCACGACCATCGTGCTGATCGAGCACGACATGGGCGTGGTGATGGATATCTCGGACAGGGTGGTGGTGCTCGATTACGGCAAGAAGATCGGCGACGGCACGCCCGACGAGGTGCGCAGCAACCAGGATGTCATCAACGCCTATCTCGGCGTGGCGCACTAGACGAGGAATAGCAATGAATATCAATTTTTTCTTTGAAGTGCTGATCGGCGGCCTGCTGTCGGGCGTCATGTACGCGCTGGTGGCGATCGGTTTTGTGCTGATCTACAAGGCTTCGGGCGTGTTCAACTTCGCGCAGGGAGCGATGGTGTTTTTCGCCGCCCTCACCTGCGTCGGCATCATGGACAAGTTCGGCCTGTCGCTGTGGCTGGCCATCCCGCTGACGATGCTCACCATGATCGTGCTGGGCATGGCGATTGAAAGGGTTGTGCTGCGCCCGCTCGTCAACCAGCCGGAAATCACGCTGTTCATGGCCACCATCGGCCTGACCTTTTTCATCGAAGGCCTGGCGCAGCTGATGTGGGGCTCGCAGGTGCACAAGCTGGACCTGCCCATCGAAGACGTACCGATGCAGTTCCTGATGGACCGCTTCGACATCAACATCTCGCAGTTCGACCTGATGGCGGCCGGCATCTGCGCGCTGCTGGTGATCTGCCTGGCCTTGCTGTTCTCGAAAACCAAGGTGGGCCGCGCCCTGCGCGCCGTCGCCGATGACCACCAGGCAGCGCTGGCGGTCGGCATCCCGCTGCAGCGCATCTGGGCCGTCGTGTGGGGCGTGGCCGGCCTGGTGGCCATGGTGGCCGGCTTGCTGTGGGGGGCGCGCAACGGGGTGCAATTCGCCCTCACCTTCATCGCCCTGAAAGCGCTGCCGGTGCTGATACTGGGCGGCTTTACATCGGTGCCGGGCGCCATCGTCGGTGGCCTGATCATCGGCGCGTCGGAAAAACTGGCCGAAGTCTACCTCGGCCCCATGGTGGGCGGCGGCATCGAAGGCTGGTTCCCGTATGTGCTGGCCCTGCTGTTCCTGCTGGTGCGCCCGGAAGGACTGTTCGGCGAGAAGATCATCCGGCGAATATAAGGCCCCAAGAGCATCGTAGGTCGGATTAGCCGAAGGCGTAATCCGACAAACACCCCAACAGCCAGCAAAGGACCACCCCATGATTTACCGTGAAGCAGGACAATTCAAGACCAGCTACCAGGCTGACAACCAGATTTTCCCGATCCGGCAAGACCGCCTGGCGCTGACGGCCACGCTGCTCGTCGCCGTCTTCCTCCTGCCGTATGTCGCCTCGCCCTACATGCTGTCGGCGATCCTGATCCCCTTCCTGATCTTCGCCCTGGCCGCGCTGGGCCTGAACATCCTGACCGGTTACGCGGGCCAACTGTCGCTGGGCACGGCCGCCTTCATGGCCGTGGGCGCCTTTGCCTCGTATAACTTCATGGCCCGCCTGCCTGGCTTGCCGCTGCTCGTTTCCTTCATTCTCGGCGGCCTGTGCGCGGCCATGGTGGGCATCGCCTTCGGCCTGCCTTCCTTGCGCATCCGCGGCTTTTACCTGGCCGCCTCCACCCTGGCGACGCAGTTTTTTGTCGTCTGGTGCCTGACCAAGATTCCGTATCTGACCAACTACAGCTCCTCGGGCGTGATCACGGTGCAGAAGATGACCATCCTCGGCTACCAGTTCGACACGCCGCAAAGCAAATACCTGCTGGTGCTGGCCATCGTTGCCGGCATGGCCCTGCTGGCCAAGAACATGATCCGCTCGAACGTGGGCCGCTCGTGGATGGCCGTGCGCGACATGGACATGGCGGCCGAAGTGATCGGTTTCAGATTGATGCGCACCAAGCTGCTGGCGTTTGCCGTCAGCTCGTTCTACTGCGGCGTGGCCGGCGCACTGTATGCCTACGCCTACCTGGGCACGGTGGAACCGGAAGCGTACAACCTGGACTTGTCCTTCCGCATCCTGTTCATGATCATCATCGGCGGCGTCGGTTCGATTTTAGGTTCTTTCCTGGGCGCGGCCTTCATCGTGCTGCTGCCCGTCTTCCTGAACACCATCGCGCACGGCCTGTCGCTGCCCACCAGCGTGGCCTCGAACCTGGAGCTGATGGTGTTCGGCGCACTGATCATTTTCTTCCTGATCGTCGAGCCGCACGGCCTGGCCAGGCTGTGGCAGATCGCCAAGGAGAAATTGAGACTCTGGCCCTTCCCCCATTAAGTTTTTGCAGTCGATGTCGGTTCACTTGAATACCAAATAAAACAAGAGGAGACACACAATGAAACACATCAAATCGCTCATGCTGGCCACCGCCATCGCCAGTGCCGCACTCACCATGGCCGGCAGCGCGCAGGCGCAGGACAAGGAACAGTACATCGCCCTGCCGTCCTACCGCGTGGGCCCTTACGCGGCCGGCGGCTCCGGCTTCTACGGCGGCATCATCGATTACTTCAACCTGGTCAACCAGGCCGGCGGCGTCAACGGCGTGAAAATCAGCTGGGAAGAATGCGAAACGGAATACAACCCGTCGCGCGGCGTCGAATGCTATGAACGCCTGAAAACCAAGCAGGGCGGCGCCACCCTGGTCGAAACCCTGTCCACGGGCGTCGCCTACGGCATCCTCGACCGCGTGGCGCAAGACAAGATTCCCATGACGATGATCGGCTACGGCCGCTCGGACGCCGCCAACGGCAAGGTCTTCCCGTATGTGTATCCGCTGATCTCCAGCTACTGGAGCCAGGCCGCCGGCATGATCAAGTACCTGGGCGACAAGGATGGAGGCATGGACAAGCTGAAAGGCAAAAAGATCGTCCACCTGTACCACGATTCGGCCTTCGGCAAGGAGCCGCTGCCCGTGCTCGAAGCGCTGTCGAAACAGTACGGCTTCGAGCTGGTCAAGATCCCCGTCGCGCCGCCCGGCAGCGAACAGCAATCGCAATGGCTGCAAATCCGCCAGGCCAAGCCGGACCACGTAATCCTGTGGGGCTGGGGCGTGATGAATTCCGTTGCCATCAAGACGGCGCAGCGCAACGGCTTCCCGCGCGACAAAATGCTGGGCGTCTGGTGGGCCGGCTCCGAGGAAGACACGATTCCATCGGGCGAAGCGGCCAAGGGCTACACGGCGATGACCTTCAATACGCCGGGCAACTACCCTGTGCTCGACGACATCCGCAAAAAACTCTACGCGTCCGGCAAGGGCAACCTGTCCGACCAGTCGCGCATCGGCTCCGTCTACCACATGCGCGGCGTGACGGCCGGCATCCTGTGGGTCGAAGCGATCCGCGCGGCGCAGGAAAAATTCGGCAAGGGCAAGCCGATCACGGGCGAGCAGATGCGCTGGGGCCTGGAAAACCTGAACGTCGACGATGCGCGCCAGAAGGCCGTCGGCGCGCTGGGCATGTTCCCCACCGTGAAAACCAGCTGCGACGACCATGAAGGCTCGGGCGCCGTGAAAGTGCAGCAGTGGGATGGCAAGAAGTGGACCGCCATCACGCCGAAATGGATCGTCGGCGACAAGGCCCTTGTGCGCAAACTGGTCGAGGAATCGTCGGGCAAGTACGCCGAAGAGAAAAAGATCACGCCGGCGTGCATGAAGTAAGCGGCTTTCGGGGTGGTGTCGGATTACGCGCGTTGCGCTAATCCGACCTACCTGGATACGACGTAGGTCGGATTAGGCCGCAGGCCGTAATCCGACAAGCACCACCACCTATGAAAACGAAGCAGCCATGAACCATACTGCCACTGAAATACCGCCGCCCTACCTGTCGGTGAACAATATCGAAGTCATCTACGACCACGTGATCCTGGTCCTGAAGGGCGTGTCGCTGCAAGTCCCGCAGGGCAAGATCGTGGCGCTGCTGGGCGCCAACGGCGCCGGCAAGTCGACCACCCTGAAAACCATCTCGACCCTGCTGCGCGGCGAACGGGGCGACGTCACCAAGGGCGAAGTCCAGTTCAAGGGCGAGCGCGTGGATCAATTGACGCCGAATGAACTGGTCAAGCGGGGCCTGTCGCAAGTGATGGAAGGGCGCCACTGCTTCGGCCACCTCACGATCGAGGAAAACCTCTTGACGGGCGCCTACACGCGCAGCCTGTCGCGCGGCGAACTGAAAGACGCGCTGGACAAGGTGTATCACTATTTTCCGCGTCTGAAAACGCGGCGCAGCAGCCAGGCCGGCTACACCTCGGGCGGCGAGCAGCAGATGTGCGCCATCGGCCGTGCGCTGATGGCCAAGCCGTCGATGATTTTACTGGACGAACCGTCGATGGGCATCGCGCCGCAGATCGTCGAAGAGATCTTCGGCATCGTCAAGGATTTGAACCACAAGGAAAACGTCTCTTTCCTGCTGGCCGAGCAGAACACCAATGTGGCCCTGCGCTACGCCGACTTCGGCTACATCCTGGAAAACGGCAGAGTCGTGATGGAAGGGCAAGCGCAGGAACTGGCCAGCAACGAAGACGTCAAAGAGTTTTACCTGGGCGTCTCCAGCGCCGGGCGCAAGAGCTTTCGCGACATGAAGTTCTACCGCCGCCGCAAGCGCTGGCTGGCCTGACGCAGAAAGCACATCATGGACCTGGAACGGGCGAAGCAAGTGTGCCGCGGCTTTCCCGGCGCGACAGAAGACATCAAATGGAGCAACGTGCTGGCGTTTTGCGTCGGTGGCCGGCTGTTCGCCCTGTGCGGCGCGGAAGCGCACAGCACGCGCGGCATGAGCTTCAAGGTTGATGCGGAACGCTTCCTGGAATTGACGGACCGTCCCGGCTTTCGCCCGGCGCCCTACCTGGCGCGGGCCAAGTGGGTGCTGGTCGCCAGTCCCGACGCCCTCGACGACGACGAAATGGCCGCCCTGCTGCACCGCTCATACAGCCTGATTGTGGCGGGGCTGACGAAAAAAATGCAACGTGACATTGGAGAATCAGCAACATGACCGATACGCTCGACAGTCTGGAAGCACGCGCCCCCGAAGCGCGCGAACGCGAATTGATGGCCGGCCTGCCGCAGCTGATCGCGCGCGCGCAACAGGCGCCGGGCTGGGCCCGCATCCTCGACGGCGTCGACGCGGCCAGCATCACCAGCCGCGCCGCGCTGGCGCAGCTGCCCGTCACGCGCAAGTCCGACCTCAAGCAATTGCAGCACGACGCGCTGCCGTTCGGCGGCTTGAACACGACGCCGAAGAACGCCCTGTCGCGCGTGTTCGTCTCGCCCGGCCCCATCTTCGATCCGGAAGGCCGCGGCCCCGACTGGTGGCGCTTCGCGCGCCCCATGTATGCGGCCGGCGTGCGCGCCGGCGGCTTGCTGCAGAACTGCTTTTCGTATCACTTCACGCCGGCCGCCTTCATGGTCGAAGGCGGCGCCGCGCGCATCGGCTGCACCGTCATCCCGGCCGGCATCGGCCAGACGGAAATGCAGGTACAGGCGATGGCCGACCTGAAGCCCGACACGTATATCGGCACGCCGTCATTTTTAAAACTGATCATCGAGAAGGCGCGCGAAATGGGCGCCGACATCAGCAGCGTCACCAAGGCCGTGATGGGCGCGGAAGCCTTGCCCGAATCCCTGCGCAGCTGGTTTGCCGAAAACGGTGTGCCGCACGTGTTCCAGACCTATGCCTCGGCCGATATCGGCAGCATCGCCTATGAAACGGCCAGCAATGGCAAGCTCAATCCGGGCATGGTCGTCGATGAAAACTTGCTGCTGGAGATCGTCCATCCGGGCAGCGGCATTCCCGTCGCGCCGGGCGAGGTGGGCGAAGTCGTCGTCACCGTCTTCAATGCCGACTACCCGCTGATCCGCTTCGCCACGGGCGATCTGTCCGCCGTGTTGATAGACGCGCCGGATTCGCCATGCGGGCGCACGAATACGCGCATCAAAGGCTGGATGGGGCGCGCCGATCAAACCACCAAGGTGCGCGCCATGTTCGTGCATCCGTCGCAGGTGCATGAAATCGCGCGCCGCCACCCGCAGATCAAAAAGGCGCGGCTGGTGGTGTCGGGGCGCATGGCCAACGACGAGATGGCTTTGCATTGCGAAGTCGACGATCCGACGGACGCCAGCAGCGTGGAAGCCATCATCGGCTCGATCCGCGAACTGACCAAGCTGCGTGGCGACGTGCTGCTGGTGGCCGTGGGCAGCCTGGCGCAGGACGGAAAAATAATCGACGACATGCGCGATTACAAATAAGGCCGATTTGCGGGATAATACCCGCATTCATCATCAGCCCCATTCATCGCCATGCAAGAGTCCATGCAAGAATTTCATCACAATCGTGCCCGTGACCTGATCAAGAACGCGGAACTGCTGTTCGACCAAGACGCCGTGCAAGCGTCGATCACGCGCATGGCCGATGTGCTCAACACGCGCTTCAACGCCGAGGACTCGAAAGAGTTCCCGCTGGTGCTGGGCGTGATGGGCGGCGCCGTCGTATTTACGGGCAACCTGCTGCCGCAGCTGAGCTTCCCGCTCGAGTTCGACTACATCCACGTGAGCCGCTACGGCGACGACGACAAGGGTGGCGAAGTGGTGTGGAAAGTCATCCCCCGCTCGAATGTAGCGGGCCGCACCGTGATCGTGCTCGACGATATTCTCGACGAAGGCGAAACCCTGGCGCACGTCAAGCAGCGCTTGCTGGACATGGGCGCCTCGGAAGTGATCCTGGCCGTGTTCGCCGACAAGGCCATCGGCAAGAAAAAGCCGGTGCAAGCCGACATCGTCGGCCTGGTGATCCCGAACCGCTTCGTCGTCGGCTTCGGCATGGATGCGTATGGCTACTGGCGCAACCTGCCAGGGCTGTGGGCCATCAAGCCTGAGGATTTGAAGCAGGAGTGATTGTGGTGTTGTCGGATTACGGCCTTTGGCCTAATCCGACCTACCAAATCCATGGTCGTAGGTCGGATTAGCGCAGCGTAATCCGA
Source organism: Janthinobacterium sp. NFX145 (assembly GCF_049810325.1). NCBI lineage: Bacteria > Pseudomonadati > Pseudomonadota > Betaproteobacteria > Burkholderiales > Oxalobacteraceae > Janthinobacterium > Janthinobacterium sp. NFX145. Next base: position 6,184,860 of record NZ_CP187360.1, read on the forward strand.
CACCACCACCACCATCGCAACAACGATTACAGCTTCAACCGCGCGCGCGCCGCATCGTATTCGGCTTTCAGGCGCGCCACCATCTCTTCCACGCTCGGCACGTCGTCCATCAAGCCCACGCCCTGGCCCGCGCCCCAGATGTCGCGCCAGGCCTTGGCGCTGCCCGAGCCGAAATTCATCGCGCTCTTGTCCGCTTCGGGCAAGGCTTCCGGATCGAGTCCGGCCGCTTCGATCGATTTTTTCAGGTAGTTACCGTGCACGCCCGTAAACAGGTTGGTGTAGACGATGTCGGCCGCGCTGGAATCGACGATGGCGTCGCGGTAGCCGTCGCTGACGTTCGATTCCTTAGTTGCCAGCCAACGCGAGCCGATGTAGGCGAAGTCGGCACCCATCGCTTGCGCGGCCAGTACGGCGTCGCCCGTGGCGATGGAGCCGGACAGCGCCAGCGGACCGTCGAAAAATTTGCGCACTTCACCCACCAGCGCGAACGGCGACAGGGTGCCCGCGTGGCCGCCGGCGCCGCTGGCCACCAGGATCAAGCCATCGACACCGGCTTCCAGCGCCTTTTTCGCGTGACGGATCGAGATCACGTCATGCAGCACGATGCCGCCATAGCTGTGGATGGCGTCGAGCATTTCCTTGGGTGGCGCGCGCAGCGAGGAAATGATGATGGGGATCTGGTGTTTCACGCACACCTCCACGTCATGCGCGAGGCGGTCGTTCGACTGGTGCACGATCTGGTTGACGGCGATCGGCCCGACTTTTTTATCGGGATTGGCGGCCTGGAAGGCGGCCAGCTCGGCCTGCAGCTCCGTGAGCCACGTATCGAGCAATTCGGCGGGACGCGCATTTAAGGCCGGGAAGGAACCGACGATGCCGGCCTTGCACTGCGCCGCGACGAGGGCCGGGCCGCTGGCGATGAACATCGGCGAGGCGATAACGGGTAAGGAGAGGTTTTGCAACGCAACAGGCAATGCCATGGCGGACTCGCTGGAAAGTTGATCGGACGTGAAAGACACACTGAAGGTTGATTATAGTGCAGAAAAAGTACGATCGTGCTGAATTTATCGCCTGACCGTTTCAGCCTTCGTTGAGCAAGTACTCACCCTCGACGTGTGCCGCTGCAGCCCTCACCAGTTGCGACACAGCCCACTCGGCCAGCGCGGCCGCTTCCTGGCGCAGGAAGCGCCGGTTGGCCTCTTCGAAGATGGGCATGCCGCGCAGCAGGGCCGGTATGGCGGCGAGGGCGATGCGCTGGCGTTCCAGCAGCAGGAATTTCAGCAGCACTTTTACAGCGTTCTGCGCATTGCGCACGGGGTCGGACGCCAGGTAATCGAGGCGAGACCAGGCACGCTGCAGGGCGCCGGCGGCATCCGTGAAGGGCCGTCCGTGGCCGGGGATCACCACGCGCACGTCCAGGCCGGCGATCAGGTCCAGGGTGGCGCGCGCCTCAGCAAAACCGGAGCCGCCATCGAGCTCCGGGAAAATCACGCCAAAGCCGTTTTCCCACAGGGCGTCGGCGGAGATCAGGATGCCCTCGTCGGCGCAGTAAAAAATCAGCGAGTGCGGATCGTGGCCGGGCGCGCCCAGCGCTTGCCAGCCCATGCCGGCCAAGGTCAACGTATCGCCGGGCGAGACGGTGGCGTCAAAGCCGAAGCGCGGGCATTGCTGGCCCGTGGCCTGGAAACTCAGGGCGTCGACGTCCCAGGCGCGCACCTTGTCCGCTTCCGACACGGGAATGGCCGTATGGCAGCCGTACTCCTCTTGCAGCAGCGCGTTGCCGCCGCAATGGTCGGAATGCAGATGGGTGTTGAACAGGCGGTCCAGGGGACGGCCGGCCAGACTGTGGCGCAGCAGGGCCAGGGTTTGCGGCGCATGCGTGACATAGCCGCTGTCGATCAGCGCCGTGTCGTCCCGCCCCTGGAACAGGATGTTATTCGACGACAGCCAGCCGCGTTCGAACACCTGCATGGCATCGGGGAACAGCGCTGGCGATCGCGGCATGGGCTTCCTCAGTAGTCGGGCTCGAAGTCGAGCAGGGATTCTCGTCCTGGCAATTCGGCCAACACGGCGCGCTTGAAGTCGTCGTCGGCCTTGCTCCAGGCGATGATTTCGTCGAGCGTGCGCAAACAGCCTTCGCACAAGCCGCTGTTGCGGTTCATCTTGCACAGGCTGACGCAGGGCGACGGCACCGGCGAGGGGAGCGGAACGGCTGGCGGAGGTGGGGGAGCGACCATCATGGAGCGGCATCGGTAAACGTGTAGGCTTTCATTATGCCGCGAAACGGCGCCGGCGAGTCGGCTGCATCGCCATGCAATGTTTCTGTGAATATATTTTCTATGGCAAAAATGATTAAAAAAGCATCTTCGGGAAATTTATTTTGCGCTGCATTCTCACTCTGCGGGTGCCCGTCCTACAACACGATCCGGCCAAATCCTGCTTGACTTGAGATATTACACAACTATACTACCATCCATACAGATGGCAAATGGATGCCACGTGGAGTTTTTGGAGAGATATGGCCAAGCAAGACAGCAAGCCCAAAATTGGGGAATCCGAGAAAATCACGATCAACCTCGGCTTGATCGACCTGGGGCAGATCGATTTGCTGGTCCAGGAGGGATTTTATTCCAACCGTACGGATCTGATCCGTACGGCCATACGCAACCAGCTGGGTACCCACGCCGACGTGGTGAAACAAACCGTCGCACGTAAAAGCCTGGTATTGGGCATGCAGCATTATTCGCGCGCCGACCTGGAGGCGATCCAGGCAGCCGGCCAGCGCCTGCAGATACAGGTGCTGGGACTGGCCAGTATCGCCAGCGATGTCTCCGTGGAACTGGCACTGGCCACCATCGAGTCGATTTTCGTATTAGGTGCCCTGCACGCCAGCACCGTCGTCAAGACGGCGCTAGCAGGGCGAATTCACTAGCGTATTGGTTCGCGGCGATGACCCGGCCGATGCGCGGCACCGTTAAGGATGGTCATGAAACTACCTGTCAACATGCTGGCGCAGATGCGCGCCGCAACCCGTAATCTGATGGGCAGCGGTCCCGCCGCCGCCACCGAAGCAATCCAGCAGGCGCTGTCCGCTGCCGGTCTGGCGCCGCAGGCGGCAGCCACGCAAGCACCGCCCATGCGTGATATCAATCCTCCGCCGGCACCGGCGCAGGCCCGATCCGAGCCGCCGCAAGCTGACGCCGTACCACCCACGCCCGCGCAGGCGGCGCAGGACTTTGCGCAGGATTTCATGGCGCGCCTGGGCGTGCCGGCCGGCCTGGGCCAGCACAGCTTCGACATGCCCAGCTTCGAGCTGCCGAATTTCCATCCGCCCGGTTTCAACGCGCCGGCCGCCACGCCGGTCGATGTGCCGGCCGGAGCCCAATTCATCGACGGCGTGTACCGCAACCATGCGGGCACGCGCTCCTACAAGCTGTATATCCCCAGCAGCTACCACGGCCAGGCCATGCCGCTGATCGTCATGCTGCACGGCTGTACGCAAAATCCCGACGATTTCGCCGCCGGCACGCAAATGAATGCGCTGGCCGAAGAAAAGGAATGCTTTGTCGTCTACCCGGCGCAAACGCAGGGCGCCAACAGTTCGCGCTGCTGGAACTGGTTCAACGCCATCGACCAGCAGCGCGACCAGGGCGAACCGTCGCTGATCGCCGGCATCGCCCGGCAAGTGATCGACGAATATCCTGTGAATGAACGCGAAGTGTTCGTCGCCGGCCTGTCGGCGGGCGGCGCCATGGCCGTCATCGTCGGCACCTTGTACCCGGATCTGTTTGCCGCCGTCGGCGTGCATTCGGGCCTGCCCTTCGCTTCGGCGCAGGACTTGCCGTCGGCGCTGGCCGCCATGAAGGGCGGCGCCATGCCCAATGCCCAGCGCAAGGCGCCGGCCGGCGGCGTGCCCATCATCGTCTTCCACGGCGACCGCGACACCACCGTCAATCCACGCAATGGCGATGAACTGATCGCCCAGGGCGTGCGCAGCCAGGTGGGCGGCAAGGCGGCCAAGGCCGCGTCCATCGACGGCAGCGTGCCGAACGGCCACCGCTACACGCGCACCACGCACAGCCAGGCCGATGGCTCGCCGCTGGGCGAGCACTGGGTCATCCACGGCGCCGGCCATGCCTGGTCCGGCGGCAGCCATAACGGCAGTTATACGGACGGCAAAGGGCCGGACGCCAGCCGCGAGATGTTGCGTTTCTTCAAGACCGTCAGCTGAGGTTTTCGGTGTAGGGCGCGATCTGCCGCTGCTTGTCGGCGATTTCGCACACGCCGTCCGCATAGCGGTGGGAGATGGCGATGAACTGGTCCTGGATCTGCAAAAAGGCGTCGACGATCTCGGCGTCGAAATGCGAGCCGCGTCCTTCGACGATGATCCGCACGGCCTGCGCATGGTCCATGCCCTGCTTGTAGATACGCCGGCTGATCAGGGCGTCGTACACGTCGGCCAGCGCCATCAGGCGCGCCGAAATCGGGATGGCTTCGCCGGCCAGGCCTTGCGGGTAGCCGCTGCCATCCCATTTCTCGTGGTGGCTGTAGGCGATCTCTTTCGCGTACTTGAGGAAATCGACTTCGATCCCCAGCTCGTGCTCGGCCGCCAGGATGGCGTCGCGCCCCAAGGTGGTGTGCGTTTTCATGATGGCCATTTCATGCGGCTCGAAACGCCCCGGCTTGAGCAGGATATGGTCGGGGATGCCCACCTTGCCGATGTCGTGCAGCGGCGCCGTCTTGAACAGCAGTTCGATATTCTTGTCCGTCAAAAAATCGCGGAAGCGCGGCAAGCCGCGCACCTTCTCGGCCAGCGCCTTCAGGTAGTGCGAGGTGCGGCGGATATGGTTGCCCGTCTCGCTGTCGCGCGTCTCGGCCAGCGAGGCCATGGCGTGAATCGTGACGTCCTGCAGCGCCGCCACTTCCTGCACCCGGCGCTCCACTTCCGTTTCCAGGTAGTGATTCTGGTCGCGCAAAAAATCCTGCATCTGCTTCATCGCCAGCTGCGTCCTGATGCGCGCCAGCACGATGGGCGCTGAAATCGGCTTGGTGATGTAATCGACGGCGCCCAGGGCCAGGCCCAGCTGCTCGTCCGCCACTTCGCTCATGGCCGTGACGAAAATCACGGGAATGCCGGCCGTGGCGGGATCGGCCTTCAGCGCGCGGCACACATCGTAGCCGCTCATGCCCGGCATCATGATGTCGAGCAGGATCAGGTCCGGCTGGTCGCTGCCGGCGGCGATCTTCAGAGCCCGCTCGCCGTTCACGGCGATCTTGGTGCGGTAATCGTCTTCCAGCACCGCGCGCAGCAGATCGATATTGTCTGGCGTGTCGTCGACCACCAGGATGGTTGGCTTGCTTGCCGGCGCTCTCATGCCCGTCCTTCGCTCTGCATAGTTATCCTTGTCACAGTGTCAGCTCCAGCGCCTCGGCCACCTCGCCCAGCTGCGCCAGCGCACCTTCGAAATCGTATTGTCCCAGCATGCGCTTCAACTGGCGCGCGTGTTCCGCCTGCCCCGCCGCGACCAGCACGGGGCCGATGCCGTCCAGGTGCTTGACGGCCTGCGCATCATCCTGCTGCAGCAGCTGCGACAGCTCGCGCAAGCCCGCTTCCAGCTGCGCCCGGTCCACCGGCGCCACATGCACCACCGCCGCGCCGCCCGCCTCGGCCGCATTGCCGCGCGACTGCATCGCCAGCACGATCTTCGGCACCAGCTCGTCGAGCGCCAGGGTGCAGGCGGCCAGCGCCTGCGGCAAGCCGTCGTGCGAGCCCAGGCTGAGCAAGTGCTCGACCCGCGCGGCGCTGTCGGCCAGGCCGCCGGCGCCGATATTGCCGGCCAGGCCCTTCAGGGTATGCGCTTCGCGGATCGCCGTTTCCAGCTGGTTGTTCTCGATGGCGGCAACGATGCGCTGCATCGCGTCGAACTGGGTTTCCACAAAACGCTCCAGCAATTTTCGCATCAAAGCGGCATTGCCGCCCACGCGGCGCATGGCCTCCGCCATTTTCAGGCCGGCGATCACGGGCAGCTCCGCTTCCGGCTGCGCCACCACCGCCGCAACTTCCTGCGGCGTGGCCGGCGCGATCCAGCGCGCCAGGGTGCCGAACAGCTGCGCCACGTCGATCGGCTTGGCGATGAAATCGTTCATGCCGGCGTCCAGGCATTTTTCCTTGTCGCCCACCATGGCATTGGCCGTCATGGCGATCACGGGCAAATTCGAATAACGCGGGTCCTGGCGCAGCTTGCGCGTCGCCTGGTAGCCATCCATCACCGGCATCTGGCAATCCATCAGCACACCGTCATAGGCGTTTTCCTCGATCTTCGCCAGGGCGATGGCGCCATTGCTGGCGATGTCGACGCGGATGCCGGCGTCGTTGAGAATATGCTGCGCCACCTCCTGGTTCACTTCATTATCCTCGACCAGCAGCAGCCAGGCGCCGCGCAGGGCGCGCTCGTCGTCGCGGTAGCTGCTCTGGCGCTGCGTCTTGCGGCTCTGCCCCGTCACGCCGCCAAACACGAACGCAATCTGGTCGAGCAGAGTCGAGGCGCTGACCGGCTTGTTCAAGACGCCGTCGAGCGGCAAGTCGCGCTGGCGCGCCGCTTCCAGCAGCGCTTCGCGATGGAAGGCCGTGACCATGATGCAGGCCGGCGTCGCATCGATGCCGGCGGCATCGGCGCGGATGCCGGCCAGGGTATCGAGGCCGCTCATGCCCGGCATTTTCCAGTCCATCAGCACCAGCCCGTACGGGCGTCCCTCGGCGCGCGCCTGCGCCACGGCGCCGATGGCCAGCGCGCCGCCAAGCACGGCGCGCGCCTCGAAACCGAGCGCCGTCAGCATGCTGACGAAGATTTCACGCGCACTGGGGTTGTCGTCGACCACCAGCACGCGCAGGCCATGGAATTGCTGTGGCAATAGTAAATTATCGCGCGGCACGGCAGCCAGGCCGAAGCGGGCCGTGAAGAAAAAGGTGCTGCCCACGCCCGCTTCGCTGACCAGGTCGATCTCGCCTTCCATCATTTCCACCAGGCGCTTGCTGATGGTCAGCCCAAGGCCCGTGCCGCCATGGTGGCGCGTGGTCGAGGTGTCAGCCTGGGTGAAGGCCTGGAACAATTTGCTGCGCTGGGGCGGCGTGAGGCCTATGCCCGTGTCGCGCACGTCCACGCGCAGCACGGCCGCATGCTCTTCCAGCTGCTGCAGGCGGATGGTGACGACGATTTCGCCCTTCTCCGTAAATTTGATGGCGTTGTTGGTCAGGTTGATCAGCACCTGGCCCAGGCGCAGCGGGTCGCCCTGCAAGGCATTCGGCACATCGGGGGCGATGTCGAACAGCAGTTCCAGCCCCTTGTCCTGGGCCCGCATCACGGACAGGTCGGCGATCTGCGCCAGCACGTCCTCGAGGAAGAAATCGACTTTTTCAAAAGCCATCTTGCCCGCTTCGATCTTCGAGAAATCGAGGATGTCGTCGATGATGGCCAGCAGGTTCTTCGACGCCGATTCCACCTTCTCCAGGTAGTTGCGCTGGGTCGACGTGAGGTCCGTCTGCAGCGCCAGGTGGGTCATGCCGATGATGCCGTTCATCGGCGTGCGAATTTCATGCGACATATTCGCCAGGAAGTCCGACTTCATCTTGGTCGCATCCTCGGCCACTTCGACGGCGTGGCGCAGGTCCTGCTCGACGGCGAGGCTGGTGCTCATGTCCTTGAGCGCCTGCAGCAATTCGCCCGTCTCGTCGCGCGACGTCACTTCGATGACGGAACTGAGGTCGCCATTGGCCACGCGCGTGGCGATCGCCACCGCCTCGCCCAGCGGACGCGTGATCGAGCGCGCCGACCAGGCAAATGCCAGGCCGGTCAACAGGGCCGCCAGGCCGATGCCGCCCATCAGCAGCAGCGAGGTGTCGATGTCATTGCGTATCCTGGCCGCGCTGTCGCGGATCAGCTGCTGCTGCAGGTCGTCGAGCTGGCCCACGTACAGCAGCACTTTTTCCAGCACCGGCAAGGTCTGCGTCTGTATGGCCTGCTCGGCGAGGGCATCCTCGCCGCGCTCGACCAGTTCGAACATCGCCTTGAGCGACACATAATAGTCGGCGCGTGCCAGGTGCATCTGTTCCAGCAGGCGCCGCTCCTCGGGCCGTGCATCGAGGCCGTCGAGGATGCGCACCTGCTCATCGATGCCTTGCTTGATCGCTTCGAGGCGCGCCTGGTTCGCCTGGCGCAGCGCCAGCTCGTGCTGGTTCGGCAGGTTGCCGATGCGCGTGGCCGCCTCGCGCGCCAGCCCGTGGATCTTGCTGGTGGCCTTGGCGGCGACCCAGTCGCGCTGCAGGATATCGTCGGTCTCGGCGCGGATGGCATAGATGCGGCTGCCGGACAGGACGATGACGACCAGCATCAGCACGATCAACATGGCATAACCGGCATTGATGCGCACGCCGATACTGATATCCCTGAAGCGCATAACTTTCCTATAAGAAATTCTTGAAAATCGAAGTCTGACCGTATTCCCCTACAAAATGCAAGGTCTTTTGCAAAGGAAAAAGCGCACCGATGCGCTTATTTGGCCGGCGTTGCTGCCGGGCGCGTCAAGCTGGCGATATGGGCTTGCAGGCAGGCGGGGCACCAGCAGCCGATGGCGGCGCTGCCGGGCACGGGAACGGCCGGCGGCAGGGAGATGCACCAGCAGGGCTCCTTGGCGTCAGGGTCAAGCTGGCCGCACTGGAAAGTGGCGCCGCACAGGCTGCACTGGCTCATGGCTGTGTGTGAATTGGCAAGTGTGTGTCATGCTGCGCCGGGAGGCGACGCAGATGTAACGGGCAGTAAAAGGGCTGGCTGGGGGACATATCGGGCCAGACTATAGGATCATCAGGGAAAATACAACAAGATCGCCCTATAATGCCTCCAGGATTTTCTTCTTCCCTGTAAAATCGCACAAATCTATTTTCCGGACTCGCCATGAATCAACTAGCTAACTTGAACCTGGACATGAATGACGACTTGACGGCGGTGTCGCCGCAAATCAAGGCGCAGATTCTGGCCGAGGCCCTCCCCTACATCCGCAATTTCCACGGCAAGACCATCGTCATCAAGTACGGTGGCAACGCCATGACGGACGAACGCCTGAAGCACGGCTTCGCGCGCGACGTCATCCTGCTCAAGCTGGTCGGCATGAACCCGGTCGTGGTGCACGGCGGCGGACCGCAGATCGACAACGCGCTGAAAAAAATCGGCAAGCAAGGCACTTTCGTGCAAGGCATGCGCATCACCGATGAAGAAACCATGGAAGTGGTGGAGTGGGTGCTGGGCGGCGAAGTGCAGCAGGATATCGTCATGCTGATCAACCATTACGGCGGCCAGGCCGTGGGCCTGACGGGCAAGGATGGCGGCTTGATCCGCGCGCGCAAGATGCAGATGCCGGACCGCGAACATCCGGGCGAATTCCTCGACATCGGCTTTGTGGGCGAGATCGACGCGATCAACCCGGCCGTCGTCAAGGCGCTGCAGGACGACGCCTTCATTCCCATCATCTCGCCGATCGGTTTCGGCCAGGATGGCCAGGCCTACAACATCAACGCCGATGTCGTGGCGGGCAAGATCGCGGAAATCCTGAAAGCGGAAAAGCTGATCATGATGACCAACATCGCTGGCGTCCAGGACAAGCAGGGCAACCTGGTGACCGACCTGTCGGCGCGTGAAATCGACGAGATGTTCGCCGATGGCACGATCTCGGGCGGCATGCTGCCGAAGATCTCGTCCGCGCTCGACGCCGCCAAGTCCGGCGTAAACACGGTGCACATCATCGATGGCCGCATCGAACACTCATTATTGCTGGAAGTGTTGACCGAGCAGGCTTTTGGTACTATGATCCGTTCGCACTAAAAAAATCGCAATGCATCACAGCGAGTAGTTTGGCGGCGCAGATCACCTGGCGCCGCTTTTAATTTGCCCTTGTAGCTCAGTGGTAGAGCACTCCCTTGGTAAGGGAGAGGCCACGTGTTCGATCCACGTCAAGGGCACCAACTATATCTCCCCGCAGCTGAAAAAATGTCCATGGCGGCGTTGTCCTTCCTCGCCGTACATTCGTACTGTCTTCGTCAGTCCGCCTTGCCCTGAACACTTTTCCATCTGCTTTGCTATCTGTAGCCCGCATCTACTCCACGTTTCAATACACCCGCTCGACCTTCAAGCCCTTCTGACGCAATAACTCCGGCACGCTTTTCGTTCCGACCAGATGCAGCACGCCGATGGCGGCCAGGCTGTGCTTTTCGCGCGCCAGCAGTTTCGCGATGCCGTCGGCCAGGGCCGGATTGCGGCCATCTAACAACACCTTTTGCACGAACTGCGCGGCGAACGACGGGTCTTGCGCCGCCTTGGCTGCCAGCTTGTCGAAGGCGGCCGCGTCGGCGTTGCGCCATGCGTTGGCGATGTCGCGCGCTTCCTGGCTTTGTTCCTGGTCTTCGATCGACGCCACGCCGTCTTCCAGGAAGCGGCATTGATCCAGCGGCGACATCGCGCCGAACAGCGCCATCTGGCCTTCCATCGATTCGAGTTCCAGCACGGGGATCTTGCGCGCCTTGGCTTGCTGCGACAGATAATTGTCGACGGCCAGGTCGGAGCGGTAGCCAAGCGTGGAAAATTCGCCGATGGCCAGCATGCTGGCCAGCATCCACGGCTTCATCGGCGCCACCGATTCGGCAGGAATGCCGTATTTTTGCAACAGCGGCGCCAGACGCGGCGCCAGGGTCTGGCGGCAATCAGGCGGCACCTTGCTGCCCGGCGCCTCCATGCCATATTTCAGCACGGCGCGAATGGCGCTATGCGGATCGGCGCCAGGATCGATCTCCAGCGCCAGCGCGCCGGCGCCTTCCAGCGCCTGCGTCACGGTCGGCTCGAGCGGGTAAAAATCGGCGGCGCCGACGTGGATGGTGCCGAACAAATACAGGGTGTGGCTGGCATCCTGCACCTTGAACAGGGCACCCCGGTTTTGCGCCACGGGCGGCGCTTCGGCGCGGACCGCCTGCAAGGGCAGCAAGAATAATCCGCAAAACATCACTATAATCTGGCGTCGCATGGTTTTCCTGATTGTTGAATTTTTCATCCTGCTTATCATCTTGCCTAAAGACTCCTGTGCCTGTGCCCCATCTTAACCGCTCGTCGCCGGTCTGGCTGTTTGACCTCGACAACACGCTGCACAATGCCTCGCACGCCATCTTCCCCACCATCACGGCCAATATGAACACGTATATTGCCCGCGTGCTGGGCGATGGCGTCACGCCGGCCGATGACGCCATCGTCAATGCGGCGCGCGCGGCCTACTGGCGCCGCTATGGCGCCACCTTGCTGGGCATGGTCAAGCATCACCAGGTGCAGGCCGCGCATTTTTTGCACGAGACGCATGCGTTCGACGATTTGCGCGCGATGATACGCGCCGAGCGGGGGCTGGGGGCTTTACTCAAACGCCTGCCTGGCCGTAAAATTTTACTCACCAACGCGCCGCTGCGCTATTCGAGCGACGTGATGCGCCACCTGGGCTTGCGCCAGCATTTTTCACACCACGTCGCCATCGAAGCGATGCATGTGCACCGCCAGCTGCGGCCCAAGCCATCGACCCTGATGCTGCGCAAACTGATGCGCAAGCACCACATCCGCCCTGGCCGCTGCATCCTGGTGGAAGACACCCTGGCCAACCTGAAGGGTGCGAAAAAACTGGGCCTGCGCACGGCCTGGGTCACGCAATACCTGAAAATGGCCGATCCGATCGGCGTGGCGAAGCTGCCCAAGGCGTTAAATCGCCCCGCTTACGTCGATGTCAAAGTAAAATCTGTCCGGCATTTGGCACGCCGCCTTCACCGTCTGCGTTGAAGGGGACTCCTGGGCTTACGGTTGACGCCGGAAGCCGCACCGCTAGCGGCGGTGACGGATATCCCCATCAAGGCAGCATTTTTTTTAACGACAAGAGAAAATATGGCAAGCACACCGCCGGGCCAACGCAGGCTACAAATTCTTCAGGCCCTCGCCGCAATGCTGGAGCAGCCGAAAGGCGAAAAGATCACCACCGCCGCACTGGCGGCCAGACTGACCGTGTCGGAAGCGGCCCTGTACCGCCATTTCGCCAGCAAGGCGCAAATGTTCGAAGGGCTGATCGAATTCATCGAGTCGAGCGTCTTCGGCCTGATCAACCAGATCGCGGAAAAGCACAGCGACGGCATGACGCAGACGCGCGACATCATCGGCATGCTGCTCAATTTCGCCATCAGCAATCCGGGCATGACGCGCGTATTGATCGGCGATGCGCTGGTCAATGAGGACGAGCGCCTGCAAGTGCGCATGAACCAGTTCTACGACCGCGTGGAACTGGCGCTCAAGCAGGCCTTGCGCGTGGCCGCCGCCGAAGGCCATGGCAAGGAAAGCGAAGTGGCGGCACGCGCCACCCTGATCGTCGGCTTCGTCATCGGACGCTGGCACCGCTACGCCAAGAGCGGCTTCAAGATCAATCCATCCCAGGAAGCGGCGCTGCAAATCGCCATGCTGCTGGGGTAAGTCACCGCCGCGGCTGTCCCATGCACACCGACTGTTTCGCCCTGCTCGACGACGCCAGCACCCCGGGCGCCGGTTCGCGCCTGTACACGGGCCTGGCGGCGGTCTTGCAGTGCACCGAGGGGCAACGGTGGCCGGACCTGCTCGCAGGGCTGCAAGAGGCTTTACAACGCGGCCAGTACGCCGTCAGCGTGTGCAGCTACGAGCTGGGCGCGCATTTGCTGGCCATGCCGCCGCGCGCGGCAGGCATCAACGCGCCGCCGCTGGCGCAAGTGCTCGTCTTTGACCATTGCACCCAGCTGTCGCAGGACGAGGTGGCGCAGTGGCTGGACGCGCGCGTCAGCGCGGACGCCGCGCCGGCCGGCGTGGCCGATATCCGCGCGAACGTGGATCAGGCCGAATTCACGCAGGCACTGCACCGCATCCACGACTACATCGTGGCCGGCGACACCTATCAGGTCAACTACACGTATCGCTTGCGCTTCGACGCCTTCGGCTCGCCCCTGGCCCTGTATGCGCGGCTGCGCGCGCGCCAGCCCGTGCCCTACGGCGCGCTGGTGATGCTGCCCGATGGCGGCGCCCTGCTGTCGCTGTCGCCGGAGCTGTTCGTGCGCCATGCGCAGGGCGAATTGATGGCGCGCCCCATGAAAGGCACGGCGCCGGCCGCCCCAGCCGAACAGGTGCCAGAAAACGCACGCCGCGCCAGCGCCCTGGCCCATGATCCGAAAAACCGCGCGGAAAACCTGATGATCGTCGACCTGCTGCGCAACGACATCGGCCGCATCGCCGTCACGGGTTCCGTCAAGGTGCCCGCCCTGTTCGAGGTGACGCGCTACAGCAGCGTGCTGCAAATGACCTCCACCGTGCAGGCGCGCCTGCGCGCCGACGCCAGCCTGGCCGACATCTTCCAGGCCCTGTATCCATGCGGCTCGATCACGGGTGCGCCAAAACGCCGCACCATGGAAATCATCGCCGAACTGGAACCTGCCGCGCGCGGCATCTACACGGGCGCCATCGGCTGGTTCGATCCGCCAGCCGCCGGCGCCGCCCACGCCGTGGGCGACTTTTGCCTGTCCGTGCCGATCCGTACCCTGGCCTTGCAGCCGGCGAGCCCTGACGGCATCCGGCGCGGCGAAATGGGCGTGGGCGCCGGTATCGTCCTCGACAGCGACCCACACGAGGAATTTGCGGAATGCCAGCTCAAGGCCCGCTTCCTCACGGGCCTCACGAACGACTTCGAACTGTTCGAGACCCTGCATGCCAGCCGGGACCATGGCTGCCGCCAGCAGGAGCGCCACCTGGCGCGCCTGGCCGCCTCCTGCGCCTATTTTAATTTTGCCTGGGATGCCGATGCTGCCCGCGCGGCGCTGCAGACGGCCTGCGCGGCACGGACCGACGATGTCCCTTTTCGCCTGCGCCTGGCGCTGCGCCAGGATGGCCGGTTGACGACGCAAAGCGGCACCCTCAGCGCCTTGCCGGACACGGTCAACGTCATGCTGGCACCCGACACAACGACTGCCGGCGACCTCTTCCTGCGCCACAAGAGCAGCGTGCGTGCGCGCTACGATGCGGCCTGGCGCGCGGCCGAGGCGCAAGGCGGCTTCGACATGCTGTTTTTTAACGAACGGGGCGAGCTGACCGAGGGCGGGCGCAGCAATGTCTTCGTGAAGCTGGACGGCCGCTGGCACACGCCGCCCCTGTCCTGCGGCCTGCTGCCCGGCGTGCAGCGCGCGGCCATGCTGGCCGACCCCGCCTGGAACGCGCAAGAAACCATCATCACGCGCGCCATGCTGGCGCGGGCCGAAGCGATCGTCGTATGCAATGCGCTGCGCGGGGCGATGCCCGCAAAGCTGGTTATTTGATATCCACCTGCATCTCGTAACCACCGTAAATCATGCGCTTGCCATCGAACGGCAGCTTGGCCGGGTCCATCATCTCGGCCAGGCGCGGGTCTTTCATGACCTTGTCGTTGATTTCATCGCGCTTGGCGCGCGACGCATACACGATCCAGGAAAACACCACTACTTCGCCATCCTGCAAGTCCACCGCCTGCGGGAACGACGTCAGCTTGCCCGGCTTGACATCGTCGCCCACGCATTCGCGAAATTCCAGCGCGCCGTACTCTCGCCAGACGGCGCCGCAACTGCGCGACATGGCCAGATAGGCATCGAGCTTGGCTTTCGGTACGGGCACCACAAATCCATCGACATACGCCATGATGTTCTCCTTTGTTGTGACAAACGCGAACAACCAGCTTAGGACAATGATGGCAAGACGACAAGCGCGGCATTAAAAAAAAGCAGGCGATCAAGCCTGCTTGTAGGTCGGCAACTTACAGCGCCAGCGCTTTTTCCACCGCGCCAACGAGTTTCTTGTCGTCCGGCGTCACCTTGCTGGGGAAGCTTTCCACCACTTTGCCGTGGCGGTCGATCAGGTATTTATGGAAATTCCAGGCCGGGGTCTTGCCCGTCTGCTTGATCAGGTCCACGTACAGCGGGTTCGGCGCGGGGCCGGAGACGACGGACTTCGAAAACATGGGGAACTTCACGCCATAGGTGTTGTAGCAGAAATCGGCGATTTCCTTGCTGTTGCCGGGCTCCTGCTTGCCGAAATCGTTCGATGGGAAGCCCAGTACCACCAGGCCCTTGCTGCCGTACTTCGCGTACAGCGCTTCCAGCCCTTCGTATTGATTGGTAAAACCGCAATAACTGGCCGTATTGACCACCAGCACGACCTTGCCCGCGTACTGGCACAGGTTTTGCGGCGCCTCGTCCTGCAGACGGTTGAAGGTCTGTTTCAGAATGGCAGGACAGGCCGCTGGCGCGGCGGCAGCTGGCGCGGTGTCGGCGGCATGGGCCGGCATGGCCAGGCTGGCGCCGGCGGCAAGGGTGGTCAGTGCAAACAGCTGGGCAAGGGTCTTGGACATGAAGGGCACCATGGTTGAACGGAAAAAAACCATTCTATGTCAAACGCCGCGCGTGCGTACAAGACGCACAACAACGGCAATTGCTTGAGCGACATCAACGACGGTGCAGTACTTGCCCAACGCACAGTTTTTTTACCTATGCTCGGCCTTCCTGTCCCTTTCCTTGCCTTGTGGAGTCGCCATGCCCTTCCCGCACCTGACCACACTAACCACCGCCGTGCTGACCGCCAGCCTGCTCATCCTGGCGCCAGCAAGCGCGCACGCCGCCACGACGGCCAAAGCCGTCAAGCCCGCCGCGACCAGCGACGCCCCCGCCCTGCCCGGCTACCAGGCTGACCTGAGCCAGACCACGGTGTCCGGCCTGTCCTCGGGCGGCTTCATGGCGGCGCAGTTTGCCGTCGCCTACTCGGCCACCGTCGCCGGCGCCGGCATCATCGCGGGCGGCCCGTATTTTTGCTCGGGCCAGCCGGGCCGCTTCCCCTACATCCCCTACCTGACGAATGCCCTGACCACCTGCATGAATCCCGGCAGCGCGCAGGTGGCGCCGCCCGTCGCCAGCGAATTGCTGCGCGCGGCGAACGATTTTGCGCGCGCCCGTCTCATCGACGACACGGCCAACCTGAAACGCCAGCGCGTGTATCTGTTCAGCGGAACGAAAGACCAGACCGTGACACGGCCGGTGGTGGAACAGGTAGGGAAATTCTATCAACTGGCGGGCACGCCGGCGGCGCAAATCCGCTTCGTCGACACGCTGGGCGCGGGCCACGCCATTCTGACCGACAGCAACACCGACAAGCCTTGCGCCGTGACGGAGTCGCCCTTCATCAACGATTGCGACTACACGCAGGCGCGCGACATCCTGCAGCACCTGTACCCGGACTTGCAACCGTCGGCGACCACCCTGACGGGCAAGCTGATCGCCTTCAACCAGCGCAGCTTCATTCAGAATGCGTACTCCAGCATGAACAATACGGGCTACGCCTACATCCCGAAAGCCTGCGACAGCGAGAGCTGCCGCGTGCACGTGGTGTTCCACGGCTGCCTGCAAACGACGCAGGCCATCGGCGACCGTTTCTATACCAGCACCGGCTACAACCAGGTGGCGGACGCCAACAAGATCATCGTGCTGTACCCGCAGGCCGAACCGAGCCCCGTCTACCCATACAACCCGAAAGGCTGCTGGGATTTCTGGGGCTACACCAGCATCAATCCGATCGACCCGGATTTCTACCGCAAGAGCGGCACGCAGATGGAAGCGGTCAAGGGCATGCTGGACAGGTTAGGATCGGCTCGCAACAGCCGTCGATAACAGACGTAACGGATGCTTGAGAAAATCGTAGCGAGCGGCAACGATTTCTGGCTAAGAAGCGCAGCTGTACTTTAGTACAGCGAGCATCGCAGGCCGGAAAGCGCGCCGCGCAGTAGATTTAATCAAGAATCCTAGATACCGCCCATGCAGATGTATTTGATGACCAGGTAATCTTCGATACCGTAGGTCGACCCTTCACGGCCCAGGCCCGATTGCTTGACGCCGCCGAAGGGGGCGATCTCGTTCGAGATCAGGCCCGTGTTGACGCCGACCATGCCCGTTTCCAGGCCTTCGGCCACGCGCCAGATGCGGCCGATGTCGCGCGAATAGAAGTAGGCGGCCAGGCCGAATTCCGTGTTGTTGGCCAGGGCGATCACTTCGTCGTCCGTCTTGAAACGGAACAGCGGTGCCAGCGGGCCGAAGGTTTCCTCGGTGGCCACGCGCATGTCGTTCGTCACGTCGGCGATGATGGTCGGCTCGAAGAAGCCATTGCCCAGCGCATGGCGCTTGCCGCCGGCCAGCAGGCGCCCGCCCTTGCCCAGCGCGTCGGCCACGTGTTCTTCCACCTTGGCGACAGCCTTGGCGTCGATCAGCGGGCCTTGCGTGACGCCCGCTTCGATGCCATTGCCCACTTTCAGCTTGGCCACTGCCGCCACCAGCTTGTCGGCAAACGCGTCATACACGCTGTCCTGCACGTACAGCCGGTTGGCGCACACGCACGTCTGGCCCGCGTTGCGGTATTTCGAGGCGATGGCGCCTTCCACCGCCGCATCCAGGTCGGCGTCGTCGAAGACGATGAACGGCGCATTGCCGCCCAGTTCCAGCGACAGTTTCTTGATCGTCGGCGCGCACTGTTCCGCCAGCAAGCGCCCCACCTGGGTCGAGCCCGTAAACGTCAGCTTGCGCACGATGGGGTTCGACGTCATTTCGCCGCCGATGTCTTTCGGCGCACCCGTAACGATGCTGAACACGCCCGCAGGCACACCCGCGCGCTCGGCCAGCACGGCCAGCGCCAGCGCGGAAAACGGCGTTGCTTCCGCCGGCTTCAGGACCATCGGGCAGCCGGCGGCCAGGGCCGGGCCGACCTTGCGCGTGATCATGGCGGCGGGGAAGTTCCATGGCGTGATGGCGGCGCACACGCCGATCGGCTCCTTGGTGACGACCAGACGGCGGTCCGGCCAAGGCGATTGCAGGGTCTCGCCCGCGACGCGCTTGCCTTCTTCCGCAAACCACTCGATGAACGAGGCGCCGAACTGCACTTCGCCCTTCGCTTCCGGCAGGGGCTTGCCCTGCTCGGTGGTCATGATCAGCGCCAGGTCATCGGCGTTTTCCAGGATCAGGTCATGCCAGCGGCGCAGCACGGCGGCGCGTTCCTTGGCCGTCTTCTTGCGCCAGGCGGGCCAGGCGGCATTGGCCGCTTCGATGGCGCGGCGCGTCTCGGCGGCGCCCATCAGGGGCACCGTGCCGATATGCTCGCCCGTGGCGGGATTGCTCACATTAATCGTCTGGCCACCATCGGCATCGACCCAGGCTCCATTCACGTAAGCCTGGTGACGCAACAAGGTAGGATCTTTCAACTGCAGCATATGGATCTCCGGTCTGGTTTGAATTATCGACGAGGGATACTATGCCACAGCGCGGCCGATTCCGCAGGCGCGGCGCTGAACCGCCCTAAGCTTTACTCGACCTTGAAAGACGACAGTTTCGGGTCCGGCGCCGGGTATTCCAGCTTCATGCCCTGCAGGGTTTCCAGCAGCAGGGACGCGACCACGAGGTTGCGCTGCGTCTTGGAGTTCGATGGCACCACGTACCATGGCGCGTGGTCGGCATCGGTCTCGCGGATCGCCGTTGCATAGGCGCGCTGGTAGCCATCCCACTTCTTGCGCTGGGCGATATCGTTGGGATCGAACTTCCACTGGCGGTCGGGATCGTCGAGCCGCTCCTGCAGCCGTCCTCTTTGTTCATCCTTCGAGATGTGCAGGAAGATTTTCAGGATGACGGTGCCCGTCTCGCTCAGCATGCGCTCGAAGTCACGTATCTGCGCGTAGCGGCGCTGGCATTCCGCCTTGTCGATCATGTCCTGCACGCGCGTGATCAGCACATCCTCGTAATGGCTGCGGTTGAAGATGGCGATCTCGCCCTTCACGGGCACGTGCTGGTGCACTCTCCACAGGTAATCGTGCGCCAGTTCGATATCGGTCGGGCCCTTGAACGCCACGGCGCGGATGCCCATCGGGTTGATGTTGCTGAAGATGGCCTTGACCGTGCCATCCTTGCCCGACGTATCCATGCCCTGCAGGACCAGCAGCACCTTCTTTTTGTGCTGCGCGTACAGCATGCTCTGGCACTCGGCGATCTGCGCCGTCAGCGCCACGGTTTCCTCGCGGTCCAGGGCCTTGCACTGGGCCGGCGTCAGCTTCTTGTTGGCCGCCTTGGTGGCGGCGCCCAGCAAGCGCTTGCCGGCGAATTCCTCGTTCAGCTCGAAGCCCTTGCCAGCGCGAAATTGCGTGCGCGCCTTCATGCCGCCACCGCCAGCTTGCGGTGCTCAATTTTTGTGCAATGATCCATCACCACGTCGAGGCCCGCCGCCCGTGCCAGCTGCGCCGCCTGCTCGTTGACGATGTCGAGCTGCAGCCACAGGCAGCCGGCCTTGACGGCGATGGCTTCCTCTGCGATGGGCAGGATATCTTCTGACTTGCGGAAGCAATCGACGATGTCGATGCGCGCCGGTGCCACCGCAGCGGCAGCCTGCGTCAAGGTGGCGTAAGCGCGCTGGCCCAGCACGTCGCGCCCGGCCAGGGCCGGATTGACGGGCAGCACGCGGTAGCCATGGCGCAGCAGGTAGTCGGCCACTTCATGGCTGGCGCGTTCGGGCTTGTCGGACATGCCGACGATGGCGATGATGCGGCTGTCTTGCAGGATGCGGGCGATGTTGGGCATATTCTGGTCGTAGTTAAGCGTGCGACATTGCCCGCCTAGCGTAGCAGAATTATCCAGGGCAGGGAGCTATCCAGAAGACCTAGAAGTCCGCACGGCCGCCATCTTCGCCACGAAAGCCTGCGCGCGCGCCGTCACGGCCGCGTAATCGCCCGTGGCGCCCGGGCCACTGAGGCTGCTGCCGATGCCCACGGCCACGGCGCCGCTGGCAAACCATTCATGCAGATTCTCCACCGTCACGCCGCCCGTCGGCATCAATGGCGCTTGCGGCAAGGGCGCGCGCAAGGCCTTGATGTAGGCGGGGCCGAACATCTCGGCGGGGAAGACCTTGACGATGTCGGCGCCCGCCTGCAGGGCCGTGACGATTTCCGTCGGCGTCATCGCGCCCGGCATGGACAGCACCTGGTAGCGCTGGCACAGCGCGATCGTGTCCACGTTGACGCTGGGCGAAATGATGAACTGGGCACCGGCCAGGATGGCGGCGCGCGCCGTCTCCGTATCGAGCACCGTGCCCGCGCCCAGCAGCACGTCATGGCCGTGGCGTTCGCGCAGGGTGCGCAGCACGCCTAGGGTATCGGGCGTGGTGAACGCCACTTCCAGCGCCGTGATGCCGCCGGCGATGCACGCCTCAGCGATCCGCAGCGCCGCATCGGGCGAATCGGCGCGCACGATGCCGACCATGCCCCGTTCGAGGATGCCATTGAAAACCGTGTGTTTTTGCATATGCTTTCTCCTGTCAGGCCGGCAGGGCGCCAAAGCGCACTTCCGGCAAACCGCGCACGCCCACCTGGCGCGCGTGGAACAATCCGCCAGCCAGCGGTTCGCTCGCCAGTTGGGCCGGGGTCAAGTTCTCCTGCGCCGTCGTGACGAACAATTCGTCGTAGTGCGGGCCGCCCAGGCTCACGCAGCTGGGCTGCGAGACGGGCAGGCTGATCTTGCGCTCGACGCTGCCGTCCGGCGCGAAGCGCAAGACCCTGCCGGCGCCCCACTGCGCGCTCCACAGGTGGTCATCCGCATCGATGATCGCGCCATCGGCGGCACCCGGTCCCGGATCGAGCACGGCAAACACGCGCACACGGCTGACGTCGCCCCCCAGGTAATCGTCCCAGCGGTAGATCGCCCGCTTCATCGAGTCGCAGAAATACATGGCCGTGCCGTCGACGCTGAAGCAGATGCTGTTCGAGATGGCGATCTGCGGCAGCGGCAAGCGCTCCAGAGTCAAGTCCAGGTTGAGGCGGTAAAAGCTGCCGATGGCGTCGCGGCACGGACGTTCATCGAGCGTGCCGAAGACAAAGCGTCCCTGGCGGTCGCAGCGGCCATCGTTCAGGCGCGTCATGGGCAAGTCGCCCTCCACCGTGTGCAAGCGCGTGACGGCCCCGCTACGCGCGTCAAACCAGGCCAGTCCGGAGGCCAGTCCCAGCAACAGCACCTCGTCGCTATCCGTCAGCGCGAAGCATGCCAGGCGCTCGGGCATGGCCCAGCTCTGGCGCTCGCCCGTGGCCAGCACCAGCGCATGCAACTGGCAGCCTTCGATATTCGTCCAGAAAACGCGGCCGCTGCGTTCGCACCAGCGCACGCCCTCACCGAGAAAATTTTGCGCATCGACCAGTAATTGCGCCTGTGTCCCCATCATCTTTTTTCCTTGTTTTCAGTGAGATTCGCGCGGAACGGCCGAACCGCGGCAACCGACGAGGAAATCGAGGTCCGCGCCTTCGTCGGCCTGCGTCACGTGCTTGATGTACATGGACTGGTAGCCGCCCTTCATGGCCGGCGGCGGTGCGCGCCACTCTTCGCGCCGGCGCGCCAGCTCGGCATCGTCGACGTCCAGGTGCAAGCGGCGTCCCGCCACATCGAGTTCAATCATGTCGCCATCGCGCACCAGCGCCAGCGGCCCGCCCACGGCCGCTTCCGGCGCCACGTGCAGCACCACCGTGCCGTAGGCCGTGCCGCTCATGCGCGCGTCCGAGATGCGCACCATGTCGCGCACGCCCTGCTCCAGCAGTTTTTTCGGCAGTCCCATATTGCCCACTTCGGCCATGCCCGGATAGCCCTGCGGGCCGCAATTTTGCAGCACCATCACGCAGCTGGCGTCGATATCGAGCGCGGGATCGTCAACGCGCTTTTTGTAGTGCTCGATGCTGTTGAAGACGACGGCGCGGCCACGGTGCTGCATCAGCTCGGGCGAGGCGGCCGAAGGCTTGATGACGGCGCCGCGCGGGGCCAGGTTGCCATGCAGGACGGCGATGCCGCCCTCGTCCTTGAAAGGCTGCGCCAGCGGCGTGATCACCTCGGGATTGAAATTTTCCGCTTCGGCCACGTTGACGGCCATGGTGGCGCCCGTGACGGTGAGCGCCTCGCCATGCAATTTGCCCAGCAGGTCGCGGATGATCACGGGCAGGCCGCCCGCATAGTAAAAATCTTCCATCAGGTACTGGCCCGACGGCATCAGGTTCAGCAGGCAGGGAATGTCGCGCCCCAGGCGGTCCCAGTCGCCCAGGCGCATGTCCACGCCGATGCGCCCGGCAATGGCCAGCAGGTGGATCACGGCATTGGTCGAGCCGCCGATGGCGCCGTTGACCATGATGGCGTTTTCAAACGCTTCGCGCGTGAGGATCTGCGACAGTTTCAGGTCTTCATGCACCATGTCGACGATGCGCCGGCCCGTCAGTTGCGCCTGCAGCTTGCGGCGCGCATCGACGGCGGGAATGGCCGCATTGCCGGGCAGGGTCACGCCCAGCGCTTCGACCATGCTGGCCATGGTCGAAGCCGTGCCCATGGTCATGCAATGGCCGGCGGAACGCGACATGCACGATTCGGCCTGCTTGAATTCGGCGGACGTCATGCGTCCGGCCCGCACGTCTTCGGAAAATTTCCATACGTCGGTGCCCGAACCGATCGGCTTGCCCCGGTAATTCCCGTTCAGCATGGGGCCGCCCGACAGCACGATGGTGGGCAAGTCCACGCTGGCCGCGCCCATCAGCAGAGCCGGGGTGGTCTTGTCGCAGCCCGTCAGCAGCACCACGCCGTCGATCGGGTTGGCGCGTATCGATTCCTCGACATCCATGCTGGCCAGGTTACGGAACAGCATGGCCGTCGGGCGCAGATTCGTCTCGCCCAGCGACATGACGGGAAATTCGACGGGGAAGCCGCCCGCTTCGAGCACGCCGCGCTTGACCATCTCGGCCAGGTCGCGGAAATGGCCATTGCAGGGCGTCAGTTCGGACCAGGTATTGCAGATGCCGATGACGGGACGGCCATCGAAGGCGTCGCTGGGATAACCCTGGTTCTTCATCCAGCTGCGGTGAATAAAACTGTCCTTGTCGTCGCCGCCAAACCACGCTTGCGAACGCAAGGGACGCTTGTTCTTGTTGCTGCTCATACTGTCTCCTGCGGGGAAATCAAGCCGCGCGCGGCGGCGATCAGCAGCGCACCGTGACCGGCCAGATAGTCTTGCTGCTGGTCGTCGACGATGATGCGCTTGCCATAAAAAAATCCGTGTTCTTCGATCAGCAGCCCGAGCGCCTGGCGCAGCATGGGTTTACCTGTAATGACGAGCGGGCTATCGGGCCGCATCTGAATGGCGGTGCTGTTGCGCAGCGCCAGCAAGTCGCCGCTGAGGACGGCGCCCATCAGGAAATTGGCCCGCTCATTGCATTCGATGGCGCTGAACTGGCCCAGGGTGCGCACGCTGAAGCAGGCGCGCGCCAGCCCCGGTTTTTGCGCCGCGGCCGCGCCGGCCAGCAGCATTTTCGGCACCAGGGTCTGGGCAAAACCGCCATCGACCGATTGCTTGATCAGGGTGTGCTGCGTGATCGCCTGCAGCAATTCGCCCGCGATGGTGGTGCTGCAGCCGAGGATGCGGCGCTGTTCGTCCACGCTGATCAGTTTGGTATGCGAACCGGGCATGATCAGGGTCGCCGCGCCGCGCAACTGCAGGCGCTCGAGCAGCGCGACGACTTCCGTCTCTTCGCCGCGCATCATGTCCATCGCTTCGACGTTATGCAGGCCGACGGCGCCATGCTGGTTGCGCACGCCGGGAATCAGCCACAGGGGCTGCGCCAGCACGTCGGGCAAGTCCACCGCCTGCATGCCTTGCGCGAGCTGGGCCAGGCCGGCGGGCGCCGGCAGATGCGGCACTTCCCGCACGCCCATGGGCGAAGTGATCATGCCCGAGGCCAGCGCCAGGTCCACCTCGGACGGCGCGATGCCGGCGCTGGCCAGCACGCTGGCGATGGTGTCGCGCAGCGCCTGTTTCAGCGCGCCGTTATGGCCATCGATGGCGGTATTGCGCACGCCCGTTTCCAGCTGCGCCTGGGCGACGACGGCGCCTGCGCGCCACAGCAAGGTACGCGTATTGGTGGTGCCGGCATCGATGGTGAGTATGTTCATGGACAGGTTCGCAGCGTCGGTCAGGACAAAAATGAATGAGGGAAAAACTACCTCATGGTAGAACTGCCCCGCATATCTGACCAATCACTTATTTGACATCATTGATACCGGTTCGGATATGTCAAACGCATCGATATCCTGCACGCCCAAACGGTAGGCAAGGCTGAAGCGCATCACCTGTCCCGGCTGCAATTGCACGCCCTGTGCCAGCAGGGAAAAACAGCGCGCATCGGAATACAAATGGCAACTGTCCTGGGTGCTGGAAAAACGCAAGACCCGGCCGGAAGCGGGGTCGGCCACCCGCGCCGCCTCGCGCAGCTGGCCGCTGCCCGTCCAGTAAAAGTCATGCCGGAATCCCGGCAAGTGCACGAGCGCGGGCCAGGCCAGGCGTGTAGCGAGCGGCGCCGGCTGGCGGAAGTCGAACGCGCTGCCCGCCACGTCAAGCGGAGCGCTGCAAGAGTGGCCGTCGGGCCAAGGCCGGTAACGGTCGGCGGCCAGGCGCAGCACATGGTCGCCCACGGCGGCACGGCCGCCCTGCAGATTGAACAGGGGCGCGGCCAGCGCAAAACGGGAAAGCGTATCGGCCGTGGCGGCGCAGTCGAGGTGCAAACAGCCATCGTCGTCCAACCGGTAGGCCAGGCGCACCGACAGGCCGTCATGCGCCAGGTGCATCAAAAGGTGGCCGTCGTCCGGCGGCGCGCACCGCCAGCCCGTGGATGCACGCGCCGCAGGGGGCGCGGCGCCCAGCACATCGGCCAGGCGGCCATAGCGGTCGGGCGCCCACCAGGCCCGCACGCTGGCATCGTGCGCATCGATGGCCACGCGCATGCCGCGCGCATTGTGCAGCAGATGCATCATGGCGCCTGCCCGGGAGCTGGCGGCGGCCGGCTGCGCTGCTGGAATTCGCGCGGCGTGCAACCGAGTTCGCGCTTGAAGACGGCATGCATGTACTGCACCGTGGTAAACCCGCAACGCACGGCCACCTCGGCCACCTGCCCCGGCCCGCGCGCCAGCAGGGTCTTGGCCGCATCGAGCTTGAAATGCAGGATTTCATCGTGCACGCTGCGCCCCAGCTCGTGGCGGAAGTGCGCTTCGAGCGAAGAGCGCGACACGCCCACGTAATCGGCCACCTGCTCCGTCTTGATGCCCTGGCAGGCGTACTGGCGAATAAAATGGCGCGCCTGCATCACCTGCGGATGCTGGAAAGGCTGGTGGCGCGTGGACGCGAGCACGTTCAGGCCGGCCGGCGGCACGAGGATGCGCGTGCCGGACAGGCGCGCGCCATTCAACATCTGGTGCAGCAGATGCGCGGCCGTACGGCCCATTTCCTCGGTGCCCTGGATCACGGAACTCAAGGGAATGCGCGTGAGCATGCGCGCCAGCGGATCGTTGTCGATGCCGATCAGGGCCACTTGCTCCGGCACGGCGATCCCCGCGTGCATGCACGCTTGCAGCAGCTGGCGCGCGCGCGCGTCGCTGACGGCGATGATGCCGACGGGTTTTTCCAGGCTGTTGAGCCAGGCGATCTGCTGCTCCACCGCTTCGTCCCACGAGGGCGCGCTGGTGGCGACGCCACGGTACACATCGGCGTGCATGTGGTCGCGCTCCATCAGGGTACAAAACGCCGTTTCGCGCTCCTGCGCCCAGCGGTTGACGTCCGCCTCGGGCAGGCTGAAACAGGCGAAACGCGTCAGGCCCGCTTCCACCAGGTGTTCATAGGCCAGCTTGACGATCTTGAAATTGTCGGTCGCCACGTACGGGATGCCGGCCGGGTAATCCTCCGCGCGCGCATACGAGCCGCCCACGGCCACCACGGGCAGGCGGCTGTGCGCCAGCGCTTCGCATACGGCGGGATCGTCGAAATCGGCGATGATGCCGTCGCCCTGCCAGCGTTCGATGCCGGGCAGGCGGCAGCGAAAATCCTCTTCCAGGAACAGGTCCCACGACACGCGCGTCGTGTTCAGGTAGGCGGCGATGCCCGCGATGATGTCGCGGTCATAGATCTTATTCCCGTTAAACAGCAGCGCGATCCGGTGCGCGGTCGGCATCTTCATGGTGTCTCCTCCCGTGCCAGATCGTTTCACGGCTATCTACGCCCCGCTCGCGTGCTGACATCGACCCACACGGCGAGAGTGAGGATACTGCCTTTCACGATCATCTGCCAGTAGGTGTCCACGTCCAGCATGGACATGCCGTTATCGAGGCTGGCCATGACCAGCGCGCCGATCAGGGCGCCGTACACGGTGCCCGAGCCGCCGCGCATCGAGGTGCCGCCGATGAAGCAGGCGGCGATGGCGTCGAGTTCGCTGAAGGTGCCGGCCGATGGCGAGCCTGCCGCCAGGCGGCCCGTGTTGATCAGGCCAGCCAGCGCGCACATCAGGCCCATGATGCCGAAGATCCACAGCTTGACGGCTTTCACGTTGATGCCGGACAGGCGCGTCGCTTCCATATTGCTGCCGACGGCGTAGATGCGGCGGCCGAACACGGTCTGGCTCGTGATGTAGCTGAACAGTCCCAGCAAGGCCAGCAGCAACAGCACAGGCAGCGGGATGCCTTCATAGCCGTTCAGGGTTTGCACGAAGGCATACAGCACGGCGCCGATGACGGCCAGGCGCAAGCCGTCGGCCCAGGACGCCGTCTGCGGCAAGCCATGCTGGGCGCGGCTGGCGCGCGCGCGCCACGTCAAAAAGGCGGCCAGCAGGAACAGGCCGATGCCCAGCACGATGCCGGGCACTGCCGGCAGGTAGCCCTGCCCCAGGTAGACCATCGGCTCGGAAACGGGCGCGATCGTGATGCCGCCCGTGATGCCCAGCAGGATGCCGCGATACGCCAGCATGCCGCCCAGGCCCACGATGAAGGACGGGATGCCGCGGTACGCCGTCAGGTAGCCATTGAGCAAACCGATCACCAGGCCGCAGCCGAGTACGGCCGCCAGGTTCAGCGCCAGCGGCCAGTGCTGCGTCACGTCGAGCACGGCGGCGATGCCGCCGAGTAGCCCCAGCAGGGAACCGATCGACAGGTCGATCTCGCCGGCGATAATCACCAGCACCATGCCGCAGGCAAGGATGCCGGTGACGGACATCTGGCGCAGCAGGTTAGACAGGTTGCGCGGCGTGAGGAAACTGCCCTCCGTCTTCCACGAAAAGAAGGCCCAGATCAGCGCCACGGCGATCAACAGGGCCAGCATCTTGTATTGGGTGAACAGCTGTTTGATACTGTGCGGTTTCATGCTGCGGTTTCCTTGTTTGCGGTGTTGGCGACGGGCGCCGGGCGCTGGTCCAGCGCCGCCGCCAGCACGGTTTCCTGGCTCAGGCCATCGTTGATAAAGTCGCCGCGCAGGCGGCCTTCGCCCATCACCAGCACGCGGTCGGACACGCCCAGCACTTCGGCCAGTTCCGACGAGACCATGATGATGGCCACGCCCCGGTCGGCCAGCGCCAGCATCAGTTTGTAGATTTCATATTTGGCGCCCACGTCCACGCCGCGCGTGGGTTCGTCGAGGATCAGCACGCGCGGGCGCGTCAGCAGCATCTTGGCCAGCACGGCCTTTTGCTGGTTGCCACCCGACAGGCTCGTGATGGACAGCGACGGGCTGGCCGCCTTCAGTTCCAGCTTCGCGATCTCGCCGCGCACGGCCGTCAATTCCGCCTCGCCGTCGATGCGCGTGGCGCGCGCGAATTCCTCCAGCACGGCCAGGGTGATGTTCTGCCCCACGTCGAGGTCGGGCACGATGCCGTGGTGCTTGCGGTCTTCCGGCACCATGGCCAGGCCCATGGCGATGGCCTTTTGCGGCGAGCGGGTATCGATCTTGCGGCCATCGAGCCACACCTCGGCCTGGCACGGCCCCTGGTAGGCGCCGAACAGGGCCGAGACGAGCTCCGTGCGCCCCGCCCCCACCAGGCCGGCGATGCCGAGGATCTCGCCCTTGCGCAGGGTGAACGACACATCGTCGACCCGCTTGCGCTGCGGGTTGTCGGCGTCGATGCAGGTCACGTGGCGCGCCTCGAACAGCACTTCGCCGATAGGTGCCGGCTGCGCGCGCTGCGGATACAGCTGGCTCATTTCACGGCCCACCATCTGCGCGATGATGCGCTCGACGTTCATCTGCGCCATCGGCGTGGTGGCGATATGCTTGCCGTCGCGGATGACGACGATGGTGTCGCAGATGGCCGCCACTTCATCGAGCTTGTGCGAAATGTAGATGCAGGTAACGCCCTTGGCCTTCAACGCGCGCAGGATATCGAGCAGCACGGCGATTTCCGACGCCGTCAGCGACGACGACGGCTCGTCGAGGATCAGCAGGCGCGCATTCTTGTTGAGCGCCTTGGCAATTTCCACCAGCTGCTGGTGGCCGCCGCCGTAATTCATCACGGGCTGCGCCACGTTCAGTTCGGGAATTTTCAGTTCGCGCAGCAGCTCGTCGGCGCGCTTGTACATGGCCGCGTAATGCATGCGCCCGCCTGGCAGGGTCAGCTCGCGGCCCATGAAGATATTCTCGGCCACGGACAGCTGCGGCACCAGCATCAGTTCCTGGTGGATGATGATGATGCCCGCGTCTTCCGTGTCGCGGATCGATTGCGCGCGCAGGGGCTGGCCATCCCACAGGATCTCGCCATCCCAGGTGCCGTGCGGGTACACGCCGGACAGCACCTTCATCAGCGTCGACTTGCCGGCGCCATTCTCGCCGCACAAGCCGATGCACTCGCCGGCCCGCACCTGCAGGTCGATGCCGTCAAGCGCGCGGACACCGCCAAACTGTTTGACGATGCCTTTCATTTCAAGCAGATAGTCGGACATGCTCACTCTCGTTGCGGATACGGAAAAAATGACGGATGACGGCCGATGCGGGCAATCGCAGGAGTAGGTCGGCTTAGCGCGCAGCGCGTAAGCCGACACCGCCACCGGCGTTGCCGGAGCCGGCGATTGTCGGATTACGCTGCGCTAATCCGACCTACTGCCAACGCGAACCGACATCAAGCGGGTAATCAATTACCCAGCTGCGCCTTGGTATAGAAACCGTCATCAACGAGAATGTTCACATTCGCCTTGGTCAGCGGCGTAGGCTTCAGCAGCACCGTGCTGACCTTTTTCAGGCCGTTGTCATAGCTGGAGTTGTAGGCCGGCTTTTCATTGCGCGCCAGTTGCACGGCCAGCTTGGCCGCTTCGGCAGCGATGGTTTTCAACGGTTTGTAGACCGTCATCGACTGCGTGCCGGCGATGACGCGTTTCACCGCCGCCAGATCGGCGTCCTGGCCCGAGACCGGCACCTTGCCGGCCAGTTTTTGCGCGGCCAGGGCCTGGATGGCGCCGCCGGCCGTGCCGTCGTTCGAGGCGACGATGGCGTCGATCTTGTTGCCGTTGGCCGTCAGCGCGTTTTCCACGATGGACAGCGCTTCGGTGGCACTCCAGTCCTTCACCCACTGCTGGCCGACGATCTTGATGTCGCCCTTGTCGATGAACGGTTTGAGTACCTTCATCTGGCCTTCGCGCAGCATCTTGGCGTTGTTGTCGGTCGGCGAGCCGCCCAGCAAATAGTAATTGCCCTTCGGCTGCAGCTTGGTCACGCCTTCGGCCTGCATCTCGCCCACTTTCTCGTTGTCGAACGAGATGTACGCGTCGATATCGGCGTTCAGGATCAGGCGGTCATACGACAGCACCTTGATGCCGGCCTTTTTCGCTTCCTTGACGGTGTTGTTGAGGACAGTGGCGTTGAATGGCACGATCACCAGCACGTCCACGCCGCGCGAGATCAGGTTTTCGATTTGCGAAATCTGGCGCTGCTCGCTGGCGTCGGCCGATTGCACGAAGACCTTGGCGCCCTGCTTCTCGGCGGCGGCGATGAAGAAATCGCGGTCGCGCGTCCAGCGTTCCACGCGCAGGTCGTCGATGGAAAAGCCGATTTTCGGGTTTTTGGCGTCAGCCAGGGCGGCGCTGCTGCTCAATGCCAGCATGGCGGTCATGATGGCTGCACTGATGATCTTGTTCATTGTGTGTCTCCTTGTGGATTTTATTAACAACGTTTTTTCACTACGGGTACTGCTGAAAAATTTTATGTCTGTGGTGGTGTCGGCTTACGCGCGGAGCGCTAAGCCGACCTACCCCGACCTGCCTGCTAATGGTTATGGCGTGGCAGGGTCTGGCCCACGGCGCGGTATTTCAGCGCCAGCTCCATGCAGGCGCCCGTTTCCAGCTGGCCCACGCTGGCGCGGTAGAGCTCCTGCCATGGCGTGGCGCTGTCGTTGACGGGCGGCGGCAGCTCTTTGGCGCGGCGCGCCAGCTCAATGGCATCGACCAGCATGTCGCACTGGCCCCCGTTCAAGTCCACGCGGATGATGTCGCCCGTGCGCAGCAGCGCCAGGCCGCCGCCCACGGCGCTTTCCGGCGACGCGTTCAGGATCGACGGGCTGTCCGAGGTGCCCGACTGGCGCCCGTCACCCAGGGTCGGCAGGTTCAAAATGCCCGCCTTGAGCAAGGCATCGGGCGGCTGCATGTTGACCACTTCGGCCGAACCGGGCCAGCCCACGGGACCGGCGCCGCGCATGACCAGCATGCAGCTGTCATCAATTTGCAGGGCCGGGTCATTGATGCGCGCGTGATAGTCGCTTGAACCGTCAAAGACGATGGCGCGCGCCTCGAACACGCCCTCGCTGCCGGGGCGCGACAGGTAGCGCTCGCGGAAAGCGGGCGAGATCACGCTGGTCTTCATGATGGCAAAATCGAACAGGTTGCCCTGCAAGGCCATGAAACCGGCCTTTTCCTTCAGCGGCGCCGTAAACGGGCGGATCATCTCGCGGTCCGCGCTTTCACGGCCCGCCAGGTTCGCCGCCATCGTCTGGCCCGTCACCGTCAACCGGTCCGCGTGCAGCAAGCCCGCCTGCTGCAACTCCCACATCACGGCCGGCACGCCGCCGGCGCGGTGGAAGCGCTCACCCAGGTATTTTCCGGCCGGCTGCATGTTCAACAGCAGCGGCACGTCGTAGCCGTGTTCCATCCAGTCGCTCGAGTGCAATTCCACGCCCGCATGGCGCGCCATGGCCATCAGGTGCGGCTGCGCGTTGGTCGAGCCGCCGATGGCCGCGTTGACGATGATCGTGTCCAGGAACGCCTCGCGCGTGAGAATGCTCGACGGGCGCACGTCCTCATGCGCCATGGCGACGATGCGGCGCCCCGTTGCATAGGCGATCTGGCCCCGTTCGCGGTATGGCGCGGGGATGGCCGAACAGCCCGTCAGCGACATGCCCAAGGCTTCCGCCAGCGCATTCATGGTCGATGCCGTGCCCATGGTGTTGCAGTGGCCGGCCGACGGCGCCGAGGCGGCCGCGATCTGCAGGAATTTGTCGCTGTCGATCAAGCCGGCGGACAGCTGGCGGCGGCCTTTCCAGATGGCGGCGCCGGAACCGACCAGTTCGCCGTCCATCCAGCCGTCGAGCATGGGACCACCCGACAGCACGATGGCGGGAATATCCACCGTGGCGGCAGCCATCAGTTGGGCCGGCGTCGTCTTGTCGCAGCCCGTCGTCAGCACCACGGCGTCGATCGGGTAGCCATGCAGGATTTCCACCAGGCCCAGATACGCCAGGTTGCGGTCCAGCGCGGCCGTGGGACGGCGGCAGTTTTCAAAAATCGGGTGCAGCGGGAATTCCATCGGGATGCCGCCCGCATCGCGGATGCCGTCGCGCACGCGCTGGGCCAGTTCCAGATGGATGCGGTTGCAGGGACTGATGTCGCTGCCGCTTTGCGCAATGCCGATGATGGGCCGGCCCGAACGCAGCTCCTCGGCCGTGATGCCGTAGTTCATGAAGCGCTCCAGGTACAGCGCCGTCATGTCGATGTGGTCAGGATTGTCGAACCAGTCCTGCGAGCGGAAGCGCCGCGCCGGGTGTTTATCCGAGGTGCTCATGCGCCGTACCAGCCTGCGTCGACGTAGTATTCGCGTCCCGCGCACTTGGCGGCGTTGTCCGACGCGAGGAACAGCGCCAGCGCGGCCACGTCTTCCGGCTCCACGCGCAGCTGCAGGCATTGGCCCTGCAGGATCACGGCTTCCGCTTCCGGCGTATGCCACAGCTTTTCCTGGCGCGGCGTGCGCACGGCGCCAGGAATGATGCAGTTGACGCGGATGCCGTCGACGCCCAGGTCGCGCGCCAGGCCGCGCGTCAGGCCCTCGATGCCGGCTTTGGCCGTCATGTAGATCGACAGGCGCGCTTGCGCCAGATGCCAGGAAATCGAGCCCAGGTTGAGGATCACGCCGCTGCCCTTGGCGCGCATGGCGGGCGCCACTGCCTGGGCGCAGAAATACTGGTGGCGCAGGTTGACGGCCATGCGCTCATCCCAGTAGGCGGGCGTGACGTCCTGCAGTTCGTGGCGGTCGTCATTGGCCGCGTTGTTGATGAGGATATCCGTGGCCCCCGCGCTGTGTGCGATCTCGGCGAAGGTGGCGGCCAGGGCGCCCAGATCCGTCAGGTCGCAATAGCGGAAAATGGGCGGCTGCGGCAGGTGCGCCAGCTTTTCCTGCAGCGCCAGCGACGCCTCGCGGGCGATGTCGAGAAAGGTGACGTGGGCGCCCTGGCGCGCGAACGCCTCGACGATCGCCACGCCGATGCCGGTGCCGCCGCCCGTGATGACGACGCGCTTGCCTGCCAGACTGGAATAAATTGCATGCTGCATGGTGTCTCTCTTTTTAAAATAATCGGATCAAAGCAAACCGCGTTGCGCCAGGTTCTGGTACAGCGCGCGCACGCCGAACGTCCAGGGGGCAATCGCATCGCAGCGCTGCACTTCGTTGACCAGCGCGCCCAGTGCAGCGCTGGCAATCGTCACCCGGTCGCCCAGGTGGTGCGTAAAGCCGCCGCCCTGCGCGCCGCGGTCCTTCACGGGCGAGAACATGGTGCCCAGGAACAGCATGAAGCCGTCCGGATACTGGTGGTACTGGCCTGCCGTCTGGCGCACCAGGTCGAGCGGGTCGCGGCTGATTTCGCGCATGAAGCTGGCGCCTTCGAGCACAAAGCCGTCGTCCGCGCCTTCGATCAGCAGCGACACTTCCGCCTGGCGCACGGTGTCGAGCGTGAAGTGCTCGTCGAACAGGCGGATGAAGGGGCCGATGGCGCAGGAACCGTTGTTATCCTTGGCCTTGCCCAGCAACAGGGCGCTGCGCCCTTCGATATCGCGCAGGTTGACGTCGTTGCCCAGGGTCGCCCCCAGCACCTCGCCGCGGCTGTTGACGGCCAGGACGATCTCGGGCTCCGGGTTGTTCCAGGCGGACGATGGCAGCAAGCCCACCTGCGCGCCGCAGCCGACCGACGACATCGGCTGCGCCTTGGTAAACACTTCCGCATCGGGGCCGATGCCCACTTCCATGTATTGCGACCAGGCGCCGCGCTGCTGCAGTTGCTGTTTCAGGCGCTGCGCCGCAGCCGAGCCCGGTTTCAATGCAGACAAGTCGCCGCCCAGAGTCATTTGCAGGGCGGTGCGCAAGCTCGCCGCGCGCGCCGCGTCGCCGCCCGCCTGTTCCTCGATCACCCGTTCGAGCAGGCTGACGGCGAAAGTCACGCCGCAGGCCTTGACGGCCTGCAGGTCGCACGGCGCCAGCAGCAGCGGCTGGCCGGCCGGCGCGGCCAGCGCCTGCTCCAGCAGCGTTTGCACGGAGCCGAGCGCAATGCCGGGCGCATGGCGGGCGATATCGAGCGCATCGCTGCGCTCGAACAGTTCGGCCACCGTCGCCACCGTCTGCGTGATGTCGACCACCTCGCCGCCGCGCACGGCGACGACGCACGGGCCGTCACGCCAGATGCGGCCGATGAGGACGGCCTGCGCCAGGTCGGCGGGCAACAGGGAGGCGGGAGAAATCGGCTGCATGGCTAGCTTTCAAAAGGTCATGACGGGATGGCGGGTCTTCAAGTCCGGACCGATTCTGCGCGCCGCCCTGTGTCGCCGCAATTACGAAAATCACCAAATTGAATGATGATTATTGGTATTGCAGCGCACCATAAAAAGCCGCCACCCGCCCTCCATTTCCGCCCTGTGCGCAGGCGAAAAGGCAGGCCATGGCGCATTGCATCAATTGGCTTATCGATACCGTTTTGGATATCGCCAATGCGAAAAAAGTGATTGGTGAGGGATGGATGGACAAACTAGTATCAGCCGTGGCCTGCAATCGGCCATTCGCACGGAGCCCGCCCACTGGACGACGGCCCTGGCACATTCAACTATCGAAGACGGTGGAGACCTGAAATGAAAACAACAATGAAAATGCTGACCGCGAGCCTGGCGCTGGCCATCTCCGGCATGGCGGTAATGCCCGTGGCAAGCGCCGCCGACAAGGGCGCGATCGGCATCTCGATGCCAACCAAGTCGTCCATGCGCTGGATCGCCGACGGCGACAACATGGTCAAGGTATTCAAGGAGCGCGGCTACAAGACGGACTTGCAGTTTGCCGACGACGACATCCCGAACCAGCTGGCGCAGGTGGAAAACATGATCACCAAAGGCGCCAAGGTGCTGGTGATCGCCGCCATCGACGGTACCACCTTGTCGAACGTGCTGCAAAAAGCGGCCGACAAGGGTATCAAGGTCATCTCGTATGACCGTTTGATCCGCGGCACGAAAAACATCGATTACTACGCCACCTTCGACAACTTCCAGGTCGGCGTACTGCAGGCGGGCTATATCGAATCGGCGCTGAAACTCAAGGAAGGCAAGGGCCCGTTCAATATCGAACTGTTCGGCGGCTCGGCCGACGACAACAATGCGCACTTCTTCTACAACGGCGCGCTGTCGGTGCTCAAACCCTACATCGACAGCGGCAAGCTGGTGGTGCGCTCGAAGCAGATGGGCATGGAAAAGGTCGCCACCCTGCGCTGGGATGGCGCCGTGGCGCAAGCCCGCATGGACAACCTGCTCAGCGCCTACTACGGCAATGCGCGCGTCGACGCGGTGCTGTCGCCATATGACGGCTTGAGCATCGGCATCCTGTCCTCGCTCAAGGGCGTCGGCTACGGCACGCCGAAACAACCGTTCCCCGTCGTGACGGGCCAGGATGCGGAAATCCCGTCGGTGAAATCGATCATCCGCGGCGAACAGGCATCGACCGTGTTCAAGGACACGCGCGAACTGGCCAAGGTCACGGCCAACATGGTCGACGCGATGATGAGCGGCAAAACGCCGACCGTCAACGATACCAAGACCTATAACAACGGCGTAAAAGTCGTGCCATCCTACCTGCTGAAACCCGTCACCGTCGACAAGGCGAACTGGAAGCAGGTGCTCGTCACCGGCAGCGGCTACTACACGGAAGCGCAAGTGAAATAAGCATCGACGGTACTGAAGGCCCGGCGCTGCCGGGCCTTTCGCTTCATGCACGATCAAGAACAAGACTGCCGCACGACCGATGCCGACCAGCGCGGCCGTGCCAGAGAGGTTATATGACGAACACTATCCTGGAAATGCGCGGGATACGCAAAACATTCCCGGGCGTCGTTGCGCTCGACAATGTCAACCTGCGGGTACGCAGCGGCGAGATCCACGCCATCGTGGGCGAAAACGGCGCCGGCAAATCGACCCTGATGAAAGTGCTCAGTGGCGTCTACGGCCATGGCAGCTATACGGGCGACATCGATTACCTGGGCCAGACGCGGCACTTCCGCGGCATCAAGGACAGCGAAGAAATCGGCATCATCATCATCCACCAGGAACTGGCGCTGGTGCCCCAGCTGTCGATCGCCGAGAATATCTTTCTCGGCAACGAACCGTCCAGCATGGGCGTCATCGACTGGGAATACGCGCAAACGAAGACGCGCGAACTGCTGCACAAAGTGGGCCTGAAAGAGTCCCCGGACACCCTGATCACCAACCTGGGCGTGGGCAAGCAACAGCTGATCGAGATCGCCAAGGCGCTGTGCAAGGACGTCAAACTGCTGATCCTCGACGAGCCGACGGCCAGCCTGAACGAAAGCGACAGCGCGGCCCTACTCGACCTGCTGCTGGGCCTGAAAGCGCAGGGCATCGCCTCGATCCTGATTTCGCACAAACTCAATGAAATTTCAAGAGTCGCCGATGCCATCACGGTACTGCGCGACGGCAACACGGTCGACAGTTTCGACTGCCGCGTGGAGCCCGTCAGCGAAGACCGCATCATTGAAAAAATGGTCGGGCGCGAAATGGCGGACCGCTATCCGCCGCGCACGCCCACCATCGGCGAAACCATTTTCGAAGTGCGCGACTGGCGCGTCTTCCATCCCGAGCATGCCGACCGCCCCGTCATCAAGGGCATCAATATGCACGCAAAAAAGGGAGAGATCATCGGCATCGCCGGCTTGATGGGCTCCGGGCGCACGGAACTGGCGATGAGCATTTTCGGCCGCGCCTACGGCCAGCGCATCAGCGGCACGGTACTCAAGAATGGCCAGGAGATCGACGTCAGCACCATCGGCAAGGCGATCGCCCACGGCCTCGCGTATGTCACGGAAGACCGCAAGGGCCTGGGCCTGATCCTCGAGGAAGACATCCAGAAGAACACCAGCCTGGCCAACCTGGACGCGATTTCCAAACACATGGTGATCGACGAGCAGCGTGAATTCGGCGTGGCCGAGGATTTCCGCCGCAAGCTCAAGACCCGCTGCTCGAGCGTGGCGCAGAAGGTGGTCAATCTGTCCGGCGGCAACCAGCAAAAAGTGGTGCTGGCGAAGTGGCTGTTTTCGCGCCCCGACGTGCTGATCCTCGATGAACCGAGCCGCGGCATCGACGTGGGCGCCAAATACGAGATCTACAGCATCATCAGCGAGCTGGCCGCCGAAGGCAAATGCATCATCATGATTTCCTCGGAAATGCCGGAATTGCTGGGCATGTGCGACCGGATCTATGTCATGAACGAAGGCCGCTTTGCGGCGGAACTGAGCGCGGCAGAAGCATCGCAGGAGCGAATCATGCGCGCGATCGTTACACACGGAGAAAACAATGGACAATAAATTGACAGCAGGCGCGCCGGCAGCGCCAGCGGCCGCGCCGCAAGCGAAAAGCTATGCCGGCTTTTTGAAGAACAATATGCGCGACTACGGCATGCTGCTCTCGCTGATCGTCATCATGGGCTTTTTTCAGTACATGACCGACGGCACCCTGATGCAGCCGCTGAACCTGACCAACCTGGTGCTGCAAAACAGCTACATCGTCATCATGGCGCTGGGCATGCTGATGGTCATCGTGGCCGGCCATATCGATTTGTCCGTCGGCTCGGTGGTCGGCTTCGTCGGCGCGCTGGCGGCCGTCCTGATCGTCAACTACAACATGAATTTCGTCGCCGCCAGCATCATCTGCCTGCTGGCCGGCGCCGTCATCGGCGGCGCGCAAGGCTATTTTGTCGCCTTCTTTAAAATCCCGTCCTTCATCGTCACCCTGGCCGGCATGCTGGTATTCAAGGGCCTGACCCTGGCGCTGCTGGCTGGCCAGTCGGTCGGCCCCTTCCCGGAAGGCTTCCAGATGCTCAGCTCGGGCTTTTTGCCCGATCCGTTCGGCGGCGAAAACCTGCGCGGGCTGTCGCTGCTGCTGGGCGTGATCGCCGCCGCGGCGCTGATCATCACCTCGCTGCGCAGCCGCGCCAAGCAACTGAAACACGGCATGGAAAACGAGCCGCCCGCCTTCTTCCTGCTGAAAAACGCCATCTTCGCCGCCGTGATGGTGTATTTCAGCTACCTGCTGGCGTCCTACCGCGGTTTTCCCAACGTGCTGGCCGTGATGTCGCTGCTCATCGTCGCCTACACCTTCATTACCAACCGCACCGTGCTGGGCCGGCGCGTGTATGCCGTGGGCGGCAACGAGAAGGCGGCGCGACTGTCCGGCATCAAGACGGAACGGGTCAGCTTCTACACCTTCGTCAACATGGGCATGCTGGCCGCGCTGGCCGGTCTGATCTTCGCGGCGCGCCTGAACACGGCCACACCGAAGGCCGGTACGGGTTTCGAGCTGGACGTGATCGCCGCTTGCTTCATCGGCGGCGCCTCGGCGTCGGGCGGCGTGGGCAAGGTGATGGGAGCCGTCATCGGCGCCTTCATCATGGGCGTGATGAACAACGGCATGTCCATCATGGGTATCGGCATCGACTACCAGCAGGTGATCAAGGGCCTGGTGCTGCTGGCCGCCGTGTTCATCGACGTCATTAATAAAAATAAATGAGAAGAACAAGGAAGCACAGGTTCGAGCCTTAGGGGGCTCTGGCCGGCGCTTGCGCCGGCCTTTTTCATTTATGTGATCGCCAGCCGCGCAGCGCGATCCCCCCACCACGCCGCCTCCTCAAACACGGAAAAGCCCGACAAATCCGCATGCGCAAACAGAATCGCGCCATCGTGCTCGCGCAGCGCCTTCAAGCCCGCATTGCTGCGAAATCCGGGCAAAGGCGCGGCCATGGCGTGGCCGCGCACGGTGATGTCGACCCGTTCGACGCAGCTGGCGAAATCG
This sequence comes from Janthinobacterium sp. NFX145, assembly GCF_049810325.1. Lineage (NCBI taxonomy): Bacteria > Pseudomonadati > Pseudomonadota > Betaproteobacteria > Burkholderiales > Oxalobacteraceae > Janthinobacterium > Janthinobacterium sp. NFX145. Next base: position 6,223,393 of record NZ_CP187360.1, read on the forward strand.
CGTCCATACGCCGTTTTCAGGTCGACACTGGCCAGCGCCAGCAATTCTTCAGGCGTGGCCACGTCTAACCATTTGCGGGCCTCCTGCGGCGTGCGGTCGGACAGGGCCACGTAGGCGCTGAAAACGGTTTTCTCGGGCGGAAGCACGCGGATGTCCTGGTGCGTGGAGACGACATAGCCGAGGCCCGGTTCCTGGTACACGACGTTGTCCCAGCATAGCGGCGCATGGGGCAGTTCGTCGGGAAAGCGTTTCAGTAAAAAATTGGCCACCATCCATGGCGCATACGCGGGCGTATCGCGCTTCGCGTCAAAGCCATAGCCGGCGATATTCTTCACTACGCGGGCCGCTACATACAGCGGCATGGCGCAGATGGCCTTGCGCGCCTTGACCAGGTAGGTGCGCGGCTGGCCGTCGACCAGTTCCAGGCACAGCGCTTCGACGCCCTGGTCCGTCGTCTGCACGGAAACCACCGTGCCCGCATGACGTTTGACGCCCGAAGCCTGCTCCATGGCCGTGGCGACCGGCTGCATGCCGCCCGGCCAGGTCAGCCAGGCGCCATTGCCCGCATTCGCCGCCTGACCCCAGCGGCTGCAATAGTAATGCAAGCCGGCCCAGGCCGACACCTGGTCGTAGCGCGTGCCGTAGTCATCGCGGCAGCAGTAGTTCAAATACCAGTGCAGGGTGGGCGAGGTATAGCCCTCGCGCTCCATCCACTGTTTTAACGTGATGGTGTCGAGCGCCTGCCAGGCCGGGTCTTGCGACGATTCCACGGTAGGAAAAACGAAGACGCGCTTGCCGTCGTTGCCATGCGTCTGGCGCAGTTGCGCCACCTGCGCAAAGAAGCGCTCGTGCTGCGCCAGTTCCGCAGGCGGCACGCCTTCGGTGGGAATGAAGCCCTCCTGCCAGTGGCCGTTGAACAGCAATCGCTCTTCCGGCGCGTGCAGGATGTAGCGCTCGTCGTAGTACGGTTTTTCCGCCTGCGGATCGCGCTGGATAATCCCCAGGTCGAACAATATCTCTCGCACATGCGTCGATTCGGGCGAAGGCAGCGGTAAATAATGACCGCCCGTGGGATAGGCCAGGTCGCCGAAGTGGCCGCCCGCCGCGTTGCCATATGGCTGCGGGCCATCGACCATCAGGAAATCCTTGTGCCCCAGTTTATTCAGGCGCCAGGCGGCCGTCAGGCCGGCGATGCCGGAGCCGAGGATGGCCACGTCCGTGGTGATGGTTGCCGAGGGCGCCGGCAGCGCCGTGCGCTCGCGCAGCAGCTTGCGCAAATAGTGTCCCTCGCTGCGGCCCGGGTACAGCACCTTCGGCGTGATTTCCTGCCAGCGCAGGTAGGCGGCGATGCTGCCGATGCCAGCGGCGGCCGCCGCCGTGCCGCCGGCAGCCCACAGCATGAAGGAGCGGCGCTGCATCAGCGGATCACCCGGTTCCAGTCTTGCTCGAATTCATGCACGAGCGACTGGGTATTCAGGCGATTTGGCGCCATCGGCAGCGGCTGCATGTCGGGCGGGAAGATGAACATTTCGCGCGTGGTGTCCGCATTCAGGTAGCGCATCGGCAGGCGGTAGGTCGTCGGCGGTGTGTAGTCGAGCTGGGGCGAGGCGAGGATAAAACCCCATTCGCCGAACGAGGGCACGTAGGCGTGATAGGGCCAGGTGCGCATGCCCACTTCACGCAGGGTCGAATTGATGGTCCAGTAGGCGTGCGGGGCAAAAAACGGCGACGTCGATTGCACCACCATCAGGCCCTTGGCGGCCAGGTGCTTTTTCACCAGGTCGTAGAACGGCACCGAATACAGTTTGCCCAGCGCGAAGCTGGACGGGTCGGGGAAATCGACGATGGCCGCGTCGAACATGTCGCCGTTATTGCGCAGCCAGACGGCGGCATCGGCATTGACGACGGTGACGCGCTTGTCCGAGAACGAGTTGTTATTCAGCTTGGCCAGTTCCGGACGCGTGGTAAACGCGGCCGTCATGGCCGGATCGAGGTCGACCACGGTGACGTGTTCGATCTGTGGATAACGGAGGATTTCGCGCAGGGCCAGGCCATCGCCGCCGCCCAGCACCAGCACGCGGCGCGCCCACGGCAAGGCCTCGAGCACGGGGTGCACCAGCGCCTCGTGGTAGCGGTATTCGTCGCGCGAGGAAAACTGCAGGTTGCCGTTGATGTACAGCCGCGTATCGTCCTTCCAGCGCGTGATCACCAGGCGCTGGTAGGGCGTGGTGGTGGAATACACGATCTGGTCGCCGAACAGGCCGTGTTCTCCCCAGGCCACCATGCGGTCCGACATGGCAAAGCCGGCGATCAGCAGCAGCATCACGGCGCAGGCGCGCAGCAGACGCCCGGTGAGATTTTTCAGCTCGGCGCGGAACACATAAATGCTCCACAGGCCCACGCCCACGTTGAGCATGCCGAACAGGAAGCCCGTGCGCACCAGGCCCAGATACGGCGACAGCACCAGCGGGAACAGCAGGGAGACGGCCAGCGCGCCCAGGTAATCGAAGGTGAGCACGCGGCTGACAAGTTCACTAAATTCCGTCTGGCGCGTGTTCAGGGCGCGCATCACCAGCGGTACTTCCATGCCGACCAGTGCGCCGATCAGGAACACCATCACATACAATAAGGTGCGAAATGGCGCGGCCATCCACGAAAAGGTCATGAACAGGATGGCGGCCGACAGGCCGCCGATCAAGCCCACGGCCAGTTCGATGTCGACGAAGCGCGACAGCACGTCGTCATCCTTGACATACTTGGAAAAGTGAGCGCCCACACCCATCGCAAACAGGTAGCAGCCAATGATGGTGGAAAACTGCAGGATGGAGTCGCCGAGCAGGTAGCTGGACATGGCGCCGGCGATCAGCTCATAGGCGAGGCCGCAGGAAGCGACCACGAAGACGGACAAAATCAGAATCTTTTTGTTCATTGGACTTTTTTTGTTCTAATATGCGTTGACGTTATCAAATGCTCATTGCGAGGAATGCCGTGCCCGACATCCTAAACTATCTGATCCACCTTTTACTGGCCGCCGCGCTGCTGATTGTATTTTTTATCATCTACACACGCGTCACGCCGTATAACGAAGTACTGCTGATCCGCCAGGGCAACCAGGCGGCGGCCCTGTCGCTGGGCGGCGCGCTGCTGGGCTTTTCCGCCACCATCGCCTCGTCCCTGATGCACACGGCCGGCTACCAGCAATTCTTCGCCTGGGCCTTCGGCGCCATGGTGGTGCAATTGCTCGCCTATGTGGTCACCACGCGTTTGCTGCGCATGTCGAAAGACCAGATCGAATCGAACAACAGCGCTTTCGGCGGCTTGCTGGCCGCCATTTCCCTGTCGATCGGCGCCATCAACGCCGCCTGCATTTCCTGACGTTTTACCTCATTCAAGGACACCATCATGAGCCTCGGCAGCTTTATCAAGAAGCAGTTTATCGACGTACTGCAATGGAACGAAGAGACGGAAGGCGTACTGGCCTGGCGCTTCCCCATGCAGGATTTCGAGATCCAGAACGGCGCCATCCTGAATGTGCGCGAATCGCAGGTCGCCGTCTTCGTCAATGAAGGCAAGATCGCCGACGTCTTCGGTCCCGGCACGCACAAGCTGACGACGCAGACTTTACCGCTGCTGACCAATCTGAAAAACTGGGACAAGCTGTTCGATTCACCGTTCAAGTCGGACGTGTATTACTTCAGCACCCGCGTGCAGACGGGCCGCAAGTGGGGCACGCCGCAGCCGATCACCATCCGCGACAAGGATTTCGACATGATCCGCGTACGCGCCTTCGGCATGTACTCGTACCGCATCGCCGACGCCCGCACCTTCTTCACCGAGATCAGTGGCACGCGCGAAGTCTATACGCGCGACGAGGTGGAAGATCAATTACGCGGTATTTTGATGTCGAGCATGGCCAGCTCGCTGGGCGGCGCGAATGTCCCCTTCCTCGACATGGCGGCCAACCAGGCGCTGATGGCGCAGGAAGTCAAGGATGGCCTGGCGCAGGCGTTTGCCCGCTATGGCGTGGGTCTCGACGAATTCAACGTGGCCAGCATCAGCCTGCCCGAGGAATTGCAGGCGGCGCTCGACGAGCGCATCTCGGCCGGCATGAAAGGCGGCCTGGGCGCAGACAAGATGAGCGGCTTTACCAAATTCCAGGTGGCCAACGCGATCCCGCTGGCGGCGCAAAACGAAGGCGGCATGGCCGGCATCGGCGCAGGCTTGGGCGCCGGGCTGTCGATCGGCCAGGTGATGGCGCAAAGCATGGGCGGCGCGCTGCAGCAGCCGGCACCTGCCCCGGCCGCACCGCCTGCGGCGCCACCGGCTCCTGCGGAAGAGCCGATCGAAGCGCGCCTGGAAAAACTCAAGGGCTTGCTCGACAAGGGTCTCATTTCGCCAGCCGACTACGACGGCGCCAAGGCTGAACTGCTGAAAAAACTGATCGGCTAAATATTAGCGAAATACGACTGCATGCAAACTGTTTCCTGTCCCAGCTGCGGCGCGGAAGTTCACTTCCGCTCACATGCTTCCGTGCTCGCCGTGTGCGAGTACTGCCACAGTACCATCCTCAAGGACGCCGACTCCGTCAGGGACGTGGGCAAGATGTCGGCCGTCCTGGAAGACTATACGCCGATCCAGATCGGCACGGCCGGCGTGCACGATGGCGTGCACTTCACCGTCGTCGGCCGCATCCAGCAGCGCTACAGCGCCGGCACGTGGAACGAGTGGTATCTGCTGTTCGACGATACAAGCACGGCGTGGCTGGGCGACTCATCCGGCCTGTACACCTTGACGCGCGAGCGCAGCACGCAAGGTAGCTTACCCGTCTTTGGCGAGCTGGCGCCGGGCAAGCGCTACACGATCTGCGGCGAGCCATACACGGCGGCCGAGATCCGCAACGCGGAATGCATCGCCGGCCAGGGCGAACTGCCGTTCAAGGTGGGCGCCGGCTGGCGCATCCAGGTGGCGGACTTCCGCAACTACGCCAGCTTTGTCACGCTTGACTACACGGATGGTCCGCAACCGGTCGTCTACCAGGGCGTCGCCGTCACCCTGGATAGTTTGCAGTGCCAGCTGCTGCGCGACGACGATGCCATCGCCAAAAGCGCCGGCAAATACCGCGGCAAGCTCGATGCGCTCGACTGCCCGTCCTGCGGCAGCGGCATCAAGTACGTACCTGGCGCGGCGGCGCAACTCGTGTGCCCCGCCTGCCATGCGCAGCTCGACGCCAGCGGCCAGGAAGCGCAAGTGCTGGCCATCGGCAAGCAGGTGCACGACAACGCCGACATCACGCTGGAACTGGGCGCCAGCGCAAAGATCAGCAATGTCGATTTCACGGTGATCGGCATGATGCGCCGCGCCGACGACGAAGGCAGCGAGTGGAACGAATACCTGCTGTACAACGCGCGCGCCGGCTTCTTCTGGCTGGTGGAGACGGACGATGGCTGGTCGCGCTCGAACGTGCTGCCGAACTGGCCCAACTGGGCATCGCTGGACGCCGCTACCTGCACGCTCGATGGCGCCACCTACCGCAAACTGTATGACTACGGCTCGCAGGTCGTGTATGCGGCGGGCGCCTTCAACTGGAAAGTGGCCGTCGGCGACAGCACGCATGTGCATGAATTCGAGCAGGGGCAGACCAAGCTGGCGGCGGAGCTCACCGGTGAGGAAATGACCTGGTCGCGCTCCGTGCCCGTCGCCTATGACCAGATGGCCGCCTGGTTCGGCGCCGCCTTCCATGGCGCCAGCAAAACGACGAATATCCAGCTGAGCCACCGCGGCATCGCCAAGGTCTTCATCGTCATCGTGCTGGTCCTGAATGCGATCCCGATGTTTGTCTCGTTCTCCAGCACCCTGATGTGGAGTTTGCTGGGCTGCCTGGCGCTGTTCCTGCCCGCCGCTTTTCTCGACAAGAATGCAAAGAATCCCCCATGAGTAAATACGTGATCTATGCCCTGATGGTGACCTTCAGTGTCACGGCCGCCAACTGGGTGCGCATGTTCAAGGTGGCCGGCAGCAGCAGCGGCAGCAGCTGGAGTTCGCGTACGGGCAGCGGCGGCGGCAGCTATGGCGGCGGCTCCAGCGGCGGCAGCCACAAGTAAGCATGACAGCCACACCGCATCTGCCCCTGGGCACCCACTTGCTCGCCGATTTGTCGGGTATCGCGCCGGAACGCCTGCGCGACGGTGCCGCGCTCGAGCGCCTGCTGCGCGACGCGGCCGTCTCGGCTGGCGCGCAAGTGCTGCACAGCCATTTCCACAGCTTTGGCGCCGGCCAGGGCGTCACCGGCGTGGTGCTGCTGGCCGAATCGCATATCTCCATCCACACGTGGCCGGAATGCGGCTTTGCCGCCGTCGATATCTTCATGTGCGGCGCGGCGCGGCCGCAACTGGCGCTCGATGCCATCAAGGATGCGCTGCAGGCCGCGCACTGCCAGCTGCAATCCGTGCGGCGCGCGCCACCCGGGCAAGCATAAGCCCGCTGGTGGATCGCGGGGGGATCGCTTACACTGTCGGCTCATCTCCCAACCGTGACTTCCATGCGCCGTTCCGCCCTGCTTGCCCTGCCCCTGCTGCTGCTGGTCTCCGCCTGCAACGACTACACGGCGCCCAGCCTGTACCAGGCCACGACGCCCGAGTGCAAGACGTGGACGGAGGGTTCACGCTTCGAGCTGCCGCGCGGTATCAGCGTGTATGCCACGCCACCCGTCACCCTGAAGGAAGGCGGCACGGAGCTGGCGCTGATTTTTACGCTTCCCATCGGCACGCAAGCCAGTTTCACGCGCCTGTCCTTCCTGCTGGAAGAGCCGAAAAAGCCCCCCTTCGCCGAAGCGAAAGTGCTGACCATCTACCAGCGCGGCATGAACCGCAAGGCGGAAATCGTCGACGTCATCGAGACCTTGCCCATCATGTTTTCCGCCGTCGGTTCAAGCGCCGAAACCCAGTGGCGCCTGCGCCTGCAACTGCCGCGCCAGCTGCCGCAGCGCTTTGACCTGTCCATGCCCGCCATGCTCGTCGCCGGCAAGCGCTATCCGGTGCGCACCTTTACCTACCGCTACTTCCCGGAGCGCCAGGCTTACGGCATGTGCAGCTAAGCCACACCTTCCGTTGACGCCGGCGCGCGCCGCTGGCACACTGGGGTTTTCCATCACACGTGAGGAGTAGACAACATGCGCCATTCGGATACTGCCGTGCTGTCGGCTGCCTGATCACTGTCTTTCCCCGCTAAGATTTTTAGCCTGCACTTCCCCATACGCGTGATCGCGTAGCCGACGTTCCCCTTCTTTCGTGCCAGTCATGGCGACTGGCGGTGCCTGCACGCGCAGGCTGCATGTCCGCACGCGGACGACAGAATCTGGAATCACGCTACCATGATCGCATTCGATTTTGCGCAACTACGCCTTATCGGGCTGCAGCAGGCCATCGCCAGCGCAGCCACCCAACTCGAACTCTCTTCCCCAACCGCCCAACTGCTGCGCGTTTGCGCCGTGCACCGCGACAGCATCGGCGTGCACGACGGCATCCTGAAACAGCCGGCGCAAATCCTGCCGCGTCTGCTGCATCAACTGCAGGCGCAAGACAATATTCTTACTGTCGGCGACTGGGTCGCCGCCGAACCCGACACGCACGGTGCGCTGTGGATAACGGCGCACTTATCCCCATTTACGCAGATCGCGCGGCGCGGCAATGACGGCCGGCGCCAACTGCTCGCCAGCAATGTCGATACGGCCTTGCTGGTGATGGGACTGGACGAGGATTTCAATCCGCGCCGCCTGGAGCGCTATCTGGCCATCGTGCTGGCGGCGCAAGTGACGCCTGTGGTGGTGCTGAGCAAGGCCGACGTGGCCGACGACGTGCCGGGCAAGCTGGCGCAGCTCAGACAGCGCCTGCCGCCACACGTGCCCCTGTTTGCCATCGATACGCGGCATGCATATGACGTGGCCATCCTGGCACCGTGGTTGAATGCTGGCCAGACCCTGGTGCTGCTCGGTTCATCGGGCGCAGGCAAGTCCAGCCTGACCAATACCTTGTGCGCGGCGGATCAAACGACCAACGGCGTGCGCCATGGCGACGGGCGCGGCCGGCATACGACGACGGCCCGCTCGCTGCACCTGTGCGCCAGCGGCGCCTGCATCATCGACACGCCGGGCTTGCGCAGCTGGCGCGCCGATGCCGATGCGGATACGCTGGCCGCCACGTTTGACGACATCGCGGCGCTGGCGACGACGTGCCAGTTCCGCGATTGCCGGCATGCCAGCGAGCCCGGTTGCGCCGTGCGCGGCGCCGTCGATGGGGACCGCTTGCGCAATTATCACAAGTTGCTGCGCGACGCGCGCCGTATCGACGAGACGCCGCTCGAGCGCATCGCCGCGCGCGCCAGGTGGAAGACGGTATTGAAGGCGGGACTGGAAAGGGGCAAGGACAAGCGCCGCTGATTTCTGCATAAAAAAAGGTTCATCGCGGTTGATGGGGAAAGACGGGCTTGACGTTTTTTGCTGGGAGGGGGTGGCGGCAAGGGTTTTGAATTGGTAAATTGATTGTCGCCAAACAAACCAATTACCTTACCACTCTCGCCGCCATGCTCAATGCTATGTCGTCTCTTCCATTTTGGGAAGGGCATATTGTCGATTCCGTCGTCGAACAGGACGACGAATCGCTGCTGATCGTTCTCAACGCCTGCCCCACTACCGACGCGCTTTGCGGTAGCTGCCGGCAGCCTTGTGCTCTAGTTCATGAGCAGCGCTGGCGGCGCATCCGGGATCGGGATATTTTGGATCGACGGGTTTGGTTGAAGGTGCCAATCCGGCGCCTGGACTGCCATCACTGCGATGCCCGGATGACGGAGCATATCTCCTGGCTGGACCGGCGCTCGCGGGTGACTCACCGCGTCCGGGTCTGGGTGGAGGCGCTGGCACAGCTTATCCCGATCAAGCACGTGTCCCAGCTGACAGGCCTGCACTGGCACACCATCAAGGCCATTGACCTACAGCGCTTAGCACACCTGCACGGCCAGTTCGCCGCTGGCGACGTGCGGCGCCTCGTCATGGATGAATTCGCTTTGCACAAAGGCCATCGTTATGCCACGGTCGTTCTCGATGCCCAGCGCATGCGTGTGCTCTGGGTTGGCGAAGGCAATAGCCGGGTCGCCATCCGTCCGTTTTTCGAGGCGTTGGGCGCAGAAGGCTGCGCCCGAATCGAGGCTGTGGCGATGGATATGAACACGGCGATGGATCTCGAAGTGCGGGCGCAATGCCCCAACGCCGAAGTCGTCTACGATCTTTTCCATGTCGTTGCGCGCTTTGGCCGTGAAGTCGTCGACCGGGTGCGTGTCGACCAGGCAAACGCGCTGCGCGACGATTCCAAAGCGCGCCAGGTCATCAAGCGTAGCCGTTGGCTCCTGCTGCGCAATCGCGACAACCTTGAAGACGACCGTGCTATCAAACTTGACGAACTGCTCGCGGCCAACGCCCCTCTGTCGACGGTCTATTTGCTCAAAACCGAACTCAAAGAAATCTGGTTCGCGCCATCCGTTCGCGAGGGTGCGCGTCGATGGAAACGCTGGATGCGCCTCGCCCTCGAGAGCGAGATCGCCCCCGTGATTAAATTCGCCAAGCGCTTACGCAAATACGTCCGGGGCATCATCGCCTCCGCCATCTATCCGATGAATTCGTCCATTCTTGAAGGCGTCAACAACCGCATCAAAGTCATCAAACGGATGGCCTACGGATTCCGGGACTCTGCATATTTTTTCCTCAAAATCAAGGATGCCTTCCCCGGTAAAACGCGATGAACCTAAAAAAAGGCTATGTCACCGTCAAATGTGGGAATGCGCCCAGCGTTGCTTTCAATAACGTTTCCGGTGAGCGGATACGCCTGGCGTCGAGTATCCAGCGCCATCCTAGGTAGTTCGGCAGGTAGCGCGTCGCCACGCCATGAAACGGACCCAGCCATTGCCGCAAACGGCTGTGATAGGCATTGACGTTCTGCACATGGGCGGCGCCCTGCACGCGGATGCCGGCGCGCAAGTTGACGGCCTGATGACTGATGCCCGCTTCCCTGGAAAAAGCCCGATAGGCGGCATGGCCATCGGTGACCAACAAGACGTCCTTGTCGATAACGGGTAACAGGCAATGATGCAGCTGCGCTTTCGTCAATGCCCCTTTGCCTGTGACGAAGTCCAGGGTCTGGCCCGTGCGGTCGCGCGCTATCAGGATGCAGACCTGCTCACTCGATATGCCGCGTTTGTGGGCATGGCCGCCCCGGCGGCGGGCCGGACGCGTCAGATGCCGCGATCCCTTTTCCGACTCCAGTAGATATAACTCGTCGGCCTCGGCGATGCCATGCAGGCCATGCGGCCGGTCCGTCTTTGCCAGCGATAAAAACCTGTGGCGCCAGCGAAACGTGGTGTTGCGGTGCACGCCCAGTTGGCTAGCCGCCTTGCGTACGGAATCCGATGCCAGCAGACAATCGGCGTAATCGAGCCACAGCGATTTATGGCGCAAGCGGGCCAACGGCGTGCCGGTGAGCGCATTGAAGGTGCGTCCGCAAGGCACGCAGCGGTAGCGCTGCAAGCCGTGCGCATGACCGTGCCGATGCAGGTGCTCTGAATGGCAGGCGGGACAGGCCAATCGCGGCTGGACCACACTTTCCAGCAGCGCGACGGTCGCGTCGTGTGGCGCGCTGCCACACAGCAGGGCAATGCTTGCTTGCCGCTGACGCTGGCTCAACTGAGCAAACTGCGCAATCAAGGTGATCCATTCGGCTGGCCGCATGATCTGCTCCCTACGTGATTGATATGCAGAGTCAGACAGCACAGTCCAGGGAAGATTCCAGAATTTCCCCTAGTTGCCGATGACAGAGCCTAAAAAAAGGCAGCCCGAAGGCTGCCTTTCTTGTGCGGCGCAGATGGATTACATCTTGCGCAGCTTCTGGATCGCTGCCAGTTGCGCAATCGCGCTGGCCAGCTCGGCTTGCGCTTGCGCGTAGTCGATGCCCGAATCCTTGTTGTGGATATTTTCTTCCGCCAACTTCTTCGCTTCCAGCGCTTTCGCTTCGTCGAGGTCGTGACCGCGGATCGCGGTATCGGCCAGGACGGTCACGGTATCCGGTTGCACTTCCAGCAGGCCGCCGGCAACGAAGACGAACTCTTCTTCAGCCTGGCCGACTACCTTGATGCGGACCGCGCCCGGACGGATGCGGGTAATCAAAGGCGTGTGGCGTGGGTAGATACCCAGCTCGCCTTGTTCACCCGGCAACGCGACGAATTCTGCTTCACCTGAAAAAATCAGTTCTTCAGCGGAAACCACGTCAACGTGAATTGTGTGTGCCATGTGTGTCCTATCGGGTTGAAGAACCCCGCCTTCTAAGGGGCGGGGTTAGGCCCAGACTTAACTTAGTTAAGTTTCTTGGCTTTTTCGATTGCTTCTTCGATCGTGCCGACCATGTAGAACGCTTGTTCCGGCAGGTGATCGAGTTCGCCCGAAGCGATCATTTTGAAGCCCTTGATCGTGTCTTTGAGCGAAACGTATTTACCAGGCGCGCCGGTAAAGACTTCAGCGACGTGGAAAGGCTGCGACAGGAAACGCTGCATCTTACGTGCGCGGGCGACCAGCAGTTTGTCTTCCGGTGCCAGCTCGTCCATACCCAGAATCGCGATAATGTCGCGCAATTCCTTGTAGCGTTGCAGGGTCGTTTGCACGGCACGCGCGGTGTCATAGTGCTCTTGACCAACGATCAACGGATCGAGCTGACGCGAGGTCGAATCGAGTGGATCCACGGCTGGGTAGATACCCAGGGAAGCGATGTCACGCGACAGCGCAACGGTCGAATCCAAGTGAGCAAACGTGGTAGCAGGCGACGGATCGGTGTAATCATCGGCTGGAACGTAGACGGCCTGGATCGAGGTGATCGAACCGGTCTTGGTCGACGTGATACGCTCTTGCAGACGGCCCATTTCTTCAGCCAGGGTCGGTTGGTAACCCACAGCCGACGGCATACGGCCCAGCAGTGCCGACACTTCGGTACCAGCCAGCGTGAAGCGGTAAATGTTGTCGACGAAGAACAGAACGTCCTTGCCTTCATCACGGAACGATTCAGCGATCGTCAGGCCGGTCAGCGCGACGCGCAGACGGTTACCTGGCGGTTCATTCATCTGACCGTAGACCATCGCGACTTTGGAGTTCTCTGGATTTTCCAGATCGACCACTTTCGCGTCAGCCATCTCGTGGTAGAAGTCGTTACCTTCACGCGTACGCTCACCCACACCGGCGAACACGGACACGCCGCTGTGCGCTTTGGCGATGTTGTTAATCAGTTCCATCATGTTGACGGTCTTGCCTACGCCAGCGCCGCCGAACAGACCAACTTTACCGCCTTTTGCAAACGGGCACACCAGATCGATCACCTTGATGCCGGTTTCCAGCAGTTCTTGCGAAGGCGACAGTTCGTCGTATGCAGGAGCGGTGCGGTGGATCGACGCGATCTGCTCGTGCGACACGGGGCCGCATTCGTCGATCGGGTTGCCCAGCACGTCCATGATGCGACCCAGGGTTGCTTTACCGACTGGCACCATGATAGGTTTGCCGGTGTTCTGGATCATCATGCCGCGACGCAGGCCATCGGACGAGCCGAGTGCAATGGTACGGACAATGCCGTCGCCCAACTGCTGTTGTACTTCCAGGGTCAGTTCCGAGCCTGCCATCTTCAAGGCATCAAATACCTTAGGCATCGCGTTGCGGGGAAACTCAACGTCCACCACAGCGCCGATACACTGAACGATTTTGCCATCAGCCATGTTCGTTCCTTCAATATAGTTAAATTCGTTTAAACCGCAGCCGCACCGGCGACGATTTCGGAGAGTTCTTTGGTAATCGCAGCTTGGCGGGTCTTGTTGTAGATCAGCTTCAATTCGCCGATCACACTACCCGCGTTGTCGCTTGCAGCTTTCATCGCGACCATCCGTGCCGATTGCTCGGACGCCAGATTCTCCGCGACTGCCTGGTACACCAGCGCTTCTACATAGCGCTCCAGCAATTCGTCGATGATGCTTTGTGCATCCGGCTCGTAGATGTAATCCCACGAGTGTGCGCTCTTGTCGGCGACCATTTTGTCAGCCGTCAAAGGCAGCAGCTGTTCGACCACTGGTTCCTGCTTCATCGTGTTGATGAATTTGGTGTAGCACAGGTACACTGCGTCGAGCTTGCCAGCCTGGAACTCTTCGAGCATGACCTTGACGGGTCCGATCAATTTTTCCAGATGGGGCGTATCACCAGTCTGAATGGCAGAGGCGACGATCTTGACGCCGATGCGATTCAAAAAACCCAAACCCTTGTTACCGATGGCAACTGCTTCAATCCGGTTGCCAGCTGCTTCCAGCTCGCGCGACTTCGACGTCACCTGGCGCAGGATGTTGGTATTCATGCCGCCGCACAGACCCTTGTCGGTCGTCACAACGATGAAACCTACTGCCTTCGCTTGCGTACCCTGGGCAGCTGCCAGGAACGGGTGCGTGTATTCCGGATTGGCATTCGCCAGATTGGCGGCGATATTCCGAATCTTGTCACTGTAGGGACGAGCGGCCCGCATCCGGTCTTGCGCCTTGCGCATTTTGGACGCGGCGACCATTTCCATCGCCTTGGTGATCTTCTTCGTATTCTCTACGCTCTTGATCTTGCCTCGTATCTCTTTGCTTGATGCCATGAGTCCTTACTCCTTCTGCGCGTAGGGCGGCGCCTCACTCAAGGTGGGCGCCGCCTGGCCGCTTAATATGCGCCGGATTTCTTGAAATCAGCAATGGCCGCCGACAGAGTTGCTTCGCTGTCTTTGTCGAGTTGCTTGGTTTCTTCGATCTTGGCCAGCAGAGCAGCTTGCTTGGTCTTCATGTAAGCGTGGACACCAGCTTCGAACGACAGCACTTGCTTGACTGGCACGTCGTCCATGAAGCCTTTGTTCACCGAGAACAGCGATACGGCCATCAGCGAGATCGACAGTGGCGAGTATTGGGCTTGCTTGAGCAATTCCGTCACGCGGGCACCACGGTCCAGCTGCTTGCGGGTCGATTCATCGAGGTCCGAAGCGAACTGCGCAAACGCGGCCAGTTCACGGTACTGCGCCAAGTCGGTACGGATACCGCCGGACAGGTTTTTGATGACCTTGGTCTGGGCGGCGCCACCGACGCGCGATACGGAAATACCGGCGTTAATCGCAGGACGGATACCGGCGTTGAACAGCGAGGTTTCCAGGAAGATCTGACCGTCGGTAATCGAAATCACGTTGGTTGGAACGAATGCGGACACGTCGCCAGCTTGCGTTTCAATGATCGGCAGCGCCGTCAGGGAACCGGTCTTGCCTTTGACGGCGCCGTCGGTGAACTTCTCGACGTAGTCGGCGTTCACGCGTGCTGCGCGTTCCAGCAGGCGGCTGTGCAGGTAGAACACGTCGCCTGGGTACGCTTCGCGACCTGGTGGACGGCGCAGCAGCAGCGAGATTTGACGGTATGCAACAGCTTGTTTGGACAGATCATCGTAGACGATCAGTGCATCTTCACCGCGGTCACGGAAGTATTCGCCCATTGCGCAACCGGAGTACGGCGAGATGTATTGCATGGCGGCCGATTCCGAAGCGGAAGCGGCGACAACGATGGTGTATTCCATCGCGCCGTGCTGTTCCAGCGAGCGCACGATGTTCTTGATCGACGAGGCTTTTTGGCCAATCGCGACGTAGATACATTTCATGCCCTGGCCTTTTTGATTGATGATCGCATCAATCGCCACAGCCGACTTGCCGGTTTGACGGTCGCCGATGATCAGTTCGCGCTGGCCGCGGCCAACTGGAACCATCGCATCGATCGACTTCAGGCCGGTTTGCATTGGTTGCGAAACGGATTCACGGGCGATCACGCCCGGTGCGATTTTTTCAATCGCGGCCGTCAGTTTGGTCTCGATGGCGCCTTTGCCGTCGATCGGCTGGCCCAGCGCGTTGACAACGCGGCCGAGCAGCTCAGGACCGACTGGCACTTCCAGAATGCGGCCGGTGCATTTCACCGTGTCGCCTTCGGAGATGTGCTCGTAGGCACCCAGAATCACGGAACCGACGGAGTCGCGTTCCAGATTCATTGCCAGGCCAAACGTGTTGCCTGGGAATTCCAGCATCTCGCCTTGCATCACGTCCGACAAACCGTGGATGCGGCAGATACCGTCGGCGACGGAAATAACCGTGCCTTGATTACGCACTTCAGCGCCGCCGTCAAGACCTTGGATCCGGCTCTTGATCAACTCGCTGATTTCAGATGGGTTGAGTTGCATACTAACTCCTAAAAGTGTTTCTCTCAGCTTGCGCGAGGGGTAAGGGTCTGTCTAAGCTGGCCTGCCGAAGCGCGTGTCTTACGACACCAGTGCAGCGTGCAGTTGCTGCAGCTTGGCGCGCACCGAGGTATCGAGCACTTGGTCGCCAACGACCACGCGCACGCCGCCGAGCAGCGATGGATCCACTGTGACGGCAGGGTTGAGCTTACGACTGAATTTCTTTTCCAGCGTTGCGACCAGCTCGGCCGTTTGGCCTTCGCTCAGATCGAAAGCGCTCGTGATCTCGGCGTCAGCCGCACCTTCCAGGCCATTTTTCAGGGCATGGAATTGCGCGCCGATTTCCGGCAGCAGGCTGATGCGGCCATTTTCGATCAACATCGTGACGAAGTTTTTCACTTCCTCATTGAGCGGCGATTTCAACAACGACAGGATGGTGGCGGCGACGTCGCTTTCCGAAACTTTCGGATTGCGCGCGTACGCCTGTACCTCGGGGTGGCTACCGATCTGTGCCAGTTCGGACACCAGCTCGGACCACGCCGCGAGGTTGCTTGACTCCTTACCAGCTTGGGCTACGCGGAACAAAGCTTCCGCGTAGGGACGGGCGACGGTTGCGAGTTCTGCCATGATTACAGCTCGACAGCAAGACGCTGCAACATTTCGGCGTGAGCCGTAGCGTTAACTTCACGCTTCAAGATCTGCTCGGCACCCTTGACAGCCAGGTCAGCCACCTGAGCGCGCAATTGTTCGCGTGCTTTCGACAGTTGCTGTTCGGCGTCCGACTGGGCTTGCGCAATGATACGCGCAGCTTCAGCTTGTGCATTTTGCTTGATCTCTTCAGCAACCAGCTGCGCGCGCTTTTCAGCGTCCGCAACGCGTTGCGACGCTTCTTCACGTGCACTGTTCAATGCCTCTTGCGCACGCTTTTCAGCGACTGCCATCGAAGCCTGACCTTGATCGGCCGCAGCCAATCCATCCGCGATTCGTTTGGCACGCTCATCCAGCGCATTGTTCAGCGCTGGAAATACGAACTTCATCGAGAACCAGACCAACACCGCGAAGGTGATCATCTGGCCGATGAGCGACATATTGATGTCCATACCTTTGCTCCTAACTAAAAGTTTCTCCTAGGGTTGGAGCGAATTACTGAGCAACAGCCGTCAGAGCGGACAGGAACGGGTTAGCGAACGTGTACAGCAGAGCAACACCAACGCCGATCATCGAGATAGCATCCAGCAGACCAGCGATAACGAACAGTTTGGTTTGCAGTTGTGGCATCAGTTCTGGTTGACGTGCCGAAGCTTCCAGGAATTTGCCACCCAAGATAGCGAAGCCCAGAGCGGTGCCGATTGCGGCCAGGCCGATGATGATTGCTGCTGCCAGAACGGTCATGCTTTGTACTTGTGCGATCAGAGCTTGCATAAAATTCTCCTAAATTTAAAAACGAAAGATACTAAAAAAACAAAATATAAAGTTAATGATTAATGTTTCTCAACCGCGAGGCTCAGATACACAACCGTCAACGCCATAAACACAAAAGCTTGCAAAGTTACAATCAAGATATGGAAAATTGCCCATGGACCACCCAACGCCCACTGTGCCCACCAAGGCAACAACGCGATCAAGATGAAAATCAGTTCGCCGGCATACATATTGCCGAACAGTCGCAGCGACAGGGAGATCAGTTTTGCAACCAGCTCAACCATTTGCAGCAAGAAATTGACAGGTGCCAGGGCGATCGTGCCGATCAGGCCGCTCGCATGGAACGGTGCCGTGAACAGTTCCTTGATCCAGCCGCCCAGGCCCTTGGCCTTGATCGAGAAGGCGATCACGCACAGCACGACCGACAGCGACATGGCGAAGGTGTGGTTGACGTCGGCGGTCGGCACGGCGCGCAGTTTATGCACGCCAAACCAGCTCAGGATCTTCGGCAGCAGGTCAACCGGCAGGAAGTCCATCGCGTTCAGCAACCAGACCCACACAAAAATAGTGATGGCCAGCGGCGCGATGACCTTGCTTTTCGCGTGGAAGGCCCCATTAATAGTGTCATTGACGATTTCCATGACCATTTCGACGAAGTTTTGCAACTTGCCAGGGACACCAGCCGTCGCGCGGCGCGACGCCATATAGAAAACAGCCAGGAAAACAAAGCCCAGAATGGCCGAAATCCAGAACGTATCCAGATTGATCATGCCGTCGGCACTTCTCAGGTGGGCCAGATGGTGACTGATGTATTCTGTGGCGTTGGCCGGGGCAGCATGGCCCGCTTCAATAGCGTGTTCTGTGGTCATAATGAATTTAGATTTGTCGTTTCAGAGCTCAACAGGCCCCAAAACCAATGATTAAACAGCGAGCAATGAAAACCAGTATGCTAAGGTTGCCACCGCGAAACCCAAGATCAGCCATAACCAGGCGGCCGACTGAAACAACACCAGTGCCAATATAAACAGCACCGCTGTGATAAATATTTTCACCACTTCTGCGCGCAAATGCGCCCGGAATGCCTTGTTGGCGTCGCTAGAACCGCGAACCACCAACAGGGCATACACCAGGCTACCGATGACTGCGATAGCGCCGCCGTATGCGGCGGACCAGCCTCTGACATTGCCACCAAAAAACAGGGTGACCGTGGCAAAGCTGATAGCGATTGCTAGCTGCAATGCAACTACTTTGTAGACTGGCTTGGCAATACTTTGTTGTGAATCACTCAATTGCCAAGTTCCCAGAAAAATCTACACACGCAAAGACACGGGATTATAGTTGGCTTTGATCTATAGAGTCAAACGTTGCTGCACCGCAGCAGGGCAATTGCTGCGTGAAACTGACGCTTTACCGACTATTCGCCGCCTTTTGCACCACTATATGGCAAAGCCGCTTGTCTGGCCGCTTCCAGCCGTGTTATCAAGGAATCACGTGGTCCATCCGGAAAGCATGGCCGGATTGTCCACACCGCAGGTCCCCTGCCTTTGCAGCTTGCTATTTAACCACGCAAGCGGGTCAACAAACCATCGAGCACGTCAAGATCGGCAAAATCAATCACCAATTGGCCACGGCCCTTGTTGCCCATCTTGAACACCACGGGCGTGGCCAGCGCATCGGACAGCTCTTCTTCCAGGCGCGCGATGTCGCCGGACTTTTCCTTCTGACGCGGCTCGACCGGGTTAGCCACTTCCTCGACCGTGCGCGTCACGAGCTTTTCCGTTTCGCGCACGGACAGACGCTTGGCCACGACCTGATTGGCCAGCGTGATCTGGCTGGCCGCATCGACGGCCAGCAACGCGCGCGCATGGCCCATGTCGATATCGCCGGCCATCAACATGGTTTGCACGGGACTGGCCAGGTTCATCAGGCGCAACAGGTTCGACACGGCGCTGCGCGAACGTCCCAGCGCAGTGGCCGCTTGCTCATGCGTAAAACTGAAGTCGGCGATCAGGCGATGGATGCCCTGCGCTTCTTCCAGGGGATTCAAGTCTTCGCGCTGGATATTCTCGATCAGCGCCATGGCCGCGGCGGCCAGGTCGTCCACATCGCGCACCAGCACCGGCACTTCCGTCAGACCGGCCAGTTGCGACGCGCGGAAACGGCGTTCGCCGGCGATAATTTCATATTTAACAAGTCCGCTCAAGGTGTCTTGCCCGATCGGGCGCACCAGGATCGGCTGCATCAGCCCTTGCGCCTTGATCGAGGCGGCCAGTTCATTCAAGGCCCCCTCGTCCATGCGCGTACGCGGCTGGTATTTGCCGGCTTGCATTTGCGACACGGGCAAGTTCGACGGTTGATGCGTGTCCGCACTGGCGAAGTCGCCACCGCCGCCGCCCAACAGGGCGTCGAGTCCGCGACCCAGTCCTTTTAATTTTTTCGTAGCCATGCTGTCCTAATCGTGTTTTCAGAGTAAGCGCTTACATCTTGATGTGCAGACGCTCGCCCCTTGTTTACATATGTTTGATGCGTTCGACCATCTCGGCGCCGAAGGCGATATATGCCTGGGCACCTTTCGAGCTGGGGTCGAAGGTCACGCCGGGCAGGCCGTACGATGGCGCTTCGGCCAGGCGGACATTGCGCGGGATGATGGTATTGAATACCTTGTCGCCGAAATGCTGTTCCAGCTGCGCCGACACTTGTTGCGATAATGTCATGCGCGGATCGAACATCACGCGCAGCAAGCCGATGATCTTCAGATCCGGGTTCAGGTTGGCATGCACCTTCTTGATGGTATTGACCAGATCGGACAAGCCTTCCAATGCGTAGTACTCGCACTGCATCGGAATGATCACGCCATGCGCGGCGCACAGGCCGTTCAGGGTCAGCATCGATAATGCCGGTGGGCAATCTACCAGGATGAAGTCATATTCACTATCCACTTCGGCCAGCGCATCCTTCAGGCGGCGTTCGCGGTTGTCGAGCTCGACCATCTCCACTTCGGCGCCGGCCAGTTCGCGGTTCGACGGCAAGACGTCGAAGCGTCCCGCTTCCGAACGCTGGCGTGCCGTTTTGACATCGGACTCGCCCAACATGACTTCATAGGTCGACGCCTTCAGGCCGGCCTTGTTGATGCCGGCGCCCATGGTCGCATTGCCCTGCGGGTCGAGGTCGACCAGCAGCACGCGCTGGTTCAATTTGGCCAGACCGGCGGAGAGGTTGACGCTTGTTGTGGTTTTACCAACACCACCCTTTTGATTTGCTACACAAAAAATTTTGGCCATGTATCTTCTAGTTGTAAAGAGATGCAAACTTCATCATGCGCCCCGGCATCTGGCCGAAACGATTTATACTGTTTATTTCATTTATACGATATAAATCGTTTATACGGTTTATATAATTTATACCGTATAAATTGTTTATATCATTTATTTTTCGGCTTTTAAGTTCTTGCTATAAATACCAGATGACGCTCTGCATTTAGCCCTGGCACCTGAATCGCTCGTAATTGCGTCACTTGCCAGTCCGCCGGCAGTCGCTCTCTCTCGTCTGGCGGTGCCACCCCTTTCAAGGCGATGAATTGCCCACCCTCGGCCAGCACGTGATTCGACCAGTTGACGAAGTCGGACAGGTCGGCAAAGGCGCGCGAGGTGATCACGTCGAATTTCTGCTGCACTTCCAACTGTTCCACCCGTTTCGTGTACACGGTGACGTTGCTCAAGCCCAGTTCCGCCTTCACTTGTGTCAAAAATGCCGTCTTTTTATGCACCGTGTCGATCATCGACACTTTAATATCAGGCCGCGCGATGGCCAGAACCATGCCCGGCAAGCCGCCGCCGGCGCCCACGTCGAGCACATTCTTGGCATCCGCGAACGCCGGCACGGCGGCCAGCGAATCGAGCACGTGCAAGGTCAGCATCTGCAGGGGGTCGCGCACCGACGTCAGGTTGTACACGCTGTTCCATTTAGCCAGCAAGGCCAGGTAATCGAGCAGTTTTTCCGTCTGATCCGCGCTCAGGTCCAGCCCCAGCGCGGCGATGCCTTCATTCAAAATAGGGGCCAATGCGGCCCGGTCAAACTGCTTCATTCAACAACCTCGTCCTTTAAAGTGGTGGTCTGTATTTCGGCCTGACCTGCACCGAAGCCGCGCTTTTTCAGGTGCACCAGCAGCAGCGAAATGGCCGCCGGCGTCACGCCGGAAATGCGCGAGGCCTGGCCCAGGGTTTCAGGGCGCTGCTTGTCGAGTTTTTGCCGCACTTCGACCGACAGCGCGCCGATATCCAGGTAATTGAAACCTTCCGGCAAAGCCAGGTTTTCATAGTGTTCGTGGCGCTCGATTTCCTTGCTCTGGCGCTCGATATAGCCCGCATATTTGAGCTGGATCTCCACCTGTTCGCGCACGGCGGGGTCCTCCACGCCGGGGCCGGCCAGGGCCTGGCCTTCCATGCCCGTCATGCTCATCAGGGTGTCGTAGGCGACGTTCGGGCGGCGCAGCAAGTCCGCCAGCGAATACTCGCGCTCGATGGCCTGGCCGACGATGCGTTCCGATTCCGCAGCCGCCAGGATGCGCGGATTGACCCACGTGGAACGCAAGCGCTCGAGTTCGCGCGCCACCGCTTCGCGCTTGGTCTCGAAGGCTTGCCACTGGGCGTCGCCCACGCAGCCCAAAGCGCGGCCGATTTCCGTCAGGCGCATGTCGGCATTGTCTTCGCGCAGGCTCAAACGGTACTCGGCGCGGCTGGTGAACATACGGTACGGTTCCTGCACGCCCTGGGTGATCAAATCGTCGACCAGCACGCCCAGATAAGCCTCGGAGCGGCCCGGTACCCAGGCTTCCTTGTCCTGCGTCAGCAAGGCCGCATTCAGGCCCGCCAGCATGCCTTGCGCGGCCGCTTCCTCGTAGCCGGTGGTGCCGTTGATCTGGCCGGCGAAGAACAGGCCGGCGACGGCCTTCGTTTCCAGCGACGCCTTCAAGCCGCGCGGGTCGAAATAATCGTATTCGATGGCGTAGCCGGGACGCAGGATGTGGGCGTTTTCCATGCCCTTCATCGATTGCACCAGGGCGATCTGCACGTCGAACGGCAGGCTGGTGGAGATGCCGTTCGGATAGAACTCGTGCGTCGTCAAGCCTTCCGGCTCGAGGAAGATCTGGTGCGACTCCTTGCCCGAGAAACGGTGGATCTTGTCTTCGATCGAGGGGCAATATCGGGGGCCGACGCCTTCGATGACGCCCGTGTACATGGGGCTGCGATCGAGGCCGGCGCGGATGATGTCGTGCGTCTGGCTATTCGTGTGCGTGACCCAGCACGGCACCTGGCGCGGGTGCATGGACGTGTTGCCCATCACGGAAAATACGGGCACGGGATCGAGGTCGCCCGGCTGTTCTTGCATCACGGAAAAGTCGATCGTGCGGCCATCGATGCGCGGCGGCGTGCCCGTTTTCAAGCGGCCCTGCGGCAGCTTTAATTCCTTCAAACGGGCCGACAGCGAAATGGCGGGTGGGTCGCCGGCGCGGCCAGCCGAATAATTGTTCAAGCCCACGTGGATCTTGCCGTCGAGGAAAGTACCGGCCGTCAGCACCACGGCGCGCGCGAGAAACTTCAGGCCGATCTGCGTGACGGCGCCAACGACGCGGTCGCCTTCAACGATCAGGTCATCGACGGCTTGCTGGAACAGCCACAGGTTAGGCTGGTTTTCCAGGCGCGTGCGGATGGCGGCCTTGTACAAAAGACGGTCGGCCTGGGCGCGCGTGGCGCGAACTGCCGGGCCTTTCGAAGAGTTCAGGATGCGGAACTGGATGCCGGACTCGTCGGTGGCAATCGCCATCGCGCCGCCCATGGCATCGACTTCCTTGACCAGGTGGCCCTTGCCAATGCCACCGATGGAAGGGTTGCACGACATCTGGCCCAGTGTCTCAATATTATGCGTGAGCAATAGCGTCTTCTGCCCCATGCGGGCGGAAGCGAGGGCCGCCTCGGTACCGGCGTGACCACCACCGACCACGATGACGTCGAATTCTGTAGGAAATAACATGATAAATAGGTAACAGTGCAAGTAAAAATGCGGGAAGAGAGCTCCGATTATAGAGTCTTTTTGCAAGCGCAACCTTGCGACGGCCAATTTTTGCTTAATTTTTACTCAGCAGTGGCAAGCCGACGGTCATTTTTGTTTCACGTGGAACACGCAACGGCCCGGAATCGCACCTTCGACAGGGGGCTGCGGTGCTCGGGAATGTTTGCTACAATTGCCGCATCGTCCGCATCCATGGTCACGCCTGTGGCCAGCGGGACGATCATCCAGGAGGACGGCCTCCCCCATCATGGGAACACACCGGGACGGCCCGCTCTGTATAAGGAGCCGCCATGGCCTGGATACTCTTACTGATTGCCGGCATGTTTGAAGTCGTGTGGGCATACTCGATGAAACTCTCCGAGGGTTTCACCAGACTCACTCCCTCCGTCATTACCATCGTCATGATGATCGCCAGCTTCGGCTTGCTGTCGCTGGCCATGCGCACCCTGCCCCTCGGCACGGCCTATACGATCTGGACCGGCATCGGCGCCGTCGGCGCCTTTATCGTCGGCATCGTCTTTCTGGGCGAGCAAGTCAACACCATGCGCGTGTGCGCCGCCGTCCTCATCGTGTGCGGCATCGTGCTGATGAAACTATCGTCCAGCCACTGAGAGGAATCCCATGCTGCTCGAAAACTATTTTCCCGTCCTGCTGTTCATTCTGATCGGCATCCTCGTCGGCATCGTGCCCATGCTGCTGGGACGCGTACTCGGTCCGCACAAACCCGATGCACAAAAACTGTCGCCGTACGAATGCGGCTTCGAAGCGTTCGGCGACGCGCGCATGAAGTTCGACATCCGTTTCTACCTGGTTGCCATCCTCTTCATCCTGTTCGATATCGAAGTCATCTTTCTGATGCCGTGGGCGGCCAACGTGAACGAACTGGGCCTCGCCGGTTTCTGGGCCGTCATGGGTTTCCTGAGCGTGCTGGCCATCGGCCTGGCCTATGAATGGAAACGCGGCGCGCTGGAGTGGGAGTAACCCGCGCATCCTGTTCCACGTGAAACAGGCGCGGGGATGGAAAGCGGAGTAAGCTGGACTTCTGTCCTTATCGTCAGGAGTCCGCATGTCCGCCTTCCAGTTCCGCACCGTGCCGCATCTGATCGTTGAAGCGGGCGCCGCCGCCCAGCTGGGTGCGCATATCGCCCATCACTTCCCCACCGTGCGCCGCGCCCTGCTCGTCACCGACGCGGGCTTTTTGCGCACGGGCCTGGCCGACGCCTCCCTGCACAGCTTGCAAGCTGCCGGCATCGAGGTCCACGTCTTTTCCGAGGTGCAAGCCGACCCGCCCGAAGCCATCGTGCTGGCCGGCGTGGCCCAGGCGCAGATGTTTCACGTGGAACTGATTATCGGCCTCGGTGGCGGCAGCTCGCTGGATGTGGCCAAGCTGATCGCCGTGCTGGCGCCGGGCCACCAGGAACTGGCGCAACTGTATGGCATCGGCAATGTCCACGGCCAGCGCCTGCCCCTCGTGCAATTGCCGACCACGGCCGGCACGGGCTCGGAAGTGACGCATATCGCCATCGTCACCACGGGCGCCACCAGCAAGATGGGCGTGGTCGCGCCGCAACTGTATGCGGACCTGGCCATCCTCGACGCCAGCCTGACCCTGGGTTTGCCGCCCGTCGTGACGGCCGCCACGGGCATCGACGCCATGGTGCATGCGATCGAAGCGTACACGAGCCGCCTGCTGAAAAACCCTTTGTCCGACATGCTGGCCACCCAGGCGCTGTCGCTGCTGTCGAGCAACCTGGTCACCGCCTGCCGCGATGGCAGCAACTTGCCGGCGCGCCAGGCCATGCTGCTCGGTGCCATGCTGGCCGGCCAGGCATTTGCCAATGCGCCCGTGGCTGCCGTGCATGCGCTCGCCTATCCCATCGGTGGACTGTTTCACGTGCCACATGGCTTGTCGAATGCGCTGGTATTGCCGCACGTGCTGCGTTTCAATTTGTCCCACGCGGCGCCCTTGTATGCGCAGCTGGCCACCATCCTGCAGCCCGGCATCGCGGGCAGCGAGGAAGCACGCGCCGTGGCCCTGATCGATACGATGCAGGAGATCGCCCTGGCCACCGGCATCGCGCGCACCCTGCGCGACGTGGGCATCGCTGACAGCGACCTGGACAGGCTAGCCGATGAAGCCATGCTGCAGACGCGTTTGCTCGGCAACAATCCCCGTCCCGTCACACGCAGCGACGCGCGCGCCATCTATGCGGCCGCACTGTGAGCCAGCAAACGGAGCCAGTTCCCCCACCCTGCTACACTGCCGCCATGACGCCTCCCGACATCCCCATTCATCCTGACAGCACCAGCTTTCCGCACGGTGCCTGTGCCGGCTGCCATGACGGCACACCGCTGCCGTTTGCCTTCGAGTATGCGTATCAGCCCATCGTCGACCTCGCCACGCGCAGCATCTATGCGCACGAGGCGCTGGTGCGCGGCCCCAACGGCGAAAGCGCCGCCAGCGTGCTGGCGCAAGTGAACGACGCCAACCGCTACCGCTTCGACCAGGCTTGCCGCGTCAAGGCCGTGGCCGGCGCCGCCAGGCTGGGCATGCAGGGATATCTGTCGATCAACTTCCTGCCCAACGCCGTCTACCGTCCCGAAGTGTGCATCCGCAGCACCCTGGAAGCGGCCAGGCTGCATCATTTCCCTACCGATAAAATCATCTTTGAAGTGACGGAAGGCGAACGGGTACAAGACCGTCCCCATCTGGTCGAGATCTTCCGCGCCTACCGGCGCTTCGGTTTCCAGACGGCCATCGATGATTTCGGCGCCGGCTATGCGGGTTTGAATCTGCTGGCCGAATACCAGCCCGACATCATCAAGATAGACATGGACCTGGTGCGCGACATCGATACGCATGCACCGCGCCAGGCCATCGTGCGGGCCATCGCCAGCCTGTGCCGTGAACTCGGCATCCGCGTGCTGGCCGAAGGCATCGAGACGCGCGCCGAGCGCGATTTTCTTTCCGGCTGCGGCATTTCGCTGATGCAGGGCTACTGGTTTTCCAAGCCCGTCTTCCAGGGTCTGGGCGATATCCCGGATACGGCCTGGGCATAAAAACGGCCACGTGAAACGTGGCCGCAGCGTCCACAGGCGAGACAGCCTAGTTGGGAATATCGACGACAGTCCCCGTCACGCCGATGACATTGCCAGGTGCCGGCGTTGCCGCAATCACCGGCACGTTGACATTCGTGATCAGGGTCGATGCATCGGCACGCGTCACCGTGCGCACTACCTGCGATGGCGGCAAGGCTTGCTTGGCATGCAGGTGTGCATACATGGCATCGAGCGCCCGGTTCAGGTACACGTGCAGCGGCACGATCAGAGTCGGCAAGGCGCTGCTGAAGGAATCGAAGTGGTTGGCGTTGGTCACCTCGATATAGCGCAGCTGGCTGTTCCCTTCCACGGCGGCGTTCAGCCCGACATAGGCGCGCGAGGCGTGATTGACGGGAATCAGGGTGTCGCTGCGGCCGTGCACGATGATGGCCGGCTTGCCATTCAATTTGCCGCTGGCCGCGACCTCGGCCATGCCTGCCCGCACGCGCACGCTTTGCGCAGCCAATGTCCCCTGCAAGTTGGCGCCGCTGACGGTGTCGCGCCCCGTCGCCAGGCTGCGCAGGCACAGGAAGCCGTCGAGCGACTGGTCCGCCAGGCTGTTTGACGGCGACACGCCGGCCGTGTACACCTTGGCGCCGCCCACGCTGTTTTCGTACACGACATTGCCGAGGATGCCGTTTTGCGCGGCGAAGCTGGCCGCCTTTTGCGCCGACGTGAACGTGATCGGATTGCCGCCGCCGTCCGTCTGCGCAAACGTGAAACCGCACACTTTATCGGCCACGGAGAATTTCCCGTAGGCATACGCATACGTGACGGCCACGAGGATGTTCGTGCCCGCGTGCGCCGCCTGCAAGGGATCGGAATCGACCAGCCAGCCATACGCGCGCAAGCGCTGCTTCGCGTCCGCCTGCTGCGCCGCCAGGTCGGCGCCGTTCAAGAGCCCCTTGGCCACCAGCGCCGTGCAGCGTCCCGCATTGCCGGCCACGGAAGCGATGCACGGCTGATACAGGGCCGCATAGGTGGCGTAGTCGAACAGCGCACGGCCGGGATTGGCCACCACCGCCCCGCCCTGGCGCACAGTGTAGGCGCTCGATGCCGCCGGCTGGATTTGCGGCTCGCTGGCCGCCACGCCGCTGATCAAGCCCTTGCTATCCTGTTCCGCCGCCAGCAAGGCCGAGCCGGCACCGTTGGAAATGCTCGAGGCGATCGTGATGGTGTTCTTCGGCGTCAGCCGCACGACGCGCGCACTGCCGTCGCGGGCCAGCACGCCGTAGCGCTCGTTCAACACGTAGTACGCCATCTCGACGGCCTGCAAGGTGACCTTGCCCCAATCCTTTTCCGGATTCTGCTGCGAGTGCGCGTGCTTGAAGGCGATGCGGTTCGGATTGCTGCCCGCCCAGGCCAGCCGCTCGGCGTCGCTCAAGTCCGGCGCGAAGAGCGCATTCTTGCCGGCGGCCACCCTGCCCGCGCGCAGGCCGTTCTGCAGGTTGACGCTGTCGTCCTCGAACACGTACAAGCCCGTGCCCGAACCCTTGTCCGCATACGCCACGGCGCAGCCTTTTTTCAGGCCCCATTCGCCCGAGCTGCCGATGGCGCCGTAGATGCCGCGCGAGCCGCTCGACGTGCCCGTGACGATGCACGCATGGTCGGGGTCGAAGCTGGCCGGCACCTGCACCATCAAGGTGACGTTCTTCTTGCCCGTGCCATCGTCGGCATAGGCGATGTATTCGCTGCCCGCGACCAGGCCCTCGCCCGTGCCCACGTTCCCGGACGCATCCACGTTCGGTCCGTACAAAGTACCGTAGCCGCTGTTGGCGGCAATGTCGAGCACGGCGCGGTAATTGGCGTAGATGGCATTGCGGCGCAGTTCGAGCGGCGTCGGCTGTTCCACGTTCGCATACGCGGGAGTTGCTCCCGCCAGCCCCGTCTTGCCCAGGCCAGCCGTGAGTAAGTCGTTCGTCTTGCCGTCGTAGTCGGCCCGCGTGATGGTGCCCAGGTAGCCGGGCATCTGGTTCAATTCTTCCGGCGCATGGTTGCTGCCGCAGGCTGCCAATGCCAGCAGGGTGCACAGGCTTGCGCCAGTGCCTGCGCGCGTGATCGTCGTTTGCATGGTGGTTCTCTCCGTTAAGGTAACAGTGGACGCACAATGAAAAACGCCGGACGATTCGTCCGGCGTTGCTTGAAAGTCAGACCGCGGCTTTGGCTGGCCTGCCGCCGAAGCGCGCGATGGCTTCGCCGACAATGCCGCGCCGGAACATCAGCACGCAGATGACGAAGATCACGCCGGTCACCATGCCCACCGATTCACCCAGGGTGCCGAACCACTCGATGCCCGTGTGCGTGGCCAGATAGGTACCGACATCGCCCAGCTTGTTTTCCAGCGCGATGATCAAGACGGCGCCAAGGATGGGACCGGACAAGGTGCCCATGCCACCCACCAGTGTCATCAGCACGACCAGGCCCGACATGCCCCAGTACACGTCGGTCAGCGTCTCAAAGCCCAGCACCAGGGTCTTGGTGGCGCCGGCCAGTGCGGCCAAGGAGGCGGACAGCACGATGGCCATCAGCTTGTACTTGTTGACGTCGTAGCCGAGCGAGATGGCGCGCGGTTCGTTTTCCTTGATGGCCTTGAGCACCTGGCCGAACGGCGAGTGGATGGTGCGCACGATCAGGGCGAAGCCGGCAACGAAGATGGCCAGCACGACGTAGTACAACACCGTGTCATTGCCCAGGTCTATCGTACCCAGCAAGGTTCCACGTGGAACACCCTGCAAGCCATCCTCGCCGCCCGTGAACGGCAGGCGCAAGGCCAGGAAGTACACCATCTGCGCCAGCGCCAGGGTGATCATCGTAAAGTAGATGCCCTGGCGGCGGATCGCCAGGCCGCCGATCACCAGGCCCAGCAAGGCACCCGTGGCGACGCCGGCCAGCAAGCCCAGTTCCGTCGGCCAGCCCCAGGTGCGCAGTGCGTAGCCGGTGACATAACCGGCGCCGCCAAAGAAGGCAGCATGGCCAAACGACAGCAAGCCCGTGTAGCCGATCAGCAAGTTGAAAGCGCAGGCAAACAGGGCAAAGCACAGCAACTTCATCAGGAAGACGGGATAGCCGTAAAACGGGGCCGCCAACGCCAGCAGCAAGGCAATGGCGTAGCCTACATTCTTATTCATCGTGGTAGCTCCAATACATGACTGATGAGGATTACTTTTCTTTGCCGAACAGGCCGGCGGGACGCAGCAGCAGCACGATGACCATCACCACGAACACCACGGTGGCCGAGCCTTCCGGGTAGAACACGCGGGTCAGGCCCTCGATCACGCCCAGGCCCAGGCCCGTCAGGATGGAGCCCATGATGGAACCCATGCCGCCAATCACCACCACGGCGAACACGACGATGATCAGGTTCGAGCCCATCAGCGGCGAGACCTGGATGATGGGCGCCGCCAGCACGCCGGCGAAACCGGCCAGGGCCACGCCGAAGCCGAACGTCAACGTCACCATCAGCGGCACGTTGATGCCGAACGCTTCCACCAGTTTCGGGTTTTCCGTGCCGGCCCGCAGGTAGGCGCCGAGCTTGGTTTTTTCGATGACGAACCAGGTCGCCAGGCACACGGTGAGCGAGGCGATCACCACCCAGGCGCGGTAGTTCGGCAGGATCATGAAACCGAGGTCCGTCGCGCCGGCCAGCGCTTCGGGCACGGCATACGGCTGGCCCGAAACGCCATAGAAGGAGCGGAACACGCCTTCCATGATCAGGGTGATGCCGAAGGTCAGCAACAAGCCATACAGGTGGTCGAGTTTATACAGCCAGCGCAGCATGGTCTTTTCGATCAGGATGCCGACCAGGCCGACGAGGATCGGGGCGATGACCAGCATGGCCCAGTAACTGATGTCGAAATAGCTGAGGCCCATCCAGGCCAGGAAGGCGCCCATCATGTACATGGCGCCGTGCGAGAAATTAATAACGTTAAGCAAGCCGAAGATGACGGCCAGACCGAGGGACAACATGGCATAGAACGAGCCGTTGACGAGACCCAGCAGCAGCTGGCTCATCATCGCTTGTATTGGAACGCCGAAAATTTCCATGGCATCACAGTATAAAAAGCACCGCCGAACAGCGGTGTGGTATCAAGGGAAACGCGCCGCCGCAAACGGGTGCGGCGGCGCAAGGCGTACCCTGCGGGCAAAGCGTGCAGGACGGAGCGCCCGCGCACAGGCGGGCGATCCGCAAGGATTGCTACAGCATTACTTCCACAGTGAACACTTCGATTCAGCCTTGGTCACATACGCCTGTGCGCCGGGCACGGTGGCGACCACCTTGTAGTAATCCCATGGATATTTCGACTCGGACGGTTTCTTCACTTCCATCAAATACATATCGTGCACCATGCGGCCATCGGGACGCACTTCGCCATTCTGGGTGAACATGTCGTTGATCTTGGTCTTTTTCAGGTAGGCCATGACCTTCTCGGTGTCGTCCGTGCCGATCGCCTTGACGGCTTTCAGGTAGTTCGCCGCGGCCGAATAGTCGGCCGCCTGCAGCATCGACGGCTCTTTCTTCATCTTGGCGAAATAGCGTTTCGACCAGGCGCGCGTTTCAGGATTCAAGTCCCAGTACCAGCCATCCGTCAGGTACATGCCCTGCGTCAGGTTCAGGCCCAGCGAATGGATGTCATTGATGAAGATCAGCAAGCCGGCCAACTTCATCGATTTCGTCAAACCGAACTCGTTGGCCGCCTTGATGCTGTTGATGGCGTCGCCACCGGCATTGGCCAGGCCGAGGATTTGCGGCTTGGACGATTGCGCCTGCAGCAGGAAGGAAGAGAAGTCCGAGGCGCCCAGCGGATGCTTGACGCTGCCCAGCACCTTGCCGCCGGCCGCCTTGACGACCTCGGCCGTGTCTTTTTCCAGCGAGTGGCCGAACGCATAATCTGCCGTCATGAAATACCAGTTCTTGCCGCCCTGCTTGACGATGGTGCCGCCCGTGCCGCGCGCCAGCGCCACCGTATCATAGGCGTAATGCACGGTGTAAGGCGTGCACTCTTCATTCGTCAGGCGCGAGGAGCCGGCGCCGATGGCGATGAAGATTTTTTTCTTTTCCGCCGCGACCTTGGCCATGGCCAGGCTGGCGCCGGAATTGGTGCCGCCGATCAGCATGTCGACGCCCTGCTGGTCGAACCATTCGCGCGCTTTCGAGGCGGCGATGTCGGCCTTGTTTTGATGGTCGGCGGAAATGAATTCCACCTTCTTACCGGCCAGTACGACGCCAGCATCGGCGATCGCCATCTTGATGGCTTCCGCGCCGCCGAGGCCGTCGACGTCGGAATACACGCCCGACATGTCGGAAATAAAACCGATCTTGATGGTGTCGCCCGATACCTGGGCATGCGCGGCGGCGGACAAGCCCAATGCGCACAGGGTGGCGGTGGCAATGGCGATAGCGTTACGTTTCATAGTGTCTCCGTTGGGATTATTGTTTGCTATTCAGTCGATTGCTGGACGATGACGAGTACAACAGACTACATGGGGACTACACGCCAAGCAGCTCGGTCAGTACCGGCATCTTGGCCTCCAGTTCGGATGCAGCAAAAGTCTCGACGATCTGACCGTGCTCCATCACATAAAACCGGTCCGCCAGCGGCGCGGCAAACCGGAAATTCTGTTCCACCATGACGATGGTGTAACCCTTCGCTTTCAGGGTGGTGATCATGCGCGCCAGCCCTTGCACGATGACGGGCGCCAGGCCTTCGGAAATTTCGTCGAGCAGCAGCAAACGCGCGCCCGTGCGCAGGATGCGCGCCACGGCCAGCATCTGCTGCTCGCCGCCTGACAGGCGCGTGCCCTGGCTGTGGCGGCGTTCCTGCAAGTTCGGGAACATGGCGTAGATTTCCTCCACCGACATGCCCTTCTCGCCACTGGCCAGGGTCGGCGGCAGCAGCAGGTTTTCCTCAGTCGACAGCGAGGAAAAAATGCCGCGCTCTTCGGGACAATACCCGATGCCCAGGTGGGCGATTTTGTGCGTAGCCAAACCTATCGCTTCGACGCCGTTGACCTTGATGGAGCCCGTGCGCGCGCCCGTCAAGCCCATGATGGCGCGCAAGGTGGTGGTGCGGCCGGCGCCGTTGCGGCCCAGCAAAGTCACCACTTCGCCCTGCTCCACTGTCAGATTCACGTCGTGCAGGATGTGCGACTCGCCATACCAGGTGTGCAGCTGTGCGATTTCCAGTGCGGGTGCCTTGTTGCTAACGGTCATCAATGTGCCCCTTCCAGTTCCGCGTGGGTGGTGCCCATGTACGCTTCCATCACTTGCGGATTGCGCGACACTTCCGCGTAACTGCCTTCGGCCAGCATGGCGCCGCGCTGCAGGACGGAAATCTTGTCGCAGATGCCGGAAACCACGCTCATATTGTGTTCCACCATCAAAATCGTGCGGCCAGCAGACACTTTTTTAATCAGCTCCGTCACGCGGTGCACGTCTTCGTGGCCCATGCCCTGCGTCGGTTCGTCGAGCAGCATCATTTCCGGTTCCATCGCCAGGGTGGTGGCAATTTCCAGCGCCCGCTTGCGCCCGTAGGGCATGTCGACCGTGATGGTATCGGCAAACTCCGTCAGGTCGACTTCGGCCAGCAAGGCCATGGCGCGGTCGTTGAGCTGGTTCAATGCCCGTTCGCTTTGCCAAAAGTGGAACGAGGTGCCGAGCTGGCGCTGCAAGCCGATGCGCACATTTTGCAGCACGGAGAGATGCGGGAAGACGGCGGAAATCTGGAAGGAACGGATCACGCCCATGCGCGCGATCTGGGCCGGTTTGGCGGCCGTGATATCTTTCCCATTGAACAGGATCTGTCCGGAAGTGGGGACCAGGAATTTGGTGAGCAAGTTAAAACACGTGGTCTTGCCGGCGCCGTTCGGACCGATCAAGGCGTGGATATGGCCCCGCTCTACCTTCAGGTTCACCTCGCTCACAGCGGTGAAACCCTTGAATTCCTTGGTCAAATTTCTTGTTTCCAAGATTACGTTTGACATCGTGTCTCCTAGTTGTACTTTTTGTACTACTTAGTCATTTTTATAATACACAACTTAAATTTAACGCACAATACAGTATAACTACGGGGATTTTTCGCCAGCCCGAATGGCGCAAACTCGCACGCTTGCCCGGCTATTTCCAGGCCGCGTGTATCATTTGCGCCGCTTTTTCCGCGATCATCACGGTGGGCGAGTTCGTATTACCAGAAGTAATGTACGGCATGATCGAGGCATCGACGACGCGTAAACCCGCCACGCCGATCACGCGCAACTGGCTGTCGACCACGCTCGACGGATCGCTGGCCTGGCCCATGCGGCAAGTACCCACCGGGTGAAAGATCGTGGTGCCGATCTGGCTGGCCGCCTGCGCCAGTTCTTCCTGGCTCTGGAATTGCACGCCGGGCTTGTATTCTTCCGGAGAGAATTGTTTCAGGGCCGGCGCGGAGGCGATGGCCCGCGTCAGCCGCAAGGCATCGGCCGCAACCTTGCGGTCCTGCTCGGTACTCAGGTAATTGGGCACGATCTTCGGCGCCGCGTAGCTGTCGGCCGACGCGATGTGGACATGGCCGCGCGAAGTGGGACGCAGATTGCAGACGCTGGCCGTAAACGCGGGAAACGCGTGCAAGGGTTCGCCGAATTTGTCGAGCGACAGCGGTTGCACGTGATATTGCAGGTTCGGCGTGGCTTGCAGCGGATCGGACTTGGCGAACGCCCCCAGCTGCGACGGCGCCATCGACATGGGCCCGCTCTGGAACAGCGCATATTGCAAACCGATCTGCATCTTGCCCAGCATATTGCCCGCCATGATGTTCAGGGTTTTCACGCCCTGCACCTTGTATACCATGCGCAGCTGCAGATGGTCCTGCAAATTGCCGCCCACGCCGGCGGCATCGACCACGGGAACAATCCCATGCTGCTGCAGCAAGGCGGCCGGGCCGATACCGGACAGTTGCAGCAATTGCGGCGAACCGATGGCGCCCGCCGTCAGCAGGGTTTCCCGTTTGGCCGTCGCCTGCCACTGCGTGCCGCCGCCCGTAAACACGATGCCCGTGCAACGGGGACCCGAGTCCGTGGTCTCGAGCAACAGACGTTCCACGTGGCAGCCCGTCATGATGGTCAGATTCGGGCGGCGCGATGCCGGTTTCAAGAACGCTTTCGAGGTATTCCAGCGGATGCCGCGGCGCTGGTTGACGTCGAAATACGCGCTGCCGCCGTTGTCGCCACCATTGAAATCGCTGGTTTTCGGAATGCCGACCTGCTGCGCCGCATCGCGGAAGGCGTTCAAAATATCCCACGACAGCCGCTGTTTTTCCACGCGCCACTCACCACCAACGCCATGGTTTTCCGAGGCGCCGCCGTAGTAATCCTCGCTTTGCTTAAAGAGCGGCAAGACCTTGTCCCAGCGCCAGGAAGCGTCGTCCGTCAAGTCGGCCCAGTGGTCGTAATCGCCGGCCTGGCCCCGCATATAGATCATGCCGTTGATGGAAGAGCTGCCGCCGAGCACCTTTCCGCGTGGATAGATCAGGCTGCGCCCGCCCAGTCCCGCGTCCGCCTGCGTGGAATACAGCCAGTCCGTGCGGGGATTGCCGATGCAATGCAGATAGCCGACGGGGATGTGGATCCACACGTAATCGTCCTTGCCGCCCGCTTCCACGAGTAAAACGTTGGCATCCTTGTCGCGCGTTAGCCGGTTGGCCAGCACGCAACCTGCCGTGCCGCCGCCCACGATGATGTAGTCGTATTCGCCTGCCGATTCCAATGAAGCTCCTTTCGGTATGCCATCAAGCTGTCGCGCGGCGTGTCTCCCCACCGCGTTCCGCTACCAGAGTCTGTCTTTCTTCATGCATGCATGGCTGCTGAGCCGCCTTGAGATTACCACCAGTGCCGGGCCAGGGCGACATTAATCGTTGCCACGGATACGGACAAGCGTCACGGCCAAGTAAAAAGAGCACAAAACAAGGGGCTGCAAGCTGTGGATAACCATATGGATATCCACAGGGACGATATGTGTGTAAACGAAAAATTTTTTCAGCGGCTTTTTTTTGTCCAGAAACCGTCCCAGGCAGATACAACCCTTACTCAGCGCTTATCCGCACGCCAAGCGATTGTTTACAAGGATAAATCGGCACTTATCCACAGAAGATGCACCCGTTAACTACTATTACTATTCTTGTATACGATCTTGTTAAGGTAAACCCGACAACGCACGCTTTACCTGCTCTGCGCCTTCGGGAAGGCTCGCAAGCCTGTCTTCAAAAAAAAAGCCGACGAGCTACCTTGGCTGACAAAAAAAAATCGCGCCAACAACTGAGCGACGAAAACCGGCACGGCCGGCATCACGCGCACTGCACTGCCAAACCGTTTTGCAAAATGGAAACGTCAACAGACCTGAGCAGGCACAGTGCCAGCAAGCGCTTCGATGTCGAAAAGAGGGGGAATTTACAACGATTGTGGATAAGTCACTTGATATCCACAGGATGACTTGTGCGTAAGCACGAAGTTATACGCAGGCCCGCATTTTATACAATTTTGCTCCTCCCGTGATACAGCGATTATGCACGCTTTATTTTGCGCGTAAACGATTGATCCTGTTGAAAAAAAGCGACTTATCCACAGAAAAAAACGCGTTTACTATTACTACTATTTTTATATATGAATCTATTGTAAACCGACAAAAAAAGCGGAAGTCCGGGGATATTTCCAAAAAGCATGCAAAACCGTCAAAAAAAAAAGCCAACGGCGACGTCACGAGCCACTGCCAAACCGTCTTCCAGGAATCACCTCGATGCCAACCTCGGTGAAAGAACAACGCTCGTGGCCGCTTACTGTTGATTGCCAGACCTGGGTCCATGCTGACGAAGCACGTCAAACATGCCACGACAGCAAGAAAATCCGTGATTTTTGCTTGCAGGTGTGGATAAGTGCCTGCATATCCACAGGATGAGATGTGGGAAAAGTCGATCTTTGTCCACAAGCCGATTTTTATCCCAAACAAGTCCTGCGTAGATACAATGCTTGTGCGCCTACTTTTTTGTGCGCTAAGTTGATGATTTTTCGATGGTATACCGACTTATCCACAAAAAAATGGCCGTTTACTATCACTACTATTTTTATGTATACATCTTTATTTAAAACACAGAGACAAACGCGAACGGTGGAAAAGTCGCCGAAACGGCTGTTTTCACCATGTAAACCGTTTTGCAATCCCAAAAACCTGTAAAAACAGCATGAATTCACACAAAAATATGCGTTTAGGCATCATCAGTGCCTTGCACGAAGAACAGCAGGGGCTGGTAGAAGCCATGCAAGGCCCCCAGAGGCGTTCGCACGGCATGCGCGACTACACCCTGGGAACCCTGTGGAATATCGACGCTGTGTGCGTCCTGTCGCGTCTGGGCAAGGTTGCCGCTGCCATGACAGCTTCTATCCTTGTGGAAAAGTACGGAGTTACCCACATCGTCTTCACCGGCGTGGCCGGCAGTGGGGATAAACGCGTGAAAGTGGGCGATATCGTGGTGGCTGAAGCTCTGTTGCAGCACGATATGGACGCTCGCCCTTTGTTTCCCCGCTTTGAAGTGCCGTTGACGGGCTTGCAGCGCTTTGCCACGGACCTGGAACTGAGCACGCAACTGGCTGGCGCCGCGGAAGATTTCCTGCGTGACGATGTGTCCAGCGTGCTCAAGGCGGCCGATATTGCGCAATTCGGTCTGCAACATGCGCAAGTGCACCGCGGCCTGATCGCCAGCGGCGACCAGTTCATCAGCAGCGCCGCGCATGTGAACCAGCTCAAAGCTGATATCCCCGACCTGCTGGCCGTTGAAATGGAAGGCGCCGCCGTGGCGCAAGTGTGTTTTGAACTGGGCGTGCCGTTTACGGTCATGCGCACCATTTCCGACAACGCCAACGAAGAGGCGGCTATCGACTTCATGCGTTTCGTGCAAACCGTCGCTTCGCCGTATGCGTTGACGGTGATTCAGCAATTGTGCCAGCGCCTGGCTGGCTGATTTTTCATCCAGCGTGCATAAAAAAAGGGCAGAACCACTGGTTCTGCCCTTTTGCGTTGACTGCCTGCTTACATGTTAGACACTCAGCATCATCAAACTCGCGTTACCGCCTGCCGCCGTCGTATTCACGCACAGCGCCCGCTCAGCGACGAGGCGCCACAGGGGGATGACACCCTCCTGCGTGGTGGCGATGGTGCCCACCAGGGCCCCTTCCCGTGCCGCCAGCAGCGGTTTGAGTTGCGCATCCAGGCTAGGCTCGATCATGGCGATCTGGAAATCATGCTTAACCGACGCCAGGCTGCTGACGACCTGGAAGCGATCTTTCAGCGCCGCCGGCAAGTCGCCCGGGATCAACTCCGGCGTTTGCGCCAGTACCAGGGCCTGATTACCGGTGGCCAGCACGGCCGCCAGCTGGTTCATCAAGGTGCCGGACGTGGCGGCAGCGCACAGTATCGTGCCGCGCGCGGCAAAGCTCAGGGTATTGCGCTCGCCGGTCGGACCTGGCAAGACGGTGGTGCTACCCAGCAAGGTCGTGCGCGCATACTCCTGCGCCAGCTGCTCGACCTTGTCGTGGCCGTGCATCTTTGCCCACACGGTCAGCGCATCGAGGGCTGGCGGCGCCTGGCGCTGGTGCTGCGTGCCGGCCGGCGCATTGCGTTGCAGGCGTTTCAGGTACAGGGGACCGCCCGCCTTGGGGCCGGTTCCCGATTTGCCTTCGCCGCCGAACGGCTGCACGCCGACGACGGCGCCGACGATGTTGCGGTTCACATAAATATTGCCCACATGTGCGCGCTTGGTGATGAAATCGATGGTTTCATCGATGCGCGTATGGATGCCCAGGGTCAGGCCGTAACCGCTGTCGTTGATCGATTGCACCAGTTGCGGCAGTTCGGAGCGCTTGTAGCGGATCACGTGCAGCACGGGGCCGAAGACTTCCTGCGTCAATTGCGCCAGCGACTTGATTTCCAGTACGGTCGGGGCAACAAACGTGCCTTTGACGGTCGGCAAATCGAGCGAATAGTGATCGATGGCCATGGTTTTCATCTTGTTGATGTGCGCCAGCAAGTTACTTTGCGCTTCCGCATCGATGACGGGACCGATATCGGTCGCCAGACGGTCAGGATTACCGACGCGCAATTCCTGCATGGCGCCTTTCAGCATATGGATGGTCTTGTCGGCGATTTCCGTTTGCAGGAACAGCACGCGCAAGGCCGAGCAGCGCTGGCCGGCGCTGTCGAAAGCGGACGACATCACGTCCTGCACCACTTGTTCCGGCAAGGCGGACGAATCGACGATCAGGGCATTCTGGCCGCCCGTCTCCGCGATCAGCGGAATGTCGATGCCTTCGGCCACGGCGCGCGCGGACAAGTTGCGGTTGATCAATTGCGCCACTTCCGTCGAGCCCGTGAAAATCACGCCTTTTACGCGCGTGTCATTGCACAGGCCGGCGCCAACGACCTCGCCGCTGCCGGGAAGGAATTGCAGCGCGCCGCGCGGCACGCCCGCCGCATGCAGCAATTGCACGGCGCGGTGGGCGATCAGCGGCGTTTGCTCGGCCGGCTTGGCCAGCACCACGTTGCCTGCCGCCAGGGCGGCGGCCAGCTGGCCCGTGAAGATGGCCAGCGGGAAGTTCCACGGGCTGATGCAGGTGACGGGACCGAGCGCCAGGGTGTTTGGCGCGTGCTCCACCTGCGCCGCGTAGTAGCGCAGGAAGTCGACGGCTTCGCGGATTTCCGCGATCGCGTTCGGCAGGGACTTGCCCGCTTCGCGCACGGCCAGGGCCATCAGCTCGATATGGTGCTCTTCGAACAGGTCGGCGGCGCGCAATAACGCTTGCGCGCGGATCGACGGCTCCGTCGTTTGCCAATCCATGGCGTAAGCGCTGGCGCTGGCCAGGGCCGTTTCCACGTCGGCCGGACCGGCTTCCATGACCTTGCCCACGACATCGTCGTGCTGGGCCGGGTTGTGCAGCATGTGCGTGGGGCCATTCAGGCTGACGGCGCCATCGATCAGCGGCGCGGCCTGCCAGGTCTGCTGCTGCGCCAGGCCGGTGGCCAGGGTGCGCAAAGTGTCTTCATTCGACAGGTCCAGGCCGGCGGAGTTCTTGCGCTCGTTGCCGAACATGTCCAGCGGCAGCGGAATCGACGGGTGCGGCAAGCCGCCCTGCAGGCGCGCCTGCTCGAGCGGATCGCGGATCAGACTATCGATGGCCACGCTTTCGTCGACGATCTGGTTGACGAATGACGAGTTGGCGCCGTTTTCCAGCAGACGGCGCACCAGGTAGGCCAGCAGGGTTTCATGCGAACCGACGGGGGCGTAGATACGGCAGGGCTTGTCGAGGTTATCGCGTCCGACGACCTGGTCGTACAAGGTCTCGCCCATGCCGTGCAGGCACTGGAATTCGTAGTCGGTAATGCCGTCGCGTTTCGCCCAAGTATAAATGGTCGACAGGGTTTGCGCGTTGTGCGTGGCAAATTGTGGGTAGATATCCTTGCTGGCGGCCAGCAGTTTTTGCGCGCACACGAGGTAGGAGACGTCCGTGTAGACCTTGCGCGTGTAGACGGGATAGCCTTCCTGGCCGTCGACTTGCGCGCGTTTGACTTCCGCATCCCAATACGCGCCTTTTACCAGGCGCACCATGAACTTGCGGCCGCTGCGGCGCGCCAGGTCGATCAGGTAATCGATGGCGTACGGGCAGCGCTTTTGATACGCCTGCACCACGTAGCCGATGCCTTCGAAGCCGGCCAACTCTGCATCAAAGGCCAGTGCTTCCATCAGGTCGAGCGACAGTTCCAGGCGGTCCGTTTCTTCCGCATCGATGTTGAAGCCGATGTTGTACTGTTTGGCCAGCAACAGCAGCGCTTTGACTTTCGGCAGCAATTCTTCCATGACACGGGCGCGCTGGGCGCGGCTGTAGCGCGCGTGCAGGGCCGACAGTTTTACGGAAATGCCGGGGCCGTTCTTGATGCCGCGGCCGTTCGAGGCCTTGCCGATGGCGTGGATCGCCGTTTCGTACGAGGCGTAGTAATTGGCCGCGTCCTGCTGCGTCAGGGCCGCCTCGCCCAGCATGTCGTACGAGTAGCGGTAGCCGCGCGTTTCATTCTCGCGGCTGTTCTTCAGCGCTTCCTCGATGGTTTGCCCCGTTACAAACTGGTTGCCCAGCATGCGCATGGCCAGGTCGACACCCTTGCGTATCAGCGGTTCGCCACCTTTGGCGATGAGCTTGGTCATGGCCGAACCGAGGCCCGATTCGCTGCTGGTACTGACCAGTTTGCCCGTGATCAGCAAACCCCAGGTGGCCGCGTTGACGAACAGCGACGGCGATTCGCCCAGGTGTTTTTTCCAGTCACCCTTGCTGATTTTGTCGGCAATCAGGCGATCGGCCGTTTGACTGTCGGGTATACGCAACAGCGCTTCAGCCAGACACATCAATGCAACACCTTCTTCCGACGACAGCGAGAACTCGTGCATCAGTGCATCGACGCCGGAGGCGCGTGTGCGTTTTTGGCGCACGTTCGAGACCAGACGGTGCGCCAGCGCTTGCCCTTCGGCCGTCGTTTCGGTGCTGCTGGGGCGCACTTGTTGCAACAGCCACTGCACGGCGGAAACCTCATCGCGCCTATAGGCGGCGGTGATGGCGGCGCGTTGTGGTGTCGCTTCGGGCAGGATTTCTGCCTGGAACGCAGCAAAAGGAATCGGGGTAAAAGCCGAGGGGCCTGCAGGGTGCATAAGTGCTCTTTACAAGGAAAAGGGGACGAAAACTGACGTAATTCTTGCTCTTTTTTGGTGCAAAAAAATACAGAAAGTCGGACGTTAAGATGATTCGATTGTAAAGGGGATTCTTATGGATTAATTCTGGTAATACAGGGGACTAGCAATAGATAGTTTTTGATGCGACAATTTAACCAAATAATATTAATTTGGGGGTGATGGTAATGCTGGACAAGATCAGTAAGAAAATCTTGATGGAATTGCAGAGCGATGGACGCATCAGCAATGTGGAGCTGGCCGCGCGCGTGAACCTGTCGCCGGCGGCCTGCCTGGAGCGCGTGCGCAAGTTGCACGAATCCGGTTACATCATGGGCTATACGGCCCAGTTGAACCCGCAGCTGCTCGACGTGTCGCTGCTGGTGTTCATCGAAGTGGTGCTCGATCGCACGACACCGGAAGTGTTCGACGCCTTCAAGCATAGCGTACAAATCATTCCAGAGGTACTGGAATGTCATATGGTCGCTGGCGGTTTCGATTACCTGGTCAAGGCGCGCGTCAAGGATATGGCCGCCTACCGCGAATTCCTGGGCAAGACCTTGTTGCAGAAAGGTGTGCGGGAAACCCACACTTATGCCGTCATGGAAGAGGTCAAAAACACCACCAAATTGCCAATTAAGTGACCCTGGTGTAGTGGTCCCGTTTTTCTGATTGAGCTATCGGAACAAATGTTGTAGGGTAGAACTACAATTCTGCTATCCGGTAGCCGGCCTGAAAACGACGCGCAGACGTTGTATTCAGGGTGCAAGGTGGGCAATCGTGCCCACCCGCATACGGCCACAGCACGTCCCTCCCGGGACGTGACGGGTTCGCGCAGCGGGGGACAAATGAAGCAGTTGCAGCATCAGCTGGTGCGTTTCTTTGTATTCACGATCCTGGCCATGGCCGTCGCCTGTTGCCTGGCCTATTTGCTGCTGCTGTCGGGCGGCGAGCATCCCTATCTGATTGCCTGCGTGGGCGCCGCCATCGGCGCCGCGCTGCTGGCGTTTGCCGGGCGTCCGCGCGGCGAACCGGGCTTGCACCAGTTCTCCGACACGGTGGGCAACGCCATCGATGCCATCATGATCGGCGCGGCGGAAACCTCGTATTTTGTCGATTCCGTCAAACAGAAGGTGGAACTCGACGTGCGCACGGCCAGCGACATCGCCGACAGCTCGGTACAAAATGCCGCGATGACGGAAAAGATCGCCGCCAATGCGGAACGGGCCGCCAAGGTGGCCGCCGGCGTGCGCGTGGAAAGCGTGGCGGCGCGCGCCGAAGTGGACCAAGGCTTGCGCCGCATCAATAGCGCCCGCGAGGAAGCGCAAGGCGCTTCCAGCAACATGCTGAGCTTGCAGGAAAAATCCAAACGCATCACGGGCTTTACGGAAGCCATTTCCGATATTTCCGCGCGTACCAACTTGCTGGCGCTGAACGCCGCCATCGAAGCGGCGCGCGCCGGCGAACACGGCCGCGGTTTTGCCGTGGTGGCCGGGGAAGTGCGGCAATTGGCGCAGCGCACCAAGGAAGCCTCCGATGAAATCAGCGTGATGGTGCGCGAAATCAATGAACAGGCAGAAAAAGCCGCGCGTGGCATGAGTTCGTTGGCGGCCGGTGTCACGGAAGCGGCGCGCAATGTGGAAAGCGTGCATGCCTCGCTCAGCCATATCGAAGAATCGTCGGGCGAGTCGGAAGACGAGATCGGGCAAATCGCCCGCGCCTCGCGCGAGCACGTCGACACGACGCAAGTGATCGCCGACGCCATCCTGCAAATCCGCGACAGCATGCTGTCGACGAATGCCGAATTGCCGCGCGCCACGCAGTCGGCCATGGCCCTGGCCGAGCGGGCCGAAGTGATCGCCGGCGCCCTCGGTGAATCGAGCGTGGCCACGCCGCACGACGAGATCCGCGAGGCGGCCCAGCGCGCCGCGCGCGAGGTGGGCAAATTGTTCGAGCAAGCGATCGCGTCGGGGCGCATCACGCGCGAAGCCCTGTTCGACCGCCACTACCGCCCCATTCCGAACACCAATCCGCCCAAGCACAACACGAAGTTCGACGCCTTTACGGACAAGGTGCTGCCCGATCTGCAGGAAGGCGTGCTGGCGGCATTACCCCACCTGGCCTACGCGGGCGCCGTCGACAACAATGGCTATTTTCCAACGCACAACAAGAAGTTTTCCCAGCCGCTGACGGGCGACTACGCCACCGACATGGTCAATAACCGCACCAAGCGCATCTTCAGCGACCGCACGGGCAAGCGCTGCGGCAGCAATACCAAGGCGTTTTTGTTGCAGACGTATAAACGCGACACGGGCGAGGTCATGCATGATTTATCCGTGCCGATCCACGTCGATGGCAAGCACTGGGGCGGTTTTCGCATCGGTTATCGCTCCAGCAATCACGCATAGCAAAACGCCTGATGAGAGATCATCAGGCGTTTTTTCTTGTGCAGGCTACGGTTTATTCAATATGCGGTTTCGGCGCCACGCCGCCGCCGGCCGCCGTCGCCGTCCGTAAAGTGGGTGTGTTCATGCTTTCCAGATGATTGCGTAGCCATTTGTGGGCGGGGCTGCGGGCGTCGCGCTCGTGCCACAGCATGTCCAGGTGGACGGCTGGCAAGGTCAATGGCAAATCCTTGTACAGCAGGGACTCCGTCATGCCCGTCGAGGCGATCAAATGGCGCGGCAAGACCGTGATCAGGTCGGAATTGGCGACCACTCTGCCTGCCGTGAAGAACTGGTTGACCGTCAGCAAAATGCGCCGTTCACGGTGGATCTGCGACAGCGCCTCGTCGATCAAGCCATGCGCGCGGCCGGAAAAACTCACCAATAAATGGTTCGCCGCGCAGTAGTTATCCAGGGTCAATTCCTTGTCGGCCAGCGGA
Organism: Janthinobacterium sp. NFX145; assembly: GCF_049810325.1. Taxonomy (NCBI): domain Bacteria; kingdom Pseudomonadati; phylum Pseudomonadota; class Betaproteobacteria; order Burkholderiales; family Oxalobacteraceae; genus Janthinobacterium; species Janthinobacterium sp. NFX145. Next base: position 6,266,897 of record NZ_CP187360.1, read on the forward strand.
TGGCCGCGCCGCATCACGCACACATACTTGCCGGAATACAGGCGCTCGTGGCGGATGGGCGAACCTGTTTCGCTCGACAATTGCGCCGCCACGCCGGGAAAAAAGCCGACGGCCAGGTCGATATCGCCGCGCAGCAGCATCGGGCGCGGTTCGCGCGTGGTCAGCGGCATCATGCGCACGTTGACGCCGGGTGCTTCCCGTTCGATCGAGCGCATCAATGACGGCAGCCAGAACGCGGCCGTCGCATCGGCCATGGCCATGCGGAAGGTGGCGTGGGTTTTCGACACATCGAAGGTTTCCGGCGTGACGGCCGCTTCCAGGCTGGCCAGGGCCGAGCGCACGGATGGCCACAGGGCTTCGGCGCGGGGCGTGGGTTTCACGCCATACGCCGTGCGGATCAGCAATTCGTCACCGAGGCTCTCGCGCAGGCGTTTGATGGCGTTCGATACCGCCGGCTGCGTCATCGCCAGGTGGCCGGCTGCGCGCGTCAGGTTTTGTTCCGTCATGACGGCGTCGAAAACACGCAGCAAGTTCAGATCCAGCGTCAGAAAACTCATGGAAAGCCCAAGATAAAAGTTGAATTGATTACTTAAAATTGATTACTTAGGAGTGTAAACCGCGCCGGGCACGAATATTTTCACTCGTCAAAAAATATTACAGTTTTCCATTCACGATTCATATAATTGGTATCAAGAAATGGAATTAGATTTATATGTTGCACTGCACTATAGTACTGGCAAATTCTATAATGCACTGGAACACTATGTCTACCTTCGCCTCCGCCCTGTACGCAGTATCCGCACCCGTGCTGGAGATTTCCCTGCTGAACACCCTGCAACTCGTGCTGGTGATCGTTGCCGTGGGCGCCTTCGCCCTGCTGTTCAAGCCTTTGCTGGTGGGCATTGCCCGCGCCATGATGCTGGTGGTGCGTCCCAAACTGAGCCGCGAAGAGCGCCTGGCGCGCCAGCAGATGCGCGAAGCGCAAGCCTTGCAGCGCACCTTGGGCAAGATGGATGGTGTGTCGCCAAGCAACGCCGCCGAACTGCGCGCCCTGTCGACCCGCGCATAAGCTCGCTGTTGCAGAAAGACAAGCCGGCGCGAGCCGGCTTTTTTTACGCCCGCGTTTTCGTTCAGGCCATGTCACCCAGCAAATGCGCGCGCAACACCGTGTCCGCCGGATGGGCGCCGATCCAGATTTTCAGCAGCGCATTGTAAAAAGCCAGATCCGGCACCGTGTCGCCCACCTGCTTGCCGTTCAGCTTGCACAACGTTCCCTCTTCCGGCAGCCAGTCCACGGTGAGAATGTCGCCCTTTTTCAGGCCGGGCACCATTTCGAACATGGCGCCGAACTGCATCGTCTGGCTCAGCAGGCGTGTGCGGTCGGCCTGCTCGGAACTGCGCTTCAAGCCCTGCATGAAGGCTTGCCCCAGTTCGTCGGAAGTGATGTCGCGCAGCATGACGATTTCCAGGCGGCGCGGTCCGGGCAGGGCCAGGATGTCGGCCAGCTGGGTTTTCTTTTCAGGCAGGTACAGCGCGATCGTGTAGACCTTGAAGATGACCTTGTAGCGCACGCCGGCGCCGTTGAGTTTTAATTCGCGGCTGGCCAGCTGCACCGTGTCGTCCAGCTTGACGCCGCCGATCTCGACGGCCAGCGCCGGCTGTGCCAGGACGGCGCTCAGGCAGGCGGCCGCGAGGGAGCGGCCCAAACGGGATGTGCGTATTTGCATCTTCTACCTCCGTGGAAACCATGGGCTGTGGATAAGTCAGCACACAGTGTAGAACAGTTGGCAGAAGCTGGCGCCACGCAGAAGTGGCCTGGATGTGGCGCGGGAGAAAAGCTTAGGGCTTGGCGGGCAATTCCGCCTGCAGGCGTTCGTACTTGGCCATCAATTGCTCCGGGCTTTCGCGCCAGGCGGGATTGAAGGGGATACAACTGACGGGGCACACTTGCTGGCATTGCGGCTCGTCAAAGTGGCCCACGCATTCGGTGCACTTGTTGGGATCGATTTCGTAGATTTCCGCGCCCATGTAGATCGCGTCATTCGGGCACTCGGGCTCGCAAATGTCGCAATTGATGCATTCGTCGGTGATCAGTAATGCCATGATTTCACTCTTACTTATTGCGATGAAGCAGCGTTGGCGGCAATCTTGTTTTGCAGCCAGCGGTTCACCGAGGGGAAGACAAACTTGGAGACGTCGCCGCCCAGCGCCGCGATTTCGCGCACGATGGTGCCCGAAATGAACTGGTACTGGTCGGATGGCGTCAGGAACATGGTTTCGACATCGGGCAGCAGGTAGCGGTTCATGCCCGCCATCTGGAATTCGTACTCGAAATCGGAAACGGCGCGCAAGCCGCGCACGATGACACGCGCCTCATGCTTGCGCACGAAATCCTTGAGCAAGCCGGAAAAGCTTTCCACTTGCACGTTCGGGTAATGGCCAAGTACTTCGTTGGCGATTTCCAGGCGTTCGTCGAGCGAGAAAAACGGTTGCTTGTTCTTGCTGTCGGCGACACCGACGATCAGCTTGTCAAACAGACCCGATGCGCGGCGCACCAAATCTTCATGACCGCGCGTGAGCGGATCGAATGTTCCTGGATAAACGGCTACAACCATTGCGGCTCCCTGACGATGCACCAATATAGACGCGCATTATGCCTGAAATTGGTGACCACCTTGGTGCAGTGCCTCGGGCCAGGGAGCTTTTTTGCCTCATTTATAGGCAGATTCAGGCAGTTGCCGGCACTTTGTTGTAAGTTAGCAAATGATAATAAACGGTGCCCGCCTTGTCGGCGCGGATGACTTCCCATGGCGCCATCCATTCCGGTTTTTCCAGCTCGCTATTCTCGTCAAAGACCAGCGGCAAGCCCGATTCCGCGTACACCATGCCGCCTTCCTTGAGCAGGTTGGCGCACAAGGGCAACACTTTCGCCAGGAAATCCTGCTGGTAGGGCGGATCGAGGAAGATCAGGTCGAAACGCTGGCCGCGCGCTGCCAGGCCTTGCGCCGTCAGCAGGGCGTCGCCGCGCAGCAGTTGCACATTGTCGGCGCGCAATTTCGCCTTGTTCTCTTCCAGCTGGCGGATCACGGGCGTGTGCGTGTCGACCATGGTGACGGAGCCTGCGCCGCGGCTGGCCGCTTCAAAACCCAGCGCGCCGCTGCCGGCGAACAGGTCCAGCACCTGGGCGTTGGACCAGTCGCCGTCGCGCAAGTGATTGATCCAGTTAAATACGGTTTCACGCACCCGATCCGGCGTTGGGCGCAAGCCGAGTGCCTGCAAAACAGGCAGCACGGAGCGCTTCCACTGCCCGCCGATGATGCGCACCTGGTTCGGTGGCGGCGCGTGGTGGACGGGGACTTTGGCGGGTTTTTTAATCTTCTTTTGCATGGGGGATTTCTTCAATTCGGTGGCGGCCACTATAGCATATGGCCCCCTCCCCCCTGCTGGCGCTGCCTGTCTATTTGGCTTGCGTGACCAGGGAATTGAAATCGTCGATCCAGCCCTGCATGCGCTTGACGGCGTGAGCCTTTTGCGCCGGCGTGGCGCTCTTGATCACCGTCATGACCATCTGCGCCGTGCTGCCTTCGTAGGCATCGAAGAAGGCCTTGCGCTCGGAATGCTCGAGGCGCTCGAAACTGTCCTTGATCAGGGTCGTGATCAAGCCCACGGTCGCTTCCTTGCCGAGTTTTTCCTGGTGAACTTTCTTGACCAGGTTCAACACGTTCTGCTGGCGCCGCATGCGTTCGTCGAGCCAGATCTCATTGTTCAGCGGACGCGCGTCGGACGCCTTGCGGATGAGGGCTTCCTGCTCGCTGCTGAAGCTGCCGAACCACAGTTCGAATTGCTCCATGGCTTTCTTGTAGCGCAGCTTCTGGCGCTTCTCCTGATCGCCGCTCAGGTATTTCTTGCGGTAATCATCATTGTTCGACTTGAACTTCTTTTCCATCTGCGCGATCTGTTCGGGTTTGAGCGAGCGCGCCAGGTCGGCCAGCTCGGGCGCCGCCTTCAGCAACAGCGCCTGGGTGCGCTGCTTGATCTCGCTGTAGTCGGCCATCAGGTCCGCCTGCGTGATATTGCCTTGCAACTGCTTCTGGCCCGTGTGCAGGATTTCCACGTAATCCTTCAATTGGGTCTTGCGGTGCCAGTCGAACAGCTTGTCGATATCCTCGCGCACCCAGCCCTTCTGGTCGCGGTCCAGGTCGACATACGCGTTCAGCCACCAGTACAGCACGGTATCGCCATTGTTGTAGGCCAGGCGCAAGCCGCTGCAGCCGGCGACGAAGACCAGCAGTAAGGCCAGCACGGCATAAGTAAAGCGGCTGGAAGGCGTGGAAGACGGGGCCTGCGTGTTAAACTTTTTCATATTCTTAACTTATAAAAGACGGTCTATGAACGTTGTCATTCTCGCTGCCGGTATGGGCAAACGCATGCAGTCGGCACTGCCCAAGGTATTGCACCCGTTGGCGGGCAAGCCGCTGTTGTCGCACGTCATCGACACGGCGCGCGGCCTGGCGCCGTCCCGATTATGCGTGATTTACGGGCATGGGGGCGCAGCGGTGCTGAAGTTGCTCGACGGCTACAAGGTGAACCATGCCGTGCAGATCGACGCCGCCGAGCAGGCGCAGCAACTGGGCACCGGTCATGCCGTGCAACAAGCGCTGCCTTTGCTCGATGACAGCGTGCCGACCCTGATCCTGTACGGCGACGTGCCGCTGACCAGCGCCGCTTCCCTGCAACAACTGGTGCAGGCGGCTGGCAACGACAAGCTGGCCATCCTGACCGTGGAACAGGACGATCCGTATGGCTTGGGCCGCATCGTGCGCGAGCATGGCGCCATCGTGCGCATCGTCGAGGAAAAAGATGCCACGCCTGAAGAGCGCGCCATCAAGGAAATCAACAGCGGCATCATGGTCGCGCCTACCGTGCAGCTCAAGCAATGGCTGTCGGCCTTGTCGAATGACAATGCCCAAGGGGAGTACTATCTGACCGATATCGTTGCCCAGGCCGTCGCCGATGGCGTGGCCGTCACCTCGGCCCACCCGGCCGCCGTGTGGGAAGTGGCGGGCGTCAACAGCAAGGTGCAGCTGGCCCAGCTGGAACGCATCCACCAGAACAATATCGCGCAAGCGCTGCTCGAGCGGGGCGTGACCCTGCTGGATCCTGCCCGCATCGACGTGCGCGGCGAACTCATCTGCGGCCGCGATGTCACCATCGACGTCGGTTGCGTGTTCGAAGGCAAAGTTGAACTGGGCGACGGCGTGCGCGTGGGCGCCAACAACGTGATCATCAACGCCACGGTGGCCGCTGGCGCGTACATCAAGCCGTTCTGCCATATCGAGGACGCCGTCGTCGGCGCCGCCTCCATCATCGGCCCGTACGCGCGCTTGCGCCCGGGCACGGTCCTGGCGGAAGACGTGCACATCGGTAACTTCGTCGAAGTGAAAAACAGCCAGATCGCCGCGCACAGCAAGGCCAACCACCTGGCCTACATCGGCGACGCCACCATCGGCTCGAAGGTTAACATCGGCGCCGGCACGATTACCTGTAACTACGATGGCGTGAACAAGTTCCGCACGGTGATTGAAGACGACGCTTTTATTGGCAGCGACAGCCAGCTGATCGCGCCCGTCACCGTCGGCAAGGGCGCCACCCTGGGCGCCGGCACGACCTTGTCGAAAGATGCGCCGGCCGGCAAGCTGACGGTCTCGCGCGCGCGCCAGGTGACCATCGACGGCTGGACGCATCCCGTGAAAATCAAGAAATAAGCGCACCGCCCTCGGTACGCATGACGCCGTCAGCCTGTCCGGCTGGCGGCGTTTTTTTGCGCCTGTGGATAATCCTGTGGAGAGTTGGCTAGCAACCCGGGATAAGTCCGACCATTTTTCCCATCCCGTACTTTCTCCGTATTGTTGTGTGGATAAACATGTGAACAAGCATGCGAACAAGTGATGGATAAGCCCGGTATAAGCTGCGTATAAACGGTAAAGAAGCTGTGGAAAAGACGGGATAAGTTATCGGGCCCAACTTGCCAATCCAGCATACAAGCCAGTTTGAGCAGGCTGAAAAAGTATCGTTGGTTTTTGCTTGCCTGGACTGTGGATAAGCTTGTGCGCAATCTGAGAATAAGTGATGAATAACTTATAAGTCATTGTATTGTAAGGATATTCAAGAGTTGTTCGTCAATGCGGGTTGTGGATAAGGCTGTGCAAAAGCCTGTGCTTAAGGCATGGACAAGCCATGGATAAGTCGGGATAAGTTTTATCTTGGAGGTCATGTATATTTATTCAGGGGCCTCATGCGAGGCCGGATGTGGCGGCTGTGGAAATCTGGAATTTTTTGTGTTGTGGATAAGCTTGTGCATAAGCAGGCGAAAAACCAGGGATAAGCCGGGATAACTTGTCTGCAGCCTGCTTCACACGGCGATGCGCGTCTCGAATTTGCTGCGGAACGTGGAAAAATAGCTTTTTACGTTGCGCACATTGGCGTGCGCGGCGAACAGGCGGTGCGCCAGCGCGTGATATGCGGGCATGTCGGCCACCTGCACCATCAGCACGAAGTCGGGCCCGGGGGAGACGCGGTAGCATTGCAGCACGGCAGCTTCTTGCGCAACCAGCTCTTCGAATTCCGCCATGCGTTCCGCCGCCTGCACATCGAGCGTGATTTCCACGATGGCCGTCAGGCGCGCGCCCACCAGCTGTGGCGCGACGATGGCCACTTGCCGCTCGATGACGCCGCTTTCGCGTAAATGCTTGACCCTGCGCAAACAGGTGGGCGCCGAGACGTGCACCGCTTGCGCCAGCTCGCTGTTGGTTTGCGATGCATCAATTTGCAGGGCGTTCAGGATGCGACGATCGATCTCGTCGAGAGTAATGTTGCTATTGTTCATGATTTTGATGAATTGGGAAAAATATTGAGTTTAAATGAAATAATATTTCATCATAAAATAGTCGTGAAATATTCAGTCAAAAATACACAGATTTAGAAAGCATATTTCATACACTCTGCATTAGCATGCATGCATTGATTAAATTTTAAACAGAGGTTTCCATGTGCGGCATCGTCGGCGCGGTAGCGCAACGTAATATCACTCCCATCCTGGTCGAAGGCTTGAAGCGCCTGGAATACCGCGGCTACGATTCCTGCGGCATCGCCCTGCATGCGGATGGCCGTTTGCAGCGTTCGCGCTCCACCTCGCGTGTGGCCGAGCTGGAAAAGCAGATCGCCGAAGAAGGCTTGAGCGGTTTTACGGGCATTGCCCACACGCGCTGGGCCACGCATGGCGCCCCTGTCTCCTTCAATGCCCATCCGCACTTTTCCCCAACGGAAGAAAACGCCCGCGTGGCGCTGGTGCATAACGGCATCATCGAAAACCACGACGAATTGCGCGCCGAACTGACGGCCCTCGGTTACGTCTTCCAGAGCCAGACGGACACGGAAGTGATCGCCCATCTGGTCGAGCACATGTATAACGGCGACCTGTTCGAGACCGTGCAGCAGGCCGTCAAACGCCTCGACGGCGCGTATGCGATTGCCGTGTTCTGCCGCGACGAACCGCACCGCGTGGTCGCCGCGCGCCAGGGCTCGCCCCTGATCGTCGGTCTGGGTAATGGTGAAAACTTTGTCGCGTCCGACGCCATGGCCCTGGCCGGCACGACGGACCAGATCATCTACCTGGAAGAAGGCGACGTGGTCGACCTGCAATTGTCGCGCTGCTGGATCGTCGACGTTGACGGCAAGCCCGTCGAGCGCGAAGTGAAGACCGTGCACGCCCACACGGGCGCGGCCGAGCTGGGCCCGTATCGCCACTACATGCAGAAGGAAATTTTTGAGCAGCCGCGCGCCATCGGCGACACGCTCGAAGGCGTGACGGGCATCATGCCGGAATTGTTCGGCGACAACGCCTATGCCATCTTCAAGCAGATCGACCGCGTGCTGATCCTCGCCTGCGGCACCAGCTCGTATGCGGGCATGACGGCCAAGTACTGGATCGAGTCGATCGCCAAGGTGCCCGTCAGCGTGGAAGTGGCCAGCGAATACCGCTACCGCGACAGCGTGCCGCACCCGAACACCTTGGTGGTCACCATTTCGCAAAGCGGCGAAACGGCCGACACCCTGGCCGCCCTGAAACATGCGCGCAGCCTGGGCATGCAGCACACCTTGACCATCTGCAACGTGGCCACCAGCGCCATGGTGCGCGAATGCGCGCTGGCCTACATCACGCGCGCCGGCGTGGAAGTGGGCGTGGCGTCCACCAAGGCGTTCACGACGCAGCTGGCCGGCCTGTTCCTACTGACCCTGTGCCTGGCGCAAGTCAATGGCCGCCTCTCCGAAGAACAGGAAGCGGCGCACCTGAAAGCCATGCGCCACTTGCCCGTCGCCATCGCTTCCGTGCTGGCGCTGGAACCGCAAATCATCGCCTGGTCCGAAGAATTCGCCCGCAAGGAAAACGCCCTCTTCCTGGGCCGCGGCATGCACTACCCGATCGCCCTGGAAGGCGCGTTGAAGCTGAAGGAAATCTCGTACATCCACGCCGAAGCGTATCCGGCCGGCGAACTGAAACACGGCCCGCTGGCCCTGGTGACGAATGAAATGCCGGTCGTCACCATCGCACCGAACGACGCCCTGATCGAAAAGCTGAAATCGAACATGCAGGAAGTGCGCGCCCGCGGCGGCCAGCTGTACGTCTTCGCCGACGTGGATTCCCGCATCAGCTCCGGCGAAGGCCTGCACGTCATCCGCCTGCCCGAGCACTACGGCGACCTGTCGCCGATCCTGCACGTGGTCGCGCTGCAACTGCTGGCGTATCACACGGCACTGGCACGCGGCACGGATGTGGACAAGCCACGCAATCTGGCGAAGTCGGTGACGGTGGAGTAAACGTCACATGGGAGGACGCCAGGTATTCCTGCTCATTAAAGTCGTAAATTGAGTAGGCGAGCGGGAGATTTGATCGAACATTAATGTTCTTAGACACCGTTTGGGAAGGCGCTCTTGCTTCGGCCAAACGAACGGAGGATGAACTCGGTCCCGATGGCATCGGCCCATGGAATGATTTTGAGTGGGGAATGATTAACGGAAAGCTATCTACCATCCGTTGGATGCTCGGCGACGATTGGGACATGCTCGATACCTGAAACGATAAATGCTTTGGCGAGTTGGCCTCTCCGCTGGCGAACACACGACTTTGTTACCTCAAGGTGAGGCCAACTATGGACGAAAAAAAACGAAAAGAGGCGAGCGTTTCCTTGTTAAAAGACATGGAAGCCACTGCCGCCCACATGCGTGAGCTAATTGTCGCAATGCCTCCGCACGATCTGCTCGGCTACATCTACTCCCGGCACATGATGAAAGCAATAGCAGACCAAAGTGCCTCTCAGGAGCAATCCGAATCGCATGGTACTGATGATCTGATCAACGAAAACCAGTTCCTTTTGGAGTACGTGCACGCGGTTCTCGCGTCAGATGTCGCCTCAGCGGACGTCGCATTCGACGAAGCCCGGTGCGCCGAGTTATATGAACTAGGCAGAAAACTGCGAGAGCAGGCCTTGTTTTTTGCTATGGTCACGTCAGCTGATATCAAAGACGGCGCCTTTGGTCCCGATACGGCCGATATTGAATTCCACGCGAAATCTACTTGGGTCATGCTACGCGGGAACCGCTACCAAGTCTTGGAAGGTGAGTTCTACCGCTACGTCCTGGCGCCTCACGATGATGTTTTGAAAGAAGTGTATGGCGTCGGTGCCATCGATATCGCCGAAGGCTTCCAGTCCATGGCAAACGCCACGCGCTCTGGGCATGCCGACGCTATCTCGGCGATGATGAAGCAATTTGAGGCGGCGCAGGCCTTCGCTGCTGCACAGGACAAGCCTCTGGAAGATGTCATGCAGGCGTGGGTTGCTGCCAATGCGGAGCAATCGAAAACCGCCGGGCAGGCAATGGACGACATGTTTCGGGGCGGTATTGCCAACGTGAGCCGTCACACGAAGCTGCCGCCGACGCTGCTGGCGGACTTGGCGTACCAGCGGGGAGAAGAAACCGAGTTCTTCGCAGCGGGCGATTATGCGGGGACACCCTATCGGACATTGCCTGCCCGGAAAAAACCATTAATCCAGCTTGGATCGGACTACTACGCCGTAGATCCGTGCTTCACCCGCGATGCTGGGTACCGTGCACTTCTCTATAACCTCCTTCAGCGAAAACCGGACTACAAGAAGACCTTTGAAAATCGGCAGAAGACGATGAGCGAGGCTGCATTCGCCGACATTCTGGCCACCCAGCTTTCAGGTGCCACGATTTTCCAGGAGGTGTACTACAAGGACTCTACTAGCAGGCAGTGGTCGGAAAACGACACCCTCATCCTAGTCGATGACGTACTGTTCTTAGTTGAAGCCAAGGCCGGCGCGGCGGCCACCATCGCGTCGCCAGCACTTGATTTCGGCCGCCACGCCCAGTCCGTACAGGACTTGGTACTTAAGGCCTACAAACAATGTGAGCGCTTCTTCATTTATCTGAATTCGGCGGACGAAGTGCCCCTCTATTACTTGGTGAACGGCAAGTACGAAGAGTGCGGCCGCGTCCGCCGCGCCGACTACCGCGTGATGGTACCGATCGGGCTAACGGTGGAATCGTTCTCGCCCTTTTCGACGTATTGCAAGGAACTGCCGCAGATTGAGCCGCTACTTGGAAAGCATGCTTTCGTTTCTCTGTCCATCGACGACCTGTTTGTGCTCAAGCGGCTCCTGCCGACACCAGGCGAGTTCGCTCACTATATGGAGGTGCGGCAGGCTGTGGCGGGGATGCGCCGCTCTAGTTTATTCGATGAGTTCGACCACTTGGGCGCATACCTGAAGAAGAACCGCTTCGATCAGGACATTGCCGACCAACTGAAGGGTGGCAAGACGAGCATGGTCATCTGGAACGGCATGAGCGACGTCGTCGACAAAAGTTTTGAAGGCGAAGACTGGGAAAGCCGGCCATTTCCAGCTCAGGACTTCCCTGAAGAGGTGCTGAAGCTGCTTGGAGCGCTCGACGCCACCCGAGCATCCAGATGGCTTTCAGCGGAAAGCCATATCCGAGACCTGGGAGAGGAAGGCCGGTGTAATTTGGCCAAGATGCTGAGCGACCTTCGCCAAACCCTGAACCAGCATCCCGCTCGCTACTTTCTTCTGTCTGGGGACGGTGGGCCACTCTTCGTTTGGCTTCAACAATACGACCACCAAATTGACTGGACTAAGGTAAATGACAAGGCCAGCGCAGCTGGATTGGCCGTCAAGGCTTCAAATGTCATCGGGGTCGTGGCAGAGGTTGACGCTCATGGAACATACTACCGGGCGCAGTTTTTCACGGTCAACATACCGACCGCTCAAACGGAAGAAAACGCCCACATTTACGAAGACGCCACGCGAATGTCTCAACCCTCGCGGGCGGTGAATCTTAACCAACCGAAAAATGTCATCCCTCCTGCGAAGACCAAAAAACCGGGGCGGAATGACCTTTGTTCGTGTGGCAGCGGCGTAAAGTACAAGCGGTGTCATGGTCGTTAGTCCAGGTGAAATAGAAAGACCGTCAACCTTCACTTGTCGCTCAAAGACTCTCCATAGCGGAGACGAGATTGTGTGAGTACCTGAGGGCCTGCTGAGTAGCCGCGACTGGGGTACCGACATGCCCGCCTTGATCAAATATGCTGTGAAGCATCTTCAACATCACAGACAGCCCATGAGCTCACACCAATTGACGACCCCACTGCAAATCTGCGAAAACCTCCTTATTGATGGAAAACGCTACAACATCGAGCATCACATTCTGCCAAGTGAAAATGCGGTGGCAGATCGATTGCTTTTGCGTGGCCTTGAACTGAAAGAGGCTTATGAGGAATTACACGAGAAGCTGCATAAGCAGCCCCCGGCCCTTAAGGTTTTCTTGGAGGTTCTTCTGAGTACGGCCGCGTTCTGGAGTCCCGATAAAATCGTAAAGGCACGCTCTGCACGCGATGAACTCGCCGACGTCAATCAACAGATTGCAGGCAAAGCGGCGGAGCTGGTCGATTTCTTGGAACGTCGTTCGGATTTGCACAACACATCGGGCTTTAGCAGCAATACGCACTATCACGTCTGCGACGTTATCGAGGCTGCATCTGAAGACAATTACCTGTTCAAGTCCTATATCAAAGAGCGCCTAGATGTCCTTTCCGGGCAGTTCGACCTCAAGTATTGGCCGTCGTTGAGTGAAATAGCCCCTTGATTCACCAGACACAGCCTATGCGTTATTCTTACGGATAGGAATAGGACTGTGCATATGACTAGGAACAAGCAAACAATCGAGGTGGTGACGGTGAGCCAGGAGCGCCGCAGGCGCTGGTCTGCCGAGGAAAAAGCGGCGCTGGTGCGCGAGACTTACGAGCCAGGCATGAACGTGTCGCTGGTCGCTCGCAAGCATGGCGTCGGTGCAAGCCAGTTGTTCAACTGGCGTAAGCTCGAACGGGAAGGCGCGCTAACGGCGGTCACTGCTGGCGAATCGGTGGTACCGGCGAGCGAACTGGCCGCTGCACGCGCGCAGATAGCCCAGTTGCAGCGCATGCTCGGCAAGAAGACGATGGAGGCGGAAATCCTGAAGGAGGCCGTCGAGTTTGCTCGCGAAAAAAAGTGGATTGCGCGCTCGCCCTTGTCGGGCAAGGACGACCAGTGAAGCCGGTCTGCTCTGCCCTTGGCGTAGCGCGCTCACACGTAGCCCAGCTGCTGGTTCGTCCCGCGGACTGGATCGACGGGCGCACCACTCAGACGTTCCACCAACCTACCGACGCCATCCTGGTCGACGCCGTGCGCGCCGAGATTACAGCGCTGCCGACCTATGGCTACCGCCGGGCTGGCGCTCTGGTCAACCGCACGCGCGCCTTGATGGGCTTGCCAGCAATCAATCACAAGCGGTTTTATCGCGTGATGAAGGCGAACAGTCTGCTGCTACCCAAGGCGCCGAAACGCCCAGTGAGCAGCCGCGTGCACAATGGCGCGGTGGCGGTGGACGAACCCAATCAGCGCTGGTGCTCGGACGGCTTCGAGATCGCCTGCGACAACGGCGAAGTGGTGACCGGTGTGTTCATGAAGGATTGCTGTGACCGAGAAATCATTGCCTGGCGTGCGTGGGCCGAACGTGGCCTGCCTGGCGAGCCCGTGCGCGACATGCTGGTGGAAGCGGTCGAGACAAGATTCGGCCAGGCCAGCGTCGGCTCGACCAGGCTGGAATTCTTGAGCGACAACGGCGGCGCCTATCGAGCCCATGAAACGCACGCGCTGGTGCGCGCACTTGGGATTGAACCGGTGCATACACCGGTATGCAGCCCGCAGTCGAACGGCATGGCCGAGAGCTTCGTGAACACGTTTAAACGGGACTACGTGAACTTGATGGACCGCAGCAGCGCTGAAATCGTTCTGGCTCAACTGCCAGACGCCTTTATGCACTTCAACGAGGTCCATCCGCATTCGTCGCTGAAATGGAAATCGCCTCGCATGTTCAGGAGGGAGCTGGCGCGCCGGGCTCAGGAAAGCGGCGCTAACTAAACGATTGGCTGTGTCTGGTTATATGGGGGCAAGATCATTGAGCCAATTTCTCCAAGTAGTAGCTTCCGATGCTCAACATGCTGACATGGAAGCCACTGATTCTTTGACCGCCGCCGCCACGGCAGCCGCGCGCCCATCACGAGCCGATTTCTTCAAGGCGTTGCTTGCCGCCATCCAGGAAAACAGTGCGGACAACTATGGCCTGCTCCCCAAGGGCTTTAAATTGACAGATAACACGCTCGCCTCGTTAGCCAACTGCGCTTTGGATTTTGGCCCGGACGATCTTGCCGACAGCGCATACGTGAAGCGGTTCCGCCAGCGTGAACGCAGCGGGGGAAAGTGATATGCGTAGATCCAATCGACATCCTGCGAAAATCGCTCCGAAAGAAACCTACGAGTCCGATTGGTTCAGCGTTTCGAGCAGGACGAATATCAATCCATTACGGCCCGGGTATTGCGCGAGATGTCCAGTCGCCTAGCGATTTTTCGTATTGGGATCTGGTCACGAAGGTGCCAGCGTCGAATGATGCCGCGTAGAGCTACGTCGATCACTCCGATTTCCTGCCGATAAGACAGGTGGAATTGTGCTAATAACGTGGGTCAGATTTCGTTGCAAATTCGTGGGGAAAGTGGGTCAATTTTCAATGCAACTTAACAATCTGCGTTGAGTTGACGCAGATCTGCGCCAGAACAGCACAGCTCTGCGTGTTTGTGGCGCAGATTTGTTCTATAATACCATTATGATATCTCATCGAATCACATCAGCGGACTTGGTCAAGCTAACAGGGTATTCACGCCACAAGTTGAGAAGTCTGCTCGCTGAATTGCCGGGATTTTTTGAGACTCGTGGAGCGCGTATAGCTCGGGAATACACAGTTCAAGAAATGGCAGTGATTGCAGTTTGTTGTGTCTTGGAGGAAGGATATGGGCTCCGCCGAGATGTCATCGTCGAACTAGTTCAGGAGATACGTAAGGTGCTCGGCTTACCCCGTGAGTCTAGTTCAGATTTGCGAATGGTTGTATCAATACATCCTGTTGCGGTATTGTGTCTTCGTGATGGTGAGATCGCGCAAACAGGAACTATTCTTGAGCTTTCCCCGATCCTCGATCGCATCGATGAATATTTGATGGTTGATCGCGGGACGTCGCAGGAAAAGCAGCGATCACTGGAATTCTCTCCCCATTCAGTTGGGCGCAGTAGCGGCAAGCTTGCGCCTAAGGTAACAATACAAGACGTCTCCTCGATACAGAAGAAACATGGCACAGGCTGATTTATTTGAGATGCTGCGTGCGTCAGGCATTGATCGAGACAGCATAGTCTCCTTCGATGGAAATCCGACTCCGCGCCACATACGCTATTTGGATTTGATTTCGTCTACTGCGAATGGTAAAGCACCAGGCAACTTCCCCGATGCGGTTGTCGAGACGGCCGGTGCGCCGGTCATCTATATCGTCCGGCATGATCGTCTGGGTGACACCACCGCTGAAGCTTCCGGGCGCTTATCTGAACTGGTTCGCGTCCTCGCATGTCGGGCAGATGCCCGATTCCTTGGCGTGGTGCGTCCAGGCGGGATCACCGTCTATTCCATTAGTCTGCTCAATGATGTACCTCAGCCAGTTATCGACGCAAATGGAGAGGCAGCTCGTGCAAAGCTGCGAGGCCTGCTAAGTGGCGCCGCGGTGCCGTCGTTCACTCAGTCGAGCAAAGCAGCTAAACGATCAAATGATGCGTCAAGCCAGTGGCTGGAGACTCTGCTATTTAAACTGCTTAGTGATGCGGCAAGCGAAATAAAGCGCTATGCTCCAACATTGACTGTGCAGCAGATTATTGGCTTGGTGGGGCGTGCGCTCTTCTTTAGATTTCTGGTCGACCGTGGCATTGTGGACGATCGAGATGCAGTAGCTATCGCCGGAAAAAAGCTACCTCTGGAAGAGATGTTTTCTGCTCCCACGTATTTGACAAATGTTTGCATCTGGATGGATCAAACATTTAATGGCGACTTGCTCTCATTGAGCGCTGTGGAAAAAGACTACGGCACGTTTGTACAGCAAATTGGATCAGGTGTTCAGGAGGTCTGCCGACACTTATCCAACATTCAGCACAAAGCTGTGGCAGGCCAGTTGCCGCTCAATTGGGGCGGCATAAAGTTCCAGCACGTGCCGGTAGGCGTACTTAGCCAAGTGTACGAGGAATTTGCACATAATTTCCTTCCAGATCTGGCACAAACTACCAGCATTCACTATACCCCGCGCCGCATCGCAGAAATTGTTCTCGATGGTGCCTTCAGTGCCGTCAATTCGGCCAAGCCACATGAGGCAAAGGTCCTTGACCCCTCCGCCGGCGGTGGTGTTTTCTTGGTGCTGGCGTTGCGTCGGTTAGTTGCTGAGCGATGGAAAGAGTCTGGTGTGCGCCCCACTCGCGCAGTCATTCGAAAAATACTGAATACGCAGCTAACCGGTTTCGACATCAACGCCGATGCTTTGAACATTGCTTCACTAAGTCTCTATCTGGCTGCGCTAGAGCTCGACCCGCGGCCAAGCCCATTAAGCGAGCTGAAATTCCAGAAGCTCATTGGAGTAGTATTGCATCCAGTAGGAGTCGCCGACCTCGCCGGCAGTGGGGCCCATGCTATTTCATCGGACGACACGGCGGACTACGAGCTTGGCAGCCTTTCAAAAGTAGTGTTAGATCGCTTCGCCTCGAAATTTGATATCGTCGTCGGCAACCCGCCGTGGACTGGATTTAAAGGCCAAGCGAGCGCTGCGCTGAACAAACGTCTAGCTCAATTAATTAGTCATGACGGGCAGGTGACAGCGGATATTCGAGCGCGGTACGGATCGCCTGACGTTGCTTTCTTACTTGCATCCAAGATTTGGGCTAAACCTTCTGCAGCGATCGGCTTTGCCTTGCATGGCCGTTTGTTGTTCCAACCAAAATCGTTCGAGTTGCGCCGACATATCTTCAAGACCCTACAGATCACGGGCATCATGAATTTTGCGTCTTTGCGCCAAGACCCGCGCATCTGGGGATCAAACGACGCTCCATTTTTGTTGATGGTTGCCCGGAACGATCTAGTCAGTCCAGGCGACAGTTTTTATTTTATCAGCCCAAAGAGAGAGCAAAATCTTAATGCGCTGGGACAGTTCCGTATCGACCCTAATGCTGCCACGCCCGTATCCCTGCAGCAAGTCCAAGACGATCCACTGGCTATAAAAGCACTGTACAAAGGCGGCGCCTTAGGATTGGAGCTGATGGATCGCATCCGCTCTGCTCGGGTTGCAAAAGTTGCGGAGCAGATATCCAAGTGGAATTTGAAGTTCACTTCCGGCTATCAAAGTGGGAAGCCTGAGAAGCGAAAAGAAGATAGCTCGGCGCTGGTTGGGTTACCTGAAGTAAGTATACAAACCAAGTTTGGCTTGCGGCTAGGTGATGCTTCTGAGAAGTTCACACTTAAAACTGTGCAGTGGCGACGAAACCCGCAGATATACAAGGGGCCTCTGTTGCTGTTCAGGGAATCGCCCAAGCTAGATAGAAGTGTACGTGGGGCTCTTTATTGTGAAGTGGATGTTGTCTACAAGGAAAGCTTCTTTGGACTGACATTACCCAATGATCCCGGCATGCGTGTTTTGGCTGACCTTCTATACGTCGTGTCTTATAGCGACCTGATGCTTTATTATCAGCTACTTTCGAGTCCGAAATTTGGCGTTGAAAGGGATTCGGGCCTACAGAGTGACCTAGAGGAGTTTCCGCTAATAAACCATACCCGGTTATCCGACGACGAAGTAGTCGATATTAAAGAGGTCGCAGCCAAGTTACGCAATCACCAGCACTGCTGGAATGACGTGGATCGTCTTACTGCCAAGCTCTATGATTTGTCAGCGTGGGACGTACAACTCATTCAAGATACGCTGGCAGCTGAGCTTCCGTTCGCTGCCTGTGTCACTGAGGCCGATGCTCCTCCTACGACAACACAGATCGAAGAGTTTGCGCGTACGTTTAAGGATTTACTAGAGCCGTATTCTCCAACTGGATTGACGGCATGTGTGCTTTCAAATACCCCTGGCGCCAACATTGAGGGCTGGAGGTTCTTGAGATTTGTACCGGACGATCAGCCCGCAACGGACGCGCCTTTGTCAAAGTTGGAGACAGAGTCACTGACAGACACTGCGGATAGTTATTGGGCATCACGGCTCATCGTTCATCTTGATGGAAATCAGCTGGTTTTGGGACTTTTGGACCAGAGTCGGTATTGGAGTCCGACACAGGCAAGACTTCTCGCACTTGAAGGCTTGCAAGACGGTTCTTTATTCGTATAAGAGTAGACTATCTTGGCATACACTAACCTCGGTACGCCGCCACGCGGCTCAGTGATTTATCCTGCATGGAACCCCGGATTTATTAAGGTAGTTGACCAGGCCCTGAGTAAAGCCTGGCACGACTTAGTCGATAATGATGCGTCAGTTCTGGAAACAAAGGATGAAGATATCATTACTGACTGTCTTCTTAATAACCTCACTAACCTGCGTAGGCGAAGTGAAATTCCAGGGTTTAACGATGCATTTTTCAGCTTGCCGAGTCGGGATGCTAAGCTGCCTGACTGCGATGGCTACTCCATTGATCAAATGCCGGACATTACTATTCGCTTAGCAAAATGTAGAAGCGGAATCGCTGATGACCGTCATGATGCGCTCTTTTTTGAATGCAAAGTGCTAGATCCTAGCAGAGGTCTCGATTCGTATAGGGTGGATGGAATTGATCGGTTTTTATCAGGCCGATATGCTTGGCGCATGCCTCATGCTGGGATGCTCGCCTATGTTTTCGACAGAAGAGATACTGCTCCGACTAACGCCTTAATAACGTACTCGAAGCGAAAAAATAAAGGAATTACCATAGCTAAGCATCTGCGACTGGTAGGACTACCTACGAAAGTGGTCTGCGCAAGCACACCACTCGTGTCCGAAATCGCGATGACAGAACATGAGCGCTTGGCCCCCGTGGTCGATGGCAAAACGTTCGCAATATCTTTAAGACACATGTGGCTTATGCCGCCAGCAGGGCCGACTCTCTGAACAATTATGCAATGAAGTGCCACGAGTTTTCCTTGCATGCCGAGGGCGTTCAAAGCACGTCGTCGTAATCCTCGGTTGCAAGTTTTCCCGTAGTTTTGCATGACGGACACTCAACTGTGACCCCTGAGCTATTCTGGAAGAAGAATCCACCATTTAGGCATGTCCGGCTAGCCGAGGCGGTCCAGACGTGACCGCATCCACATTTAAATTTCGCCTGTTCAAGGCCCCCTAGCAACATTGCAGTCCTGCCTGTAGCAATTGGGGTATAAGGCGTTTTCGTCCGTCGTGCTTCCAATATCTTCAGAGTCATCTTTCTAGCCTTTTTCGATGTCGCCGCCCGTCGGCCGGCGGGCGCCCGCAGGGCGCGGGCTATTTTCCCTTAACGGCACGTACACGCGTTGCGTTCGGTGCCGCAATGGCCACAGTAATGTTCCGCCGTTGTAGGGGCAACGGCGATTCTTACATTCTGAGCGTAGCCATTGTTCAGGTCGCTGCCGCAAGTACGGCAGTAATTGTGGCCTTCGTGTTTGTCGTCGACGCATTTACCGCAGTTGGAACTCATCCATTAATCCCTCATAATTGTGGCCCTGCACGTTACTTGGCTTTCTCAGCTCAAAGGCCGCGTTACGCGGGGCCGATGGTAGTGCTAGTTTTCCCTAGCCAATACGAGGACTATGGCCAACCTCGATTTTTGGATTTTTGGTAAGCAAGCCTGTGGCATACACCTTGTCGTCTTCGACTATAAAGCCATCAAAGAAGACAATGGACACCGACCTGCCCTCGGTGTGATTTATGCCCTGCGGATTTGGCTGTCCCTTGTCATCAATGATTCGGTAGCTCTCATTGGGGACTACTTCTGCGACGAGCCAGTTGATTTCTTCCCCTTTTGAAGAAGTGTAAAAAAGTTCCATATTTATAATTTATCCTAATTGGGGCGGCACCATACCGCTCTCTCAATGCACCAGGCCCTTCAATGCGGGCCGTGGGTTCCACTGTCGGCGCCACTAGGGTATTAGTGGTGTCGTGGCTCACCTTCACCGAACCATGCCAGCGAATACGCAATCAATGGATAGCCTGATTCGTCCTTTCCAGAAGCTGTCTCGATCAAAGACCAGCCTATTGTTATGAGTTCGTTTACTCGCTGAGAATCGAATGCCCGCTCGATCTTTTTCGCTTTTGTCAAATCCACATCTGCCATTTTCGATTTACTCCTAAACGCTGGCTACCGGCCAGTCGTGGGGCACTTGCGCACCGAATGTTACTGAATTCGCAATTCAAGTTTAGCATTTCTTGACTGCATTTGACTGCTAACATGAGCCATAAATTTGCAATATTTGTTTACGCCCATCGTTTTTTTCATTTTTAATGTCAATCAGCTACGGGGAACCTCGAATTACTGCTGATCGCGGCCATGCACTGAGCATGGCGCAGTCCGGAGAGTAGCGGCCCCGCCAGATCATGTTGATTTGGTGATGTTTTGCGGTCCGGGTCTGCCATTTTTGACAGTCCCGACGGACTTCGGGAGTCAGAATGCCGCGACCCCGGCCTCCTTCAGATGGACAAAGCTGCACAAGTTGTAGGTTGCTGCTTTCCAGCTCAGATTCAGCGTGGCACGCGCCAAGCCGATCTAGCACAGCGTCTTGCCGCCCAGTTGCGCCAAGCCGGCAAAAACATGCTCGACGCGAGCACGCGGCGAAGCGATGCGGCGGTTGCGTCGCCCTTGCGCTTCGGACAGTGCTTTGTCCTTGCTGCCTTTGCGCTGGATGTGCATGCGCCAGCCTTCGCTCTTGAGCCGCGCTTCGCGCTCACCATCGATGTAGCCTTTGTCGGCGTAGATGTCACGGCTGGTATTGGCCGAATCGATCACCGCCTCAAAGTGCAGCGTGTCGTGTTCGCTGGCAGTGCTGACCTTGATCTTGCGAATGAGCTTGTAACGCTTGTCGGCGCTGGCCGAGAGCTTGTAGCCGAAATAGGACTTGCCATGCTTCTTGGTCCAGCGCGCCTCGACATTTTTCTGGCGTCGTTTCGCTGGTGCCCAGTCGGCCGGCATGGCCTGGTCGGCGACGATCTCCTTGTCCTCTTTCTTGATCGACTGCTTTGGCGTTCTCGGTGAGCGAGTGATGGCCCGTGACTTCGACCGACAGATCGCAGAACTCCAGGTGCGCGCCGCCACACTGAAGCGCTTTACCCAAATTGGCACGCCGACGACGCTGGCCACCTGATCCTAAAGAATTCGGCTATGAAGTGTCACATGACCGCGTGGCCGCCTAGGTAATGGAGGATGCGTCAATTTTAGTTAATTAGGTGCGCCCGCAACTGAATTTCTATTTTTTGCAACCTGATTGGCTTTAGGTTATACTCGCCTCGCCTTTAAAGGCAACTAATGTTGTAAGTCAACTTATCCATAAGTGGAAAACCTATCCCATAGGAGCATATCTATGAAAACCAAACTTCCTCGTCGCTCGCCCAGAGCTACAGCTCAACTCCTTTCTATCAACGCCAAGCTTTATGAGAAGGAGAAGGACCGACAGGTGAACCGCTACCGATTCGGCCTTATTACGCTGCGCAAGATTGCGAACCGTAAAAGCATCCGTGCCAGTTTTGTCAAAGAGTTGGAGGATGAGCTGGCTGAACTGAATTGGCTGCTGATAACGGTCGGTGCGGAATACGCCATCGTATCGTTGGACAAATCGGAGGCCTGGCTCAAACTTAGTGCGAAGCGTCTGTGCGACACCGAGAACGGGAACCTACTGCTGCTCGAAGAAGAGGGAATCGAGGACGCCTATAATGAGCTGTTCCCCGATGATGATGACCTGACTGAAGACGAGTAAAGCCAGTTACAGCGGCAGCACACCGGCTGCCGCTGTACTTAGGCAACGAGTGTTCGTTTACTCGTAGAATTGATCCATTTCAATTGAACAGCCTTCCACTGCCAGGGAAACGCCCCCACGCGATCGTATGACCTGAAGCGCCATGAGTTTGCTAGATGCTCGACAGGCTCTGAAAGTTTCACTTTACGACTTTAATTTGCAACTTTGCTAAAGATTGGTGCATCGTGGGCTGCCAATTTACGACTTTATCAATTTCCGCGCCGTGACAATTCTGGGTTTCGGCCCTTGATCAATTAACGACTATATTTGGCAAGAATATTCTTCTTCAAGGGGCCGGGGCGGTACGAGCACGGTACTGCTCCACCCACTTCACCGACTGCGCGATGCCGCCAAACGGAAAGAAATGCAGGCTGACCTTGCCATGTGCTTCTGTCAGCCCGGCGGCCAGGCGATCAACAAACACATCCGGCCCCGCCGTGCCGAACAGCTTGCCGATGGAAATCCCGTACTTGGATAACATCGAGGCGCAGGCACCCACGCCGCACATTGCGGCATAGCGCGCCAGCACCGCGATGCTCGCGGGGCCCGGCACGCCCACGCGCACAGGATGGTTGACGCCACGCGCGCGCAGCGCTTGCAACCACGTCAACACGATGTCGGCATCAAAGGCGAATTGCGTGACGATCAAGGGCGTCATGCCGCGCTTCTCGATGCTGTGACACTTGCGTTCAAGCACCTCCCACTGTTCAGCCGTGTTCATCACCGGATGGCCTTCCGGGTGGCCGCCCACGCCGATCACCTTCATGCCCGCGCGCTCGAAAACGCCGGTGTCGATCAGCGAGGCACTGTCGGAAAACGGCCCCATCGGGGTCGACGGATCGCCAGCGATGATGACGCAGCGCTCGACGCCGGCTTCAGCGACCGCGCGCTGGATGAATGACTCCAAGCCAGCGAGCGAGACGATACGGCGCGCAGACAAGTGCGGCATGGGCTCAAAGCCGAGCTTGCGCACGGCGCGCGCCGCGGCCAGCCGCGCGTCGTCGTCCTCGCGTGCCAGGTAGGGAATGGTAATCGTGGACCCAGGCAATATCCGGGGCGCCGCCGCGCTCAACGCAGCAATGTCCTTCGTACTGGCTTCCAGGGAATAGGCATCAGTGATGTTGCCAGCGGGCCAGGGCTGAGCGGGATGCATCAAGGGGCCGACCATAGCTTCACTACGCATGAGCGCTGGCAGGCTGGCGCGCCAGTGCGATGAAGGCCTTCACGTAGTCGATGGCGGTGTCCGTCTCGCGTGCGCCCAGGAAAATCTGCTTGGCGATGCCGCGCGGGCCCAGCCGTACAGGCACCACGTCCATCTTGGCCGCGTATTCCTCGACCAGCCAGCGCGGCAGGGCGGCCACGCCGCGGCCGCTGGCCACCATCTGCAGCATGATGTCGGTCGTTTCGATGGCTTTGTGGCGCTTGGGCGTGACACCGGCCGGCAAGAGGAACTGGTTGTAGATATCCAGGCGCTCGATGTCGACGGGGTAGCTGATCAGTACTTCCTGGGTCAGTTGCTGCGGTTTTACATAGGCCGCCGACGCCAGGGCATGGCCCTGGGCCACGACCAGCACCTGCTCGTAGTCGAACACGGGTTCGAATGTCAGCCCCGGCTTGTACAGCGGGTCGGGCGTGACCAGCAGGTCGATCTCGTAGCCGAACAGCGCGCCGATGCCGCCGAACTGGAACTTTTGCTTGACGTCCACATCCACGTCGGGCCAGGCGGCCAGATAGGGAGACACCACTTTCAGCAGCCACTGGTAGCAAGGGTGGCATTCCATGCCGATGCGCAACGCACCGCGCTCGCCTTGCGCGAACTGGCCCAGGCGCTCTTCAGCCAGGTCCAGTTGCGGCAGCACCCGGTTCGCCACCGCCAGCAGATACTGGCCGGCCTGCGTCAGGCGCAAGTTGCGCCCTTCGCGCAGCCAGACGTCGGTGCCCAGCTGCTGCTCCAGCTTCTTCATGCTGTGGCTCAGGGCCGACTGGGTCAGGTGCAGCACGCTGGCTGCGGCCGTCAGCGAGCCTTGTTTTTCGACCTGCTGGACGATGCTGAGGTGGATGCGTTCAAGCATTGAAATGAGCCATATTCATGGATGTATGAAATAAGACCATTATACTTCATCGATTTCCCCCGCTATCATCCATCTCCTTGTCGTTGGCATTCTTCGCCCTCGCGCATCACTCCCTATGAAAGCAAACATGAAACGTCCACTTCGCTTAGTCGCGGTTTCCGGCGGGCTGCAACGCCCTTCCAAGGCGGCAGCCCTGGCCGAGCACCTGATGGATCTGATCGCCGAGGAAGTGCTGTGCGAACAGCGCCTGGTCGAGCTGGGCCAGCTCGCACCGCAGCTTGCCGGCGCGACCTGGCGCTCCCATCTGCCCGAGACGGTGGAGCGCGAACTTGCGGCGGTCGAGCAAGCCGACATTGTGGTGGTGGCAACGCCGGTCTTCCGTGGTTCCTACACGGGACTGTTCAAGCACTTCTTCGACTTCATTGACCAGGACGCCTTGATCGACAAGCCGATCTTGCTGGCGGCCACCGGCGGCAGCGAGCGCCATGCCCTGATGATCGACCACCAGTTGCGGCCGCTGTTCAGTTTTTTCCAGGCACGCACATTGCCGCTGGGCGTCTACGCGACCGACAAGGACTTTACCGACTACCGTCTGCAGGACGAGGCCCTGATCCAGCGGGCCGCGCTTGCCGTCCAACGGGCATTGCCCTTGGTCGGCTTGACGCGCCATGCGAGACATGCCGCCGCTGAAGCGCTGATCGCGGCCTGATACGCATCACCACGGTCAATCAACATATTCACCTTTTCGCAGACATCAGGACAGATCACCATGAGCAAAGATTTTGTATTCAGCATCAAGAGCATTGTTTTCGATGAAAACTATCACCCATCGGACAGCACGCGCTTGACGACCAACTTTGCCAATCTGGCCAGGGGAGAGCGTCGTCAGGAGAATTTGCGCAATACCCTGAAAATGATCGACAGCCGCTTCAACAGCCTGGCGCATTGGGATAACCCGAAGGCAGACCGCTACTCGGTGGAACTTGAAATCATTTCCGTCGCGTTGAATATCGGTGCCGAAGGCGACAATATTCCATTGATCGAGATATTGAAGCCGAATATCCTGGATAAAAAAACCAATGAGCGCATCGATGGCATCGCCGGCAATAACTTCTCCTCGTACGTGCGCGATTACGACTTCAGCGTGCTGCTGCCAGAGCACAACAACAATAAATCCACGTTTGGCACGCCGGACAATTTCGGCGATTTCCATGGCAAGCTGTTCAAGCACTTTGTCAAATCAACTGCTTACAAAGCGCGCTTCAGCAAGCCGCCCGTGATCTGCATCAGCGCCTCGAGCAGTAAAACCTATCAGCGCACTGAAAACCAGCACCCCATCCTGGGCGTCGAGTATCAGCAAAATGAGTTCTCGTCGACGGATACATATTTCGAAAAAATGGGGATGCAGGTGCGCTATTTCATGCCGCCAAACAGCTCCGCGCCGCTGGCCTTCTACTTTATCGGCGACCTGCTGGGTGACTACAGCAATCTTGAGCTGATCGGCACCATCAGCACGATGGAAACGTTCCAAAAGATTTACCGGCCCGAGATTTACAACGCCAATTCCGCGGCAGGGAAGTTGTATCAGCCTAGCCTGAAGAACCAGGATTACTCATTGACACAGATTGTCTATGACCGGGAAGAGCGCAGCCAGCTGGCGGTCAAGCAGGGCAAATATACGGAAGAGCACTTCATCAAGCCATACAAGCATGTTCTTGAACAATGGTCTGCGAACTACGCTCTCTGATTAATCACAATACACGACATCAATCATCATGAAAAAATTATTGCCTACTTCCACCGCTGGCAGCTTGCCCAAACCTTCCTGGCTGGCACAGCCTGAAAAGCTGTGGTCACCGTGGAAATTGCAGGACGAGGAATTAATCGAGGGCAAACAGGATGCCTTGCTTTTGTCACTGCAAGAACAGCAGCTGGCAGGCATCGATATCGTCAGTGACGGCGAGCAAACCCGCCAGCATTTCGTCACCACGTTCATCGAGCATTTGAGCGGCGTGGATTTCGACAAACGCGAGACCGTCAGGATTCGTGACCGCTACGATGCGAGCGTGCCGACCGTCGTGGGCGCCGTGAGCCGCCCGAAGCCGGTTTTTGTGGAAGACGCCAAGTTTTTACGTCAGCAAACCAAGCAGCCGATCAAATGGGCGCTGCCAGGTCCGATGACGATGATCGATACGCTGTATGACAGCCACTACAAGAGCCGTGAAAAACTAGCCTGGGAATTTGCCAAGATCCTTAATCAGGAAGCCCGTGAATTGGAGGCGGCCGGCGTCGACATCATCCAGTTTGACGAACCCGCATTCAATGTCTTCTTTGATGAGGTCAATGACTGGGGTATCGCCACCCTGGAACGGGCGATCGAAGGACTCAAATGCGAAACGGCCGTCCATATTTGCTACGGCTACGGCATCAAGGCCAATACGGACTGGAAAAACACGCTGGGCTCCGAGTGGCGCCAATATGAAGAGTCTTTCCCCAAGCTGCAGCAATCGAATATCGACATCATCTCGCTCGAATGCCACAACTCGCGTGTGCCCATCAACCTGATTGAACTCATTCGTGGCAAAAAAGTGATGGTCGGCGCCATCGACGTGGCCAGCAACACCATTGAAACCCCGGAGCAAGTGGCCGACACCCTGCGCAAAGCGCTGCGCTTTGTCGATGCCGACAAACTTTACCCGAGCACCAACTGCGGCATGGCGCCCTTGTCGCGTCAGGTAGCACGCGGCAAGTTGAATGCGCTCAGTGCAGGCGCGGCAATCATCCGGGGAGAGCTTTCCTAGCAGGCGGGTGATGTATCGAACAGGTTAGTTATGCCTTGTCGTACTGAGCGGAATTGGGTGCAACTTTATTGTTGCAATAACCCTTACGTCGTTCGAATCGGATTGGTATTTTGATAGCGTTATTCTCAGAGGAATCACTTCCTTTGAGTCCCGGCCACAGTAACGCAAGGACGTGCCGTAGCAGTGATACTACCGGTAGGTGCCGGGGGACTTCAACTTTCAAATAAGTTGGATTCCTTTCACTCTTCAGTTTGCGACCGGTAGCTATTTCGCAGCCTGCGTTACGCTACCGGATTCCACTTCCGTTTGAAACTGGCAGGCTTCGATATTGAAGATGTATCCATCTTTGCCTAGTCGAGCAACCGAAACATTCCCGTCATCCATGTAAACAACACCTAGATTCTTGTTGATATTCTTACAGGCGCTGCCTGATCGATATTCAATTGCCACTATTTGGGTCTTCAGCCATGGTGCTATTAATGGCAGTGATGTAGTCGAAGCATCAACACCTTGTACGAGCATCCATGCGAGAATGATCTTTGAGAGTGGTGACATCAGCATCGAGATTTCGAATTCGGACAGGAATTTTCTCGGTGGAAGGATATTTCCGGACGGACGTTTACCCTCACTTATTCTGTACCAAAACATTTGCTGTTTTTCCATCCAGCTTTCACCCAATACCGCGCGTGATTGAATCATCAGATTATTACTGATAGTAAAAATTGTTAAGACTAATAATTGGCATGAAGCATATATTGCCATTCCAACACCGATGGCTGCGATGAATACCATCGGTAAGTAAAAAGCAGTGACCAATGTCGTAAATTCAGCCACATACTTTGTATCAATTGATGATAGTGAGTGCACAAGCTGTTTTGCTTTTGAAAGGGCGATTACGGTAATGGCTGCACCCACAGATAACGCTAGTACTTTACCGAGAATAGGTCCCCACGCCTTCTTCAGTAGCCTTGTCGCCTGAGTGGTCATCTCGCAAATGCCTGCCATTGCTAAAATGGATCCAGCAACCCACAGAAAAGCCATAGCCGTATTGAGACCGATAACAATGCCCATTGTGGCACTCAGAGAGCAGAATGCTAGCGCGAGTAAATGGAAAGCTTTTACGATGGGACTAATATGAAAGAATTCACGCCACGCTTTTATGACATGCATCTCCTTACGCATCAATTGGAACCTTAACGCCTTCCAATGACCCCAGAACCTATAAAATAAGTAGAGGCTGATAGCACCCACAAAAAAACCAGCGATCCGCGCTTGCCAGACAGTCCCTTGTGCAAACCTCAAGGCAAAAAGGACGCCAATCGTTACCGCAACAACAAACAGCAAGCGGCTACGCGGGGTAGGCAGCCAATTATTCAATATCCTCAAAGCGATTCACTCCAGTTTAGAAATGAGCCATTTTCTCAGGTTAGAGCACGCCTAAACTTCACCAAATCTCACAAAAAATTACTGGTCCGCAGTAGAGTGTCTCGTCCGCCACCTCAGCGTACCTTGAGCGAATTTGGCGAACAAAGTAGCTTAGATTTTGCTTGGTCTGCCCGCCGCACTTCTGCCCTACGTTGGCTTGGTATTTTTGTAGTCGAGTTGGCTAACGCCAGCGTTTGAGTATCCTGCTCAGAATTCTTCCCAGTCTGCTGGCGAAGGAGCAACGTGGGCAGGTTTCTTGGCGGTAGATGCACGTATGGCGATGGCCTGCTGGCGTGTTGTCGTGGCGGCTGTCGCTTTGGTGTGCGGCGCGCCGGCGTCGAGCTTGAAGGCGCTCACCACCTGCGCCAGGGTGGCCGCCTGCTCCTGCATGGCCGCCGCTGCTGCCGCCGATTCTTCCACCAGGGCCGCATTTTGCTGGGTGACGTTGTCCATCTCGCTGATGGCCTGGTTGATTTGCTCGATGCCGGCCGTCTGTTCCGCGCTGGCCGAGGTGATGTCTTCCATGATGTCGGTCACGCGGCGCACGCTGTCGACCAGGTCGGTCATGGTGTCGCCGGCTTGATGCACGAGCTCGCTGCCGGCCGCCACGCTCCGGGTCGAGTCGTCGATCAGGGTCTTGATTTCCTTGGCGGCCGCTGCCGAGCGATGCGCCAGGCTGCGCACTTCCGTGGCCACGACGGCAAAGCCGCGTCCCTGTTCGCCTGCGCGCGCCGCTTCCACGGCCGCGTTCAAGGCCAGAATGTTGGTCTGGAAGGCGATGCCGTCGATGACGCCGATGATGTCGGCGATCTTGCTCGACGAGGCGTCGATTTGCCGCATGGTCGCCACCACTTGGGCGATGACGGCGCCGCCGCGCTGCGCCACGCCGGAGGCCGTGTCGGCCAGCACATGCGCCTGGCGTGCATTGTCGGCATTCTGCTTGACGGTCGAGGTCAGCTCTTCCATGGATGACGCCGTCTCTTCCAGCGAGCTGGCTTGCTGCTCCGTGCGCGCAGACAGGTCCAGGCTGCCCGCCGCCACTTCGGACGAGGCCGAGGCGATCGTTTCCGTGCCGGCGCGCACCGTGCCCACCGTGTGCGCCAGGCTGTCGTTCATGCGCTTGAGCGCCTGCAACAGTTGCCCCATTTCATCGCGCGACTGCACGGTGATCTGGCTGCGCAGATCGCCTGCGGCCACCGTGTTGGCCACCTGCAGCGCCGTGGCGACGGGACCGGTGATCGAGCGCGTGATGCCATACGCCAAGGCCGCCGCGATGGCCAAGGCCGCCAGCGACATGCCGATCAGCAAGGTGCGCGTGTTGGCATACGTGGTATTGGCGTTGTCGCCCGCCGTGGTAGCCAAGGTGTTTTGCAAGCTGATCTGTTCAGCGATCAATTGCTTGTAGACCAGCAAGACGGGACGCAGCTGGCCGTACAGGTAGGCGCTGCTGTCGTCCGGCGTGCCGCTCCTGATCAGTTCAAGCAAGGCTTCCTGCCCTTGCGCGTAGCGCGTGTTGGCGTCGTTCATCTTCGCCAGCAACGCGCGTTCACGGTCGGAATCGAGCATGCTCGCGAGCTTGCCGAGATTGCCGGCCGCCGCCTGGCGCGCGGCCAGGATGGCGTCCGTTTGCTTGCGCTGGTCGGCCGGATCGGCGCTGAGCATCATGTTGCGCAGGGCAATGGCGATGTCGTTGATGTTGGCCGAGACGCTGTTGGCGAGCTCGATCTTCGGCATGCTGTCATGCACGATATGGCCGGTGCCCTGGTTGATCTTGCCCAGCATGGCAATGCCCAGGCAGGAGATGATGATCAGCATGGCGCCGATGGCGCCAAAGCCCACTGCGAGGCGTGTGCCGATGGTCAGGTTGGATAAAAACTTCATGGCGGTCTCAATACGGAGGGAATGGTGAAAAGGTCGGCGGCGTGCAGATGGCTGCCGCGCCGCCAAGCGGACGACGATCCTAGACCTTTTTGAATCATATTTCCATAGGGCAATATGCCTAGTTTCCCTCCGGGGCACACGCCGGTTCCGCTTATCCTGCGGCTTGGCGGTGTTTTCAGCTATATTGGCAGGCACCTGCCGGGCGGCACGCCTTGACCGGCGCCGCCGCCAATCCGGCCGTTTTTCTCATTTTCAGCCATAGGTCCGCATGACTTCTTTCCGTCTCCGTTTCTTTCCCTTCCTGCTGGCGTTGTTGCTGGCCTGCTCGCTGGCTCCCCCGCCCGCCTGGTCGCAGCCCGTCGATGACGCCGCCACGGCCGACCAGCGCCTCGATGGCTTGCGCAAGCAGATCACGGGCATCCAGAAGGCGCTCGATGGCGAGGCGGAGCTCGATGACGCGACCCTGTCGCAGATGCGCGCCGATGCGCTGGCGGCCAGCGCCGAGGCGGACAAGGTTGCCGACGCGCTCGCGCCCACGCTCACCAGCGTGCAGGCGCGGCTGGCCGAGCTGGGCAAGCCGGCGGCGGGCACGAAAGATGCGCCCGACGTGGCGGCGCAGCGCAGCCAGCTGGACCGCACCAGCAGCGCGCTCGATGCGCAGGTGAAACTGGCGCGTTTGCTGGCCGTGGAAGCGACGCAGGCGTCGGAGCAAGTGTCGACGGTGCGTCGCGCGCAGTTGCAGGCGCGCCTGGGCGAACGCACGGCGTCGATACTGGCCGGCTCGTTCTGGAAACAGCTGCATGCGGAATTGCCGCAGAACCTGCAGCGCCTGCGGGCGCTGGAGCTGGAATTGGCGAATGCGGCAAGCGCCACGCCGTGGTCGGCCTGGGGCGGCTTGCTGGCCGCTATCGTGGCCGTGATCGGCGCCAGCGTCTGGATTTCGCGTTATCTGCTGGTGATCACGTCCACGCGCGTGCCGCATGGCCGCTTGCGCCGCTCGCTGCATGCGCTGGCCGTGCTGGTGCTGGCATTGGCCACGCCGGGCCTGGTGGCCGAATTGCTGGCCATGGGCTTGCGCTGGGAGGGCGGCCTGTCCGAAAAAACGTCGACTTTCCTCAGCAGCTTGATCGGCATCATCTGTTTTGCCGGCTTTACGGCAGGGCTCGGCCACGCGCTGCTGTCGCCGCGCCGCGTCTCGTGGCGTTTGCTGCCCCTGCCCGACGCGCTGGCGCACCGCATGCGCAATTTTCCATCGATGTTTTCCTTCATCGTCGTGCTCGTGTGGGCGACCGAAAGAGTCACCATCGTCATCAATGCGGGCCTGTCGACGGCCGTGGCCGTCAACTGCATCGTCGCCCTCGTGATGAGCACGACCATCGCCTACGGCTTGATGCGCGCCGAGCGCTGCTGGCGCCAGTTGCGCGAGGCCGATCCCGCCAATCTGATCACGCCGCTGTGGCTGCGCTGCGTCACGGTGCTGCTGTGGCTGGCGCTGGCGTCGAGCGTCATCAGCTTGCTGATCGGCTATGTGGCCTTTGGCAGTTTTATTGCCAAGCAAATCGCCTGGGTCATCGTCGTGCTGTGCAGCACCTATCTGCTGACGGTGCTGGTCGACGATATCTGCATGCTGCTGGCCTCGACGCCACCGCCGCCGGACGCCGCCCATCCTGTGCTGGCCACGCCCAAGGCGCGCGACCAGGCGGCCGTGCTGCTGTCTGGCATCGGCCGCGCCATCGTCGTGCTGCTGGCCCTGATGTTGCTCTTGGCGCCATTTGGCGAAGGTCCGGGCGAGCTGTTCCAGCGCGTCGGCAAGTTGCAGGATGGCCTGGCCATCGGCGAGGTGGCGATCCGCCCGGCCGCCATGATCCAGGCGCTGCTGGTGCTGCTCGTCGGCTTTGTCGCGCTGGGCTTGTTCAAGCGCTGGCTGCAAAACAGTTATTTGCCGACCACCAATCTCGACACGGGGATGCAAGTGTCGTTCATCACCCTGTTCGGTTACATCGGCGGCGTGCTGGCCGTGGCGCTGGCGCTGTCGGCGGCCGGCATTGGCCTCGAACGCATCGCATGGGTGGCGTCGGCCTTGTCGGTGGGTATCGGTTTTGGCTTGCAGGCCGTGGTGCAGAACTTCGTTTCCGGCTTGATCCTGCTGGCCGAGCGTCCCGTCAAAGTGGGCGACTGGGTGTCGCTCGGTGGCGTGGAAGGCGACATTCGCCGCATCAATGTGCGCGCCACGGAAATTCAGCTGGGCGACCGTTCGACGGTGATCGTGCCGAACTCGGAATTCATCACCAAGACGGTGCGCAACGTGACCCTGGCCAATCCGCTGGGCCTGGTGCAGGTGAAGCTGCCGCTGCCGCTGGGCACGGATGCGCAGGTGGCGCGCGCGCTGATCCTGTCCGTCTTTGTCGACAATCCCGACGTGCTCGACACGCCGGCGCCGAATGTGCAGCTCGACGGCATCGACAATGGCCTGTTGCTGTTCAACGCCACCGGCTTTGCCTCGTCGCCGCGCCTGACGTCGGGCATCCGCAGCGCGCTGCTGTTCGAACTGCTCAAGCGTCTGGACGAGGCGCACATCGCGATTGCCAAGCCCAGCACGATGGTGCTGAGCACTGTGCCGGCGCAGCCCGAGGCGCCGGCCATGTCAGCCGTTGCACCGGCACCGGCACCGGCTCCCGTGCCGCCGCTGACGAGCTGATCAGCGGATAGTCGACCACAGCAGGGCCGCCAGGTACAGGCCGATGCCGAACGCCGTGTGGGCCATCAGGCTGCGCAGGCGGGCCGCGTTTGGGTGCGGCGTCTTGCTGGCGGCCAGGCCGGCGCCCATGCCCGGCTGCAAGATGCAAAATGGCGCGGCCACGCTCACCAGGCCCGCCAGCAGGGCCGGCACGAACGTCGGCTGCTGCACCCACGTCTGTCCCACCAGCGCCAGCAGCACGGCCGCAAACAGCACGCCGATCAGGTAATGAGCCGTCCAGCCCAGGATGGCCTCGTCGCGCACGGGCGCCGCCTGGGCGATGTTGACATGGCTGAAGGTGCCGCGCGGCAAATGGCCGAGCCAGCGCCCCACCATCGCAAAGTTCAGCGAGGGGATGCACCAAAAGCGTTTCAAGGCCACTGCCCACACATCCATCACCGCCGTCGCGCCCACGCCGATCGCCAGTGCATCGAGCCAGAGTATTTGCATTGCTGTTCCTAACATTCAATTGATTGCTTGAATGTTATAAGGGTGCTAGCATCGTGTCAATGAAAAATGCTGATATCGAATTGCTGACCGGTTCCGCCGGGTTTGCCCATATTTTAGGCAGCGCGCCCCGTTTGCGTCTGCTCGAGCAGATCGCGCATGGCGAGTATGCGGTGGAGCAACTGGTGGAGTTGACGGGCCTGTCCGTGGCGAATACGTCCCAGCATTTGCAGCAGTTACGGCGCGCCGGTTTCGTGCAGGCGCGGCGCGACGGCAAGCGCGTGCTGTACCGGCTGGGCGGCGGACCCATCGTGCAATTGCTGGCCGCACTGGAGCTGTATGCGCAGCACCAGCGCAGCGAGTTGCAGGCGCTGGGCCGGGGCGACCACGTGGAAGCGATCACGGGCGACGAGTTGCAGGAGCGCATGCGCGAGGCCAGCATCACCGTGCTCGACGTGCGTCCCGCGCAGGAATTTGCCGCTGGCCACCTGCCCGGTGCGATCAATATTCCTTTTGATGACTTGCAGCGTCGCTTGGGCGAATTGCCCGCGAACGCAGAGATCGCCGCCTACTGCCGCGGCCCGTATTGCGTGCTGTCCGTGCAGGCCGTGGCGGCCCTGCGCCAGCACGGCTTGCAGGCGCGCCGTCTCGGCAGCGGCTACGACGACTGGCAGGCGGCCGGCTTGCCTGTCGTGCAGGCGGCGTAATGGCGATCCCCGACAGCAAGCAGGCACTGCTCGACGCCATCAACAGCACCTATGCGAAGCTGGCGCAGGAGCTGGCGCGCGTGCCGCCAGCGCTGGCGCGGGAACCCGTGCTGGAAGGACAAGTGGCGGGTACGCGCATGAGCGTGTGCGACTTGCTCGCCTACCTGGTGGGCTGGAACGAGCTGGTCTTGCACTGGCACGCGCAGCTGCGCGACGGCAAACGCATTGAGGACATCGCCTTTCCCGCCGAAGGTTTCACGTGGAACGCTCTGGGAAAACTGGCGCAGCGCTTCTATGCCGACTATGCTGAACTGGGCATGGACGAGTTGCTGCAGCGCCTGGAACAGGCGAAAGACCAGCTGCTGGCGCTGGTCGAAGCGCACGATGACGCGCAATTGTATGGCCAGCCCTGGTACACGCATTACACGATGGGGCGCATGATTCAGTTCAACACGGCGTCGCCGTATGCGAACGCGCGCACGCGCTTGCGGGCTTGGCTCAAGACCGTGTAGCACAGTGAGCTACGGGCTTGCACGATTGCATCAGTACGTTCAGGAAATTTTTCAGGCAGGATAGTGGTTTCAAGCGCAACCGACTGAAGGATCACCATGCTGACCATCGCCCTCGCCCAGCTCAACCCGACCGTGGGCGACTTCGACGCCAATGTCGCCGCCATCACCGCGCGCATGCAGCGCGCCAGCGAGGATGGCGCGGAGCTGCTCGTGTGCCCCGAATTGTCGCTGTGCGCGTATTACCCGGGCGACCTGTTCGAGGACGCCGCCTTCCTGCGCGATATGCAGCAGGCGCTGAATCAGCTGTTGGAAGCGTCCACGCGCTGGCCGGCGCTGGTCACCGTCATCGGCACGGCGCGGCCCAATCCCGGCGTCGGCAAGCCCCTGTACAACGCCCTGCTGGCGATGCGCGACGGGCGCATCGTGGCCGAATACTACAAGCAGCTGCTGCCCACTTACGGCATCTTTGACGAAGGCCGCCATTTCGAGCCGGGCCCGCCCGGCGCCTGCACGCTCGATATCGCCGGCTGCAAGGTCGGCTTCATGATTTGCGAAGACGGCTGGAACGACGACGGCCGCGCCTACGCCGTCAACCCGTTTGATGCCCTGCACGCGGCGCGGCCCGATCTGGTCGTCAGCATCAACGCCAGCCCGTCCGACATCGGCAAGCGCGCGCAGCGCCACGCCGTGTTTGGCGCCGCCTGCGCGCGCGTCAATCTGCCCCTGCTCTTCGTCAACCAAGTGGGCGGCCAGGACCAGCTCGTGTTCGACGGCGCCTCGTTCGCCATGTCGCCGAGCCAGGGCGTGGAATTCGAGGCGGCCCGCTTCGTCGAAGATTTTCAACTGCTGCGTTTCGCCGGCGGCCGTTTTACGCGGCCCGATGGTCAGCCTTTCCCCGTGCCCGACCCGGACGGCATCCCCGCCGTGGAATTTGCGCGGCGCCAGATCGTGCTGGGGTTACGCGACTACGCGCGCCGCTGCCGCTTTACGAAAGTCGTCGTCGGCTGCTCGGGCGGCATCGATTCCGCGCTGACCCTGGCCCTGGCCGTCGAGGCGCTCGGTGCCGACAACGTCGTGGGCATCACCATGCCGTCCGTGTTTTCCAGCGCCGGCTCGGTCACCGATTCCGTCGCCCTGTGCGCCAACCTGGGCATCGCCCTGCACACGCATGCTATACGCGACATCGTGGCGCAATATGAAATCGGGTACGCGCAAGCCTTCGACGGCAAGCTGCAAGGGCTGCCGCTGGAAAACCTGCAGGCGCGCGTGCGCGGCACGATCCTGATGGAATACTCGAACGCGTTTGGCGCCCTGCTGCTCACCACCGGCAACAAGAGCGAAATCTCGGTTGGCTACTGCACCCTGTACGGCGACACGAATGGGGGACTGGGCCTGATCGGCGACCTGTATAAAACGGAGGTCTTCGCCCTGTCGCGCCACATCAACGCCAGCGCCGGGCGCGAACTGATCCCCGTCGCCGTGCTCGATAAACCGCCGTCGGCGGAACTGGCGCCGGGCCAGCGCGACACGGACAGCTTGCCGCCGTATCCCGTGCTCGATGAGATTCTCAAATGGCATATCGAGGGACGCCGTTTGCCGGCGCAAGAAAGCGCGCAAGCACTGACCCTGGTCGACCAGCTGCGCGAGACGGACGAGGGACGAATTCTCGTCACGCGCATCCTCGGCATGGTCGCCCGCAACGAATACAAACGGCGCCAGGCGGCGCCCATCATCCGCGTGCGTTCGCGCGCCTTTGGCAGCGGGCGTCAATTGCCGATCGCCGCCCACTACCCCACCGGAGACGACGCATGACCTTATCCTATTCCGCCGACGCGGCCATCCTGATCGGCCGCTTCCAGCCTTTTCACAATGGCCATGCGGGCTTGCTGCAAAAGGCACTGGCGACGGCCGCGCAAGTGGTGGTGGTGCTCGGCTCGGCCTTCCATGCGCGCAGCCCGAAGAACCCGTTTACGTGGCAGGAACGGGCCGCCATGATTGCCGCGACCTTACCCGAGGCGCAGCGCGCGCGCGTGCATTACGTGGCCGTGCGCGATTACTACGACGATGGCCTGTGGGCCGATGCCGTGCGGCGTGCCGTGGCGGGCGCCGTGCCCAAGGCCCAGCGCGTCACCCTGGTGGCCTGCTTCAAGGACGCCACCAGTTATTACCTGCACCATTTCCCGCACTGGCAGTTGCTCAATCTGGAGATCGATCCCGGTGCCCCCATCGGCGCGACGGCGATTCGCAACGTGCTGTTCGAGGCGCAAGACGTGGACGTGTCGCTGAGCGCCGTGGCGCAGCTGCTGCCGGCCGCCATCGGCCAATATGTCAAAGCGTGGACCTTGCTGCCGTGGTACGCGCCGCTGGTGCAGGAATACCGCGCCATCGAAGCCTATAAAGCGCGCTGGCGCGCGGCGCCGTATCCGCCCATCTTCACCACCGTCGACGCGCTGGTGCAGACGGGCGGCCACGTGCTGCTCGTGCGCCGTGGCGGCTATCCTGGCAAGGGCTTGTGGGCGCTGCCCGGCGGCTTCCTGGAGCCGCGCGAGCGCCTGCTGCAAGGCGCCTTGCGCGAGCTGGCGGAGGAAACCCAGCTGGGCGTGCTGGCGCCCACCCTCGTCGAGGCGCTGGTCGGCGTGGCCGTGTTCGACCACCCGGACCGCAGCCAGCGCGGGCGCACCATCACGCATGCACATTACTTTGACTTGAAGACGCGCCAGTTGCCGGAAGTGACGGCGGCAGACGATGCGGCGCTGGCGCAGTGGGTGCCCGTGGCGGCGCTGCCGGCCATGGAAGAGCAATTCTTCGAAGACCATTTCCACATCCTGAACCACTTCCTCAAGCTCACGCACGAGGGGCGCTGAGGGGACGCAGTTCCCGGCTTCAGGACGTGATGCGTTCCCAGCCGTGCCGGACGGCCGCCTTGAAGTTGTCCCACGCCGATTGCGGATACGTGTGCTCCCACGTGGAACGCAGATCCGCTTCCACGTCGTCCCACGGGCGGCCCCGGTAGCTGTCGCTGCTGGCCATCGAATGGCCATAGCGGTAGGCGGGATCGTAGTCCTCGAAGCGCGCGCCGGTGGCGACATAGGTGGCGCTCCAGTGGCTGCGGTAGTACTGCTCGTCGTCGTAACTGGTGCCGGGCAGGTTGTCGGCGCCGGGATAGCGGCGCGCGTTGGCGCCCGCGCTGGACGGCGGCGGGGGCGTCATGTCGCTGGCAAATTGCTGCGACCCCGGCGACTCGTTCATGCTGCCCTGCTGCGATGGCGCATCCGACTGCATGCTGGCGCCCTGGCGCCGCGCGCTGCCGTCCTGCGGCGCGCCCTGCCAGCCGCCGGCGCGCCAGTGCTCGGCGTGCGCATCGATGTCGAGCGGCGCGTAGCGCTCGACGATGTCGGTGGCGCGCTGGATATCGGCGTCGCTCGCGCCTTCCAGGGTCAGCACGACATGTCCGCGCCGCACGGCTTCCGCATAGATGTGGCGGTCGGCGTGGTTGCCGAACAGGTCCGTAAAGAAATGCTTGACGCTGTCGAGCAGGTTGTCGCTGTCGTCGCGGCGGATGTTTTCCGTGGCGGAAGTGTCGTCACTGCCCGCATCGTGCAGGCGGATGCTGGCGCCAGGAAATCCCGCCGTGATCAGGTCGTGCCGGGCGCGCTCGGCCATGTCGCGCAGGGCGAAAACTGCTGCCAATGTATGTGCCATGATGGTCTCCAATCGGTGAACAACGTCCTGTCAGTGTAGGCCGTGCAAAACGAAAGGGGCGCCCGTTTGCCCCTTGGAAACCGTTGTATCTGTCAAATATTGACCACGTGAAACCTCAGTCCGGCGTGCCCACGAAGGCGCGCAAAAAGTCGATAAAGGCGCGCACCTTTTCCGCGATATGCTGGGTGTTCGGATACACGGCATACACGCCCTGCTGCGGAAAGACGACGTCGGGCAGCAGGCGGCGCAGGCGTCCCGCGCGCACTTCCGCCTCCACCTGCCATTGCGGCAGCAGGGCCACGCCGCAGCCGCCCAGGGCAAAGCCCAGCAGGGCCGAGGCGGAGTCGGAATGGATGGCGGCGTCATCCTGCACGGCAAAGGCGGCGGGGCCGTCCGGCGTGTGCACGTCCCAGCGCAGCGGCGCGGCCAGGCGGCTGTGCGCCAGCCAGCGCGCGCGCTGCAGTTCGTCCAGGCTGGCGATGCCCTTGGCAGGCAGGCTGGCCAGGTAGGCGGGCGAGGCGACGGGCCAGATCGCGTACGGCTCGATCAGCGCGGCGCGGTAGCTCGAATCGTTGAGGGAACCCATGCGGATGGCCAGGTCGTAGCGGCCCGAGATCAGGTCTTCATGCGAGGACGACGAGGAATGCTGGATCTGCAATTGCGGGTGGGCGGCGGCAAAGGCGATCAGCGCGGGGATCACCGTGCGGCTGCCGTATTCGACGGTGGTGGTCAGGCGCAGGGTGCCGCGCAAGCCCTGGTGGCCCTGGCGCGCCGTTTCGATGGCGCCCTGCGCTTCGCTGAGCACGCGCTGGCAATCCTCATAAAAGCGTCGCCCCACGTCGGTCAGCGCCAGGCTGCGCGTGCTGCGCGTCAGCAGCGACACGCCCAGCTCCGCCTCCAGCTGTTTCAAATTAAAACTGACGACGGCCTTGCTCTGGCCCAGCACGGCGGCGGCCGCCGTCAGCGAACCGGCGTCGACGATGGCGATGAAAATACCCCAACGGTCAAGACTGATCATAAATAAGAATGAGGAGGCATGCGGGTTGTAGAGGTTTGTCAAAATTTGTTTGACAGTGTAATCGGGGCTGGCCCGTTACGCAAATGGCGATGGACGCTTAAGCTGGCCGTTTGCCATTCGGAGCACCATGGACTATCGCAAAAAGGTGGCGGCCATCTATCTGCTGGGTTTTTTCGTCGACCTGATCAACATGTTCATCACCAGCGTCGCCTATCCCGACATCGGCCATGCCCTGCACGCCTCGGTGGCGCAGCTGGCCTGGATCAGCACCGCCTACATCCTCGGCCTGACCATCGTCATCCCCGCCAGCGCCTGGCTGGCTGCCTATTATGGCAGCAAAACCGTGTTCATGGCATCGTTGCTAACTTTTTTATGCGCCAGCATCGGCGCCGGCCTGGCGTCATCGATTGAAGCGCTGATTGCCTGGCGCTGCGTGCAGGGCCTCGGTGGCGGCTTGCTCATCCCGCTGGGGCAAAGCATGACCTACCAGCTGTACCAGCCTGCCGAGCGTCCGGGCCTGTCCTCCGTCATCATGCTGGTGGGCTTGCTGGCGCCCGCCCTGTCGCCTGCGCTGGGCGGTGTCATCGTCGATAGTCTTTCCTGGCGCTGGATTTTCTACCTGAACGTGCCATTCGCCGCGCTGGCGCTGCTGCTGGCCGCCTGCTGGCTGCGTCCTGACCCACCGCGCGCGCAAGTGCCCCGCCTCGACACGGGCGGCCTGCTGGCGGGCAGCACAGCCATCCTTTTGCTGTTGCTGGGCCTGACGATGCTGGGCACGCCGGACGAGCTGCTGGCCGGCGCCGGCGTGCTGGCGCTGGGTGTTGCCTGCGCCTGGGCTTACGTGCGCGGCGCTTTGAGAAAATCGACGCCGCTGCTGAACCTGCGCCTGGCCAGTGAGCCGCTGCTGCGCATCGCCATGCTGATGTATCTGCTGGTGCCAGGCGTCTTCATGGGCGTGAGCCTGCTGGCCATGCTGTATCTGCAGGGCGTGCTGGGCATGTCGGCATCGACGGCGGGTGCGCTGATGCTGCCATGGGCGCTGGCCTCGTTTGCGGCCATTTCGCTGACCGGCAAAAGCTATCGCCGCGTGGGTCCGCAACCGCTGTTCATCGCGGGCGCCCTGCTGCAGGCGGCCGGCATGCTGATGCTGCTGCGCGTGGAGGCGGCCGATCAGCTGTTCTGGCTGGCCGGCGCGTACGCCGTGATGGGCTTTGGCGGCGGTTTGTGCAGCAGCACGGCGCAAAGTACGGCCTTCTTGCGCACGCCGGATGGGCAGCTGAGCCAGGCCAGCGCCGTGTGGAATATCAACCGCCAGCTGGGCTTTTGCCTCGGTGTCGCGCTGCTCAGCGTACTGCTCAATGGCTTGCTGGCGGCGCAGGGCATCGCATCGCTGGACGACCCCGCCCAGCACCTGCGTGCGGCGCAGGTATTTCACTGGTGCTTTGCGCTGGCCGCAGCGTCGTGCGTCCTGCCCCTGGCGCTGTGCCTGCGTATCGACAACCGCGCCGTTCTCGACCTTTTACAACACCATGGAGCTAGCAAAAAATGACTGCAACGAACCCGTATTTTGACGACGTTTTATCCACGCATGTGCTGATCCGCGAGTGGCTGTCTGGCGAGGCGGCAGTGGAAAACTGCGCGCAATTGCTGGCGCGTTTTTCGCCCGGCTTTACGATGGTCGCGCCGGGTGGAATGCGGCTCGATCACGCTGGCTTGACCAGGTTTTTCCAGGGCGCCGGCGGCAGCCGACCGGGCCTTGCCATGCGCATCACGGACTTGCAATTGATCCAGGAAAGCGCCGCCGGCGCCACCGTCTCCTACCGTGAATTCCAGTCGCTGCCGGGCGCGGAAAACACCGAGCGCTGGTCCACCGTCGTGTATGAAAAAACGCCCGATGGCGCTTTGCTGTGGCGCCATCTGCATGAAACGTGGGCGGCGCGGGCGGATTGATCCTGCAGCGTGGCGGCAAGAAGCAGGGCCGCAAACACTGAGTGGCAACGGCGCGCTCAGGCCGGCTTGGCCGTCATCAGGTAAAACACGATGATGAGGGCGAAGAAGGCGGGCACGCCCAGCGCCGTCCAGATGCGCAGGTAGCGCCAGTACAGC
The DNA here is from genome assembly GCF_049810325.1 of Janthinobacterium sp. NFX145. Classification (NCBI taxonomy): domain Bacteria; kingdom Pseudomonadati; phylum Pseudomonadota; class Betaproteobacteria; order Burkholderiales; family Oxalobacteraceae; genus Janthinobacterium; species Janthinobacterium sp. NFX145. The sequence continues at coordinate 6,307,798 of NZ_CP187360.1, forward strand.
GCGGGCAAGGCGACGCCGTCGCGCGCGCTCGTTTGCGCCATGTCGCGCATGCGCATCTGCAGCCACACGACGGGTAGCCAGCAGGCGCCGGCCACGAGGTACAGCACCACGGACCAGACGATCCAGCGGCTGCTCAAGAGATAACCGGCCAGGTGCGCCAGATAAAAGCCGCTCAGGGGCTGGAACACCACCGTGGTGGCCGTAAACAGCCAGTCGGCGCGCACCACGTGGCGGCTGACGACGGCGATGGCGCGCACGTCGCGGCTCAGGCTGGTGAACAGCATGTAGAAGGCCGAGCCGATGCCGGTGCCGAACAGCAGGGTCGACGAGACGATGTGCAGCCATTTGACGATCAGGTATTCCATGGCTTTTCCTCCAGTTGGTACAGCAGCCACAGGGCCGCCAGCATGGGCAGGTTTTTCGTCAGGGGGCCGTAGGGATGCCACAGGAATTCCGGCAGGAATACGGCGATCCAGACGCTATAGAACACGATGAGCGCGGCTTGCAGCGGCCATAGCCAGCGCCGCCACGGCGGGTGCAGCGCCAGGGTGGCCATGCCCAGCAGCAGGTCGAACAGGCAGGCGCCGGCCAGCAGCGGCGGCGCCCAGGCGGGCGGCACGCCGCTGCGTTCGAGCAGGCGATAGCTGTCTTCGACTGGATAGACGCCGCCCGAGACGATGGCCGTGGCGAGCCACACGATGGCGATCGACAGGCGCAGCACGGGCAGCAGCCAGTCCAGCTGGGCGCGCACGGCCGCGCCGCGCGCGTCGCTGATGAACTGCGCCACGGGCCGCGGCGCGCGCCCCAGCAACCGCCGCGTGAGCCCTGCATCGGCCGTATTGCCGCGATCCAGCATGCGCAGGGTGGCGCGGTCCGGCATGGCAAAGCCCAGCAGCCTGGCCAGCAGCAGCATGGGCGGCATCAGTAGCCGCGGTAGCGGCGCGACGCGCAGCCGTCCCAGCCCCATGGCCGCGCGCAGGGCCGCCAGGTAGGCCGTGAACGGCAGCGCCTGTGGTCCCACGACGGGCACGCGGCGCGTCTTCTGGCCGCCCAGTGCGCCCGCGCCGCGCACCAGCGCCACGATGACATCGGTCAGGTCGTCGATATGCACCGGCTGCACCAGCTGCGGCGCGCGGCCGAAGCGGGGATACACGGGCAGGCTGGCCAGCATGCGGAACAGGCGCGCACTTTCGCCGTCGTCGCCATACACGAGCGAAGGCTGCACGATGACGGCGCGCAGCGGCAGGCTGGCGAGAAAATCGTCGGCCGCCTTCTTGCTCAGGTGGTAAGGCGAGACGGCGCCTGCGTCCGCGCCCAGGGCCGACAGCTGTATCACCAGCTGCACCTCGCTCTCGGCGCAGGCGGCGAACAGGGCGCGCGGCGCCTGCGTGTGCAGGGCCGCGAACGTCTGCGCGCCATGCTCGGCGATGATGCCGACGCAGTTGATGACGACGTCGATGCCGTCCAGGCGCGGCAGCCATGCGGCCTTGGCCGTGTCGCGCGCAAAATCGGCTTCGATCAGGCGCACGCGCTGCTCCTTGCCGCCGCGCGCATGCGGCGGCGCGCGGCGCGTCGTGCACGCGAGCTGGAAACCTTCGGCCAGCAGCGCGGTCGAAACATGTGTTCCGATGAAACCGCTCGCTCCCGTCAGCAGTATGCGCATGCATGCCTCCTCTTGACGGGATTGGATAGGTCTTTTGCGTTTCAGTTCACTGTGCGATCACACCACTGGAGAAAAACCATGCCCGCCCTGCCCCCTTCCATGCGTCATGGCGCCCTGTCGGGTAGCCTCGCCTCCATCCTGTCCGCCGCCGCCCTGGCCCTGTGTGGCCGGCGCGAAACGGGCAGCGTGTTCGCCGCCGTCAACGCCGTCAGCCACTGGCTGTGGGGCGACCAGGCGGCGCGCCGCGATGATGCCTCGCTCAGGCACACCCTGGTCGGCTATGTCATCCACCATTGCAGCGCCATGTTCTGGGGCGTGCTGTTCGAGCGCTATGCGGCCCACATCCTCGACCGGCGCCGCGTGGCGTCCACCGTGGCGGCGGCGGCCGGCGCCACGGCCGTGGCCTGTTTCACGGATTACCAGCTGACCCCGCACCGCCTGCAGCCCGGCTACGAGATGCGCCTGTCGCGCCCCTCGCTGCTGCTGGTGTACGGCGCCTTCGGCGTCGGCCTGGCCGCCGGCGCGCTGTGGCTGCGGCGGCGCTGAGGCGCTGCGCGAGTCACTTTCCTACACGCCGGCCCGCCGCGCGCCTATCTTGCCGGCCGTTGCGTGCCAGTAGCATGGACCTTCATCCACCAACCGAGGAGAAGCGCATGCAGGACGAACATGGCAACACCCCGCAGCATCCTGCCGACCAGGGGCGCAACACGCGCATGGACAAGACCGATGCCGACAAGGCGCAGGGCGATCCCTACGCCAACCAGGGCGGCGGCAAGCTGGCCAGCGGCAATGCCAACAGCGGCCACTGGGCCAACGACGTCATCACGCCGCAGGGCGGGCCCGACCCGGTGGAGCAGGAAAACCTGCCCACCCTGACGCAATCTGACGACAACGCCCACGTCAAGGGCGCGGCGCAGCGGCCGCAAAGTGAAGCGGGCAAGCTGGCCGATGACCGGCCGGGCCGCAACGAGTCGAAAGACATCCACAGATCACTGAATCAGCACGAGTAGACCGGCGTGCTGCGAACGAGGAGAGCACCATGTTTGCACACAACAAGCGACTGCAATACACGGTCAGGGTGGAGCAGCCCAATCCCGGGCTGGCCAACCTGATGCTGGAACAATTCGGCGGCCCGCAGGGCGAGCTGGCCGCCGCCTGCCGTTACTTCACGCAAGCCTTGTCGGAGGACGATCCGGGCCGCAAGGACATGCTGTTCGATATCGCCACGGAAGAACTGAGCCACCTGGAAGTGATCGGCAATATCGTCGTCATGCTCAACAAGGGCGCCAAGGGGCGGCTGGCCGAGGGCGTCGACCAGGCGGCGGAGCTGTACCGCAACATCACGGGCGCGGGCAACGACAGCCACGTGACGCAAGTGCTGTACGGCGGCGGCGCCCCGCTGGTCAATTCGGCCGGCGTGCCGTGGACGGCCGCCTACATCGACACCATCGGCGAACCGACGGCCGACCTGCGCTCGAACATCGCCGCCGAGGCGCGCGCCAAGATCGTCTACGAGCGCCTGATCAACCTGACGGACGACCCGGGCGTGAAGGAAGCGCTGGGTTTCCTGATGACGCGCGAAGTGGCGCACCAGAAGTCGTTTGAAAAAGCCCTGTATTCGATCGAGCCCAATTTCCCTCCTGGCAAATTGCCGGGCGATCCGCAGTATGCGGATGTGTATTTCAATATGTCGCAGGGGCAGGGCGAGGAACGGGGACCGTGGAACCAGGGCGGCAAGTGGCAGTACATTTCCGACCCGCGCCAGCAGATGGCCGTCGATGGCGGCACGGGAGAGGCGGAAGTGAAATTGCCGCAGGACGAACTGGCGACCGTGCAGCAGATGGCCGCGCGCACGGCGTCCAATCCCGATGCCGACCCGTTGACGGGCGCGGAACTGGGCATGCGTCCGAACGGCCGCGATGGCAGCAGCTCGTCCATGCCCTTGTAGCGCAACAGGCCGGGCTTCACCAGCGTGAACACGCCGCGTGCGCTGCAAACCCTGGCCAGGCACTGGTCCTGGTCTCATGCACTGGGCTTTGCCCTGTGCGGCGGCGCATTGCTGCTCCTGTTGCTGTGCTTGCTGTACGCGCTATCGGCCCAGCTGGCGCTGCGCCATGCCCATCTGGCGCCGGCCCTGATCGGCGGCGCCATGGCCGCTGCCGCGACGGCGCTGGGCACCGTGCCGGTGCTGCTGTCGCACAAATTCTCGCAGCGCAGCTACGACTGCTTCCTCGGTTTTGGCGCCGGCGTGATGCTGGCGGCTACCGCATTTTCTCTGGTGCTACCGGCGCTGGCGGCGGCCAGGCAGCGCGTGGCAACGCCCATGCACGCCAGCCTGCTGGTGGCCTTTGCCATGGGCCTGGGCATGCTGCTGATCGTCGCGCTCAACCTGGTCGTGCGCGAACGCGTGCAGCATGGGGCGCCCGTCGCCGCCAGCAGCCTGAAAAGGGTATGGATTTTTGTGCTGGCCGTCACCTTGCACAACCTGCCCGAGGGACTGGCGATCGGCGTCGGCTATGCGGGCATCGACTTGGACAAGGCCAATGCGCTGGCGGCCGGCATCGCCATCCAGGATGTGCCCGAAGGCCTGGTGGTGGCGCTGGCGCTGCGCAGCGTGGGCTACAGCCGCCGTTTGTCGGTGGCCATGGGCGCCGCCTCCGGCCTGGTCGAACCGGTGGCGGCGCTCGCCGGTCTGGCCCTGATCGGCCTGTCGTCCGCCCTGCTGCCGTGGGGCCTGGCGGTCGCCGCCGGCGCCATGCTGTTCGTCATCGTGCACGACGCCATTCCCGAGGCGCAGCGCAGCGGCAATGGCGGTTTTGCCAGTATCGCGCTGGTGTCCGGTTTTCTGCTGATGATGGTGCTCGATACGGCGCTCAGCTAAGCAAGGCGCAGTGGCGTTCTAAGTGAGATCGTGCAAGTCCTTTTGCAGCGCCGGGCCGGTGGAAAACTGTGAAAACACGACATCGAGTCCCGCGCGTTCCGGCGTGCAGCACATGGGGCCGACGAGGTAGCGCGATGCCGTGGGAAACGGCGCCAGGCGCAGCAGCGGCCACAGCTTGCCATCGGTCGAATACTGCACGCGGATGGTGCCCTTTTCCACCGTCACGCGCAGCCAGAAACCGTCCGGCATGGCGGGTGCGATGCTGACGGCCCAATCGGAGGTATCGACCGTCAGCACGGTGCTCAATAGCAGCTGGCCGTCGGAAAATTCGACGCCGCATTTGATCCAGTTTTCCGCATCGATACGCACCATCATGCCCGCCTGGTCGTACAGCGCCGCATACTGCGCCGATACGTGCACTTGCGCCGTAAAATCGCCGTCGACCTCAGTGCCGAAAAAGTGGCCGCTGTCGCGGATAAAACCGTATGAGGTCTTGCGCCAGAAATCCGTGTTGGCGTCCGTCGTCACGCGCAATTGCGCGCCGTCGTCGGACCAGTTTTCCGGTGCATTGAGCCAGCTGCCTTGCTTGAACATCGCATCTCCTCATGAGCAAAAAATGCTACATAGTTTGCCCCCATCCCAGCGCCTTGTACAGGGCAATCGCATCGATGTAGGACGCCGTTTCCGCCAGCAGCGCTTCGCGCCGGATATCGAACAAGGCGCGCTGGTTTTCCAGCACGGCCTGGTAGCTGCCGGAACCACCCTGATAGCGCGTGCTGGCGACGCCGAGGGCTGCGTTGCCATGGCGTGCCGACTGCAGCAATGACGCCAATCGCGTCTGGTTTTCCGCCAGTTGCGTGACGGCGTTTTCCACGTCTTCCTGCGCCATCAGTATCGTTTGTTCATAGCGCGCCAGCGCGCCCTGCGCTTCGGCTTGCGTGCCGCGCAAACGTGCCTTGACGCTGCCCAGGCGGAAGGCAGGATAGCTGACGGATGGCGTCACCTCGAAGGCGCGCGCGCCGCCGTCGAACACGCCGCTGCCGCGCAACGCGAAGAAGCCGAGGAAACCGCCGAGGCTCAGGCGCGGATACAGGTCCGCCGTGGCGGCCCCCACGTCTTCGCTGGAGGCGGCCAGCAGGCGCTCGGCGCGCACCACGTCGGGACGCTGCTTGATCAGGCGGTTCACGTCGCCCAAGGGAAGCTGGCCCGCCAGCGGCGCCTGTTGGCGCGGCGTGGTGGCCAGCGCGATGGCGCCTGGCGCTTGTCCGCTCAAGACATCGAGCCGGTACTGCGCCTGACGCAGTCCCGCTTGCAACGGCGGCAGCATTGCCTCGCTGCGCGCCAGGTTGGCCAGCGCGTTGTGGCGCTCTTCCGGCAAGCCGCCGCCGACGCGGATGCGCGCATCGATCAGGGCGACGGTATCGCGCCAGCTGTGCACCTGCGCCTGCGTCAGCGCCAGGTTGTGCTGGTGGCCCAGCGCCTCGTAGTAATTGCGCGCCACCTCGGCGGCGATCGTCAGCTGCACCTGCCGCAAGTCCGCCTGCGCCGCGTCGGCGCGCGCCTGCGCCGAACGGCTGATATGCGCCAGGCGGCCAAACAGGTCGATCTCCCATTGCGCATCGAAACCCACGCGCGTGCTGGCGCTGGCGGCGCGGCTATCAGGTGTGTCTTGCTGCACCTGGCGCTGCCATCCCGCCTGGCCCGTGACGGTGGGCAGTTCATCTAGCCGGCGTTCGTCGAAGACGGCGCGCGCGGCCAGCAGGTTCGCCTGCGCCTGGACGATATCGAGGTTGTGTTCAAGCGCGCTGGCGATCAGCTGCGACAGGCGCGCATCGTCGAAGAACGTCCACCAGGCGGCTTCGCTGACGGCGCTGCTAGCGGGTGCGAATTGCGCCTGCTGTGGGCTGGCCAAATGGATGGCGGGCGTGCCCGGCGTGACGTAGGCGGGGCTGACGGCGCAGCCGGCCAGCACGGGGAAAAGAGAGACAAGATAGCGGTAGTTTTTCATGGGGTTTCCTTCAGCGCCTGCGACAAATCGCGTGCGCGCGGCGTGGCATGGTCGGCCGTGTGGCGGCGGGCCAGAAAGGTGTACACGGTGGGCAGCACGAACAGGGTAAAGAAAGTGCCGATCAACATGCCCGAGACGATCACCACACCGAGGCCGAAGCGGCTGTTGGCGCCCGCGCCGGAGGCGAACAGCAGCGGCACCAGGCCCACCACCATGGCGGCCGTCGTCATCAAAATCGGGCGCAAGCGGATCTGCGCCGCCTTGCGGATGGCCGTGATGCGGTCGAGCTGTTCATGCACCTGCAATTCGTTGGCAAATTCCACCATCAATATCCCATGCTTGCTGATCAAGCCGATCAAGGTCACGAGGCCGATCTGCGTGTAGATGTTGACCGTGGCGTAGCCCAGCGCCAGCGGAATCAGCGCGCCGCAGATCGACAGCGGCACCGTGATCAGGATGATCAGCGGGTCCGTCAGGCTTTCATACTGCGCCGCCAGCACCAGGTAGATGACGACGACGGCTGCCAAAAAGGCCAGCAGCAGGGCATTGCCTTCCGTGGCGAACTGGCGCGCGTCCGATTGCCAGTCATAGCTGAAGCCCGGTGGCAGGGTCTTGGCCACGCCATCGAGGAAGGCCACGGCGTCGCCCAGGGTCACGCCCGGCGCGGGCACGCCCTGGAAGGTGGCCGCGTTTTGCTGGTTGAACTGGGTCAGCATGTTCGGCTCGATCTGTTCCGTCACCGACACGACGGCGGACAGGGGCAGCAGGCTGCCATCGTCGGCGCGCACGTACTGCTGCGTCAGGGCTTGCGCCGTGAGTCTCTGTTCGCGCGGGCTTTGCGCGATGACGTCATAGGCGCGGCCATCCATGCCGAAGCGGTTCAAATAATTCTCGCCGACCAGCACGGCCAGCGATTCGCCGATGTCCTGCATGCGGATGCCCAGGCTGTTCGCCTTGGAGCGGTCCACGCGCACTTTGACCACCGGGTTGTTGTAATCGAGGTCGCTGTCGACGACGGCAAACAGGCCGCTTGCGCGCGCGCGCTGCTTGACGTCTTCCATGGTGCGGAACAGGGTGGCGTAATCCTGCGCGCTGCGCAAGACCATCTGCACGGGCAGGCCGCCGCTCGATCCCGGCAAGGGCGCCAGCTGGAAGGCGAAGATGCTGGTGCCCTCCACGTCGCCCACGGCGTGCTGCAATTCGGCCTGGATGACGGCCGCGTTGCGCGCACGTTCGGCCCACGGCGTGAGGTTGATGCCGCCGATGCTCGATGCCGGCCCTTCGCCGCCGTTGATGATCCAGCGCGAGGCTGTTTCCGGCACGTTTTTATAAATCTCATCGAGCTTGTAGGAAAAACGTTCGACGTAATCGAGGTTGGCGTGCTGCGGCGCCTTGATCGCCGTCAGCACGCTGGCCTGGTCTTCCGCCGGCGCCAGTTCGCGTTGCGGCAGCAGGTACAAAAACGGCAAACTCACCATCACCAGCGCGGCGAAACCGGCACTCAGCCAGCGGTGGTGCAGCGAGCGGTCCAGCAGGCGCGCATAGCGCGAGGTCAAGCCTTCGAAGAAGTGCTCGGCGGCGCGCGCCATGCGCCCTTCCGATTGTTTCGGCTGCAGCAGCAAGGAGCTCATCACGGGCGACAGGGTCAAGGCCACCACGCCCGAGACCACCACGGCGCCGGCCAGGGTCAGCGCGAATTCCTTGAACAGCGCGCCCGTGAGTCCCCCCATCATGCCGATCGGCGCATACACGGCCGCCAGGGTGATCGTCATGGCGATCACGGGGCCGGCCACTTCGCGCGCACCCACCAAGGCGGCCGCCACGGGCGTCTTGCCTTCCTCGATATGCCGGTGCACGTTTTCCACCACGACGATGGCGTCATCGACCACCAGACCCACGGCCAGCACCATCGCCAGCAAGGTCAATAAATTGATGCTGAAACCGAAGGCCAGCATCAGCGCCGCCGCGCCCAGCATCGACAGGGGGATGGTCACGACGGGAATCAGCACGGAACGCAATGAACCCATGCACAGGTAGATGACGATGACGACGATGAGCAGCGCTTCGAGCAGGGTATGCGCCACCTCGTCGATGGACGACTGGATGAAGCGCGCCGTCTCGAACGCCAGTTCGACTTTCACGCCGGGTGGCAGGGTTTTCTGGATCTCGGGCAGCAGCTTCTTGATGCCGTCGACGATCACCAGCGGGTTGCCGCCCGGTGTGGGCGACAGGCCCAGGTACACGGCGGGCACGCCGTCCATGATGCCGCTCGTCTCCGTGGCGGCCGCTCCCAGCTCCACCGTGCCCACATCCTTCAAACGCACGAGCGACGCGCTGTCATCGCCGCCCTTGCGTATGACCATGTCGCGGAACTCCGCCACGCTGGTCAGATCCGTGTTGACGCTGATGTTAGACACGACGAATTGACCTTTGACTTTGCCGGGCGCCGCCTGGTAGTTATTGCGCCGCACGGCGTCGGCCACGTCGGCGGCCGTCAGGCCCCGCGCCGCCAGTTTTGCCGGGTCTATCCACAAACGCATGGCCAGCTGCTGGCCGCCATACACGTCGACTTTCGCCACGCCGTCGATGGTGGCGAACATCGGCTGCACCACGCGCGCCAGGTAGTCCGTCAGCGCGGGCGCGGACACGCTCTCGCTGGCAAATCCCACATAGGCGACAGCCGAGGAGTCGCCGGCCGAGCGCTCGATCACGGGGTCAAAAGCGCCTTCGGGCAGCTTGTAGCGTACCTGGTTGACCTTGGCCATGACTTCCGTCAGCGCCTGCGTGGAGTCGCGGTTCAGTTCCATGCGCACGGTGACCGTGCTGCTGCCCTGCACCGACGACGAGGTGAGGTAGTCGATGCCTTCCACCGACGATACGGCTTGCGCGATCGGCTGCGTGACAAAACCCTGCATCAGTTCCGCCGAGGCGCCCGGATACGTGGTCTTGACCGTGATGGTGGACGATTCGAGCATCGGATACTGGCGGATCGGCAGTTGCAGGAGGGCGATCACGCCCAGCATCAGAATCAAGGTGCTGATCACCAGCGCCAGCACGGGGCGGCGTACGAATAAATCGGTAAATTTCATGGTGATGTCTTTCCTTTACGAGCCGGCCTTGGGCGCGGCGCGTTTTACTTCGTCCAGGGTATTGGCGACGGCTTGCACGGCCATGCCGTCGGCCAGTTTCAGCTGGCCCGAAGCGACCACGCGCTGGCCTTCGCGCAAACCGTCGATAATGGCCACGCGGCCCCCTGCCCGCTCGCCCAGTTTCACGCCCACGCGCTTGACGGTGAGCGGCTGCTTGCCCTCCTGCTGCGCGACAAAGACCGTGTCGCCATACGCGCTGTAGGTCACGGCCGTTTCCGGCACCGTCAGTTGTTGTCCTGCTTCGCGCGCCACGCGCACGTTCGCGTACATTCCCGCCTTGAGCGCACCGCGCGGATTGGTCAGCGCCGCCTGCACCTGCACCATGCGCGAGCGGGCGATCAGCGGATCGATGGCGTTGATCTTCGCCGTGAAAACGTCGCCGGGATACGCGTCCACCAGCACTTGCACGGCCTGGCCGGGCGCCAGCTTCGCGCTGCTCTGTTCATCGAGGGCAAAGTTCACCAGCAGCGCCTTCGTGTCGATCAGGCTGGCCACCGTATCGGCTGCGTTCAGGTACTGGCCCGCGTGCACCTTGCGGATGCCCAGCTGGCCGGCGAACGGCGCGCGGATGGTCTTTTGCGCAATCAGCGCTTCCGTCTGGCGCACGTCACCCAGCGCCGCATCGCGCGCGGCCAGGGCACTGTCGAGCTGCTCCTGCGTGGCCGCTTTTTCCTTCACCATCTGCACCGTGCGGGCATGGCTGCTTTCCGCGTTTTTCAGTTGCGCGCGCTGGCGCAGCAGCATTGCCTGTTCTTGGGCGTCATTCAGTTGTACCAGCACGGCGCCGGCCGCCACGCTCTGCCCTGATTCGAAGCGGATCTGCGTGATGCGCCCGCCCGTCTCGGCCGCCACCTGCACCTGGCGTGCCGCTTCCAGTTCGCCCACGCCGGCGAAGTAGCGTTCCTGCGTGCCCAGCACGACGGGCACCAGCGCCACCTTGGTGGCGGCAGTGGCGGCAGTGGCGGCGGCATCGGCCGCATGGGAGTCCGCGCGCGGATACAGCGCGGCGCCGGCGACGGCAAGGGTGATGGCCAGCGCGGAAGCGCCGACGAGTTTCGTATGCATGATGAAGTCCTTTTTACAGCGGGGAAGAAGAGGCGCAGCGGAGGCTGATCAGGTCCGCTGCGCGTTGAAGAGGAAGAACAAACCCAGGGTCCATAGCAGCAGCACCAGGTGTGTCGTCTGCAAGCCTTCCTGCGCGATCCAGTAGCCGAACCACAGGCCGCCCAGGTGCATCAGCAGCAAAAAGGCGGCCATGGCGCACAAGGCCAGGTTCAGCCAGGGCAGCGCCGCCGTCAGGGAGGCGCCGAAGAACAGCGCCACGCCCGTCCAGGCGGCGCTGGCGGCGGCAAGCTGCAGCGCCAGCACCACGCCCAGCGCCAGCCGGTGCAGGGTCAAGGACGTGAGCGCGCGGCGCAGCAGCGGCGTCTGGATGGTCGGGTCCTGGCGCAATGGATCCATGCGCATGGTGTTGCCGATGGCCCAGACGGCGCCGTGGAAGGCGTGCAGGTTGTTGATGGCGGCCAGGCTTAGCCAGGTGGCCAGGCCGGTGGCGAGGATGGCGTGAAACAGCCAGATGGAGTGCTGCAGCTGCATGGAAAATCCAGTCCAAAGAGTGTCTTGCCGGCACGCGGGCGTGGAAACTCCTCGACAGCGGGGAGCTACCGGCCTATTATGCAAGCAATTAGTTGGTTAACTGGCCCCATGATAGTTGAGTGAAATGAATTACACAAGTAAACGTTTGGATAATCAGGAGGCGCCGCAAACGACGGAGCGCATCCTGTATTTCATCAAGACCAAGGGCCCCGTCTCCACGGCGACCCTGGCCAAGACCCTGGACATGACGGGCGAGGCGGCGCGCCAGCAAGTGCAAAAGCTGGTGGCGGCGGGTCTTATCGAAGGGCGCCAGGAGGCGCAGGCGGGTGCCGGCCGGCCGCGCCAGAACTGGGTCTTGACGGAAGCGGGCAATGCGCGCTTTCCCGACACGCATGCGCAGCTGACGATCAAGCTGATCGGTTCCGTGCGCCAGCTGTTTGGCGAAGCGGGGCTGGACAAATTAATTACCCAGCGCGAAGAGGAAAGCCGCAGCGCGTATGCGCTGGCGTGCTCGGCGCCGGACTTGCCCACGCGGCTGCAACAGCTGGCGGCCGTGCGCGATGAAGAGGGCTATATGGCGCGCGTGGAAGCGGACGGCGACGACTGGCTGCTGATCGAAGACCACTGCCCCATCTGCGCCGCCGCACGCACTTGCCAGGGCTTTTGCCGCTCCGAAATGCAGCTGTTCCAGGAAGTGGTGGGACCGCACGCCAGCATCGTGCGCGAGCAGCATGTGCTGGCCAACGCCATGCGCTGCGTGTACCGGATCAGGGCGCTGCCCTAGTCTTTCGGAAACAGAGGGTGGGTAGCAAGCGCCACCAGCCCCGCCAGCCACCACACGACGGACCAGTTGCTGGCCGCCAGCAAATGCGGGATGGCAATCGGTGTGAGGAACAAGCCCGCATATACGGCCGTGTTCGCCATGCCCAAGGCCGTGCCCGCGTTGGCGCCGCCCGCCTCCGTGGCCAGCTCCGTGTAGGCCACGCCATGCCAGGCGGACACGGCGATGCCGGCGAGCACCACGGCCGCCATCAACAGCCAGCCCGGCGCCTGTATCCAGGCGATGCATCCGAGCAAAATGAACGAGGCCAGCGCCACCAGGGCCGAGCCGCGCAGGTAAGCGGGCCGATTCGCGTGGCGGTCCGTATGGCGTCCGCTCCAGATGCGCATCACCATGGCGCCCGCCTGCAGGGCCACCATCACGGCCGTGATGGCGGCCAGGCCCAGGTGGCCATGGTCGTGCAGGAACACGGTGGCGTAGCTGAGCACGGCAAACTGCGGCACGCACAGCAAGCCGATGGCGGCCACCATGCGCCAGACTTTACGGTTCTGCAGGGGCGGCTTCACTGCAGATAGGCCCGTGGACGCGTTGTGCGGCCCTGTGGCGGCCTCGGCAGAGAAATCGGGCTCATGCATCCAGCGCCACGTAAAAAACGCCGACAGGCCGCATACGAGGGCCAGGGCGCCAAACACGGGCATGAAGCCGTAGCGCGATGCCAGGCTGGGCAGGACGAGGGCGCCGAGGCCGCCGCCCATGGGCACGGCCGTCTGGCGGATGCTCATGGCGAAACCGCGTTCGCCGGCGCCGAACCAGCGCATCACGGCGCGGCCGCTGGCGCCATTCACGCTGCCGCCCAGCACGCCGACCAGCGCCAGCCCGGCCGCCAGCGCCCATAAGGGCGGCACGGACCCGTCAGCCGGCGTGATCCACAGCAGCAAGGTCAACAGCGCGAGCATGGTGCCCAGCAAGCCGGTCAGCAGCACGGGGCGGTCGCCCCAGCGGTCGGTAGCCATGCCCCATGGCAATTCGGTCAGGGCCACACCCAGGCCCATGGCGCCCAGCGCCACCCCCAGTTGCGTATTGCTCAGGTGATAGCCGCTGCGCAGCCAGATGGCCGTGGTGGGCATGCCGTTGGCGGCGGCGGAAAAGCTGGCGTTGGCCGCCACGCCGACGGCCAGCACTTTCCAGCGGTGGGCATTGCCCGGCGCGGGCAGGGAGGCAGGAACAGGAATAGCTTGGCAATTGGTGCTCATGGCAGGGACAGGAAAGTGGTTGACCCTGACAGTGTTGCGCAGTACGATCGTTCTGAATATCAGATAATTTACTAGTCACCATCCCACAAAACCGGACGATTGTATTGATGCCATGAGCCTGCTGAATTTCGACATCGCCTTTTTGCGCAGCTATGTGGCTGGCATCGAACTGGGCAGCTTTGCCCGCGCGGCCGACAAGGTGGGCCGCTCGACCTCGGCCGTCAGCGCGCAGCTGAAAAAACTCGAGGAGCAGGCCGGCATGCCCCTGTTCCGCAAGGATGGCCGGGGACTGGCGCTGACGCCGGCCGGCGAAGTTCTGCTCGGCTATGCGCGCCGCCTGCTGGAACTCAACGACGAGGCGGCCGTCGCCTTGCGCGGCGCGGAACTGGAAGGCTGGATCCGGCTCGGTTTGCAGGAGGATTTTGGCGAAGCCTTGCTGCCCGACGTGCTGGGGCGCTTTGCCCGCGCGCATCCGAAAGTGCGCATCGAAGCGCACGTGGCGCGCAACACGGCCTTGATGCAAGGGCTGGCCATGGGCCAGCTGGACCTGGCCCTGCTGTGGGGCGGCGCCTGCATCGCCGACGTGGCCGAGTATCCGCCGCAGCAGCGCCAACATATTGCCGAGCCGGCCATGCGCTGGATCGCCTCGTCCAGCCTGGCCTGGCGGCCCGAGTCGGGCGAACCGTTGCCGCTCATTACGTTCGACCGCGACTGCCTGTTCCAGCGCTGTGCCACGCAGGCGCTGGACCATGCCGGCATCGCCTGGCGCACGGCGTTTACCAGCCCCAGCCTGGCGGGACTGTGGGCGGCGGCCGCCGCCGGGCTGGGTGTGACGGTGCGCACCGGCCTGGGCTTGCCCTCAACCGTGTGCGCGCTCGATCACGTGGCGGCCGGTTTGCCCGCCCTGCCCCCGTTGTCGCTGGAATTGCTGCGCGCGTCCAGCGTGTCCAGGCCGCCCGTCGAGCGCCTGGCCGGGCTGATCATCGAATCGCTGCAGAATGGGATGGCGTCAAACGGTTGAAATTCAAGTGCGCGCAATCAGCACTTGCACGGGCGCCATGGGAAAATCGCTGGCGCCGTACTGCTCCACTTGCCGCCAGCCCGTGTCGCGCAGCAATTGTGCCAATTCCCCCTGGCGCGTTACCGTGCGGCCCAGCATGCGCATCGGCAAGTAATACGGCAGCACGCGCGCCGCGTCAACGGCTGCCGGAGCGATTTCCGCTTGCACGCAAACGAACACGCCACCGGGTTTCAAGGCCGCATGGATCTTGCGCAAGGCCGCCGCCATGTCGGGCACGAAATGCAGCACGGACGAGCACCAGATGAGGTCGTAACCGTTGCCGATATCGTCGCCGTCCAGGTCGCCGCCCACCGTCTGCAGGCGGTCAGTCAGTTGCGCATGGGCGATGTTGGCGCCGGCCACGGCCACCGTTTCCGGCCAGTCGAAAACGCAGCCGTGCAAACCCGCATGGGCTTGCGCCAGCGCAATGGCAACCCAGCCCGGACCGCCGCCCAGGTCGAGCAGGCGCAGTGGCGTGTTGCCGTCTGCAAACGGGGTGATCCGTTGCATCACGGACAGGGCCGCGCGCATGGTGACGGCGCGTTGTTCCTGGCCGATCTGCTGCTGCGCGGCAACGGCCCAGTTGACTCCAGTCGCCGTGTTGTATGGCGCTACTTTGCCACCCTCGCGCACCAGCGTACTGAGCTGGGTGGCGAAGTGGCGCAGCGCATGCAGCCGGTACAGCCAGGCGTCGCCGCAAAAGGCCACCGAGTTGCGGCAGAAATACTGCAAGGTGGCGGCCGTGCAGCGGTAGCGCTGTGTGTCTGCCTCGGCAGCGGCCCCATCGCGTTCCAGCACCTGCATGCTCCAGAGCAGTTCCAGCAGCAGGGCCGTGTGCGGCGCGTGCAGCGACAGGGTGTCGGCCAGCTGCGCCGGCGTGTGCGGCGTGGCCAGCACCTCGAAAATACCCAGTTCCAGGGCTGCGGCCAGCCCGTCCGCCTGCACGGGCGCGACGGCCAGATCCCAGTACGGTTGCAAGGCATGTTGCGTGGTAAACGGCATGGCATTTCCTTTCGGCGAGGTGGGCAAGAACGCCTATTTTATGCAACAATGAGAATAATTATCATTTGCATTTGTATGCGACACGGCGCATTTTGTATGCGCGACGGCGCGGAAAACAGGAGGAGCGATGAGGGAACAGGACAGGGAAGCGGCAGGCTGGACGCGGCGCCAGCTGGACCCGGGGTTGAAAGAGTGCCGCGCGGACCAGCGCCAGGTCGATCAGGGCTTGCTGCTCGTGCATTCCGATTACCGCCCGCGCCTTGCCCTCGTCGAGCCATCGAAGCATGACGATGCGGGCGGCATGGTCATTACCATCGGCCTGGAAGGCGCATCCGGTTACCTCACGCGCGATGGCGAACAATTGCGTTTCCTGGGCGGCCATACGACGGTGACGGCGTTTCACCACGTCAGCGGCGAGCGCCGTTTCGAGGCGCATCAACGGGCGGCGCAATTGCGCGTGCTGGTGGGCGAAGACGCGCTGGCGCGCTACTGGCCGGAAGGCCTGACTTCATTGTTACCCAACGGTGGCGCGCGCCAGCTGGCGCATGCGGCCACGACGCGCAGCAGCGCTCTGCACGCGCGCGCGCTGCTGCGCGCGACGGATCCGCTGGCCGTGCATATCGGCGTGCTCAGTATCCTGGCGGAACAGTTGCGGGCGCTGTGTCCGGCGCCCGCGTCCGCTTCCGTGCCACGCTGGTCCGAGACTGATATCGCCAAACTGGAACGCGTCCACGCACTGATGCAGGAGCAGATGGCGCAAGACCTCACGCTCGATTACCTGTGCGCGCAAGCGGGATTGAGCTTGTTCAAACTCAAGCAGGGATGGCGCTACCGCTACAACGACAGCCCCCAGCGCACCCTGCTGGCGCTGCGCATGCAGCGGGCAAAGTTACTGCTGGAAAATGGGTGCCAGGTGGCGCAGGCGGGCTGGCAAACGGGCTATCGCCATCCGTCCAATTTCAGCGCCGCGTTCAGCCGTTATTTCGGCTACGCGCCGAAGACCGTGGGACGCGCTGGCAAGTAAAAAGCCGGTGTAGAATCGGCGGGCAGCACATACTCATACGACCCACAAGGAGACATGATGGCCCGTAAAATCTTTGTCAATCTGCCCGTCCAGTCGCTGGAACGTTCCGTCGCGTTTTTTACGGCGCTGGGCTTCAGCTTCAATGCCCATTTCACCGATGAAACGGCGACGTGCATGATCGTCGCCGACGACATCTTCGTGATGCTGTTGACGCACGACAAATTCAAGCAATTTACGCCCAAGCAACTGTGCGACACCACCGTGGCGACGGAAGTGCTCGTGTGCCTGTCGGCCGAGAGCCGCGGCGAAGTCGATGCGCTGGTGGCGAAGGCCGTCCAGGCGGGCGGCAGCATCTACAAGGAGCCGATGGATTTCGGCTTCATGTATGGACATAGTTTCCAGGATCCTGATGGGCACCAGTGGGAGTTGATGTACATGGAACCTAATTCTGTCCCCCAATAGCATCGTAGGTCGGATTAGCGGCGGCACGTCGCGTAATCCGACAATATTGTTGGCCGGTGGTGGTGTCGGATTACGCGCGGCTTCGCCACGCTAATCCGACCTACCCGGCTGTTAAACTTGCGCCTTAGCTGGCCAGCGCCAGCAAATCGACCACTTCCAGCCCCGCCAGGTCTTGCGTCGTATTGCCCGCAAACGCGGCGCGGCTAGGCTGGCCGTTTTTCAGCCAGGTGCGCGTGACTTCCTTGATCTGCGCCAGGGTGCAAGTTAATACGCCGGTGCGGAATTGCTGGCGCACGGCTTCCGTCGTGCCGCGCTGCTGCATGTTCCACGCCGTCAGCGCTTCCGCGTACGGCGAATGCGGCTTGTCGAGGCCCTTGATGACGCAGATGATGGCTTCTTCCACTTGTTCCTGCGAGAAATCGCCGTCGAGGATCTGATCCAGGGTCGTGCCGAAGTCGGCGAACGTGCCGGCCAGGCGCGGATCGCGGTAGGAACTCAATGTAAAGGTGCCGGCGCCGGCCGCATAGCTGGCGCTGCCGCCATACGCGCCGCCTTTTTCGCGCAGGGCCGTGTGCAGCACCTGGTTTGTCATCAGTTCAGCGGCGACGGCCAGGGCGGCAGCGTCCGGATTGTGCACGCCGGGCACGGCCCAGGAAACGAAGCAATGGTTGATCTGGCTCGTCGCATGCAGGGCCGTGTTGGCTAGCGGCAAAGCGGCAGCTGCGGCGGCAACGGCTGGCGCGTCCGCGTCCGTGCTGGCGGCCGGCAACTCGAGCAAGCGGGCCAGGGTGAGGCCATCCTGTTCCAGGCCGGCGCACAGCACGGTTGGCTGCTGGGCGATGATGTGCGCGTGCAGGGTGTCGAGTTCGCGCGCGATTTCCTGCAAGCCTGCTGACGTCTTGCTCAGCTGTTGCAGACGGCGGTAGAACGGCAGCGCTGCGGGGCCGCCGACGATGTCGTCGAAGCGGCGCGTGGGCGACAGCGGTGCCGCCGAGGCCAGCATGGCGTAGCGGTTGCCCGATTCGGCCAGGCTGGAGAGTTTGTCTTGCACCAGGCTTTCGATCAGGAAGGCCAGGCGTTCTTCTTCATCGAAGCGTGGCTTGGCGATCCAGGCCGACAGCACGGCGGCAATCGCCGCGTGTTCTTCGCGCAAGCCGCTGGCCGAGAACGACAATTCCACACGCATCGCCTGTTGCGGACGGGGAATGGCTTCCAGGCCGATGTGGAACGATGGCACCATGCTCTGGCGCCAGGCGCTGGCGTCGTCGAACGACATGTCGCCCACGCCCAGTTCCGGCGCTAGGTCCGTGTACAGGCGCAGCCATGGCCACGACGCTTCCGGCAGGCTCGACACGTCGTACAGCACGTTGGCATAGCTGATGCCGTTCGAGGCGATGCTGAACGCCACGGCGCCGTCGACGGCGGCTGGGATCGGCAAGGCCGGGCGTGGCAAGGCGCTGACATCGCCAGGGCGGATGCGCGGCAAGACTTCGGAATTCGATGGCAGTTGCTGATGCGCTTCCAGCGCGGCGGACTCGGCCACGATGTGCTCGCGCTCGGCATCCGTCAGCTTCGCCTGCAAGGCCGCCAGTTTCGCGTCTTCCTGGGCGGCGCGGTCCGTGAAGTAGGCGCTGTCGGGTACCACGTGCGTCGTCAAACGGGTCGGGTTGGCGATCAGCTCACGCACCAGCTGCTTGAAGAAGGCCGGATCGTCGATCTGCTGTTCCAGCGTTTCCAGGATGGCCGCATTGTCGAACGCGTCCATCACGTCGCCGCCATACATGGCCAGTGGCAAGGCGTGCAGCAAGCGGCCCAGGCCGTAAGGCATGCGGCCGCTGCTGATTTCGCGCTGGCTGTATTTGATGTCGCGCAAGGCCGCGTGCAGCACGGCGGCCGGAATGCCCTCTTCCGCCGTCTCTTCCAGGGCCGTCCAGATGCGCTGGTGCGCATCGGCGATCTGTTCTTTGGTTAAACCTTCCATGCCGATGTGGAATACCATCTGGCGGATGCCCGCGTCGCGGCCATTCATGTCCGATGGGCGGCCATAGCCAGCCGATTCCATGGCGCGCATGACGGGCGCCGACGATTCACCCAGCAAGCCGTGCGACAGCAAATGCGCGTGGTAGTAGGCGATGGGGTCGCTCGATTCGCCCATCAGCCACGCGAATTGCAGACCGAACTCATCGTCGCGCGCTTCCTGCGAAGGAATTTTCACGATGTTTTCCTGCGGCGCCGTCCATGCTGGCGCCAGCTGCGGCAGGCGGCGTTCGGAGAAGCCGCTGAGCTTGGACAGCACGCGTTCGGCGACTTGTTCCTGCACGGCCGACGCTTCGATATTGCCGGCGGTCATGATCACGGCTTGCGACGGGTGGTAGTGGCTAGCGTGGAATTCTTTCAGCATGTCATGCGTCAGTTCGGGGATATTCAGCGGATCGCCGCCCGATTCCACTTCATACGTCGTGCCTTTGAGCAAGGCGCTGGCGATGCCGCTGTCGAGCGCGCGCATGGGACTGTTGAAAGCGCCCTTCATTTCATTGAAGACGATGCCTTGGTACACGAGCTTGTCGCCTTCGAACGCGTGGCGCCAGCCTTCCTGGCGGAAATTCAGGTAATCGAGGTTGGGGAAGAAGGCCGCGTCCAGGTAGACGTCAAGCAGGTTGAAGAAATCCTTGCGGTCGGTACTGGCGAACGGGTACACGGTGCGGTCCGGATAGGTCATCGCATTCATGAACGTGGCCGTCGAGCGGCGCAGCATCGAGAAGAACGGGTCGCGCACCGGGTAGCGCGACGAGCCGCACAAGGCCAGGTGTTCCAGAATGTGGGCGCGCCCGTCGCTCACTTCGGGCACAGTGGGAAAGGCCACCAGGAACACCATCTCAGCCTGCTCGGTATGCATGTGGATATGGCGCATGCCCGTTGCTGGCTCGACATATTGTTCGATGGTTGCCTGCAAGACTGGAATGAAGTTGCTGCTGACTTTTTCAAATGTGCTCATGCGGTATGGGATCTCTGCGGTAGGTGATTCGGAGTGTCGGTGGAGCTGCATCACATGTGGGGGCAAAGTGGCGTAATGCCAGGGCCGGGGCCACTTTGATGCCTGTATGAAGTTTTTCCCTATTGTACTAGGAGTATCTGCGTGCCGCCGCCGAGGCTTGCTTGTCGGACGCAAAAGCAATAATGTTGCCAGATCGGCTATTTTTGACAGCTGGCGCCCCGGGATGGAGGCTTAGCGTACCATGCGCCTTTTGTCATCCAGACTGAACCGAAGGCGCCTATCTTGTCCCGACTTTCCTTTCGCCAACTGTTATTTGCCGCCTTCATTTTGACGACGGGCATTTTGACGGCCACCTCCGTGCAAGCCCTGCTGACCCTGGAACACCTGGCGCGGCTGGGGCGCGAGACGGCGGCGCAGGCAATTGCCCTGACGGAACAGTCACAGCGCCTGTCCGAACGCACCCTGGCCATGGAGCGCAGCGCGCGCCAATTCCTCGTGCTCGACGATCCCGTCTTCCGCGAGCGTTACGCGGCGGCCCGCGACGAAGCGACGGCGGCGCTGCAAGTGCTGAACCGCGCCACGCCCGAGTTCGCCACGCAATTGGCCGACGAATGGACGGCGCAGGCGCAATCGGCGTGGGAAGTTTTGCAGGCAGGCAAGCGCCGCAAGCGCGATGGCCACGCCGTCGTGTACCGCGCGTTTGCCCGCATGACGCAGATCAATGACAGCCTGGCGCGCGAAAGCAAGACGGAAATCGGCAGCCGCAACGACGCCCTGCTGGCCGAGCTGGAACGCCAGCGCCGCCTGCTGGGCGTGCTGGTGGGCGGCGCCGTGCTGCTGGCGGCCGTGCTGGCCACCTGCTTCGGTTTTCTGTTGTCGCGCCCGCTGCGCCGCATCGAGACGGCCATCGGGCGCCTGGGCGACAAGCGCTACGACCAGCCCATCGTCGTCGGCGGCCCGGCCGACACGCGCCGCCTGGGCCAGCAGCTCGACTGGCTGCGCCAGCGTCTGGCCGATCTTGATGCCGACAAGGAACGTTTTCTGCGCCACATTTCGCATGAGCTGAAAACCCCGCTGGCGGCCCTGCGCGAAGGCGTGGCCTTGCTGGAAGATGAGGTGGCGGGCAAGCTCAGCGACAGCCAGCGCGAAATCGCCGGCATCCTGCAGCAAAACACGGCATCCCTGCAAACCCAGATTGAGGACTTGCTGCGCTACAATACCGCCGCTTTTGACGCCCAGCATCTGGCGCACAGCAAGGTCGACTTGCTCGTTTTGCTGCAAGATGTGGTGGCCGGGCAGCGCCTGCAATGGCTGGCGCGCCGGTTGACGGTCGAGGTGCAGGGCGAGTCCCTGATCGTGCAGGCCGACCGCGACAAGCTGGCGACGGCCCTGGCCAATTTGCTGTCGAACGCCGTGCGCTTCAGCCCGGAAGGCGGCACCGTGCGCTTTGCCCTGTCTTGTGCAGGCGGCCGCGTGCGCATCGATTGCATCGACGAGGGCGCCGGCGTGGCGCCCGAGGATGCCGCGCGCATTTTTGAACCCTTTTACCAAGGAGTGCGCCAGGCGGCCGGCGCGCGCAACGGCAATGGCATCGGCCTGTCCATCGTGCGCGAATATATCGCCGCCCACGATGGCAGCGTCACTCTTTTACCGCGCCCCGCCGGCGCGCATTTTCGGATAGAACTGCCCTTATGATGACGAGAAATTCCCTGGCCGCCTGCGTGCTGCTCTTGAGCGCTTGCGCCGCCAAGCCCCCCATCCAGACACCCGTGCTGGTGCAGACGCCGCCGCGCGTGGTGGTGGTGACGGACCCCCAGCTGACGGAATTGCTCGCGTATCAAAGCGCCTTGCGCCTGATGACGCCATCGGAACTGGTGAAGGCGCAGCTGGACTTGGCGAAAGCCGATCACGCGCCGCACAACACGCTGCGCCGCGCCATGCTGCAGGCGGCCTTGCGCGGTCCCGGCGACCTGGCCCGCGCGCAAGCGTTGCTGGAACCGCTGGCCACGGCCACGGGCAAGGATGCGCAATTGCTGGCGCCGCTGGCGCAATTGCTGGGCAGCCAGTATGCGGAACTGCGCCGCCAGGAAGAGAGCATCGACAAGCTCAACACGCAGTTGCGCGACGCTCAGCGCCGCAACGACTTGCTCAATGAAAAACTTGAAGCATTGAAAAACATCGAGCGCAGCCTGTCCGTGCGCCCTGCCGCGGGAGCGCCGAAATGAGCGAACACGCCCACATCTTATTGGTCGACGACGACCCCGACCTGCTGCGCCTGCTGACCATCCGCCTGAAGGCGGGCAATTACCGCGTGACGGCCGTGGGCAGCGCGGAAGCGGCGCTGGCGCGCCTGGCCGTGGAATTGCCGGCCCTGGTCATTACCGACGTGCAATTGCCGGGTCGCGACGGCCTGGCCCTGTTCGATGAAATCCGCCGCCAGCATGCGGCCCTGCCCGTCATTTTGCTCACAGCCCACGGCACCATCCCCGACGCCGTCGACGCCACGGCGCGCGGCGCGTTTGCGTATCTGACGAAGCCGTTCGATGGCAAGCTCTTGATGGAAAAAGTGGCGTATGCGATTAACTTGTCCACCGTCATGCCGGCGCCAGCATCGGGCGACGAGAGCTGGCGCGCCGAGCTGATCAGCCGTAGTTCACAGATGGCCGAGTTGCTGGCCGAAGCCAAGCTGGTGGCCGGATCCGATGCCAGCATCCTGATCCGTGGCCCCAGCGGCACGGGCAAGGAATTGCTGGCGCGCGCCCTGCACAACGCCAGCCGCCGCGCCAAGGCGCCGTTCATCGCCGTCAACTGCGGCGCCATTCCCGAGCAGTTGCTGGAATCGGAACTGTTCGGCCACGTGAAAGGCTCGTTTACGGGCGCCGTCGGCAACCGCGAAGGGCTATTTCAGGCGGCCGATGGCGGCACCCTGTTTTTGGACGAGATCGGCGACATGCCGCTGCCGCTGCAGGTAAAACTGCTGCGCGTGCTGCAGGAGCGGGCCGTGCGCCCCGTCGGCGCCGACCAGACGCGTCCGGTGGACGTGCGCTTGCTGTCCGCCACGCACCGCGACCTCGACGTGGCGATGACCGAGGGGCAATTCCGCGAAGACTTGTATTACCGGCTCAATGTGGTGACCTTGACCCTGCCGCCGCTGGCCGAGCGCCGCGAAGACATCTCTCTGCTGGCAAACCATTTCCTGCAGAAGCTGGCAGCCAAGTACCAGAAGCCCTTGAACGGCTTCGCGCCCGACGCCCTCACGGCCCTGGTAGCGGCGCCATGGCCTGGCAATGTGCGCCAGCTGGTCAATGTCGTCGAGCAAGTGTGCGCGCTGGCCACGGCGCCGCTGGTGCCCTTGTCGCTGGTGCAGCGGGCCCTGCGCGTGCCGTCGCTGGAAGCGCTCAGCTATAACGAAGCCAAGCAGCGCTTCGAGCGCGACTACCTGATTCAGCTGCTGCGCCTGACGGATGGCAACGTGGCCGATGCGGCCCGCCTGGCCGACCGCAACCGCACGGAGTTCTACCGTTTATTGCAGAAATACGAGCTGACGCCGGCCCTGTTTCGGGGCGATGGCGACCCTGTCGCTGAATAGCGACAAAAATAAAGTATTCATAATCAACGACTTATCTGGAAACATTGATATTGTTGCCATACCTTGTCGCTGTCTGGCGACAAAAAGCCCCGTTTTTTCGGCCAGATCGCCGCGAAATGCCCTGGAAAAATCGAGTGTGAATCTAAGTCGTTGATTTTAAATGAAATTTAAAAGCTGGCACGGTGCTTGCTGTATGGGTAGATGTGACGCTTCAAAGTGTTGCTTTATCCAAGTAAGAAGCTTTTAACTTCATTGAGAGGAACTACCATGCAAACATCGAAACTGTTCAATACCCTGGTCGCCGCTATCGTACTGTCGGGCGCCTCGATCACCGCTTCGCATGCCGCTGACTCCGCACCAAAAGCACAAGCTCCTGCTGACACCGTCGTGGCCGCCAACGCTGCCGCAGCCGTCCCTGATGAAACCATCACTTCCTCGGCCAAGGCCGCCCTGAGCGCTGATGCGCAAGCCGCTGCCCTGCCAGTCAAGGTAGCAACCCAGCAAGGTGTGGTCGTCCTGTCGGGCGACGTGCCGAGCGCCGAAGCGGGTGACCGCGTCGTGCAGATCGTCGCTTCCGTGAGCGGCGTGAAAGAAATCAAGAACGAGCTGAAAGTCAAAGCCGCCGGTTAATTCCCTCGCGCTGTACTTTACTCCGGGTTGCCCTGTCTGCGGACAGGGCATTTTTTTGCCCGCGTGGTTTTACCGGGCAAGCCATGCCGCCAGGCAAGGAGCTGGGCAATGAGCCGGACAATGCAGGTAGAATAGCCAGCACTGGCGCCGCTCCCGGCGCTGTTTGTCATCCCCGGCACAGCATGCTGTTGCAAGGCTGCGCCGTTACCAGGCTACCGCATGTCCTCTTTTTCTCCCGCTGCCCTGCTGCGCAATCTGAAACCCGATAATTTCACCCTCGCCCTGCTCGTCACCGTGGCGCTGGCCACTTTCCTGCCTTGCACGGGCCAGACGGCCGTGGTCTTCGGCAACATCACCACCGTCGCCATCGGCGCCCTGTTTTTCCTGCATGGCGCCAAGCTGTCGCGCGAAGCCGTGGTGGCCGGCGCCATGCACTGGCGGCTGCACTTGCTGGTGCTGGCCAGCACTTTTGTCCTGTTTCCGCTGCTGGGCCTGGCCCTGCGCCCGCTGGCGCTGACGTTTCTCACGCCCGACCTGTACATGGGCATCTTGTTTCTGTGCGCATTACCTTCCACGGTGCAATCGTCGATCGCCATGACGGCCATGGCGCGCGGCAATGTGCCGGCCGCCATCTGCAGCGCCTCGGCCTCGAATTTCATCGGCATCTTCCTTGCCCCCATCCTCGTCGGCTTGCTGGTGGCCAAGGGCGCCGAAAGCAAGTCGTCGGTGGACGCCGTGCTGTCCATCGTCATGCAGCTGCTGCTGCCCTTCCTGGCCGGCCAGTTCCTGCGCCGCTGGATCGGCCGCTGGGTCGACCGCCATAAAGCTACCCTGAAATACGTCGACCAGGGTTCAATCTTGCTGGTGGTCTACACGGCCTTCAGCGAAGCCGTCAGCGAAGGCTTATGGCATACGATTTCGGTGGAAACGCTGGTCGCCCTGGGCCTGATCAGCACCCTGCTGCTGGCGCTGGTGCTGGGTATTTCCACCTTTGTCAGCCGCCGCCTGGGGTTCAACAAGGAAGATGAAATCGCCATCGTCTTTTGCGCCTCGAAGAAAAGCCTGGCCAGCGGCGTGCCCATGGCCAAGGTGCTGTTTTCCACGCGTTCGCTGGGGATGGTGATTCTGCCGCTGATGCTGTTCCACCAGATTCAGCTGATGATCTGCGCCGTGATCGCGCAACGCTATGCGCGGCGTGACGAGGCGGCGGTGGCGCGCGTCTAGGGTCTAGGGGACGGGCCGGGCCTTGCTGTGCACTGGCCACGTCAGCGCGTCAAGCAAGGTTCTCGGTACCTTGCCCGTGTCCAGACCCGTGGGTGGATACTCTTCCGCGCGGGGAATATGGTGGGTGCCGAACAGCCGGTCGAAGACGGGGAACAGCCCTGCGAAATTACGGTTGAAATGTTCCGCTTGCACAGAGTGATGAACGCGATGGTACTGCGGTGAATTGAACAACATCCAGCAGCGGCCAAAGCCGACCCGGACATTCATATGCGGAAAAACATGATACAAGCCCAGGATTCCGTACATTCCCAAAATCACCAGATTGGTCTTGAACAAGATCCCCGCAAGCAGATAGATAGTCAGTGCCTTGATGCCCGCTTCGGCCCAATAGTGCCTGGTCGTGGTGCTGGCATTCATTGCCGTATCGCTGTGATGGAAGGAATGCATGGCCCACAGGGCGGGTATGCGGTGTTGCACGCGATGAAAGGCGTATTCCAGAAAATCCATGCAGAAGGCATACACGATGAATGCCGGCGCCAGCATCGAGCCTGACGCGTCGAGATCGATGAGCCCGCCTCCGGCCGCATTGACCAGCCGCACCGTGACGATGGCCGTGAGCGGAGCCAGCATGGCGCCGCTGGCGGCATAGATGACCATATATGCCAGATTGAAGCGCGACGCGCCCGCAGGCTGCTGTTCCAGGGGATGGCGCTTCTCGATGGCCAATGCCAGGAGAATGACCGCCAGCAGCATCGAGGGGCCAAGCAGTATCGCCGCATATCCCATCGTTTAACCCTGGAAATAGTGGATATTCTTGTTAAAAATAGTCCGGCTATCTCCAACTGTCAATGCCATTGGCATTGCCTTGACCTGGGCGATGGCAGAACGCTATATATGCGTGTATATTACGCTCCTTGTCACCGTTCACTTTACAAGGATACGACCATGCGCCTCACCTCCCTCGCCCGACTCATTGGCACCGCTCTTCTCGCCACCGCCGCCACCTCCGCCCTTGCCGGCGAAGTGGTCGTGTCGGCCGCGGCCAGCCTGACGAATGCGTTCAAGGATGCGGCGCAAAGCTACGAGGCGCAGTATCCGGGCAGCAAGGTATCCCTGAACTTCGCCGCCTCGGGCGTGCTGCTGCAGCAGATCGTCAAGGGCGCGCCCGTGGACGTGTTTGCCTCGGCCGACCAGGAAACCATGGATGCGGCGCAAAAACAGGGCCTCGTCTTGCCGGCCGACCGCATGGACTTCGTCGGCAACAGCCTGGTGCTGATCGTGCCGCACGATAGCAAGCTGGGCATCAAGAGCCTGACGGATCTGACGCATAAGGATGTGACCCGCGTGGCCATCGCCAACCCGGCCAGCGTGCCCGTCGGCCGTTACTCGGAAGGCGCCTTGAAGAAGGCGAAGCTGTGGGACGCCGTGCAAGCGAAGGCCATCGGCACGCAGAACGTGCGCCAGTCGCTCGACTACGTGGCGCGCGGCGAAGTCGATGCGGGCTTTGTCTACGCCACCGACGCGGCCATCATGAAAGGCAAGGTCAACGTGGTGCTGGAGGTGCCATTGGAAGCGCCTGTGCTGTACCCGATCGCCACCATCAAGGGCAGCGGCAATGCGGCCGAAGCGAAGCGCTTCGTCAGCTATTTGCAGACGGCGCCTGCGCAAGCCATCCTGGCCAAGTACGGATTTAAAAAGCCATAAAGCAAACGACTGCACATGGATATCGCCTGGACCGCGCTGGCCCTGTCGCTCAAGGTAGCGGCCTGGGCCACGGCGCTCAACTTGTTGCTCGGCATCGGTACGGGCTATCTGCTGGCGCGCACGCGTTTTCCCGGGCGCGAGTTGCTCGACGCCCTGCTGACCCTGCCGATGGTGATGCCGCCCACCGTGCTCGGCTATTACCTGCTGGTGCTGCTGGGCCGGCGCGGCACCCTGGGCATCTGGCTGCAGGATAACTTCGGCATCAACCTCATCTTTACGTGGCAGGGCGCCGTGATCGCCTCCACCGTGGTCGCCTTTCCCCTCGTCTTCAAGCCCGCGCGCGCCGCCTTCGAGGCCGTCGACGGCCAGCTGGAGCAGGCGGCCCGCGTGCTGGGTATTTCGGAAATGGCGATATTCTTTCGCGTGACCTTGCCGCTGGCCTGGCGCGGCATCCTGGCCGGCGTGCTGCTGGGTTTTGTGCGCGCACTGGGGGAGTTTGGCGCCACCCTGATGGTGGCCGGCAGCATCCCCGGCAAGACGCAAACCCTGTCGGTGGCCGTGTTTGAAGCTGTGCAGGCGGGCAAGGATGACTTGGCCAATACGCTGGTCTTGATCACCTCTCTGGTTTGCATCGTGGTGCTGCTGACTGCTGGCCGCCTGGCGCCCGGGCGCGTCGCTCATAAATGACCACTATGCAACTCGACCTCGACCTCCGCGCCACCTTGCGCTCCGGCAAACGCCGTTTCGACCTGCAGGTGCGATGCACCTCCGGCAGCCAGCGCATCGCCATGTATGGCCCGTCCGGCGCCGGCAAGAGCATGACCTTGAAAGCCATTGCCGGACTCTTCACGCCTGATGCAGGCCATATCCGCCTGAACGGGCGCACCCTGTTCGATTCGGCCGCCGGCATCAATTTGCCGCCGCAGCAGCGCAATGTCGCTTACCTGTTCCAGGATTACGCGCTGTTCCCGCACCTGACGGTGCGCCAGAACGTGGGTTTTGGCCTGAGCCGGGGCTGGTTCAATCCGCGCGCGCGTGAAAAATTGCAGAAGGTCGAGCATTGGCTCGATGCTTTCCACTTGCAGGAACTGGCGCATCAGTTCCCCGACGAGTTGTCCGGAGGCCAGCGCCAGCGGGTGGCGCTGGCGAGGGCACTCGTGGCCGAACCGAGCGCGCTGCTGCTCGACGAGCCGTTTGCCGCCCTCGATCCGGCCCTGCGTGTCAAAATGCGGCTGGAACTGAGCCAGTGGCAGCAGCGCCTGGACGTGCCCATGATCCTGATCACGCACGATCCGGAAGATGCGCGCATCCTGGGCGAGCACGTGCTGTACTTGCGCGACGGACAGATCGATAACAGGGAAAACCACATGGCATTGGGTGAACGCATTGGATAAAATCGGCTTGCAAGGCTCGGTATGGATGACGGTGGGCGGAGAAAACCTGGGCGGCGCCGGCAGGGTGGAATTGCTGGGCGCCATCGCCGAATGCGGCTCCATCACGCAGGCGGCCAAGCTCGTCAAGATGAGCTACAAGGCGGCCTGGGACGCCATCGACGCGATGAACAACCTGGCCGGCGAACCGCTGGTCGAGCGCCTGACGGGCGGCAAGGGCGGCGGCGGCACGCGGCTCACGCCACGGGGACGCCAGCTGGTCGACAATTTCCGCATCATCGAGCGCGAGCATGCCCGCTACCTGCGCCAGTTGGGCAGCCAGGCCGAAGGCATCGCCGACGATCTTTTACTCATACGGAGAATGGCCATGAAAACGACGGCACGCAATCAATTCCTGGGCAAGGTGGCCGAACTGAAACAGGGCGCCGTCAACGACGAAGTCACCCTGGAATTACCGGGCGGACAGCACATCGTGGCGATCGTCACGCAGGGCAGCAGCGCCAGCCTGGGCCTGGTGCCGGGCGCGGAAGCGTTCGCGCTGATCAAGGCTTCGTCCATCATCCTCGTGGCCGATAGCGAAGGCGCGCGCTTTTCCGCGCGCAACCAGCTGGCCGGCACGGTCACGCGCGTGCAGACGGGGGCCGTCAACACGGAAGTGGTGCTGGACTTGCCGCGCGGCGGCACGATTGCCGCCATCATCACGAATCAGAGCAGTACCGACCTGGGCATCGCGCTTGGCAGCAGCGTGACGGCGATGTTCAAGGCGTCGAGCGTGATTCTCGGTGTGCCCGCATAAGTGCGTAGGTCGGATTAGCGCTTGCGCGTAATCCGACATGATCCGCCAACAATGTTGTCGGATTACGCGGCGTGCCGCCGCTAATCCGACCTACCTTTTTAATCTTTTAGCCTCGACAACCAATCCGCCGCCGCCGCCAGCACCAGTTCCAGCTCCAGCGCCGTGTGCGCCAGCAGCGCCGGCACCTCATCAAAGCGGCCAGCATCGATGGCTTCCTCGGTGGCGAACGCGGCGCGGATCAGGCGTTTCGTGCCCAGCGTGCCGACGGAGCCGCGCACGCTGTGCAGGATGCGCGCCACGTCGCTGTGGCGGCCAGCCTGCAACGCGGTTTCGGCGTCGCGCACGGGCGTCATGCCCTTGTTCAGCGCGTCTTCCACCATGCGCCGCAGCACGCCGCGCCCCTTCGCGTCGCGCCCCATCACGCGCATCAGCGGCGCCATGGAAAACACTTCCTCATCGGCGACGCGTGCCGGCTCGGCCGTTTGCACTTGCGGGCGCTTGGGCAGGTGGCGCAGGATGACTTCCATCATCTCTTCCACCACGACGGGCTTGGCGATGAAATCGCTGATGCCGGCCGTCATGCAGCGCTCGCGCTCGGACGCCAGCACGCCGGCCGTCATGGCGATCACGGGCAGGCCCAAGCGCAGTTCCGTGCGGATGATGTGGGTGGCGCTGAAACCGTCCATGACGGGCATCTGCATGTCCATCAGCACGATGTCGTAGCGTAGCGCTTCCGTGCGCAGCCGTTCCACGGCTTGCAAGCCGTCGCCCACTACGTCCAGGGTGGCGCCCATGTGTTCGAGGATGCCGCGCGCCACGGCCTGGTTCAAATGATTGTCTTCCACCAGCAGGAAATGCACGCCCGCCAGTTCCGTGCCCAGCGGCTGGTGCAAGATGCGCTGTTCGCCGCCGTCGTCCTTGGCGATCAGCGCCTGGTGCAGGGCGTCGAACAGGCTCGATCCCGTGATCGGCTTCATCAGCACGACGTCGGCCTCGGCCGCGCTGGAGATTTCCTCCAGGTGGTTGCGGGCGAATGCGTTGACCATCACCACGATGGGCTGGCGCTGGCCGCTGGCCGCCTGGCGGATGGCCTTGGCCGTGGCCAGGCCGTCCATGACGGGCATGTGCCAGTCGGCCAGCACCACGTCGTACGGTTGCTGCTGCGCCAGGCGTTCGCGGTACAGTTCGATGGCGGCAAAGCCGGAGTCCACTTCGTCGGCCAGCCAGCCCCACGCCTCGATCAGCTTGACGATCAGTTCGCGCGTGGTGCGGTTGTCGTCGGCCACCAGCAGGCGCAACTGTCCCAGGGCCGGCGTGCGCCGCGTTTCCGCCGGTTGCGCCAGCATCTCGAAGGGCACGCTGAACCAGAAGCGGCTGCCCTTGCCTTCGCTGCTGGCGACGGCGATGTCGCCGCCCATCATGTGGATCAGCTGCTTGCTGATGGCCAGGCCCAGGCCCGTGCCGCCGAAGCGCCGCGTGATGCTCTGGTCGCCCTGCGAAAACGCGGCGAACAGCTGCTGTTGCTGCAGTTCCGTCATGCCGATGCCCGTGTCGCGCACTTCGAAGCGCAGCCAGGCGCGGCCGCTCTCTCTCTCGGCCAGGCTGACGGCCACCACCACTTCGCCGCTCTCGGTAAATTTGATGGCGTTGCCGGCCAGGTTGACGAGGATTTGCTGCAGGCGCTGGGCGTCGCCCACCAGGCGCCGCGGCACGTCGGGTTCGACGGCGATGGCCAGTTCCAGTTCCTTTTCGCCCGCATTCATCGTCATCGTCGTGGCCAGGGTATTCATGACTTCGTCGAGGTCGAATTCGACGGGCGACAATTCCATGCGGCGCGCCTCGATCTTCGAATAGTCGAGCACGTCGTTGAGGATGCCCAGCAGCGACTGGCCCGCCACTCTGACCATGGTCAGATACTTGCGCTGTTCCGTGTCGAGTCTGGTATTGCCCAGCAAATACACCATGCCCAGCACGGCATTGAGGGGCGTGCGGATTTCATGGCTCATGTTGGCCACGAAATCGCTTTTCGCGCGGTTGGCCGCCTCGGCCCGGTCGCGTTCCTGCTCCAGTTCGGCCGCGCGCGATTCGAGTTCCTGCTGCAGACGGTCGCGCTCGCTCATCAGGCCGTTGAACGCTTCCGTCAGTTCGCCGATCTCGTCGCGCTGCTGCACCGGCACGGGGGTAAAACGGCTGCCGCTGGTGCGCAGGGCCAGCAGGGTGTCGCGCAGGCGCACCAGCGGCGACAGCAGGCGCACGGTGACCCAGCCCAGAACAAAGGCGGCCAGCAGCGAGGCGAGGATGCTCCACAGCACCAGCCGGTACAGCACGCCATCGAACGGTTCGAAGGCGTCCGCGACGGGCAGCGAGGTGGCCAGCAGCCAGTTCACCGATTTCAAACGCTTGAAGCTGTTGACTGCCGTGATGCCGCGGCTGTTGGTGCTGACCATGCTGCCTTCGCCATCTTCCTTCAGCAGCTGGGTCGTCGTCAGGTTGGCGTTCGGCTGGCGCGGCTGCAGCAGGCGGCTGGTATCGGGGTGCAGCACGTAGCGCGGCACGGCGCCGCGCGTGAGGATGAAGTAATAGCCGCTCTTGCCGACCTTTTCCGAGCGCAAACGCCCCAGCAGGTTGTCCTTGTACAGGCGCAGCACGCCGATCACCACGCCGGCCACCTGGCCATCGGCGGTGAGCACGGGCGCCACCATCTGCACGATGGGCATGCCGCTCGATTTACCCAGCATCGGTTCGGTGATCATGGGCTGGCGCGTGCGCAGGACGGTCTGGAAATACTCGCGCTCGGCGACGTTGATGCCGGCGCGCCCCGGCACTTCCGGCATGTCGGCCACGACGGCGCCTTGCGCGTCGAGCACCAGCACGTCGTCGAACAGCACCAGCATCGAGCGGCGCGAATAGTATTCGCGCAATTGGGCGGGCCGGGCGATCAGTTCCGGCGGCTGCTGCCGGGCCGTCAGGGTGACGATCTGCAGCAGCATGCCCAGCTTGTCGTCGAGCTCGGCAGCGGTACGGCTGATCAGGGATGACTGCTGGCTCAGCAGTACTTTAGTGAAATCGTCGCGCATGTGCTGCACCTGGATCATGGTGACCAGCGCGATCATGGCGATCGAGGTCAGGCTGGTGGCCAGCGCGACTTTTGCTTTGATGCCGAGAGGCTTCATGATTTCCTTTTCAGTACCGGGCGGCACAGGCGGCAAGTAATGCTGTCAGGAATTTTCCTATCAATGCCCCAGCTTGGCAAGCGGCGCCGCGCAAATTGCCCTCCCCGCATGGGCTTTTGACGATGTTGCCATATAATTAAAGTCGGAACGTCGTTTATTCAGCGAAATTGCCGTGAAATTGGCACACGGCAACCCTGTATGCAGTAAACTTGTTGTTGCATTTTCTAAAAGGTACCGACATGACTGAAGCGCTACTCACTCCAACCTTGCCTACAGTGAACGTGGAAGCGTTGCGTGCGCGATGCTCGACCTGCAGCATGCATCAATTGTGCCTGCCGATGGGCCTCGATATGGGCGACATGGACAGGCTGGACCAGATCATCGGCCGCCGCCGCAAGATCGTGCGCGGCGCCTCGCTGTTCCGCATCGGCGACTCGTTCCAGAACCTGTACGCGATCCGCCTGGGGCACTTCAAGACGTACCAGATCAATCCGGGCGGCGAAGAGCAGGTGACGGGCTTCCAGATGGCCGGCGAACTGCTGGGCATGGACGCCATCAGCGCCGACCGCCACCACTGTAATGCGGTGGCGCTGGAAGACAGCGAAGTGTGTGAAATCCCGTTTTCCAGCCTGGAACAATTGCTGGGCAATATGCCGACCCTGCTGCGCCATTTCCACCGCATGATGAGCCAGGAAATCACGCGCGAGCAAAGCGTCATGCTGTTGCTGGGCAATATGCAGGCGACGCAGCGTTTTGCCGCCTTTATCGTCAACCTGGCGTCGCGCTACGAAGCGCGCGGCTATTCGAGCAGCAAATTCCAGCTGCGCATGTCGCGCGAGGAAATCGGCAACTACCTGGGCCTGACCATCGAAAGCGTCAGCCGTTTATTGTCGAAATTCAAGAAGGAAGGCTGGCTGCGCGTCTCGAACCGAGAAATTGAAATCTTGCAGCCGGCAAAACTGAAGGCCATCACGGCCGGTACCGACGTCTGCAAATAAGGCCTACAGCTCTTCGTCGGCGTGCAGCGCGATGCTGCGTTGCAGCGGCCAGGTCCAGATGCCGGACAGGCGCCACTCGCGCTTGTCGTTTTCCACCAGCACTTGCCAGCGGCTGCGCTCGAGCATCGGCAGCGCCACCGAGAAATTGCCGGCCGCATCGGGCCGCACCAGCAGCTTGATGTCCTTTTCCGGCAGGGTCGCATGCGCCAGGTGCAGCTGCAGCGGACCCTGGTAAGCCTTGCCGAAGCTGTGCACGGAACCACTGAGGCGCGCTGACGCCACGTCGTAGGACAAGCTGGTAGCCATCGCCAGGTCGCTGGCGATCGTGTCGCGCTTCAAATCCTGGTTGATCGCCTTGCCCTGCTTGTAATAGTCGCCCACCACCAGCGCATCGGGTTGCGTAAACGCGATATAGCCCATGAAGCTGCCGACGACCACGGACAGGCCGGGACCGATCATCAGCAGCCATGGCCAGCGATGCTTGTACCAGGGATCGGCGGGGGCTTGCAGTTTCAGACTGTCGGACATGGTGATTCTCCTGTGTAAACGGCCAGTCCCCATGCGGGGACCGGCCTTCCTGCTTTAACGCGGCACGATGAATACCGCGCTTTCACGCACATGCAGCGAGGGGTTGTCCAGCGATTGCAATTCGATCGCAATCTTGTTCGACCCCTTCTCGCCGACGCCGTGCGGCACGCGCAGGCGGATCGGCCAGCCCAGCGTTTCCGTCGGCTGCAAGGTCACTTCTTCGCGCGTCAGCAAGGTCAGGCCCGGCAAGCCGGAAGCGCTGATCTTGAAATGCTGGCTTTGCTCCGAGGTGTTCATGATCTGCAGGCGGTAGACGTTTTCGATCATGCCGTCTTCCACTTCGCGTCCCATCGAACCGCGGTCGCGGATCACGTCCATTTTCAGGGGCGTGCGCAGGGCCAGCGACGTACATACGGCGATGATGATCAGGGCCAGGATGGAAGTGTAGATCAGGACGCGCGGGCGCATGGCGCGCTGGCGTATCTGCTTCGAATTGAAGTTGTTTTCCATCGCATGGTCGGTGCTGTAGCGTATCAGGCCACGTGGCCGCTCGACCTTGTCCATCACGCTGTTGCAGGCATCGACGCAGGCGGCGCAGCCGATGCATTCATACTGCAAGCCGTTGCGGATATCGATACCGGTCGGACACACCTGCACGCACAGGGTGCAATCGATGCAGTCGCCCAGCTTGTCGTTGTTGCCGGCCTTCTTGCTCATGGCGCCGCGTGGTTCGCCGCGCTTGGCATCGTAGGTGATGATCAGCGTGTCCTGGTCGAACATGGCGCTCTGGAAGCGCGCGTAGGGGCACATGTATTTGCACACCTGCTCGCGCAGCCAGCCCGCGTTGCCGTAGGTTGCCAGGCTGTAGAACAAGACCCAGAACCATTCCCAGGGACCGAAATTCAAGGTGGTCACCGACTGCGCCAGTTCCTTGATCGGCGTGAAGTAGCCGACAAAGGTAAAGCCCGTCCACAGGGCGATGGCGCCCCATGCCAGGTGCTTGGCCGTCTTCTTGAACGCCTTGCGCACGGAGGGGCCCTGCTTGTCGAGGGCCATGCGCGCGCTGCGCGTACCCTCGATGCGGCGTTCGACCCACAGGAAAATTTCCGTGTATACCGTTTGCGGGCAAGAGAACCCGCACCACACCCGCCCGGCAATGGCCGTGACGAGGAACAACAAATACGCACAGATGATCAGCAGGGCCGCCAGATAGATGAAATCCTGGGGCCACAGCACGACGCCGAAAATGTAGAACTTGCGCGTGGTCAAATCGAACAGCAGGGCTTGCCTGCCATTCCAGGTCAACCACGGCAAGCCGTAGAACGCGAGCTGGGTAAGCCATACGCATACCCATCGCCAGGTAGCGTAGCGTCCTTTGGCCTCGCGA
Organism: Janthinobacterium sp. NFX145; assembly: GCF_049810325.1. Lineage (NCBI taxonomy): Bacteria > Pseudomonadati > Pseudomonadota > Betaproteobacteria > Burkholderiales > Oxalobacteraceae > Janthinobacterium > Janthinobacterium sp. NFX145. Next base: position 6,343,092 of record NZ_CP187360.1, read on the forward strand.
GGGTAGATCTGCTCGCGGGCCGCATACATCTTGATGACTTGAGGTTCCATTTTTACTTGGCGGGTGCCTGCGGATTCGACAGGCTCCAGACATACGCCGACAGCACATGTACCTTGGATTCGCCGAGGAAATCGCTGAAGGCAGGCATGGTGTTGCTGCGTCCCTTGCGTACGGTTTCCATGATGGTGTCGGCGCTGCCGCCGTACAGCCAGGTCTTGTCCGTCAGGTTCGGCGCGCCGAGCATCTGGTTACCCTTGGCATCGGCACCATGGCAGGCCATGCAGGCGCCAAACTTGGCCTTGCCCAGCACCGACTTGACGGGATCCGAGGTCGAACCGGACAGGCTCAGCACATAATGGGCCACGTTCTCGACATCCTTTTCGGAGCCCAGGGCGGCGCCCATCGGTGGCATCTGCCCATTGCGGCCGTGCAGGATGGTGGTCTTGATGATGTCGGGTTCGCCGCCATACAGCCAGTCCTTGTCCGTCAGGTTGGGAAAGCCCTTGTTGCCGCGCGCATCCGAACCGTGGCATTGCGCGCAATAGGTCAGGAACAGACGCTGGCCGATGGCTTGCGCCTGCGGATCGGCGGCCACCGTCTTCAAGTCCTGGCTCAGGTACTTGTTGAACAGGGGACCGTAGTCGGCTTCCGCCTTCTTCAGCTCTTCCTCGTACTGGCCCGTCGATTTCCAGCCCAGGCTGCCGGCATAGTTGCCCAGGCCTGGATACAGGAACAGGTAGGCCAGCGCGAAGACGATGGTGATGTAGAACAACCACATCCACCAGCGCGGCATCGGCGTATTAAGTTCCTTCAAGTCCTCGTCCCAGACGTGGCCCGTGGTGCCGTCGGCAGGGGCGCCCTCGACCACTTTGATTTTCGACTGCGAGTACAGCAGCACGCCGCAGCCGATGATGCCCAGCAGGGACAGCACGACGATGTAGATATTCCAGAAGCCATTGGTAAAGTCAGCCATGGTGATGCTCCTTCGCCAGGTTCATCTCGGCCTCGGCCGGATAGTCGAGCGCGTCGTCGGCGAACGGCAGGCGTGCCGCCGCGTCGAAGTCGCTGTTGCTGCGGCTGAACGTCCACCACAGGATGCCCACGAACGTCGTAAAGGAAACCACCGTCATGACGCTGCTGGCGCTGTCAAACAGGTTTTCGATTGCCATGCTAATTCCTTGTTTTGATTAATGTACCGAGGCCTTGCAGATAGGCGACCAGGGCGTCTTCTTCCGTCTTGTCCTGCAGCTGCGCGGGGCCGGCGGCGATCTCTTCATCGCTGTACGGCTGGCCCAGGCGTTTCAGGGCGCGCATCTTCGGCATGATTTCGTCAGGCACCAGCTTGGTCTTCGCCAGCCAGGGGTAGGACGGCATGTTCGACTCGGGCACCACGTCGCGCGGGTTGTTCAAGTGCGTGCGGTGCCATTCGTCGCTGTAGCGCGCGCCCACGCGGGCGAGGTCGGGCCCCGTGCGCTTGGAACCCCACTGGAACGGATGGTCGTAGACGAATTCGCCAGCGACCGAATAGTGGCCATAGCGTTCCGTTTCCGCGCGCAGCGGACGCACCATCTGCGAGTGGCAGTTGTAGCAGCCTTCGCGCACGTAAATGTCGCGGCCCGCCAGGCGCAGCGGCGAATACGGCTTCAGGCCGGCGACCGGCTCCGTCGTGCTCTTCTGGAAGAACAGGGGAACGATCTCGACGGCGCCGCCGATGCTGATCACTACCGTGACCAGGGCGATCAGCAGCCAGGGGTTTCTCTCAATCCATGCATGTGAAAATTTCATTTGCTTATGCTCCTATCAGGCGTGCGCCGCGTTCAGTTCCGGAATGCGGGCGACGGGGAGTTTGCTGCCGCGCAAGGTCATCCAGGTGTTGTAGCCCATGATGCACATACCCGACAGGTACAGCAGGCCACCGGCCACGCGCACCACGTAGTACGGATACGTCGCTTTCACGCTCTCGACAAAGGTGTAGGTCAGGGTGCCGTCCGGATTGACCGCGCGCCACATCAGGCCCTGCATCACGCCGGCGATCCACATGGCGGCGATGTACAGCACGATGCCGATGGTGGCCACCCAGAAGTGCACGTCGACCAGGCGCGTGCTGTGCATCTGCGTGCGGCCCGCCAGGCGCGGCAGCAGGTAGTAGATCGAACCCATGGTGATGAAGCCCACCCAGCCCAGAGCGCCCGCATGCACGTGGGCAACGGTCCAGTCCGTGTAGTGCGACAGCGAGTTGATGGTCTTGATCGACATCATCGGACCTTCGAAGGTGGCGATGCCGTAGAACGACAGCGAGACGATCATGAATTTCAGGATCGGATCGGTGCGCAGCTTGTGCCAGGCGCCCGACAGGGTCATGATGCCGTTGATCATGCCGCCCCAGCTTGGTGCCAGCAGGACCAGCGAGAAGACCATGCCGATCGATTGCGTCCAGTCAGGCAATGCCGTGTAGTGCAGGTGATGCGGGCCCGCCCACATGTAGGTGAAGATCAGCGCCCAGAAGTGGACGATCGACAAACGGTACGAGTACACGGGACGCTCGGCCTGTTTCGGGATGAAGTAGTAAACCATGCCCAGGTAGCCGGCGGTCAGGATGAACCCCACCGCGTTATGGCCGTACCACCACTGGATCATGGCGTCCTGCACGCCCGCATACGCAGAATACGACTTGGTGAACGAGGCTGGCATGACGGCGCCATTGACCACGTGCAAAATCGTCACGGCCAGGATGTAGGCACCGAAGAACCAGTTGGCCACGTAGATGTGTTTTACCTTGCGCTTGATCAGGGTGCCGAAGAACACGATGGCGTAGGCGATCCAGACGATGGCGATGAGGATGGCGATAGGCCATTCCAGTTCCGCGTATTCCTTGCCGCGTGTCATGCCCATGGGCAGGGTGACGACGGCGCACAGGATCACCGCTTGCCAGCCCCAGAAGGTGAAGGCGGCCAGTTTGTCGGAAAACAGGCGCACCTGGCAGGTGCGTTGGACAACGTAGTACGAGGTAGCGAACAGGCCGCAGATGCCGAAGGCGAAAATCACCGCATTCGTGTGCAGCGGGCGCAAGCGTCCGTATGTCAGCCATGGTATATCGAGGTTCAGGGCAGGCCAGGCCAGCTGAGCGGCGATGATAACGCCAACCAGCATGCCGATGATGCCCCATACCACAGTAGCGACCGCGAATTGCTTCACGATCTTGTAGTTATAGTTCAGCGATTGATCCACAAAGACTCTCCCTGGAATTACTATTTATGATGGTGGCCAGAGAGTAAGTGTTTGACCGAGAAAAAACTTTGATGTGGATCAAAATTCCCCGGATGAAATAAGCGTAGCGAACTGGCATCGAAATAAAGTGATATTTCGGTCAAAAAAGCCATGCAAGATCCCTGCAACAGGGGCTTGATGTGGCGTAAAACGTGCATGGCGGCAAGGGCTTACAGTGGCGAGTCCAGACACGCCCAAGGCCCGCCATGGAAGACCCTGAACGCTGCGACCCGTTGGATGCCCAGGTGGACCTGCTCGTGGGCAAGGCCGATGGCACGACCCTGTTCGATCACGGCAAGCTCGCTTGCCTGGTGCAGGCGCCGTTGCCGGGCATCGTCATCTTCGTGCATGGCGTCAATTCCGACGGCGAGTGGTACCGCGCGGCCGAAGCCGGCCTGTGCGCCGGCCTGAACACGCGCATGAAGCGCTGCGACGAGCACATGGCGCATGCCACGGCGCAGGGCGGGCGGTTGACGCCGGTGAGCTATCGGAGCGAGCTGAGCGATGACGGCTACGTCGATCCCGACTATACGGCCAGCACCTTTATCGCGCCGCCAGCGCATTTTTCCCCCGTGATCCAGTTCCGCTGGGGCTACAAGGCCAGCGACAAGGAGTTGCAGGCGTATGGCGATTCGGTCTACCTGAACGAACATGCTTACTGGGGCGGCGGCCCGTTCGCGAATGGCTGCTCATCGCTGCCGGATCTGTGGGGCGAGGGCTTGTCGGACGCCCTCTTCCTGTGGATACACATCGAACACCTCAATCCCGTCAACGACCGTATCGTGTATGCCTGTCCACCGCGCCCCTACTTCGTGCTGGCGGCCTTGCGCCTGGCGCACCTGGTAGCGGCCATCCGCCAGCAGCAGGCCGACGTGCCGATTACCCTCGTCTGCCACAGCCAGGGCAATATGGTGGGCATGGCGGCCGCGTTTCTGGGCAACAAGATGGCTGACGTGAAAGATGCGGCAGGCAAAAGCGGCCGTTGCGTGGCCGATACTTATGTTTTATGTAATCCACCGTACAGCCTGTTGCGCAGAAACGACACCGAAGGCTGGTTGCAGGGGCAAGTCAGGGATGTCGATGGCAATGTGGGCCGGCAAAGCGGCAAGGCGCGCCGCCACGCCCATCCAGGGCATCGGCTGGTTGGGTCTCAGCGCCGAAGAGATCAAGGCCACGCGCGGCGACGGCGTGTTTACCCAGCGCGTCTTCGCTCAGGGCTTTCCCGTTGGCCAGCACGGCGATTATGATTATTGGAGCAATCACTATCGCCAGCCCGCACGGGGCAGCGCCGATTTCTGGCATCCGCATTCGCCGATTTCCAAATATGATCCCAACAAGGGTGTGCGCGCCAGCAGCAGCGAGGCGGGCAGGACGGCGACCAGGCGCACCGCCACCGCCACCTCGGCCCTCATGCGGATGCTGAAGATCCCCATCCACGCCATCCCGCCCAACGACTGGCGCATCCCCGTGACGGCGCCCGCCTTGCCGGAAGTGTTTACACCGCAGGCCGTGCGCTTCGGTGTACCCAGCCCCAGGTTCGACCAGGATATCGATCCGCCCGGCACGCACCGCCAGGTGGGCAAGGTGCCCCCGGCAGGCGAGCCGTATGCCGATACAAGCGTGGGCGGCACGCCGCAGGGCGACCGCGATACCGAGGCGACATTGCGCTACGAAGACCATGCCCGCCTGCGCATGAAGGCCCGCCGCGAAAAGCTGGACGGCAATGACGGCAAGGCCATGATGGAAGACGACCTGTCCACCGCCACGCCGGAATATTTGCAATGGCGCAAGCAGGAAATCCAGGGGCAACTGGCGGCCACCTGCGACACGCATGCGACCGACCATTCCACCATCCTGACCAATCCCCGGCACGCGGAAAAGGCGCTGGCGTATGACGTGGCGATTGGGGTGGGGCATATCGGCGAGGAGGCGATGCGAGAGTTGAGAGTGATTGCGGATTGGCGATTGTTGAAGGAGTTGGAAAAAAGGGGTAATTCAAACAGAATTTTTCTTGAATATTTCAAGCTTGGTTTGTTTAAAAAAAAGCCGTTATTGGCGTGGGTTCAAAGTTATGGCAGCACAGGGCGCATGCCTTCGGAAATTGTGGATGAGCGTATGTACAAGCGCCCGGAGACCTCCTGATGCGTAACTTGATTGCTACCTTTCCGCGCAGGCTGGGCTGGAGCATGTGCGTATTCAGTCTTGTGGCTGGTATTGCACTCTGGTCGATATTGCAGACCGGGCCAATCGATGTTCCTTTTGAAGAAGGATTGCTGATGAAACGACTATTGTTAATGCCGGCATTGCTGGCGCTTGCCGTCCTTTTCCTGACCTCGGCCTGCGCCAGTAAGGCGCCTGTCGCAGTACCGGTTGCCGCCGTCATCCCTGCTGCGCCCGCGCAGCCTTACATTGCGCAGGTCGTGGGCGTGCAGTGGCTCAATCCCCTGCAGCGACGCGACTATCCGACCGAATGGCAATTGCTGTGGACACTGGGGCTGGCCAAGCCAAACAAGGACGATAGCAAAGTGAAAGAGAACCCTGTGCGCTTTGGCAAGGTGCAATCGATTGGCATGATCGCTTCCGGCAACAAGGGGCGGGAAACATTCAATGGGTATCATGAAAAGTATGTGGAAGAATTGATTTATCTTTTCCGGGATATCTACTTTTCCAACAAAGAGTATTTTTACAACGCCCATTCGCTGACTGACAAATCCACGCGGCGTGAACTGGCCGGTATCCATGTGGAATATGCCTTGCCGGCTGGACGCCTTGATCCGGACGAGGCGGGAAAATATGTCGTTGAAACGATCACGGATGCCTTCAGCATCGGCAACCCCTCCTTCCCCGATTCCTGGACCACGGCCACGCCGCCCGACGTGCGCGTCACCATGGGCGGCGCGAATGCGGGCTTTATGTCCCTGGCGGCGGGCCTGGCTTACCTGCAGGCCAATCCCGACAAGACGGTGTGGGTGATGAACTGGGATGCGCCCAGCTATCCGCCCAAGGATGAGCAGATCAATGAAAACATGGTCTTGCTGGTGCTGGCCGGCCCTGGCTACAAGACGGAGCGTGCGCCGCTGGCCTGGCTGGGCTTTCCCGCCACGCGCCAGGTCGCCGATTTCACCGCCGACAAGGGACAATCCCCGCGCGCCGTGCAGGCCTGGAGCGCTGCCATCGACGCTGCCGCCCGCAACGCGCAATTGAATGACGATGCCATCGGCTACGTCATCCACGATGCCGGCGCCGCCTATCCTGTTTCGTCAGAACGGCTCGGCCCGCTGGCGCAAAGCCTGACGCAGCAATTGCCCGACTTCGATTTCAACCAGCAGACGTTCAACATGCCGGCCTTGCTGGGCGAAACGGGCGCTGGCACGGCGCTGACGAACGTGGCGCTGGCCATCGCCCATGCCAACCACGTGGGCCGGCCCGTGCTGGTGGCGGGCAGCAGCGACAGCGAAAGTGTGACAGCCGTGGTGGTGGCGCCGCCGGCCGTGGTACGGCCCATCGACCACGAACAGCCATGGTTTCGCGCGCGCGGCGGCAATACCGTGTTTTTACCGTGGTGGGGCCGGCGCTTCGATGCGCGGCCGGGGTCGCAGGGTTATTCGCGCTGAGGCGGCGTGGCGTCGGGCGCTGGGGTATCGTCGTCCTGCAAGACGCGCAGGCCCGGTCCGACGAGGTCGTCGAACTGGCCGCTGTCCGAGGCCGTGAAATACACCCACAGGGCGATGAAGACGACGACGACGCTCAAGGGGATGAGAAGATACAGTGCTTCCATGTTCAGGCTTTCCGCAGGCGCAGGGCGTTGGCGATGACGACGGCCGAGCTGGCAGCCATGCCGACGCCGGACAGCCAGGGGTTCAAAAAACCCAGCGCGGCGGCCGGGATGGCCGTCAGATTGTACAGGGTTGCCCAGCCCAGGTTTTCGCGGATGATGCGCATGCTGCGCGCGGCCGTCTTCGCCGTGTCGAGCACGGACACCAATTGGTTTGAGAGCAGCACCGTGTCCGCATGCGCCTGCGCCAGGGCGGCGCCGGAACCCATGGCGAACGACACGTCGGCGCCGCTCAGCACGGCCGCGTCGTTGATGCCGTCGCCGACCATCGCCACGACGGCGCCCGTCGCCTGCAATTGCTGCACGAAATCGAGTTTTTCATCGGGCAGGCACTCGCCGCAGGCCGTGTTGATGCCCAGTTCCGTCGCCACGCTTTGCGTCAGCGCTTCCTGGTCGCCGCTGAGCAGCACGACTTGCTTGCCGCGCCGGTGGAAATACGCGACCACGTCGCGCGCTTCCGGGCGCAGCGCGTCGCTGAGTAAAAAGCGCGTCAGCCAGCGCCCTTGCGTGCCCAGGTACAGCGGCGTCATGCCCTGCATGCCGACGGCCGTGTCGCCCAGCGGCGGGCCGGCGATGGCGGCGACAAAGGCCGCGTTGCCCAGGCGGTAGCGCACGCCGTCGACGACGCCTTCGAGTCCCTGGCCCTGCACTTCCTGTAATTGTTCCGCATGCATGCGCGGCTGCTGTCCTGGCAACCCTTCTGCCGCCGCCAGGATCGCCTGCGCCAGCGGATGGGCGCTGCCCGCTTCCAGCGCGGCGGCCACTTGCAGGCAGGCGTCCTCGCTCAGGCTGCCGAGCCCCTCGATTTGCCGCAGCACGGGCCGGCCCAGGGTCAGTGTCCCCGTCTTGTCGAAAACGATGTGGGTGGCGCGGTGCAGGGTTTCCAGCACATGTGGCTGGACGATCAGCACGCCGCGCCGCAGCAGGCTGTCGGTGGCGGCCGCCAGCGCCGTCGGCGTGGCCAGCGACAGCGCGCACGGACAGGACACGACCAGCACGGCAATCGCCACGGGCCAGGCCTGCGCCGGGTCGTGCCAGCTCCAGAAGGCGAACACGGCGACGGCGAACAGCAGCAGGCCCAGCACGAACCAGGCGGCCACTTTATCGGCCCACTGCGCGATCTGCGGCTTGCCGCTGCCGGCCCGCTCGATCAGTTTCAATAAATCGGACAGGGTGCTTTCGCGCGCCGGTTTGAGCACGCGCAAGATGAGCGCCGCGCTGGCGTTGATCGCCCCGCCCGGTACCTGTTCGCCTGTCTTGCGTCGCTGGGCCGCGCTCTCGCCCGTCAGCAGCGACAGGTCCAGCGCACTGCTCCCCTCGACGATGACGCTGTCGGCGGCGATCGCCTCGCCCGGTTTGACCAGAATCACGTCACCGACGGCCAGGCTGCCGGCCGGTACCAGGGTGGTGGCGCGGTTGTCGGGAAAGCCCGCCATCAAGGACGCGGAGGCGGGCAAGGCGTGCTGCAAGCGTTCCAGGGCCGAGGCGGCCTTGCGGCGCGCCTGCAGCTCGAAATAGCGGCTGCATAGCAAGAGAAAAATGAACATCGTGGCCGAGTCGTAATACACCTCGCCGCGGCCCGTAAAGGTCGCCACCACGCTGCCGAAGAAGGCCGCCAGGATGCCCAGCGCGACGGGCACGTCCATGCCCAAAGTGCGTGCGCGCAAGCTGGCCCAGGCGCCCTGGAAAAACGGCATGGCGGAGTAGCAGATGGCCGGCAAGGTGAGCAGCAAACTGGCCCAGCGCATCAGGCTGGCCATATTGTCGTCCAGGGTGCCATCCTCGGCCAGGTAGGACGGCGCCACGTACATCATCACCTGCATCATCGACAGGCCGGCGACGAACAGCTGGCGCCCCAGCGTTTTGCTGGCTTTTTGCAGGCGCTCGCCATGGCGCACGGCGTCATACGGATAGGCCGTGTAGCCCACTTGCCGCACGGCTTGCAGGATGTCGCCCGGCTCGCACTGGGCGCGGCTCCAGCGCACATACAGGCGCTCCGTGGCGACGTTCAGGCTGGCTGCCTGCACGCCGGGCAGGCGGGTTAATTGACGCTCGATCAGCCAGACGCAGGCGGCGCAGCGGATGCCTTCGACGGACAGGGTCGCTTCGCAGCTGCTGGCGTCGCGCGCGAATTGCGCGTCGTCATTGCTGTACAGGCGCAACTCGGGCGGCACCATGGTCGCATCGGCTGCATTGACGGCATATTCGTCGCGGTCGCGGTAGTAGGCGCTCTGGCCGATGTCGACGATGGTTTGCGCCACGGCTTCGCAGCCGGGGCAGCACATGGGGCGCGGCACGTCGTCGATGGTGACGTTCCAGCTGGAACCGGCGGGGACGGGCAAGCCGCAATGGAAGCAGGCGGAAGGTTGTAGAACAGCATTCATAGGTGTGTTTTCATGCGTCTTTTCATGGATGGCCCGTGACGCACAGGGCGTCGAGCCAGCCCAGCGAGACGCCATTCGCGGCGCGCAGCAGGCCCAGCAAGCCAAAGCTCAGCACCAGCAAGCCGCTGGCGATGCGCACGGGACGGCGCTGCATCTGCGCGCGCAGTCGCGTACCCAGTAAACCCATGCCCAGCAGGGTGGGCAAGGTGCCCAGGCCGAAGGCGGCCATCGTGGCCGCGCCGTTCAGGGCAGAACCCTGCATCATGGCCGTCAGCAGCGCGCTGTAGACCATGCCGCACGGCACCCAGCCCCACAGGCCGCCCACGGCCAGCGCTTTTAACGGCGTATCCATCGGCATCAGCGGTTTCAGCAGGGGGCGCACGCGGCGCCAGACGACGTTGCCGGCCGCTTCCAGATGGGCCAGGCCGCGCCAGGCATCCATCAGGTACAGGCCCAAAGCAACGAGCATCAGGTTGGCCAGCCAGTAGCCGGCCACTTGCAGGGACGCCAGGTGCAGCATGCCCGCGCCCGCCAGGCTGCCGGCCATGGCGCCGGCCAGCATGTAGCTGACTATGCGCCCGCCGTTGTAGGCCAGCACGCGCAAGACGCCCTGCAACTGCGTCGATTGCAGCGCCGGGCGCGCCACAGCGATGGCGATCACGGGCCGTGTTGGGGCCGGTGCGCCGCCGCCCAGCGACAGGGCGCCGACGATGCCGCCGCACATGCCGATGCAGTGCACGCTGCCGGCCAGGCCGACCAGGAACATGGGCACGAGGCTGAGGGCGTTCATCGGGCGGTGTTACACCGTTTTCGAGTAGCGCAGCGGCTGCACCGCGTCCGGCGCCGTGTTGGCGCGCGCCAGGGTCAGGTAGCGGTCGAAGACCATGCAGATATTGCGGATCAACAAGCGCCCTTTCGGCGTCACCGTCAGCCAGTCTTCCTCGATGACGAGCAAGCCGTCGCGCGCCAGTTCGCGCAGCTTCTCCAGTTCGGCGGCGAAATAGCTGCGGAAGGTGACGGGGTGCGCTTGCTCGATGCTGGCGATCGACAGTTCGAAATTGCACATCAGCATCTGGATGATGATACGGCGCAACAAATCGTCCGTGTCAAGCTTGATGCCGCGGGCGATCGGCAGCACGCCTTCGTCGAGTTTTTCATAGTACGCGTCGAGCGTCTTCTCGTTCTGGCTGTAGACGGCGCCGACGGAACTGATGGCCGACACGCCGCAGGCGATCAAGTCCGCTTCCGCGCGCGTCGAGTATCCCTGGAAGTTGCGGTGCAAACGGCCCTGGCGCTGCGCCACGGCCAGGTCGTCCGTCGGTTTGGCGAAATGGTCCATGCCGATGTAGACATAGCCGGCGGCCGTCAGGCGCGCGATGCACAGGCCCAGCATGGCCAGCTTGGTGGCGCTGTCGGGCATGTCGGCGTCGAGGATGCGGCGCTGCGGCTTGAACAGATGCGGCATGTGCGCGTAATGGTACAGGGCGATGCGGTCCGGGCTGGCGTTGATCACCTTGCGCAGGGTTTCCGTCATCGTTTCCAGGTTTTGCTTCGGCAAGCCATAGATCAGGTCGATGCTGATCGAGCGGAAACCGGCGTCGCGCGCGGCCTGCATGATGGCCACCGTTTCCGCTTCCGGCTGGATGCGGTTGACGGCTTTTTGCACGTCGGCGTCGAAATCCTGCACGCCCAGGCTGATGCGGTTAAAACCTTGCGCGCGCAGCGAGAACACGCGCTCGCGCGAGACGGTGCGCGGGTCGATCTCGATCGAATATTCGCCGTCTTCATCGGAAGCGAACTCGAAATGCTGGCGCAGGTGCGCCATCAGTTCGTCCATCTGCTTTTCGCTCAGGTAAGTCGGCGTGCCGCCGCCGAAGTGCAATTGCTCGATCTGGTTCATGCCGGCAAACAGCTTGCCCTGCATGGCGATTTCCTGCTTTAAATAGCTGAGATAGGTGGCCGCCTTGCTGCGGTCCTTCGTGATGATCTTGTTGCAGGCGCAGTAGTAGCACAGGGTGTCGCAGAATGGCACGTGCACGTACAGCGACAGCGGACGGCGGCCGCCGCGCATGCGCAGGGCGGCCAGCGCTTCGAGGAAGTTGCCATAGCCAAATTCGGCATTGAAACGGTCGGCGGTCGGGTAGGACGTGTAGCGCGGGCCGGACTGGCTCATCTTGCCGATGATGACCGGGTCGAATTCGACGACGGCGTCCAGGTCGGCGGAAGCACTGCTGAGTAGTGTAGGCATGATGTGTATGAAGTCTTGAAAGGTTTAGGCGGCCAGGCGTTTCATGGCGGGTTTGCCGGCGTTCGCGGCGCCTGCGGCGCCCGATTTGCCGCCAGGCATGGCGACGCGGCGCGGTGGCGGCATCTTGCCGAAATTGAACAGGCTCACGGCTTGCGACAGGCTGGCCGCTTCTTCCGCCAGGCGCGTGGCGGCCGCGGCGGCTTCTTCCACCAGGGCCGCGTTCTGCTGCGTCACCTGGTCCATGTGGGCGATGGCCTGGTTGACCTGGTCGACGCCGATGCTCTGTTCGCGCGAAGCGATGGAAATTTCCTGCATGATGGCCGTCACCTGCTTGACGGAGCTGACCACCTGCTCCATGGTGGCGCCGGCGCGGTTCACCTGCAGCATGCCGGCGCCCACCTTGCCGACGGAAATTTCAATCAGTTGCTTGATATCCTTGGCAGCCACCGACGAGCGCTGCGCCAGGTTGCGCACCTCGCCCGCCACGACGGCAAAACCCCTGCCCTGCTCGCCGGCGCGCGCCGCTTCCACGGCCGCGTTCAGGGCCAGGATGTTGGTCTGGAAGGCGATGCCTTCGATCAGGCCGATGATGTCGACGATTTTCTTCGACGAAGTGTTGATGTCGTCCATGGTGGTGATCACTTCGGAGACGATCTCGCCGCCCTGCACGGCCACTTTCGAGGCGGCCACGGCCAGTTCATTCGCCTGCACGGAATTGTCCGCGTTCTGTTTCACGGTCGACGAGAATTCCTCGATGCTCGAGGCCGTCTCTTCCAGGCTGGCCGCCTGCGATTCCGTACGGCCGGACAAGTCCATATTGCCGACGGCGATCTGCCTGGTGGCCACGGCCATGGTTTCCACGTTGATGCGCACGTCGCGGATGGTGGCGATCAGGTTGCTGTTCATCTGTTGCAGCGCGCGCAGCAATTGCCCCATTTCATCCGTGCTGTCCGTTTCAAAACTGCCCGACAGGTCGCCGGCGGCAATCGCCCGCGCGCCGTTCAGGGCCTTGCCCAGCGGTTTCAGCACGGACATGCGCAAGGTGTACCAGAGGAAAACGTTGATCAGGAAGCCGAACAGGGTGGCGCCGAAGATGGCGTAATTGGTGATCTTGCCGCCGCTGGCGAACAGGCTGATGACGCACACCAGCAGTTGCAGACAGTTGACGATGGACGTGGCGGCCCAGATGCGCAGGTTGAGCGACATGTGCGTCAGCTTGTGCAGCAGGTGCGCCAGGCCCGGGCGCACGATCTGCCCGTTCTTGATGACGATGTTGCCGCCTTCCTTGTTGCGGATGGCCGCATAGGCTTCCTCGGCCGCCTTGACCTGCTCTTTGTCCGCCTTGACGCGCACGGACATATAGCCGATGGTCTTGCCCGCTTCGCGGATCGGCGTGACGTTGGCGCGCACCCAGTAAAAGTCGCCGTTCTTGCAGCGGTTCTTGACCAGGCCCGTCCACGGCGTGCCGGCCTGGATCGAGGCCCACAGGTCGGCGAACGCTTCGGCCGGCATGTCCGGGTGGCGCACGATGTTCTGGGGCGAACCGAGCAGCTCGGCTTCGCTGAAGCCGCTGACCTGGCTGAAGTACGGGTTCACATAGACGATATTGCCGTTCATATCCGTTTTCGACACGATGGCCTGATCGTCCAGGACGAGGACTTCACGGTTAGTCACTGGCAAATTTTGTCGCATGGTCGCGGCTTCCTGATCAGTTAAATAGGCAATTGGTGAGTAAGACTTGCACGATTGCAAGAATGGAGATCAGTGTAAGGAGTCGCCTGCGCAAATTTATTGATGTAGATCAAAATCCTCCAGATTGGTCGTGCTTGCACGCATTTAGCGATAGCAATGCGGCATTGTTTTAAAGCTACTGGTTGCCGGCGGTGGCTAATCCACGCCCGCCGTCAGCGGACGCAGGCTGCCGACGGCGTAGCCTTGCGCGTAGTCGATGCCCAGTTCGCGGATGACGGCCAGGGTGGCATCGTCTTCCACGTATTCGGCCACCGTTTTCAAGCCCATCACGTGGCCCACTTCATTGATGGCCTTGACCATGGCGCGGTTGATGGCGTTGCTGGCGATGTCGCGCACGAAGACGCCGTCGATCTTCAGATAATCGACGGGCAGGGCCTTCAGGTAGCCGAACGAGGAAAAGCCGCTGCCGAAGTCGTCGAGCGAGAAGCGGCAGCCCATGGCCTTGAGCTGGCGCATGAACACTTGCGCCTTGGGCAGGTTGGCGATGACGGCCGTTTCCGTGATTTCAAAGCAGATTTGCTCGGGCGCGATGGCGAATTGCACGAACTGCTCGGTGATGTAGTCGTGCAAGCCGGCGTCGGCCAGCGACATGCCCGACAGGTTGACGGAATACAGGGCCGGTGCGCGGCGCCGGCTTTCCGCCATCGCTTCGAGCGGCGGCAGGCTGTCGCGCACGCTTTCGATATGCGCGCAGACGGCGCGGATGACCCAGCGGTCGATGGACAGCATCATGTCGTAGCGTTCGGCGGCGGGGATGAAGGCGCCCGGCAAGATCAGGTCGCCCTGGCTGTTGCGGATGCGGATCAGCACTTCGTCGTGGTGTTCCTGGCTGTCGTGCAGGTGCACGATGGGCATGGCGTACAGGCGGAAATAATCGTGCGCGAACGCTTCGTTCAGGCGTGAAATCCACAGCATTTCGCCATGCCGCTGGGCCAGCATGACGTCTGACTCCTGGTAGACGTGGATGCGGTTGCGGCCCTGCTCCTTGGCCAGGTAGCAGGCCTGGTCGGCCGCGCTCAGCAGCTCGCTCATGGACTTGCTGTCCCGGCTGATTTCGACCATGCCGATGCTCACGCCCAGCTCGAAGCTGCGGCTATCCCAGGCGAAACGAAAATCGCGGATGGACTGGCGCAGCTGTTCGCCGATCACCCGCGCGTGGTCGAGCGGACAGTGCGGCAGCAGCACGCCCAGTTCGTCGCCGCCCAGGCGCGCGAGGATGTCGCTGTCGCGCATTTGCGCCTGCAGCATTTTCGCCAGCAACTGCAGCAGCACGTCGCCGGCGCCATGGCCGCAGGTATCGTTGATGACCTTGAACTGGTCCAGGTCCAGGTACAGCAGCGCATGCACATGGCCTTCTTCCTTGGCCGTGTGCAGGGCGCCAGCCACCAGGTGCTCGAATTCGCGCCGGTTGATCAGGCCCGTCAGGGTGTCGTGCGTGGCGTGCCACGACAGTTGCTGGCTCAGCTTGCGCTCATGGCTGACGTCGCGGAACACGACGACGGCGCCGAGGATGTCGCCATTGCGCGACCAGATGGGTGCGGCTGACTCTTCCACGGCGATGCGCCGCCCGTCGCGCGTGACCAGCTGCGCATGCGTGGAAATGCCGATGGCCTGGCGCTGGCGCAAGCACTTGATGGCCACGTGATCGAGCGGCGCACCCGTGTGTTCATCGACAAGGTTCAGGGTTTCCCAGATGTCCAGGCCCTGGGCCAGCTCGTTGCTCCAGCCCGTCAATTGCTCGGCCACGCGGTTCAGGTAGCGCGTCTTGCCGAACGGATCGGTGGTGATCACGCCGTCGCCGATGGAGCTGAGCGTCACTTCGGCCAGCTCCTTGCTCTCGGCGATCATCAGTTCGCGCAGCATGTGCTCGGTGACATCCCAGATGATGCCCAGGGTGCGGTCGGGCTGCCCGGCGGCATCCGTGAAGATGTGCGCCTTGGCCGCCAGCCAGTGTTCGCTGCCATCGGGCCAGACGACGCGGTATTGCAGGTCGTAGCCGCCGCGCCGGCGCACGCCGTCCTGCAGCACTTTGATCACCTTGTCGCGGTCGTCGGCGTGCACGCAGTCGAGAAAGCTGCGAAATGGCTGCGTCAGCGGGCGCTCTTCCAGGCCCAGCAAGGTGGCGCCCCTGGCCGACCAGCTGACCGTGCCGTCGATCACCTGGCCGTCGACGATGCGCGAATCCCAGATCGCCATATGCGCCGCCTCCAGTGCCATCTGCAAACGTTTTTGCTGGTCGCTCATCGTCTTCTCCCTGCACGGATACAGGGATAGATGCGCTGCTGCTATTTAAGTTCCCGGTATTTCGGCGGGCGTGGCGGCCGAGGCGCGCGCCACGTCGCGCACATTCTTTTGCACGGCCACGGCGGCAAACAGACTGAGCAGGAATGCCATGGCATAGAAACCCTTCTCGCTGTTTTGCAGGGTGGCGTTCCACAGGCCGACCGTCAGCAGCAGCAAGGCCAGCAGCACGGAAATCCAGCACAGGCCAAAGTAAATCCCTGTCACGGCGATGCCCTCGGCACGGTCGCGCACGGATTTTTGCAGCGAGATGGCGGCGAACAGGCCATACATGAGGATCGTGAAGTAATAACCCTTCTCGTTGAGCGGCATGCTGGCGTTCCACAGGCCTGACAGATAGGTGATGACGCCGATCAGCAGTGCCGCCCAGGAGGCGCCGATAAAGGCGCTGCTGGGGCGTGGGGCGGGGGAAGAATGCATAGGGTCTCCATGGGCAGGCAGGCGCCGCCGGCATGGCCGGGGCGGCAGGCACGGATGCGCCTGCCGCCCCATCAGACCAGAAAGTTTATTTGCTCGATTTGATCTGGCGCAATAAAGCTGACACGGCCGTGACGCCGGCCAGCACCAGGCCACCGGCGATGAGGCCGGCCACCGCGTTGATCAGGCTGGGCGTGATGGCGGCCAGCACGGGGCCGATGCCAGCCACGCCGGCCACCGCTTCTTCCGCATGGTGCAGCATGCCGCTGGCCCACGGCCAGCCATGCGTCAGAATGCCGCCACCGACCATGAACATGGCCAGGGTGCCCACAACGGAGAGAAATTTCATCAGTTTCGGCGCCGCCGACACGAGCATGCGGCCAAAGCCGCGCACGCCATCCATCAGCGCGCCCGCGCCCTTGCGCGCCGCCAGATAAAAGCCCGCGTCGTCGAGCTTGACGATGCCGGCCACCAGGCCGTACACGCCCACCGTCATGATGAGGGCGATGCCGACGACGACGGCCACCTGCTCGGCGAAGGTGGCCGCGGCCACCGTACCCAGCGCGATGACGATGATTTCCGCCGATAAAATGAAGTCGGTGCGGATAGCGCCCTTGATCTTGTCCTTTTCCAGCGCGACGAGGTCGACTTGCGGGTCGCGCAGCGCCTGCGCCAGCTCGGCCTTGTGGCTGTCGTCCGGGTGCAGGTATTTATGCGCGATCTTCTCAAAACCTTCGAAGCACAGGTAGGCGCCGCCCACCATCAAGAGCGGCGTGATGGCCCATGGCGCAAACGCGCTGATGGCCAGCGCGGCGGGCACGAGGATGGCCTTGTTCTTCAGCGAACCGACGGCGACGGCCCACACGACGGGCAGTTCGCGCTCGGCGCGCACGCCGGCCACTTGCTGCGCGTTCAGGGCCAGGTCGTCGCCGAGTACGCCGGCCGTCTTCTTGGCGGCCACCTTGGTCATCAGGGAAACGTCATCGAGGATGCTGGCGATGTCGTCGAGCAGGGCCAGCAGGCTGGAGCCGGCCATCTCAGCGCGCTCCCACGGTGGTGGCAGGGAATATTGGAGCGAGGAAAGTGTTGTTTTTCATGATGTTATTCTTGGTTGTACGGCAAGGGGTGACGTGGGTAAGGCATCCTTGCGATCTTACCCCAGGGCGGGCCGGCAGGGCCGCACTGAGCGGGTTAAAATTGCTCATCGTCCCCCTTTTTTTGGAAACCGCATGCACTTCGCCACCTGGATCACCTTTGTCATCGCCGCCTCCATCATCGCCGTCTCGCCCGGCTCGGGCGCCGTGCTGTCGATGTCGCACGGCCTGTCGTACGGGGTGAAAAAGGCCAGCGCCACGATTCTCGGCCTGCAGCTGGGGTTGCTGGTGGTGCTGGGCATCGCGGGCGCCGGCGTGGGTTCCTTGCTGCTGGCCTCGGAAGTGGCCTTCAATATCGTCAAGACGGTGGGCGCGCTGTATTTGATCTACCTGGGCCTGTCGCAGTGGCGCGCCAAGGTGGCGGTGACGGGCGATCTGCATGCCGACGCCGTGGTGCCGTCCTGGCGCCGGCGCGTGCTGACGGGGTTTCTGACCAATGTGACGAATCCGAAAGGCATCATCTTCATGGTGGCGGTGTTGCCGCAATTCATCAGCCCTGCTGCGCCGCTGCTGCCGCAATTGCTGATCCTGGCCGTCACCATGTGCACGATCGATCAGATCGTCATGCACAGCTACGCCTTTTTGGCCTCGTCGATGCAGCGTTTTTTCCGCGACGCCAGCGCCGTGAAAAAGCAGAACCGCTTCTTTGGCGGCTTGCTGATGGCCGTCGGCGCCGCCCTGTTCTTCGTCAAGCGCGGCGGCCAGGCGGCGGCGTGAGCCAGATCAACATGCAAACATTTGTAAGCCCGCTTGCGGTACTTGCCCGATAGGACTGTAATCGGCATGTTGTCTTCCTTTCATCTGCGTCCTGCCTGGAGCGCGCCATGCGTCCGACCCTGCCCCTGCTGAAAACCATCTGCGCCGTGCTGTTGTCGTCGGCATGTACGCTTGCCCTGGCGCAAGACCCGCCCGCCCGCGTGGGCCGTATTTCCACCGTCGAAGGGCAGGTGCTGGTGCGCGCCGGCGATGGCGAGGCGCAAAACGCCCTGCTGAACTGGCCCGTCACGACGGATAACCGCTTGAGTACCATGCGCGGCGCGCTGGCGGAGTTTCGCGTGGGCGCGGCCGCCGTGCGTCTCGATGGCGATTCGGAGCTGGAAGTGAGCGAGCTCGATGACGACAGTTTCAAATTGCACCTCAGTTATGGCGCGGTCAGCGTGCGCGTGCGCAATCCCGACGCGCTGCGCGGCTTCGAGCTGACCACGGCCCAGGCCCGTGTGATCCTGAGCCAGCCGGGCTGGGTGCGCATCGAGGCGGGGCGCCAGAGCGGCGCCAGCGTCGTCAGCGTGCTCGACGGGGCGGCCGACGTGGATGGGGCGACGGGCAGCGTGACCTTGCGTGCCGGCCAGCGCGCCGAACTGACGGACGAGGAATTGCGCACGGGCGCCGTGCAGCGGATCGCCTTCGACAACTGGCCCGAAGCCTTGCCCGCCGCCGCGCCGGCCTTGCGCTATGTTACGGACGATACGACCGGCTATGAAGAGCTGGACCGCTATGGCGCCTGGCAGGAAGACGCGCAATACGGCCCCCTGTGGCTGCCCAGCGCGGTGCCGGCTGGCTGGGCGCCGTACAGCGACGGGCGCTGGACGTGGATCGCGCCGTGGGGCTGGACCTGGGTCGACAATGCACCGTGGGGCTATGCGCCCTCGCACTACGGCCGCTGGGTGCGGCTGGGCCAGCGCTGGGGCTGGGCGCCTGGCCGCGAGCGCGGCCGCGTGCCCTGGGCGCCGGCCTTGGTGGGCTGGGTTGGCGGAAATCACGCGATGAATCGCGGCCAGCGTCCCGACGTGGGCTGGTTTCCCCTGTCGCCGCACGAGCGTTACGTGCCCGGCTACCGCGCCAGCGCGGACTATGAACGCCGCATCAACCGCGGGGCCGAGGGGCGCCGTCCCGTGGCCGGTGAACGCGAACACCGCAACCGCACCATCATGCCGGCGCCCGTGCTGCAAAGCATGCCCTTGAGCACGCCGCCTGCGCCGGCCGGCAACTGGCAGCGTCCCCCTGAGGCGCAGCGCCAGCAAGATGGATTTCGCCGCGACAGGGCCAACCGCCCCGGTCGCCTGCAGACGGACGATGGCCAGACGCAGATGGCGCCGCCGCCCATGCAGCCGAACCGCCCGCCCGTGCCGGCACAGCCACCGCGGCCGCAACAGCCCCTGATGCCGGCCTTGCCACCTGTGCAAGACCCGGTGGCGCACCCCGCCTGGCGTGGCGAGCAGCGGCCCCGCGCCGAGCGCGCCAATCCGCCGCGTGAGCGCCACATTGAACGCGGCGCGCCCGGTCGCGCTGGCCGGATGCAGGAAATGGAACGCTGAACGGGCCGCTGGCGCTGGCCGTCTGTCCGTCCGGTCATGGATTATCGACGTTCAAGCCGCCAAACCGACAGTTCGTCACATTTCAGCGGTCAAGCCGCGGTGTTTTGTCTACAGTGACGTCATTGCAAGACAGCGCAAGGCCTTCATGGCTGACAGCACCGATTTTCCGGCTATTTTGTCCAAACGAAATAGTTTTCGCCAGCTTACAAAGCTGGCTTTTTTTTTCCGCGCCCCTGGCGCCATGGCAAGGGGCGCAGGCGCTGCCAAAGTTGGCTACAATACGCCTTTGGCACTGACCGGCACTGATTGGAATTCCCATGCAAACCACCCCTCCCAGCGAACACATCATTCCTCCCAGCGAGTCGCTGATCGAATACCCGAGCGACTTCCCCATCAAGATCATGGGCCCGACGCATGTCGACTTCGCGCCGACCATGCTGGAGCTGGTGATCAGCCATGATCCGACCTTCCACGCAGGCCGCATGGAAGAGCGTCCTTCGGGCAAGGGCAATTACACGGGCTTGACCGTCACCGTGCGCGCCATCAGCCGCGAGCAGCTCGACGCCCTGTACATGGCGCTGTCGGGCCACCCGATGGTCAAGATCGTCATGTAAGGCTGGCTGCCGCCACGCTGGCCCGGCTCTTCGTGAGCAGCCAGACGGCGGCAAAGGCGCTACTCGCCGCCGCCGTCACCCACAGCAGCGGCTTTTCGCTGCCGTCCGTGATGGCGGCAATGACGGCGCCGCAAACAGCCGTGATGAGCATCTGCACGAAGAAGAACAGGCCCGAGGCGCTGCCCGCCTGGTCGCCATACGGCTGCAGCACGGCCAGCTGGCAGGCTGGAATCGCCATACCCACCGACACCATCACCAGCAGCATGGGCGCCACCAGCGACGCCACGTGCTGTGGCGCCAACGTCCCCGCCAGCAACAGGCTGGCCGCGCCCGCCACATTGAGCAGCACCGCCACGCCCAGCATGTAATCGGCGCCCAGACGCGGTCCCAGCGCGCGAAACAGGCTCGACCCTGCGATATAGCCGCTGACCGTCAGCGCGAACACCAGCGCATACGAGTGCGGCGACAGGTGCATGCCCCTTTGCAACAGCACGGACGATTCCGCGATGAACGGGAAGTACGTGCAATACACGCAGCCGATGGCCAGCGCATAGCGCAGGAAATAGCGGTCGCCCAGCAGGCGGCGGTACAGCGCCAGGGTGTTTCTTTGTGGCACGACGCTGGCGGGCTTGGTTTCCGGTACATACGCGGCGATCAGCCCCAGCGACAGCGCGCCCAGCAGGCACAGCACGCCAAACACGGCGCGCCAGCCGAACGCCGCGTCGAGCACGCTGCCGGCCAGCGGCGCCAGGATCGGCGACAAACCCATCACCATCGAGATTTTCCCCAGCATGCGCGCCTGCGTGGCGGGATCGAAACGGTCGCGCACCATGACCCGGCCGATGATGGTGCCGCTGCAGCCGCCGAATGCCTGCAGCACGCGCGCGGCGATCAGCACGTGCACATCGGTGGTCACCGTGCAGACGATGCTGGCGAGTACATAAATGGCCGTGCCGGCCAGCAGCACGGGGCGGCGTCCGTAGCGGTCGGCCAGCGGCCCGCAAGCGAGCATCGAGGCGGCCGAGCCGGCCA
This sequence comes from Janthinobacterium sp. NFX145, assembly GCF_049810325.1. Taxonomy (NCBI): domain Bacteria; kingdom Pseudomonadati; phylum Pseudomonadota; class Betaproteobacteria; order Burkholderiales; family Oxalobacteraceae; genus Janthinobacterium; species Janthinobacterium sp. NFX145. The sequence goes on from NZ_CP187360.1 coordinate 6,364,411, forward strand.
TGAACAGGCTCAGCGTCAGTTGTAGCTGGGCATCGCTGGCATGCAGGGCATCGGCCATGGCCGGCAGCGACGGTAAATAGATGTCGATGCTGATGCGCGACAGGCAAACCAGCAGCAGCACGATGGCGCCCCAGGCCCACAGGGGAAGTGTTGTTCGTTGATTCATGTTTTTCGGTATGCAAGAGATGACGGACGCACCAGAACGGTGAGAGTAGGATGTTTGTGGTGTAATGCGAAGTGCCAGTCATCAGAAAACTCATTGGACCACTTGGACGATCATCATGCCGCGAGGAAAATCACCGCACGCCCTGGACTTGCCTCGTCCCACCAGTTGGCTCGACAAGGTGGGCGTCAACAAGCAGGATGGCGCGTATGAAGCGCTGCGCTCGGCCATCCTGACGAAGATGCTGCCGGCGGGCAGCCGTTTGCCGTCCAGCCGCACCCTGGCGGAACGGTGGGAGTTGTCGCGTGGCACCATCGAAACCGTGTTCGACCGCCTGCACGCGGAAGCCTACGTGACGCGCGTGCCCGGTTCCGGCACGCGCGTGTGCGCCGTCGTGCCGGAACGCTTTTTGATGGCAGGACTGGCAGATGCCACCCCGGCCGGGCCATTTTCCGAGCCCGTTCCCGTGTCCGATACGGGCGTGCGCGACGGCTTGCCGTTTGTTGCACGGCGCGCCGATGCCAGCCTGTTCCCCATGGCCGCCTGGTCCAAGTGCGCCACGCGGGCGCTGGCCGACGCCACGCCGGAGCAGCTGTGCAGCGCCGATCCGGCCGGCTTGCCCCAGCTGCGCCAGCAGATCGCCGATTTCCTCGCCAAGTACCGCGGCATCCGCTGCGACCCGCAAGACATCGTCGTCACGACCGGCATCCGCCACGCGATCGACTTGCTGGCGCGCAGCATCGTGCGCGATGGCGATAAAGTCTGCTTGGAAGAACCGGGCTATCCGGCCGCGCGCGCCCTGTTCGCCCTCGCTGGCGCCGTGCCGGTCGACATTGCCGTCGATGCCGAGGGCATCGATTGCGCCGCCCTGGCCGCGCACGCGGATGCCCGCCTCGCGTATGTGACGCCGGCGCACCAGTCGCCGCTGGGTGTGACCATGTCCGTCACGCGCCGCCTGGCGTTATTGGAGTGGGCGAATGACAGCGGCGCCTGGGTGGTGGAAGACGATTACGACAGCGAATTCAATTACCAGAGCGCGCCGCTGGCGGCCCTGAAGGCGCTGGACCAGTACCAGCGCGTGATTTACTGTGGCAGTTTTAATAAAACCCTGTTTGCCGGCCTGCGCGTGGGTTTCATGGTGCTGCCGCCCGCCTTGCGTCCGCAGTTGCTGCGCATGCTGCAGTTGACGGGCAGGTCCGTCGGCGTGACGGAGCAGCTGGCGCTGGCCGCCTGGATGGAGGATGGCGCCTTCGTGCGCCATTTGCGTCAGGCGCGCCTGGCCTACAAGGAGCGGCGCGACCTGCTGCTGGCCTGCCTCGAGCAGACCGCGCCCGGCCGCTACACCATATCCGGCCAGCAGGCGGGCTTTCATTGCGTGCTATGGCTGCCGCCGGACAGCGACGAGCGGGCGTTTTGCGCGCGCGCCGCGCAAGACGGGCTGGCGCTGCAGCCGCTCGGTGATTTTTGCCACAGCGCAAAGCTGGCGCCGGCCGTGCTGCTTGGCTACACGGCCCTGAATGGGCCCCAGATACGCCATGCTGCACAAAAATTGGGCAGATTGCTGTTATTGCCTGAGTCCGCCCCGGAATGAAACGGCCGCCTGGCTTATAATCACGGCTTCGCCGCAGCGTCCGCAGGGCGCCGGCAGCTGATTACAGAATCTGTCATGACCACCACCCGCACCGAAACGGCGCTGATCCGCGAGCTGGGCCGCGTCGATTACGAGCCGACCTTTGCCGCCATGCGCGCCTTTACCGACGCGCGCACGACGGACACGCGCGACGAACTGTGGATCGTCGAGCATCCGCCCGTATTTACGTTGGGCCTGGCGGCCGACCGCGGCCATTTGCTGGCCGGCGCGGAAAACGTGCCCGTGGTGCAGACGGACCGGGGCGGCGAAGTCACCTTCCACGGTCCTGGCCAGGTGGTGATTTACCTGCTGATGGACTTGCGCCGCAACAAGCCGGGCGGCAAGCTGTACGCGCGCCAGTTCGTGCATAAAATCGAGCAAGCCATCATCAACGTGCTGGCGGCGTATAATCTCGCTGGCGAGCGCATCGATGGCGCGCCTGGCATCTATATTGCCGGCGGACCAAGCAAGGGTGCGAAGATCGCCGCGCTGGGCTTGAAAGTGCGCGGCAACGGCTGCACCTACCATGGCGTATCGCTCAACGTGGCGATGGACCTGGCGCCGTTTTCCTGGATTAACCCTTGCGGTTATTCCGGCCTGAAGACGGTGGACATGCGCAGCATGGGCGTGGTGGCGCCGCTGGCCGAGGTGCAGCGGGCCCTAGCCCAGGAATTGACCGTATTACTCGATGTAAGCGAAGTAAACAGCGCCGCAGGCGCGCCTCAGGCAGCGGATGCCTGAGCAAACAAACCAACATGCCCGTCAAGGGCTTGCAGCCATGACTTCTGAGACCATTTCCAGCACCGCCCCCGCCGCTACTGCCGCTCCAGCGTACAACCCGAGCGAAAAGCAAAAAGGCGCCAGCAAGACCTCGCGCATCCCGATCAAGATCATTCCGATCGAGCAAGTCGAGCGCCTGAAAAAGCCGGACTGGATCCGCGTCAAGGCAGCCTCGGCCTCGACCCGTTTCTATGAAATCAAGGACATCCTGCGCGAAAACAAGCTCGTCACCGTCTGCGAGGAAGCCAGCTGCCCGAACATCGGCGAATGTTTCGGCAAGGGCACGGCCACCTTCATGATCATGGGCGACAAGTGCACGCGCCGCTGCCCGTTCTGCGACGTCGGTCACGGCCGTCCTGATCCGCTGGACAAGGAAGAGCCGGCCAACTTGTCGAAAACCATCGCCAAGCTGCGTTTGAACTACGTCGTCATCACCTCCGTCGACCGCGATGACTTGCGCGACGGCGGCGCCGGCCACTTCGTCGAGTGCATCCAGCAAACGCGCGCCCTGTCGCCGAACACCCGCATCGAAGTGCTGGTGCCCGACTTCCGTGGCCGCCTGGAAAAAGCGTTGCTGTTGTTCAAGGATGGCTTGCCTGACGTCATGAACCACAACCTGGAAACGGCACCGCGCCTGTACAAGGAAGCGCGCCCCGGCTCCGACTACATGCACTCGCTGAAGCTGCTGAAAGACTTCAAGGCCATGTACCCGGACGTGAAAACCAAGTCCGGCATCATGGTCGGCCTGGGCGAGACGGACGAGGAAATCCTGCAAGTCATGCGCGACATGCGCGAGCACGACATCGACATGCTGACCATCGGCCAATACCTGGCGCCATCGAACAGCCACTTGCCCGTGCGCCGCTACGTGCACCCGGACGTGTTTAAAATGTTCGAGGAAGAAGCGTACAAGATGGGCTTCACCCACGCCGCCGTGGGCGCCATGGTGCGCAGCTCGTACCACGCGGATGAACAGGCGCACAGCGCCGGCGTGGAATCGGCGCTGAATTTCTAAGCACTTGAGTTGTATCCAAAAACCGTCCGCTTTAGCCGGGCGGTTTTTTTTGCCTGATTGAGGTGATGTACAACATCCTGTACAATTATTGGCATGTACTTTCAAGGGAGCGGTGGCACGGCATGAATATCCTGACTTTCAGCGAGGCGCGCGCGGGCCTGAAAAGCGTGATGGACGACGTCTGCAACGACCACACGCCCACGGTGATCACGCGCGTGAATGGCGAACACGTGGTGATGCTGTCCTTGTCGGACTACAACAGTATCGAGGAAACCCTGTATTTGCTGGGCACGGCCAAGAATGCCAGCCGCCTGATGGCGTCCGTGGCGCAGATCAAGGCAGGCAAGGCGACGCCCAGGGAATTGGCGCAGCATGAAAAACAGGAAGACTGAGAACAAGCAGCAGGCGCGCAGCGCCGTGCTGGCCTGGACCGATCATGCCTGGGAAGATTATCTGTTCTGGCAAGAGAGCGATCTGAAAATCCTGCAAAAAATCAATGACTTGCTCGATGAATGCCTGGCCGACCCCTTCAAGGGCACGGGCAAGCCGGAACCGCTGAAAGGCGATCTGACGGGTTTCTGGTCGCGCCGCATCGACCGCCAGCACCGGCTTGTGTACCTGCCCGACGCGGGCTGCATCTATGTGGCCGCGTGCCGTTATCACTACGACGATAAATAAATTTTGCCTAGCCGTACCGTAACGCGGTACCGGACGTGACGCGGCTATACTGATCGATGATGTTTTAAAAACATGATTGACGGGGGAGCCATGGACGTACGCATCGACGCATCGTGGAAGGCGCGGCTGGAGGGCGAGTTTGCCCAGCCCTACTGGGAACGCCTGGCCGCCTTCGTGAAGCAAGAGTATGCAGCGGGGCCGTGTTTTCCGCCGGGTAAAACCATCTTCCGGGCATTCGATCTGACGCCGTTCGAGCAAGTCAAGGTGGTGATCCTGGGGCAAGACCCGTATCACACGCCCGGCGCGGCCATGGGCCTGTGTTTTTCCATCCCCGAAGGCACGCCGCCGCAGCCTAGCCTGCAAAATATTTTCAAGGAATTGCATAGCGACGTGGGCGTGGTGCGCACGCGCACGGATTTGTCCGACTGGGCCGAACAAGGCGTGTTCCTGCTCAACAGCGTGTTGACGGTACGCGCCGGGGCGGCCGGCTCGCACGCGGGCAAGGGGTGGGAAAAATTGACGGACAGCGCCATCGGCCACCTGTCCGCCGAGCGCGAGCACCTGGTGTTCATCCTGTGGGGCGGCTATGCGCAAGCGAAGCGCACCCTGATCGATCCCGGCAAGCACCTGGTGCTGGCGGCACCGCACCCTTCACCGTTGTCGGCCAGCAAAGGTTTCTTTGGCAGCAAGCCGTTCAGTCAGGCGAATGCGTATTTGCAGGCGCATGGCCAGTCACCCATCGCCTGGGGTGATGGCTGATTCCTGACGGCAACCGACAGCGGCAGGCGTTGCTCCCTGCCGCTGTCTTCGCGCGTAACGGTTAAAAACTGGTCGACAAGCCCGCATAGATGCTGCGGCGGGCGCCGTACTGCGGTGCCCCCACGCCCACGCCGGAACCGTCGCGCAGCAGATACGACTTGTCGAACAGGTTGATCAGGGCCAGGCGTCCCTCGACCTTGCCGACCGGCGTGTTTTTCCACGTGTGCGTGAGCGCCGTGTTGACGGTGAAGTAACTCGGTAAATGGCCGGAATTCGGTGCGCCGCCGTCCGGCGTCATGCGCAGGCCGCTGCCATACAGGAAGTCAGCGCTCACTTGTGAATCGCCAAAGTGATAATGGCCACCACCCGACAAGGTGTATTTCTGGTCATGATCGAGGTAGACATAGTGTTGGCTGATGTAGTTCAACTCATCGGCGCCAAACAGGGCCTGGCCCGAGTTGATGTTGCGGCCCTGCGCCTTTTGCGTGCTGGCGTTGAGGAACAGGCCCCAGTTTTTCTCGCTATAGATGGCGGACAATTCCAGGCCCTTGGCGTAGCCATCCGCATAGTTGAATGGCGTCAAGATCAGCGCCTGGCCGAACTGGCCTTCGTCCAGCAGGTTGTTGATCTTTTTATAGTACACATCGGCCGTCACGGTCAGTTTCGCATTCACCTGGTGGCTGATGCCCACGTCGTAGTAATGCGTGCGCTCGGCCTTGACGTTGTCGGACTGGCCGATTTCCGGCGCGTTCGTCGTGTTCGCGTACAGGTCGATGCTGCCTTGCGCCGCCAGTTCCTGCGGCGGCGGCGTGAAGTAGCGCGAATAGCCGGCGTGCAGGGCCGTGCCCGGCGCCAGCTGATACGCCAGGTTGACGCGCGGACTCCATTGCTGTTCGCTCGTGTAGGCCGACACCTTGTCGAAACGGGCGCCATAGTTCAGGGTCAAAGGCTTGCTGATATGCCATTCATCCTGCAGGTAGAAACTGGCCAGGGTGCCCGTCTTGCCGCTGTTGTCCAGCACCGTGATGGGTGTGGTGGACGTCTGCGCGCCGTCGATTGCCGGGAAGACGGCCACCGTGTTGTCGCTCGTCGTTTTCTGGCGCGTGTAGGCCAGGCCGGCGCGCACGGTGTGGTCCTGGTGCAATTTGTAGCTGATGTCGAACTGGGCACCGGAGGCGCTGTTCGCGCGGCGCGAGTCCGAAGCCACGCCGTTGTAGATCAGGTCGCCAATGGCATCGGGCGTGAAGTGCAGTTCCGAATACTGGTGGAAGGCCGACACCTGATAATTGACGTCGCCCAGGCTTTTTTGCAGCGACAGCACGAGGAAGCGGTTCACTTCGCGCTGGTTTTCATTGAGTTGCGACGACGGTAACGTGGCTGTGCCCGCCTGCACATCGCTGTGGCCATCAAACGAGAAGGCGGGCGCCTGGTTCGGGTTGTTCGGGATCTGGAAGCGGCCGTTATACGTGCCGAACATGGCGCCCAGGCGCGTATTGTCATCGAGGAAATACGACAGGCTGCCGAACGATTTGTTCTGGCGCGTCTTGTCGTGCAGGGAGCTGCGCGTGTCTTGCGGGTTTTCCACGCCCAGGGAGTTACCGAGGTAGCTGCCGGACAGGTAGTAATTGAACTTGCCCACACTGCCAAAAAATTCGGCACTCGGCTCCACGTGATCGTGGCTGCCGACCATGATGCCGATGCGCCCGCCAGGCGTCATGCCGCCCTCCTTCGTTTCAATATCGACAATGCCCGCCGTGCGCAGGCCGAACTGGGCCGGCAAGGCGCCCGTCATGAAATCCGTTTTGTCGATCAAGCGCGTGTCGATCGACTGGCCGAAGCCGGTGATGCTTTCCGGCAGCTGCACGCCATTGATGCGGTATTGCACGTTGGCATGGTCGTCACGCACGTGCAGGGAGCCCGAACCTTTCGAATCCTGCGACACGCCCGGCAGGCGCAGCAGCACTTCATTGAATGGCGTGTTGTCGCCCTGGCCCAGCATGTCGACCATATGGCTGTCGATGCTGTAGATGGTGGTGCCGACTTTCGGCGATAGCTCGATGCGCGCGCTTTTCAGGTGGGCAGAGGTGATTTCGACCTTTTGCATGTCTTGCGGGGCAGCATCGGTATTGGCCTCGGCAGGCTCGGCGGCATGGGCGGAAACGGTAAACAGGCTGGCAAGGGCGAGCGACAGCGCGCTCAGGCGTGGTGTGTGTTGCATGATAAACCTCAAAATAGTCAACGCCAGGCGGCCCGGCGCGCATGAGCGCGCGACTAGGGGCAGCCTGAAAAAGGAAAAACAGCGTGGGAACTACAGTGAGGCGGCAGGCGGACCGCGCACGGGCGGCAGGATCAGGGTGGCGACGGGCGCCAGGGTGGCGGGCGCGATGGCCAGCAAGCGGTACGGCAATAACTGGGCGGGCGGCTCGGCGATGGCCGGCGGCACGGCAATGTCGGCCACCTTGTCGATGGCCGTGGCGCACAGCGCGCACTCTTCCGTGTCGAGGGTGGTCTTGTGCAGGTGCGAGGCGGCCGTCGACAGCAGGAACACGAGGGCCAGCGCACTGAACAGCGCCACGCACAGCCGCCACGGCGTGCGCGCGAGGGCGGCGGCACCGTGATGAGCAAGCTTGCGGGTGGGCTGGCGGGAAGACATGGGCGCATAGTAGCAAGAAAATCGCCCCGTTGTCAGCGCTTGTTGCAATTCGATTGCGGTGAGAGGACCTTACAGGGTGGCGCGCAGTGCGCGCGGCGACAGGCCATAGTGCTGGCGGAAACGGGCCGCGAAGCGCGAGGGCGAGGCGTAGCCGCAGGCGGCCGCGATGTCGCTGATGGGTAAGATGCCAGATTGCAATTCCTGCAAGGCCAGTCCCAGGCGCACGTCTTCCAGAATGGCGCGGAAATGCCGCTGTTCCAGGGCCAGCTGGCGGCGCAGGGTGGACGCGCCCAGGTGCAGATGGCTGGCAACTTTGGCCACGCTCCAGTCCGCACCCGGGTCCAGCAGCAGCACTTGCTGCACGCGCGCGGCCAGCGGATCGCGGCGGTCCAGCAGCAAGGGGCCGCAATGGCCGCCCAGGGCCAGGGCCAGCAGCAAGCCTTCCGCCTGTTGCGCCAGCAGCGCGGGCGGTGCGCTACTCGCCAGGCTGGCCATCAGCTGGTCCCAGGCCAGTGCCGCGTGCACGTCGAGCGGCACGCACAGGCTGGCCGTGGCCGCCTGGCGCAGCTGGGCGTCGACGAGGCCGCCATGGCGCGCACGAAAACGGGCGATCAGGGCCGGTGAAAAACTCAGCACTTCAGCCCGATAGCCTTGCGCGCCGGGCAGGTTGGCCACGCCCAATTCCTGTCCCGCCGGCATCAGCACCACGTCGTGCGTGCCGGCACGCGCCTGGCGAGCGCCCCATTCCAGCAGCTTCGTTCCCTGCCGCACGCGGCACAGGGCGCTCTGGAAGACGGGCACGCGGCGCAGGGTTTGTGCGCGGCGCGCCTCGATGGTGCCGTGGGCGATGCGCAGTTCGCTCAGAGCCACCGCGTCCATCTCATCGGCCATACAGTCCCGTCAGCTGCGCCTTGCCCAGCGCGTTGGCGTTGAGCATGTAGCCAAGCATGGCACCGCTGGCGTGCTGGTCCAGCGGCAACTTGTCCGTTTTCAGCGCCCACACGGTGATCTGGTAGCGGTGCGCCTTGTCGCCCGGTGGCGGGCAGGCGCCGCCGTAGGCGCTGTCGCCGTAATCGTTGCGTCCTTGCATGGCGCCTGTGGGCAAGGTGGCCGCCGTCGTTCCCGCAGGCAAGGACGTGGTGGACACTGGCAAGTTAAACACGCTCCAGTGCCACCAGCCGCTGCCCGTGGGCGCGTCCGGGTCGTACAGGGTGATGGCGTAGCTGTTGGTGCCGGCCGGCGCGCCGTGCCATGACAATTGCGGCGACAGGTTGCCGCCCGTGCAGCCGAAGCCCTGGAACACTTGCGCCGGCGCCAGAGTCTGGCCAGGGGCGATGTCGGTGCTGGTGACGGTAAAGTCGGCGGCGTGGGCGCCCAGGTGCAAAGCGAGACCCAGCATGGCGGCGAGGAGGCGGGAGGTGATCATGGTTTTCCTTTCGATGAAGTATAGGGGAAAGTGTATGTCGTGCAACAGTTACCCGCGATGCCGATGCGCTCGCTGATGGTGCCGAAACGCTCGTTTTCACCTGATTTCAATGTTCCCATGAGCGTGTTGTTGCGTTTGCCGCTTCCTTCCTGCGCATGATTTTCACTGCGGAGCTTTCATGCTATCGTTCTGCAGCCCAATTTCCCCGAGTCGCCTCCCCATGTCCAAACGCCCGATCAAGTGGTTGTTCGCCAAGCTGCACCTGTATGCGGGCCTGTGGTTTGGCGCCCTGTTTGTTTTGCTGGGCTTGACGGGGTCCGCCATCGCCTGGATGCCGGAACTCGACGCGTATCTGAATCCGACCTTGTTGCAGGCGAGCACGCCCGCGCCCGGCCAGGTGTTCCAGGTGACGCCGCGCACGGTGCAAGCGGTGGTGGACGGACTCGCTGCCGACCCCGCCTACGGCAAGCCGGCCCAGCTCAATCCGCCCGCCGATGCGCGCGACGTGTACGTGGCCTCGTACCGCCAGGCGGACAAACCGTCCCCCTTCAGCCAGGCCATCGTGCGCCAGGTGATGGTCGACCCCTACACCTTGCAAGTCAAAGGCGAGCGCGACTGGGGGCGTTTCGGCCTCACGCGTCCGCTGTTGATGTCCGGCATGTTTCATTTGCACCGCTATGTGTTGTCCGGTGAGGTGGGCAAGACGATTACCGGTATCTCGGGCGTGATGCTGTTGCTGATGGCCTTGAGCGGCATTTATCTGTGGTGGCCGCGCCTGCAGTGGGTGGCGGTCAAGCGCGCGTTGACGGTGTCGCATGGCGGTTCCTGGCCCCGTTTCAATTACACGTTTCACAAGGCGGCCGGCTTCTTTGCCGCGCCCGTGCTGGCCGTGCTCGCTTTTTCCGGCATCTATTTCAATTTACCGCAATTGATCGTGCCGCTGGTGGAGCTCGTCTCGACGGCGCCGGACAAGGCCAAACTGAAAAATCTGCAGCAGGATGGCGAGCTGCTCGATGCGGGCCAGGCCATGGCCGCCGCGCAACAGCTGTATCCGCAGGCGCGCGTGTCGCGCATCGTGCTGCCGGCGAAAAAGGACCAGCCATATGACGTGCGCGTGCGCCAGCCCGGTGAAATCGCCGAGGGCGACGGCGCCACGCGCATTACCCTCGACGCGCGCAGCGGCTTGCCCCTGCGCATACGCGACCCCTTGCGGGCGCCGGCCGGAGACGTCTTCCTGGGCTGGCAATTCCCCCTGCATTCGGGCCAGGCGTTCGGCGTGGCCGGGCGCGCCTTCATTACCGTCTTCGGTTTGATGCCCTTGCTGTTCCTGCTGACGGGGACACTGGTGTGGTGGAAACGGCGGCGCGGCCGGAAATAGGCGGCCGCCAGACCGGTGCGGGAAAAGTTGCTATCATCATAGTATTTTCCGGCGTATCACGGATTCACCCGCACAAGGACCAGCATGAGCAATCCCGACATCACCGTAGCAATGTTGAATGAACGCGGCACCGGCCGCCTGCCCGGCCACCTGGGCATCGTCATCACGGAAGTGGGCGACGGCCAGCTGACGGCGGAATTGCCCGTGCTGCCGCACTTGCTGGCGCCGAACGGCTACCTGCACGCGGGCAGCGTGGTGACCCTGGCCGATACGGCGTCCGGCTATGGCTGCATCGTCAACCTGCCCGAAGGCGCGAGCAATTTCACGACCATCGAGCTGAAATCGAACCACCTGGGCACGGCCCGCGAAGGCACGCTTACCTGCACGGCCAAGGTCGAGCACAAGGGCCGCAACACGCAAGTGTGGGATGCCGTGGTGAAAAGCAAGGAAACGGGCAAGACGATTGCCCTGTTCCGCTGCACGCAGATGATTCTGTATCCAAAGTAAGCCGGTAGGTCGGGTTAGCAGCAGCGCTGCGTAACCCGACATTCCACTACAGCCTCACCCAGTTACCCTTGTAGAGAATCGGTCCCGTCGGTCCGTTCGGATCCGGCGAACCGCCTTTCGGCTCCAGGGTAACGGCCAGCAAGGCCACGTCGTTGCCGATGGCGCGCTGGGACAGGGCCAGTTTCACGTTGCCCTTGTCGGCCAATAAGCCCAGGGAGCGCGGGTTGCCGCTCTTCGGCACGGCCCACAGTTCCAGGTCGCGATCAGCAGGCACGGGCGCGTTGCCCACCATGCGCACCTCGAGCGCGCCGTGGCGGCTGTCGGCCGTCAGCAGCAGGGCCGTTTGCGCTTTCTCGTCCGTCAGGCTGGCCACATAGCTGATTTGCGGCGCGTCCATCACGCGCGTGGCCACGACGATCACCAGCAAGGCGGCGATGGCGCTCGACGCCATGCCCAGCGAACGCCAGAACGACAGCGAATCGCGGAACAAGGACCAGCCGCCCTGCGGCTTCAGGTGCAGGCGCTGCTCGATCTGCTGCCACACGCGCTTGGGCGGCGTCACGGGCGTGGCGAATTCCGCCATCGGTTCCAGGCGCTGGCGCCATTCGGCCGTGATATTGCGCAAATCGGCGTCATTGTGCAGCCAGCCTTCGAAACGCCGCCGCGCGCCCCCTTTCAGGGTGCCCAGCACGTATTCGGACGCCAGTTTCTGGCGCAGGGTGTCATTGCCGCGGATATTCATGATGCCTCCCGTTTCGCCAGACACGTGCGCAGCCGTTCCAGGCTGCGGCGTATCCAGGTCTTCACGGTGCCGATCGGCAGCGACATCTGCTGCGCCACTTCGCTGTGCGACAGGTCATGATAGAACGCCAGGGCGACCACCTGCCGGTGCAGCCCTTCCAGGGCCGACATGCAAAACGCCAGCGCCTTGGCGTCACCGCTCAGTTGCAGTGACTCGATCGGCGTGGCCTGGGGGTCTCGGAGTGCATTCATGACTTCGCTATCAAACTGTTCGGCATCGATTTCCACGGTATCGTCGCTGCGCCGCAGCACATCGAACGCCTTGTTGCGCACGATGGTGGCCATCCAGGTCATCGGCGCCGCCAGATGGCTCTGGTAAGTGGCGGCGTTGTTCCAGATGGCGACGAACCCCTCTTGCAAGGCTTCTTCAGCGAGCTCTTGCTTATGCAATATACGCAGCGCGAAGCCAAACAGTTTCGATGAGGTGGAGTTATATAGCTGACGGAACGCGGTGGCGTCCTTGTTGCCGGCGGCGAGCAGCCAGGTTTTCAGTTGTTGCGGGTCGAGCGATTGAGCGGCTAGGGACACGGCTGGCCTTCACAAGGGGATTGGGGTCACGCCTGGGAAGGTTATAACGGTTTGGCAACACTTGGCAACAAGGTTTTGTGCCGTGTTATCCCGCGATGGCCGATTCCAGCAACTTGTGCAGCTCGGCGAATTCCGGCTTGCCCACGTAGCGCTTGAGGATATTGCCCTGCTTGTCGAGCACGAAGGTGGTGGGCGTGAGGGCCACGTCGCCATAGGCCTTGGCCGCCTCGCCCGTCACGTCGAGCGCCACCTTGAACGGCAGCTGGCGCGTTTCGGCGAAGTTCAGCACATAGTTGGCCGGATCGTATTTCATGGCCACGGCCACGAATTCCAGTCCCTGTCCCTTGTACTTGTTGTAGGTGTCGACCATGTCCGGCATTTCCGCCACGCAGGTGGTGCACGAGGTGGCCCAGAAATTGACCATCACGACCTTGCCGCGCAAGCTGGCCGAGGTGATTTTTTCGCCATGGATGCCGTGGAAGGTCACATCCGGCGCGCTTTGCTTGTCATTGAGCGACAGATAAGCGGCTGCCGCCACGCCCGCCACGAAGACGGCGATCAGGGCTGGCTTGACCCAGGACTTGCTTGCGGATGGCGAAGTTGACATGGTTTTCATTTGAAAAGCGCGGTGATGCGGCCATTATAGCCGTATCGCCGCATCAAAGCCGTAGGTCAAACGGAGGAGGCGCTTACTGCTGCACCGTGTCGCTGACCGTGTTCGTCGTGCGCTGCTGCGGCGGGTCGGGCTGCAATTGCTTCAGTTCCGCTTCCGAAATGTAGTCGAACAGCTTGACCACTTTCTGCACGCCGCCCACGCCGCGCGCCACGTCGGCCGCGACCGTGCCTTCGCGCTGGGTGACTCTGCCCATCAGGAAGACGGTGGCGTTCTCGGTGACGACCTTGAACGAGGCGGCCGAGATGGTTTTCATGTCGACCAGGCTGGCCTTGACCTTGGTGGTGATCAGCGCGTCGTTCGAGCGCGAGGTGTAGCTGGCCGGACCGGCGATGATCAATTCATTGGCCACCGATTCCACGCCCTCGATATTGCGCACTTCGCGCTCGACGGCATTTTTCATCGCTTCGTCGCGCACTTCGCCCGTCAGCAGGACGCGGCGGTTGAAGCTGGTGACGTTCACATGGCCCACGTCGCCGGTGATGGAGGGGATGCGCGACTCGCCTTTGAGGGCGATCGACTTGTCTTCGGTCTGGGCGCCCAGGGTGCGGCGGTCCGCTGCGGCCACGCCGCCCATCACCGCGCCGCCGACCATCAATTCGATGCAGCCGGTGAGCGAGGTGAGCATGGCGCCGCACAGCAGTGCGGTGGCCAGCGGGCGTTGTACGCGTTTCCAGCCTGGGCCAGTACCGAATTTAGTCATTCACGTCTCCTCCGAATAGCGCGACGTCGATGCCGTCGCAGATGCAATGTATGGTGGTCAGATGGACTTCCTGGATGCGCGCCGTGCGCTCGGCCGGCACGCAGATATGCACGTCGGCGTCCGTCAGCATCTTGCCGATGGCGCCGCCGTCCTTGCCCGTCAGCGCCACGACGCGCATTTCGCGCTCGAGCGCCGCTTCCACGGCCGCCATCACATTGGCCGAATTGCCCGACGTGGAGATGGCCAGCAAGATGTCGCCGGCCTGGCCGAAGGCCTGCACCTGCTTCGAGAAAATCTCGCGGTAGCTGTAGTCGTTCGCCACGGCCGTCAGGATCGACGTATCCGTCGTCAGCGCCAAGGCCGGCAGCGGAAAGCGTTCGCGTTCGAAGCGCCCGACCAGTTCGGCTGCGAAATGCTGGCAGTCGGCGGCGGAACCGCCGTTGCCGCAGGCGAGGATCTTGTTGCCGTTGGACAATGCATAAAACATCAGGTCGATCGCCTGCGCAATCGGTTGCGCCAGTACGGTGGCGGCCTGGATCTTGAGTTCGGCACTTTCGTGGAAGTGCGAGAGGATGCGTTGATTATTCATAGTCTGCCGATTATAGTGCAGGCGCGCGGCATGGCGGACAAGCACTGTTAAAAATGCTTACATATCGAGGATGTTCTTCAGCCAGCTGATGCGTCCGCCATCGATGGCCAGCGCGTTGAAGCGGCACGGCGGCATGTTTTTTTGCCTCAGCAGCCAGGTTTGCGCCGCCATCACCATGCGCCGCTGCTTGGCTGGCGTGATGCTGGCCAGGGCGCCGCCGAAGGCCGCACTGCTGCGCAGCCGCACTTCGACGAAGACGACCGAGGCGCCATCGCGCATGATCAGGTCCAGCTCGCCGCCCTTGCACAGATAGTTGCGTTCTAGCAGTACCAGGCCTTGCAGCAGCAGATACGCGAGCGCATCGTCTTCCCCTTGCCGTCCCCGTGCCTGTTTATTCTGGAAAGGCAGGGGTGGCATGGCGAGTCCTTATTGGGCCGGCGGCACAGAGACAGGCACCGGCGCCGGCGCGGCCGGCGGCCAGGTGCCCAGCACGCCCTGCTGGTAGGTGGCGGCTTGCTCCGTGCGTTCGAACACGCTTTGATTATCCTCAAAGCGCACGGCCAGGCGACCCGTCACGCCATCGAGGGTAAATGGCGCGTTCGGCCGCAGCGCCACTTCGCGCGCCACGCGGAAGGCATCGATGCCCAGCGCGTACAGGCGTTCCATGTCGGCCGTCAGCCGGCGTTCGGCAGGTTGCTCGGGCTGTGGATACACCATCACTTGCGGATGGTCGCGCTGCACCTGCCATGGCAAGTCCAGCAGGCGCGCACCGTCGAGCTCAGGTCCGCTGGCGCCGCGTCCCGTGCCGGGATTCAGGGATGAGGTGCCATACAGCGGTAAATCGCTGCCGATGGCCACGCGCAGCTGGCGCGCCTGGTCGGCGTCGAGCGCGGCAAACAGCAGACCCGGCGGCGTGGCGGCCAGGCGCGCGCGCAGCTGCACCAGCTCGGCATCGCTCAGGTAGCCATTCGTCGCCGTCAAGTCCATCGTCTCGATCTTGCCGCCCTGGCGCAGCCATTCCTGCTTGAAGGCGGCGCTGATGCGGCGCTGCGAGGGCGAGCCGGCCGACAGGACCAGCGCGCTGGCGCCCGGCTGTTCGCTGGCGGCCCAGGCGGCAACCTGGCGCGCTTCCGCCTCAATCGACAGGCCCATCACCAGCAGCTTGGCCGGCAGACGCGCTTCGCCGCGGTTGTCCGGGTGGTTCAGGGCGATCGTTGGTTTGCGCACCAGATCGCTGTTCGCCACGGCCGTGACGGCCGAGCGCGACAAAGGCCCGACGACGATGTCCTGTTCTTCTTGCGCTTGCGCAAACTTGTTCAGCACGTCGCTGCTGCCGTCGCCCGTATCGATCACCGTCACTTCAAAGCCGCTGCGGTCGCGCTCGTAGGCGGCCATGAAGCCGGCGCGCAGCAGTTCGGCGGCCGGTCCCAGGGACGCCGAGCGCAGCGGCAGCAGCAGGCCGATGTGGTGGACCTTGCCGTCGGACGGCGCCGGCGCCGTGGCGGCCGGCATGTCGAGTGGCGTGCCGGTGGCCGGCTTGGTGGTGATGGGCGCCAGCGGCGCGCCGTTGCCGTCATACGCGGTAATATCGGGCACGGCCACGGCAAACGTCACCGGTTCGGGCGCGGGAGGCTTGGGCGGCACGGGCAGTGGCAGCGGCTTCGGAGGCGGCAGCGCCCTTGTGTTAGATTCAATAGGCGCGCACAATTGCCCGGGCGCGTCGCAAGGCGTGCTGCAAGCGCTCAGCATGCCGGTCGCGGCACAAACAAGCAGTAACTTCACACTATTAGCAAGCATTTAACCTCCAAAATGACCGTACAAGAAATCAGTTCCATCGCCAGCCTGCCCATCATGACAGAGGCGGCGCACCAGGTCTATCCTATCGCAACATTGTATATAGTGGCCACGCCGATCGGCAATGTGACCGATATCAGCCTGCGCGCGCTGCATCTGCTGAGCCTTGCCGACGCCGTCGCCTGTGAAGATACGCGCAACACGGCGCACCTGCTGACGCGCTTTGGCTTGAACAAGCCTCTGATTGCGGCGCATCAGCATAATGAACGCGAAGTGGCGCAGACCCTGATTGCCCGCCTGCACGCCGGCGAGCGCATCGCCCTCGTGTCCGACGCGGGCACGCCCGCCGTGTCCGACCCCGGCGCGCGCATCGTCGACGCCGTGCGCGCGGCCGGCCTGCGCGTGCTGCCCCTGCCCGGCCCGTCGGCGGCGATTACCGCCATTTCCGCCAGCGGCCTGTTGAATGACCAGTTTTACTTTGTCGGCTTCCTGCCGGCGAAAGCCAAGCAGCGCGAAAACATGCTGCACAGCCTGCGCGGCGTGACGGCGACCATGGTGTTTTATGAGGCGCCGCACCGCATCCTCGACTGCGCCACGGCCCTGGTGGAAGCGTTCGAGCCGACGCGCCAGGTGGTGTTCGCGCGCGAATTGACGAAACTGTTCGAGGAAATCCACCGCTGCCCCCTGTCCGAAGCGGAGGCGTGGATACGCGCCGATGCGCACCGCGAAAAGGGCGAGTTCGTCGTCCTGCTGGAAGGCGCCACGCAAGCGCAGGACGCGGAAGACGTGGAAGCGGAGCGCATCCTGAACATTTTATTGGCCGAGTGCAGCGTCAAGCAGGCGGCGAACTTGACGGCGCAGATCACGGGGCGCAAGAAGAATGCCCTGTATGAAAGGGCGTTGCAGTTGAAGGGGCAGGAATAAAGAAGAAGTCAGGCTGGTGGCCTGACATCGAGCGCTAGCGCTGCTGCGAGCAGCAGCTCCACGTGTTCAATCAGCTCATCGACAAAGCCTGCCGTGACATCGAGCTCGCCTTCGTATTCGGCCAGGTTGCGCTTCTTGTGCGCCTGGCTTAATAGTAGCCACTGCTGTGGCGTGAAACCCAAGGTGTGTTCCAGACTCTGGAAAACGAGATAGCGGTTGTCGCTGCGATAACCATGTTGGCGCAGCGCAGACAAGGCGGCCGCATGCGCCGCGTTATACGCCAGGTCGAAGCGGCTTTCCAGCGACAGTATCACCTGTCTGGCGTCACGCAGGCGCACGGTGGCCGAGCGCAGCAAGCCGGCCCGTTCGCGTGCGTCGGGTGGCTCAGCCTTGAGCTGGCCGATGCGCGCCAGATTCGCCAGCGCTTGCGAGCTTGATGAATTCATCGTCGCCCCCTTTGACAAAAATCTTGGGCTGTTCGAGGATGCGCACGACGAACGACTTGCCCTCGTCTATTCTCTGCCGCCATTCTTCTGGCGTGTACAAGGTCGGGTTGATGCTGCGCCCCAGTTGCTGCTGCACTGGCTGCAAGGCCGTCAGTAACTGGGCGTTTGATGCCATGCTGCCGATCACCATCAGGTCGATATCGCTGTGCGCCTGTTCCGTGCCCTTGGCCATGGAACCATACACGAAAGCCAAGTCGATTTCCTGCCAGTGCGACTGCAGCGCAACGCGCAGCACATCGGCCACGCCGAAGGTTTTCAGTACGATGCTGCGCAGCTCGTCGAATATCGGCGCATCGTGATTCGCCTGGTAATGCTTCTGGTTGCCCACCTTTTTCACCGTGACCAGGGCCGATTTCACCAGCTTGGTCAGCTCGCGTTGCACTGCACCCGAACCGATGGCCGCGAAGGCGATGATTTCATTCGCATAGAAAGAGCGTTGCGCCTGGCCAAAGAGCAAGGCCAGCACGCGTTGCTGTGTCTTGGAAAACAATGTGTCTGCATAGATACCCATATTGGGTATGTTAGTACCCAATATGGGTATAGTCAATCTTCTTCACCACTTGCAGCCGCTATCCTTCTTGTCCAGCAACATCATCACGGGCGCCAGCAAGCCTGCGCCTGAGTAGGCAGTGCGGCAGTCGCCGCGCTTGCCTTGCGCGATGTCGCGCGCCAGCTGGGTTTCCGTTTGCAGCGGCTTGTCGGGGATTTGCCCCACGGCCGTACCCACCTTGGACGGGTCGCGCTCGCCGGCCATCTTGCGCGCCGTCCTTCTGGCCGCGTCCATGTCGAACTTTGGCGTCTCTTGCGTGATGGTATCGGCGCTGGCCGCTGGCGTGGCCGGTGATGCCGGCACCACCGTGATGGCTTGCGGGCTCGATGCTGGCGCCGTGGCGGCCGGCGGCGTTTCCCGGACAGTGGCGAGTTTAGGCTTACTGATGGGCTTGGGTTCGCGCTTCGGCTTGGCGACTTCGACGGGCGGCGGGGGCGGGGGAGGCTTGGCGGCCAGCGGACGTATCCACACGGCGATCGATTCCACGCGCGGGGCCGTGTCCATCCGCGCGGCCGGCTGCACGTGGCGCCACAGAGTGATCAAGGCGCCATGCAGCAGCAAGGACACGGCGATGCCCAGCACGATGCCGCGGCGGTTCGGCATGGGCCGGCCACCGTCGTTTCTTTCTATCCTGAACTCCATTGCCGTTGTCGCCTTCATGTCTGATCGGGAAAACTTGCCAAGCCAGTGTCGCATACTTCAATCGTTTTGAAAAATACATGGGTTCCAGTGCCGCCCGTAAATAATTTACATAGAGTTTCACCTGACCCTTGACCGAAGTCGATACGGCCTGTATTATCTTGGTCTTCGGAGTGTGGCGCAGCCCGGTAGCGCACCTGGTTTGGGACCAGGGGGTCCAAGGTTCGAATCCTTGTACTCCGACCAAATTTGTAGAAAAAAACTCAAGAGTTTCGGCTCTTGGGTTTTTTTTCGTCTGTACAGTTCACGTCGGTCGGGGTAGGTCGGGTTAGCGCGCAGCGCGTAACCCGACAACACCGCAATGCCAACAATATTGTCGGATTACGCGTGGCGTTGCCACGCTAATCCGACCTACCTCAAACAGCGGCGCGTTTCGCCGCGATGGCGTTGCCCGCCCGGCTGGAACCCTTGCGTCCCAGTTGCTGCGAGATGAACTGGCCCGCGTCGACCACCAGGTCGAGGTCGATGCCGGTGGCAATCCCCAGCCCTTGCATCATGTACAGCACGTCTTCGGTCGCCACGTTGCCAGTGGCACCCTTGGCGTAGGGGCAGCCGCCCAGGCCCGAGACGGACGAGTGATAAATCGCGATGCCCGTTTCCAGGCTGGCGTAGATATTCGCCAGCGCCTGGCCGTAGGTATCGTGGAAGTGGCCGGACAGGCCGCCTACGTGGAAGGCGGCAATGGCGCGCTCCATCACCGCCTGCGTTTTGCGCGGCGTGGCCACGCCGATGGTGTCGGCGATGTCGATCTCGTCGCAACCGAGGTCGCGCATGCGGCCCACCACGTCGGCCACGGCGTCGAGCGGCACGTCTCCCTGGTAGGGGCAGCCGAAGGCGCAGCTGATGCTGCCGCGCAGGCGTAGGCCGTGCTGTTTGGCCGCCTTCGCCACGCCTTCGAAGCGGGCGATCGATTCGGCGATCGAGCAGTTGATGTTCTTTTGCGAGAAGGCCTCCGACGCGGAACCGAAGATCACCACTTCATCGGCCTTCGCCGCCAGTGCCGCCTCGAAACCCTGCATGTTCGGCGTCAGCGCGGAATAAATCGTGCCGGGGCGGCGTGCGATCTTGTCCATCACTTCCGCGCTGGTGGCCATCTGCGGCACCCATTTCGGCGACACGAACGACGCTGCTTCGATGTTGGCGAAGCCGGCCAGGGTCAGGCGGTCTACCAGCTCGATCTTGACGGCGGCGCTGATGGTTTCCTTCTCGTTTTGCAGGCCGTCGCGCGGACCCACTTCGACGATCTTGACCTGCTTGGGCAAACTAGCTTGAGCATTCATTTCAATATCCTTGCAAACGGTTGACGATGCCGGCGACGACTTCTCCGGCTTGCAGGCGGTGCATCTTGGCGGCGATCTGCGCCACGCTTTCGCGGCGCAGGGTGGCCGCCGAAATATGCGGCGTGATGGTGATGCGGGGTTCTTGCCAGAACGGGTGCTGCTGCGGCAGCGGCTCGTTGCGGAACACGTCGAGCGTGGCGCCGGCGATATGCCCCGAGCGGATCAAGGTCAATAAATCCGGTTCGGCGATATGTGCGCCGCGCGCCACGTTGATGATGTAGGCGCCCGGCAGCAGCATCGACAGGCGGGCGCGGTCGAGCAGGTTGTGCGTGTCCGGCGTGAGCGGCAGCATGCATACCAGTACGCGCGTGCCGCGCAAAAATGCTTCCAGCCCCTCTTCGCCCGCGTAGCATTGCACGCCATCTGCGTGTTTTGGGCTGCGGCTCCATCCCCGCAGCGGGAATTCGAACTGCGCCAGCGCTTGCAGCACGCGCGTGCCCAGCACGCCCATGCCCAGCACACCGACGGGGAAATCCGCCTTGTCGAAGGCAGGCAGCGGCTGCCAGGTGCCGGCGCGGCCCTGCGCCTCGTAGTCGTCGAAGCGGCGGAAGTGGCGCAGCACGGCGTGGCTCACATATTCGGCCATCTGCACGCCCATGCCCGCGTCGTCCAGACGCACCAGCGGCACCTGGGCGGGCAGCGCCTCGCCGAATTTCAACAGGGCGTCGACGCCGGCGCCCGTGTTGAAGATGGCTTTGACGTTGGCCAGCTCGGGCAGCATGGCGGCGGGCGGCTGCCACACGACGGCGTAGTCGCACGGCGCGCACGTGTCGCCTTCGCGCCAGAAGATAATGTCGGCCTCGGGCAGCAAGTCGCGCAAGTCGCTGATCCACGCCGCTTCCTTGCCATCCGAACGTTGTAACAGGATGCGCATGTGCTTACCTCTATGCGGCGGCCTTGAAGGCCAGCAGCGGCGCGCCATCGGCCACCTGGTCGCCGACGGCGTACAGCACGTCTTCCACCAGGCCGTCGTGCGGCGCGGCGATCGTGTGCTCCATCTTCATCGCTTCCATGATGACCAACGGCTCGCCCTTTTTGACGTCCTGGCCCTTGTTCACCAGTACGGCGACGACCTTGCCCGGCATCGGCGCCGTCAAGCGGCCGCCTTCCGCTTCCACCTCGCCCGCATGCGCCATCGGATCGTTGTAATGCAGTGTGTAGTGCAAGCCATTGTTAAACACGTGGAACTGTTCTCCATCGCGCAGCACCGTGCCATGCACGGCACGCTCGCCCAGTTTGATGTGCAGCTCGTTGCCTGTGTGCGCCGTCAGGGTGAGGGCTTGGCCGTTGAACAGCCAGCCATCCGTCTTGTAGGCAACGCGCGCCGTATAGGCCTTGCCCTCGCCGGCCAAGGTGAATTCATCGGCGAACGACAGGCTGCGGCCCAGGGTGCTGTTCAGACGCCAGCCCAGGGCATTGCCCCACGGGTCGGCGCGCTGCAGCGATTGCGCTTCGGCGGCCGCTTTTTCTTCCAGCAGCAGGGCGACGGAGGCCAGCGCCAGGGCCGTGTCGGGCGCCGCCTGCAGGGCGGGGAACAGCGACGCCTGATTGCGCTCGATGAGGCCCGTATCGAGATCGGCAGAGCTGAATGCCTGGCCTTCGACCAGGCGTTTCAAAAAGGCGATATTGCTGGCCAGGCCGACGATCTGGTAATCGGCCAGCGCCTGCGCCATGCGTGCCAGCGCTACGCGGCGGTCCGCGCCCCAGACGATCAGCTTGGCGATCATCGGGTCGTAGAATGGTGAAATGGCGTCGCCCTCGCGCACGCCCGAATCGATGCGCACGGCGGCCGGAACTACCGTGCCACCGAGTTCGAACGTGACGGCCGATGGCGACTGCATGTGGCGCAGGGTGCCGATCGACGGCAGGAAGCCCTTCTCCGGATTTTCCGCGTAGATGCGCGCCTCGATGGCGTGGCCGTGGATCGCCAGTTCGCTTTGTTTTTTCGGCAGCGGTTCGCCAAAGGCGACGCGCAACTGCCATTCCACCAGGTCGGTGCCGGTGATCATTTCCGTCACCGGATGCTCGACCTGCAGGCGCGTGTTCATCTCCATGAAGTAGAACGAACCATCCTGGTTGGCGATGAATTCCACCGTGCCCGCGCCGACGTAGCCGACGGCCTTGGCGGCGGCAACGGCCGCCTCGCCCATGGCTGCGCGTCGGTCGGCTGGCATGCCCGGCGCCGGCGCTTCTTCCAGCACCTTTTGGTGACGGCGCTGCACCGAGCAATCGCGCTCGAACAGGTAGATGCAGTTGCCCAGGGTATCGGCGAACACCTGGATTTCGATATGCCGCGGACGCGACAGGTATTTTTCGGCCAGCACCTTGTCGTCGCCGAAAGAGCTGATCGCTTCGCGCTTGCACGAGGCCAGCGCGGCCTTGAAATCATCGGAATGCTCGATGACTCTCATGCCCTTGCCGCCACCGCCAGCGGACGCCTTCAGCAGCACGGGGTAACCGATCTTGTCGGCTTGCGTGTGCAGGAAGTCCGCATCCTGTTCCTCGCCATGGTAGCCGGGCACCAGCGGCACATTCGCCTTTTCCATCAGCGATTTGGCGGCCGACTTCGAGCCCATGGCGCGCATGGCCGATGCCGGCGGGCCGATGAAGACCAGGCCCGCAGCGTGGCAGGCGTCGGCAAAGTCGGCGTTCTCGGACAGGAAACCATAGCCTGGGTGGATCGCCTGCGCACCTGTCGCCAGCGCCACGGCGATGATCTTGTCGCCGCACAGATAGCTTTCCTTGGCCGGCGCGGGGCCGATCAAGACGGCTTCGTCGCACACGGCGACGTGCTTGGCGTTGGCGTCCGCTTCCGAATACACGGCGACGGTCTGGATACCCATGCGGCGCGCGGTAGCGGCGACACGGCAAGCGATTTCGCCGCGGTTGGCGATCAGGATTTTAGTGAACATGGTCTCTCTCTATTCTCTCAAAAAGGGGCAGCTGTCTCTTGGCGGACCTTGTCTGCTGGTTTGTCGGTTTACGCGCTACGCGCTAAACCGACCTACGCATGGTGAGGCTGGATATCGTAGGTCGGGTTAGCCGGCACGGCGTAACCCGACAAGGCTGTCATCAGCAGCCGCACTTCTCTTTCTGTACCGATTCGAGCATGGCGCCGCGCGTCTGCAAGCCCAGTTTGCCGAGCAAGACGCGGTCGTCTTCCGCTTCCGGGTTGTCGGTGGTGAGCAGCTTGTCGCCGTAGAAGATCGAGTTGGCGCCAGCCAGGAAGCACATCGCTTGCACGGCTTCGCCCATCTGGCGGCGGCCCGCCGACAAACGCACGCGCGCTTTCGGCATGGTGATGCGTGCGACGGCAATCGTGCGCACGAATTCGAATGGATCCAGCGCTTCCAGGCCAAACAAAGGCGTGCCTTCCACCTGTACCAGGTGGTTGACGGGCACCGATTCCGGATACGGATTCAGGTTCGCCAGTTGGGCGATCAGGCCCGCGCGTTGCAGACGCGTCTCGCCCATGCCGACGATGCCGCCGCAGCACACTTTCAAGCCAGCTTCGCGCACGCGGCCCAAAGTATCGAGGCGGTCCTGGTATTCACGCGTGGAGATGACGTTGTCGTAGAACTCGGGCGCCGTGTCGAGGTTGTGGTTATAGAAATCCAGGCCCGCGTTTTTCAGGCGGTCCGCTTGTCCCTCTTCCAGCATGCCCAGGGTGGCGCAGGTTTCCAGGCCCAGCGCTTTGACTTTGCTGACCATTTCTTCGACCTTGTCCATGTCGCGGTCTTTCGGGCCGCGCCAGGCGGCGCCCATGCAGAAGCGCGTGGCGCCGTTGGCTTTCGCCTGGCGGGCCGCGTCGAGCACCGTGTCGATGTCGAGGATTTTTTTCGCTTCCACGCCCGTGTCGTAGCGGGCCGCCTGCGGGCAGTAGCCGCAGTCTTCCTCGCAGCCGCCCGTCTTGATCGACAACAGGGTCGCCAGTTCCACGTCGCCGTCGGGGAAGTTGATGCGGTGGGTTTGCTGGGCCTTGAACATCAGGTCATTGAATGGCAGGTCGAACAGGGCCAGTACATCATCGATGGGCCAGGTGGCCGCTTCTGGCAGGGTGATGCGCGCCGCAGGGCGGTGCAGTTCGACGGTTTTTGCTGCTTCTTGGACTACGGACATGGTGATTCCTTCGCTTCTATTTTTGAGTTCGTTCAGTTATTTGGGTGCTGCGCCGGCCAGTTGGGCAAGCCGGTGAAATCGAGATAGGACGCCGCCGCTTGTGCGCTCGGTTGCGCCAGGCGCGGTACCCTGCCCAGCAGCGGCGCCGGGATGCGCTCGATCAGCGCATCGATATTTTCATCGAGGAAGCGCATTTCCACTTCCAGGGTGTTGGCGACCCAGCCGATCACCGTCAAGCCGCGCGCTTCGATGGCTTCCACCGTCAGCAAGGCCTGGCTGATGCAGCCCAGACGCATGCCGACCACGAGGATCACGGGCAGATCGAGCTGCTGCGCCAGGTCGGCCGAATCAAAGCCGGGCGACAGCGGCACGCGGAAACCGCCCACGCCTTCGACCACGACGGCGTCCGAGGCGGCGGCGATTTCCAGGTAGGCGGCCAGGATCGGCACGGATTCAATGCTCACGCCTTCAAGCGCGGCGGCGATGTGCGGCGCCGCCGCTTCCTTCAGCATATAGGGCGTCGTCAGACTGCGCAGCATGGTGACGTTGCCGGCGGCGATCAGGCTGTCGGCGTCTTCATTATGCAGTTCGCCGTCGCGCATTTCGGCGCCGGCGGCCACTGGCTTCATGCCGCAGGCGCGCACGCCGCGCGCGACCAGCGCGTGCAGCAGGGCCGACGAGGTCAGGGTCTTGCCGATTTCCGTGTCGGTGCCGGTGACGAAACAGGCAAAGCGCGATGGCAGGCCGGTGGCCGCCGGCGCCGCTTGCACGGCCGGCGCCAGGTCCGCCAGCACGTCCGCCACGATAGGATCATCAAGGCTCATGGCGATTCCTTTCCAGGGTGTTGACTGCGTTGATCAATTGGGCCACTTCCTGCGCCGTGTGGCCGGCCGACAGGGTCACGCGCAGGCGCGCCGACCCGGCTGGCACGGTGGGCGGGCGGATGGCGCCGACCCACAGGCCCTGTTGGTACAGTTGCGCGGCGACGGCCAGCATGTCCGCATTCTCGCCGATGATGACGGGCTGGATGGCGCTCAATGACGGCAAGGCTTGCCAGCGCTGCAGCTGCAGGCCTTCATTCCATTGCGCCACCAGCGCCGCCAGGTGGGCGCGGCGTTGTTTTCCTTCGTCCCCGGCGATGATGTCCAGGCTGGCCAGCAGTGCATGCGCGAGCGCGGGCGCTGCCGCCGTCGTGAAGATGTAGGGGCGCGCCTTCTGGATCAGGGTGTCGATCACGGCTTCGTGCGCGCACACAAAGGCGCCGCCCACGCCGGCCGATTTGCCCAGGGTGCCCACGTATACGAGGTAGGGCGAATGCAGGTCGAAATGTTCGAGCGCGCCACGGCCATTGGCTCCCAGCGCGCCGAAGCCGTGCGCGTCGTCGACCACCAGCCAGGCGCCGTATTGTTCGCACAGGGCCAGCAGCGCGGGCAGCGGCGCCAGGTCGCCATCCATGCTGAAGACGCTGTCGGTGACGACGATTTTCGTCTGTGCCGTGCTGGCCGCCAGCAGGCCCGCCAGGGCCTCGAGGTCGGCGTGCGGATACACGCGGGTTTTCACGCGGGCCAGGCGCGTGCCGTCGATCAGCGAAGCGTGGTTCAGCGCTTCCGAAAAAATCTCGGTATCCGGATCGCCCGCCGACAAGGCGGTCAGCACGGCCAGGTTGGCCATGTAACCGGTGCAAAAATACAGGGCGCGCGCCTGTTCCAGGTTGGCGCCCACGAAATCTGCCAGGCGCTCTTCCAGCTGCGCGTGGGCGCGACTATGGCCACTGATCAGGTGCGAAGCGCCGCTGCCGGCGCCATACAGGTCGGCGCCTTCTTTCAGCGCTTCCACGATGCGCGGGTGCGCGGCCAGGCCCAGGTAGTCATTGCTGCAAAAGGCCAGCATGGCGCGGCCATCGACCGTCAGGCGTGGCGCGCACGGCGTGTCGACGGTGCGGCGGCGGCGGATCAGGCTGTGCTCTTCCAGCCCCTGCAACTGCTGCTTCAAGCGCGCGATCAGTTCCATCTCAGGCTCCGATCACTTTGTTGAAGACGGCCAGCGTCTGCTGGCCCAGGCCCGCGATTTCTTCGTCGTCGAGGATGTACGGCGGCATCAGGTAGACGGTGGAACCGATGGGGCGCATCAACAGTTCATGTTCCAGCCCCGTGCTGAAGAAACGGCGCGAAAAATCGGGCGCCGCGTCCACCGCATCGAAGGCCCAGATCATGCCCTGCTGACGGAAGTGTTTTACGCGCTCGTGCTGCGCCAGCGGCGCCAGGGCTTGCGTGATTTTTTCGGCGCGCACGCGGTTGGCCGCCAGCACATCGTCTTCCTCGAAAATTGACAAGGTCGCCAGCGCCGCGCGGCAGGCCAGCGGATTGCCCGTGTACGAGTGCGAATGCAAGAAGCCGCGGCGCACGTCGGTGCTGTAGAACGCCTGGTAGATGTCTTCGCGCGTCATCACCAGGGACAAAGGCAAATAGCCGCCGCTGATGCCTTTGGAGAGGCAGACGAAATCGGGCCAGATACCGGCCTGCTCGCACGCAAAGAAGGTTCCTGTGCGGCCGCAGCCGACGGCGATTTCATCGAGGATCAAATGGACTTGATAACGGTCGCACAGGGCGCGCACCAACGACAAATACAGCGGGTCGTGCATGGCCATGCCGGTGGCGCACTGCACCAGCGGCTCGATGATGATGGCGGCGATCTTGTCGGCTTTTTGCTGGAACAGCTGTTCTACCTCAAAGGCCGCGCGGCGTGCCACGTCCCCGGCGGACTCTCCTTCGTCCGCCTGGCGGAAGTCGGGAGACATCACCGTCTGCGTGGCGCGCAGCAGGGGGCCGTAGGCATCCTTGAACAGGGCGACATCGGTGACGGCCAGGGCGCCGATGGTTTCGCCGTGGTAGCTGCCCTTTAGGCAGACGAATTCCTGTTTTTCACTCTTGCCGCTGTTGCGCCAGGCGTGAAAACTCATTTTCAGGGCGATTTCCACGGCCGACGCCCCATCGGACGCGTAAAAGCTGTGGCCAAGCACGCCACCGGTGAGCGCAGAGAGCTTTTCCGACAGTTCGATCACCGGCTCATGCGTAAAGCCGGCCAGCATGGCGTGCTCCAGGCGGTCCAATTGATCCTTGAGTTCCGCATTGATGCGCGGATTCGCATGGCCGAACAGGTTCACCCACCAGGAGCTGATGGCGTCCAGGTAGCGTCGGCCTTCGTGGTCATACAGCCAGGCGCCGCGACCATGGCTGACGGGGATGAGCGGTACAGTCTCGTGGTGCTGCATTTGCGTGCACGGATGCCACACGCTGCGCAGACTGCGTTCGACCCAGCCCGATTGTTTTTCTGCTTTCAACACTGCTCCAATGATATTTTTAATCCATGCGCTAACCCATAAGCCAGCTCGGCTTGCGCTTGTCGAGGAACGACTGCACGCCTTCGCGTCCCTGTTCCGATGCGCGGATCTGCGCGATGCGCTCGGCGGTGTCCGCCAGCAGCGCATCGTTGACCGGCAAGCCGACGATCTCGCGCACCAGCGTTTTCGCTTGCGCCACGGCGTGCGGGCTGTTGCCCGTCAGCGCTTTGAGCACCTCCGCCGTTTTCGCGTCCAGCGCACTTGCTTCGACTACCTCGTGGGCAAAGCCGATGCGCAGCGCTTCCTGGGCGGAGAATCGCTCCGCGGTCAGGAAATAGCGGCGTGCCGCGTTTTCGCCCATGGCCTTGATGACATACGGTGAAATAGTGGCCGGGATCAGTCCCAGCCGCACTTCGCTCAGGCAGAAATGCACGTCTTCCGCAACCAGAATGATATCGCATGCGGCGACGAGGCCCATGCCGCCCGCATAGCAGTCGCCCTGGATCTTCGCCACGACGGGCTTGGGACACAGGTAAATCGTGCGCAGCATCTGCGCCAGCTGCAGCGCGTCGGCCTGGTTTTCGGCATGCGTGTAGCCTGCCATCTTCTTCATCCAGTTCAGGTCCGCGCCGGCGCAAAAGGCCGCGCCATTCGCCGCCAGCACGATGGCGCGCACCATGTCGCTGCGTCCCAGTCCCTCGAAGGCGCGCGCCAGTTCGGCGATCGTCGTCTCGTTGAAGGCGTTGCGCACGTCGGGACGGTTCAGGGTCACGGTGGCGACATTGCCCTCGATGACCAGCTTTAAGGTTTCAAATTCCATGGTTTTTTCCCCTTACATGCGGAATACGCCGAACTTCGTATCCGGGATTTCCGCGTTGAGCGCGGCCGACAGGCCCAGACCCAGCACCATGCGGGTGTCGGCCGGGTCGATCACGCCGTCGTCCCACAGGCGCGCGGTGGCATAGTATGGGTGGCCCTGGTGTTCGTATTGATCCTTGATCGGCTGCTTGAAGGCCGCTTCCTCGTCCGCGCTCCACTGCCCGCCCTTGCCCTCGATGCCGTCGCGCTTGACGGTCGCCAGCACGGACGCGGCCTGGTCGCCGCCCATGACGGAGATGCGCGCATTGGGCCACATCCACATGAAGCGGGGAGAAAACGCGCGGCCGCACATGCCGTAATTGCCGGCGCCGAAGCTGCCGCCGATGATGACCGTGAATTTCGGCACGGCGGCCGTGGCCACGGCCGTCACCATCTTGGCGCCATTGCGGGCGATGCCTTCGTTTTCGTATTTGCGGCCGACCATGAAGCCCGTGATATTTTGCAGGAACACCAGCGGGATCTTGCGCTGGCAGCACAATTCGATGAAATGCGTGCCTTTCAGCGCCGATTCGGAGAACAGAATGCCGTTGTTGGCGATGATGCCGACTTTGACGCCATAGATGTGCGCAAAGCCGCAGATCAGGGTGGTGCCGTAGCGGGCCTTGAATTCGTCGAAATCGCTGCCGTCGACGATGCGCGCGATCACCTCCCTCACGTCGAACGGCTTGCGCGTATCGACGGGGATCACGCCATACAGTTCCTGCGTCGGGTATTTCGGTTCGACGGATGCGCGCAAGGCCATCTGCTGCGGTTTTTGACGGTTCAGATTCGAGACGATGGTGCGTGCCAGCGACAGCGCATGCAGATCGTTTTGCGCCAGGTGGTCGACCACGCCGGACAAGCGCGTGTGCACGTCGCCGCCGCCCAGGTCTTCTGCCGTCACCACTTCTCCGGTGGCAGCTTTGACCAGCGGCGGGCCGCCGAGGAAAATCGTGCCCTGCTCCTTGACGATGATCGATTCATCGCTCATGGCCGGCACGTAGGCGCCGCCGGCCGTGCAAGAGCCCATCACGACGGCGATCTGCGGGATGCCCTTGGCCGACAGGTTCGCCTGGTTGTAGAAGATGCGGCCGAAATGGTCGCGGTCGGGGAAGACGTCGTCCTGGTTCGGCAGATTGGCGCCGCCCGAATCGACCAGGTAAATGCACGGCAGGTTGTTCTGGTCGGCGATTTCCTGGGCGCGCAAGTGCTTTTTCACCGTCATCGGGTAATACGTGCCGCCCTTGACGGTAGCGTCGTTACACACGATGACGCATTCCTGACCCGAGACGCGGCCGATGCCGGTGATGATGCCGGCGGAAGGGGCCGCATCGACGCCCTTGGCGTCCTGGTACATGGCGTAGGCCGCCATCTGGGAAAACTCGAGGAAAGGCGTGCCGGGATCGAGCAGCATCTGGACTCTGTCGCGCGGCAGCAGTTTGCCGCGCGCCAGGTGCTTGGCGGCCGCCGCTTCGCCGCCGCCAGCCGCGATCTTTTCCACCTTGTCGCGCAAATCGTCGACGATGGCTTGCATGGCCGCGGCATTGGCCTTGAAATCTTCACTGCGCGGATTGAGTTTGCTTTCGATGTGCGGCATTGCGGTTCCTTTTTATGATCGCCCGGTCTCTCGGGTCGCGCTATTCGGGAAAACTGCCGTCGAGATAAAACCAGCGCAGGGCACCGCCGTCACCAGCTTCACGCACGAAGCGGCTTACTTCATGCAGGCGGTGCGCGCGGCCGTTGACCTTGTAGCGGGCCACGAATTCGACGCTGTCGCGGTGTATCTCTTCGGCTTGATCTGCTGATACTGCTTTACGTTGACGTAAACGTAAAGCAGATTTTACCTCAAGTCCCAGCCAGTGGACTTTTTCTTCTTCGGCAAATAAAGCGTCGGTGGGACGGGTGCTGGCATGCCAGGTGGCAAGCAGATACGGCTCGTCGCGCAAGGTGAACGCCGTGTAGCGCGAGCGCATCAGCGTTTCGGCTGTGGGCGGCAAGGCGCCGCCCGCGATATACGGGCCGCAGCAGCTGGCGTAGGAGGCGCCGCCACAGGGGCAGGCGGCAGATGTCGGGAGTGTGGGCATGCGCTGGAAAATAGGGGAACTGAAAAGTTCCGCAATTATCCGCCATATCGGCAGCGGCGCGTGCGCGCCGCCTTGGCCGGCTATTTTTTCGGACTGAGGAAGGCCAGCGCGAACGGCGGAGCCTTGCCGGCCATCAGGTCGGCCAGGATGCGCGCCGTGCCGGCGGCAAAGGTAAAGCCCAGCGGGCCATGGCCCACATTGAGCCACAAGTTCGCATATTTGCTGGCACCCACCAGCGGCGCGCTGTTCGGCGTGGCGGGTCGCAGGCCGGCCCAGGCTGTGGCCTGGTCATAATCGGCGCCGTGCGGCATGGCTTCGCGCGCCAGCCGCGTCAGGCCGGCGATGCGGTTCCAATCGATGCTGTTGTCGGCACCTACCATGTCGACCATGGCGGCCACGCGCAGGTCGCCGCCGATGCGCGCATACAGCACCTTGCGTTCGAAATCCGTGATGCTGATCTCGGGCGCCCGGTGCTGGGCGTGGATGGGCGCCGTCAGGCTGTAGCCTTTCAGCGGGTACAGGGGCAGGTAAATGCCCGCCGTGGCGGCCAGGTCGCGGCTCTGGATGCCCGCCGCCAGCACATAGTGATCTGCCTGCAACAGGCCCAGGCTGGTGTCGACGCCCGTGATCCTGCCCTTGTGCGTGACGAGGCGGCGCGCCTCGCCTTTTAATATGAGCGAACAATTCGGATGCTGCAGCAGGCGGGCTTCCAGCGCCAGGCAAAAGGCGTGGCAATCGGCCACCGCTTCGCCGGGCGTAAAAATGCCGCCCGCCAGGGAACCCTGCAAGGCGGCCAGCGCCGGTTCGCGCTGTACCGCCTCCGTCGACGACAGGACGCTGCGCGCCTCTTCCGATTCGGGCCGCGCCACGGCCCGCTGAAAAATCGCCGGCGAGCGGTAGACGATGAGTTTACCCGCATCGCGGCGGGCATACGCTTGCGGCGGCACGGCCAGTTCCAGCTGGGCCATGCCGGCGCGGCTCAGTTCGCCTAATTCCAGCAGCTTGGCCGTCGTGCGGGCATTGCTGGCGCTGTTGCAATTGCGCAGGAAACTGGCCATCCAGCGCCACTGGCGCCAGTCGGCCTCGGGGCGGAAGCGCAGCGGGCCATCTTTCTGCAGCAGCCATTGCAGGGCTTTGAAGGGCACGCCCGCGTCCGCCAGCGGTGCCACATAGCGATAACTGAGCTGGCCGCCATTGCGGTAGCTGGCGGCGATTGCCACCTGTTCATTGCGTTCCAGTACCGTGACCTTGTAGCCGGCCTCGGCCAGCCACCAGGCCGATGTCAGACCGACGACGCCGCCGCCGATGATGATGACGTGTTGCTGCATGTTGCCTCGCTGCGTTGCGCTCCCATGGTGCGGGAGCATTCGGGAAGAGCTTAGAGGCTGGCCGCCAAGGCAGCCAATGAAACATCATGGTGCAGCCATAACTTTCAGGAATGCACCATTTCAAGGCAAGGATGGATGGTTGTCCATCGCACCACCTTAGAGTGCGGTGAGGATCAATTCCTCGCTGCGCAGCCAGCATAGGGCTGGATGGTTTCCTACGCCAATGAAAATTGCTTATTTATCTACAATGCAAAGCTATACGTACGGTAAAACATCGTTTTTTTAAGTGTATAACCGTTATTTATGGTCATTTTCCATTTATTCATGGGTGGACGGGCTACGCGCAGGCGCCATCGCTATTACACTAGGAGGACAAGGAGAACTGTATGAGCCAGACCAGCGTAGAACTCAAGGTCGATTTAAATGACAATTCGCCTTTATATATGCAGATCGCCCGCAAGCTGAGCGATGACGTACGCAACGGCCGCTACCAAGTAGACCAGGCCCTGCCATCCGAACGTACCCTGTCCGAACTGCTCGACGTATCGCGCGTGACTGCCCGCAAGGCCATCGACCAGCTCGTCGAGCAAGGCCTCGTCGTGCGCCGCCGTGGTTCGGGCAACTATATTGCCCCGCGCATCGAGCAGCCGCTGTCGAACCTGTCGAGCTTTTCCGAGCAGTTGCAGCAGCGCGGCTACCGTCCCGGCTCGCGCTGGCTCAAGCGCGAAGTCGTCATCGCCAGCAGCGATGAACAGCTGAGCTTGGGCCTGGCGCAGAACACGAAGGTGGCGCGCCTCGAGCGCTTGCGCCTGGCTGACGATGTCGTGATGGCGTATGAGGTCAGCGTGCTGCCTTTCAGCGTGGTGCCGGATCCGGCCGCCATGGGCGACTCGCTGTATGAATACTTGAGCAGCATCAAGAAGGCCCCCGTGCGCGCCTTGCAGCACATCCGCGCCATGAATGCGACGGACGTGCTGGCCAAGCAACTGGGCATCCCCGATGGCCAGGCCGTGCTGTTCATCACGCGCATCGCCTACCTGGAGACGGGCGAAGCGGTGGAACTGACGCATTCGTATTGCCGCAGCGATCATTACGATTTTGTGGCGGAAATGCGCCGCGCTCCATAAATCTACTGTTCGAGCAGGCGGATCATGGATTCGGCCACGCCGACGGACGACTCCCAGCTCATGCCGGTCACCAGCCGGCCATCGACCTCGACGTGGCTCTGTCCGTTGGCGCCGTGCCTGAAGATGCCGCCATGGCGCTTGATGCTGGCTTCCGCCGAAAAGGGATAAGCCTTGTATACCGGTGATTCCTTGTTGAGATACGCGTCGGGGAAGGAGGTGAGCGTCTTGCCCTGGATCAGGAAAGTACCGTCGCTGAGCTTCAGATTCTTGATGCCCTCGGTGCCATGGCAGATGGCCGCGATCACCCCGCCCTGTTGTTCGTAGATACGCAAGGCGATGTCCTGCAGCGGCTTGTTGTCCGGGATGCCGACGATGGCCGCGCCGCCGCCGACGAACGCCATGCCTGCATATTCGTCCGCCCTGACCTCGGCGACGGGCCTGGTATGGGCCAGTGCCCACATGAAATCACTGTCGTACAGATACTTCTTGAGCAGCGCGTCCGACGTGACGATCATTTCCAGGGGAATGGCGCCTCCCTCGGGACTGACGAAGTCGACCGCGTACCCTGCTTTGCGAAAGACATCATAGGTATAGGCAAGCTCGGGAAAATTATTGCCAGCGTTGATTTTTGTGCCTGGATATTCATGCACATTCGACACGACCAGCAGCACCTTGCGTGCGTGGCGCGGGGCTGCCGGCTCGCGATCGGCCGACTTGCTGACGATCTTCCAGTTGCCGGCGATCTTTTTCAACAGAAAGACATCCACATAGCGCACCCCTTGCTGGGGAATGTGGATCTCGGCCTTGGCGGTGGCCACCTTGCCGCTCACCTCCACCTTGATCAGCCGCCCGTGGCGTCCATTGAATTGCCCTTTTTTCTCCTCGCTAAAGAGTTTGGCGTATTCCGGACCGCTCAACTGCCATTCCGTATTATCTTTGCCGTCCAGGTACAGGCGTGAATTTGCATGGAAGGCCTGCTTGATCTCTTCCTGCACGTTGAAGCTGGTGCCATGCAAATACAAGCGCACGGTTTCCCGGATGGCATGTTCGTCCTGGTCCGCGGTGGCGGCGGTGCCGACGGCGGTGATGCTTAGCAAGCAACAGGCGAGTATCGTTCGCAATAAAAACTGAATCATGGATTTACCCTGCATGTAGAACTGCGTTTATCGGAGCAACGACTATTTCAGATCGCTGGTGGTCGATAAGTTATCGAAATGCTGGGGAATTGATGTCGCCAAACAGGATGTCAGACTCCGGAATGGCGATTCCGGAGCGGTTTTACGCGGAAATGGCCCCGGCCGCCTGGCTGGATTGGGCGCGGAAGCTGGCGGGCGTCTGCCCTGCAACTTTCTTGAAGGTGGAGTAGAACGTGGAACTGGAATTGAACCCGCAGCGCTCGGCGACGATATCCATATTCAGTTGCGGCTCGCCGGTCAATACCTGTTTTGCTTCGGCGATACGGTATTCGTTGACGTAGGTAGTGAAGCTCTTGCCCAGCTTGTCATTGAGTACCTGCGACACTTGCGCCTGCGTGCATCCCGCCCGCTTGGCCAGTTGGGCCAAAGTCAGATTCGGGTTCAGATAGGATTGTTGCCCGCTCATCTGTTGTTCCAGCGCAGCGAGCACGGCAAGCGCATCGTCTTGCGCCAGGCGGCTATGCTGGTATTTCTGCTTTGGCTCGGCAGGCGTCAAGCTTTCCTTTCTCAGCAAAAAGAGCATGAACGCGACATGCAGCGAGAAGGTGAACGACAAGGCGCCGACAATATAGGACGTGAACGGCGTGCTCGTGTACGCCGCCAGCATGACACAGCTGCCTGCAAAGACGCTCAGCAGGAGCACGCTGCTGGTCGCCATCCGCTGTCCGTCATTCCACCACGTGCGGCGGCTGTGCCAGAGCAGCCTGGCGCTCGCCAGCAGGTAGCCTAGCCAGAACACATGAATCGCATGGCTCGACAAGTTCCACACAGAACGATACGCCGAATACGGAAAAGCAACGCCTATGCCAATGATCAGGAAGGACAGGCCCAGATGCCAGCGCCATTGTTGTCCGGCAGGCAGTTGCGCGCGTCCGGCCAGAAAAGCGCGCACATACAGATAGGTCAAGGGACCGATCAGCAGGCAGGCCGACAGGCCCAACTGGCGGAACTCGATGGCGA
Organism: Janthinobacterium sp. NFX145; assembly: GCF_049810325.1. Taxonomy (NCBI): domain Bacteria; kingdom Pseudomonadati; phylum Pseudomonadota; class Betaproteobacteria; order Burkholderiales; family Oxalobacteraceae; genus Janthinobacterium; species Janthinobacterium sp. NFX145. The sequence goes on from NZ_CP187360.1 coordinate 6,399,519, forward strand.
TCGCAGGGTTGAAGTAGAGAAAGGCGGATTTGGCGGTGCGCACCCCGACGGCCAGCAGCAACGCACCGAGCATGCAGTCGGCCAGGCAGCGAGGCCGGCGGCTGAAAAAATAGATGGCCAGGAAAATGCCGTTGATGGCGCCGAGGGCGCTAAACAGGAACAGCAATTGGCGAGCGATCATGGGGCGTGTCGTGTATGTTGGCGTCGAACCCAAGTATAGACACAAACGCGGGCGTATCGAAGTACAACTAATACACCACGTTCCTGCATCAGGCATAAACGCCCGTTATGCCCGCCCGTCATCCTTTCATGGCTGATCTTGCTCGTTGGTATTAAACTGGTTTCACCTTCAACCATGTTCTGAAATCATGTTGAAAACTGAAACCCCGAGCCGGCGGCATCCGGATCTGGACCTGTATCCGGTGGAGCAACTGGTGGCAGCGCTGGTCGATGACCAGTTCTGGGCTGTCGAGGCCGTGCGGCTGGCGTCGCCCGACATCGCCGCCGCCATCACGGCCGCCCTGCCCCGCATCGCCGCCGGTGGCCGCCTGCTGTATGTGGGCGCGGGAACGTCCGGCCGCCTGGGCGTACTCGACAGCGTTGAACTCAATCCCACGTTTTCCTGGCCACCGGAACGGGCCGTCGCCATCCTGGCCGGCGGCGCGGGCGCCATGTTTACGGCCGTCGAAGGCGCGGAAGATGATTTATCGCAAGGTGAGAAGGATTTGCTAGCCCTGCAGCCGCAGGTCAATGACGTGGTGATCTTGCTGGCCGCCTCCGGCGCCACGCCGTACGTGCTGGGCGCCTTGCTGGCCGCGCGCCAGGCGGGTGCCTTGACGATAGGCATCGCCAACAATGTGGATGCCCCCGTGGCGCACGAGGCGCAATGCGGCATCGTGCTCGACACGGGTATGGAAGTCATTTCCGGCAGCACGCGTTTGAAGGCGGGCACGGCGCAAAAAATCACCCTGAACACGATTTCCAGCGCGCTGATGGTGGGTTTGCATAAAACTTACGGAAACTTGATGGTAGACTTGAAGCCGACCAACGCCAAACTGATCTGGCGGGCGGTGCGTCTGACCATGCACGCCACGGGCGCCAGCGAAGTGCAGGCCAGGACCGTGCTGGAGCAATGCCACTATCACGTCAAGGTGGCGATTGTTGCCTTGATCAAAAAAATCAACACAAACCAGGCACAGGCATTGTTGGCCGGCGCGGACGGCAGTGTGCGGGCGGCACTGGCGGCGTGATCCGATGGCGCGGCATTCTTCTGTCTGGGAGACAAAGAAGGATGTATGGAGCTAGTGAAACAAACCGCCCCGGCGCGCGCGAATACGCCGTCAAATAAGCCGTGGCTGTGGATCCCTTCCCTGTATTTCGGCCAGGGCATCCCCTATGTAGTGGTCATGACCTTGTCCGTGATCATGTACAAGAACTACGGTTTCAGTAATACCGATATCGCGCTGTACACCAGCTGGTTGTACTTGCCGTGGGTCATCAAGCCCCTGTGGTCGCCCTTCATCGATATGTACCGCACCAAGCGCTTCTGGATCGTCGGCTTGCAGCTGGTGATCGGCGCCGCGCTGGCGCTGGTGGCCCTGACGACCTCCCTGCCGCACTTTTTCCAGATCAGCCTGGCCATCTTCTGGCTGATGGCCTTCAGTTCCGCCACGCATGATATTGCCGCCGACGGCTTTTATATGCTGGGCCTGGAAGAGCACCAGCAAGCGGCCTTCGTCGGCGTGCGCAGCACCTTTTACCGCCTGGCGATGATCGCCGGTCAGGGCGGCCTCGTGTACCTGGCCGGCTATCTGACGCATGCGACGGGCAATGTGCAGCTGGCCTGGTCCGTCGTGTTTGCCATTCTGGCGGGCCTGTTCATCGCCCTCTTCCTGTATCACTATTTTGTCTTGCCGAAACCCAAGGATGACCGCCCCAGCATCCAGGGCGCCGGTGTTTCTCCGTTGCAGGAATTCGTCGCCACCTTTGCTGCCTTTTTCAAGAAGAAGGATATTGTCGTCATCCTCGGCTTTTTGCTGCTGTTCCGCCTCGGCGAAGCGCAACTGCTTAAATTGGCCGCGCCCTTCCTGCTCGACCCCGTCGCCAAGGGCGGCCTGGGCCTCAGCACGGAACAGGTGGGCCTCGTCTATGGCACCGTCGGCGTGATCGCCCTGACCCTCGGCGGCTTGCTGGGCGGATTCATCATTTCCCGCTTCGGCTTGAAACGCTGTTTGTGGATCATGGTGCTGTCCGTGCACCTGCCCGACCTGGTCTTTGTCTACCTGGCCACCGCCTTGCCCAGCAGCATCTATGTGATCGCCGGGGGTATTGCGCTGGAGCAATTTGGCTATGGCTTCGGTTTCGCTTCTTATATGTTGTACATGATCATGGTCTCCGATGGCGCGCATAAAACGGCCCATTACGCCATTTGCACGGGTTTCATGGCCTTGGGCATGATGTTGCCCGGCATGGCCAGCGGCTGGATACAGCAAATGCTCGGCTACCAGCATTTCTTCATCTGGGTCTGCATCGCCACCATTCCTGCTTTCATCATGGCCGCGCTGGTCAAGATCGATCCCGAATTCGGCAAGAAGGCCGAGGCCTGATTCTTTTGAACTGTGCGCCCGCATGGATGGCGGGCGCACAGTAAAATGCCCGCACCGATAGACCTGCGCTTCACCACTGCAAGGAATTGTTTTGTTGTCTACTTTCAAAAAACGCCTGGGCGCCAGCGCCGGCGTATTAGCCGCGCTGGCCACCGCCACATTGCTCAGCAGCTGTACCAGCACCAAGCTGCCGTCCGCAGTGACGCCGGGCGAGGCGGGTTTGCCGGCCGTGCCGCCCGTGCAGCACATCACGGGCGAAGTGCCGCCGCCGGCGCCGCGCGAGTTTCGCGCCGCCTGGGTCTCGACGGTCGCCAATATCGACTGGCCCAGCCGCAGCAATTTGCCTGTCGCCAAGCAGCAAGCGGAAGCGCTGGCCATCCTCGACCGCGCCAAGTCCTTGAATCTGAACGCGATTGTGCTGCAGGTACGCCCCAGCGCCGACACGATTTACCCGTCGCAGCTGGAGCCATGGTCAGAATACCTGACGGGCAAGCAAGGCCAGCCGCCATTGCCCATGTATGACCCGCTGGCTTTCTGGGTGACGCAGGCGCATGCACGGGGACTGGAATTGCATGCCTGGTTCAATCCCTACCGGGCTCGCCATGCCACGGCCAAGTCGCCGCTGGCACGCGACAGTTTCGCGTCCACCAACCCGGCGTCCGTCAAGCAATACGGACGCTATCTGTGGATGGACCCGGGCGACGCCGCCGCCTCCAAGCACACGACGGACGTGGTGCTCGACGTGGTGCGCCGCTACGATATCGATGGCGTGCACATCGACGATTACTTTTATCCGTATCCAATCGATGCGCCTGGCGCCGGCGCCGGTGCGGAAACAGCCGCGCTGGACGCGGGCAATAACGGTGCCAAGCGCGAACTGCCGTTTCCCGATGAGCCTTCCTGGCAGCAATATCTGCTGGCCGGTGGCCAGCTTGACCGCCCGTCCTGGCGCCGCCAGAACGTCAACCAGCTGATCGAAGCCTTGTATACCGGCATCCACCGCGAAAAGAGCTGGGTGCGCTTCGGCATCAGCCCATTCGGCATCGGCCGTCCGGACCGCCGCCCTGCCGGCATCGTCGGCTTCAGCCAGTACGATAAACTGTATGCGGATGCGGAACTGTGGCTGGCCAAGGGCTGGCTCGACTATCTGTCACCGCAGCTGTACTGGCCCGTGGCGCAGGCGCCGCAAGCGTTTGGCGTGCTGCTCGACTACTGGCTGGCGCAAAATCCGTATGGCCGCCACGTGTGGCCAGGCCTGTACACGAGCCGCATCGACAATTCCGCCAAGTCCTTCACGCCGCAAGAGATCATCAAGCAAGTCGAAGTGACGCGCACGCGCCCTGGCGCGAATGGCCAGGTGCATTTCAGTATGGTGCCCCTGATGCAGAACCGCAAGGGTGTCAGCGACCAGCTCAAGGCGAGCGTGTATCAAAGCCCTGCCCTGATTCCCGCCACGCCATGGCTGGGCAAGGAAGCACCGGGCACGCCCGTGCTGGCCTTGCGCCGCGATTCCAGCAGCCTCAACATCAAATTGACGGCGGGCGGCGGCAAAGCCGTGGCGCAATACGCCGTCTGGGCCCGCTATGGCGAAGACTGGCGTTTTACCGTGGTCACGGGCGTGCAAGGCGAGCTGACCCTGGTCGACGATGCCACCGGTAAAGTCAATGCGGTGGTGGTCAGCGCCGTGGACCGCCTCGGCAATGAAAGCCCCCGCGTTACCGTGCGCGCACCATTTACGGTCGCCGCCAAGTAATTTTGCCGGTTACCGGCAATCCATAACCTGCAGGCATGAAACATGCGCAAGCTTTCATGCCTGCAAGCCCAGCTTGGCTTTACACTCATGCCATGATTTCCTTCCCTGCAACCAATATTGACACTGCCGTGCTCGGGCTGGGCATCGACGCTGGCGGCACGCAGACGCGCTGGGCTTTGGCCGGCGCGGATGGCGTCATCGTGGCGGACGGGGCCGTGGAAGGCTTGTCTGCCTTGCAAATGAGCAGCGAAGCGGGCCGCGCAGCCGTGCACGCCACGTTTGCGAAACTGTCTCAGGCTGTGCTGGCTATCGGCCAGCCGCGCGCCGTGGTGGCTGGCTTGACGGGTTTTGGCGGCGACGATGTGACGCTGGCGCAAACGCTGGCCACCTTGCTGGCGCTGGACGCCGTTGACGTGACGATCTGCAATGATATCGACATCGCCTATCGCGACAGTTTTGAACCCGGCGAAGGTTATCTGGTCTACGCTGGCACAGGCTCGATTGCCGCCTGGATCGATGCGGAGGGCGTGTTTCACCGCGCAGGCGGGCGCGGCGTGTTGCTCGACGATGGCGGCGGCGGTTACTGGATCGCGCGCGAAGCCTTGCGCCATATCTGGCGCCGCGAAGACGAGGCGCCCGGCAGCTGGCAAGCGTCTCCCATGGCCGAGGCCGTGTTTGCGCAGCTGGGCGGCAGCGACTGGTCATTATCGCGCGCCTTCATGTATGGCCAGGACCGGGGCGCCATTGGTCGGCTGGCGCTGGCCGTGGCCGCCAGTGCCGATGCCGACCCGCTGGCGCTGGACATCTTGCAGCGCGCGGGACAGGAACTGGCGCGCTTGGCGCTGGCCCTGGTATCTCGCCATGGTCCGCGTCCCGTGGTGCTGGCGGGCCGTGCGGCGCAATTGCACCCGGCCATTGCTTCAGCCATGCGCGCCGCTTTGCCTGTATCGTTGACGATGGAACAGAAAGTTGCCCGTCCACATGAGGCGGCGACCAGGATCGCCGTCAAGACGGCGATCAAGACACAGGCCAAGACTGAACATTTTATTAACCCGAACACGGATCTTTCATGAAAAAAATTGCCCTCGCCCTGCTGGTGGCCCTGCTCTCCGCCTGTACCACGCCCGCGCCGCACCTCGACCACAGCTTGAACGCGCGCGGCCAGAGCCCGCGCGTGAAATTCATCGTCATCCATTACACGGTCAGCGACCTGCCCCGCTCGATCAAGATCCTGACGGAACAAGTGGTCAGCAGCCATTATTTGCTGACGGACACGGACAAGCCGAAGTTTTACGTGCTGGTCGACGAATCGCGCCAGGCCAATCACGCGGGTGTGAGTAACTGGAAGACTTATACACAGCTGAATGTCAGCTCGATCGGTATCGAGATCGTCAACCCCGGTTACAAGGACACGCCGGAAGGCCGTCTCTGGTACCCGTTCCCGCAGGCGCAGATCGATGAGCTGATTCCGCTGCTGAAAGATATCCAGGCCCGCTACAACATCGCGCCGGAAAATATCCTTGGTCATAACGAGATCGCGCCGCAGCGCAAGCAGGATCCGGGTCCGCTGTTCCCATGGCGTCAGCTGGCTGATGCGGGCCTGATCGTCTGGCCGGACGCGAACCGCGTTGCCGCGCAGCGAATCATGTTTGAACAGCAAGTGCCGGATGCCGTCTGGTTCCAGAAAAAGCTGGCCCAGCACGGTTATGCGACGCCGAACACGGGCGTGTTCGATGAAGCGACGCGCAATGTGCTGATCGCCTTCCAGATGAAATACCGCAACACCTTGTTCGATGGCACGCCCGATGGCGAAACGGCGGCCCTGCTGGAAGTGCTGACGACGCCAGTCCCAGCGGCCCCAGCTGTTGTTGCAAAGTAGCATGGCCGTTCCAGCCCATGACTTTTTCTTATATGCTGAACGTTGACGGCCCAGGCGGCCACGGCAAGGTAAAGGAATAGCTCATGCGGCTGCGTCATATCGAAGTGTTTCACGCCATCATGCAAGTTGGCACCATCAGCGGCGCCGCCCAGGTGCTGCATATCTCGCAACCGGCCGTGACCAAGGTCTTGCAGCATTGCGAATTGCAACTGGGCATGCCGCTGTTCGAGCGCGTGCGGGGCAAGCTGTACCCGAAGCCTGAGGCGCACCGGCTGTTTGTCGAGACGGAAAAGCTCAACCGTGATTTATTGGGCATCCGCCGCCTCGCGGCCAGCCTGAAGGGCCATGCGGTGGAAACCATCCGCCTGGTTTCCACGCCGACGATTGCCATCAGCGTCTTGCCCTTCGCCATGACGCAGTGGCGGCGCGACTTTCCCCACACGCGTTGCCAGCTGGCCACCCACCATACGAGCGAGATCGTCAATACCCTGCGCCTCGGTGAAGCGGACCTGGCCGTGTCGCTGCAAGACCCGCGCCATCCGGGCATCGTGGCCGAACCGCTCGCGCAGGGCGTCATGACGGTGATCGCGCCGGCTGGCACGTGGCGCGCGGCCGATTGCGGCACCCCGTTGACGGCGCATGGCCTGAACGGCGAGCTGATCGGCCATACGGACAATGATCCGCTGGGCGAATTGGTGCTGGCCGCCTGCGAAGCGCAAGATATCCACCCCGTGTTTTCTACCGTGGTGCAAACTTATCAAATCGCCCGTTCCCTGGTGGAAGCGGGCGCCGGCATGGCCGTCGTCGATCCGTTTACGGCCGCGTCCGGGTCGCCCGAGCGGCTGCAGCGCCGTCCTTGGGCGCCCACGATCCCGATCCAACTGTATTTATTGACGGCGAGCCACTCGCCGCTGTCGCATGGCGCGCGGCGCCTGGCCGACAGCATCGGCGTGGCGGCGCGCAACTGCCTGGAAAGAGGCGTCTGATGTCTGTTGCAAGTTTGCAATTGGAAGCGGTGAGCAGCGATCCGCAATTTCGCCACCTCAGCAGCATCGCCGGTATCGCCGTCGACTTGCGCTACGCCACGCCCGACAATTTCGTCGGCCGCGACTTATACAGTCCGATTGATTGCGCCTGGCTGCACCGCGATGCGGCCGCTGCCCTGGAACAGGCCGTGGCCTGGCTGGCCGCGCGGCGGCCCGATCATCATTTATTGGTACTCGACGCCCTGCGTCCGCAACGGGTACAGCAGCAGCTGTGGGATGCGCTGCAGGGAACGGAGTTGCTCGGCTATATCGCGGAACCTTCGCGCGGCTCGATCCATTCGTTCGGCATGGCGCTCGACATCACCATCGTCGACCCGGATGGACAGGAACTCGACATGGGCACGGGCTTTGACGACCTGAGTGAGCGCTCGCACCCAGCACTGGAGCTGGTGATGCTGGAAAGGGGGGAAATTACGCAGGAGCAGGTGGACCATCGCCGATTGTTGCGCGACGCCATGTTCCAGGCGGGCTTTTTCGGCATCAACAGCGAATGGTGGCATTTTGATTGCGGCGACCGGGTGCTGGTGCGCCAGACCTACACCCGGGTTCTTTAATTAGAAGACTTTCAGGCCCTTCAGCATTACGATCAGGATCAATACGGGCGAGACAAAGCGCAGCAGAAACAGCAGCACATGCGCCAATTTTCTGTTCTGCAACTGGCCATGATTGCTGATCGCCTCGATGAAATGCTGCTTGCCCCAGGCCCAGCCGGTAAACAAGGCAATCGCGATGCCGCCTACCGGCAGGAAGATATTCGACGAGACGAAGTCGAACAGATCAAACATATTCAAATTAAACAGCTTGAAGTTCGCCAGGGTGCTGTTACTCAGCGCGCATACGGAACCGAGCACGGCCAGCAGCAGCATGGTCACGATGGTGGCCCTGGTGCGCGTCCAGCCGAAGCGTTCATGGAAAATCACCACCGGCACTTCCATCAGCGACAGCATCGCCCCCGTGGCGGCCACGGCGGCCAGGATGAAAAACACCACCATCAGGGCTTGCCCCATCGGAATTTGCGAAAACACGGCCGGGATCGTGATGAATACCAGCGACGGCCCCGCGCTGGGGGCGAAGCCGAACGTGAACACGGCGGGGAAGATGGCGATGCCGGCCAGCATCGATACGCCGAGGTCGGCCGCCATCACGCGTAAAGTCGTGACGGGGATATTCTGGTCGTCGCGGAAATAGCTGCCGTAGGTCATCATCGTGCCCATGCCAACGGACAATTTAAAGAAGGCCAGGCCCATGGCCGTCAGCACGACGGAAGCCGTCAGCTTGGAAAAATCAGGACGGAACAGGAACGCCAGTCCTTCGGCTGCCTTATCGAGCGACAGGCTGACCGCGCAGAGCAGGAGCAACAGCAGGAACAGCAGCGGCATCAGTTTCTTGGCGATTGCTTCGATGCCCTTGGTTACGCCCAGCATCAATATGCCGCCGATAAACAGCAGCACGCCCCATTGCCACAACAGCGATTGCACGGGATTGCTGATCAGCGAAGCGAAGGCGGCCTCCGTCACCACTTTGTCGCTGCTGAGGATAGAGCCATCGATGGCCTTGGCGATATACGCAAACACCCAGCCCACCACTTCAGAATAGAACGCGACGATCAGGAAGGCGGCGACCATGCCGATCACGCCAACGAGCCACCAGGGCTTGCCCTTCGGTGCCAGCTGTTCCATGGTGGAAATGGGATTGACCTTGGCCCGGCGCCCCAGGGTGATTTCCGCGATCATCACGGGCAATCCCACTAATAAGGTGGCGAGCAGATAGATGAGCAGGAAACCGGCGCCGCCATTGGCGCCTGTCAGGTAGGGGAACTTCCAGATGTTGCCGAGGCCGACTGCGGAACCGAGGGTGGCGGCGAGTACGCCGAAGCCAGTGGTAAAGCCAGCCCGTTTCAGGGTCAGGCCTGATCCTTGAGCTTGTTGTTTCATGGTGAATCTTCTATGGTGGGACGCGAATTTGCGCTGAGGGGGCGAAATTGTAGCAGTTGGCCGCAAATACCCCGGAAAAGCCTTGCTACTACGGGGGCGCTTTGCTATAGTTCGCCTCCCCAATGAGACGCAGTCAATGCGGCAGTTGAGGATCACCGGAAACGGCGATGAGTAGTAAAAGAAGGAGTTGACGGATTTAGCGAAATGCTTCATACTCTTCCTTCTTCGCAGCTGACAAACACAACGCTTTGTCGATAGCGCGAAAGCAGTACCGAATACAGTTCTTTAACAATTAACAGTCGATAAGTGTGGGCATTTGATGTAAGTGCAGCGTCAATCTTCGGATTGGTGTAAAACTTAAAATATCAAATGTTCACAAGAAATAATAAAATAGGATACTTCTTCGGAAGTAACCTGTCAGTTTTTTGAGTGAGCAAATCTTTTGCAATGCAAAAGATTTGGATGGTAGTGATACTGTCCGACCTGTCAGAAATGACATTAAACAGAGATTAAACTGAAGAGTTTGATCCTGGCTCAGATTGAACGCTGGCGGCATGCCTTACACATGCAAGTCGAACGGCAGCACGGAGCTTGCTCTGGTGGCGAGTGGCGAACGGGTGAGTAATATATCGGAACGTACCCTAGAGTGGGGGATAACGTAGCGAAAGTTACGCTAATACCGCATACGATCTAAGGATGAAAGTGGGGGATCGCAAGACCTCATGCTCGTGGAGCGGCCGATATCTGATTAGCTAGTTGGTAGGGTAAAAGCCTACCAAGGCATCGATCAGTAGCTGGTCTGAGAGGACGACCAGCCACACTGGAACTGAGACACGGTCCAGACTCCTACGGGAGGCAGCAGTGGGGAATTTTGGACAATGGGCGAAAGCCTGATCCAGCAATGCCGCGTGAGTGAAGAAGGCCTTCGGGTTGTAAAGCTCTTTTGTCAGGGAAGAAACGGTGAGAGCTAATATCTCTTGCTAATGACGGTACCTGAAGAATAAGCACCGGCTAACTACGTGCCAGCAGCCGCGGTAATACGTAGGGTGCAAGCGTTAATCGGAATTACTGGGCGTAAAGCGTGCGCAGGCGGTTTTGTAAGTCTGATGTGAAATCCCCGGGCTCAACCTGGGAATTGCATTGGAGACTGCAAGGCTAGAATCTGGCAGAGGGGGGGTAGAATTCCACGTGTAGCAGTGAAATGCGTAGATATGTGGAGGAACACCGATGGCGAAGGCAGCCCCCCTGGGTCAAGATTGACGCTCATGCACGAAAGCGTGGGGAGCAAACAGGATTAGATACCCTGGTAGTCCACGCCCTAAACGATGTCTACTAGTTGTCGGGTCTTAATTGACTTGGTAACGCAGCTAACGCGTGAAGTAGACCGCCTGGGGAGTACGGTCGCAAGATTAAAACTCAAAGGAATTGACGGGGACCCGCACAAGCGGTGGATGATGTGGATTAATTCGATGCAACGCGAAAAACCTTACCTACCCTTGACATGGCTGGAATCCTCGAGAGATTGAGGAGTGCTCGAAAGAGAACCAGTACACAGGTGCTGCATGGCTGTCGTCAGCTCGTGTCGTGAGATGTTGGGTTAAGTCCCGCAACGAGCGCAACCCTTGTCATTAGTTGCTACGAAAGGGCACTCTAATGAGACTGCCGGTGACAAACCGGAGGAAGGTGGGGATGACGTCAAGTCCTCATGGCCCTTATGGGTAGGGCTTCACACGTCATACAATGGTACATACAGAGCGCCGCCAACCCGCGAGGGGGAGCTAATCGCAGAAAGTGTATCGTAGTCCGGATTGTAGTCTGCAACTCGACTGCATGAAGTTGGAATCGCTAGTAATCGCGGATCAGCATGTCGCGGTGAATACGTTCCCGGGTCTTGTACACACCGCCCGTCACACCATGGGAGCGGGTTTTACCAGAAGTAGGTAGCTTAACCGCAAGGAGGGCGCTTACCACGGTAGGATTCGTGACTGGGGTGAAGTCGTAACAAGGTAGCCGTATCGGAAGGTGCGGCTGGATCACCTCCTTTCTAGAGTTTGCACGAATCATGTAAATGATTCACGCATCAAATGTTCACACTTATCGGCTGTTTAATTAAGAAGAAACAGTAGTCGTAGTAGTTCCGCGTTGGGGCTGTAGCTCAGCTGGTTAGAGCACCGTGTTGATAACGCGGGGGTCGTTGGTTCGAGTCCAACCAGCCCTACCAGCTAATTAGTAATATCTCAGGGGGATTAGCTCAGCTGGGAGAGCACCTGCTTTGCAAGCAGGGGGTCGTCGGTTCGATCCCGTCATCCTCCACCACGTTTTACTCGAAAGTGCAAATGTAAGCCAGTCAAACAGACCCGGTTTAGATTTGATCTTTTAGCGATCAAAGCTGTTTCGTTCTTTAACAATCTGGAAGAAGTAAAGATTATTTATTGATCGGTTTGCCGTAAAAAGCGAATCGATGGGTAATGATTGTATGTATCAACAAACAAGCAACAACGTTGTACTTTCTTATCCCTGTAGCGCTCTTTGGTCACCTCGGTGAGCAGAGGCTAACGTTATAGGGACAAGCGAATAAGTGCACATGGTGGATGCCTTGGCGATTACAGGCGATGAAGGACGTAGTAGCTTGCGATAAGCTGCGGGGAGTGAGCAAACACACTTTGATCCGCAGATTTCCGAATGGGGCAACCCACCCTTTTAGGGTATTGCATACTGAATACATAGGTATGCAAGGCGAACGCGGCGAACTGAAACATCTAAGTAGCTGCAGGAAAAGAAATCAACCGAGATTCCCAAAGTAGCGGCGAGCGAAATGGGAAGAGCCTGTACGTGATAGTCGGACTGATAGAAGAATCCTCTGGAAATAGGAACCGTAGCGGGTGATAGTCCCGTATTCGAAATCAGACCGGTGATACTAAGCGTACGACAAGTAGGGCGGGACACGTGACATCCTGTCTGAATATGGGGGGACCATCCTCCAAGGCTAAATACTCGTAATCGACCGATAGTGAACCAGTACCGTGAGGGAAAGGCGAAAAGAACCCCGGAAGGGGAGTGAAATAGATCCTGAAACCGTGTGCATACAAACAGTAGGAGCGGACTTGTTCCGTGACTGCGTACCTTTTGTATAATGGGTCAGCGACTTACATTCAGTGGCAAGGTTAACCGAATAGGGAAGCCGTAGAGAAATCGAGTCCGAATAGGGCGATCAGTCGCTGGGTGTAGACCCGAAACCAAGTGATCTACTCATGGCCAGGATGAAGGTGCGGTAACACGCCCTGGAGGTCCGAACCCACTAATGTTGAAAAATTAGGGGATGAGCTGTGGGTAGGGGTGAAAGGCTAAACAAACTTGGAAATAGCTGGTTCTCTCCGAAAACTATTTAGGTAGTGCCTCAAGTATCACCATCGGGGGTAGAGCACTGTTATGGCTAGGGGGTCATTGCGACTTACCAAACCATTGCAAACTCCGAATACCGATGAGTGCGAGCTTGGGAGACAGACGTCGGGTGCTAACGTCCGGCGTCAAGAGGGAAACAACCCAGACCGCCAGCTAAGGTCCCAAAGATTGGCTAAGTGGAAAACGAAGTGGGAAGGCTAAAACAGTCAGGATGTTGGCTTAGAAGCAGCCATCATTTAAAGAAAGCGTAATAGCTCACTGATCGAGTCGTCCTGCGCGGAAGATGTAACGGGGCTAAGCCAGTCACCGAAGCTGCGGATATTGTTCTGTGATTTATCACAGATATATATGGTAGGAGAGCGTTCTGTAAGCCTGCGAAGGTGTCTTGTAAAGGATGCTGGAGGTATCAGAAGTGCGAATGCTGACATGAGTAGCGATAATGGGGGTGAAAAGCCTCCACGCCGTAAGCCCAAGGTTTCCTGTTCAACGTTCATCGGAGCAGGGTGAGTCGGCCCCTAAGGCGAGGCAGAGATGCGTAGCTGATGGGAAGCAGGTTAATATTCCTGCACCGTCGTATGATGCGATGGGGGGACGGATCGCGGAAGGTTGTCCAACTGTTGGAATAGTTGGTTTTTGGCTCATAGAAGGCACTTAGGCAAATCCGGGTGCGGAATTCAAGGGGTTGAGACGAGTGAATTTATTCACGAAGCAATCGGAAGTGGTTCCAAGAAAAGCCTCTAAGCTTCAGTCATACGAGACCGTACCGCAAACCGACACAGGTGGGCGAGATGAGTATTCTAAGGCGCTTGAGAGAACTCGGGAGAAGGAACTCGGCAAATTGGTACCGTAACTTCGGGAAAAGGTACGCCCCGGTAGCTTGATTGGTTTTACTCCATGAGGGTGAAAGGGTTGCAATAAACTGGTGGCTGCGACTGTTTAATAAAAACACAGCACTCTGCAAACACGAAAGTGGACGTATAGGGTGTGACGCCTGCCCGGTGCTGGAAGATTAAATGATGGGGTGCAAGCTCTTGATTGAAGTCCCAGTAAACGGCGGCCGTAACTATAACGGTCCTAAGGTAGCGAAATTCCTTGTCGGGTAAGTTCCGACCTGCACGAATGGCGTAACGATGGCCACACTGTCTCCTCCCGAGACTCAGCGAAGTTGAAATGTTTGTGATGATGCAATCTACCCGCGGCTAGACGGAAAGACCCCATGAACCTTTACTGTAGCTTTGCATTGGACTTTGAACCAATCTGTGTAGGATAGGTGGGAGGCTTTGAAGCGGGGACGCTAGTTCTCGTGGAGCCAACCTTGAAATACCACCCTGGTTTGTTTGAGGTTCTAACCTTGGTCCGTTATCCGGATCGGGGACAGTGCATGGTAGGCAGTTTGACTGGGGCGGTCTCCTCCTAAAGTGTAACGGAGGAGTTCGAAGGTACGCTAGATACGGTCGGACATCGTGTTGATAGTGCAATGGCATAAGCGTGCTTAACTGCGAGACTGACAAGTCGAGCAGGTACGAAAGTAGGACATAGTGATCCGGTGGTTCTGTATGGAAGGGCCATCGCTCAACGGATAAAAGGTACTCTGGGGATAACAGGCTGATTCCTCCCAAGAGTTCATATCGACGGGGGAGTTTGGCACCTCGATGTCGGCTCATCACATCCTGGGGCTGTAGCCGGTCCCAAGGGTATGGCTGTTCGCCATTTAAAGTGGTACGTGAGCTGGGTTTAAAACGTCGTGAGACAGTTTGGTCCCTATCTGCCGTGGGCGTTGGAAATTTGAAGGGGGCTGCTCCTAGTACGAGAGGACCGGAGTGGACGAACCTCTGGTGTACCGGTTGTCACGCCAGTGGCATTGCCGGGTAGCTAAGTTCGGAAGAGATAACCGCTGAAAGCATCTAAGCGGGAAACTTGCCTTGAGATGAGATTTCCCAGAGCCTTGAGCTCTTTGAAGGGTCGTTCGAGACCAGGACGTTGATAGGCTGGGTGTGGAAGTGCAGTAATGCATTAAGCTAACCAGTACTAATTGCCCGTACGGCTTGTCCCTATAACCTTAGCAGGTACAGAGGATAAGACGGTACAACGTTGCGTGTGTGTTGATACAACCAGTCATTACCCCAATCTTTGCTTCTTCCAGATTCAGGCTTTGTCGTCCAATTGGAGACAAATGCCAGTACAAGTTATGCCTGATGACCATAGCAAGTTGGTCCCACCCCTTCCCATCCCGAACAGGACCGTGAAACAACTTTGCGCCGATGATAGTGCTGCAACCAGTGTGAAAGTAGGTTATCGTCAGGCTTGTTATTCGCAGTAAGAGAAAAACCCGTCAAGCAATTGGCGGGTTTTTTTTCGTCTGGAGATTTATCAAGAGATGTGATATTGATCGGTGCTACAGTACGCAATAGACTCAAAACGCGTACAGATGGACTATCAACAACTTTCTGCCCAGCGCCGCAACCATCCTGCCTGGCGTTTGCTTGCCGCTGATCATGCACCGATGATCGCCAGTTTCCTGCACCGTCATTTTATTGCTCCTAATATCCGTACCATCGCACGCCAGCAACTGGCATCGCATCTGGATGATCATCTGTATCATTTGCATGAACTGGCTGGTGAGGTGTTGTTTCCCAAAAGCGCGACAGCGTATCTGGACGATTGGGCTTCCGATGAACGAGGCTGGCTGCGCAAATATTATCCGAGCGGCCAGGATGAACCCCACTATGATCTGACGTCGCCGACCGAACAGGCGATCGCCTGGCTGCTCGGCCTGGGGCAGCGCCAATTCATCGGCACCGAATCGCGCCTGATGACAGTGTTCGATTTATTGCGACAGATTCTCGACGGAACCGAATTGAATCCGCGTACCCGCATCGCCGAGCTTCAGAAACGCAAGGCAGCCATCGATGCAGAAATCGGACAGATCGCCCAAGGACGGCTCGACATGATGGAGCCTGGTCAGGTACGCGAGCGCTTCCTGCAAATGTCGTCCACTGCACGCGAGCTATTGTCCGATTTTCGTGCCGTGGAACATAATTTTCGCAGCCTGGATCGCTCGGTGCGTGAACGTATCGCCGCATGGGAAGGCAACAAGGGCGAATTGCTGCAGGAAATTTTCGGCAAGCGCGATGTGATCGCCGATTCCGATGAAGGCAAGAGTTTTCGCGCCTTCTGGGATTTGTTGATGTCGCCATCTCGCCAGGATGAATTGACGGCGTTGTTGAATGCGGTAATGGCGCTCGATCCGGTACGCGAACTGGCACCCGATGGCCGCTTGCTGCGTATTCATTATGACTGGCTGGAGGCGGGCGAAGTGACGCAGCGTACGGTGGCCCGTTTGTCGGAACAGTTGCGACGCTATCTCGACGATCAGGCCTGGCTGGAAAACCGCCGCATCATGCAGTTGATACGCGACATAGAAAAAAAGGCGCTCGATGCGCGTGCGGTGGTCGAGCATGCCGCTTTTATCGAGATCGATGCCGCCGCACCGAATGTGCTGGCGCCGATGGATCGCATCTTGTTTACACCGCCCTTCAAACCCGTCATTTTGCATGGCGTGCTCGATGAAGCCGCCGAACCGGTGCCGTCGGATGCCTTGTTCGAGCAGGTCCATGTCGACCGCCTGAAACTGGCGTCGAATATCCAGCGCGCGCTACAGCAGCGCAAGCAAGTGTCGCTCGCCACGCTGATCGCCGAATATCCGCTCGAGCAAGGCCTGGCGGAACTGGCCACTTATCTGAGCCTGGCGACGCAGGAATTGCCAAGCGTGATCGACGATACGCAAGAAGAAACGATACACTGGAGCGATGCGCAGGGTCGTGCGCGGCTTGCCACCGTACCTCTTCTTATTTTCAGTGCATGATGAATTCATCCAGCGAAACTCATTACAGCCAGATCCTGATCGCCTTGATGCAAGGCGTGTTGTACCAGGAAAACGATGTCGCCTTATGGCAGCCACTGCTGCTGTTGCAAGCGCGCGTGCGCGATTATTACCAGCAAATCGGCCTGGAATTGATACTCGACGAAGCCGAGGGCTATGCCTATCTGCGCCAGCGTGCCACACCGGAAGGGGAAGTTGCACTACCGCGTCTGGTGCCTCGGCGCCAGCTCAGTTATCCGGTCAGTTTGATCCTGGTGCTGTTGCGTAAAAAGCTGGCGGAGTTCGATAGTCAAGCTGGCGATACGCGTTTGATTGTCAGCCGTGAGCAGATCACCGAACAATTGCGCCTTTTCCTGCCCGACACCGCCAATGAAGCGCGTTTGCTTGACCGCATGGAGGCGCATTTGAATAAAGTGGTCGAACTGGGCTTCCTGTATCGTTTGCGTGGACAGGATCAGCAATTTGAAGTGCGGCGCATTTTGAAGGCCTTTGTTGACGCGCAATGGCTTAGCGATTTTGAACAACGCCTGAACGATTACGCCAGTCATGGCGCGGGACTGTCGGAGGATGCGGAATGACGGCGCGGGATCATGAGGACGGCGTAAGTTCCCAATTAGATTTTGCGGAGCCGGCGCTACTTGAACGTGCGGGCTTCCGGCTGCATCACTTCGAAGTCCTGAATTGGGGGACCTTTCATGCGCGCGTGTGGAAAATGCATCCGGGCGGCGACAATCTGCTGCTGACCGGCGACATCGGTTCGGGCAAATCGACGCTGGTCGACGCGATTACCACCTTGCTGGTTCCCGCTCAAAAGATTTCCTATAACAAAGCCGCCGGTGCCGACGCGCATGAGCGCAGCCTGCGTACCTATGTGCTTGGCCATTACAAATCGGAACGCGGTGACACGGGCAGCACGGCGCGCGCGGTGGCCTTGCGCGACCAGAATACCTATGCCGTGATCCTTGGCGTGTTTTATAACGAAGGCTACGATCAGACGGTGACCCTGGCGCAGGTCTTCTGGCTCAAGGATGCGCGCGGCCAGCCCGAGCGTTTTTATGTTGTGGCGGACAGCGCCTTGTCGATCGTGGATCAGTTCGCTGGCTTCGGTACCGATATCACCCAGCTGCGCAAGCGCCTGCGCGCCAGCAAGGGTATAACCCTATACGACAGTTTTCCACCGTATGGTGCCGATTTCCGCCGCCGCTTCGGCATCGGCAATGAACAGGCGATGGAGTTGTTTCACCAGACGGTGTCGATGAAATCGGTCGGCAACCTGACCGACTTCGTGCGTGAGCACATGCTTGAAGCATTTCCCGTCGAAGAGCGGATTGCCGCCCTGATTGCCCATTTCGATGATCTGCATCGCGCGCACGAAGCTGTACTCAAGGCGAAGCAACAGATCGAGCAATTGCTGCCGCTCACTGCCGATTGCGCACGCCACGCCAGCTTGCAACAGCAGGATGAGCAGTTGCGCGGCTGCCGCGAAGCGCTGCGGCCGTGGTTTGCTGCCTTGAAAAGTGAGTTGCTGGAAAGCCGCCTGGAGCAACTGGTGCTGGAACTGGAAAAAACCGCCGCGCGCCTGCAGCGGCTGCAACAGCAGCGCGGCGAACAAGGCCTGCGCCGCGATGAAATACGGGAAGCCATTTCCGCCAACGGCGGCAATCGCCTGGCGCAGATCGACGCCGAGATCGCGCGCCGGCAAACGCTGAAGGATGAGCGTGCGCGGCGCGCAGCGCTCTACGAGCAATTGGCGCAAGCGCTGGGCTTGCCTGGTGCTGCCGATGACGAAGGCTTTCGCGCCAATTTGCGTGCTATCGACAGTGGCCAGGCGCAATGCGTCGCGCAGCGCGACGAGTGCCAGAACACCCTGACAGAGGCGGGTGTCATGGTGCGCGAACTGGGCGCCAGCCATGGCGAGTTATCGGCGGAGCTCGCATCGTTGCGCCAGCGCCGCTCGAATATTCCAGGCCAGATGCTGAAACTGCGTGACTTGCTGTGCGGCGCGCTTGATCTCGATGGTGATGAGCTGCCCTTTGTTGGCGAGTTGATCCAGGTACGCGACGATGCTGGCGCGTGGGAGGGCGCGGCCGAACGTTTGCTGCACAATTTCGGCCTGGCGCTGCTGGTGCCGGAAGCCCATTATGCGGCGGTGGCGGCATGGGTGGACCGCAGCCATCTTGGAGCGCGCCTGGTGTATTTTCGGGTACGCGCGGTCAATGTGCCGGAAGCACGGCCGCTGCATGCGGACTCCCTGGTGCGCAAGCTGTCCATCAAGCCGGATTCGGCGTTTTATCCCTGGATCGCCGGTGAACTGGCGCGGCGTTTCGACTACGCATGCTGTGAATCGCTGCAGCAATTCCAACGTGAAAAATTGGCCATCACGCACAACGGCCAGATCAAGGCGGGTGGCGAGCGCCATGAAAAGGATGACCGTCATCAGTTGCAAGACCGCACCCGTTATGTGCTGGGCTGGACCAACCAGGCCAAGATCGCGGCGCTGGAAAAGCAGGCGCGTGATTTGTCATTGCGCATCACCGCCCATCGTGCACGCATCAGTGCACTGGGCATTGATGTCAAAACGCATCAGGACCGCCTGGGTCACTGGCAGCAACTGGCAGTGTTCCAGCATTTCGACGAACTGGACTGGAAGCCCTTGCTGCTGGCGATCGAACAATTACTGCGTGAAAAAGAGGCACTGGAAGCGGCGTCCGATCTGCTGCAAGAGCTGCAGGGCCAGCTTGAGGCGTTGACGCAAGCGCAAGCCAAAACGGATGACGACATTAGCCGCCACACCACCGAGCACGCCAGACTCAGCGAACGCCAGGAGCAGGCCAGCGGTCACTTGGGCGATTGCGCACAGTTGCTGGACGCCACGCCGTCGCACGCGCGTGAGCTGTATTTTCCCTTGCTGCAGCGGCTACAGGGGGAAGCGCTGGGCGAACACAAACTGACGGTGGAGTCGTGCGACAACCGTGAAAAAGACATGCGCACTTTCTTGCAGGCGCGTATCGATGCCGACAGCAAGAAAATCGCCGGTTTGCGCGATCGTATCATCAACGCCATGAGTGATTACGTCACGGCGTGGCCGCTCGATACGCGTGAAGTCGATGTCAGCATCAATGCCGCTGGCGAGTTTGGCAAGATGCTGGCGGCACTGCAGGCCGATGACTTGCCACGCTTTGCGCAGCGCTTCAAGGAATTGCTCAATGAAAACACGATACGCGAAATTGCTGGCTTCCAATCACAGCTCAAGCGCGAACGTGAAACCATACGCGAACGTATCGATATCATCAACCGCTCGCTGCACGATATCGATTACAACCCCAACCGCTATATCGCGCTGGAGGCCGAGCCCAACCTGGACGCTGACCTGCGCGATTTCCAGGCCGACTTGCGTGCCTGCACGGAAGGCGCGCTGACGGGATCGAGCGATGAAGAATATACGGAAGCCAAATTTCTGCAGGTCAAAACGATTATCGAGCGCTTCCGTGGCCGCAGTGGGAGCGGCGAGGTGGACAAGCGCTGGACGCGCAAGGTGACCGATGTGCGCAACTGGTTTGTGTTTTCGGCCTCCGAGCGCTGGCGTGAAGATGACCGCGAGCATGAACATTACACTGATGCAGGTGGCAAGTCCGGCGGTCAGAAGGAAAAGCTGGCCTATACCGTGTTGGCCGCCAGTCTGGCATACCAATTCGGCCTGGAGTGGGGCGTCGTGCGTTCGCGATCCTTCCGTTTTGTCGTGATCGATGAGGCGTTCGGCCGCGGCTCGGATGAGTCCGCGCGCTATGGGCTGGAACTGTTCAAGCGCATGAATCTGCAATTGCTGATCGTCACGCCGTTGCAAAAAATCCATATCATCGAACCCTATGTTGCCGGCCTTGGCTTCGTGCATAGCGAAGAGGGCCGGCAATCGATGTTGCGCTGCCTGAGCATCGAGCGGTACCAGGCCGAGCGCCAGGCTCGCGGCGCATGAGTGCCATGAGCAGCAACTGGACCACGCCGGCCGACATTCGTACACAGTTACTGCGCCTGTGGGACAGCGGTCGCCTGCTGGCTGCGCATGTCAATCAGAGCGCGCTGTTTCCTTTGCACCTCAATCTGCGCCAGCCAGCCTCGGCGAACCTGGGCGAGCAATTCGATGAAGTGCGGCGCTGGATCCACCAACTTGACGAAGGCAGCAAGAGTCACAAGGGCTACGGCTACACCATCGAATGGCGTGATATCAATCATCGCCAGTTGGGGCGCAATCGCATGCCGGCTGGCTTGACCGTGGACGAAGAGGGCGACGCCTTGCGGCTGATCGGAAAAATGGCGGAGAAGCGGCATTTCGAGCAATTGCTGACGCTGACGCTGCAGGTTTTTCCTGCTTTGGCTGGCTGGATCGCGCGCCGTCCGATGCTGTTGCTCGAGCACGCGCCCGCATGGGAACGCATCGTGCTGATTTTGCAATGGTTTGTGGCGCATCCACGTCCGCAGCTTTACTTGCGCGAACTCGACATCGCTGGGGTGGATGGAAAATTCATCGAAACGCGCAAGGCCTTGCTGGCGGAATTACTGGATCAGCTAATGCTGCCCGAGGCGATCAACGCGCAGGCCGTCGGGGCGCGCCAATTTGAAACGCGTTATGGATTATTGAGCAAACCGGTATTGATACGTTTTCGCCTGCTCGATCCGCGTCATTATATCGCTGGTTTGTCTGACCTGAGCGTACCGGTAGCGCAGTTCGCTGCCTTGCATGTCAATGTAAAACGCGTCTTTATTACCGAGAATGAAATCAATGGCCTGGCGTTTCCGGAGGTTGAAGACAGCATGGTGATTTTCGGTGGCGGTTATAGTGTCGAACGCCTCGGCGATGTGCCCTGGTTGGCTGACAAGGAAGTAATTTACTGGGGCGATATCGATACGCACGGTTTTGCCATACTGGATCGCTTGCGCGCATACTTGCCGCAAGCACGCTCCATGCTGATGGACATCGCGACCCTGGAAGCGCACCGCTTGTTGTGGGGAAGTGAAGAGCCGCATAAACGCCACGGTGGTAATCTGACCCGCTTGACGCATGAGGAACTGGCCCTGTTTAAAATACTGCATGAACATGCTTTGGGCGAGTGCCTTCGCATGGAGCAGGAAAGACTGGGTTTTCGCTGGGTCAGGACAGCGATACAAAACCTTGACTAATAAATCTTGGATGAAAGACTTGCTGCTATCGCGACGTAGGGCTATAATTCGC